>NZ_AP025305.1:2400000-3600000 GCF_036492635.1 Aureibacter tunicatorum
TTAGAATTTATACTTGTCCCGGATCTTTTGCTTTGGGGTAAGCTTAACTCAATGTTTGCATTATTTTTCATTGGATTTGTTTATTATAATGAATTCGTACTGAATCAAAAATTACTAGAACAGACTGAAACCTCTCATAAAATACACTCATCATGAACTTTTTAAAAGACCATCCTTTTGCTGTCGAAGCTCACTTCGACAGTTCGCTTGTATTGACATTTGCTGTCCCCAAAGAGCAACTTCAGGATTTGATTCCTACTTGTCTTGAACTCGATACTTTTCAAGACAAATGGGCATTTATTGCGATTGCTATGGTGCAAACGAAAGGGCTTAGACCAAAAGGTTTTCCAAGATTCATGG
Organism: Aureibacter tunicatorum; assembly: GCF_036492635.1. Taxonomy (GTDB): domain Bacteria; phylum Bacteroidota; class Bacteroidia; order Cytophagales; family Cyclobacteriaceae; genus Aureibacter; species Aureibacter tunicatorum. The sequence continues at coordinate 2,400,361 of NZ_AP025305.1, forward strand.
GGAATGATTTCTTTTTGATCGGCTATCGAGTATTTGTTCGATATACCAATAGAGCCGGCAAAAGGTTGAGGGGATTGTATATTATCAAATCACAGACCGATAAGAAGAAGATGGAGCTTATGGGCAACATCTTCACGCATTATAATTATACGACTACGGATATCGAACAGACTATTGAGAATGAGCTCAGAATGATCAGATCAAATCAGTCCAAGTTTGAAATTCTAATCGAGCAGACGGAAGATGAGATAAAAATTCCTGAAAATTCGCCATTTACTGATTGGAAAGACGCTCGAAAGTTTGCGGGGCCTTTGCCACATACATTTACAGTCAATGAAAAGGACCAAACGATACTCACGATCTTAGGCGTCAGACAGAATTGGAAACCTGAGCCTGTAAAAGTGAAAAGTTATCATTTTGATTTTTTGAACCATTTGAATCTGCAGGGGATAGTGTTGGCCAATGCTTTTGAGATAAAAAATATACCTTATTATTGGGAGAAAGGCAGGAAAGAGTCATGGAAATAAAAAGAAGAAATTTTCAGGGAGTGCTAAATATTTTGAGTTTCAACAGGCATTTTTATGTGTTTGGGTTTATCGCTTTAACCCTGATCGTTGCGAGCCAATATCTTTTGGATTGGAATATGGGGTTATTTTGGCTGGTGATTTTTGGATTCATCTATGGACTTGGCATGCCTTTGATTGTGTCGGCTTATGTGTATGATCTTTCTGGATTTTATCATTTTGATTGGTTGAAAAAAATGAATCTTGAAGATTCTGACGAGAAATTCAATTTGAACATTAATGCCGGCTTTGACGAGACGAGTTTCATCCTCAAAAATATCTTGCCGAAATCGAATCTTCAAGTTTATGATTTTTATAATGCAGAACAACACACCGAACCAGCTATCGTCAGGGCGAGAAAAGTGAGTATGTTCTATCCAAATACACAAGAAATAGATTCAGATAAGATTCCTTTGGAAGAAAGCTCCGTGGATAATATATTTTTGCTTTCAGCGATACACGAGATACGGGATCATGAGGAAAAGGTCGCTTTTTTGAAAGAATGCAGAAGAGTTTGCAAGCCTGATGGCAATGTGATCATGGTCGAACATTTGAGGGATTTTCCAAATTTCATAGCATTTACGATTGGTTTTACTCATTTCTTTTCAAGCGCGACTTGGCAAAGGGCATTTAGAGAAGCAGGATTTTTATCGATCAACGAAGCGAAGTTCACGCCTTTTATGTCGGTGTTTGATTGTAGATAAATAATCGGGCCAAAGAAATATACCGTTTTCCCTTGAAAGAGAAGATGGGGGATGTTTTATCAAATATCCTCTGAGTGTCGAAATTTGAAAATAATTGTGCTTAGGTATTTAAATATGGAAATACATTTAAAAATCATCGGGGTATTATTGATTTTATTGGCATTGGTTCATGCTATTTTTCCGAAATATTTTAATTGGAAAGAGGAATTAAAATCGTTGAGTTTAGTCAATCAACAAATGATGAGCATTCATACTTTTTTTATAGCCTTGATTGTATTTTTGATGGGAGTACTTTGCCTGACTTCAACTCATGAACTCGTTGAGACAAAACTTGGCAAAACAATTTCAATGGGGTTTGCTGTTTTTTGGTCTGTTAGGTTGATTTTCCAATTTTTGGGCTATTCGTCCAAGCTTTGGAAGGGAAAAGCATTTGAAACTATCGTTCATATTTCTTTTAGTGGCTTATGGATTTACCTGAGCGCAGTTTTTTGGATGAATTATTTGAATTAGGTATTTACACGCTCATGGTATCGTTTACAATTGTATTGTGAATGAAAAGTCTTAGCATATAATATTGCGAAAGTATATTTATTCTTAAAGCGATTAAATGGAATCTATTATTTGTATTTATTTTATGATGTTTTTTTAATTTTTATATATTTTATTAAATTAATACTTATATAATTGTGTTGAAAGAAAAAGTAGCTGTAATAAATGGGTTTAGAATTGGTTAAAAAAACAGGAATCTTTACTTCTAAAAAAGATTTTTCAAAATTAGTAATAAAAGATAATACTTTAGAAATAAGTAATCAAAAAGGCAAAACATTAAGATACTCGGTTGATGATTTGGCTTACATGGCATTAATAAAAAGAGATTATAAGCCAATACATACCATTCATTTATTGATATTAAAAAAGAAGAGAATTTTCTCCAGAGGATATAATGAAATACTTATTTTAAAAAGATCTGAATGGAATGATTTAGAGAAGCTATTAAAGTATTTGGTCAAAGAGGATAAGAAGTTTTATGATTGGAGAAGACCTGCAGGGTGTTTTATTTTATTTAGAATTTTCTTTGATATTTTCACTCCAAACTTTGCAGAAGTTTTAGAAATAGGAGATGATATCAAAGAAGATTCAGATGAGGATCATCGATTATTCACACGAAAGAAGATAGCTGAATTAAAGGTTTCATTGGAAAAAGAGGCAGGTTAAATACATTATGAAAGTTATACTTAGAAGAGAATGGAAAAATATACCCATTACTATTGTGATACATATGATTTCTTTTGTACTATCTATAAATGTTTCAGAATACCTTTTTGATGAGATAGATTCTTTGGTAGAAATATTTGTTTTATTTCTATTTATGATTTTTTTTCTATTGCTATTGTTTTATGTTGTTTTTTTGATGAGTGAAAAGTATGATTTGACATTTTGCAAGGACGCTTTATTGATAAGCAATGAAAAAACAGTTCATAAGTATCCAGTCAATGATATTGAAAGAATTGAGGTTTCGGACAATTATAAAGTTGGATATATTTATATGATCTTAAAGAGTGGGAAAAAAATTGAATTGAAGTTAGTTGATACATTTTTTTTAAATCAAAATAGGCATCAAGTCTTAAGGAGATTGTATATCGAATCATATAAACATCCTATCTATATGAAATTAATCGCTTATGATTATCCTCTATTTTCCTATAGGCAATGATTAAATAGTTTAAAATGCGAGTATTACTACTATTAATAGTATTGTTTTTGACATTGGAGCGTTTGTCTGCGCAAATGATTCCATTTAAAGTAGGGGTTGATCAATGCATGTGCCCAATTGAAGATAAATTAACAGAGCGTAACAAGTCCGTTTATTCAAAATTACTGAGATTAAATAGAGCAAATTATTTTGAAAGCAAAGACAGTTTATTGCTCAAGGAATACATAAAAGAATATGAGGCTTGTATTGATTCTTTGAGTGTTGAATCCAGCAGATTCGATTTGATCGAAATCATTAAAGTTAGTCACTGTCCTTTGATCATGGCAAATGCTTTTGTCGCGCTCAAAAATATGAATCATGGTATTTACTCTGACGCTGAAATTATTGAACTGCTTAATTTACACATTAAGAAAAATGAGTCAATAGCGAACTTTGATCAAGGCTGTGGCAAGCATTCAAAATTTCTTTTTGAATACATGATTTCGCTAGGGGACAGGCCTAATTTTGGCGATCTAAATAGTCTCTCTGAGGTCAAGAAATATCATCTTGATATTGATTTGTCAGAAATGAAAGTGGCTAAACATCATTATTTGAAATATATTTTCGATTCCAAATATTACAATACCGGGATAAACGCATTAGCGGAATTTCAACCGAAAGAAGACAAAGAGTTTACTTATCAGCAAATTAAAAGCTCAATAATAAGTGCTAAAAATTCATTGCCTAAAGTTGAATTAGATTCGGTTTCAGCGTTGTTTGAATTTTCGTTATTGCACAGAATTATTCCTCAATGGGAAGGAACATTATGGTCTTTTGAAGGCCATACTTCAATTCCCAAAAAGGGTTATATCGCTTGCGGATATTTCGTCTCGACGACATTGCAAGACGTAGGGATAAAACTCAACCGTTATAAGCTAGCTCAGCAATTGCCTATTAATGAAGCGAGAAGTCTAGCGTTTGATCAACAAGTTATTACAATTACGGAATTTGATTATTTGGAAAGAATCAAGAAAATCAAAGAACACATTTCAGATGGAATTCATTTTATAGGATTTGATGAACAGCATGTGGGCTATGTTTTAAAACAACGCGGTCAATTATACATTATTCATTCGAATAATTTGGGCGAGGGAAAAGTAATGATCGAAAATGCTGAATATTCTGATGCTTTTTATGGATATGCTGAAGTGCATATCGTCGAACTAAGCAATAATCAAAAATTACTAGAAGCTTGGATCAATGGGAATGAAATAAAAATTGTGATGTGATTTAAGGAATGCTTTACTTATTGATATGAATACAAAATTGACAGATAGAAATACTCAAAGATCGTTTGCTGTTAGATCAACTAATGGTTCGTTTGGAATAATTAAGATTGAAAAGGATGCGATTTCGATAAGTTCAGAAGTTGAACTTATAGAGTTGGGTATTGATGAAGTAGAAGGCTATAGGTATACAAATAGAATGAAAAGCGGATTGGAAATAGTCCCCATTTCACGAGAAAAAGGGAAAATAAGCTTCAATGTGAAAGATGAAGAAAGGGAAGAGTTGGGGAAGTGGCTTACGTCTAATTTCGATGATGTGAATGAGGTTAGAAAAGAGAAAGAACTAAATGAAATTTATAATAGCCCTCAATTTGGAGCAACCTTGGATGAAAGAAAAAATCGATTTGAAAGCGCAGTTAGCATGACTAATTTTATAAATCTACTTTCATGCGTAAGCTTTATAATTGTTTTTTTGAAAGCTCCTTTTTATGTGGTTTTGGCTTTGCCTGTCACCATATTTTTGATAGCAGTATATTTTTATTTTTTTAAGTTTAAAGGGCTGGTGACGATCAACCAAGCACCAGGTTCGGTACGACCAAGCTTTATTTACTCATTATTTGGACTTACTTTGACCACATTTATTTTTGCCGAGTTGAATTTTAAATTGGTTGAGCCCATTTCTTTTTTATTATTGGCTATACCTATTGGGGGAGTCTTGTTTGGGGTATTATTCTTAAAGTCTGAAATAGAAAGCCACAGGCGTAAAAATACCCTTTTGCCTAGTATTATTTTTAAAATCTTATTTTCAATTGTTTTAGCAGGAAGTAGCCTTGTCATATTTAACTGCTCATTGGATCGTGATAGATTTGAAAATGTGCCAATAGTAATTGTTGACAAAGTTGTCAAAACAGGGAAAACAAAGAGTTATTATTTGATTTTAGGAAAGCCGATCAAAGCATTTACAAGCAATGAGTTGCAAGTCTCTCGTGATTTTTTTGATAGTGTCAATGAATCTGAAACTCTTAATATCAAATATCACGAGGGATATATTGGCATACCTTGGTATGAATTAGATAAAATTGAATAGATCTGGTTTTAGCGTTTTGAGAGCCTAAATAGGTGAAATAAACATAATGATGTGACGATGAGATTTATAAAACAAATATGCTTGGGAATTTTTGGTTTGATTTTAATTCAGTTGGTAACTTTTTATACCATTGGAAAGAATTCGTTAATCGATAAAATAGGCGAACATTATGAAACTTTTGTTTTTGATTATGGAGATAATCATTTTGATAATGTTGGAATAATTTCAAATCTGGAGATTACTAATGATGAAGCCAGAACAAATTTTGTGAAATTTAAAGAAAGTAATGTCTTTTTGTGTAATGACTTTGTTGCGTCTTCTGAATTAAAAAAAACTAAAGACTTTTATATTTATCATATTTTGTATGAATCACAAAATCCATTTTGGATTAATAAGGTCTATGAGTATGAATTAGTCAATGAGTTTGGTGCAACTTGGGAGTCAGAATATATTTGGGCTTTATATAAATGGATATTAATTGAAAAGAATAATACTGGAATATCTTAATTATTTTAAGAATAAAAGAGAGCACCGAGTTGCATCATATTTATCTTTTGATGATAAATTAGTAGGAGATACTATTTCTTACACAACTAATCGGAAATTATTAATATTTTTTATGTCTCCATTTATTTTAATAGGGGAATATGACATTGGAAAGTCTGTTTTTCAATTGAAAAAAGAGGGATATTCATTGCTGTTCAAACAGCGTCTGAGATTATTAATAGGAGGAGTGATTTTTTGGATCGTTTTATTTAATCTTTTTTACTTTACAAGGATTGGTGAAGATTCAATTGAGCTGGAAGGGGATGACCTGATCGAATATTTAAATTGGAAAGATGAATATGAAAGCGGAAATTGATTTGGTCGAAAAGTTAAAGGCAGTCGAGGTAGAAAAGAGAATTTGTTTCATCGTCCAAATCATAAATTTGCTCGGAGTCGGTTTAAATTGGTTTGAGCACGATGAAAATAAGTTTTTTTGAAATTTCGGAAGAAATAAATTGAATGGCTTTAAAGAGCTTCATTAAAGTAGTTAGGGTTTTCGCATTCAATTAGCAATGAATCAATTCTATATTCCCAATATTTTTGCATAATGTTATTTCTACCATGTTCTGTTTCTTTGTCATAATCAGCTTGCCAAATTTTTTCGTGATGACTAATTAATTGGTGTATCACTTTAATTTTTTCATCTGAAGCCAATGTGTCATATTCTATTGCCCTGTTTAATTTTCTGGCAAATGCTTCTGTGATATTAAAATGATATTGTTCATGATTTAATAGATAATCAGTCTTTTTTTTATCAACTTTACTTGATTTATAAGGATACATTACTGCATGAGCTTTTTGGGGAAGTACAGAATCTTCTTCCAATATTATGTGACTTGATATATTGGCTGCATAATTATCTTTTATTAAAAGATCCTGTTGATTGCCTTTAAAATCATTCCATTCGATTTGTTTCCAATATACAAATGTTTTGTGCTTTTGGTTCATCCTGTATTTAAATGAAAGCGTTAAAGTAATACAGCTTACTATTATTATTAGTTTAAATTTTAATATATTAGACATTTTATCCTGTATATAATTGTTTTAATGCACAAGTAAATTAATTCGTAAAAAATAAAGAATATTACTGAAGTTACTAATCTTAAAGGGATTGCTTTTATTGATTCAATATCAAATTCAAAAAATATGAAACTTATTGTTTTGGATGAAATATATAATGTTATGAATAATAATGTACCCATTATTACTTTACCCCAATAATCATTATTTCTCTTATGTTCGATTTTATAAATGATATGATTAAAATGTATTCCAATTACTATTGATATGACCGTACTTGCATCCTGATTTATAAATTCTTTTGAAAGAAAATATAAACATATAATTAGAGCTGTAGAGGTGATACATGTTAATAATTCTCTATAACTGAATGTTCTTATAAAATATTTAATTTTGAAATTGGGCATAAAATATTTAATCACCTTTATTATTTTTGATTAATTTATGGAATAAATAATAATTTTCAAATATTTTAGGCGAGTGAAATTTAATTTTTAGATCAAACAGATACTTAAACTAATTATTATTGATTAAAAAGTGTTTGAAATACCGTGATAAATAGGTGGTTTTTTCAAGTACAGAATTAGCAAAAGAGAGAATAGGTCGAATATTTATATCATAATTTTAATTAGATTGAAATTATGATTTAAAGTGATATAACTACTGATGAAATTTATAAATACTATAGAGATTAATCCTTTTGATATTGCGGATTATGATAGCCCGACTCACGATCATTCTAATAGAAATGAGGTAATGTATGAATACTGGAAAAAGTGTCTAGCCAGTCAGGGTTTGGAAAGGCTAGAGCCTGTTGAGAAAGGATCATATTTTGTCGACTTGAATTCTGTCAATGATTTTGAATTAGAAGTTATCATCAAAAATCACATTTCGGATTCTGCGCCATATTTTGAGAACTGTGAAGATGATGTTGGGGTATTTTGCGGAGGCATTGTGGTGAAAGATGATGAAAGTATTATTTTAGAACCTTCTTGTTGCGGTGATTTGGAAAGTCTTCATTTTTGGGAAGATATATTGACTAAAGATTATTCAATATGGAAAGATTTGTGGATTGGACATCCTTGGATTTATTATAAGCAAATTAATTCATCGATCGTTTTTTCTGATTATTATGAATCTGATGTCAACGATCTTAAAGAAGTCAAAATATTATTTGAAATCTGCACGTCGACATTAAAAAAACACCTTGAAAATTTGAAAAAAAGCCAAGTATTGTTTGAGTCAAGGATACAGAAAACCCTGGAAAGATTGGATGTCCCTCGATCAAGAACTGTTGCGAAGGTAATTGCTGGCAATTATCATCAGGACAATTCAATTTTACAATAATTAATAGAAAATGAGAAAAGCCTATTTTACTTTATTCATGTTGCTGAAAGTTTCATTTCTGTTTTGTCAAAGCGACTAACAGGAGGTACATTATATAGTCAGCGAGGTTTTAAAATGAACTCTTAAGTTCCCTCTGGAGTAAGACAGCATGGTATTTTTCTTTTTGAAATGAATGTGCCTTGCTATGGTTATACACTCACATTATTTTTATCTGGAACTACCTTAAAGATGGAGAGCCGTGATGAAATGAGATGACAAGACAATAGACTTTAAGTCTGCTTAAGCTGACAACCTTTAAGAAATTAAGAAAATCATATTATTTTATTGTCATTTTAAAATTCATGATATTTATTTAATAGAGTTAATTGTTAGATTTATTGATTCTAAATTTGTTATATACTGGTATTTACATGAATTAATAAAGAATTTAAATAATAATTAAGTCGTATGTTTTGATGTGTTGTAAGGGTTTATATCTTGATTTTGAATGAAAAATAACAACAAAATGATGACTAATAAAACTATATTTAATCCTTTTTTGTGGGTTGTTTTATCTTTTATTGCTTTTTCTTGCGATAATGAAGGTACAGAAGAATCTACTCAGTCAGAAATAGCCCGAAGAGTAACTACAGAATATGTCGCTGGTCCTAGCGGAATAGCTATTGAAAGGGATGAGTTTGTATACGATGGCGATAAACTTTCTGAAATAATCTGGTCAATGGATAATAGCGGCGATGGTTGGAAAGAAATTTCAAAGATGTTCTATGAATATGAAGGAAATAGAGTCAATGTATATACGCAGAGCCAGAGTGAGCCTTTAGAAACTCCTGAGTTAGCCGAATCTTTGTTGTTTGAAAATGGGAGGTTGGTGGAACGTACAGATTATGTTCATACTAGATATGTGTATAATGGAGATCGTATGCAATATATTCAGATATATGAATCTGCAGGTGATGCTCAGTGGTATAAAAATTACACAATAGAATATGCTGGGGATAAAGTAGTGAGAATTTCGTCTGAATATGATGAAAATTATGAATACGCGAGTGGTCCAGCGATAGAAGAATTTACTTATGAAGGCGATAAATTGGTCAAAATGGTCAAAACTCTTTTATATAATGACAAATGGCAAAATATGATAATGGTCAATTATACATATGAAGGAGATAAAGTCAGTGTGATTGAAGAATATGGATGGAACTCTATGCTTGATGATTGGGCAATTTCTAATACACTCACGCATAAATATGATGAGTATGGTGATTTGGTTTCGTTCACAGAAGGAATTTATACATCAACTTATGAATATGAATCAGGAAAAGGTAATGTAACCGATGTAATTAAGCATTCGAGAGAATTACATAAATACCCAACACCAAGAAGGCAAAAAAAATCAGAAAGTAAGTACAAAAGTTTGCTGCCATTAATTAATAGCCAAAGATAATCTGATTAGCTACATATTTGTATTTCGTTTATTCGTCTTCTCCAGATTTGAATGTGCAAGACAGTAATTTTGTTGCAAAATAATAAGTTCATTTCAGAGAAGGCGAATCAATGGTATTCATGTGAAGCTTACGCTAAAAAGTTTTTGGAGTTCAAGCGGACAATCTAACTAGATTTAAAATAAAATGAGAATATTATCAAATGAAATAAGCTGATATTTTTTTAGCTTGATATAATTTATTATTTTTTGATGATATAATATGATAAGGGTAGCTCAACTGGAAGAGCAATAGGTAGCTAATCTATAGCTGCGGGTTCAAGTCCCGCTCCTTATCCAAAGAGAGTAGCTCAGCTGGAAGAGCGTTAGGTCTGCAACCTAAAGGTCGTGGGTTCAAATCCCGCCTCTCTTTATTTTTATAGAAAAAAGATGGGAAATCAAAAAGCTTCAATAAATTTCAAATCGAAAAGAAACTTATTAGTTGATCTTCTTCAAGAGCTTGCGGATGATCCTGGTATTATTGATCACGATGATCAAGTGAAAGGATTAATCTCGAAAATATATAAGACAGCAAGGAAACAGAGAAGAAGAAAGGTTTTGGACGATAAAACTGCGAATGATTTAGAACAAATTAAAAGCACTGAGATATTCAGAATCAATGATGAATTTGCTCATGAAGAACAAGTGAAACTTCTTGGTTCGGTTGTGAAAGAACAAAATGAATTGATGAGTAGTAAAAAATGTTATTGTTGCAAAAAGGCGTATCGACAATTGCATTTCTTTTATCATCAACTTTGCCCCAAATGCGCTGAATTCAATTATCAAAAGCGAGCTAATACTTGCGACCTTTCCGGTTATCGAGCCCTAGTCACTGGAGGTAGAATTAAAATTGGTTTCGAAACAGCGTTAAAGCTCCTAAGGAGTGGAGCGGAAACGCATATCACAACCCGCTTTCCGAAAAATGCACTAGACGATTTTAAAAGAGTTCATGATTATTCTTTGTGGAATGACAGGTTGTTTATACATGGATTGGATCTCAGAAATATTCCTTCTGTTCAAGACTTTATAAATTATCTAAAAAATCAGTTGTCTTCACTAGATATCATTATAAATAATGCGGCCCAAACTATTAAACGGCCATATGAATATTATCAGCATTTGATCAGCAAGGAAGAAACTAATTATCTGATTTCCAACTCCAGTTCACTGCTCCCGAATAATGATCAAATGAAGAATTATTTTCCAGTTGGCATGATGGACAATCATAATCAGCAAGTTGATTTGAGAGACAATAATAGTTGGTCTAGTACATTGGAGGAAGTAGGACTAATGGAAATGCTTGAAGTTCAATTAGTCAATGTCACAGCCCCATTTTTATTAAATAGCGGCTTGAAAAGCCTGTTGATGAAGTCGAGCAATCCGAATAAGTTTATAGTGAATGTTAGCGCAATGGAAGGACAGTTTAACCGTAAAAATAAAACGGTATTTCATCCTCATACCAATATGGCCAAAGCTTCTCTTAATATGATGACCAGAACATCTGCAGAGGATTATGCGGGCAGCAATATTTTCATGACGAGTGTTGACACAGGTTGGATCACTGACGAAAACCCATTTCCCAAACGAGAAAGAATGAGAAATAATGGATTTGTTCCGCCATTGGATATTATAGATGGTGCGTCAAGAGTCTTTGCGCCGATAGCAGATGGTGTGAATAAACCTGAAAGCATAATGCATGGCGTTTTTTTAAAAGATTATCACCCAACAGATTGGTAAATGGAAAAGCACGATAATAAGATAGTTTGTCCCGTAATTGATAGTGGGCATATTCAAACTTCAGACTTGCTTCCATATCATGAATTAAGGAAGGACATTGAGTCGAATTTGGAAGTGGATCAACTGAAGAGATATTCCAAAGGAGCCTTGACCGTAGACCAGCGACTTGACTGTTGCAAACAATCATTGGGACCTCAGGGAGCAAAGCTGCTTTCAGATTCTTTGAAATACAACAATGTAATCAGAGCGATATTATTTGGTACAGGAAATATTGGCAATGATGGAGCCAAGAGTGTGGGAGAGATGCTTAAGGTGAATAATACGATTGAAACAGTATATCTGGGTTGCAATAATATAGACGGAGAAGGCTTTAAGGAATTAGCGAATGGTTTAGAAAATAACAACACCGTCAAGTCGTTGTGGCTGAAACGAAACCCGCTAGGAGGCAAAGGCATTGATGAGTTAATTCATTTGCTGGAGTTAAATCGAAATATAGAAACTTTGGATCTTGTTAATACAGGGCTCGAAGCAAATGATTTAGAACGTTTGATCAACTTTTTACTAGCAAACGATTATCCGATCAAGCGTCTTTATTTGTCAGGTAATTATCTAAATTCCGATTCAGGCAAGGCGATTAATAAATTGCTTTTGAATGATCATTTGACAGAGCTTTATTTGGGAGTGAATCAGTTGAATGATGCTGGTGTCGGATATTTTTGTCAAAGCCTAAGCCAGAATAATTCATTAAAAACGCTTTCTCTTTCAAGTAACGGTATCACATATAGGGGGTTGGAGTTGATCATCAAATCCCTTGGAAATCATAACAGCTTAGAAATATTGGATCTAGGTTATTCTCCTTCTACAGCAGTGCTTAAAGCTTCTGCAAATCAGATTTTGGACAAAGGGGCTGTAATGTTAGCGGAATTTTTAGAAACTCGCAATAGCTTGAAATCCTTGGATCTGCGTAGAAACAAAATTGGAGTTTACGGCTATTGGGAGCTATCTAAAGCTTTCAAGGCTAATGATAATATCATAGATTTTAAATACTCCGCCATTCGAAGCAAAAAGGTTAAAACGGCAATGCATGAACAACTCGAAAAAAACAGAGCTGTTAATCCGCCTCTTTCGCAAGCGAAGGAAATCTTGGATATAAAGAGTATTTTTAGATAAATAAATCTTCTTCTCGAAATAAAAAACAAATTCCTCTCGAAAATACTTTACATGTAAAATATATTTATTACTTTTGGATCAAATTATAAGATAGAGAACATGTCGGATTTAGATGATAGCATAAAAACAAAGTTTGAAAATGAGAAGCATCGTTTTGTCACCAATCTGATATTTACATCAAATTGGATCAAAAATGGCTTCAGCGATTTTCTCGCTCCGTTTGGCATATCATCCCAGCAGTTCAACATACTCAGAATCTTAAGAGGAGCAGGGGATTGGGTGACGATGAATGAAGTTAAGAACTTGATGATTGACAAGTCTCCGCATACGACAAGAATGACCACCAAGCTTCTTGACAAGAAACTTTTGGAACGTAAAAGATGCGAAGAGGATCGGCGAGTGGTTTATGTTTCGATTACGAAAGAAGGTCTTGCTTTGCTTGCCGAAATCGATCAAGGTGGCAAAGAGCAAATGAGTTTTCTTGAGAAAATAAGCGAAGAAGACGCTAAAACGGTTAATTCAATTTTAGACAAATTAAGAGAGTAAAAAAATTTGTCATAATATTTTACATGTAAATTATTTACATGTAATAAATGTTTAACAATTAAAATTAAGTAAGATGAGTTTAATGGAATCACTAAAGTGGAGATCAGCGGTAAGAAATTTTGATCTCGCGAAAAAAGTAAGCAAGAATGATTTGGAATCCCTTTTAGAAGCTGGAAATTTGACGGCCACATCTATGGGACTTCAGCCTTTTAAAATAGTGGTTGTGGATAATGAAGAGCTTCAAAAACAGATGGTCTCATTGTCTTATAATCAACAACAAGTAGCTGATGCTTCTCATATATTAATTTTTGCCATTGATACGAATGTAAATCAAGAGAATATTGACGCTTATATTGATAGAGTGGTTGAAGTAAGGGGAGTGAAAGAAGAGGATCTTGAAGGATATAAGAATTCGGTGAGCAATTATCTCTCAATGATGGATCAAGATACGAAACTTCAGTGGGCTACAAAACAGGCGTATATTGCATTAGGCACTGTCATGACCGTGGCCTCGGAATTGAAAATAGATTCTTGCGCTATGGAAGGGTTTGATTCTCTACAGTATCAAGAATTATTGAATCTTGGATCAAAAGAATTAATGCCGGTAGTGATATTGCCTATCGGCTATAGATCGGATAAAGAGCAAATGGCTAGTTTGCCTAAAGTGAGAAAAACAAGAGACAACTTTGTCATTGAAATAAACGAAAGCGAACCTGTGGAATTTAAGTGATTCGTTTCCAAAACATCAGAATAGGGGAATTAGAACCTTTATTCTGATGTTTCGAAAATGAATTAGCTTACTGTAATTTTGCCTTTTTAATTTTCTCAATCATTTCTTCCGCATTTTTATTTTTCGGATCCAGTTCAAGCGATTTCTGATAGTTTTCCAAGGAGGCTTCGAATTGTTTATCAAGATAAAATGCCTCCCCGTAGCTGTCATAAAGATTGGAATTTTCTGGAAATTCACGAATAGCCAAATCGAATACTTTTAAGGCATCTTGAATTTTATTGGCGCCAATGAGATCATACCCCAGCTTGTTTAATTCACTTGGATTGTCAAAGGCATATAGGTTTGAATCTTTATTTTTAATGTCATTATATTTTTTTAATCCTAGCTCGATATTATTCATTGATTCGTTTCTGATGGCTCGGTAAATTGATTTTTGAGGATATTTGATCTCTTTATCCAAGATGATATCATGCGCCAGATGGCCAAGGTCCCATACTTGATTTCTTTGATTGGAAACAAGAATGATCACCACATCATTTTTTATATCATTGAAGAAAATGGATTCGAAATTGAATGAAATGCCATTATGTTTGTGCAATTGCATATCATCGAAGTATTCTCCAAGCGAAGATGATTTTTCGGGAGCATATGGATTTTTAAGAAGCTGTTCAAAAGACGATTTGCTGATTAATTGTTCAGTATTAAGCGCAGTGATCCACTTATGCAGGTCATGAATATCCAGCCATAGCCAACCGCTAATGAATCGCATCTCCGGACACTTTTGTTTGTTAAAATCAAAGCAAGAAGCTCTTTCAGGGTAATTTTCTTGAGGATCAAAGGTTGAGTTTTTCATCCCTAATGGTTTAACAATATTCTCGGTGACGAAAGCTTCGAAGTTTTGGCCTGTTACGTTTTCAATGATTCTTCTTTGCAGGAAAACGTTGGCATTATCGTATTTGAATTTCGAGCCTGCTTCAAAGAGCAGAGTATCAGTTCCTCGGATGATTTCCCATGCTTTTTTATCATCTATCGAATCCATCGTGTCAATGCAGGGAACGCCACTGGCATAATTGAGCAAATGGCTTACTTTGACTTTTTCAGACCAAGCTGGAAGCTTAAGGTTGAATTTTGAAATCGGGTCATCCAAAGAAAGCAAGCCTTTTTCGGTAAGCATCATGACGGCTACGCCATTTACTTCCTTAATGATTGATCCGACATTGAATATCGAATGTTGATGCAGAAGCTTGTTTTGCTTGTTGTCAACATACCCAAATGAATTTTGATAAATGATCTTGCCATGTCTGGAAACCAAAACGTTGCCATTGAACAGGTCTCGCTCATAGGCAATAGTCATTAATGAGTCTAATTTCAAGGCATATTGATCTTGTGTTTTTACTTCTTTAGTAGCTTTTGATTTGCAACAAAAAAAGGTAGCAGTGATCGCTAAAAATAAAATTGAAAATCGCATGTTAGTTTTATTATGGTTGTTTATTGTTGATCGTTTTGGATTTTAAAAAATTGAGATTATTCAATAGATAAGAGCTTCGTGTCAACTATAGGTTTGTTGTAATGCTGTTGAGCCAATGAGTTTATAGTTAGGTTGAACTTTATCCTATTTTAATTTAAATATATGAATAATTTTTAACTTTAGTAGCCTCTAAGATATTTGCAGGCCTTAAACTTTTTGCATTTAGCAGAATTAAATCTAAATATATATCAGTGGCTTTAAGTGATACTGTGACTATTACTATTACTTTTTTGTTATTAATAGTTCTCTAAAGTTATTTAATTGAAAAAATTAGAAAACTACCCAAAATGGGTGGGAAAGGATGTTCAATAAGTATGTAGCTTTGAAGTAAATAAAAATAATTTCAGGAATAACTATAATTTCAATGAAACAAGGTAAGACAAAAAAGAACTGTTAAATATATTGTGAAAGCAAAATTTCGGAATCAACTCTTGTAATGCCTGAAGTGTTATTTAAGCTATTATATATTCACGTGCTTAGCTAAGTTTATCTGCTTTGGTGGATTATTATATTTTATATGTTTTGAGCCAAATGGTAGTGCAGTTTAATGTTCCCCCCTTTTTTAGGACCGCAAAGTAGTTAAACTTAATTTTATTTTTTGGTTTCTCATTTCAAGAGCTTCATAAATTTCAATATCAGGTTCTGTCAAGGGCGGCTTGTGTTGCGCCTGCGGCAAGCCGTTTATACCCTTGACGGGTTCTGGTATTGAACTTACCTTTGCTTTTGAGATAAAAGCCAAATTCGATTCTTCAAAGTAGAGTTCTCTAGGTCGCTTGTGCTCCAATGAACTATGTCTTCTTTGGTGATTGTAAAAATCAAAATACTCGAGCAAGCCTACGAATAGTTCATTTCCTGTCGCGTAAGCTTTAAGGTAAATATCTTCATATTTTACGGTTCTCCATAGTCTTTCGATAAATATATTATCGATCGCCCGTCCTTTACCATCCATGCTGATTCGTATTTGCTTTGAGTGTAAATAAGAGGTGAATACTTCGCTGGTAAATTGGCTGCCTTGGTCGGTATTGACTATTTCAGGAACTCCATATTGTTCAACGCATTCTTGCATGGTTTCCTGACACCACTCAGCATCCATAGTATTGGAAATGGACCAACCCACAACAAATCGACTCTTTAAATCGATAACTGCCATTAAGTAAAAGTAGCCTCCCTCTACTGGAATATAAGTGATATCCGTCGCCCACACTTGATTGATTCGCTCGATTTTAAGCGATTCAAGCAGGTAAGGATATGTTTTATGTTGTTTATTTCCTTTAGAAGTATGAGGGCCCGGAACGATGGCTCGCAGATCCATTAGCCGATACAATCGCTCTATTCTTTTGGAGTTTATATTATAATCCATATCTTTTTTAAGCCAAATGCTCATAGAAGGCACTCCCCAAAATGGTCGCTTTTGATACTGCTTGTCAATTAATTTCATAAGCTTCAAATTAAGTTCGGACTCACCTTTAGATTTATAATAATAGCTTGATTTATGAATACCTAAGAGGGAGCACTGCCTCGTAATACTCAAGATATCATGCGCCTTATCGACTAGCTTTTTGCGTTCTTGTGTGTTTTTGTTTACGATAAGGCTTTCTTTAAAAAATCCACTTCAACTTGAAGTTGGCCTATTTTGGAGTAGAGCGTTTCTTTTTCCTTTTCCAAGCTATCCGTGGCTTCTTTTCGATCGCTATTTTTTTTAAAAAGGGAAGAGGCATTATTCAAAAACTCGCGTTTCCAAGTGTTGATTTGAGTAGGGCTCAGATCAAATTCTTGTGCTAAAATTGCGATTGTTTTCTGCTCTTTGATAGCGGCTAATGCCACTTTTGCTTTGAATTCAGGGGTAAATTTTCTTCTGCTTTTCATAGTAACTAAGTTAATAGATTGTATCTTAACTTGCAGTCCTAATTTTTGGGGGAACTATAGTTTATAAAATTATTTAAACTTAGTAATCATAAGTAATAAGAGGGTTGATCTTGAACTAGCATGTTTGTTTATTTTTATAAAATTTAAATATGTTTATAGGGTTATCTGAAAAGAAAATTGTAATTGTTGATAATGATTATAATAATTATAATATTTTTCTAGATGAAATTATTTGTGCGTATTATGATGATGAGAAGATTACAATAGAGACGGTTGACAAAGTTATAAATTATTCTTTGACTGATGAGTCAAAAGTTATTTTTAACCAAATGACATTTTCAAATAGCTTATGCCAAATTCATTCTAGAAAGGTTGTTAACTTGAATTTCATTGATAGGATTTCTTCTTCAAACAGAAGAACTATCATATTGAAAAATAATGTAGAAATGAAAATTTCAAGGAGTAGATATTATCAATTGAAATACATGCTGAAAAGCAAAAAATAGTGCCAATGAGTGAAAAGGATGACGCCACTATAAATGCAATCCGAGGAAATTTAATTTTAAAAAAATGAAAAAGTTAAAAAAACTAGCACTTAAAAAAAATGTTCTTTCTGAATTGACAAATGAAGAACAAGGAGGATTAAGAGGTGGAGGTACATCAAGACGAAATTGTACAGGTTTTCTTTGCTGTGACCCTTCAGGCGGAGAAGGAAGTTACAGAGCGTGCCATAGCGAAAAAGGAGCATTGTGTAGATAATCGAAATTTTAAAGCAACTCATTTTTTGAGTTGCTTTATCACTGAAAAGCATATTTAAGCATGAATTATATTAATCAAATAATTCCTTTTAGTAAGTTTATTTATAGAGTCCCACAATTCTCTTTATCTTCACTTTCAGATAATTATAATGATTTAGGGAATTATATAAATGGTTTTTTATTAAATAAAGAATTTCTGGAGTCGTTATACATTGCTTCAAGTGATTTGTATAATGAGTTAGAAAATTATGATCATAGTAATGAAAAGATAAACTTGTCATTTTTAAAATATTTATTGAGGTCTCATGTGAGGTGCACTCCATTTGGGTTATTCGCGGGTGTTGGGATTGGCGATATCTCAAATAAAGAAAAATCGGAAATAATATTAAATAAGACATGCAAGTATAAATCGCATACTAGGGTTGATATGGGTTTTTTGTCAAAAATATTAGATGCCAATATTTTAAGCGATAAAGATTTAAAGACTAAGTCACAATATTATCCCTCAACAAGTGCTTATACCGTTATGAATGAAATGCGATATACTGAGTATAAGTATAAAAGTGATTATAGAAAATATTTTCTGACATCTGTTGAGAGAGATGAGGCTTTGGAGCATGTGTTAAATATTTCTAAAAAGGGTGTTAAATATGTGGATCTAGTAAGTAGTTTGGTCAATGAGTATATTGATGAAAAGGACGCTAGGGATTATATTGATGAATTGATACAAAGTCAGATTTTAATAAGTGAATTGTCTCCAAGTGTTAATGGTGATGATTTGTTGCATCAGATTATTATAAAATGTCAAAGATTGCTTTCTCCCAAGCATGAGCTTGTATTGAGCTTATGTAGGGTTAGAGACCGGTTAAGAATGATAGATTCGAAACCGATAGGTAGGGAGATAAGTGATTATGAATATATTAAAGGGCTGTTGAATGAATTGAATTCAGATGATATAGTAAACAAATCAATTTTTCAGTCTGATCTATATGTAACTTCAAATAAAGCTGAGTTATCGATTTCTTTATTAGATGACTTAAAAAAAGGTATTGATGTGTTAAATAGACTAACTCCTTATAAAAAAGATGAAAATATTGCGAATTTCATTGAAGAGTTTTATAAGAGGTATGAAGATGAAGAAGTCCCATTAGTTCAGGTATTGGATGTTGATACCGGTTTAGGCTTTCCAGTGTCTCAAGATAATGATATTTCACCACTGGTGAATGGAATTCATAAATCTACAAAAAATGAAAATGTAACCTCTGTTAGTACATTTGACAAACTACTAATGAAGAAGTTGTCAAATATAAGAAATAATGAGATTGTAATAGATGAAGATGATTTGAAGGAATTTGATTCAAACTGGGAAAGGTTTCCAGATACTATTTATTCTATGATTGAGGTTGTGTATGATGAGAATAGACCATTGATAATAATGAGTGGTTGTGGAGCAAACTCATCAAAACTTTTGGGGCGATTTTGTTATGGAAATGAAGAAATTCATCAATTTGTTCAGCAAATGGTGGATAAAGAAACAAGCATGTCATACAATAATGAAGTATTGGCTGAAATTGCTCATCTGCCACAAGAGAGAATAGGCAACATATTGCAAAAGCCAAGCATTCGAAAATTTGAAATTCCTTATTTATCACACTCAGAATGTGATGAAGATAATACTATACCAATTACGGATTTATATATATCGATAAGGAATAGAGATCAAATTGTATTAAGGTCAAAGACTTTGAATAAAGAAATAAAAACTAGGTTAACTACTGCTCATAATTATTATTCATCAGCTTCATTGCCTATATATTACTTTTTATGCGCATTGCAAGAGTATGACAAGAAAAATTCATTATATGTAAGCTATGGAGAGGTGTTTTCCGATAAAATTTTTTTCCCTAGAGTGAGATATGAGAATATAATTCTTTATTCTGCAAAATGGATTTTAAAGAGAGATTTTTTTGACAATATATTATCTCATAAAAGCTTTCTTAAACAAAAAGAAGAACTATTGAAACTACTTAATAAATTCTTTGTGCCTGGAAGAGTTACTATTGGCAGTAATGATAATAAAATTCTTATTGATTTCGATAATGATTATTCGATTAAACTTTTTTTGAAAGAAGCAATCAAGGGGAGGCAAATAATTTTAACAGAGTTTCTTCATTCAGAGGATCATTCTCTAATTATTAATGAAAATGGAGAAGCATTTACGAATGAATTAATATTAGGGTTTTATAATAATACAAAGAATGGAAATGAAAAATGATTCAAAAAGATCTGTTGAAGAAGCATTAAATATTCTTTTGTTTAAGGTTAAGAATAAACAGATAAAAGATAATGATTCGATAGGGCTTTATGGAGGTAACTCAGGAGCTGGTTTGTTAATGGCTTTGGCATATTCCGCATTTGGTGATGAAAGCTATTTAGAAAAAGCTACAGAAATTTTTAATAATATTATTACGCAATTGGGAGAAACTGAGTATTTGAATCCTTATTTTTCAACTGGTGTGTCAGGATGGGCTCACGTATTAAATTATTTATCAAAGAAAAATATTCTGGATGTAGATGCGGATGATTACCTTGAAGACATAGATCCTTATCTATATAAAAATATGTTATATTTAATAGAGCAAAATGACGATGATCTATTGAACGGGGCATTAGGAATAGGTGTGTATTTTTTAAATAGAAATTTAAAAGAGTATATAGACCCGCTAATTTCTTATTTAGATAAAACAAAAGTGAATACCGTTAGTGGCTTGATGTGGGAGTATTCAAAGCCCGATGATATGGATAATAAAGTGATAAACTTTGGATTGTCGCACGGTATAGCAGGGAAAATATTCTTTTTGGCGAAATGTTATTCGATTGGAATTAATAAAGAAAAGTGTTTTGCTTTAATCGATGGAGCTGTGAATTTTTTGATGAATAATCAACAGAAACAGGAATCGGTTGAATCGTGTTTTCCAAATACAATCTTGAGTTCGGACTTTTTTTCAAATAAACACACTCCTCAAAATAGCCGATTGGCTTGGTGCTATGGAGATCTGGGAATCTGGTACACATTATATTTTACAGCTAAAGTTCTAAATGATGAGAGTTTAAAGGCTAGTGCGACTAAGGGACTATTGAAAACAGGCCAAAGAAGGTCATTGAAAAAAAATAAAGTCGTTGATGCAGGTTTTTGTCATGGTTCTTCTGGCATTTTTTATATTTTTTATAAAATGTGGTATGAGACAAATAATAAAGAATTTTTAGATATATCAAATTACTGGTTGAATGAAACTATGAATTTTGGAAGTAAACAGTTCAAGTTTTTAGTCGGTGATTTTGAAGAAAGGGGTTTTAAAGAGTGCGATAGTTTACTGGAGGGAGATATTGGTGTTGCTATGGTGTATCTGACTTTTTTAAATCCGAAACATATGGATTGGGAATCTTGTATGATGCTATCTTGAAATTTATTATCAAAGAAATATGAACTTAAAAAGAAACTTTATACCAGGGGATGAATGGCTTTATTTCAAAATTTACTCTGGAGTAAAAACACTAGAAAAAATATTAATAAATGAGATTTATCCGCTTTCTAATTTTTTACTAGAAAATGGAATAATTGATAAATTTTTTTTTATAAGATATTTTGATTCTGATAATCATATTAGACTTAGGTTTCATATCGCAAATGATAATGAAGAATCTATAGCTGTTTTAATTAAGAAATTAAATGCGTGTATTTTACCTTATATAGAAAATAGACTGGTTTGGGATTTAAGTGTCAATACCTATAAACGAGAGTTAGAAAGGTATGGAATCGGAACAATGGAAGATATTGAAACATTGTTTTATGTTAATAGTCTTGATATTCTTTCATATATAAATTATGAGTATGAGGCTGAAGTTGGAGAGGATTCTCGATTGCTTTGGTGTATAAAGTATATTGATTTATTGTTGTCTAAATTTTCTTATTCATTAAATCAAAAAGGTGACATAATTAGCTATTTGTCAAAGGGGTATGAAGTGGAGTTTGATATGAATAAGGATATGAAAATTATTTTAGACAAGAAGTATCGAGAAAAGAAAATGAAAATTGAAGATTATTTGTTGCTAGATGATAATAAAAATCACAATGTGAAAAATTCTTTGGAAGAAGTAACGATAAGTAAAATAATAGTAAAAACTAGTGGTGAAGGTGAAATCAATAATTTGCTTTCTAGCATAATACATATGCATGTTAATAGGCTGTTTAGGTCAAAGCAAAGAGTATATGAGTTTTTGATTTTGTATATGATGAAAAAATTATACTCTTCAATGAAAATACGGGTTGATCATGATAATAAGTGGAGAGATTATTTTGAATTGGAGTGTTTAGAAACTAGATAGTTTTTTAGAAAAATTGAATGTTGATAAGTAAAAATAGATGATTAAATTTCCTTTTTATAAACAATTGGATTCAATGGATTGTGGACCTAGTTCTTTGCGAATGATTGCAAAGTTCTATGGCAAAACTTATAGTTTACAATTTCTAAGAGATTTATCTTATTTAAGTAGAGATGGTGTATCGATGTTGGGTCTAAGCGATGCTGCTGAAAAAATAGGTTTTATCACTAAGGCTTATAGATTAACTTGGGATCAATTGGAAAAAGAGGCGATTTTGCCATGTATTATTCATTGGAATGATGAACACTTCGTTGTCTTATATAAAATAAAAACAAAAAAAAATAAAAAATATATTCATGTAGCAGATCCTAATCAAGGTTTATTGAAATATAGTAAAAAAGAGTTTTTAAATTCATGGAGTAAAGATGGAGCGTTAGGTGAGAGGTTTGGGAATGTTTTATTATTAGAACCAACACCTGATTTTTATGATGCTGGCAACGAAGATAATAATAAACAAAACTTATCATATCTATTGAAATATATAAGACCTTATAAAAAGTATATATTTCAATTAGTGCTTGGTATGTTAACAGGTACCTTGATAGGACTTATTTTTCCATTTTTAACTCAGTCCATAGTGGATAAAGGGATATCTAATAATAATTTATCCTTTATTAGTATGGTTCTAGTGGCGCAATTTATTTTGATTGTAGGTCAAACAGCAAATGAAATAATACGAAATTGGTTGATGTTGCATGTAACATCCCGAGTCAGTATATCTTTGTTGTCTAATTTTTTAATAAAGCTAATGAAGTTGCCAATAGCTTATTTTGATATAAAGCTATTAGGAGATATTATACAACGAATGGAGGACCATCAGCGAATACAGTATTTTCTTACAAATGGATTAATAAATATAATATTTGCTGGGATCACCGTCATAATATATGCGTTGATTATGGCTAAATATCAATTAGATATTTTATTGATTTTTTTGATTGGAAGTGCTATTTATATAGTCTGGGTATTGTTATTTTTAAAATCAAGAAGGGATCTTGATTATAAGCAATTTCAACAATCATCTAAGAATCAAAGCAATATAATTCAACTGGTAACAGGTATGCAGGAGATTAAGATGAATGGATGTGAAAAACAAAAAAGATGGGAATGGGAAAAAACACAAGCTCGATTATATAAGATAAGCTTAAAAAGTATGTCATTAGATCAATTTCAGTATGTGGGGGCTACTTTTATAAATCATTCAAAAGATATTTTAATTTCATTTTTGGTGGCTAGATCTGTGGTGCAAGGTCAAATGACATTAGGCATGATGATGGCTGTACAATATTTAATAGGCCAGCTCAACGCTCCTATTCAACAATTTATAAGTTTCGCACAGTCAGCTCAAGATGCTAAAATCAGTTTAGAAAGGTTGGGCGAAATTCATGATCAAGATGATGAAGAAGGTATTGAGCAAAATAAACTCTATAGTATTCCAAAGTCAGAGAACATTTTATTAAGAAACTTAACTTTTCAATATGAAGGCCCACATTCAAAAAAAATATTAGAGGATGTTAATTTTGAAATTTTGCCAGGTAAGATAACTGCAATTGTAGGCACCAGTGGAAGTGGTAAAAGCACCTTGATGAAGTTGATATTAGGCAATTATAATCCAACTGTTGGAGAAGTATTATTGAATGGCATAAGAATAAATAACTATAGTTCAAGGGAATGGAGGAAAAGCTGTGGAGTTGTTATGCAAGAGGGGTTTATTTTTTCAGATAGCATTATAAATAATATATGTGTGAGCGACGACTATCCGAACTTAGAGAAGTTTAATAAGGCTCTAGAGGTTTCTAATTTGAAAGAATATATAGAAAGTCTTCCGCTTGGTTATGAAACAAAAATAGGCAGTGATGGTCATGGCTTGAGCACAGGACAAAAACAACGAATACTTATAGCAAGATCTGTTTATAAAAATCCAGATTATTTGTTTTTTGATGAGGCGACAAATGCGTTGGACGCAAATAATGAAAGAGTAATTATGGAAAACTTGGAACAGTTTTTTAAAGGTAGAACAGTCTTGATTGTAGCTCATAGATTAAGCACTGTAAAAAATGCGAACCAAATAATAGTGCTTAATAATGGCAAATTGGTGGAAAAGGGAAATCATGAAGAGTTGATTTCTAATAAAAGTGAATATTACAACTTGGTAAAGGATCAACTAGAAATGGAAAGCAATTTAATTTATTAAGTAAATTTATAATATATTATGCCTGACAATAATACAGATGATTTTCACAGTGATGAGATTCAGGAAATAATGGGAAGTGTTCCTAGTGTGATTGTAACATGGGGCATGAGTATTATATTCATGGTTTTAGTGATTTTAATCATAGGGAGCTATTTTTTCAAATATCCTGTTGTTGTAAAAGTACCATCTATCATAACGACTTATCAAACACCCGTTGTGCTTGAGGCTAGAATCAATGGCAAAATAGAGCAGATATTAATTAATGATAAAGATACTGTTAGTAAAGGGGATCTTATTGCGGTAATTAAGGGTACTGCGAATTTCAAAAAAATATTAGCGGTGGAAAATCAAATAAAGCAAGTTCAACTTTTCAATACAATGGACAGTAGCTTGAATTCAAGCTTATTATATAATTTCGATTCCCTTGGCGAGTTGCAATATGCATATTCAAAACTCAAAAAGACTATTAGAGAGTACAATCATTTTTTAGAACAAGAACATATTCCTAAAAAAATAAAGAATTTGGAGTTGCAATTGATAAAACACAAAGAAGTTCGTGATATTCAGTCAATGCAGCATAAATTAATCCACGAAGAAGTAGAACTAAGCAAAAAGGCTTTTGAAAGGGATTCTACATTATTTGCTATGAGTGCTTATATGATTTCACAAGCAGAATATGAGAAGTCAAAACAGTTATATACTCAAAAAATAGCTAAAGTTGTAAGCTTTGAAGTAAAATTAAAAAATAATGATATCACCTTATTGAATATTGAAGACAATTTGCTAAACCTGAAAATTGAGCAAGAAAAATTAATGAAAGAACAAAAGTGGTCGATTGAAGAGCAAAAAGAATCATTATTAGCTGAAATTCAAGAGTGGAAATTAAACTATTTGATAACCTCTCCTATAGATGGAGTGGCAAGTCAAACAAACATGTGGAGTGAGAATCAAAGTGTGAAAATTGGAGATCGAGTATCAACAGTTATACCTTATAATGAATCGAAAATCATAGTAAAAGTCATAATTCCTAATGAAAAGATTGGTAATATTAAAATTGGCCAATCCGTGTTTATAAAGTTGGAAGGATTCCCTTATATGGAGTTTGGTATGCTGGAAGGATATTTAAGCAGAATTTCTTTAGTGCCTGAAAAAAATAGCTACATAGGGATGGTTCAATTGAATGAAGGAATGTGCACTACGTACGATAAACGACTTAAGTTTATTCAGGAGATGGAAGGTGTTGCAGAAATAGTGACAAAAGATTCAAGAGCTATAGAACGATTTATATTGCCACTAAGAAATTTTTTATAACTCTAATGGGAAGTTTGAAATTAATTTTCAAGAATCAATAGTTTTTTATTATAAAAATATTTGGCACGAAGAGACAGTGATAAGGATGTCGCCACTATAAATGCAATCCATTATGTAATTAAGTTAAATTTAAAAATGAAAAAGTTAAAAAAATTAGCATTAAAAAAAGACGTATTGTCTGAATTATCAAAAGAAGCACAAGGTGGATTGAGGGGAGGTGGAACCAGAAAATGCTCTGACAATTGCCCTACTAATTTGACTTGCCCAGACCCAACTACTTTTAAGTCTTAATAGTATAATTATAATTTAGTTATTGAAAGTGTTTCGTATTTAGTTATTGAAACACTTTCTTAGATAAATTTTAAAATGAAGAAAATAGAAAATAAGTTGGATTGGGTGAGTCAAAGTAGTTATGAAGAAAACTATTTATCTACACTTAAAAATTTTATTTTACATAATAGTAAAGTTAAAATATCTTTGCAAACAGTTGAGGATATTTTCCAACAAAGACTTGAGTCGACGAATCAGAATATAATAGCACTTTGCGATACATTGAAAGAGTGGGAGCTTGAAGTTGACGCGATGCAAATTGAACACCAACATTTAGAGTTTGCACCTCTTCCATCTATATTAATATTTACCGACAGTGAATCCAGTATTTTTTTAAATTATGATAAAAAAAATCAGTTAGTAGACCTTTTGGACCCTGTCTTTGGGTTTTATCAAATTAGTCTTGAAGATTTGAAATTGTCTTGGGATGGAACTATAGTCACAGCCGAAAGTTCAAGCGATATTGAAGAAGAAGATTATTCTGAAAAGGAGAAGCGATATAAGTTACAACGAAAAATGAATATGAACCTTGAAGCTGTTTATATTATAGCTTTGGAAGGGGAAAAAAATAAAAATATAGATTTAATAAAGCATCATCTCTCGTATTTTCAACTAGATAATCAAGTTAAGGTTATTGTATGGGATGCAGTGGATGGAAACAAAATAAGTGATGATGATTTAGATTTATTAGGAGTTAAGGTTTATGATAAATGGAAAATAACTGAAAGCCAAAGCAAATGGTATAATCGTGAGATTACAGCAGGTGAATTGGGTTGCTCTTTAAGTCATTGGATGGTGTGGGAGGATGCCTTTAATAAAAAGTATTCTAAAGTATTGATATTGGAAGAAGATTTTATTCCAGTTATCGATGCGGATTTTAGTTTATTAAATAAATGTGACTTTGAATGGGATTTAATGTATTTGGGTCGAACGCCTAAAGAAAAAGATAAAGAACTTAGCAATTTTTGGGTAAAGCCTGGTTTTAGTTATTGCACTCATGCATATATCTTGAATAATACAGGGATAGAAAAGCTGTTAAAAACACGTTTTTGTGAAAAGTTGATCCCTGTTGATGAATTTTTACCTGCCTTATATTCGAATCACCCCAGAAATGATATTAGAGATTTATTTAAAGAGGAAATAAATGCCATTGCAACTTATAAAAATTTAGTCAATCAATATTCAGGACATGATAGCACTACAAATATAAAGCAAAATGTAAAACATGAATCTTTGTATTTGAATTTTGGCGCTTTTCAAAAGTCGTGGGAGAAAAAATATATTAACCCTGTCATTATTGATGGCAATGAAGAATTGGTTATTAGCAAAGAAGAAAAGTATATTTTAAGGTTTCCATTATTTAATAAATTGTTTTGCGATCATGTAATCAGTGAAGCTGAAAATATTAATAAATGGATGATTGATCGGCATAAAAATTATCCGACTAACGACATGCTTCTTGAAGTATTAGGCTTAAATGATATTTATAATAGAATTATAAATAAATATGTTTTGCCAATAATATTGAAGCAATGGAAGTTTAAGTTTGTTTTAAATAATAGTTTGTCTGAAAATTTTATCGTAAGATACAAACCGGATCAACAAGCTTATCTTGCTATTCATCATGACTTTAGTTTGGTGACAATGAATCTTTGCTTGAATAATGAGTTTGATGGAGCAGGAACTGTATTTCCAGATTATGAGAAAAAAATAGTTTTAAAAGAGCCTGGGGAGGTTTTGATACATCCAGGTAGAATTAGTCATCGTCATGGAGCTCTTCCTGTTAAAGATGGAAAGAGGTATATTATTGTGTCATTTTTGAGAGATAATTAATAAATAAAATGCATATTCTGATTGTAGATAATATTAAAATTCCTGTTATTAATTACGGGGCAGTAGAAAGGTTTGTATGGTGGATTGGTAAGGAACTCTCTAATCAAGGACATGAAGTAAGTTATTTAGTTAAAAAGGGTTCATATTGTCCTTTTGGAAAAGTCTATACTTATGACTTGAATAAACCAATATCGGTTCAAATTCCTAAAGGTGTCGATGTCTTGCATTTAAACAATCCGTTAGATGAAGATTTAGATTTTCCTTTTTTAATTACATGTCATGGAAATTATCCATTTTTTGAATATCATCATGAAAATACTGTATTTGTATCTCAGAATCACGCAAACAGGTATAATGCTGATACTTATGTTTACATTGGTTTGGATTTTGATGAATATGGAAAAGTCGATTGGAATGCTTCCAGAGATTATAATTTGTTTTTAGCTAACACTGAAAATAAAAAGAAAAATGTAAAAGGAGCCATATCAATTTGTGAGAAGATAAATCAAAAATTAGCAATTGTAGGCGGGGATGGGAATTCTAATCATTTAATTCAGTTTAAGGGTATGGTTGGCGGTTTTAAAAAAAATAAAATTATTAATGGTGGAAGAGCTTTGTTATTTCCAGTCATTTGGAATGAACCTTTTGGAGTTGCTTTAATTGAATCATTGTATTTTGGACTTCCAGTTATTGGAACGCCTTATGGATCTTTGCCGGAATTAATAAATGAAGAGGTAGGTTATTTATCATTTGATGATTGGGAGTTGGAGTCAGCTTTGCTTCATGCAGATAATTTTGATAGGTCATTATGCCATCAATATGTGTTGGATGAATTTGATCATATAACTATGACGAATAAATACATAAGTCTTTACGAAAAAGTTCTTAATGGAGAAAAGTTGAATAAAAGAAAGCCTATTTTGTTCCCAAACAATATTAATAATCTACCTATTTTCAAAAAGTCTGATTATGAATCCATTTAATTTTTTTAATGCAATAGAAAGACTTCGAAAGAATGTCAAAAAGATTCTATAAAATAGTCATTATCATGATTTATTTGTTAGGCATTTCTGCACTTCATTTTAAAATTGTATAGAGCTGTAGCTATAATCATCACTTTATTTTTAATTTCAGTTGTTCTGGATTTGATTTTTCCTGTACTGCTTTAAGTCGTTTAACACTGGAAAAAACATGCGCAAGACTGATTAGTTTATTGATTCCTTTTTTAGACTTTTTAAATGGAGTAATAATGTAAGGGTGCTTCTTTTCGGCTCCTTGAAAACTGGGGTACGTAAGTATATTTTCTTCAGAAATATTGAGGGCTATTTCATCTAAAATGGCTTTTTCATGTACGGTTCTTTCATTAGTCTCAGTCAAATAAATAATGTAGCCATTCTTATCAAGAAAGGCTATTTTTCTTTCCGTATCCGCTTTCATTTACCGTAGTAATATTCTTTTTGCGGCTTATTGAATGATATGTAATTATGCTCATTGCTAATAAGGACAATATTTCCTCTTTGAGGCAAAGTTTTTAAATACAAATAGCCTTCATGTAAAACATACTGAGCTTACTACTTGAAAACGATATTCAACTCAAACCCTTATTTGACAATTTAGAAGGAAAATATACGGTTCGCCAAAAACACGTTTAATATCATTTTTTGAAAAATTAAATTAGCGTAATTTATTCTGCATTAGATATTTAAATGAATTGCTTAAATATTTATTTGATTTTTTCTTACGAAAGGTAGGGGAAAACAAGGATATGAATATCATATATATGATGATCATTATTAAAAAATAATTTATTAAGCATTTAATTACATAAGAGGGATTTGAAAAAGTTTAATTTAATATCAAATCGATGGCTGCAATTGTCGATTTTATTCATTGCAAGGATGTGTTATTTAGCGTTAGGCAAAAATGGTAAACTTGCGTTTAGAAGCAGATTAGTGAATCCAGTGTCAGGAGGGGGAATAAACAAATCTTGTAAATTTGCAAAAGAGCTTCAAGCAAAAGGCCTGATATCAATAGTGCATCTGCCGGTTTGCGGTTATTTGAGGAGCCAGGCTTTTCGAAAATTAGAACTAGAAAGGCTCTGGATACCAATTTCATTTCTATTTAAGATAATAAAATACGTATTTTTTTTGACATTATGGTTGAATGATGATCATTGGTGGACTAAAAGGGATGGTTCATTGAATATTTTTTCTATTTAATATGTATTCCGTCATTTTTGGCAATGAGTGTACATTAAAATAATAATTATAATAAAAAACTGTATTAAGTATTTGATTAAATAAGAGGGATTTGAAAAGGTTAAAATTAATAGTAAATCGATTGGCGCTATTGTCCATATTTTTTATGAGTCTGGTGCATGATTCAGCCATGGGCCAAAGTGACAAGCTCGTGGTAGGCGGCAAAGTAACGGATTCCGAATCAGGCGAGGGACTGATCGGTGTTACCATTTTGGTAAAAGAGCTTAAAGCCAAAGGAGTGATCACAGATGCCAATGGCGAGTATCGAATAGCCTTGCCAAAGGGAAATTACACATTGTCATACAATTTTATAGGCTATGAAACTATCAACCAAAGTGTATCGGGCTCAGGTACTGTGCAAAAAAATGTAAGCATGTCATTGTCTTCAAGCGAGTTGGATGAAGTTGTTGTCAAGGCTGAAAGAGAAGATAAGAATGTGCGTTCAACCACTGTCAGCGTAGTAAGTATTTCCCCCAAGGATTTGGAGGATGTTCCCGTGCTTTTCGGTGAAAAGGATGTGCTGAAAACCATACAGTTGATGCCGGGAGTGCAGTCTGCGGGAGAAGGTTCCAGCGGATTTTATGTTCGTGGAGGAGATGCTGGACAAAATCTTTTGTTGTTGGATGAAGCCACTGTTTATAACGCTTCACACTTGATGGGATTTTTCTCCGTGTTCAACTCCGAAGCTTTGGAAGATGTGAATTTGTACAAAGGAGGAATTCCTGCCCAGTATGGCGGGCGAATTTCTTCGGTAATGGATGTGCGCATGAGGGAAAGCAGTGTCGAGGATTTTGGCGGTGCTGGAGGTATTGGTTTGATATCGTCGAATTTGATGTTGGAGACTCCATTTGACAATAACAAGGGAAGCGTATTCGTGGCCGGAAGAAGAACATATGCCGATGTTTTTACGGCCTTTTCTAATGACCCAGCGATTAGCGATACCAAGCTTTACTTCTATGATTTGAATATGAAAGCCGATTATAAGATCAACGATAATAACCGCGTGTATGTGTCTGGATATTTGGGAGAGGATAGAATGGGCATAACGCAGTTTGGTCTTGACTGGGGAAATAAAACGGCGACTCTTGGATGGGATCATGCTTTCAACGATCATTTGTATATGAACACGTCATTGGTGCTAAGCAATTATGATTATAACATCAAAGTGGACCAGATCAATATATCATCTACAATCAATACCTATACTTTCAA
Source organism: Aureibacter tunicatorum (assembly GCF_036492635.1). Lineage (GTDB taxonomy): Bacteria > Bacteroidota > Bacteroidia > Cytophagales > Cyclobacteriaceae > Aureibacter > Aureibacter tunicatorum. The sequence goes on from NZ_AP025305.1 coordinate 2,432,003, forward strand.
GCAACAATATGACTGGGGGATTTCTGATAACTTTGACCTGAAGTTTGGATGGGATATCTCATATTCAGAATTCGGCATGGGAGACTTGAAAGCTTCCGATGATAGCGGAATGAATGATTTTAACGTTCCGGATAGGATTACTTCCGAAGGAGGAGTGTTTGTAAGCGCAAACACGCGCTTTTCTGATAAATTATTCGCAGAATACGGGATCAGGTATTCAGGATTCGCTGCCTTGGGCGAAGGAACTTTCCATACTTTTGATGACGAAGGTGATGTGATCAATAGCGAATATTATGGCAAAGGCGAGATCGCTCAATATTACGGAGGATTGGAGCCAAGAATCAATGTGACGTATATGCTTACTGAAACGAGCTCCCTTAAGGCTTCATACAATCGAATGAGGCAATACAATCACTTGTTGTCGAATTCTGGAACTTCTTTGCCTACCGACTTGTGGATACCAAGCAGCAATAATATTGCTCCGGAGATTGGCGATCAAGTGTCTTTGGGCTATTACCGAAACTTCTCTGATAACAAGTACGAGTTCTCGACGGAAGCGTATTATAAAGAGATGAAAAATGTCATCGATTATCGTACTGGCGCTGAATTGGGATTGAATGAATATATCGAAGGCGATTTGCTGTATGGAGATGGTAGAGCCTATGGCCTGGAAATGTATGTGAAAAAGAAGACCGGAAGATTGACCGGATGGATTTCTTATACTTTGTCCAAGTCAGAGCGTCAGTTTGACGATATAGACGGCGGAGTATGGTTTCCTTCGAGACAAGATCGCAGACATGATTTCTCAATCACATCGATTTATAAAATCAATGAGCGAATGAAGTTATCGGCTAACTGGGTGTATTATACGGGAAATGCGATCACTTATCCTAGCGGAAAGTATTATATCAATGGACAGCCGGTTCCATACTACAGTGAAAGAAACGGTTATAGAATGCCTGATTATCATCGCTTGGATATCGGGCTGAATATAGAAAATAAGAATTATAAAATAAGAATCGATCCCGAAACGGGCAAGAGCGAAAAGGTGAATAAACGAGTGGAGTCAGGCTGGAACTTTTCCTTGTACAATGCCTATGGAAGAAAAAACGCCTATATGATTACTTTCGAAGAGAAAGAAGGTGGAGAAGAAGGAGAGATGATCGCAAACAAAATTTCGCTGTTTAGCTTCCTGCCTTCGGTTTCTTACTATTTCAGATTTTAGTCAAGCTGATTTATCGTGTTTTTGAATTGAAAGAATTTTTAATGAATATGAAAATTAGAAAAATAATAAATATATACGCATTCAGTTTTGTCGCTATATTGGCATTGGTTTCTTGCTCGGAGGAAATTGATTTGAATTTGCGCTCTGCTGACCCTGAAGTTGTCATTGAAGGAGTCGTAACGGATAGCACAAGAGGCAATTTTGTGAAGCTTTCCTATACGACGGATTATTATGACAAGGGTGAGACTCCGATGATATCGGATGCTTTGGTTAAGGTATTTTCAGATGGTGAAGAGTATCTTTTATCGGAAGTAGATCCCGGGTTTTACACCAATCCATCACTGGATGGGAATGTTGGGAAGCAATATCGTTTGGAAGTAGTTCATGAGGAAGTTATGCACGAATCCGAAGGCTATATGCGTGATGTGGTGGAGGTTGATTCAGTGACTGTGGAAGAGACGGATCTCGCGGGGAATTTATATTATAGATTTGAAGTTCATTACACTGATCCTGCCGATGAAAGGAACTATTATAAAATAGAGCAATTTGTGAATGGAGAATCAACAGGTGATATCATGCTTCATAAGGATGATACCAATGATGGCATGGCGACAAATTACCCTGTGTATTATGATGAAATAGAAATAGGAGACCATGTTGAGTTTGAATTGCAGCATATCAGCGAAGATGTGTACGATTACTTCAAGGCGGTTCAGAGCATTTCAGAAGGAAATCCGAGTTCTCCAGGAAATCCTCCAGCGATGTTTGGAACGGATGCGCTAGGCTATTTCTCCGTTCAGGCTGTATCTAGGGGAGGGATCGTGTTGGAATAAACTTGTGAAGGGAGACTTGAAGCTGCTTTTGAGAAAGTGGTTTCAAGTCTTTGTTAGCATTTTTCACAATGGTATGATCAATTTTGTAGAATCCATGTTCGTGTTATGCCGTATTCAATACCATTTTTGTAAAAGAAATTTTTGAGAGCCTTGTATATTGGCAAACATCTTTGGGTGATTTTATAATTAGAACTGATTTGAAATAATTCAGACCGATTACATTCAAAGCAAATCGGAATATACGCAAGCACTTCGTTTGATTGGTTTATAAAATAAATCACATTGCGTGGAAAATAACACAATGCCATTTTAGAAATCTTATTTTCAGGTTCAGCTCTGAATTCTAAGAAAATATCCTGTAGATGTTTTTTGCTTCCATTGTCCAACTCGATGCTCTCTGATAAATAATTTAAATCTAAATGATTTTGATCTATGGATTTGTCTAAAATTTGATTGATGTACAGGGATCCTTTTTTGCCAAATTGCTTGCCTATTGTATAGTATTTTTCTGTATGCGGAGTAATATCTCCAAATGAAGCGATAATTATTCTGTGCTCAAATAATTTGTATATGTTAGAATCGGCTTCTATATCATTAGAACATTCTGCATTATTCATAAACTTATACTTGTTTTGGGCAAAGCTTATGTTGGAAAGTGTTAATTTAAAAAGCAAAGCAATTAAAGGGTAAAATATTCGCATTTGAGTTTATGTTAACTTATGCTAAATGACAGAGAATTTCCCATCATCGTATTTCATCAAAAATATACTCGCCTTTGCTCGAAAATCCCATTTCAAATCAAAGGCAGCCTTGATAGCTTCTTTTACAAATGAAGGCGTAACTACCTTTGGATCATGTTTATTTGGCATATTTTCTTGGTCATTGATATGCAACCATCTGTCATGCCAGCCAAATTCAACTTTCAGGCAGTTGTTTTTATTTTCAATGGGATAGATAATGATTATTTCATCAAATTTCCATAAAAATACGTCTTTTCCTATAACGATTTTTCGAAAATTCTTCTTTTTTGTAGGTCTGCTCATATGATAGTTGTCATTTATGCTGCAATTGATTGATTTCCTTGTTTGAAGATTGTTTTTCGCATTGAGAATGTGCCATTTTATTATTTGTTTTCAATAAAAGACTTAAGGTGTAAAAGAGTATTGGAAATAAATATGACACCGTTTTACAATACTCTTTCTAAAATTAGAGTCCTTGCTTAAATAATCATGAGGATGAAAGATTAATACAGTTTTGATGGTGAAATAATGCAAGGCTGTAATTTATTAAGTTGTTAATTTAGTATTCTTTTTAATTAAAATAGTATATTTATATTGTTGGTTTTTAGCCTTAATTGATTGATTATGAATAGATTCATCTTATTTTTTCTGCTTTTATTTTCTTCATTAAATTCTGCTTTTTCTCAAGGTGTTCAAGAGTTTGAGGTAAAGGGGAAAGTTACAGATTTTGAAGGAACGCCTATTGACAGTGCTTTAGTTAGTTTATATTATTCTGATTTTTCACCTGCATATACTGTTTATTCTGATCAAGATGGGAATTATAAATTAACAGGTGTGAAAAAAGGAACTTATTTGGCAATGTATGTCTTAAGGCCAGAAGAGTATCCAAGAAGAAATGCAGTAGCTCCGGAAGATATGCGGTTGGAGTTTTGGGCATGGAATGTAATTGTTGATGAGAATTTAACGATTAACCCAAGATATCATCGATTGGAATTATATGGCCTTAATGCTTTTACTGTAAATGGTGGAGGTTCCAGACTTTGGCTATATGTAAGACCCATGAGTTTAGGTAAGCTAATAAAATATGAAAGTGATATTTATACTGATAAAGCTAAGTTGGAGAAAAAGGTTGATATTAATGTCTATCCAGAGCACTTTAAAGCTGAGGTGTTTATTGACGACAAGCAAGTAGAAGTAAAATCAATGCAAAAAATTGAAGAGCTTCCTGCGAATGAAAGTGGAGCGGCAGTTGTTGGATATATGATTAATGTTGATTTTAAACCTTCGAATTCAAGAGAGAAACCTTATGTAATAAAAGTGGTAGGGGAAAATACTGAATTTAATGAAAAAGGAGAAAATATTTTATTTTATAAATATGGAAACTATGAATTCAAGAAATGACAGCGTGTCACTTCTTGAGGTTGTCGCTTAAAATTCAAGGTCATGAATTTATATATACTATTTTTTAATCTCCATAAATATGCGATGATATTTTATCTTTTCTGAAAATTGAATTATTTAAATACTTGTTTAATGAGCGGGATTAGATATATTCATTTTAATATTTCATAGATTATATTTCATGAATAAGAATTCTAAAGAACAACAACACTCAAATATAGCACAGAGAAAAGCTGATGAGCGAATGAAAGCGAATTGGATGGCTGTGCAAAGGAAAAAAGAGCTCGATGGGGACGATACTACTCCGTCTTTAGATTATTTAAATCTAACAACTGCCCAATTACGAGCTGATATTGATGCGATTAAGTCCAGCGAAAACTTTCAACGGTGGAATACCCCTTCAGGTCAACTGCCAGTGCAAAAGAAAGATGATACTGGAGGATCTGGCAATCAGGGAACCACTTCAAAGCCTAATAATACAGGTTTGCCGGATAAGCTAAAAACAGGAGTGGAAAACCTTTCGGGGCATTCCATGGATGATGTCAAAGTGCATTACAATTCAGACAAACCTGCGCAACTTCAAGCCCATGCATATGCGCAAGGCACGGATATTCATCTCGCCTCAGGACAAGAAAAACACTTGCCTCACGAAGCTTGGCATGTCGTTCAGCAGAAGCAAGGAAGAGTCAAGCCAACAAAACAGATGAAAGGCAAGGTGAATGTCAATGATGATGCAGGCTTGGAGAAAGAAGCTGATGTAATGGGGGCAAAAGCTTTACAATTTATAGATAATCGGCCGGAAGGTGTTGCGCAAAGAAAACTTAACAAGTTCAAAAATAATGGTGATACAGAAATTCAACTGAAAAAATATTCAGTTGCTCGCAATCTAAATCTATCTTTGGCAACAACGGATTGGTCCGCAAAGGGGGAAAAGGGTGATGAAAAATATCAATCTGCGAAAACCCGAGCTAGAGGTCAGATGTATGCCGACTTGCGTGAAGAATATCCCATTACAAATACCGATGGAAACCATGAAGAACAGGAAAATTCAAGAGGAGTTGAATATGCACGTAAAAAATTAGAGATTGATACTGAATTTGATAAATACTCTGACGATGATATAACAGTACAGACATCAAGACCTGCCATAAAACCAAATGCTGGCAAAGGGAAAAGGCGTAAGAACAGTCAGGCAGGTCCCATTAATGAAATGGTATCGAGCATAAAATATATTGGAGCACACCTTGTAAAGCGGGAGTGGGGAGGAGCTGATAATATGTGGAATGTCGTGGCATGGCCTCAAAAAGCAGAGGACAAATGGGCTAGTATTTTTGAAACTCCAGTGGATAGCGCAGGATTAAGAGGAGAGGATCCTGGCAATGTGAAAATTGAAGTAAGGAAAGAAGACGAGGAATTAAAGCGGCCTCGTGCTAGTGAAATAATTCAGGAAGAAATTAGTAAGTTGGAAGGAGCAGATAACGAAAAAGCAAATAAACGATTACTTGAAAGTCCTACAGCTAAAAGGCTATTAACGTCGGCAAGATGGGTGTCCAACAGAGCACTGGAAAGTGTTCCAGAAGTTGCTAAAGGGACGAACTTCTTAGGAACTGTAGAGTTAAGTAGGTCTGAAACAAAATATGAAGAAGCCAAGAAAGGTGCGGAAGAGCATTTTAGAAAAAAAGCAAAAGAGGAATTGAAATCCGAAGAAGAGCTACAAATCCACTCGAAGAGTAAGGATCAATTAACTGATTCTTGGGAAGAAGAAGAAGCAAGAATGCATGAGCTCAGAAAAAAAGAAAGAAAAAGAGATTGGAAGGTAGAAACTGATTTGTATACGCCGGGATTTAAAATCGAGGACAATATTGTTGATAGCTGATCGCGAACTTAATACACTAAGAAAGAATCATTCCCATACTTATTGAATTGTTCTCAATTTCATTTAGCACTGGATGTAATAAAACAAAGTAGTAAACCTATTAATAATAAACATAATGTCGTACAAAATCGGAGATGAAATATCAGGGGGTATCGTATTCGCAATATCCGCAGATGGCGAACATGGCTTGATAGCAGCTAAAGAAGATTTGGCAGATAAGCACACGTGGTCGGAGGCAAATTATAAGTGTGATGAACTTATTTTAGACGGTCATAAAGACTGGTACCTGCCATCGAGAGGAGAGCTTAATTTAATGTACTGGAATTTAAAAAAAAATGGTCTTGGCGAATTTTCGGATGACTGGTATTGGAGTTCTATGGAACTCGACTACTATCATGCGTGGTGCCAATACTTCGGTGATGGCTTTCAAGAATGTAATGGAAAAGACGTGGACAGCAAACGTGTCCGTGCCGTTCGGGCATTTTAGTTAAAGACCTATTTTAGAACATTTAATTTGAAAGATACGAAAAGGAAATTTATTATCTATTACGGTTGTTTTTCCGAAACTAGATAATATCTTAATCAGGATTATGTTTGTCCACAGTTCCCTCATACACTCTAGGACGATTTTATTTCCCGTTTGTAAACCAGTCTATTCCTCTAGACGTCATTAGATGCTAATCAGAGATTTTTAGAAAAGATGGATAGAAGATTTTAATGGCGACTATGGTATTGGAAATGATATTTTAAAGGATAAAATAAGGAATAAAATTAAAGGAGTAGAAGTGTTAAATGTTCAGCCTGCAAACAATGCAAATAATAAGGATCTTGACGTATGAATATAAATTTAAAAGCAAAAGAATTATTTGCCCAAGGCAAGTCGCTTGCAAGTGATAAATTATTCGAAGAAGCTATATTTAGTTATGAAGATGCAGCAAAATTAGCTCCAGAATGGCCAGAACCTCTGTATGAAATAGCGTTCATCTATTTGATTCAAACAAAGTTTGATCGCGCTTTGGAATTCTACCATAAAGTAGACGCATTAAGACCAGGTGGTTACTTTACAACAAAGGTTGCTATTTGGGGATTAGAAATGGAAGTTCAAAAGAAATATCCAGAAGGTCTTTACGTTGCATTTGCGCAAGTGGATTGGACCAAAAACAAGACTCGTAGGCTCGAAATATTAGAGGAGATTGTTGAAAAATTTCCAGATTATGCACCAGCATGGAGAAAGCTATCGGATGAGTTAGAATTACCTGAAGATAGGATGATAGCAATAAATAGAGGTCTTGAATGTGAAGATTTAGATATAGAATCTAGTGGAGGATTATTAATTAACAAGGCGTTGGTTACTCAGATGTTGGGAGATAAACAAGGCGCTAAGCAACAGTTAAAGGCTTTAAAGCAAACTTCAATGAGTGATAATAATCGAGAGACTGTTGAATTTATACTTTCCACCATGAATGATTAAGCCAATCTTATTCCGGTCTAAACTAAATTAGTGATATTGACAATAAAGAATTATTTTAAACGAAAAAACAATAGTCAAGTAAGCCAAGGGGGGATTCAAGCCTGTATGAAACTCTCAATTCTACGAAGACGTAGCCAAAGGAGCTGATTGGTTGATAGAGTGGGATAGACCGTTTAGTGGGAAATAGAAGCCAAGTGGATGATTTGACATCAATGCTCAAAAAGTATGGTTGAAAATCCCTGTGTCGCAATACTTTGCGGAATGAGGTAAACATTAATGAGTTTTTTGAGTACTTATCTTGAAAGAAGGGAATGCCTAAATACAGTTTAAATGATGTTATTAGGCATTCCTAAATAGATTTTATAATAAGTTATGATTACCTGAGATGTCCAAATACATTTTTGTCTCTATGATGGAAATAGAGAATGATTTCATCAGTTTTTTTATTTTTAAAGACCTCATTTGTATGAAGCATAACGTCTTCATCTTTGAATTTAAGTAAAAATTCTTTTTTAAGTTTACCTGATTCTTTAGAAACATCCAATACATATATACATGATTCCCAATACCTATATAGGGGGTCATATTTATCTACTTCATCTACATTTTTTATATTTTCATTATCTAACCTTCCATTGTAATAAATTAAAAAGTTATTGTCTCTTTCAATTCCAATGTATGAACTCATTGGATATGTGCTTGAAATGCTTGTTTGTCTTTTTATAATGTTATGAGACCAGAGAAAGTTGAAGTCTTCATCCACTTTTATAATAATTAAGTTCTCTCTGCTTGATGTGCTTACATCATACCTTCCTCCCATCATTGAATAGTACATTGTATTAAGTTTTTCAATGAATAGGTATGAATTGTTTTTTTCATGAATAACTTCATTTATAACATAGTTATGAAACATAATACTGTTATTTACATCTTTGCCTTTTTGCAATTTCTTTTTTTCTTTTTCTCCGAGAAGGCTATTTGCAAACGGTTCCGTTAAAGGAACTTTCTTTAGTATCGCTACCTTATCATTTGAGTCAATATGACTGTAGCCAATTCCTTGAAAGTTTTTAGCTGTTTTGTTGGAATAAATACAGTTGATTTTGATTTCACTTCCTGATTGAGAAAAATGTAAATTATTTATAAATGTAGTTTTATTATATAAATTATTTAATTTTTTCAAACCTTGATCGCAACGATATATTTCATAGTTATAATTGGGCGTATTTTCATCTCCCTTATTTTTATGTTTATACTTTTTAACACCAAGGTAAATTTCACCATTATTAGTTATTATTTCTGCATCTAAAGTTGCGTAACCTTTGATATCTGATTTTTGATGATTTATTAGATTTAGATTGCTATCAAATGCTGCAATATCAATCGGTAAATGATCCGCTCTTTTATCATAATAATCAAAATATCCACTTTTTTGAATAGTAGCGTGTACTTCCACTGTGGATTTTTCTCCAAAATCCCCTATAAAAGCAAGTTTGCTTTCATCTTCGGATTCTATAATCTTAAAATTCACTGTATCGAAAACTCTACCTTTACTTTTTATGTCCACACTAAATAATTTTTCTTTATCGTTAAATTTTTTTAACGCTGGATTGTATTTTCTTTTATAGACAATAATTACATCACCATCTTTATCAAATAATCTGGTGATGGCAAAAAAGTCGTCAGATACTTGGCGAGTTGTCATAAGACTTTCATGTTTTTCAAATTCAATTTCAAGAACTGTTTTTCTCTCTAGAGTTGAACTAAATTCTTCTATAGCATATTCCGTTTTTTTACCGTAAGGATTATTAAGTTGCTCAACTAAAAAGGTTTCTCCTTTTGTATCTAGTTGGTAATATGTTCGATCTCTATAATCCTTTTCTTTAAATGGCTGTCCAAAATCAATTTTTTTAAGTAATTGATTTTGAGAATTTGCGTTTATGCATGTCAATAGCATTATAGATAGTATTAGTGCAATATTTTTCATGGTTTTGTTGTATTTGTTTGCTCAAGTAATTGAAGGTTGATTGATGGATGCAATATAGTTTTTTTTGTGATTATTATTATTTTTAGTTGTTTTTTTGCTAATTAATTTGTTTGTAAAATAATATTTATTGTTTTATATATTCCTGTGAAAGTATATACTAAGGCTTCTGTATTCGAAAAAAATGGAATTTGAAAGAAGGTGACCTTGGAGAGTTTAAAATCCCTATCGTTACTTCCAGCGATTCCTTTACTGAAGAAGAGTGGCTAAGAATGAAACAAATTGCTGATAATCTTGAGAAGTCTCTTCACAAGAAAAGAGCTGTTAGTTTTTAACAAAAAAAAGGACTAGCATCATATTAAGAATGTACTAGCCCTCCTTTTAATTCATTATACAAATAAACTATATTCACCCTTCTTAATCCTTAGCAATGTCGCAATATCATTCCCTTGGTAGTACTCTTTCAATAAGCGTAAAACATCTTGGTGATTGTCTTTGATATTCTTAATATTCCATTCTTGATAGTTCATGAATACATTATTGGTATTCGCTCTTGCTTCAATACCCTCTTTGTATTTACTAACTTTTTTATGATAATCAGAATTACTCAAAGATGCATTCTTTCGTCTATCTAGTAGAATTATATTACCCAATCTATGCAACCATAAAGCATGATCTTCATCTGAGATATTCTTCCAATATTCATTCGTTTTTTTTCTAGGCATAATGTGCTCTACAGAAGATTGGGATTTATTAAACTGCATACGAGTAGAAATATTTCCTCGAATAAGATCAAGTTTTAATAGCAAATAGCGAGTTTTATTAATCCTATTACCCGCAAATCCTCCCCATTTTTCTTTATCAAGTACATCAAAAAAATCTTCCAGGTTAATTTGTTGGGTAGTGGAGTTTTCATCCTGATAATCATAATCAATAATGGTCGAATCAAAGAATTGATCACAAGCTTCTTTCAAACTTATATTTTCATTCTCAATTTTTTCGAAGCATTCATCGATTTTTCTTAAAATAGTAAAGATTCTGGTTTGGGATTGACGTTTTCCCATAAGCCAAGTAATAGAAAGTAGATTGTCAAGCTTCAAGAAATACTCAACTATTCGATATTCTCCAAATCGTTCTCTATATAACATCATAGGAGACATATATTGACTACCGAAAACAGAGGTTAATATATAATTTAGATTTGAAAATAAACAACTCGTATCCTTATCTATAAATTCACCATTAGTAATGGCTTTGTAATGTTCAATATATTTTGATACAAAATCAATCGTATCGATACCTTTTACTAATTTATCTTTTTTACGATTATATAAATGGTTAAAGGCTTTAGTTAGACTTTGATTATCATCACTACGGTATTTCATTTTTATGAAAACCAGATTCCATAAGAAGTCATCAAAATGGTTGAAAGGAGCATTGATAGTGTTCTCTAGCTCAGACCATTTTTCAGCATATTCTTTTCGGGTCTTATCGTCTTGAATTTCTCTCAGGTTTTGAGCTCTTAAGATATCACTTACTTGCAGCTGTAGCCCTCTGCTGTTCAGTACTGTAAATAGATTGTAGGCATCATCTAGATTATCAGGAGTAGCAAGAAAGAGTGCTAACACTTTAGACGAGAGATAAGTAAAGAAGCTTGCAATGCTCTTCTGAAAGTTATCACCTTCTTCTGTTCTCTTTTCCTCCCACCATTTGTGCATCGTGACTATCGCCATAGCCATGTTTCTAACGGAAGAGGATTGCTGATGATTTGTAGCTATTTGTTTGAGTTTATCAAGCTCTAATGTACCATTTTCTTTCAATAAGTAGTTAGCAAGAAATTGTTCATCATCTCTTATCTCAAACTCTATACGGTTACGAGAAGGAATTCCATCAAATTTATTACCTTCTTGGCATAGTCGTTTAGTGACAGTATCTTTTAGTTGTTTTTCCTCACCAAGGTCACGCATAACGCCATGTAATAAATATAGTGTGATGAAACGCTGTTGGCCATCCAATATGTCTTGGCACTCATAACTTGTGTCATCGGTTGTTTTCTTTTTGGTATTCCATATCATGCAACCTAAAAAATACTCTTTATCTGCACTATTATCCATCGCATGCTGTAGGTCATCAAGTAGCGTAATGACTTGCTCTTCTCCCCAAACATAAGGTCTTTGGTACTCTGGTATGTTATAAAATTTGTCGGAAGAAAATATTTCTCTTATGTATTTCTTCCCAGTGTCTAGTTTGTAATCCATATTTATTAAAAAGTATATTATGTATTTAAAGGTTCATTGTCGTAAACTGATATTATTTCATTTGTCATTGTTGATAGTATTTCCTTATCCCTTCTCCGCATCAATAAGCACACTTTCTCTTCCAAACAAGTCTTTTGAGTGCGTGAAGGCAAATTGTTCAAAAAGACTTTCCTTGTCGAATACTTTTTTGCTGAAGCTATTATTTTGAAAAAATAGAGTGTTAGACATAAAACAGTTTGTTAATTGAATTTAACACCTTTAAGAAGTTCCTTTAATGTGTAGCCTCCATCAACAGTAAGTGTATTTGTTAAAAAAGTTTCACGATCAACGTTTAATACAGTATCTGATTTTAATTGATCTTGAAAAGAGTCTAATTTATTTTTACTGAATTTATCTACTTGATCTTGTGTGAATTGTTTTCCTGAACTTGGGATGGTATTTTTTTGTCCATTATATTCCCATTTAATGGTCTTACAATCTGGATAAGTAGTGATTTTATTGTTTTCGGTTATAAAATCTTGTATAAGACGGTATTCACACCAATATTTTTCTTTTGGATGTGTAAACTTTATTTGGCAATCTTTCATTAGAATCACCTTTTTGAATGTGAGATGAATTTGCTTTATTTTATCTAATATTGTAAAAGCATTATCTAATTCATACTTGTATACAGGAGCTGATAACTCGGAATAATGTGCTTGTGGGTTTAAGATCAAAAGTTTGGACTGTTCAAAATGGTCAATTGTACTTTTAGGAACAGGACTGCCTAGGAGATTAGCTCTTTCGATAAATTTTTTCCATAAATTATTTAAAGTTATAAACTTATCGTCAGCAGTTTTAATAGTTTCGATAGGTAATTTTTCTCTAATTACTTTTTCGAACGATTTTCTAAGATAAAGAGAGCAAGTAGTATAATCTTTTTTGTCAAAATATTTCTTAGCTTTTTCTTCATCCGAATAATCACTGTCTATTATTAGAGGTTTTTCAAATTTATCTTCAGCGCAATGATGTGAATACATCTCTTTAATTTTCCATGAAGATTCTACTTTATTTTGTTTAAGTTTATTCTTTACGAAGTTGAATAAATTAATGTCATGAGTAAAAAATAGAGTTTGATAATCATTAAATTCATCCAATAAGATATCAAGAACAATTTCTCTATTTGACATGTCCAAACTGATTAGAAGATCATCTATGATTAGGAGTTTAGTGAAATTCTCAAATTTAGGTCGTTTCTTTAACATTGCTAATCTTAATGAAAGAAATATCGCTGTTAGTTTTGCTTCATTTAAAAAAGTATGAGGCCTACTTATGTTTTTTTTATTATCATCTATTTTATCGCTATTAAATTCTACTGATAAATTAATTTTAGGACTATCTAATTTTCCTTGATTCGATTTTTCAACTAAGTCATGATTAAAAGTATAATCTTCTTCTAATTCTATTGAAAAAGTTAGATTCTCATGAAATTTCTCTTTGAGATATTTATTTGCTGATTCACTGATAGTAAGTAAATAATTAGATAGTTTTTTTTTAAAATCTTCAAATTGATTTATATAATTTTTAGTTTCTTTTTTAAGAAAATGAACTTTCTTATTATTACTGGTCCATTTCGGTAAATTTATATATTCACTTGAAATATATTCCCACCATTTATTTGCAAACTTTCCTTGATTGATTCCACTTTGGAAATGATATACCTCTTCTCCAAAATCAATAAACATTAATAACTCTTTTTCAAAAAGATCAAATAAATCAGCATTTTGACTATTTCTAAAATCATAAAATTTAGAAATATATTTGTAATTTAAAAAATCAGATATTGTGTGTATCTTTTCTATTTCATTATTCCCGCCTTTAGTGTTTATTTCAGTATCAGATACAGTTTTTGTGATTTCATTTTCAGATTCGTCAATAAATACTAAATCAATTCCAGACTTGGTATCATTAGAAGCATATCTGTTTTTTAAATTTGAAGGTTTTGGTGGTGTTTCAGCTGTGAAATACTTAGTTATTTCACTATTATCATTTTTTAAATAACTTTGGAGAATTGTATAGAAAGCCCAATATACTGAGCTCTTCCCACTACCATTTTCTCCATAAACTAAAAGGTTTTTTCCTTCAAGATTTATTGTATTCGAATCATTTGCTTCTTCTCCGTAAAAAAATTTAAAATTACGTAAAGAAATAGACTTTAATTGTTTCATTTATTTATGAGTTAAAATAGGCATCAAAAGCTCTTTAAGATCAATCTTCATCAACACCAAATTATTCCTCACCTCATTATCCTTCTCTCTTAGCTTCTGATAAGCATTATGAATGATTTCTTTTTTCTGTTTAGTTTCTTCTATTCCCTCTAGGCTAGGGTAATCTCTTTCGGCATATTTTAGGAAAGTGATATTTACTAATTTAAATACTTTTTTGAAGTACAATTCGAAGACAAGACCATCAATCACTTCTTCAAAAAGTTCAGCTATATGGCTGTTAGGAACGTATTCGTTGATGGGTTCTTTTTCTTTGTATAAGAACTGAATATAATCCACCAAGATCCCCAATACTTTTTTCTCTGACTCATCTGCTTCGGGAATTGGAAGGCGTTCTAGATATGCTTTCTTATATCGAAAAGTATTTCCTCTCAAGTCTCCTCCAGAATAAAAATTCTTAAAGAAAAAAGTCGCTGGTTTAGAGTTCAATACCGCAGTCAGATAGGGTAAGGCTTCTCCTGTCATGATGAAGGAAGTCGCTTCGGGATAATAGCCTTGAGTATCGTAAATAAAAGCAGAGTCATAGACTATCTCTGCCCACATTATTTTCTCTTTTTCAAAATCCTCTAGATAGGCACAGTTTCTCAAATTATAGGGCGTAATCCCTTTATCTCCTCTATTTTTTAATTGAGAATAGTTTTGATCTAAATATGCTTTGAGTGACGGATATTGCTCAATGTCTATAGGAGGAGTATCCTTACTTTTAAGACCATTATGAGTATTAATAATCCAAAGATTTTGAGATTCGTTCTTATACCTTTTAATATCTCGCCCTCTAAGTAAAGGCTTAATGACTTCCTCAGCACTACGATCTTCCTCTATCAATCTATTTTTAGTTTCTTCATCAATAATGAAAGCTTCGTTAAAGCCTGTAAGAATTCCTCTATTAATCTCAACACCCCAATCTCTAAGAGGCTTTCCTATTTTTTCTATTTGCTCTTTTAGCTTTTGCTTCATCTTCTCTACGATAAGAAACCCTTCTTGAGAGAAATCAGAAGTAAAAGATTTGCTTTGTTTTAAGTGCTCTACGAGGCTTTTCTTTGGGTTGAATTTATGACTTAGGTCGCATACAAAAGGCTGCTTTTCATTCTTATTTTCTTTTTTGAACTGTAGGATATTGGTATAGGTCGTTGCATTTTTAAAGATATCTGCGTCACCAAAATCAATCAGTTGAGATATTAAAGTGTTTTTAAGAAAATAATCACGAGTTGCTTTTCCATAGCCTGCACGCATCCACTTATTAGAGGTGATATAAGAAAGCGTTCCGTTCTCTTTGAGTATTTGATTTCCTCTTTCGTAGAACAAACAATAAATATCCCCCGTACGAGCAAAGGTCTCAAAGCCTTGACCTTCCAAGCCTTTGGTATATACTTTGTCCAGTTTTTGAAGCTGGATGTAGGGCGGATTCCCAATCACTATATCAAAGCCTTCGAAGTTGCCATCTTCATCCAGTAGATTAGGAAATTCAAAACGCCATTCGAGCGCATTTTGGTGGACTTTGGCTGATTCAGTATCCTTTTTATTTGCTTCTAATTTTTTGAGCTTATCTTTTGCCTTTTTAATATCAGCCTTTTTCCCTTTTTGCTTTCCAAACATATCAACTTGTTCAAGATTAAAAAGGGCTCCTCTTGCATCAGCTATTTTTTGGATCTCATTCTTGTTTAACTCTAGCTTGAAAGCTGACTTTATTTCTTCTATCGTTTGTTTGAACTCTTTTTTCTTTTCATGATCTGATTCATGCAAAAAGTCATGAACCATTTGCTTATATCCCTCAAGCGTCAGGGGCTCATTTCTCTTTTTATTGATTTGCCTGAAGACATTTTCTATGGATTCATCCAGTGCATATCGATTCGTCAGAGAATCCCCTCTTACGATTTTATAGTCGAGGTTGGGAAGCGGGACGGGCTTTTGCTCATCAACAACCAAAGAGAGCCAAAACCTTAGGCGAGCAATGTCTACGGCTCCTTCTTCGATATCTACTCCATAGATGCTTTTTTCAATGATATTTTCTTTGATCTCTACAGGATCAACTTCTTTTCCTAAGCTTTCAAGGATGAATGATTTCAGATGAAATATTTCCTGTAAGAGTCCCATCGGGAAGGCTCCTGAACCTATGGCAGGGTCACATATTTTTACCTTGTCGATGGAGTCGATAACCTTTTCTAAATCTTTATGAGAGAAACTATCTGTCTGATGGTGCTTGATTAGCTTCGTAAAGTCTTCCTGATTGTATTGCTCAAAGTGAGTGTTCAGGTATTCGATCAGGCATTCCTGCGTCATATACTGCACGATTTCCTTTGGAGTATAGAAGGCACCTTTGGCATTGTTGTCTTCGAGTAGATTTTCGAAGATATTTCCCAGCATCTCAGGATCAACGGCTACGGTATGGTCTTCAGGGCTATTTTCATACACGGTAAAGTTGACACTGTTGAAAAACTCAAATAATTTTTCAAAAAAAGAAGTTGGGAAGTCAATAGTTTCATGCCCTTTAGGTTCTTGTGATTCATCAAATAAACCACCATTTAGAAAAGGGATACAAACCTTTTGTCCATCAGGCAATAAAAATTCATCATTATGTCGATTCCCATTATTAAGTGTATCAAAAAATAACGGACTTAACCATTTGCTGTAGAAATTACCTTGATTTTTTTTATCACCTTCAAATAACTTTTGGTTGATAAAATCGAGGTTTCCATCTTTATATTCATTATCAGAGGATCCAAGCCATTTCTTCTTTTGGATGAAGTATAGAAATATTAAGCGACCAAGAAGGCGCTTGATAAAATCTCTTATGTCTTTTTTTACGAGATCTTTTTTTTCCTCATCCGTTATTGGTCTCTTTTTATATTTTTCTAGAAAGAAAATCGAATCAAAATAAGTAATTCCATTTTTATCTTTAGCTCTATTATTTTCATTACTGACCCATTTTCCTCTTTTTAGTTCGTCTCCTGAAAGGAATTGAACAAATTTTAAAAAATGTTCTTTATACCCTTTAAAAAAACTTTCTGATATCGGTTCTACATTAAAAGCTTCGAAGAAATCATCCAGTTTGAGGTAAGATTGATGAAGGATTTGAAACCTTTCTACAGCCGTATGGTGTTTCTCGTTTGTCCCGAAGATATAGGTATATCTTTTGGCTTGAGTTTCTTGCCCTTCGGCTTCAGCAAAGAAATCGCTTCCTGCTTTTTTGGAGATAAAAGAAAAGCGCCACTCTTGGATGTGATCCTCATTATGAAATGTAGCCAGAGCTCCTGAGAAAGCTTCTTTTTTGATCAGGTCTTTGATCAGTTGGTTGACTGCTACTCGTTTTCTTTCGATGCGGGTGGCATCATGTATTTTGATTTCGTATATGGGCAGACGTTCTCCATCACGAGTTTTTATTTCGCCTAGTTGAGTGATGGATTGAGCGATTTTATTTTGTCTTTGGGTATCAAGACTTATTTCTTTAGGAGATAAAAGCACAGTGAGCAGATCCTTATTGTCTACGATATAGTGTAAAGTTCTGATCCAGTTTTCTCTGTTATAACCTGCCTGAAAAATGGCTCTCAGTTTTTCTTTTTTCATATTCTAGTTGTTTAGGCAAAGGTTTCTGTTAATACTAATTTTGGTGCTTCAAATTCTTTAGAAGCATTCGTTTCTTCTTCGGCTCTGAGTTTATCCAATCGGGCAATTTCTTTGATTGGGTATTTACTCATCAATTTGATCATGTCCTTGATGACTCTATCTACAGGAATCTTCTTTTTCTTTTGCTTGGTCGCATAGGTAGCGACTTCTGTCCTGAATTTCCTGAATACGCCCATATAGATCAATTTGAGTGAAGCATTTAATAGGTCTTCCAATTCTTCGGTGATCAAGTCAGGCATTTTATATTTAAAATCTATCAGACTCTTGAGAAATAATATCGCATTTCTTTCAAAAACAGATAGATTGGAGGTGTCATATTCCTCCCTTACAAAATCAAAATTATAGACTGATTTAAAGCTTTCAATGGCTTTGGCTACTGCATCAAAATGATTCTCTGTCAGGACATGGTTCTTTTCTGATTGCTCTGCTTCGAATAGCTTTACGGCTTGTACAAAGGTTAGCTCTACGCAGTTTTTATCATTGCTTAGATAAAAGCCCTCTTTGGTATTGTTACGAAGATAGCATAAGCAGGCATTTTCGATGGGGTTGCCAACGATTCTCTGCGCTTCTTCTCCTTTTACACTTGCTAGTCTTCCCACACGAGATTTTAAAGGAATTTTCTTTATTCTTCTGTAAGTGTCTATGTCCTCATTGTATAGTTCTCTTATGACTTCCAGATAGTGTAGTCTTTCGTCTATTTCTTCTTGGGGATCAAGATTACCTAATGAATTTTCGATCAGTTCTTCCTGTTCAGAATAAATCTTACTGTCTTCTCCAAAAGCGGAATGAAAACCTTGTAGTTTTTTCAGGGCTTTTTCATTAAGCTCTATCAGTTCATTGGACTGGGCAGTAGGATAAAAGTTGTAGATATAAATTTCCTTAGCCTTAGTACCAATACGATTGACACGGCCGATTCTTTGCATGAGTCGGGTGGCATTCCAAGGGATGTCATAGTTCAGAATGACATTGCTTCGGTGCAGGTTGATGCCTTCTGCCAGTACTTCAGTAGTGATGATGATATTGTAATCATTCTCTTGCTTTTTGGCATAGTTGGCATCGAAGTTTTTTCGGATGAGGTTAAACTTCTGCTTGTGGTTATTGGCACTGATGGCCAATACATCTTTTCTTCCTGACTTCTTCAGTTCATCGGCAAGGTATTGTACCGTTTCTTTGGATTCAGAGAAGATAACTAGTTTCTTTTCAAGATTTGTCTCGTTCAGTAATTCTGACTGGACAGCCTTTAAGAACTTTTCTGTTTTTGGATCATTCTTGACTTTATTCCATCGTTGTAATAAGGCTTCGAGTACCACTTGATCCTTGTGTAATCCTTCTATAAATTCGGGAGCAAAATCATCGGCTTTGTATATGGCATTATTGGGAGACTCCTCGTTGATCTCATTGATTTTCTTTTCGATATCATCTTCTTTTCCTTCATCATAGAGCTTATTGATATCCAGATCAGGAGCAATATATATCTTATCATTCTCAAACATCTCGATCATACGAGCATTGGAGGTATGAAAACGTTTCAATGATTTTTTGAAAGCAAAGAAGCTACTTTCCAGTCTTTTGACCATTTGCGTTTTCATGATCTTAGAGAGCTGACGAGAGATAAGATTTGCATTGTCATACAGCTCAGCATACTGAGGATCGATGAACTCTATCGCTCTGTATCGAAAGTATCCGATATGATCGATCAAGCTGAGCATGGAATCATGAAAAAGCGCTGTTTGATCTTCATCAAAAACATATTCTATTTTCTTAGGAGGCTTGATTTCAGGAAAAGACATTCCCTGTGCGTCAATATCCTCTTTATACCTTTTGATCTTCTGAATATCTGCTCTGGTACGCCTAATGACTAGTTCTGAAAATACCTTGTCCTTGATCGGTAAATAAATTTCTTTTACCTTATCGATTAGCTTTTGATGATCCGTTATCTTATCAAGCTTCTTATAGACCTCAATTTTTTTGGAGAAGAAAGTTTGTAAGTTCGGTACACCTTCTAAAGTGGATTTACGGGCATCCTGAAACAGGTAGATCTGATTGGCGATATCTTCAGGTCTGTTATTCAGAGGAGTCGCAGAGATCAGCATGACTTTTTTCTTTCTTCCAAGATCATGTCCAACCGTCTTTCTAGGGGTCTTGCAGATCAATTCTAACAATCCGTACATATTAGAATTAGATGAACGAAACTTGTGTGACTCATCTACTACGATCAGGTCATAATCTTCAGGATTGGCGTATTGTCTGTTATCCCCATCGATGATCTTATGAAGACTCCCATTGGAGATAAAGTCTATATAGTTGTTAAGTTCAAAGTCTTTGATGGTCATTTTCCATCCCTCTTCCAGAGCATTTGGATAGACGACCAAAACTTTGGTATTGTAGCCATTTGTCTCAATGTATTTTTTGATGATTCGGGTAGCTACCACTGTTTTGCCCAGACCAACGACATCCGCTAATATGAACCCATTATGCTTCAGCAGTTTATCGAACCCATCAAGTACAGCATCCGCTTGATACTGCAAATTGGTGTAGCCTTTGGGCAGAATATTATTTCCCTCTTCTTTACCAATGACTGCGTCACCAAAATACTCAATGAGCATCTTCAGGTACAGATCATTGGGGCTAATCTCATCATGTAAGTAGGTTTTCTTCTTTAGGTTTTGAATATCAGTAGGTAGGATATCTACTGACTCTTCCCAAAGTTCTTCGAATTCTTCGCCTGCAAATTTTACATCTTCATAGTCGGTAAGTAATACATTAAACTCATAATTAGAGTCATCATGTGTTCCTAATCCTGCATCCGTCAGGTTTGATGAGCCCGTGATGACATTACCGTTGGTATGCTCATTAAATGGATTAGGCCTAAATATATATATTTTAGCATGTAGCTTTCTCTTGCCGTGTGCTTTGATTTTTACTTTACCAGAAATAATATCTTCTATAAACTCAATGATTCCAGATTCGGTATCATTGTGATAAGACGCTTGAGCAATATCCTCTTTTATGAATTTTAGAAATTCTGATTTCGTTCGTTCAGGGTTTTCTAGGTATTTGAGTCCCTTTTTATTTGCTTCAGCGGTAAGTTCATCTACATTAATCCCCACCAAAATTCTTATTTCAGGAACTTTGTTCAGATATTTTCTCAACTTGAAATAGCCAGAAGCTCTGAAGTATCCGACCAATGCATCAAATTGATGAATGCTTTGATGGTCAAATATTCCTTGAAATTTATCTATTAGGCTGTTTTGCTTGTTATTTGTAAAAAATCTTTTGGACATTATTTATTGCTTATGATATTCACCTCTATATTAATATATAGAGGCCTTTCAAATATAAACAATTGAGAATTAATTGATAGTTTGAATAGGAATTAAATGAATGGAAAAAATTAGCTGAATTTAATTTTTAGAGTGTTTTCAATTGCTTAAAATCAATTTAATGCCATTGGTCGTATTTATGTTACTGTATCTATTTACTTTAAACATAGGCTGTTATAGATAAATGGGGGTTGCTTTGTTTTTTGTTTAAGGAGAAATATGGACATTAAAGAAAAAAGGCTTTAGATATCACTAGAGCCTTTTTTTGTATATAATACAATTTGTGAAAGTCTAACTTACTTCCCAATACAAAAATTAGAGAAAATATTCCCCAATAAATCATCAGTCGAGATTTCGCCTGTGATTTCTCCCAGGTGGTGTAGGGCTTGGCGAATGTCCATAGCAAGAAAATCACCTGTTATGTTCATGCCTAAACCATTCAATACATCATCAAGGGATTCTTTCGTTTTCAGCAAACTTTCATAGTGACGCACATTGGTGACGATCGTATCTCCGACTTTGAAGTCCGGCAGGTTTACCTTGCGTATCAATTCTTCCTTAAGATCTTCTATGTTTATCTGTTTGTCAGCGGAGATGAACATCCAGTTGTGGTCGTTTGCTTTCAGTTCATCGATGATTTTTGGGTCCGCTTCATCTATCTTGTTGCCGACAGGAATGAACGGCTTGCCTAAGTTTTCAAGCCTGTTAACTTCTTGAAGAATCTCTGTGATATTGTCAGTGATCAAATCAAACAGATAAATGATCAATGAAGCTTCTTTCATCTTGGCTTGCGTTCGCTCCACGCCAATAGCTTCCACTTTGTCGTCGGTCTGGCGAAGTCCGGCTGTGTCGATAAATCTGAAAGTTACGCCTTCGATATGCAATTCGTCTTCGATAAAATCGCGGGTTGTGCCGGCGATATCGGACACGATGGCTTTTTCTTCATTCAGCAAAGCGTTGAGCAAAGTGGATTTTCCAGCATTGGGCTTGCCGGCGATCACAGTAGGTATGCCGTTTTTGATGACATTGCCCAGATCAAAACTTTTGATCAGTTTGTTGATAACGTAAAGCAATTTGTCCACAAGCTGTTTCAAATCGTCGCGATCCGCGAATTCCACATCTTCCTCGCCAAAGTCAAGTTCCAATTCAATCAGCGAAGCGAAATTGATCAATTGCTCTCTAAGCTGCTTGATCTCATTGGAAAATCCTCCACGCATCTGATTCAGCGCCGCTTGATGCGAAGATTCAGAGTCGGAATGTATCAAATCAGCGACAGCTTCCGCTTGCGCCAAATCAAATTGTCCGTTCATGAAAGCACGCTTGGTGAATTCTCCCGCTTGGGCAGGTCTTGCGCCTTCTCTTATCAATAATTGAATAATCTGCTTGACGATATATTGGGAGCCGTGGCAAGAGATTTCTATCGAATCCTCTTTGGTAAATGAATGCGGAGCTTTGAACAAGGAGATCAATACTTCGTCCAGTATCTTTTCGCCATCCCTGATCGTTCCGAAGTGAATGGTGTTGGCTTCTTGCTTAGTTAAATCTTTTCCTTTAAAAACTTTGTTAACCAACTCGACGCAGCCTTTGCCCGAAAGCCTGATCACAGCTATAGCGCCTATGCCTTGCGGCGTGGCAAGTGCGATGATGGTGTCCTGAGAGTTTAAATGATGTATACTCATGATCTTAGTTTCATTGTCAATATGGACATCGGGGTACGTTCGATGCCCAAACTCAATGCAAAGGTAACATCATTAGCATCAATAAAAAAAGCTGATCGAAATCAGCTCTATGTATTTGCGGGTTATTCCAAGAAATATCTTATTAATTCTTTATTTCAAGTTTGCAATAAGTTTTTCAGGTTCTTGAAAGCCAACGATATTTTTGATTCTTTTCATGTTGCTGTCCAAAACGACCAAAGTAGGATAGCCTGTCACTCCGAATGTCGAAGTAAGCTGAGGTCCATTGGTTTGAGCGCCTTGAAAGTCAAACATCTTTTTTTCTTCCGCATTGAGTTTGACAGCGTAGTAGTTGTCATTGATGTAAGCGGCCACATCATCATTGGAGAATGTTTTTTTGTCCATTACTTTGCACCAATAGCACCAAGTAGTGTACATGTCGATGATGACTTTCTTGGGATTTTTTTTCGATAACTGCTCAGCTTCGCTTAGAGTTACCCATTTGATTTTTGAAGGAGTTGCCTCATCGTTCTTTTCATTTCCTCCTGCGAAAGCGGCGCTTGTGCTTGCTAAAAATAAAATTAACAGCAAAAAGTGTATTTTTCTTTTCATGTTGATTTTGGTTTATGTTGTTCGCTCTCATGTTGAAGCGAAAAGCTATGCAACTTGATTTTGAGCTAAAAAGGTTTTAATAACTCTCATTCTAGTCAAATTTTTTTAAAAAATGAAATAATGGGTGTAAATCTTTTTTTAAAGCTTATTTATTTTTGTTTATGAATGAACGGGTAATGTTATTATTAATATTTATTTAATTTTTCTAATTATATGTTTTAAATTTTTCCTTATAGTAACATTTATTTCCTATTAATTCAATATGATTTCTTATGCGAAAGAAATGATAATTTGATAAATTTTGTTGTGATTTATTGAAGAGTTCATAATCTAGTTGTGTTTTTGGGCTCTAAAAAATGCGTGATTTTATGCAAACGTTTGCTTTTATTTTTAGGTGAACTTGCTGGGATTTCTTTTTTCTTTTGAATGGTAATTGGCAATTTAATGAAACCATTGCGTTGGATTGATGGGAGGAGACTTTTTAATAATCAGAATTATGAGATTACCATTATTAATATTCACAGGGTTAGCGCTGGCGTTTTCATCTTGCCAGTCGGGTGATAAGAAAGAAGAGAAAAGTGTTGAAAAGAAGGTAGCGGAAACGCCATTTGTATGGGAAAATGCGAATGTCTACTTTCTATTGACGGATCGATTTGAAAACGGGGATACTTCCAATGATATCAATTTTGGAAGAGACAAGGAAACCGGAGTCCTTAGAGGCTTTGAAGGTGGTGACATTGCGGGGATCACTAATAAAATCAAAGAAGGATATTTCAATGACTTGGGAATTACCGCTATTTGGATGACGCCATTAGTAGAGCAAGTGCATGGAGACGTGGATGAAGGCACAGGAGCCACTTATGGTTATCACGGTTATTGGGCGAAGGATTGGACGAATTTGGATCCTAATTTCGGAACAAGGGAAGAGTTGGCCGAAATGGTGAAAGTCGCTCATGGCAAAGGTATAAGAGTTCTTTTGGATGTGGTCATCAATCATACTGGACCTGTTAACCCAATTGATCCCGCGTGGGAAGATGAGTGGGTAAGATTGGATCCGTCTTGCAAGCATGATAATTATGAGAATACAGTATCATGCGCCTTGGTGGATAATTTGGCCGATATCAGAACTGAAAATAAGACTGAGGATGTCAAGTTGCCGGCGGAGTTAGTTAAAAAGTGGACCGTAGAAGGCCGTTTGGCTAAAGAAGTGGCAGAGCTTGACGCATTTTTTGAAAGAACAGGATATCCAAGAGCCCCTAGATATTATATCATCAAGTGGTTGACGGACTATATCAGAGATTATGGCGTTGATGGATTCAGAGTCGATACCGCGAAGCATACAGAAGAAGATGTATGGACGGATTTGTTTGAAGAAGCCAAAAAAGCGTTTGCTGAATGGAAGAAGTCGCATCCAAATGATATTATGGATGACAATGAATTCTATCTAGTTGGAGAAGTGTATAATTACAATGCGAATAATGGCAGAATCTATGACTTTGGCGATCAGCAAGTGGATTACTTCGATCATGGATTCAAAAGCTTGATAAATTTTGGTTTCAAATACGATGCTCAGAATAGCTATGAGTATTTGTTTAATAAATATGACAGCTTGTTGGAAGGACCTTTGGCCGGCAAAAGCATATTGAATTATTTGACTTCGCATGACGATGGACAGCCATTTGACGAAAAAAGAGAGAAGCCGTTTGAATCTGCTAATAAATTATTGCTTTCACCAGGCGCTGCTCAAGTGTATTATGGCGATGAGACGATAAGAAATTTGGTGATAGATGGAACCGTAGGCGATGCTACGTTGAGATCTTTCATGAACTGGGATGAGTTGAATAACGGAGCTTTGAGATCGGGGATTAAAGTCGAGGACGTCTTGGCTCATTATCAAAAGTTAGGACAATTCAGGAAAAATCACCCTTCAATAGGAGCAGGGAAACATCAGATGATTAATGAATCGCCATATTACTTTACCAGAAGCTGGCAATCAGGTTCTTTGGAAGACCAGGTTTTGGTTGGATTGGATTTAGCCGAAGGAAAGAAAGTTGTCGATGTTGATGGAATTTACAACAATGGCGATAAGTTGCATGACGAATATTCAGGCATTATCACAGAAGTGAAAAATGGACAAGCGATATTCGATACGCCTCATGCTTATCTGCTGATATCAAAAAAATAGAGGATTACCCCATAGTTATGTGTTTATAGTTGGCCTGAGGGAGTTGCTTGCAATTCTTTCAGGCCTTTTTGCATATACTTTTTTCTCTCTAGTTTAAGTTATATTGCTTAGATTAAATTGTAACTTAACTTTGCATTCACTAATTTTATTATATTGGTAATGTGCTGATAATATAAAATAAAAATGAAGCTACGAACGGTTATCGAGGAGTTTGACATAGAAAGCAAGATTGACTATAGCCAAAGCTATGTTTCTCTAGGCTCATGCTTTTCAGCGGAAATCGGTAATATGATGAAAGAACGCAAGTTTGACACGCTTGTGAATCCTTTTGGAACGGTATACAATCCATCTTCAATATGCGAATTGATCAGGCTTAGCCTGCGCGGAGAAATGCCTGCTTCGGATACTTACTTGCAAAAAGACGATGCGCAGGTGAACTTCAAGTTTCATTCGGATATCAAAGGACTGACAAAAGAGGAATTGGAACATAGTATTCAAGCTTCTTTAACAAATGTTGGCGAACGTTTGAAATCTTCAAACTGGTTATTTCTTACCTTTGGAACAGCATTTGTCTATAAGCGGATAAAAAATAACGATATTGTGGCGAATTGTCATAAGCGACCTTCAAAGGAGTTTGACAGAGTGTTGTTGCCTGTTCAGGAAATTGTGGGAGAAGTTTCAGAAGCCATTGCGATGATCAGAGCTGAAAATCCTGATCTTAAAGTTTTGTTTACGGTAAGTCCTGTGAGGCATGTTAGGGATACTTTGGAAAAAAACAGCCTGAGCAAGTCTATTTTAAGAGTCGCAGTAGAACAGTTGATTTCCACGCATTCGAAGTGTTTTTATTTCCCTTCGTATGAAATTATGATGGATGATCTTAGGGATTACAGGTTTTATAAGGAAGATATGATTCATCCTACAAAACAAGCCGTTAAATACATTTGGGATGCATTTTTGAACGCTTTAGCTTCAAAAACCATCATGAGTCAAATTTCGGAGGTTGAAAAAATAAACGCGGGTTTGTCCCATCGTCCGTTTAATCCGAACACGGAGAGTCATAGGAAGTTTTTGAAGAAGTTATTGGCAAAGATCGAGACTTTTAATGTCGAAGGTCTGGATTTTACAGATGAAATCAAGCAAATAGAAATTGCTTTGGAAGAAATATGAAAAAAGAAATTATATATGATTTGCGATCCGGCAAAGTGCTTCGAGTGACAAATGCTGACGGATCGATTAGTTTATTGTTTTCAATGAAGGTGGCAAGAGATTGTATCAATTCATTGGGGATGAATGGTAAAGAACCTGATTTTCAAGAAATATTGTTGGCTGAAATGGGCCAGCTTCAAAAATATATCGCCAAATTTCCCGATGTAGCTTGGGATTTGATGGAATTTTCGGAAAAGCCGTTGAGTATTTTATTTCATCCGTTGCAGAATATTCCAGATGGAGTGCAGCTAAAGGAGAATTTGTTCTTTAGATGGGTGAAAAAAGGAGATTTGCATCAGATGATTTTTAATCTTGGCCAACCTGTTGTTCATATAAAAAGCAAAGTTCATAATCTTGAAGCTTTGGAGGCTTTGAAGCAAAGTGATAAAGTTATAGATTTGCAGGCTAATGAAATTAGTCTAGACGCTAATCCAAAGCTAATGCGTTTGGAACCGGACGGAGGCTTTGAATTTTATAACTAGGAGAAGAACAAAGAGGGTTTGATGAAAGATTTTAAAAAATATCTTGACAATCATAATATATTTAAGGTGCTCCAAAGGTGCGCCGATAGTTTGGAACTTGAGACATATGTCATCGGTGGATATGTAAGAGATTTGATACTCAAACGAGAGTCAAAAGACATAGATGTGGTCTGCATAGGCAGTGGTATCGCTTTAGCGGAAAAGTTCGCTAAGGAAATGGGAAATGTCAATGTGAATGTCTTTAAGAATTTTGGAACGGCAATGGTCAAGACCGATGACTGGGAAGTTGAATTTGTGGGAGCTAGAAAAGAGTCGTACAATAGAAATTCCCGCAAGCCAATAGTCGAAGATGGAACGCTGGAAGATGACCAAAATAGGAGGGATTTTACTATCAACGCTTTGGCAATTTGCTTGAATGAAGCAAGGTACGGTGAGTTGGTGGATCCTTTCAATGGAATGGAGGATATGAGAGACATGACCATCAAGACTCCTTTGGATCCTGATATAACGTTCTCTGACGATCCTTTGAGAATGATGAGAGCCGTAAGGTTTGCTTCGCAATTGTACTTTGATATAGAAGCGGATACGTTTGAAGCTATCATCAAAAATGCCGAAAGACTGAAAATCGTTTCGCAAGAAAGAATTTCGGACGAGTTGAACAAGATCATCATGTCCAAGACTCCTTCTTACGGTTTCAAGCTACTTTATCATTCCAAGCTCCTTGAGCAGTTCTTTCCTGAAATGATTGCTTTGCAGGGAGTGGAGAAGAAAAATGGCAAAGGACACAAGGATAATTTTTACCATACATTGGAAGTGCTGGATAATATTTCCCAGAAGACGGACAATTTGTGGTTGAGATGGGCGGCGATATTGCATGACATTGCCAAGCCGCCGACAAAACGATTTCATCCCAAATCGGGCTGGACATTTCATGGGCATGAGGAGATCGGAGCTCGTATGGTTCCTAAGATCTTCAGAAGAATGAAGTTGCCCTTGGGAGACCAGATGAAATATGTGCAAAAATTGGTGAGATTGCATTTAAGGCCTATTCCTTTAGTGCAGGATATCATAACAGATTCGGCCCTGAGAAGGCTTTTGTTTGATGCTGGAGATGATTTGGAGGATTTGATGAAGCTTTGCAGAGCGGATATTACTTCCAAAAATGATCAAAAAGTGAAAAAATATTTGAAAAATTTCACAGTTGTTGAGCAAAAATTGAAGGATGTAGAGGAAAGAGACCAAGTGAGAAACTTTCAACCTCCTATTAGCGGTCAGGAAATCATGGAGTACTTTGGCTTGGAGCCTTGCAAGACGGTGGGAGAAATCAAAGATGAGATTAAAGATCACATCTTGGAAGGAAAGATTACCAATGATTATGAACAGGCCAAGCAATTAATGATCGAGCTTGGAAAACAGAAGGGAATAGAAAAAAGTTGATTTTTTATATAAAACATATTTAATGGTATAATGAGAAAATTAGGCATATTGATTTTTTTGATCAGTTTATTAGCTTGTCCTTTATTTTCAAATGCTCAGGACAGCAATGTTTCAGATGATTCAACTCAAATCGGAGGGAATCCTTTTTATTTTTTGGCTCAACAAAAATACCTTCGTGCTGTAAAGTATGGAGATCCTGAAGTGGCTAAGGATGCTTTGTATGATCTGGTGACTATTGATCCCGGCAATGATTCATTGCTGTTTCAATTAGGATATTTGTATTACGAGCAAGGGCAATTATTTCCGGCAGTATTTGTCATGAATGATGTGTTGGAAGTTAACCCTAGGTACAATGAGGCTAGGGAGATATTAGCTGTGTGCTACAGGCAAGCTGGCGCATTGGACAAAGCGGTTGAGTCTTACGAAAAGTTGTACTTGGACACTTATGATTTGAATGTGCTTTACAACCTTACAGTAGCTTTGTATGATTCCAAAAGGTACACGGAGGCAAATAGCTACTTGGATACATTGATCGGCAGTGATGGATTGGATGGCAAAGTAGTATTGTATAATTCGACTGCAGGAGGCAATCAAGAAGTGCCGATGAAAGCGGCAGCGTATTATTTGAAAGGCATGGTGGCTTTGGCTCAGGATGACAAGGCTAAAGCGAAATCTGAGTTTGACAATGCGCTTCAAATCATGCCTGATTTTGAGCAAGCCAAGGAAGAAGCAGCCAAACTGTAAACTATAATATGTCGCTATGAGATTAAAAAGGAATAATGATCGTAAAGTTATCGCAGGTGTTTGCTCGGGCATTGCAGATTTTCTAGGATGGGATCCGCTTTTGGTTAGAATTTTATATGTATGTATTTCAGCGATGAGTGGTGGTTTTCCGGGCGGTTTGATTTATGTTGTTTTGTGGTACTTGATGCCTAAAGAATAACTAAATTATTGAAATGAAAATATTTACAACTCCAAGCATTGTCGAGGCAATTCTTGGAGTTTTTTTTTGAACATTTCAAAAATAGAAATCTTACAATGTAGAGGGAAAAATTATATGATATGATTATGCCCTAAAACATGATAAAGAGCATAGGATACTCGAAAAGCAAGTAGTTATTTTGCAAAAGTTTGTGAGAGTTTCAGATGTTGTATCTGGGAGTGTTTTAATTATTTAAGTGAGATTTATGGATTTTACAAGTTTATTTCACACAGAGTATTTCGCCCTGTTCATGATTATATCCATAGGGATATTGATTGGACGTATTGAGGTAAAGGGAATATCTCTGGATGTTTCAGCGGTAATATTTGTGGCCTTGTTGTTCGGTCATTTTGGCATCACAATATCGCCGATTTTCAAAACTATTGGTTTGCTTTTGTTTATTTTGACCATAGGTATTCAAGCCGGGCCGGGATTCTTTGATTCCTTTAAGTCCAATGGTCTAAAATTGGTGATGATAGCGGGGCTTATAGTTATTTCAGGAGCAACAACAGCTACATTGTTGGCATTATTGATGGATGTGGATTTAAAATACGCTGTTGGTATATTTTCAGGCGCTTTGACCAGTACTCCGGGTCTTGCCGCCGCGATTGAAGCGACCAAAGGCTCATCCGAAGCTTCAATTGGTTATGGTATCGCTTATCCTTTTGGTGTGATCGGTGTTATATTGTTCGTTAGATTGTCTCCAAAGATTTTCAAAATTGACTTGAAAAAAGAGGCTGAGAAATTCAGAAACGAGTCTTCTTCTAATTTTCCGAAATTATTCAAAGTGAATTTTATCGTTGAGAATGAGAGGATTTTTGGCAAAACCTTAAAGGATCTTGACTTAAGAAGAATGACAGGAGCGAATGTTTCCAGAGTGAAGCATGGGGAAGAAATCTTTGTTCCGATGCCTGATACGGTATTGCATGAAGGCGATAGATTGAGGCTTGTCGGATCAAAAGATGCGATTCAAAGATCGGAGCACTTGATAGGAAGAGTTATAGAGGAAGAAATTCCAAAAAGCGATTCTTTTGACGTGGATTGGGTGTTAGTTACCAATAAAGCAGTGGTTAACAAGACTTTGGCGCAACTAGCCTTGTTGGAAAACTATAATGCGACAATTACGAGAATAAGAAGAGCAGGTATTGATATCACAGCTACCCCAAATTCCCAAATCAAATTTGGTGATAAGTTGATGGTTGTTTCGAACAGAACGAATACGGCTTCAGTAAGAAAGTTTTTGGGTGATGAGCCTAAGAAGCTTAATGGCGTTGACTTTTTGCCTATCGCGGCTTCATTGGTTTTGGGTATTATTCTTGGTAAAGTAGATATACCATTGTTTGGGAGCAGCTTTAAATTAGGGCTTACAGGAGGAGTGTTGATCGTGTCATTGTTGCTTTCTAGACTTGGTAAGACTGGTCCGATCATTTGGAACGTTTCAGGACCTGTGAATGCGACATTGAGACAATTCGGATTGTTATTGTTTTTGGCCGCAGTTGGTACATCAGCTGGCACAAGTTTGATGGAAACGATTGCTTCTCAAGGGCCAAAACTTTTCTTGATAGGCTTTGCGGCGACTATGGTGCCGATGGTGTTAAGTATTATGCTGGGTTATTATGTTTTCAAAGTTAATTTCTTATCGTTGTTGGGAGCCTTGACAGGTGGTATGACGAGTACGCCGGGATTAAGTGCCTTAGACCCAATGACTGACAGCAACGCGCCTTCGATAGCATATGCGACAGTTTATCCATTTGCTATGGTAATTTTGATTATTTGCGCTCAGATTGTAGGGTATTTGTCATTTTTATGATAAAAGTCTACAAGTCTAGCTAGATTAGTGCTTTTAAATAATCGTTGGTAGAATGTGTGCCAACGATTATTTAAAAGCATTTTTTTGTTAAAATAAATTTCAATCGAGTTAAAGACAAATACTTATACATCTGAAGTATGTTATATTTTTTTAAACAGTAAGAAGATTAATTGAATTTAAATAATGCTCTGGTTGATAAAATAATATCATTATTTGCAATAATTAACATTTTTTTTGCGTTTTTAAAACGGGGAAATCAGTTGATTATATTTGGAAATGATATTTTAATTTTTGTGAACTTATAGTCATGAATTTTCTATTCATTTTTGAGCTTGAGTAAGTTTTGCTTAATTAGCCTCTTGTCATTTTTTTCAAAAGCAAAGAATCCTTTTTACCAAATACGCATCAGTCTGATTCTATTACATTATTTTTAATCTAGTGCAAGATTTATGATTGATTCTACTAAGTTGTTTTTTCGTTTATCATTATTTTTTTTCGTTGTTTTCTTTTTGTCTCATACTGGCTATGGACAAATTAATTACAGCGTTTTTGGGCAAGTCATTGATGAAAACAAAGTTCCAGTAAGTTTTGCCAATATAGCGATCTATAATACTGCTGATTCTACGTTTTTTAGCGGTGTGGCTTCTGATTCGGAGGGAGTTTTTGAGCTGGGGAATTTAAAAAAAGGCGATTTTAACCTATGCGTGACGGCGGTGGGTTATGAGCAGGTTTGCAAACCTTTCATTATTAACGGTGATGTGAAAAGGCTTGATTTGAGCCAAATTGTTGTATTGGAAAGTGTCAAGGAGTTGGAGTCTATTGAAGTGGTAGGGCAACGTCAAGCGATTGAGAGAAAAATAGATCGACTCGTTTTTAATGTGGACAATACTATCCTGACAAGCGGTGAAGATGGGCTTGAGATTCTATCTAAAACTCCCGGAGTTATGGTGGATAGCGAAGGCAATATCAAAATAAATGGCAAGGGCGGAGTAGTTGTAATGATCAATGATAAGAGAAGTTATCTGACCGACAAAGAACTCTCGGATATGCTTCGAACAATAAATGCCGAAAATATCAGCAGTATTGAGGTGATTACCAATCCTTCTGCAAAGTTTGATGCGGAGGGGAGCTCGGGCATATTGAATATCGTGCTTAAAGAAATGAAAGAGAAAGGATATAATGGAAGCGTGTATGCAGGTATGAATCAAGGCCGTTACCCAGGAGCGAATGCAGGTGCTAACATTAATTTTATGAGCGGTAAATTTTCCGGATTTGTCCAAGCGGATTTCAACTTTAACGAAGGGTATTCTTCTTTGAAATTAGATAGAGAGTTTGGGAGTGACGAAAATCGGGAATTATTAAGTCAGGATACCTATATGCACTATCGATCAAATTCGCCTTCGCTGAGAGCTTCATTGGATTATTCACTTGACGAAAAAAATACTTTTGGAATAATGTTCAATGGATATACCAGAAACAATAGATTGTCAATAGAAAATGAAACGAATATCGCAGACCATAATCAAGAGCCAGTATCTAGAATTTGGTCTGACGCATACGGAAAAGATCGTTTCGACATGTATTCTTTCAATTTAAATTATATACATAGGTTTGATACATTGGGCCAAAAGATCACCTCTGATATTGATTATAGTAAGTTTGACAATGTGGAGGATATTCTTAACAGGAGCCAAGTTTTAGACCTTGAAAATGATAATGAGATAGAGCAGTCGATTAGCAGTCAACCTTATATTGTTGATATATTCACCGCTAAGGTGGATTATGAAAAGCCGATTGGGAATTTTAAATTAGAAACAGGATTGAAGTTTAGTCATTCTTTAGTGAAAAATGATGCAAGATTTGACTCATTGAAAAACGGAGAATGGGTGTTGGATAAATACCGAACCAATGATTTCACTTACGAAGAAACGATTCCAGCGGGATATGCTAATTTTTCAGGTCCGATCAGCGATAAATTATCTTTTCAAGCGGGACTAAGAGTTGAGCATACGATAACAAATGGACGATCGCGTCAAGAAAGCGATTTAGTGGATCGAAAGTATACTAGTTTTTTCCCTAGCGCCTTTATCAAACATGATGTTCATGAAGACCACTCGCTGAGCTATTCTTATAGTCGTAGAGTTCGCAGGCCAACTTTTGGTCAGCTTAATCCTTTTTTCTTTTATGTAGATCCGTTTTTAGCCATACAAGGAAATCCTTACCTTTTGCCTGAGTTTTCTAATAATGTGCAGGTAGACTATATTTTCAAGCAAAAGTACGCTTTATCGTTGTCTTACCATCATGCGACGGATGTATTGGGGCAATTGATGATTCAAGATGATGAGTCTAGAATGATGATTCAAACCAATGATAATTTGGATTTGAAACAGAACTTTTCAATTAATCTTAATGTGCCTGTAACTGTTGCGAAGTGGTGGGAAATGAATAACACCGTATCAATGTTTGGCAATCGATTCAAAACGGATAATGAGTATACATCATTTGATGAAATGCAAGTGAGTGTGTATGTGCAGAATATGAATACCTTCTTGATTTCAAAAACGCTCAAGGGAGAATTCACAGGGTGGTACGTGAGCCCTTCTATTGACGCGGGGATGAGAATAGAGCATATTTACGCTTTTAGCGTAGGTTTGGAAAAATCATTTTTTAAAGAGCAATTAAGCCTTAATGTAAAAGCGAGGGATGTGTTTCGTACTCAACAGTTCGAGTTTAGTTCCATACAGGACAATGTAGTGACAACAGGTCGTCAGACTTACGACTCCAATCGATATCAAATTACTTTAAGATATAAATTCAAGAAAGGAAGCAATGTTAACACTAGAAGCCGTAGCGAAGGAAATAAAGAAGAGCGAAATAGGGTGGAATAAATAGTGTGCCTGATAATTAGATTTTTTTAGTTATGGTTTGTAATTTGGTCGATATTTTAAAATATTTTTCAGCTAAATGAACTTTCAGAATAGCGCTCATGCCATTTTGAAAAATAAATTTATTGATCATGCTAGTTATTTTCCTGATTTCAGTGACTTTGTTCGGTTTGGCCTACCGCTTTTATGGAAGGTTTTTAGAAAAGATTTTCGATGTAGATAAAAATAATATTACGCCAAGTCATTGCGATTATGATGGGGTGGATCGTGTTCCTACTAAGTTGTCTGTGCTTTTTGGACATCATTTTTCCTCCATAGCGGGAGCGGGGCCTATTGTCGGACCAATTATCGCTGGATTGGCTTTTGGCTGGTTGCCGGCCTTGCTTTGGATCGTTTTGGGATCGATTTTTATCGGAGGTGTGCATGATTACGCTTCATTAATGGCTTCTATAAGACATCGGGCCAATTCGGTAGCGGAGATAGCGAAAGAATGCATGTCACCAATGGCTTATAAACTAATGTTATTGTTCATATGGCTTGCTTTGGTGTATATATTGGTAGTTTTTGTTGATTTGACAGCGACAAGCTTTGCCAATACTCCCGCAGTTGCGAGCTCGTCAAGTGTTTTTATCTTATTGGCGGTGGTATTCGGTTTATTGGTGTTTCGCAAAGGAATGTCCTTGGGCAAAATGAGTTTTATTTTTGTTCCGTTGCTGTTTTTGGGAATTGGATTCGGCATGATTTATCCCTTGCCGATTGAAGGTATCGCAAGCCAGTTGGGATTATCTTCCATTCAATTTTGGAGCTGTTTATTGCTATTGTATTGTTTGATGGCTTCCATACTTCCTGTGTGGGCGTTATTGCAACCGAGAGATTATTTGTCGTCATTTTTGCTTTATGGCGCTATACTAGGAGCCTTTATCGGGCTTCTCATTGGAGACTTTGAAATGAGCTATCCTGCATTTACCGACTGGACGACTTTGGATCAACGATCATTGTTTCCGATTTTGTTTATTACCGTGGCATGCGGCGCTTGTTCGGGTTTTCATTCATTAGTAGCTTCGGGAACGACATCAAAGCAATTGGACAAGGAAACGGATGCTAAACCCGTGGCTTACGGGGCGATGTTGGTTGAAGGAGGGTTGGCTGTATTGGCATTGTTTACAGTAGTAATGATTTCAAAGGACAGCGCGTTGACTTCAGCTTCGCCTTTGGCTATATTTGGATCAGGCATGGGAAATTTTCTAAATGCTTTAGGCTTGCCTCATAAAATGGGGGAGACTTTTGGCATACTGGCTGTGTCAACATTTCTATTGACGACTCTGGATACCTCCACGAGGTTAGGTCGTTATATTTTTGAAGAATTTTTCAGTCTAAAAGGAAGCGATAATGGCATGTTGATAGCTTCTTTCGCAACTTTGGCAATGCCGGCTATATTCGTTTTTGTTCAATTAACGGATGCTTCTGGTAATCCAATACCTGCATGGAAAGCTATTTGGCCGGTATTTGGCGCAACGAATCAGATGTTGGCGGCGATAGCTTTGTTGGTTGTGTATGTGTGGTTGAGAAGAGAAGGAAAACCAACATGGTTTATTGCTTTGCCATTGATTTTTATGCTCAGCATGACTTTGTGGGCGATTGTTCAATTGATATATTCAACGCCTTCCACTATGGTGGCTGGCATAGCTTCCATACTTTTATTGATGGCTATTGTGCTTGTGGTGGAAGCTATTCGATCTATGAGAAGGCTGGCGCTTTCAAATGTGTAGAATTTAAAAGTTTAAAAGCATGGGCGATTTGAAGTTTATTTATTCTTTATCAAATCGCTTATGCAAATTTTAAACTATTTTGCACTTATGGTTGCCATATTTATGATAATTTCATATATTTCTAGTAAGTGTGTTAAATTATCAATCTATGCAAAAAAACTTTTACTCTTTAACTTCTCTTTCTTTTTTAACTGTTGTTTTCACTCTTATTTCTCAAGGTGTTTTTGCCCAGATGGGAAGTCATATGGTTTTTTTCAAAGACAAGGAGGGAACGGGATATTCTTTAAGCGCGCCCGAAGAGTTTTTGAGCGCTAAGTCTTTAGAAAGAAGGCTTCGTCAGAACATTGATTTGACAGAAGCTGACTTGCCGGTAAGCGAAATATATTTAGCAATGTTGAATAGCATTGGTGTTGAAACACATTGGCAAACCAAATGGATGAATGGTGTGTTGGTTGATATTGTTGATTCAGTTCAATACAAAGAAATTGCTGAGCTGAGTTTTGTGTCCAAAGTTGAATTTGTCGCTCCAGATAGATTTGAATCAAATAGCAAGTCCAAAAAAAGAACGAAAGGAAGAAAAGAAAACTCTCTGAATAGCGAATCACAAAATGCTATGCATGAGGTTGATTTTTTGCATAAAAGGGGATTGAAAGGAAAAGGAGTTACTGTCGCGGTGTTTGATGCGGGTTTTGTCGGAGTTGATCGTTTGTCCGCTTTTAAGCATTTGAGAGACAATAATCAGATAGTTAGCACTAAGAACTTCGTGTATGAAGGTGAAGAGGTTTACAATTATGACAGTCATGGATCAAAAGTAATGTCTGTGCTTTCTGCGGATGACGGCGATTATTATAGAGGAGCTGCGCTTGAAGCTGAATATATCATGTGTGTTACTGAAGATGTTAAAAGAGAGTTTAGGCTTGAAGAATATAACTGGCTGTTTGCGGCTGAGTATGTGGATAGCTTAGGAGCTGATATCATCTCTAGTTCATTGGGCTACTATTATTTTGACGATCCAAGAATGGATTATGAATGGGAAGATTTGGATGGCAAAACAGCGGTGATCAGTCAAGCGGCTCAAAAAGCAATTGACGCAGGAATGCTTGTGATCAGTAGCGCGGGAAATGAAGGAAGTGTAAACTGGAAATATGTCGCTCCGCCAGCGGATGTCAAGCAAGTGATTTCAGTAGGCGCAGTGGATGATACTTTTGAAAAAGCCGGATTTAGCTCTTTTGGTTATGAAAAAGCGGGCTTCATCAAGCCGGATCTTGTAGGCTTAGGCAAAGGAATCGCTGTGGTGAATTCCAATGGTTCCGTTTCTCTTGACAATGGGACGTCTTTTTCCGCTCCGATGATCGCTGGGATCGCTGCTTGCTTATGGCCTCACTTTGAAGGGAAGACCAATGAAGAGTTTAAAGAGGTGCTTTTAGCATGCGGCTCTAACAAGAATGATCCAAACTATGAAATAGGCTATGGCATACCTATGCCTTCGGTATACTTTTACAATGCTATGGGCGAAGAGGATTTTGTAGTTGGCCCAAATCCATTTGGAGGCGACGCTTTGAATATCAGGTATCAAAATGATCTGCCGATCAAAAACATTGATGTCTATTTATACAATATGGTAGGTGAAATTGTGGCGGTGAGAAGCTACGATGAGCTTAGGCCAAAACAATTGTTTGATTTTGATTTTCCGGGAGGTGTGCCTGATGGCGCCTACATTTTGAACATTACCCAAGGAAATAGCAGCTATAAAGCGAAAATAATCAAGCAATAATTCATAAAATCTCGTTTTCTCTTTTGCATCTGTTTAAGAAAATTTAAATTTGTCGTATGAGTAATACGATAATTGCCCCTTCAATATTGGCAGCGGATTTTGCCGATTTGAAGAATGAAGTGGAAATGGTTAATAACAGCCAAGCGGAATGGTTGCATATTGATATCATGGATGGAATGTTTGTGCCAAACCTTTCGTTTGGATTGCCTGTTTGCCAAGCGATAAATAAGTACTGCAAAAAGGTTCAAGATGTTCATTTGATGATTGAGGAGCCGGGGAGGTATTTGAAAGACTTTGTGGATGCTGGAGCTGATTTTATTTCCATTCATGCGGAGGCTAGCAGACACCTGCACAAAGATATTCATACTATCAAAGAATTAGGCGCTAAAGCGGCTATCGCTCTTAACCCGCATTCTCCGATTGAATCAGTTGAGCCTTTATTGGAAGATTTGGATATGGTATTGCTTATGTCTGTGAATCCGGGCTTTGGCGGACAGTCTTTTATCGGCAGCACATTCAAGAAAGTGGAAAAGCTTAGAAAGATGATTGACAGCAAAGGCTTGGATACGCTTATCGAAGTGGATGGCGGAGTGAAAGACAGCAATGCTAAGCAATTAGTGGAAGCTGGGGCCAATGTTTTGGTAGCTGGAAGTTTTGTGTTTAATTCTGCAGATCCTATTCAAACTATAGCGGATTTGAAAGCTTCGCTGTAATTGAGGTAAAAAGCGTTAAGAGCTGGTAATAAAATATTGAAAATTAATTAGGGAATGAATTATATGAAAAATTCGTTCCCTTTTTTTTTGAGCTGTTTTTTGATATATTTATTTATTGAATAAAATTAAAGATACCTAGACTAGTCAATTGGGTATCATGTTGTCGGGAAATATTTCATATATGAAGTTTAGGTTATTATTTGTGGTTTTCATCTTTTTTTGCTCTTTCGCTGATGCGCAGCATACATTATTGAGAGGAAAAGTGAATTCAAGAAGCGGGGAGCCTGTGTATAATGCGCATATCATAGAAGGCAATGTCGGTTTAGGAGCAGTGTCGGATTTGGAAGGACAATTCACATTGAAGATTCCTGAGGATTATCGTCAATTTCATCTGACTGTAAGGCATATTAATTACGATACATTGGTTTATAAAGGAGTAGTCTCTGAACAGGATAGAGGGAAAGTCATGCGACTTGAATTGATTTTGGAGCCTAATGTGGAAATGCTTGACAATGTAAGTGTAGTAGCGGAAAGGGATGTTGAGAGAAATCAAGTCAGTATGACGGAGATTGAATCAGCTCAAATTGAGAAGTTCCCTTCTGCATTTTCAGACTTTAATAAAGTACTAGCGACACAAGCGGGAGTTACATCAAATAATGAATTATCATCTAACTATAATGTGCGAGGAGGTAATTTTGATGAAAATTTGGTCTATGTAATGGGTGTTCCTGTATATCGTCCTCAACTGGCGAGATCCGGGCAGCAAGAAGGTCTGAGTTTTATCAATCCGGATATGGTAAATGATATTTCTTTTTCCACTGGCGGTTGGCAACCAAAATATGGGGATAAGTTGTCGTCTGTATTGAATATAGATTACAAGTCACCCGAAAAATTTGGTGGCAAAGTATCAGGGTCCTTTTTGGGAGCTAGCGCGATGCTGGGAACTCCGTTGGCTAAAGGTAAGGTTACAAATATACTGGGTGTAAGATATCAAGATTCCAGACAACTGGTGAAGACATTGGAAACTCAAGGAAACGTCTTTCCTAGATTTGTCGATATTCAAAATTATACGGAGATCGATTTAAATAGCAAGAATAAAGGAAAAACCACTTTGGGAATTTTATTTGGCTACGCTCAAAATGATTATAAAATTTATCCCGAGCAAGTTGTCAAGTCATTTGGGACTGTCAATGAAATCAAAAATGTTAATCTTTATTTTGATGGACAAGAGCAAATGTGGTATAATACGTTGCAGTCCGGTTTGAGGCTTTCGCATAGGTTTTCAGATAGTTACAAATCGGATTTGATCATGTCAGTAGCGCATTCTTCCGAAAGAGAGCGATTTGATGTGCAAACTCAATATTATATCAATGAATTAAGCGAATCAAATACAGACAATCCAAATGAAGAGGGGAAAGAGATTGGAGAGAATTATCGATATGGCAGAAATTCTCTTGAAATGTTGAGCTATACTATTGAAAATAGAAATGAATGGGAAATCAACACTGGACAATACCTCGCATTTGGAGCTGGTGCTATTGTTCAGAGTTTCAATGATGAAGTAAATGAATATGAGTATGAAGAGAATGATGGATATGGAAACTTGTTGAATTCAGTTAATGCTCAAAACAATTTAACTTCATCACAATACTTCGCTTATATACAGCATACATCTATTTTTGATCAAAAACATGTATTGACATATGGAGCTAGGGTTACATACTGGGATTTTTCATCGCAGGTGTTATTGAGTCCAAGAATGCAGTACTCTTTCAAGCCTGCGTGGAGCAGGGATATCTTTTTCAAGTTGGCGGCAGGAGTTTACCATCAGCCGGGTATGTATAGAGAATTGAGAGGCTTTGACGGTCAAATCAATCAAGACGTGAAAGCTCAGACATCTTATCATATTATAGCTGGCATGGATTATAAGTTGAAGATCTGGGACAGGGATTTTAGGTTTATAAGCGAGTTGTATTATAAGTTTTTGGACAATGTTATTCCTTATGATATTGACAATGTGAGATTAAGATATTACGCGACTAATCAAGCAAAAGCATACGCCGCAGGAGCTGACTTTAGGATCAGTGGAGAATTCATACCAGGCACGCAATCTTGGTTTTCTCTGGGTATATTGTCTACGAAGGAAGATTTGCTGGAAGATAATAGAGGGTATATTAGAAGGCCTACGGATCAGTTGATCACTCTGGGAGTGTTTTTCCAAGATCATATCCCTAACTATCCTTCACTGAAGGTAAGCGTTAATTACGTCTTTGGCTCAGGCATGCCATTTGGGCCAACGGGCAATCTTGATCTCCGCAATGCGTTCAAAGGTGAAGAGTACAATAGATTGGATATTGGATTTCATAAAGTCTTTGATTTTGAGGAGAAAAGCGGTGGGTTTGGATTTTCAAATCTGTCTTTAGGCTTGGAGCTGTTGAATGTATTTGGGATTAATAATGTCGTGTCCTATTCCTGGATCAAGGATATTAACGGGACAAGCTTCGCTGTGCCAAATTATCTTTCCGACCGATTTTTAAATTTAAAAGTTTCCGCATCATTTTAGGGAATAAATCGTTAAAGTTGTATCAGATTTAGGTTTTTTGGAAAATCTATCTTTAGTTTGGGTGGAAATTAAAATTATTATAAAATTTTTGGATATGAGAAGATTTCAAAGTCTATTAGGAATTTTGTTTTTAGCGGTTCTATTCGCATTTGGATGTTCTAGAAAAGTTACACGAGTTAGTCCAGATCAGACGATAGACCTCAGCGGACGATGGAATGATTCGGATGATAGAAAAGTTGCGCAAGGAATGATTGACCATGTATTGTCAGCGCATTGGATACAGGAATTTGAAAGAACGCATAATCGCAAGCCGGTTGTTATCGTAGGCTCTTTCAAGAACAAAACGGCAGAGCATATCAATCCGGATGTATTTATTGGAGCTGTAGAGGATGAGTTCATCAATTCAGGAAAAGTAAGAGTTGTTCAAAATAACGAATTCAGAGAGAAGCTTAGACAAGAAAGAGCGGAGCAACAAGAGTTTGCATCAAAGGAGACTGCTAAAAAATGGGGTAGAGAGCTTGGCGCTGACTTTATGATGTTTGGACAGATTAATTCTGTGACAGATGAATATAAGAAAGAAAAAGTAGTTTCATACACTGTTTCATTGGAATTGGATGATTTGGAAACCAATGAAAAAGTTTGGAGAAATAGTGAAACTATCAAGAAATATATCAATAATTAATAGTCGCGACTATTTATTGATTGATCAGTAAAGATAGCTTCGTAGCTATCTTTATTTTTTTGTACATAATACTGCATTAACACCAATTTTGAATCTTTATGAAAAGATTGATTCTGATTGTTACTTTTGGTTTATTGGCCTTTTCTTGCGCCACATATTATCAAAAAAACATTAAGTTCAACCAAGAATTTATTTCTGGGAGATTGGATGAAGCTGAAAAGACGCTGAATTCATCCAAGAAGAAAGCTGCTGAAGGGAAAGAACGATTCTTATATTTTGTAAACCAAGGCACAGTACTGCATTTGCTGGGACGATACGAGGAAAG
This sequence comes from Aureibacter tunicatorum, assembly GCF_036492635.1. Lineage (GTDB taxonomy): Bacteria > Bacteroidota > Bacteroidia > Cytophagales > Cyclobacteriaceae > Aureibacter > Aureibacter tunicatorum. Next base: position 2,474,100 of record NZ_AP025305.1, read on the forward strand.
CAATTACTGGTTTGAGAAAGCTTTTATTTTTACGGAAGACTATTCTAAGAATTATTTAAATGAAGCTTTGACATTTGTCATTAACCCGATGACTACTGTTTACCCCGGCGAGGATCAAGAAAGACTTTACGTATTGTATTACAAAGCAATGAACTATATGAAGCTTGGAAACATTGAAGCTGCTTTGGTTGAATGCAGACGTTTGAATAACTTGTCTTATCGATTGGCGGATAAATACAAATCCAAAAACAAATTCAAGGAAGACGCCTTTGTCCATAACTTAATGGGAATTCTGTACGAGTCGGACTTGAATTACAATGATGCGTTTATCGCTTATAGAAACGCATATAAAATTTACAAAGGCGAGTATACACGATTATTCAGCATTGGACCTCCCGAGCAGTTGAAAAAAGACATTCTTCGCACTGCATACTTGACAGGCTTTTATGATGAGGTGGAGGCTTATGAGAAAGAGTTTGGAATGAAATACGAACACGAGCCAATGGCAGGCAAAGGAAGCTTGGTGTTTTTCTGGAATAATGGTTTGGGGCCTGTCAAAGATGAATGGAGCATTAACTTTACTGTTGTGCATGGAGGACCTGGATTTGTGACTTTTGATAGTCCAGAGTTGGGAGGAATAACATTTCCTTTTAGATTTGATCCCGGTGATGGAGATCTTTCGGATTTGAATTTCATAAGAGTGGCATTTCCAAAGTATTTGGAAAGAAAACCAATTTTCACAGGTGCCAATCTTGAGGCAAATGGCCAGATTTCTACTTTTGACTTGGGAGAAAATGTGAACGCAATTTCTTTCAAGGTGTTGAATGAACGCATGCTTGCAACATTTGGAAAATCATTGTTAAGAGTTGCTTTCAAACAAGCTGCCGCTATGGCTGCTAGAGAGAAAAATGAAGGGCTAGGGCTGGCAGTAAGCTTGCTTGGAGCAATCACGGAAAAAGCTGATACCAGAAATTGGCAAACTTTGCCCCATTCAATTTATTACACACGCATGGCTTTGCCGGAAGGAGAGAATGTGGTTAAACTAAATTTGAATGGAATAAGAAATATTGACCAAACTAAAAAATTCAAATACGATATCAGAGAAAATAGAACGAGCTTTCAAACATTCTTTTCTTTGGAAAGTCAAATGTAGTTCTAATCATCTAATGATATTATAATGAGCCATTGTTTCGCAATGGCTTTTTTTATGGGTTGGTTTTGCTTGAATCTTGGGCGGAAAATATTTTTCGTATGAAAGCGTATAAGGATGCTAAAGCCCAGACACCTTCCAGAATTACAAAAGGTATATATTGCATCATAATTGACGCTGTGCAAGCTAGAAAAGATCCGATGAGATTGAGAATAATATAAGCGTAGCTATTCTTGGTTAGAACTGACGTCATATTCAATATATATGCGCTTAAAATTAAGAAAACTCCAAGAAAACCTATCCAATCAACTAGTCTTAGCATATTTAAAGCTTTATTTTACTTTTATTCTAATAAGACTTAGTATCAGTGATTTGGTTTGATCTATATTTGTTAAGCAAAAAAAATAACAGCAGAGCGAATCATACTGTTATTAATTTTTTATATCGTTGAATGTTAAAAACTATGACCTAGTCAATGAATTTATATGAAAATTCAACTCTTCTATTAAGTTCTCTTCCGCTTTCCTCGGCTTCATTTTCAGCATCAGGTTTTTCATCGCCAAAGAATTCAATGTTAAGATTCTTGCTTGAAACACCATTTGAAGACAAGAATTCCGCGACTGATTTTGCTCTTTTCTCGGAAAGCTTGACATTATAAGCTTTTGAACCTGTATTGTCTGCGTGTCCAGTGATAGTCATTTTGATGTTCGGATTATTAGCAATGAATTCAGTGATTTCATTCAATAAATTCTTGCTTTGCGCATTCAATACAGTACTGTTTGTATCAAAATAAACATTCATGAACTTAGGCGGAACCTTTACAAGTTTATCCTTTTTGGAAGGAGTCAAATCGCTAGGTTTTAATATCTTCGTATGTGAAGCGATGATTGACATAGTCTCTCTTTTGATATTGAAAGGCTCGATATCGCTGATATTAAAAGTGTATATATCAAAGTTGCCCAAGCCTCCTTTACGTTTTGAAGATAAATAACCTTTCTTGTTGCCTAACAGGGAGATGTACATATCGTCCCCTTCGCTGTTGAATGGATAGCTTAAGTGATAGCTTTGCGGGTTTTCGATGCTATCATCCATGTACGTATAATAGATGTCTTGGCCTCCATAGGTAAGGTGTCCATTGGATGAAAAATATAAAAGACCTGAAATGAATGAAGGAGCCATTTCGTCTTCTGTTGTATTGATATGCCCGCCTAAGCAAATAGGCTCAGCCCAATCATTGGTATTTGGATCAATAACCGATTTCCAAATATCATAACCTCCAAATCCGCCTTTTCTATTCGATACAAAATACAATGTATCAGCATTTTCCGTCAAGAAGGGTTGCTTATTGTCGGAACCAGGCTTATTGATGTTTTTATTAACCATTGCTGGCTCTGACCATCCATTTTCAGTTTTACTTACTTTGAATATCCCGCAGCCTTCAAATTCAATAAAGCATGCCGTAAAGTACATTTCAGTGATGTCTTTATTGAATGAAACCGTTCCATAGGCATCACCTTCCCCAATGCTTGAAAGAGCAGTTTCTGATATTTCTCTCCATCCGTTTGTTGTTCCTTGGAATGCGTAATTTCTATCCATTGCTTCTCCATACCTACCTAGTTGAGCATCATCGCTGTTGATTCTGCTTGATGTCAACATGATTTTGTAATCATTGTACATGGCAAAAGCCGCATAATCGTTGTATTTGGAATTAACAGGCTTGCCAAGTCTTCTGATCTTATCTTCTTGGTGCGCTTTTTCTTTAAAATCTTTTTGCGCAAGGACAATTCCGTCTTTTTCCACAATTGCTCTACCCAAAGTGTATTTGTACTCTTTCACTTTAGTGTCTTTGAAACTCGTCGAGTCATTGATGTACTTCTCAAAACTGTTTAAAGCTTTGTCGAATATCCCAAGGTTTTTCTGCATCAAAGCATAGTAGAACAAGCTTTGAGGAGTGTCTTTGTAATTCTTTTTATAAGCTTTGAAAAAATAGTCTCTGGCTTTTACGTAATTTAGACTTTTTCGGTGGCACTCACCGCATTTGAATAAATACTCGGAAGCGCTTTCAGGATCCTTTTGTATAAGCTTCTCATACATTGTCGCTGCTTCAAAATATTGCTCTTCTTTGAAGGCAGTTTCAGCTCTTTCCTTCAGTTGCTTGGCATTTTGCGCTAATGCCTTAGATGAAAAAAGCAGGGTGCAGATTAGTAGTAGTGATTGTAATGTTCTAGGTATCATGGTAATCAATTAATCATATATTATTTTTTAGTGAAATCGAAAACAATTGAAAATAATGCAAATTTTTACGATATCAAATGTTTTTGATTCATTTAACAGGAAAAAATTGTAGAAAATGCATTCCGTAGTTACAATGAATTAAATTATTGTGAAGTAATTGTCAACAATTTAGGCGGGTATTGGCCGTTTGACATGTATGAATAGTATGGATAAGTATTTAAAAAATAGGTATTTGCTAAAGTTGTCAATGATAAATTTCATCGCGAATTTATTGGTGGCGTCTTTTATGTACCTGCCAAAACCCGCAATTCCAGTGTTTGGGTTCAGAGGCTTCTATTTTGATCTTGTCGCCACGGCTTTTTTCATGCCGTTGATTTTGGGATATGTAATTCTCAAGGATTTAAGAACTAATGATGAACTGTCAGGGGTTAGTTTGAAGCCAAATGTATTGGAGCGTTTGTTCCCTTTTCATATTCCTGCGAATTATTACCCTTTGATAGCAGCTTTTGGTTTATCTATACTCGCTTCCATTTTGGCTTTTGGGATGTTTAATATATTGGGAATTGTCACGATCAGTTCCACTTTAGCTCCATTGATAAAGGCGCTTATAGGCTATACGATTGCCTTGATTTTCAATTACCCGATGTCCAGAATATTTGTCTTCAAACTGGCAGCTAATTCGAAATAGATTTCTATTTTTGACATAAATCCAATGAAATTTGATTTATGTCAATACGCAATATAGGAATAATGGCTCATGCGGATGCTGGCAAAACGACCATGTGCGAGCATTTTTTACTGCATTCTGGCCTGTTGAAAGAAGCTGGAAGCGTTGATAAGGGCAGCGCATTTACCGATAACGATGCCATTGAGAGGGAAAAAGGAATATCTATCAGGTTGTCAAGCTTTTCTTTTGAATTAAACAACTGCATATATAATGTAATTGATACACCGGGTCATGTTGATTTCTCATCTGAAGTAGAGTACGCCTTAAAAGCCGTCGATGGAATAATTTTGTTAGTTTCCGCTGTTGAAGGAGTGCAATCGCAAACCATCTCTATTTTGAAAACGATCGAGCGGTTGAAAATTCCATTCATGATATTTATTAATAAAGTGGATCGCGCTGGTGCGGACACGGAAAGAGTATTGGATGAGTTGAGAAAGGAAACGAAAAAGGAGTTGCTTGTTTGTGTGCAAAATTCCGAGGAAGGCCTTTATGATTATTTGAATCATGATGAATTGGATGAGCAGTTTATTGAACAACTCTTTGTTCATGATGAAGAATTGCTTGAAAAATATCTTGAAGGTGGAAATATCCACAAGGAAGAGGTTGCTGATTTATTGAAAAGCTTGGTTGAAAATTGTGAACTTGCTCCTGTGTTGATGGGATCGGCAAAAAACAATGAAGGCATTTCGGAATTGCTAGAGTATATCAATTGTTTCTTTCCAGAACCTGACCAATCGCATCAAGAACTATCAGCTGTCGTTTATAAGATTGAAGAAGATGCCAATATGGGTTTGTCCGCTCACATCCGCGTGCTTTCAGGAACTTTAAAAAATAAACAGAATGTCAAAGTGGTTGGTTTGGATGAGGATGTTAAAACGACTAGAATTCAACGATCAGCTAACTTGAAATATGAAATTGTCGAAGAGCTGTCAGCTGGAGAAATAGGGGTGATAACCGGAATTAGCGAGCTGAAAAATGGAGATATAATAGGGACCTCGAGTTATTTGGAATTGAATAGTCAGATGGAAGCGCCATTGATGACTGTTGATGTCAAAGCTGTTGCTGACTCGGACTATTCAAAATTGTCCAAGGCACTAATACAATTGAATTTGGAAAATCCAAGACTCAATTTCATGTGGCATAAGGATGAAAGAGAGTTTCATATTGATGTGATGGGGGATATGCAGATGGAAATCATTGAAAAAACGCTGCGTAACAGATTTAGCTTGGAAGCCTCTTGCGGAAGACCTCAGATCCGATATATGGAAACAGTAGCTTCATCTGCTCAAGGCTATGTATGTTATTGGATGCCTAAGCCTTGTTGGGCAATTATTACTTTTTTAATTGAACCGACAGAAAGAGGGGCAGGAGTTCAATATAAATCAGAAGTTCCTGTGAGCGAATTGCAACGGAAATACCAAAATGAAGTGGAGAAAACGGTGCCTGTAGCATTGAAGCAAGGGCTGAAAGGCTGGCCAGTAACCGATGTCAAAGTAACAATGATTGCTGCTGAAGAACATCAAGTGCATACAAGACCTTCTGATTTTGTCATTGCCACGCCTATGGGAATCATGGATGGTTTGGTGAATGCGGGCACGGAGTATTTGGAGCCTATAATGGCGTTTAAAGTTGTAGCTGAAGAATCCTTGCTTGGCGAAATTGTAAACGATGTGGTGAAAATGCGTGGCGAGGTTGATTCTCCATATTTTGACCAAAACCAGTTTTATCTGGAAGGGCGTATGCCATTAAAGACCGCTTTGGAGTATCCAGCTATTTTTAATTCTAGGACTAGCGGCAAGGGACGATTCCACACAGAGTTTACAGGGTACCAAAAATGCGAAGATGAATATGGAAATTTTAGAGAGTATAAAGGAATTAACCCTCTTGATACAGCTAAATACATATTAAAAGCGAGAAAGGCCATCACGGAGTCTTTTAAATAGTATCTAGCTACAGGGCACTTGAAAATTCGCGCAGCTTAGGATATAAATCATGCATTTAATATTTTACTTGCTTTTATTTTTTTATAATTTGCTACAAACAATTTGAACTATGAGAAACTTGAAATTCGTAATTTTATTTATTTTGGTTGCCACCTTTGGATGCGCTCCATCTGTTGTCACTCAGAATTACATGGAGAAGTCGTTTAAACCGGAAGAAAAACGAAAAATGATCGTATTTTTTGTTGGTGATAGAAAAGAAGGAGCTATAAAGTTTGAAGACAAGTTTGCTTCATATTTTACCAAAAAAGGATATGACATGACTGCGGGGCATATTCTAATTGATAGTTTGAAAGAGCCTAATATTGACAAGGATTTGATCGTAAAAGAGATGCTTGCTGATGGATATGACGGCGTATATACTTTGAGAATCGTGGAGTATAAAGAAGAAACTAAAAAAGTAGATAATACTTATTATAAACCATCTACAGGCTTGGTGAACATAATGGATCAGTATTATTTCGATGTTTATCAAAAAAACAAGGCATTGGAAAAGGATGAGCCTCTTTATAATAAAAAGATGATATTGAGAACTGAAGCTAGGTATTATGATTTAAACTCAGGGAAAGAGTATCCGCTGGTTTGGTCCATAAGAATGAGAACGGAAAATCCTGAATACATGAAGAGAATTGTTAGGGATTTGAGTAAAACCATTTACAAGCAGTCTATGGAGGACGGAGTGCTATGATTAAAAAGATTACTATAGGCTCGGCATTGTTTGCGATTATGGCTCTTGGAGGATGTTCCAAAGCTTCAAAAAGCAATTCTGAAGAAACAAAAAAATCAATCACTCTGAATGAGGTAGCGACTAATTTTGTGTCAACGGCTCTTGAGTATGGAGAGTTCCATGACGGTTATGTAGATGCTTATTTCGGTCCGGATAAATTGCTTCCCAAGAAAGAAGCTACGTTGGACAGTTTAAAAAAGTTGGAAGAAATAGGAGCTGATATACAACTTCTGTTGAAGCAAATTAATTCGATAGAATCAGAAGAAGCTAATCGAAAGGCGTATTTGAGCAAGCAAATTAAGTCTCTAGCAACAAACTATGAAATGTTCAGAGGCAAAGAGCTTACCTTCGATCAAGAATCAAAAGCTCTTTACGATGCGGTAGCACCGAATAATTCTATGGATCATTACGACAGCCTATTGAATGAGTTGGATAAATTGGTGCCTGGGAATGGGGATTTGCAAACAAGGTATATCGCTTATAAAGAGAAGTTTAGAATACCGGAGGATAAGTTGGACCAAGTGCTGAAGACTGCTATAGAAGAAGCTAGAAAAAGAACCTCTAAATATATAAAACTACCTGAAAATGAAAGTTTTAAGGTGGAGTATGTTAAGGGTGTTTCATGGTCTGCGTACAATTGGTTCAAAGGCAATAGCTATAGTGTTATTCAGATTAATACAAGTGTTCCTGTCTATATAGAAAGCGCTGTCGATTGGGCAAGTCATGAAGGCTATCCAGGGCATCATGTATTTAACACCTTATTGGAAAGCGAGTTGGTCAAAAAGAAAGGATGGATGGAGTATTCGATTTATCCGTTGTATAGCCCGCAATCTCTTTTAGCGGAAGGAAGCGCGGATTTTGGTATCCAAGTGGCTTTTCCTGATGATGAGCGTGTCGCTTATGAAAGAGATGTTCTGTTTCCATTGGCTGGACTGGATCAGGCCGAAGCTGAGAATTATGCTAAAGTATACCAATTGATGGAACGATTGAACTTTGCAAGAAATGATATTGGAAGAAAGCTTGTGGATGGAGAGATCAATAGGGCAGAGGCAAAGGAGCTTTTGGCAAAATATGATTTTTCTCCAACGGAAGCGGAAAAAGAAAGAAAAATAAGTTTTGTGGAAACTTACAGAAGCTATGTCTTGAACTATAATTATGGAGAGGACTTAGTTAAGGATTATGTATTGAAAAATGCTGAAGATAATTCGCATTCAGGCATTTGGGCTCAGTTTGAAAAGCTGTTGACAGAACCAAAAACGGCCTCGAGTTTCTAAAATATTTGCAGAAAAAATATTTATTTTGAGAAAGGACAAACAAAAGGTCTAGTTTGTTTTTTTTCATTCTGAAAGGCATTACTGAAATAATTAAAAATAAAATTCGGAAAAAGTAGGGCATTGACTTTTTAATTCCTTACTTTTATGTCAATTACATTAATAATTAATAAAATGAATAAAGGCAAAGTAAAATTCTTCAACGAAACTAAAGGTTACGGTTTCATTATTGAAGATGGTACAGGTAATGAGTACTTCGTACACGTTTCAGGGTTGAATTCTGGTGAAGTTCAAGAAGGAGATTCTGTAGAATTTGAATTAGAAGAAGGAAGAAAAGGTTTGAATGCTGTTAATGTAACAGTTATATAATCTACAATAACTTTTTTAATGAAATTCTGAGGCCTGTCATTTATGACGGGCCTTATTTTTTGCTATTGCTTATCAATGTGCTTTTTTCTTGGTTTATCGATTGCCAAAAACTATGATGACTACTCTCAAAGAACTCATAGTTATCCAATAAGATTCTAGAGGCCTCCAATAAATTATTGTCAAAACGAGTTCTTCTCCCTATGCCTCTTAAGGATTCATGCATGCCTTGCAAAGTTTGGTATTTGAGAATCCATTGATTTTCAAAAGCGCCTTTAAAAACGAGTATGGCTCCGTCAGGCATAAGGTTTTTATAGTTGGCAAGATGCAACTGACAATCATCCAGATATTGAGTCAAACTTTTATCGCTATACAGATGGAATTTTTTCGCAAGAAAATGATCAAAGTACAAATCAACAGCCACGCCTGAAAAGTGGCCTAAGTATTTTGAGATTTTCCTTTTGCAGTCCTTTGTGATTATGTGATTATCTGTATACTCATCGATAGCTCTGTGATATAAAATCCCCTCTTGAATGCTTTTCGAGTATTGCATATATTGTTTACCTTTGACGAAATCTCCAATAAAGTTGCCGAACATTTGATCAGTAGGTTTCGAAAGGTACAAGTGGGATAATATGTTCATATAGATATGTTTATTTATAAGCAAACCGATTCATTTCGGTTTTAGCGAAATAACAAAGATTACATGACTAAAGCTCAGGAAAAGCTCAAGCAAGTTAAAGAATTATTGCTTATTGAGCGGAAAGAGGAACGAAAATATTTTAAAAACAAATTGTTGAATACGAGCCTGAAAGATCAGGTGGATGAAGGGATCTGTTGGTATCCGGTAGTGCTCAATAAGCACTTTTACGGAACAGCCGAAAGATTGACCATAGATATTGAAAGAACTCAGGGGCTTGATCAAAAGCATAGTTTTCAAGCAGGAAATTCAATTTATTTTTTTTCCAATGCGGATGGATATGAAATAGGCAAAGACCGTGTGCAGGGTGTTGTCAATTATGTCAAAAAAGATCGCATGCGTATAACCTTGCAGGAAGATGAATTGCCTGAATGGGCTCAGGATGGAAGATTAGGGGTTAATTTGACTTTTGACGAAGGAACTTACAAAGCTTTGGAGAAAGCAATGGATGATGTCATTGAAGCCAAAGGCGATCGATTAGCGGAGCTGAGAGAAGTGTTGGTGGGAGAAGTTGCGCCAAGCTTCAACGCCTTAGAGGCCTTTAAGCATTCGGGATTAAATCTCAGCCAAGAAGACGCTTTGAATTATGCCGCTTCTGCGAGAGATGCGGCGATTATCCATGGCCCTCCAGGGACAGGCAAAACAACCACAGTTGTCAGACTCATTAGGCATTTGTTGAAGACGGAAAAAAATGTTCTTGTTGTGGCGCCCAGTAATGCCGCGGTTGATTTGTTGACGGACAAACTTACAGAGCAAAACGTAAGCGTGCTTAGATTGGGCCATCCGGCAAGAGTCACCGATCAAACGCTTAAGCAAACGCTTGATGTGAAAATCACAAACCATCAAGATTACCGAAGTTTGAAAGGCATCAAGAAAAAGGCCGAGGAACTAAGGAAAATGGCTTATAAATATAAGCGAAAGTTTGGTCCGGAAGAGCGTATGCAAAGAAAGACGCTTTTGAGAGACGTGGATTTATTAAAAGCGCAGGCCTTTCAACTGGAGCACTACATAATCAATGACATTATGGAGAAGACCGATGTTGTGACTTGCACACCTTTTGGCACGACGCATGATCTTTTGAAAAATGTAGTGTTTGAAACCTTGATCATTGACGAAGCCACTCAAGCTTTGGAGCCGGCTTGCTGGTTGCCAATGAAAAGAGCCAATAGGGTGATTTTGGCAGGCGACCATTGCCAATTGCCGCCTACAGTGAAGTCCTATGAGGCAAAAGAGTTGTTGAATACTTTGTTTGAAAAAATTGTAGGCACAAAGCAAGTTGATAAAATGCTGGATACCCAATACAGAATGAATGAGAAAATCATGAATTTCTCAAACAGAGCATTTTATAATGGCAATTTGAAAGCACATGACTCAGTAGCCCACCATACGCTTGGGGAAGTTGAAGAAGTGTTGGAGTTTGTTGATACTGCTGGCTGCGGTTTTGGAGAAGGCCAGAATAGGGAAACAAGGAGCCTTTTCAATAAAGATGAAGCAGATCTTTTAATAAAAAGGCTAAAGAGCTTGTTGGAGCCTTATGAAGAGCATGAATATACTATTGGAGTAATCTCTCCATATAAAGCTCAAGTTGAATTATTGACTGAAATGATCGAAGAGGATGAGTTTTTTAAGAGTATTTCTCATTTAGTGACAGTGAATACTATTGATTCATTTCAAGGTCAGGAACGAGATATAATAGCTATTTCATTGGTTCGTTCAAATGAGAGAAATGAAATAGGCTTTTTAGCTGATACCAGAAGAATGAATGTCGCGATGACTCGGGCGAGAAAATACTTGATGATGATTGGTGACAGCGCAACTTTGGGACATAATGATTTTTACGGCAATTTGCTTGACTACGTGGATGAGCAACAAGCCTATAAAAGCGCGTTTGAATATTTATATTGAATTGATAAATGAAAGATATATACGGTGAAGGTTTGTGGGATTATTTTACGGGAGATGATGAAGCCACATTTACATTGCAAAATGATTATGGAAATCCTGAGGATATGCCCGTGGAAGTTTTCTTTTATGATGAAGAGGATCTGACATTATTGGAAAAAAAATCTATTGACTTATGCAAGGGGAAGGTTTTGGATGTTGGTGCAGGAGCGGGAAGACATAGTTTGATGCTGACTAAAAGATTGCATAAAGTCAAAAGCATTGATATTTCTCCTTTGGCTGTGCAATTAATGCAGGCTCGTGGCGTGGAGGATGCTGAATGCGTTGATATTTTTGAGATGCAGGAAAATGAAAAATTCGATACAATACTTCTGATGATGAATGGTATTGGCTTGGCTCAAAAAGTTGAAAATGTAGTTGTATTGCTTGAAAAGTTAAAAAAGTTATTGACGCCTAAAGGACGAATAGTTTTTGATTCCAGCGATTTAGCGTATTTGTATGAAGGAGAACCTTTGCCTTTTGATAAATATTATGGTGAAGTAAAATTCAGATACAAGTATCATGGAAATAAAAGCGATTGGTTTGGATGGGTTTATGTCGATCAAAAAATGATGAATAGTTTGGCCAATAAAGCTGGCTTTAATATGAATGTTAAGTATACTGATGAGCATGAGCAATACTTGGCGGTCTTAGAGCTACAAAATAACTAAATTTAGAAATACAGTTCTTTAATCAAATGCCTTTTGGATTAATCCGAGAGGCATTTTTTTTATATGGCAATTTCATGTTTTCTAACGAGATGAGCATAATTGATCTCATGATTTTCATGAATATGTATTTGCTAACAATAATCTGCAAGGATAGTATAAAATTGACTTCGTTTAGCTTTTCATAACAGTCCTGTCGCAATAATAATATTAATATTTCGTTGTAAGTCGGATGCTATGCATTTGAGGGATAAGGGGAATGTTATTTTTTACTTTTTGTATTGCTTTATTGTATTCAAGCAATTATTGTATTAAGGAATGATATGAAATGTAAGTTTTTACTGTGTATGGGGGTTTTGGCCTTCATCATGTTTTCTTGCGAGGACGGGGCTGAATCCTTGCGGAAAATGGGACGAGTTACTTTGGAGCTTCAAAGTCATTTTGTGAATGAAATAGAAGTTGACAAGGAAAAGGATATTGACGTGTCGGAGTTTTCGGTCAATTTTCTTCAAGGAGAAGAAGTTGTCAAGTCTTATGAAAGTTTCGCAAGCATGCCAAGTGAAGTTTTATTGGAAGAAGGCGAATATGTTGTTGAAGCATATTCTGGTTTGGAAAGGAATGCCTCATTTGATGATCCATTCTATAGCGGAAAAGAAGCAGTTTCGATACTTTCCAATCAGACGACTAGCGTTAAAGTATTATGCCAGCAAGCCAATGTGAAGGTGAGCGTGTCTTACACCGATGAATTTAAAGCTTATTACGATCATTATGAAACGGAGGTAAGTAATGCCGAAGGGCTTTTGGTATTTGAAAAAGAGGAGCAGAGAAGCGGATTTTTCAATGTAGGCGCATTAACCATACGTCTAAAAGAGTTGGACGATCAAGGACAATTGACAAAAATCCTTGCGTTGAAAGAGATTGTTGATGTGCATGCCCAGGATCACTTTAGAATTACTTTCGATGTTCAGAATAAGGATGGCCAATCATCCATCTTGCTGGTAGTAGATGAAACAACTCGGGATATAGGCCTTGAGTTTACAATTCCAATGGACTGGATTAGTCTTGAAGAGCCATCTTTTGAGTTGACTGGTTTTGAAGAGGCAAATGAGTTAAGATTGGTTGAAGGCTTTGGCAGCGAGGTTGCGTTTGATGTGAAAGCTGAAGGAGCATTGATTTCATTGAAGTTAAATGTCCATTCGGATAAATTAATAAACCAAGGATGGGAAAAAACATATGAACTAGCTGATTTGACTCCAGCTCAAAGGTCATTTTTGGAGAGCAAAGGGGTCATTTCGTCCCCAAGCATATGGGAAGAATCAACTGCCAGCGTCGATTTTAGTCTTTTAACAGAAAATCTGGGAGCTCAGGGAGAGTCTTCAAGCTTATATGAATTTGATTTGGAAGCGACAGATTTCTTTGAAAGAAAGGTATGCTCTCCTAAGCTAAGCATCACTATTGATCCCGCTCTTTATGAGCTAAATGACATTCATGAAGGTGATGTGTGGGCCAAGCATTTGATTGTGAATGGAACAATGGAAAAAGGTAATAGAGAAAAGCTTGTCGTTGAAGCCAAACACGGAGTTGTTTGGACGCAAGTTGAAAGTGTGTTTGAATGGCAAGACAACTCTTTTATAGCTAATGTAAGAGATTTAACTCCGGGTACAAATTATCAAATAAGACTTAAATATTTGGAAAAGCACACCACTGAATATGGAGTGACTACAGAAAGTGCGATACAACTTCCCAACTCGGATATGGAATCATGGTCGGAGGAAGTTGTTGCTCCGGGAGGTTCATTTGTTTTTGTGCCTTATGATCCAGTATCCAAATGGTATGCTGGTTCGGATCAAAATGGTTCTTGGGAAACAGTCAATGAGAAAACCACAGAGCATAGAGGACGATTTACATACAATTATAACTCACTATCCGGCACAAAGCCAAGCTTAGACGCAAAGCAAGGAAAGTATTCTGCTGAAATAGCAACTGTAGGATATGGCAATGGTAATACGCATGTGGGAGGCTCTGGGTCAATTGTTTACAAGAGGGCCGCAGGCAAACTTTTTTTAGGAGAGTATCAGTATGATCCAGAAGAATATGAATTGGGAATCCCGTATGCTTCAAGGCCTTCGGCATTGAGGTTTTGGACCAAGTATTTGCCTTTTGAAGATGATCAGGCATATGTATACATCAAGCTTGAAAATCGAAACAATGGCGAAATAACTGAAATAGCTAAAGGAGAATGGGTTTCAGGAATTCGTCAGGATGTTTTTCAGCAGATTGAAATTAAATTGGATTATTCTAAACGAGATATTAAAGCGACGCATATGTTGGTGATGTGCCAATCCAGCAAGGATGAAAATGACCTTAAAACATACAGCAAGTCTGCTAATGAAATTACGGGAGAGGATAGAAAGCATGAAGGTAGTGTGTTGTATGTTGATGATTTTGAATTGATTTTTTGACATACAAAAAATAGATAAAATATTATGAAGGCAATAGTGAAAATAATATTCACATTATTAACGGCGTCATTTTTTTGCGCTTGCAATATGCTTGAATATGAACCTAATGGATCATTAGGAATTGGCGAACTTAGAATGAGTTTGTCAAACAACAATGAAGTTATAGAACTAAGCGCATCATCAAGGAAGTCTGAAAACTTGAACGTTGAAGATTTTAGAGTGCAAGTTAGAGACTCGCATGGGCTTTTGGTAAAGAATTACGAAAGGTATGGAGAAATGCCCGTTTCAATTGCTTTAAGTGGAGGTAATTATACGATAACAGCAGAGTCAATGCCTGTGCCTAATGCGGGATTTGATATGCCATATTATTTAGGCGAGAAAGAATTTACAATTACAACTGGTGAAATATCGCAAATTGACTTGGAGTGTACTTTAGGCAACATGATGGTTACTATTGATTACGCTGAAGATTTTAATCAATATTTTTCATCATATGAAGCTACAGTATCTAATGGACTTGGTAGTTTAGTTTTTCAAAAATCGGAATCACGAGCAGGTTATTTTAGCGTCGCTCCATTAACGATAGTTTTGAATGTCGATCCTGTAGATGGAGAAGCATTTGAAAAAGTGTATAAAATAGAAGATGTTGCTCCAAGGGATTATCATAAGATTGTCTTCAAACCTAGATTAGGACAAGGTGGCGTTGCTCTCGAAATAGAAGTTGATACGAGTACTAATGACAAAGATATTGACATAGAGATCCCAAATGATAATGATGAAAATTCTATTGAAGGGATAGGTTTTGATATAAAGGAAGTAGTTCAGGTGGAAAGAGGCATTAAAGACGCGGATGTCAGAGTATTGATAAATGCTGCCACAGGTATTGACAAACTGGAGATTGAGATAATTTCGGATAAGCTTACACCAGAAGCTTTAGCTGAGCTTAATCTGCAAAGTGAATTTGATCTCGCGAATTTGGAAAAAGGATCAGAGCTTGAAGCCTCATTGAAAGCTTTGGGCTTTATTGGTGATGAACCGATCAAAGGGCAAACCGAAGTGGTTTTTGATATAAGCGCGTTTATGGAGCCACTTGGGTTATTTGGACTTGATACTCATGATTTTGTCGTTAGGATGACAGATCTTTCAGGAGAGTCATTGCAAGAGACTTTGAGTATTGAAATAGTTGAATCCAAGTAACGAGGATATGGAACAGATAATCAAATCCAGTAAGACGGGTTTTAACAGTTTTAAATATTTATGCTTAGCTGTTTTATTTCTTTTTCTTGCTTGCAAGGATGAGTCGGAAGAATTTTCGGCAACTTCCTATGGCGTAATGACGATGAGGCTTCATTCGGGAGACATTTTGATTCCTGTGGAGGATAATAAAGATCATGATGAAGGTTTCAATATGGATATCAATGATTTTAGCGTTGAGATTTACCAAGAAAATGAAGTTATCCGATTTTTTGAAAAATTTAGCGATATGCCAAAGAGTCTGGATCTGGCAGCAGGTGAATATACTGTTGAAGCTAGTTCTGAAAAGATGATTCCAGCGATTTTTGAAACGCCTATATTTTCAGGAGAGAAGGAATTTGAAATATTGCCATTTCTTGAAACTCCAGTTGTAGTAAAGTGCTCTATGGCGAATTTTGGAATAAAGATAGGCTACTCTGATAAAATCAAACGAGGCTTTGCGACATATAGCACTATTGTCAGCAATCAAGAAGGTGAATTGTTGTTTGATAAAGAGGAAGAAAGGTATGGCTTTTTCTCAGTGCCTGATAGCAAGCTTTTAAAGCTAAGCTTGCAAATGACAAATACATCAGGTGAAGAATTTTCCAGAAATTTTACTATTAAAAATGTCGAGGCAGGCAATATGTATTCTTTGTCGATAGATATTGACAGGCAGGGAGGTTTTGGAGCGTTTAATATCACAGTGAATGAAAGCGTGAATAAAAAAGAATGGGAGTTTGAAGTGCCGCTCGAGTTGGGAAGAGCTCCTGAATTAGAAGCTTTGGGCTTTGATTTATCTTCACCTTTGACTTTGAAGGAAGGAGAAAGCGAGGATGTGATACTATCAGGAGTGTCTGAAGAAGGTTTAAAAAACTTCAACCTTACAGTAAATTCCAAATTTTGGAGAGACAATGATTTGCCTGTTGAAATCGATTTGGCAAACCTTGCGCCTGAAATCGATACAAAACTGAAAGCTTTGGGTATAGTGTGGACTAAGCCATTGAAAGCCTCGAAGAACTTTCAGCTAGACCTTAGTCAAATAACAAGCAAACTAACGGCAGCACCTGAGGGAACCCTTGACCATGAATTTATGATATCTTTGGTAGATATAGAAGACCAGCAGAGTGATTATAAGCTGATAGTAAATGTATTGCCAATGGAAGGGCATGTTGAAACATTGCAAGCTGATGCCTATGCGAAGAGAGCCATATTAAAAGGGAGGTCTTCATCAACAGATCTAATGTCGCTGGCCTTTGAATATAAAAAAGCAGACGAGCCTTCTTGGTCTGTTAAAAGTGAAGGGCTTTATATAAATAACGAAGGTGTTATAGAAACTCATATTGAAAATTTGAACCCTGCAACTCAATATGTCTATAGATTTGTCATGGGCTCTAAAACAGGAGAAGAAGTGCAATTTGAGACGGAAGAGGCAGCTATGATTCCATTTATGGATTTCTCAACGTGGCATATGAATGGATCTGGCTCTCGGTCTTATTATTTGCCGGGAACCAACCTAAACTCAACTCCTTGGAGAAGCGGAGACAAGGGATCTTCAGAATTAACCTTCCCCCAATTCATGCAAACTGTTAAACCATTGCCTGATTTGGATAATGCTGAATATGCAAGAATGGAAACCAAAGAGGCTTTAGGAATTTTAGCTGCGGGATCATTATTCGTAGGAGAAATCAATGGAAGTGGATTGTCAAATATTAAAATAAATTTTGGCCATGAATTTTATAGCAGACCTGAAAGCGTTGAATTTGATTACAGATATTTTCCTTCAATATACGACGGCGATAAAGTTGATCAGTGCGATGCATATGTATTGCTTCAAGTTCGAGAAGGCAATAAAAGATATAGACTTGCAACAGCATGGCTGAGGTCTGATGAAAGTTTTGAAAATTGGCAGACGCAAGCGTTGAACTTGGTTTATGGTGATGATAATTCTTTGGAGGATTATATGTTGCCTAAAGTAAATTTCGAAGAAAACCCAGAGGAAGGTTTTTATCATGACAAGCATGCGAAGCCTACTCATATTTTAGTGGTTTTCTCTTCAAGCGCATTAGGAGCGGAGTTTATTGGCGGGGTCGGAAGCAAACTGGATGTGAAGAATATAAAATTTAAATATTGATTGCAGAATTGAAAAATATCCCTCTGCAGCATTTTTAAAGCATAATAGATCGACATTCATCACGTTAGTGATTATTTGAATGTATGTGTGTGTCAGAGCGACATACCTAAAATTTAATGTAAAATGAAAAACTATCTAAGAGTTGCTTTCCTGGTCCCTATTTTAGTGACAGGCTTACTTTTTAATGCTTTTAGCCAGGAAACTTCAATTCAACAAGATTCTATTCAGGCACCGGAAACTGATCAAAAAGAAGACTTGACTATTGGGGATGTGCTTCCAAGAACTAATTCTTCTTACAATCCGATTAAAAGTCGGAGAGGAAAATATGACAGAGGAATAAAAAATGTAGTGTTTGTCCCCAAAGGACAATGGCTTACTGGGATGACCTTTTCTTATTCCGAACATACAAATGATAATTATAAGTTTTTGCTTCTTGATGATTGGTCTGGCAAAGGCTATAATTTCAAGGTCAGCCCATTTTTCGCTTATTTTTTCAAGGAAAATATGGCTGTTGGCGGGCGGTTTTCATATGACAGGTCATTATTGCAAATTGATGAAATGAAAATTGCCTTGGATGATGATTTAAACATCATAATGGAGGATGTGCACAATATAGAACATACTTTTTCTTCTACTGCTTTCATTAGAAATTATCTAAGCATTGGAGATAGCAAGAGGTTTGGTTTATTCACGGAAACTAGACTGACCTATGGGTTTGGCCAATCCAAATCATATAGCAAGAATGGCGAGGCCATAGATGGCACATTTACAACCAAGCATACTTTGGAAATTGGCGTAGTCCCTGGGATGGTCGCATTTATAAATGATTTTGCGGCTTTGGAAGTGTCTGTAGGGCTTTTAGGTTTCAAGTCCACTTGGATAGATCAAAATTCGAATCAAGTCGAGGATGGTTCCAGACAAACGAATTCAGCTAACTTTAGCGTGAATATTTTGCAATTGAACATAGGAGTTGCTTTTTATCTATAATATCGATTTAGTATGAAATTTTTCAATAGATTTTTCGTGTTTTCACTTGTCGTCATTCTGTTGTCTTGCATTAAGAATGATATACCATATCCCATTGTCGAAGGGCAGATATTAGCTTTTGAAGTAAAAGGACAGACAAGCGCCCCTGCAAAAATATATACTGCGGAAAGAAGGGTAGAAGTAGAGGTAGAGCCTGATGTGGACTTGACAAAAATAGAAGTTACAACATTGCAAGTGACAGAAGGAGCGACTGTGGTTCCAAGCAAAGAAGAAATTCAAGATTTTTCAAGATCAGTAGTTTATACAGTGACGACTTATCAGGATTATTTATGGGAAGTGTTTGTTCAGCATAAAGTGATCAAAGGCGAATTCACTCAATTTGAGGTGGAGGGGCAATTGTCATCAGAAATCATTCCTTCGGAGAACACTATTAAAGTAACTATGCCTGAGGGAACAGATTTAAGCAATCTTAATGTTCTTTCATATGAAGTAAGTCCGGAAGGGACAACTGTTAATCCTGATCCCAAGATCACAAAAGATTTTTCACAACCTGTGGCTTTCACTCTGACTCCTATTGAAGGAGAAGTTGGAGAGTGGTCGGTTGAAGTTTGGATAGAAGGCGATCAGCCTGAAGGTAGCCAGATTTTATACTCGGATTTTTCGACTTGGTTTAAAAAGTATGATGACAATAGCCCTGGTGACGAGTCTAAGACGTATATGTTGCCGGGTATGTATCTGGATGAAACTCCATGGAGATCTTCAGACAAAGGCTCAGCAGAAGTATCTATACCCGTGTTTAGAAATACTGTAAGCCCTCAACCAAATATGGAGCAAGCGGAATACGCCCTATTAGAAACAAAAACAGCTATGTTGGGTATTTTAGCATCAGGTTCACTATTTGTCGGGGAAATAGAAGGCAGTGGTATTTCGGATGTGAATATGAATTTTGGAATTCCATTTACTGACAAGCCAGTGGGCTTTAAGACCTCGTTTACTTATAAACCAACAGAATATAGGAATGGAGGACAAACATACATGGATGAATGCGATATTTATGTCCTTTTGCAGGTAAGAGAAGGCGAGGGAGCTAATGAAAAGAGATATCGTTTGGCTACGGGCTGGTATCGTTCTTCAGATGAGATTGTGGATTGGAAGGATCTGAATATGCCGTTGACATATGGAGAAAGCAGCGAGCTTGCCGATTACATGAGGCCTAAACCTGACGATCAATATTTGCCGGAAGCAGGTTTTTATCATGATAAAAACGCTACTCCAACGCATATTGTAGTTGTCTATGCTTCAAGTGCTCAAGGATCTTATTTTATAGGAGGAGTAGGTAGCCAGATGAAAGTCAAAGGCTTTGAGTTGTTGTATTGATAAAATGAATTAAAAAGTAATCAAAACTTACTATAAACTAAAAAAGAGGCGAAAAGCCTCTTTTTTTTATGAAGTTTGCTTATTTGATTTATTTTTTTTCAGACGTTAATTTGAAATCCGAATTTTTAATACATCCTTTAAAAAGGTCGAATATTTTTGCGTTAATTGATGAATCGGAATTAACTTCTAGCAGTTTGCAATTTTCTGAAGGCTTAAAAAAATCGATTAAGGCTTTATTTAATGAGTTCTCGTCATAGGCATAAGAATAATCCATACTGAAATCCATTGCTGTATTTTGAGCGTTTAAATTTTGACGAGTCTCAAAGTATTCTTCCAGCTCTTCTTGTTGTGAAGGACCTTTGATTAATCTAAAGATTCCGCCAGCATGATTGTTCATGACTATGACTCTGAGGTTTGCCATAGAGTAATTATGCCAAAAAGCATTGCGGTCATAGAAAAATGCCATGTCGCCTGTTATAATGATATTCATACGTTCAGGCGTTGCCAATGATATGCCTACAGCAGTACTGTTGGACCCGTCGATTCCGCTAGTGCCTCGGTTGCAAAATAACTCAGGAGCATCTGGCTCTAGTCCGATATAATTAGCATAACGTATTGACATGCTATTGGAAAGATGGAGCAGAGCAGTGTCAGGAAGAGATTGAATAATCGATTGCAATGAAGAAAACTCTCCCCATTCATTAGCGTTTTTTTGAGAAGCGAAAAATTCGTTCTGAGTCATCTTGCACTGCAAGTCTATTGACTTCCAATTATTTTGCAACTCTTCATTCCCTAAATTATCAGAGATCTGAAGCATTTGATTGAAAAAAGTAAAAGCGTCAGTTCTGATGATCTTCGTCAAGCATTGGAAGGTGTCAGGACAATATCCATCTGTTTGGATATGCCAATGTTTTAAATTCTTTACCGATCTAAGGTAAAGTTTTAATTGTTTTGATATGACAGACTTTCCAAAGGTGATGATTAATTCGGGTTTAAGAGATTCTTCATTTCGAATTTTATCATTTAATAAAAAAGAATCTTGAAGCTTGATGACTTCTTCAGAGTCATGAATATTGCTTAATATATCTCCAAATACAGGGATATTATGAGTCTCAATGAATCTATTAATCACATTTGAAAACTCAATGTCTTTTTTTCTTTGCCCTGCGATTATGATTGTTTTTTTTGACCGTATTTTTTTAGCGAGCTCTTCTATCTCTTCATCGCTTAACAATCTGCTGCCTTCGAGCTCTTTTATTATTCGAATATTTTCGCTGGGTTGAAAAGTCTCGTTTTCTTCAGGATAAAATGGTTCTCTTAAGGGGATGTTGATATGAACGGGCCCTTTTGGGAATCGTTGGGCTTCAAGAATTGCTTCGTTCATTATACGGTTGATATGCCATTGAGTATTTTCATTGTCATAATCAATAGGGAGTTCGTAAGAGTTTTTTACATGCTTGCCATAGATGTCTTTTTGTTTTATCGTCTGTCCATCCATTTGATCTAGCCATTCGGAAGGTCTATCCGCTGTGAGTATGATCAAAGGGATTTGTTGATAAAATGCTTCTGAGACAGCTGGAGCATAGTTGTAAGCGGCCGAGCCTGAAGTGCATGCCAGAACCACTGGTTTATCATCGTTCAAGGCCATACCCATACCCACGAATGCAGCGGATCTTTCATCGGATAAAGTTTGGCAATTAATTTTAGGATGTCTTGTAAAGGCTAGTGTCAAAGGAGCTACGCGAGATCCCGGTGACAATACGGCTTTTTCGACCCCATGTTTATGGCATATTTCAGCCAGATCTATAATAGGTTGAAGCAGCATATTATGTTACTTTGCGAATTAATTATTTAAAGCTACGAACGTCAAAAGAGCTTTGGTGATTTTTGACAATATTAATTAAAAAATGACAAAAATTGGACTATTGACTACTTACATTTTGTATTTGTGATATTAAATTATAATTCAATTTCTTTCATCTTAATTAAAAATTTCTGGTTGTTATCTGCAACATTTTCTATAGTTATTTTAAGCCGTATTAATAGCCTTTACTGATTGATCATAGTATTCTATTATCATCCTTAAAAAGAGATGTCATCATTTTTAAAGTAGAGTAGCATCTAAGTATTATTGTTGTGTTTTTTCGATTATAGATAATCTCCAACAATTCTATAATTCTCTATGTTTTAATGATTATGAAAATAAAATCTATTAAGGTCATGAAAAATGTATTTCTTACATTTATAGCAGTGTTATGTTATTCAACTGCTTTTTCTCAATTATTCCATAAAGATAAGATCAAACAAAGCGAATTAGAATCCACATACACAGCCAGTGCTGATATTATGGGAACTCATTTTGATTTTGTGGCGATCTCGGATGATAGTAAAGTGGCAAAGTCAGCAATTAGAGATGGGATAAAAGAAGCTAAAAAAATCGAAAAAGAGATTTCTTCTTGGGATGATCATTCAGAGACGAGCAAGATAAACAAATATGCAGGGAAAAAACCGGTAAAAGTCAGTTCGGAGCTGTATGCACTTATAGAAAAATGCCTTGAAATATCAGAAATGACAAGTGGAGGTTTTGATATTACAGCGGCTTCATTTGATCAAATTTATAATGAAGGCAGCAACTCAGGTGATTATAGTAAGTTAGGAGAAGTTGCTAAGAAAGCTAGCTATAAAAATATCATATTGAATCCTGCAAAGAAAACAGTTTATTTAAAATACCCTGAAATGAAAATAGGATTTGGCGCGGTAGGAAAAGGGTATGCAGCATCAAAAGTTGCCTCGGTAATGCAGGACGCAGGGGCTGTGGGTGGCTTTGTCAATGCTGATGGCGATGTGCTTACTTGGGGAACTCAAGCTGATGGAAGTCATTGGAATGTGCATATTCCGGATCATTTAGGTGAAAATAATTCTTTGAACAAGCATCACCTTCAAAAACACAGAGCTGTTTCGTATTTACATTCTTCAGAGGATTATATGATGATGAAGGATGAAAAATATTCTGAAGTTGTATGTACGGAGACAGGGTACCCTTTTAAAGGACATCAAAATGTAATTGTTGTAGGGAAAGATCCGATTATGACAGATGCGATTTCCACAGCTGTGATGGCTTCACCTCCCTTGAAAGCCCTTAAGCTGATTAACAATCTTGATGATGTCGAAGGATTGATACGCTCTCATGATGGCAATGTTCACATGAGTGATAACTTTACTTATAGTTATGAAGATAGATAAGTAGGGAAGGTTATTGATCACCATATTTTAAGTTGAAAATATTTATGAAAAGTGCATAATAAAAGTGATGTGTTTATTATGCACTTTTTTGATCAGGAAGTTTTAACTAAGCGACAAACCCATTTTGATTTATATGGTTAAAATCAATTTTCCGAAATTTTTATTGTCTGACATGGTTTGATGAGCTATTTTGACATTTTCCCAAGACAAGCTCTGATGTATAATAGGTTTCAAAGTTCCGTCGGAAATATATCTTAGTATACTTTTTCTAAAGTCTTGAATCAGCTTGATTTTATATTCCAAACTTCTATTTCTTAGTGTAGATCCTGTGATGGTGAGCCTCTTACTTATCAATGGAATAAGGTTGGTCTCATTGGATTTAAAACCTCCGAGCATTGCTAATAATACGATTCGCCCGTCCAGAGCAGCGCTCTTTAAGTTCTTTTGAAAATATGATGCTAATAGAAAGTCAATAATTACATCGGCTCCTTCGCCTTTGGTTATTCGCTTGATTTCTTCATCAAAAGAATGTTTGTTATAATCAATGGCAAAATCAGCTCCCAATGAAATGCATTTATCAATTTTAGATTCGGAGCAAGTTGTGATAACATTGGCTTTGTAAATGTTTTTAGCCATTTGAATGCTTGCTGTCCCTACGCCGCTTCCCCCGGCATGGATCAATGTCGTCTCACCTGATTTGATATTTCCCAACCACTTCAAGGCTTGAAATCCTGTAATAAATGCTTCGGGAATAGCCGCTGCTTGCTCAAAAGTCAAATTTTCAGGAATTGGCAACATCGCTTGATGATGAACCGCGCAGTATTCAGCGTATGAACCGCCATCTAAGATCGTCATAACTCGATCGCCGGGAGCCCATTCGCTATTTGGAGGACAAGAGATTATAATCCCAGACATTTCCAGTCCAAGAATCTCACTGGCGCCTGAAGGTGGAGGGTATTTACCTTGTGATTGTAAAATGTCAGCTCGATTGACTCCAATTGCTTTTATTTGAATCAGGCATTCATCTGATTTTGGAGTAGGCATAGCAGTTTTTTTGAACTCGAAACTAATATTGCCGTTTTCATTTAAATGATTGATGTATTTCATGATGGTGCTATTGCTCTTTACATGTGTCAATATTAGTGAAATTGAGCCTTTTTAACTCGCATCAAGCTTGAAAATGAATGCATGATTTTAAATGTTTTTTAATTTTAATAGAGTAGGTTATGAGATTAGGTTTGGCTTTATCTGGAGGCGCTGCTAGAGGAATAGCGCATATTGGCGCGTTGAAAGCATTTGAAGAGAGAGGGATAAATTTTGATGTGGTATCTGGTTGCAGCGCTGGCGCAATGGTTGGGGCAATGTATTGCGCTGGGTATTCCCCGGAAGAAATGATGAATATTGTTCGTTCTTTGAGAGTTCCAAAGATGATACACTTCGCATGGTCTCGAAAAGGAGTCTTCAATCTGCAAAAGATTATGAAACTGGTTGAAAAATATCTTCCAGCCAATCGATTTTCAGCATTGAACAAAAAGTTTTTTATTAATGCGACCAATCTAACAACGGGAAAAGAGCAAATATTTGGGACGGGAGAATTGTTTCGGCCATTATTGGCTAGTTGCGCTATTCCGGTACTTTTTGAAGCTGTTGACTTTAATGGGCAGATGTATATAGATGGCGGTTTTTCTAACAATTTGCCTGTAGATCCTTTGGTCGGGCATAGTGATATTATATTTGGAGTGAATGTAACTTCAATAGAAAAAGATCATGACATTGGGAAAAAAGATATGAGGTATATATTTTTGAGGTCTGTCATGTTTCTAGCGGATGGAGCTGCAAGACCTAGCAAGGGAAAGTGTGATTATCTTGTAGAGCCCAAAGGTTTGGTTAAATTTCATCCTCTTGAACTGCATCATGTTGATGATATTTTTGAAATGGGGTATAAATACACATCCAATTATTTAGATAATCAAGATCTATCAGATATTATGGTCGGTTAAGAGCAAGTGATTCGTGAAGAATTTTTATGATTTAAATTAATGATAAGGTAAGTATGTGGAAATCATTGGCCAGGTTTATTTTCTGGATTGGCGGTTGGAAAATCGTAGGCGATATGCCGAAAAATCTCAAAAGAGCTGTAATGATCGCGGCTCCTCACACGAGTAATTGGGACTTTATTTACGCTAGAGCGGCATTTTTCTTGATGGATGTTCCAGTTCGTTTCACGATTAAAAAAGAATGGGTCGATAGTCCTCTGGGAGGTTTGATGAAGTCTTTGGGGGCAATAGCCATAGACAGAAGTCCAAAAAATAAAGGAGAGCAGAAGAAAAGCATGGTTGACGCCATGGCTGACTTATTTGATGAGAATGAAGAATTGGTAATACTTATTACTCCTGAAGGAACTCGAGGATATGTTGAAAAATGGAGATCTGGGTTTTACCATATTGCTCAAAAAGCCAATGTGCCTATACTAATGGGGTATTTAGATTTCAAGAAAAAAGAAGCGGGTATTGGAGGTGAAATTATCCCGTCTGGAAATTATGATCAAGACTTGGAAAAGATAATGGGCTTTTATAAAAATATTACAGCTAAGCATCCTCACAAAGGTGTTAAATAAAATGAAGAGATGCTTGGTTTTTGCAATGCAATTAAAATACTTCCTTTGTTTTAATAAATTTTTTCACCATTTTATTGAAGCAAATTGATACTGTAGTATGTTATTGTGTGGCAAATATTTATTATATGATAAAAAAATATGCGATAATTTTTTTTATTTTAGGGCTTTGCTCATGTAATGATATAACAGATGAGCAAAGCCAAGTTTTGGAGTTTTCTCCACCTGCATATTTTGGCGACTTTGTTATACCTGAGGACAATCAAATGACATCCGAGAGAGTTGCGTTGGGGCGGATGTTGTTTTATGAACAAAGGCTTTCCAAGGATGAAAACATATCTTGCGCCTCATGCCATATTCAAGAATTCGCATTTGCTGATACGGCTAGATTTAGCACAGGGGTCAATGGACAAAAAGGAATGCGAAATTCGATGTCTTTAGCCAATATGCTTTGGAATGTTAAGTTTTTTTGGGATGGGAGAGCAAATTCACTAGAACATCAAGTTCATTTTCCTATTGAAGACCCTTTGGAAATGGGACAGAGCATGCAGGCTGTGGTAGAAAAATTAAATAGCTTGTCAGAATATAAAGAACCCCTTTTTAAAGCTTATGGATTGTCTAGCTTTACTGAAGAAGCTGTTTTTAATGCTATTGCTCAATTTGAACGAACTCTGATTTCCTCGAACTCAAAATATGATAAATATTTGAGAAATGAGATGCAATTAACAGCTCAGGAGAAATATGGAATGGATTTGTTTTTCACTCATCCAGAGCCAAGAATAAGTCTAGAGGGTGGAAATTGTGGAGATTGTCATATGAATATACTGACTGCTGGTGTGAATAATGATTTTGAAGGGTTTCATAATAATGGATTGGATGACGATGAAAACCTAAAGGAAGGCTTGTTTAAAGTTACATCAAAACAAAGAGACTTTGGCAAGTTTAAAGCGCCAACGTTGAGGAATATTGCTCTTACAGCTCCTTATATGCATGATGGTCGATTCAATACATTAGAAGAGGTTTTGGATCATTACAATGAACACGTAAAGATGAATCGGAATCTGGATAGGTTGATTATAGAAGCTAGCAATGTGGTAATGAATCCGGATACGGTAACTCAAGTACAATTGCATTTAAATAAAGAACAAAAAGAGGCGATTATTGCTTTTTTAAATACCTTGACAGATGTTGATTTTATAAATAATCCAGAATATGCAAATCCGTTTAAATAGTATCTTCGCAATCGCACTTATATGGCTTTTAATCTCTTCTTGTGATTCAAGTCATTTGGATTCTACAGGCAAGATTAGATGGAAAGTCAATTTAAAAAACCAAGGCAACGAGTTTTATTTAGACAGTTTGTACGCCAATGAAATTGGTCAAAAATACCTTGTAGATGTATTTAAAGTTTATTTGTCGAATTTCAAGCTTTTTGGCTCGATGACAAATGAACATACTATGAATGAGTATAAGTTATTGTCTGCAGCGGACAGCACTAGCTTAATTTTTGAAACTCCACGTATTCCTTTAGGATCTTACCATACAATTGAAATTGCTATTGGAGTTGATAGCGCCGCTAATCATAGCACTGCTCACGTTGGAGATTTGTCACCGACAAATGACATGGCTTGGAATTGGAATACTGGGTATAAATTTGTGAAACTGGAAGGGTACTTTCTTCCAGAAGGTGGAGGCGAAAAGCCTTTGATTTACCATATTGGTGAAGATAGAAATTTTACGTACGTCAGGCTTCAGTTGATAGATCCAATAGTCGTAGATTTTGATAAAACGCCTACGGTTGAAGTTGACCTAAATATTGATCAGCTGTTTTACAATCCATATATTGTTGATTTCACCAAAGTGAATGAAAGCATGGTTGGGCCTTATTCTGATTCTATAGCTATGAATTTTAAAAATGGTTTTTTAACCTTAGGTTTATAATAAATATATGCGTTATGATCTAGCTGTTTTTTTTCTTGTCATTTTTTTTGTTTTAGAAGCAGACTCAACCAGCAATAAAGAATATAACTGGCTTAGATTTAATTACTTGGAAACTGAAAAGAGTTCCACCAAAGCAGTTAATCGAAAAAAAGCAGAATTGGGGAAGATGCTATTTTTTGATAAAAATTTATCCGCTGACTCAACAGTCTCTTGTGAAACATGTCATCAACCTAATCTATATTTTACAGATGGTGTTTCATTGTCTACTCTTGGAGTTTCTGGTAAAAAACTCAAAAGGCATACGCCAAGTGTTATAAATATGGCTTTTCATAATGGTTTTTTTTGGGACGGGGGTGCTAAGAATCTTGAATCATTAATTTTGGGACCTTTAACGGATGAAGATGAAATGGGCATGAACTTAAAGGTTCTTGAAGCTAATTTAAACGAGGATCTCAATTACCAAAAGAAGTTTAATCTAGCATTTGGAATTGATACTATTCGCATTGCGCATCTTCAGAAAGCTCTTGCTGCTTACATGGGAACTTTGCAGATGAGTGGGACAAAGTTTGATCAATTCCTAATTGGAGAATCAGAGTTAACAAGTACAGAAATTAAGGGGTTTAATTTATTTGTTGACAAGAAATGCATAAGCTGTCATCAATTGCCAATGATGTCTGACTTTTCATATCACAATACTGGTCTGGATAGTGTCTATTCTGAAGCTTTTGAAAGGTTAGCTATGGGAAGGTTTAGAATAACGAGAGACTCTTCGCTTATCGGAGCTTTTAAAACACCATCTTTGAAATTTGTATCAAACACAGCGCCTTATATGCATGACGGCAGATTTGAAAATCTGATGGGTGTATTGAATCATTATTCCGGAGACTTATATGACAATCCATATTTGGATAGAAAATTAGACCCACAGGGCATAAATATGAGCACAGAGGAAAAAAAGGCAATTATTGAATTTTTGCAGATACTTTAGTTTTCATTAAAAATGGGCCCTTAACTTCAAAAATTCATAATAATTAGTCTAGGTTGATCAGCCAAAAAAGCTTAATTTTGGTTTAAGATAGAAATATAGGCACTTGCCATTTGTTATCATTGTCTTGATAATAGCAATACGACATTTTAGATTAATTGAAATAGTAATTTTTCATATATGACGAAAGAAGAATTAAATGAGAATAAAGAATCTCTGAATTTTTTAGAAGAGATTATTGAAGAGGATTTAAAAACGGGCGTGAATAAAGGCCAAGTTGTAACTCGATTTCCTCCTGAGCCTAACGGATTTTTACATATTGGCCACTTGAAAGCTATTTTCATTAACTTTTCCGTAGCCCAAAAATATGGAGGAAAAACGTTTCTTCGATTTGATGATACTAATCCGACAAAGGAAGAAACGGCTTATGTGGAGGCTATAAAAAAGGATATTCAATGGTTGGGATATCAATGGGAAGGAGAAGCGAAGTTCACTTCGGATTATTTCGATCAATTATATGAATGGGCAATCTTGCTTATCAAAAATGGCAAAGCGTATGTTGATGAGCAAACTGCCGAGGAAATAGCTATTCAGAAAGCAAATCCTACAGTTCCGGGAATAGAAAGCCCTTACAGAAACAGGCCTGTGGAGGAAAGCTTGACAGAATTTGAGAAAATGAAAAATGGGGAGTACGATGAAGGCTCTAAAGTTCTGAGAGCTAAAATCGATATGACATCTTCAAATATGCATATGCGTGATCCAATCATGTATAGAGTGATGAAGGCATCACATCATAGAACAGGTGACAAATGGAATATTTATCCGATGTATGACTGGGCGCATGGACAGAGTGATTATTTGGAAGGAATCACAAATTCTATGTGCTCTTTGGAGTTTGAAGTTCATAGGCCGCTTTATGATTGGTTCTTGGATCAAGTATATGATGAAAATAAGATAAGGACAAAACAAAGAGAATTCTCAAGGCTCAACCTTAACTATACGGTGATGAGCAAAAGAAAACTCTTGAAATTAGTCGAGCAGGGTGTAGTTAGTGGATGGGATGATCCTCGTATGCCAACTATTTCAGCATTAAGAAGAAGAGGTTACACACCTGAGGCGCTTAAGGCATTTGCGGAAAAAGTAGGTGTGACGAAAAGGGAAAATATTATAGATTTAAGCCTTTTAGAATTCTGCATACGCGAAGATTTGAATAAAAATGCAAATAGAGTTTTTGGTGTTCTTGATCCTGTAAAAGTTATCATTGACAACTATCCGGAAGGGGAGACTGAAGTGTTAAAGCTTGAGAATAATCCTGAGGATGAGAATGCAGGAGAAAGAGCAGTCCCTTTTGGGAAAGAAATTTATATCGAAAGAGAAGATTTCATGGAGCAGGCTCCAAATAGAAAATATTTCAGATTGGCTTTGGATAAAGAAGTTAGGCTGAAAGGAGCTTATATCATCAAAGCGGTAAGTGTAGATAAGGATGAAGAAGGAAACATCACTGCGATTCATTGCGAATATGATGCTGATTCTAAATCAGGCAGTGGAACAGAGGCTAGCAAAAGAAAAGTAAAAGGAACGCTTCATTGGGTAGATGCCAAACATGCGGTAGATGCGGAAGTGAGAATTTATGATAGGTTGTTCAATAGTGAAGCTCCTGATTCTGATAAAGAATTGGATTTCACAGCCTTTTTGAATCCTGATTCATTGCAAACTGTTGATGCTAAAGTAGAGCCTTCACTTAAAGAAGCAAAAGTAGGCGATAGATTCCAGTTTCAAAGATTAGGATATTTCAATGTGGATATTGATAGCTCTCCTGAGAAAATGGTTTTTAATAGAACTGTTACACTTAAGGATTCTTGGGCTAAAAAAGGTAAATAATAAAATAAAGATAACTCTCAAGCTACGAGGGTTATTTTTTATTCAACACTATTATTTAACATAATATTTTTTATAATAAATCACATAATTAATCATACAATTATTTTGTCCAAAGTTTAAAATATTCGTAATATAGTCTACATAATATTATACAGGTATAACGTATAGCAGGAATGTCGGATATTTTAAAAATTGTTGGCGATACGCCATTAGTTGAAATCAAATCATTAAATCCCAACCCTAAAGTACGAATTTTTGGGAAACTCGAAGGGAATAACCCAGGAGGGAGTGTCAAAGATAGAGCTGCTCTGGGTATGATCCAAGGAGCGATAGAAAGGGGAGAGTTAAAAAAAGGAGTCAAAATAATTGAAGCTACTAGCGGAAATACAGGAATAGCCTTGGCTATGATAGCTAGATTGCTAGGTTTTGAAATTGAATTGGTCATGCCTGAAAATGCGACCAAAGAAAGAGTTCAAACCATGGAGGCTTATGGAGCTAAAGTTATCCTAACCTCCAAAGATGTAGGCATGGAAGGTGCTAGGGATTATGCTGAAGAAAAAGTGAAAGAAGGCGGTTATTTGCTACTAAATCAATTCGCAAATCCTGACAACTTTAAAGCTCATTATAAATCTACAGGACCTGAAATTTGGAATGCCACCAATGGAAAGGTAACTCATTTTGTCTCTTCCATGGGTACTACTGGTACTATCATGGGTGTTTCTAGATATTTAAAAGAACAAAATCAGAATATACAAATTGTTGGTGTTCAACCCACTGAAGGAGCGAATATTCCTGGTATAAGACGATGGCCGATAGAGTATCTTCCAAAAATATTTGAAAGAGAAAGAGTGGATCAAATCATTGACGTATCCGAAGAAGAAGCCGTTAATATCACTAGAGAGCTATCGACAAAAGAAGGGATATTCGCTGGGATGAGTTCTGGAGGAGCTGTTGCCGCAGCATTAAAATTAGCTGATCAATTAGAAGAAGGAACTATCGTTTGTATTATTTGCGACAGGGGAGATAGATATTTATCCTCAGATTTATTTGATTTTTCAAAGTAAGCACATATTTCATCACAAGAGAGAATATACCTAAATAAACTTTCTTGTGATGACTACCTATTATCACTATTTACAAATGTAGCCGTGATTAAATTGATCGGGTATTCGTCATAAGGCATAGGTGCCACTCCCCAAAAATTCATTTCCCAATTCCACACTTCATCCAATCGATGCACTGTATAATAATAAGTGTATAACTCAAAGCCGGTGGGCACTATTCTAAATCCATATAATTTACCCAACCAAACCTCATTGTTAAACAAATCAAACAAGCCCAACCTTCCATGCACATTTATTGCATGGGTTATTACGCTGTCACCAGCTCTTACTTCATAAATGGGCTCGCCTCGAAATGTAGTTGTTTCGTTAAAAGTAAAAAAATAATTGCTGTCGGAAAAAAGCTTAATATCCTTAAAAAATTGATTCAATGTATCTGTCGGCAATGGATTTCCTTCTCGATCAAAAGCGTCAACGCTCAATAGTTGGTAAGTTCCGCCTTGAATATAAGTCAATGGAGGGACAACCACATTCGAAATTTCGTCCGATGAGCATGAAAACAAAATGCATGAAACCAGAATTGCCAATGTATATTTTATTACCTTCTTCATAAATGCTTTTTTGATAAAATCAATATAAAATAATATTGTTCACAAAAGTATTCAGAAGGCTTTGAATGCTTTATTTTATGCTTAAATTGTATTGTTTTCCTGTCTATTTCTCAATGCAGTGATTATTGAGTTTTGAAGATAGATCTATAAAAATGTAATTTATACGCTCATGCTTGCAATTATATCTCCATCAAAAGGACAAAACTTTGATAAAGAAAATGAAGGCCTTGTTTATTCTCAACCAGAACTATTGGATCATTCTTTAGAATTACTGAATGAACTAAAAAAATTGTCTATTGAAGACATTGGCTCATTAATGTCTGTAAGCGATAAAATCGCAGAATTGAACTACAATAGATTTGCTCAATTTCACACACCCTTTGATATAAACAATGCCAAACAAGCAATTTTTGCTTTCAAAGGAGATGTATACACGGGTTTTTCACTGGATAATTATTCGGAAGAAAACTTCAGTTACGCTCAGAAACATTTACGTATTCTATCCGGCTTCTATGGTTTGCTTAAACCTATGGACTTAATTCAAGCCTATAGACTAGAAATGAAAACCAAGCTGGCTAATGAAAAAGGAAAAGATTTATATCAATTTTGGGATAATATAATCACAGAAAAATTGCAAACGGCACTTAAAGATCAAGGTGATCAAGTCTTGGTAAATTTAGCTTCAAATGAATACTTCAAAGCAATCAAAAAGAAATCATTGGATGCGAAAATCATCACTCCTGTATTCAAAGAGAAGAAAGGGGATATCTATAAAGTAATTGCCCTTTTCGCAAAAAAAGCACGAGGATTGATGAGTGACTATATTATCAGAAATGAAATCAATGACCTTGATGGACTAAAAGCATTTGACAGAGAAGGATATATTTTCAATGAATCGCTTTCAAAAAACAATGAATTAGTATTTACCAGAGGATAAAAACTATGGATGAAATAAATGGAATTTGGTCGCAACAATATACTATCCCGTATTCGGAATGCGATTGGAAAAATAAATTTAAATTAACCTCCATTTGCAATTTGTTCCAAGAGGGAGCTGGAAATCATGCTAGTTTTAGAAAGTTCGGAAATGAACATATGAAACTAGCGAATAAGGTATGGGTTGTGAACAAATTTAAAATGCAAATTTCAACGCCACCTGCTTGGAAGCAAGATGTGATATTAAAAACCTGGGTAAAAAATGCTTATTCCGCGCTTTCCACTAGAGATTATGAATTATATAGCACGGATGGAAAGTGCCTTGCAAAGGCATCTGCTCTGTGGGTTTGCATAGATTCAAATACGCACAGGCCCACCATGATTGGTGATCATGAATCCAGAATGCCCAAAATAGATCGATCGGCCATAGATGAAAAGTTGTCAAAGATTCAAATGCCCGACAACTTCATCCACGAAACAACATTGCGCACAAAATATTCGGACTTGGATATGCTTAATCATGTGAACAATGTCAAATATATCGAATGGGTATTGGACTCTATGCCAGAAGAATTTATGTTGAATAAAGATGTAGCCGAGGTTCAAATCAATTACGATGCCCAAACTTTTCTAAATGACGAAGTGAAAATTTGCAGCGCTAATGTGGGCAATGAATTCACAACTTTAGTGAAAAGAGTAGAAGACCATAAAATTCTTTGTTCCATGATCACCAAATTCAAGGAGGGCTAAGAATTTAATAAAATAATTAATATATGAATAAGTTTAGAAAGATAGAAGATTCGCAAATCGAGATCACACAGTTGATGTTGCCTTCGCATGCGAATTTTAGCGGGAAGATTCATGGAGGACACTTATTGTCCATGATGGACCAAGTAGCTTTTGCCTCAGCATCCAAGCACTCTGGTAGATATTGTGTTACAGCATCGGTTGATAGAGTCGAATTTCTCACGCCTATCGAAGTCGGAGAATTGGTTAGTTTAAAAGCGCAAGTAAACTTTGTAGGCAGAACCTCAATGGTCGTTGGGATCAGAGTTGAATCTGAAAATATCCAAACTGGGGAAAAGAAGCATTGCAACTCATCATATTTCACTATGGTTGCTAAAGATGAAAATGGAAAATCTTGTCCCGTGCCTGGCTTGATTATCGAAAAAGCTGACGATGTAAGAAGGTTCTTAAGATCAGCAAATCGCATTGCCTCAATGAAAAATCGCAAGACAACTTTTAAAGCAGCCCAAGGAATTAATTTCATGGCTGAAGAATACTTGAAAGAGCTTGAAGCATTCAATGTTCAACTAGACCTATAAGTATCTTTATGAAATACTTACTATTTACTTTATTGTGGATTTTCACAATTACAGGTCAAGCGCAAGACAACGCTAGTCTATTGAATGAGCCTATGGATTGGAAATTTGAAAGAATTGACTTTCCGTTGGATTTTGCTTCCGAAATAGAGTATGAAGGCTATGAAGAATTGAGATTTTCTTCCGGTATGTTTGATGTGAAAAGTGACGAATACTTTACTTACTTTTTCGCATTCAATCTTAAACATTCCAAAATTCTGTCAGAAAGAGAATTAACTTCATTGCTGGAAAAATATTATTCTGGTTTAGCTAATGCAGTTGCAAAAGATAAAATAGACAATCAGGAACAATACTTTTCTAAAGTCATCAAACTGAATGACGACAAGTGGAGCATTAAATTTCGAGATTGCTTTACAAACTGCGAAGAGATCGTCATTAACGTTCAAATAAAGCAGAACGCTAGTAATGAAAATTTAAAAATCTTTGCATTAGCTTCTCCTGAAGATTTTAATAGCCCTTTATGGGAAAAACTACGTCCAACATTGATAAAATTAAGTAGTGAAAAAGAGGAACTTTAATCCTCTTTTTTTATTTATTGCAAAGACTGTCCAGCAATTGTTGATTATTGCCTTTTTGCCATGTTTCACAAGCTTTGGCTACATTTCCATTATCATAATAAGCCAAACCAAGGTATTTACTTCCATCTACAATATTTTTATCCATCTTTAAAGATTTATTAATCAGTCTTATAGATTCTTCGTAATTTTTTATTTGGTAATAATAAATCCCTTTATTCCTATAAGCCCAAGCATTCAATGGATCTTCAGAAATACTCTCATTAATAAACTCTTCAGCTTGTTCAGGCTTATTCATTGACAATAATAGAAATCCCTTGTTATTTAAAAAGTAAGCATTTCGAGGTTGCAATGCTAAAGCTTTGTCAATTTCATCCAAAGCGTTTTCGAAATCTTGCTTTTTCTCGTAAATCAAAGAAAGAACATTATAGATATTAGCTTCATCTGGATTTATTTTACGCGCTTGGTCCAGATCTTTAATTGCCAATTCGTATTTATTTTGATAATAATATACTGTGCCTCGATTTGTTAAAGCTTCAGCATCATTCGGGTTTTTGACGATGATTTTATCAAAACTAGATATAGCAGCGTCATAACGTTTCAACTCTGTATTAGCAATTCCCTCTGTCATATAAACTTTGGGTTCATGATGTCCCAAACTTATAAGCACCTTTATATCAGCTAAGCATCTGTAATACTCTTTGACATCTAAAAAAGCAGTCGCACGGTTAAATAAAGCATCCTTGTTATCTGGATTGTTATCGATAATCAACGTGAAATCTTCAATGGCTTTGTATTCTTTTTGATCTTTCAAAAAAGCTATGCCACGGTTATTCAATGCGTCAACATAATTTGGATCAATTTCCAATGACTCATCATAGTAATTAATAGCGTCTTTTAACTGTCCTTCGTTAAGTTTTACATTTCCCTTTAAAAAGAACCGTTCTTTTTTAGTATTGGCATCTTCGCAGCCAAAAAGCATTCCTCCGAATAGTAGTACAATTAGATATTTTTTCATACAAACCTTTGTAATAGTAGCAATCTATCATCAAAGCTAAGCTTAAAAAATAAAAAAAGAACACTAAGATTAAACTTTATCCTTCGATAAATAAATCTCCATTAAATGAAGTGGGGTCGTATAATAAAAATATATGAGGAGTTAGAATTTCCTTAAATGTGAATACAGAATCTCTAAACCTTAGATTGGAAAGAATCATCTTCCTAGATGCGCTTGTATGAGAGCGGCCATGCAATCTATCTATATCATTTCTCCAAACTTTGATCTTTGCTTCCAAATCGCTAATTGTCACATCGACCAAAGGCTGATGATTTTTATAGATTTCGTCTAAATCTCTTTCTATACTTTGCCATTCAGCTGAAGTTCTCTCATAGCCCACATATTTGTTTTTCAATTGAAGCCCTTTGTATTTCAATCGAATAGCAGTAAGCTTCACTTTCTCTTTTTCTGAAAGACTGGATTCAATATCGTTTTTAGAATTAATAACGAAAGGGACAATATTGGTATTAATATAGTGCTTGATATCCAATTCAGCTTTTAATGTTCTGATGGGAGTGTTTTTATATTCTTCTTTTATTTTAACAACACTTTCCCTCGAAAAAAACACCGCGGCCATGCATGTAATCAGAGCCACAATAATGGTAAGAAAAAATGTCTTATTGCTGATTGAGATATTATTGATTCGAAACATAGCCTTAATTCAAACTGTATAATGCTAAAGTTACGACATTTTTATTTTCAGGAGAAAAATAATCTATCAATTGGCGAAAATAGTAGATGAAATGCTTCAAATCGTAAAGCAACTGGTATTAAAGACAAAAGGTGAATTAAAAATACCTTGGTTGAAAGTAATGAATAATGCAAAATACATATATTTGTGTCTGTGATTTTTAACACTATTAATTACTACTGATGTCAGAAAAGAATATTAAAAGATATACTATTACCGCGGCTTTGCCGTATACGAACGGACCTGTTCATATTGGACATTTGGCAGGTGTGTATGTTCCCGCAGATATTTATGCTCGTTACAAGCGCTCTATGGGCGAAGATGTTGCTTTTGTTTGCGGTTCTGATGAACATGGAGTCCCGATTACTATCAGAGCGAAAAAAGACGGGATAACTCCACAACAATTAGTTGACAAATACAATGCTATCATCAGAGATTCGTTCGATCAATTTGGTATTAGCTTTGATATCTATTCTCGCACATCGTCTAAGACTCACCATGACACTGCCTCTGAATTTTTCAAATACATGCATGAAAATGGTGATTTTATAGAGCAAACTACAGAGCAATATTACGACGAAGAAGCTAAGCAATTTCTAGCGGACAGATATATTACGGGCACATGTCCAAAATGTGGAGCAGAAGGTGCTTATGGGGATCAATGCGAAGTTTGCGGTAGTTCGTTAAGCGCTACAGAATTAATCAATCCAAAGTCAGCGTTAAGCGGAGCTGCTCCTGTGCTAAAAGAAACAAAGCACTGGTATTTGCCACTTGATCAATATGAGCCTTGGCTGAAGGATTGGATATTAGAGCAACATAAAAACGATTGGAAATCCAATGTGTACGGACAATGCAAATCATGGTTGGATCAAGGTCTTCAACCTAGAGCTGTAACTAGAGATTTGGATTGGGGAGTACCAGTTCCCGTAGAAGGAGCGGACGGGAAAGTGCTTTATGTATGGTTCGATGCCCCGATAGGATATATATCCGCCACTAAAGATTGGGCAACAAAAGCAGGAAAAGATTGGGAACCGTACTGGAAAAGCAACGACTCAAAATTAGTGCACTTCATAGGCAAAGACAATATTGTATTCCACTGTATTATTTTCCCTTCTATGCTTAAAGCGCATGGTGGATATATCTTGCCGGATAATGTTCCTGCTAACGAGTTCCTGAACTTAGAAGGAAATAAAATTTCCACATCAAGAAATTGGGCCGTGTGGTTGCATGAATACTTGGAAGACCTGCCAAATAAGCAAGATGTTCTTAGATATACATTATGCGCTAATGCCCCGGAAACCAAAGACAATGACTTCACATGGAAAGACTTCCAGCAAAGAAATAACAGCGAGCTTGTTGCTATCTTTGGAAATTTTGTAAACCGCTCGGTGGTTCTTACTCATAAGTATTATAATGGCAAAGTTCCTTCAGTTAATAAACTGGAGCCAATCGATCATGAAGTAATCAGCGCTATCAAAGAATTGCCTGCTAAAATAGGCAAGTCAATTGATTTGTATCGATTCAGAGAGGCTCTTCAATATATGATGGAATTGGCTAGAATCGGAAATAAATATTTGGCTGATACTGAACCTTGGAAATTGATTAAAACAGATGAGGAAAGTGTTGAAACCATTATGAATTTGAGCCTTCAGATTTCAGCCAACCTTTCTATTCTATGCGAGCCATTCTTGCCATTCACTGCTGATAAGCTACGCAGTATGCTTAACATGAACAAAGCTAATTGGAGCGAAGCTGGTTCTATAGAATTATTGGATGAGGGGCATGCTATCAACAAGGCTGAATTATTGTTCGAGAAGCTGGATGACAAATTTGTTGATACTCAAATCCAGAAGCTAGAAGACACAAAAAAAGCAAATGAGTTGGCTCAGAAGACGGTAGAACCTCAAAAAGAAGAAACTACTTTTGATGATTTCATGAAAATGGACATTAGGGTAGGGGAGATATTGGAAGCTGAAAAGCTCAAAAAATCGAAAAAATTGCTAAAATTAACCGTTGATACAGGGATCGATAAGAGAACTATACTTAGTGGAATTGCTCAATATTTCTCCCCTGAAGATGTCATTGGAAAGCAAGTTGTTGTGCTTGCCAACTTGGCTCCTAGGAAAATGATGGGGCATGAATCTCAAGGAATGATATTAATGGCTGAGGATAAAGACGGTTCCTTAACATTTGTCAGTCCATCAGATGCTGTAGCTAATGGAAGTCAAATAAGCTAAAGCTTAATAAAATATATAAATCCAATACTCCTGAAAGATCAACTAAATTTAGTTGATCTTTTTTTATTCTGTGCGAAAAACAAATCGAGTTGAAATATTTAATACGCATATAAATGTACATTATTTAATTAGATCTAAGAAGCATATATATACTCTTTGTAGACTGTATTTTAATTTAAACTTTTTTATAATAAAACTTATTTATATAATTGCTTTGCTGAATTAAATGAAGAAAAGCTGAAAATTTCTTAAATTTCGATTTGATAGTTACAAAAGGAAAAATGAAAAAATATATTGTTGCCATTTTAATGGTTCCGCTAATCAGCATTAAATTATATAGTCAAGACGCGACTATTTCTGAGCAAGACTTGAAGCTATTCGCAGCGATGGAAGATTCTGTTTCACGTTTAAAATCCGAAAAAGCCCATTATTTCAACCAACTCGTAGTAGAAGATTCTTTAATGAATTTTGGTAAAAGATTTTTGGAAATAAAGTCTTCAAATTTATTATCCTCAGAGCTTATTGAACTTGATGTTGAGCCATTAGAACTAGCTGCATATAACGCACTCATGCTCAAATATGAAGAGATCAAAAAACAAATAAAGGCAGTTAAAACCTCATTGATACAAGAAGAATTAGGCGTTGAACTATATAATAGAATTAAACGACAACTGAGAATCAATCCATCTTTCAAAGCCAAATACGAACATGTAATTGATGAAATACGAGATCAAACGATCTAATATTTTTTTAATTGTAAGGTTATCATTACAATTTCGTCCATTAGGGTAAGGTTTTTGAGGATAATCCTCAGAGATGCAATTTTTTAAATCAGATTTATTTTATGCTAGTTAATAAAGTGTCAATAGAGTTGTTCGAACAATTATTAAGTTTGTGCGAATCGTTGGAAGATGATGAATTCACGAGCCCGTTGAACATCATTCACAATGCAACTGTGGGTAAGCATATAAGACATATACTAGAGTTCTATATAGGACTGAAAAATGGACTTGAAAGCGGTGTCGTTTCTTACGATAAAAGATCTCATGATCAAGGCTTGGAAACAAGCAGAGCATTGACATCCACAAAGATTAAAGAGCTTATTGATTTTTATCAATCATTGAGTTCTGATAAAGAAATAGAACTTGAGTTTAGTTACCCTATTTCTAAGATTGATGACAAAAAGATAGCAACGTCAGTCGAAAGAGAAATTGTGTATAACATTGAACATGCAATACACCATATGGCAATTATCAGAATTGCAGTAGAGCAGAATTTCAAAAACGTTGCTTTTGAACCAAGCTTTGGAGTCGCACAATCTACAATAGTTTACAATAATTAATTAAAAAGCGATTAAGGATTATTTCTTTAATCGCTTTTTATTTTTCACGTTCTATTGCACTGGATTATCAATTCTTCCTATGTTTTCAATTTCCACACTGATATGATCTCCAGCCTGCAAAAAACGTCCAGTTGATTGTCCTACACCTTCAGGAGTTCCTGTCAAAATAACTGTGCCTGGCTCAAGAGTAGTATCTGCACTTAGAAATTCAATAATTTCGGGCACGCTGAATATCATATCTTCAGTATTAGATTCTTGAACTTTATTGTCATTCAAAAATGTGCTAAGTTTAAGCTTGTCAGGATTAGAAATGACATCTTTAGTGACTATAGCAGGACCTAAAGGGCAGAAAGTATCAAATGACTTTCCTCTGCACCATTGACTCCCTCCAAATTCCATCTGCCAGTCTCTAGCGCTAACATCATTCGCAATAGTATAGCCTAATACATAATCCAGTGCATTTTCTTGTGTCGCATTAAAACACTTCTTGCCGATCACAATTGCTAACTCGCCTTCATAGTCAACCTTCTCGCTTTTCAGTTGACTAGGCAATCTAATCGGCAAATTAGGATCCTGAATACTGCTATTTTGCTTATAAAATACTACAGGAAATTTAGGGAAAGCCAAACCTAATTCCTCAGCATGTTTTCGATAATTCAAACCTATGCCTATGATATTGGAAGGCTTCAGTGGACTTAGTATTTCTTTAAGCTCTATTTGAGAACCAAGTTCTTTTTTTTCTGAATAAATACTATTCATTATTTCCAGCAAACTGCCATCTGCCTGTAAACAAGCATAACAAACTCGATCTTCTATATCTCTAACTCTTAGGATTCTCATAATATTTCTTTTATTTCGAATTGAAATTAGTCATAATCCAACTCAATTCAAACTATGTTCTTTATTCGGATTATTGGATCATTTCTAGTACCTTTAACGGTCAAAATTGGAAAGAAAAGCTCATTATGCTTGATCCAATTATTATTTTTCGCAATAATGAATTCGCTAACGTTTTCTATACAATAGGCGAAGGAGTTTTATAAATCAAACACCAATATATGTCGGCGTATCAGTCTGCATTGCAATTATTTAAAGAATTAGGAGGAAAGCGAGAAAGAGAAATCGTTAACTACCTATTTGTCCATAAGGAAAGCTCTATAGAAGTAATTAGAGATCTGGCTGAAGGAGATGATCGATTTGTTAATTCTCTAATTGCCAAAAATATTCTTCACCAATCCGGCGAAGTCATCATGCTTGATGAAAGAATTTATCTATTTGTAGAAAAATTTCTTGAAATCAATGAAGACATTGACAATTTCGAAATAGATGAAAGAATCGCAAGCATCAGGCAGAATATAAGACTATTCAAAATCGAAGAATCTTTTCTGGAAAAAGAGAGGCTCATTAATAAATTCAAAAGGTCTATTAATGCTCTAGGAAGAGTTGTCAAAAGAAATGTCATCGACTTAAGTAGACAAGTCCAAAGAGTTTATAAGACGGAAATAAATGTTGATATAAAGCATCATAAAATCCTAGCTCACAATCAAAGAGCTTCCAAGCTTCGACTGCTTATACACGAAATAGAGCAAATGATCGACGAGGAAGGTTTCTTTGAAAATCTTAGAGATTTAGCTTTAAGAAAAATTATCATCGAGCTCAAGTATGATTACCTAAGAGTAGCAAAAGCAAATCTAAGAGAGCTTCATCAAGAAATTATTGATTACCTCAATAAGATTGAATTCCTAACTAATTTTTACAAGAAGATTCATGTCGTAAAAAAGTTTAAGGATCAGTTTGAGCTTGAAGCATATTCCAATGTCAACGATCTTTTTGAAGATGACAAGTCATTGCCCTTTGAGCCAAGGCTTATTATGCCAGCATTGCCATCACTAGATTATCTGGCAACTGATGACGGGTACGATATGATCTTAAAAGTTTCGGAAAAGGTTGAGCATAAGCGAAAAAGCAGAAGCAAAGCTACATCCGCCATAGACAAAGACTTATTGTTGAATATCAAAGAAAAAGAGCAAGTTATTAATTATGGAGCATTGAAAGATAAGTTCCAGTCAGGCAAAAATGATTTATTCACTTTTCTACTTAATGAAAAAAGCACGAAAGAATTAGAGCTTAGCTCTATTGTAAAGATCTTTTGCAAGATCGCATTGCTTTATGAGGATGAGATGAAATTCACTGGACATAACGATGTTCATGAAAATCTAAAGTATGCCATCATTTTTCCCAAGCCTAAGTCCCGTAAAATCAGCAAGTAATGAATGAGAATATACAACCATATTTAGCTCAAATTTTTGAATATTTGAGCAGAGGTAATTTTGTGAATGAAAATAGTTCATCAAAAAGCCAAAGAAAATTATATCAAATCATAAATGAAAATTTCGAGGATGTGCAATTATATTTCGCTCCTCTGAAGTTTGTATTGGAACCTTCTCAAAACAGCAGTTATTATTATTTTTCAAGGCAAGAAAGCCGATACAACTTAGAACAGAAACTTGCCAAGTTCTACGACTACATAGATATCATGGCGTTTTTTGCTGATTTCAATATTTCCATGTCAGAAGGATTTCGATTTAGCGTCAATGAGCTTGAGCAAAAGTGCAAGGTAGACACAAACCTTTCAGACCAGCTAAAAGCAATCATCAAAGAGGAAAACAACATCTTGGATAGAGTGCTCAAGATTGTGAAAATGATGACTGATCGAGGTTTTTTTGAATGTGAAAATGAAGAAAAAAAAGAATATAAAGTACTTTCTTCATATACTTATTTGCAAGATTTAGTACAATTAATTGATATTGAGGTTATTGAAAATGAAAAGCCACTTAAATAGATTAATTTTTATAAATAGTGCTTCAGTGCCTTATGCTGAAGTTGCATTGGATGGAAATATTCACTTTGTAGGTTCTAATGGTTTTGGAAAAACAACCGTATTGAGATCCATATTATTCTTTTATAATCCCACTTCCGACAAGAGAGCTCTTGGAATTAGGGAAGATCAAAAGTCTTTTTCCAATTATTATTTCGAACATGAGAACTCTTATATTCTATATGAAATAGCCAAAGAAAACTTTAAGTTTCATATAGCTGTATATAAAAAAGGCGGAAAACTGCAGTTTAGATTTGTAAATTCTGAATTTGATAAAAACCTCTATATCAAAGAAGATTACACTGCTCGTTCTCACGATGAACTTTGGAAGTATATGGACAATCAACTTGTATCATATACCGATGAACTTGTTCGTTATGCGGATTTGCGAAAAATCATATATGGCTCCAGCAATAATAAAAAATATTTTCAATACAGCCTTTTTCCGTCCGAAGACGGAGCTTTTAAGCGTAATAATGCTAATATACCCCAGCTGATTTCCAATATCTTCAGAACGTCAAAATTAGACTCAAGACACATCAAAAAGTCCATAATCGAAGCTGTATATGAAGAAGATGTCAAGCCAATCGATTTAACCACAATCGAAAGACAATTGGCAAAGTTTAGAAACGATTACAAAGATCTTGAGGCATTTGAAAACAACCAAGAACTTGCCAATGAGATAATCAAGCTTAGCGAGTCTTCTAAAGACTTGGACAAAAGCATGAAAGAAAATGCAAATTTGCTTGGCTTGGGGATTCAAAACGTATCAAAAAAACTTGGAGAGTTAGAAGTAAAGCTTGACACAAACAAAGTCAAAATAAACGACATCGAGAAAAATCAAGCTGAACAGCTTTCCATACATGATCAAAGGAAAGAAGATCTTAATGGTCAAAAGGCCGTTCTGTTGAGAGATTTGAATGAAATCAAACGTTTAAGAGAACATTATGCTAGCTCTAATATATCTGAAGTCATAAAAAGGGTAGACCAAAAACCTTCTTTAAAAATAGAAATCGAACAACTAACTAAGGATATTTCTGATTTCAAAGGCACTCATAAAAATGCTAATAAGCTTTTTGAGACTAAAATAGAAGAAGCTAAATCCAATTTTTCTAAAGTTGAAAATGAATTTCTTAACAAAACAAAAGAATTAGAAGACAAATACAGGGAAATAGCAGAAGCAAAAAAGAACAAATTTCGAGATGAACTGGATCAAAAGCACTTGTCTATACAAGAGGAAATAAAAGAACTTGATGAAGAGTTGGTTTTATTAAAAGAAGAGATTGTTGAAGTTGAGTATCATGCTAAGGATGGACTGAAATCACACCCACTGAGCATAAAAGAAAGGAACTTAAAGCAACAATTGCTCACTCTAAAAAATCAGTCGCAAGATCTAGAAAGCTTGATCAAAAATATTAAGAAAGATT
Source organism: Aureibacter tunicatorum (assembly GCF_036492635.1). Taxonomy (GTDB): domain Bacteria; phylum Bacteroidota; class Bacteroidia; order Cytophagales; family Cyclobacteriaceae; genus Aureibacter; species Aureibacter tunicatorum. Next base: position 2,518,876 of record NZ_AP025305.1, read on the forward strand.
TGAGCCTGCTCAAGGAAAAGTTGGAATTGAAATTAAAATCTCATGAAAACGAATTTGTATACAAGCTAAAATCTTTACAGAATGAGATCAACCTTAATAATGAAAGGCTTCAAGAATGTGATAAAAAACTAAATCAGTTTGATGGATCACTATTGGAATATCTTCAAAATAATGATGCCAATTGGACTGAAAATATTGGCAAGGTTATCAAGGATGAATTGCTTTATCAGCCTAATATCATCATAGACAAATCCAGAGACTCAAGTGAAACAATATTTGGATACAAGTTTGACTTAAGCAAATTAGCTACAGCCAAAAACAGCTACAAAGACTTATTGCATAATCAAGAAAAAATTCAAACAAAAATATCAAGCTCTAAAAGGGATTTCTCAAGGCTTCAAGAGGAGAAAGAAACAAAAAATGATGAAATAAAAAGAGAATTTGAAGCTGAATCTAAAAAGTTGAAGTCTGAATTAGATCAATTTGAGTATAAATTTACTCAGCTTGAATTTGAATTAAAGGAATGTGAACTTGAACATGAAGAAACATCCGCTAAGTTTCTAGAAATCAGAAATCAAAAAGCTGATGAGAACAACTCTAAATTAAACTATTTAAATGAAAAATTTAACTTAGTCACGTCAAATAAAAACAGAAAACTCTTAGAGTTTTCTGTAAAAAAAGACCTTATAAGAGATGAGAATACAAAAATAGAGCAAATTGTTAAATCCGAGAAAGAAACTTCTCTTCTTCCAGTTAATCAAAACTTTGAAGAATACAAAAAACAATTTAATGCTGATTTTCTAAAGTTAGAAGAGCTTAAATCCTCATCGCTGAAGAAGTCAGGCATCGACCCTTCTCTGATAAGGGAGAAAGAAAATCGACTTAGCCAATTGAACAGCCTGCTAAGTCAGATTGAAGGAAAAGAAGAAAAACTGGTCGAACAATATCTTTATGACCAAGATAGGATTTTATCAAAAGGGGATGAGATTGAAGAAAAGTATGATTTTATCATACAAGAATTAGATAAGGAGAAAAAGTCTTTCGCATCTGTAAATTCTGAATACTTATCTTCTATTGATCAGTTGAAGGAAAATCAATATCAATGGCATACGGAAAAAATTGATCTTGAAAATGTCTTGAAAGAAGATATTGATACTTTTAGAAATTTGTCTCATAGTCCATACCATAAGTTTAAGAGCAGAATAGACACTCCCAAAGCTATTAATGAAAATTCAAATATCAATGTAAAGGCCCTGATTAACTCTTTAAACTCTGATTATAGCCATTATAATTTGAATTTATCTACTCTTCAAAAGCGAATGAATAAATTCACTGGGTTGTTTTCTCCAAATAACTTCCTGAATTTTTCATCGTCAAGACAAATGGAGTCGGATCTGGATTTTTTCAGGTTTGTCGAGAACAAATTAAAGCCTTTTGTTGAAAGCAAGTCCATTGAGACAGCAAGAAGTCAAATCGAACAATTGCATGGTGAATTAATCAATGACATAGCTTTGGAAATAAAGGATTTTTCATCCAAAAGCACCGAATTGGAGGAGACCATTTCTCAAATCAATAGCGATTTCACTCAAACGAACTTTGTAGGTGTTGTCAAGTCAATTGAGCTTGATTATCGTCCAAAAGATATCGGCGTTGTTAGTGTATTGAAAAAAATCAAATCATTCACTGAGCAACATAACATAGGCAATCAATTTGATTTCTTTAAAGAGAACGACAACAATAAGATCAATCAAAAATCCGTAAAGCTTCTCTCAGAACTTAAAAACGCGATTGACAAAGAAGGCAAGTTTGTCATTTCACTGGAAGACACTTTTGACATTTGGTTCAAAGTCGCTGAGAACAACAATAATACTGGATGGGTGGAGAAATTATCCAACGTAGGCTCTGAAGGCACTGATGTCTTGGTCAAATCAATGATCTATATAACTTTATTAAATGTATTCAAATTAAACGCTTTCAAGACAAATGACAACTACCAATTGCATTGTATGATCGATGAAGTTGGCAAGCTATCTGACAGGTATTTGAGAGAATTAATTGAATTCACAAACAATAAAAATATTAAATTAATTTTTGGGTCGCCAAATGAAAATGATCCATTAATTTATCAACATGTGTATAAACTGCATCGTGAAAATGATCAAATAATGATAGTTGAATTGATAGGTGAGTCAATTTAATCGTTAAAAAATTCAACAATAAATAAATCTCTTTGTTATTCTAAAAAATGTATCAAATAAATTTAGAGTAATGAAGAGATTTTATGTTAATTTATGTCTGTTGGCAGTGGCAACATTGTCATTATTTTCCTGTAACAAGGATGAAGATGAGCTAAATCAAGGCGAGGCTTCATCATTGTCTACATGCATTCCAGTTTCTGTTTCTTCCTCAGATGGCTCTGTTGTCGACTATATATACGAGGATGGAAAGCTTCAGCAAACCAGCAATTCTATTCCAGGAAATTATCCAGCTTTAGTAAAATTCATTTACGACGGAGATAGATTAGTTGAGAAGAAAATTTTCTCTGGTGTCGTTTTAACTAGCCGGGAAGCTTTTATTTATTCAAACGATGTTCACACAAAAACAGAGTACTATTATTATGTTCCTAAAAGCGCTTTAGAAGAACCTTCTGAAGATGATCAAACAGTCTCAAGGTTAAAAGCTTTCTCTCAAAGTAGAACATCAGAAGATGATGAAATTGTTGAGGTACTTGTATATGTTGAAAATTTGGATAGAGATAGTGATGGAAATGTCATTAAGATCACTTCAATCAATAATTTCACTGAAGAATTACTACAAACAGTAAATTATGAATATGATGAAAGCATGAATGTAAAGAAAGAAACCCTTGAAGATGCAACAGGAAAATTAGTAGTTGAATACAGCTTTGATGATAAATTCCATCCAGACGTAAATCTTTCATTCACAGCATTTATTGGTGTGTTGAATAAAAACAACATAATCTCATCCAAAAGAACGGTCACAAACAAAGCTGATGGCCAAACTTCATCTAATAACTTTGAATACAATATCACTTATAATGAAAATGATTTTCCTGAAAAAATTCAAAATATTGTAATCATTGAATCGGCAGGAGAAAGCGTGAAAGTTCCTGATCTAACATCAGACTACGCATACAATTGCAATAAATAAATTTAAAAAGTAATTTATAAAACAAAAAGCTGGCTATGAAGCCAGCTTTTTTTATATGAACGAACAAGAAGTCTCATTGAAGTGTTGAAGACGTAATTGTGATAATCGCATTGCTTAGAATTAGGTTATTTAAACTTGAAAGGTATGAGGGAAGGATATAAAACAAAATCAACACTATTTTTTATTCTATTTTTCATTTGCGTAAATGCAACATTCATATTAATTAGTCATTACAATACTGAAAAGGTCGATTCATCAGAAATTTTCGCTAAAATATCTAAATCCAAAAAAATTAAAAATCCCTATTTTTTCACGGAGGCAGGTTTAGCTGGATTAGAATTAAACTCAAATCCAAATATTGATGAAAAATCATTAATGGATCATTTTAAAGGCACAACTATTATAGAAAATATAGCGCAAGAAGATTCACCAGCATTTAGATATTTTGATATCGTTGATGATAAGATGGAACATAGCTACTTTAAAATGACTCCAAAAAATAGCGAAAAAGTAGAATTGGTTCTAAGCTATGTTTCAAAAGCAAGCGATATTTACAAAGTTAATATTGGCGCTCCTGTCAAAACAGTAATCACCAAAAGAAAGAATCCTAAACATTATCAAAAAGGAGAATCTCACTATCTACTTTACAAAGGATCTCATATTTTTTATCAGATTTCAAACCCAGAAATTGAACTAGCGTCTTATCAAGGTGATGTGCTAGAAAAAAGTGAAAGTAAAAATTGGTTTGTTATTGGAATAGGATGGTCTAAGGAATTAATAAACGAACCCAATTTTAATTTGGAGTAAATTCCGAAACTATTTGTAAATTTGTTCGTTGCAGAACATACTGCAAAATCAAATCTACTAATTATGGAAATCACCCTGAATAATAAAATCATTGAAAGCTTGAAATGGAGATACGCTGTAAAAAAATTCAGCGATAAAAAATTAACCGAAGAAAAACTTGAAGTGCTTATTGAGTCTTTAAGATTAACTCCTTCAGCATATGGGCTTCAAGGTTGGAAATTTTTAATTATTGAGAATAAGGAAATTCGAGAACAACTTGTAGAACCAGCATTTAATCAAAGACAAGTACTAGAAGCTTCGCATTTGATCGTAATGTGTACTGTTGACAATTATGGTCATGAACATGTGGAAAGTTTCATGTCTGAGGTGGCGGATGCTAGAAACGTATCAATAGACTCACTCGAAGGATACTCCAACATGATAAAAGGAACAATCAATAACCATAGTGATGAATCAAAAGAAACGTGGTTAAGCAAGCAACTTTATATTGCGCTTGGAAATTTGCTAACTACTTGTGCTATTGAAGAAGTGGATTCGTGTCCTATGGAGGGCTTTATTAAGGAAAAGTATGACGATATACTTAACCTAAAGGAAAAAGGTTTGAAATCTCAATTAATTGTTCCTATAGGATATAGAGCTGAAGATGATCCTTACGCTTCGCTTAAAAAAGTAAGAAAAAATCAAGAAGATGTAATTGAATGGATTTAACACCATTTCGCATCATATTTTTTTGTTTTTGTATGCATATATAAAATATTATTTTAATTTTGTCCCCAAACATATAATTTACAAAATAATATTTTATTCCAGTTCAATCGACTATGGAGGAATTAAAGAGAATCATCGAAGAGGCTTGGGAAAACAGAGAGCTTCTTAAAGAGCAGTCTGTTCAAGATACTATCAGAGAAGTAATAGAGCATTTAGATAAAGGTCGTATTAGAGTTGCTGAACCAGCAGGAGATGACTGGCAAGTGAACGAATGGGTAAAAAAAGCAGTGGTATTGTATTTCCCAATACAAAAAATGAAAATCACTGAAGCTGGTCCATTGGAGTTTCATGATAAAATGGAACTTAAGAGAAATTACGATCAACTTGGTGTAAGAGTAGTTCCTCACGCTGTAGCTAGATATGGTGCTTACTTAAGCTCTGGTGTAGTTATGATGCCTTCGTATGTAAATATCGGAGCGTATGTAGACGCTGGAACCATGGTGGATACTTGGGCTACAGTTGGTAGTTGCGCGCAAGTAGGTAAAGATGTTCACTTAAGTGGTGGAGTAGGAGTAGGTGGAGTGCTAGAACCTCTTCAAGCGGCGCCAGTAATTATTGAGGACGGAGCGTTTATCGGCTCAAGATGTATTCTTGTGGAAGGTGTAAGAGTTGGCAAAGAAGCTGTATTAGGCGCTAATGTCACATTGACTGGTAGCACGAAAATCATTGATGTTACAGGAGAAGAGCCTATTGAGTACAGAGGATATGTGCCACCTAGATCAGTAGTAATACCTGGTACTATTACTAAAAAATTCCCAGCTGGTGAATTTCAGGTTCCTGCGGCTTTGATTATCGGCCAGCGTAAAGAAAGCACAGACAAAAAGACGAGTTTAAATGATGCGTTAAGAGAAAATAACGTTTCAGTATAAAATTCTGATAAAATATTCGAAAACCTCCAGGGAATTAATTCCGTTTACATGTCATGAAGCGGTTGGATATTCTTTGGAGGTTTTTATTTCTTTTTATTTTGATATCTTGCGACAGTTCAAAAGAAACTGATTTAGGAAACAGTTATTTTGCGCAAGGAGACTACAAGTCGGCAATTGAGCAATATGAAAAAACGCTTCAATATGATCCAGGAAACCTGTATGCTTTAAATCGAATGGCCGATGCTCAGATGAAGTTGGGTGAAGCTAACAAGTCAATTCAAACTTACAAGAAAATACTGGAAATCGACAGAGAAGATATACATGCCAATATTGCATTAGGCGAGTATTTTTCAAATTTAAATCAATACAATATATCTGAAAATTACCTAAATTCCATTTCAAATAAACGTTTTGCTTTAAGCGGTTGTCAATCCGCATTAATTTACTATTTGCATTCAGTAAATGCTTATAACCTTAAAGATTATAAATTGGCCTTGAAAGATATCAACAGATCAATTAAAAGAAATAAATTAAATCCAAAACTTTACTATTTGAGGTATAAAATTTTTTCAGCGCTAAATGACGAAACTTTAGCGAACAAAGACAGCCTTGCGGCTTACACATTAGGATACAGACAAATTGACCAATTAAATATACAACCATGAAAAAATCTTTTTTAAAAATTGCGACAATTTCCTTCATAGCAATTTTCATGACAACCTTGTCTTTTGCTCAGTCTCATAAATCGTCACACCCTGAAGGGACATTGGTAGTAAAAGGAATAGGAACAGTATCAATTGCTCCGAGCATAGCTGTATTAAGCATTGATATCATTGCTGAAAACAAAGATTATCAAGCATGTATCGAATCTTTGGATAAGAAATCCGAAAACATCAAAAGCACGCTGAAAAAAGCTGGTTTTTCTTCAAAAAGCATCAAAACCTCTGGCTTCAGCATAAACAGGGACATGAAGTACAATTCTCAACTGGGCAAATCAGAATTTATCGGTTTTAAAGCCTCGCACAAAGTTAGTATTAGAATAGACAATAATAACGATGAGATCAATAAAGCTTTCAATGCCATAGCAGGTAGTTTAACCGACGCTGGTTTTTATTTAGGTTTTGATTTAAATGAACAAGAAAAAGAGAAAGCTAAAAACGAAATCATCAAAAATGCAGTTAGTGATGCTAAACAAAAAGCGGAATTGATAGCTAATGCAAGTGGAGTGGAGCTTGATAGAATAATAGACATTAGATATGGAGAACTTAATTTGCAACCTGTTTATCCAAGCTATAAATCAAGAGCTAATGCAATGGTCATGAGCGAAGGAGCTGCCCCGTCTTTGGACTTTGACATTAATGCTTCCGACATCAAGCATCGTGACGAGATCACTATCATTTGGTCGATAAAATAAACAATCCTAACAATGAAAGCCACTTTATAGTGGCTTTTCTAATCATGTGTGCAAATCTCCAGTGTTCTTATTTTTCTTGAACCTAAGCATACAGAACAATCCGTGTCAATATTTTTCTCACCATGACACAAAGAACACTCTACATACCCTTTAGATTCGCAAACTCCACATTTTTGGTACAAACTGCTTCCTAATGGCCCAGTAGTTATAATTATTCCTTCTCCAGAACAAGGTGAACAATACCTCAAGCCTGTGCCTCTACAATAATAGCACGTTGAATTAATTTTGCCATCTTCATCACAGTGAATGCATTCTGTATATTTATATCCGTAAAAATCGCATTTTGAACAGCGCCTGTTTATATTGACTTTTCGATCTATTAATTCTGCTAACTCCAAGGCCTGATCATAATAGTCTCCATTAGTGGATGTCAAGGTAAAGTACTTTTCAATTAAATTCGAAGCATTTTGATACTGTTTAAGCATATATAATGTTTCCGCAAAAAAGTAACATAAATCTCCGGGAATTACTTTTCGAGTGGCTAAAGCTTTTCTAAATAAATAATTAGCTTGTTCATAATTTCCATTGGACATTTCGACCTTAGCGTCTCTAAAATAAATCAACACCTCTTTGTCAATCTGAACTTCCTCTTCAATCTGTGCCTTCACAGGATTTACAAAAAAGAATAATGCAAAAAAAATAAACGAAATAATTCCAATCGATTTTCCCATGCTTAAGCTGATAACGGATTATTTGAAAATATTTTTAATAAAATCAACGAATTCTTCACGTGTTTTGGAGTCTCCCAACAAACTTTTAACTGTTCCAAGATAATGAGCAAACGTCATTTTTGGTTTCTCTTTAGGAGTTTCATTTATAACGATTTGATCTAAAATATCTTGCTTATCCTCCTTTTTACTAAGGTTGACTTTTTGAGTTGGTTTTTGGAGTTTATGGGATTTTTTATTCTTATTTTTTTCTAAAATATTTTCTTTTTTGATGGGCTTATCAATCTTATCCGCCTTAGCAAAACTCATTTTTGACTGCTCAATTCGGCCTAATTTTTCTTCTATCAGGCCCTTATTATTTAATGAAATCGCATCATTTGGATCTATTTGCAGGGCTTTTTCATAATCATGCAATGCACCCTTATAATCTTTCATTCTCTCTTTAATGAAAGCTCTGGAAGAAAAGCGATAAGGGTTTGAATCATCAATTTTAACAGCATGATTCAAGTATTTTAACGCTTCAGTATTGTTTTGAGACAAATGATAAGCAATCCCAAGTTCACAATATAAATCAGCATTTTCTGGCTTTATCGTAATGAGAGTCTGCCAATCTTCAATAGCTTTTTCGAATTTTGATGCTTTTGTCAAAGCAACTGCGCGAAAATATATGCAATCATAATTCTCTCCATCTTTGGAAATCATTTCATCAAAAATCTCAATAGCCTTATCAAACTTTTGACTGTTTATTAGTTCCTTCCCTTTATTGATCTTCTCAATATCTGTCATCAATCTAGCAATCTTATATTTCGTTTATGGCTTTACAAATCCTTCAGCTTAAGAAAATTCAAATCGAATAAAACTAAAGCTCGAACGCCAACATGCAAATATAATCAAGGGATGAGAAAAGTAATAAATAAAAAAAGCCTTTCTCATATGAGAAAGGCTTAGATCAAGTGAAATCACTAGTTTATGATTGCAATGCTTTTGGAGCACCACCTAGAATCTCTTCATTAGCATATTCTTTGAATTTTTCAAAATTAGCATTGAATTTATCTGCTAACTTGTTTACTTCGTCTTGATACTTGTTCACATCAGTCCAAGTATCTCTTGGATTCAACAACTCAGAAGGAACTCCTGGGCAATCAGTAGGGAATTGGAACCCAAATTCAGGATGTTGCTCGAACTCAACATTATCAAGCTTTCCTTCCAATGCCGCAGTGATCATAGCTCTTGTGTACTTAAGCTTAGTTCTGCTTCCTGTACCGTTCAAACCAGTGTTGATCATCCATACATTCACTTCATTCTCTTCCATCTTCTTACCTAGCATCTCAGCGTACTTAGTTGGATGAAGAGGCAAGAAAGCCGCTCCAAAGCAAGCAGAGAAAGTAGGAACCGGCTCAGTTATACCCATTTCAGTACCGGCAACTTTAGAAGTGTATCCAGAAATGAAGTGGAACATCGCTTGTCCTTTGCTTAGCTTAGAAATCGCAGGAAGCGTACCAGAAGCGTCAAAAGTCAAGAAGAAAATATTTTTTGGAACGTTTCCTATTGAAGGCAACTTAGCGTTGCTGATATGATTAATAGGGTAGGATACACGAATATTTTCAGTAACTGAAGTGTTTTCGTAATCGATTTTTCTTGTTCCTTCGAAGAATCTAGTGTTTTCCTCGATAGCGCCAAATTTGATTGCATTCCAAATTTCAGGCTCTTTTTCTTCTGTCAAGTCTACTGATTTTGCATAGCAACCGCCCTCGAAATTGAATACAGTGCTTTCAGTCCATCCATGCTCGTCATCACCGATCAACGCTCTATTAGGGTCAGCAGAAAGAGTAGTCTTACCAGTACCCGACAATCCAAAGAAGATCGCAACATCGCCATCTTTGCCTTCATTGGCAGAACAGTGCATTGACAATGTATCTCTTTCTTCAGGAAGGATGTAGTTAAGCACAGAGAAGATACCTTTTTTCATCTCTCCAGCATAACCTGTACCGCCGATGATCAACATTCTTTTTGTCATGTTCAACAAAGCGAAGTTTCTAGCATTCAATCCTAACGCTTCATAATCATCGATTTCAAACTCAGGAATACAAATGATCGTGAAATTCGACTCGAATGTTTCTAATTCTTCTTTGCTTGGTCTGATGAACATGTTATATGTAAACTGATGTTGCCAAGCGATTGTATTGAATATTCTTACGTTTAGTCTGTAATTAGGATCCGCTCCAGCATAGCAGTCTCTTACGTAAATATCTTTATCTTCTAGATACTTGACCATTCTGTCTTGAAGAATGTCAAATGTCTCTGGAGTTGCAGGCTGGTTGATATTTCCCCACCACACGGTGTCACGTGTCTTATCATCCTCAACGACAAACCTATTCTTAGGGGCACGACCAGTGAACTTACCAGTATCAACCATTACTGAGCCTCTGTCGGTTAACACTCCTTCTCCATTTTTAAGCACTTCTTCTGTGCACTCTGCAGGACCCAAGTTCCATTTTACTGACTTAGGCTTTATCCCCAAACCTTCGAAACCATTAGCTGATTTGATACCAAACTCTTGCATTTTAAATGTATTTTAAAATTGAAAAATTTATTACGAGTTATCGACTCTAACTCCAACGACTAGCAAGAAAAAAATAAGTGAGATTTCCTTGATTTTCGTTGAAACAAAATTAGTTCAAGAAAAAACAATATTTCATGATCTGCATCATGATAGGAATTTAGTAGACTAATTCCATGAAGATTGTTTTATTAATTATAAATCGTAAATTTTATAGGAAATTATGTGGAATGCAAAAATAAAGTGATTTTTCGACCAATAATTGGCAAATTTATAAATATAAAGGTTGCGTTTTGCGTCTATTATTTCAGCTAACGCTCAAAAAAAAAGAGTCGCTATGTTTTTGCGACTCTTTTTTATGAATTTTCAAGCTAAATCCTATTGCTTTAACGATTTGCTGTCGTACCCAAAAATGTCTTTAATAGACAACTCTTTGAAGGTTCCGAGCTCTTGCAATGAGGCGAAGTCCATTTTATCCTTAGGCCCGATAACTAAAAAATCATATTTGTTCCCCTTGATATTATTTTGAAAAAACTGATTGATATGATTCAAGTCAATATTTTTAAGCTCAGTATAGATTTTTTCATTAATATCGTAGTCAATTCCACGTTTTTTAGCGGCCTCATACGACCAAAAAATAGCTGGTCCAACCACTCGGTTTGACTCTATGGACTTCAAAGCGGATGTTTTTGCCGCATCAAATTGAATCTGGGCTTGTGGCATTTCATTCATTAAGCTTAGCATTGCGCTTGTAGCCTCAGGCAGTTTATCAACTTGAGTTCCTATATAAGCAATGACATAATTATGCTTTCCTTTTTCAGCAGCATTTGCATAATAACTATAGGTGCTATATGCTAAAGCTTTTGATTCTCTTATTTCTTGAAATACAACTGAAGAAAGCCCAGCTCCAAAATATTGATTGAATAGGGAAGAAGGAGCCAGAAGCTCCACATCAAACTCTTGGCCTCTGCTAAGCATAAGGATTTCTGTCTGAGCCATGTCATAGTCAACATAATAAACCATGTTCTTATCTGTTGGCATTTCATCAAACATTTTCTTGGCAGGATAAGATTTAAGATTTGTGTCAACCTTATGATATTGCTCTATTGCCTTTTTGGCCGCATTCATCGGCAATTGTCCATAATAGAATATTCTATGCTTATAAGATGTTAATGATTTGATTTTTTCTATCAACAGCTCTGGTTTCAATGATTTCAGTTTGGATTCTGGAATATGATACTTCACAGGAGAGTCTTCTCCATACTTCGCAAACTGAGCTAAGCCAACTCTCAATATTTGACTTTTATCCAGAGTCTGGTCATACCTAGCTTTCAAAATGTCATTTACTAGATTATCATAAGCCTGTTGGTCAGGAACCACAGTCTCCAAAATTTCTTCAAAAAGCTTTATTCCCGGTTCAAGAGACTCTTCTAAACCTGATAAAGTAACATATACACGTTCGTCTGATGAATTCACTCCGAAAGACAAGCCAAGCTTAAAGAACTCTCTTTGCAAATCTGCGGCGCTATATTTTTCGGTCCCCAGATAACTAAGATAAGTTACTGCAAGAGCCAACTCAGGGTCATTATATGCTCCCATATCCAATATATAATTCAAGCTGAACAATCCATTGCTTTTATTTTCAATGTAACTGAATGGAATCTCCCCATTAGTCCCTAAACTTGCTTCAGCGATTAATTTCTTATAATCTAAAAACTCAGGTTGCAACCTACCGGCACTTATTGAATCTATATGAGCAAAAAAAGCTGACTGAGCATCTCTGTTAACTTGGATAGGAGTGATCTTTGGTTTCTGAAATTTTTCTTTTTTATTCGCACCTTGTTCTTTGTAAACAACAGCGTAGTTTTCGTTAAAATATTTATTAGCAAATTCGATTATATCATTCTTGGTTATCTTATCCAACTCATTGATATGACTTACCACATCCTCCCAATTTTGCTGTTTGATAAATGCATCAACAAAGGCGTTTCCTCTGGAACTGTTGCTTTCAGTGCTTTGCATGATTTCCAATTTGATATTTTTCACACAAGCTTCCATCAGCCAATCTTCAAACTCGCCTTTTTTGACCTTATCGATTTGTTCTTGCATAAGCTCTTGAACTTGTTTCAAACTTTGGCCATCTCTTGGTTTGCCATACATAAAAAAGACTGAGTAATCTTTATTTATCATAGGAAAGACATATGATGTCAGCACTTTTTGCTTTTGGTTAACATTCAAATCAAGCAAGCCCGCCTGTCCATTATACAACATATATGATAGCAACTCAAGTTTCAATGCAGCTCTAGCGCTATCAGAGCCAGGCAGTCTATATCCGATTTCCACAAATGATGAGCTTGGACCTGTCAATATTGTCTCCACTGGTTTAACCATCGGCTGCTCTGGAGTAAAAGTGAATTCGGGCACTTCCTTTACGGGATAGCCTCCAAAATACTTTTCAATCAAGTCTACTGTAGCGTCAGGATCTAAATCTCCTGATAAAATGATCGCCATATTATTCGCCGCATAATATTGATCGAAGTATTCATAGATTTTTTTCATCGAAGGGTTCTTCAAATCCTCAGCAGTTCCTATAGTCGTTTGAGTTCCATAAGGGTGATTTTTAAATAGTGATTTCATAACCGTGTAATAGGCTTGACTATTATCATTATCCAGCGAACGATTGAACTCCTCATACACTGCTTCAAGCTCTGTATGGAATAGTCGTAACACAACCTCTTTGAATCTTTCCGACTCAACTTGAAGCCATTTGTCCAATTCATTTGAAGGGATCTCATTAATATACACAGTTCTCTCCAATGAAGTATAAGCGTTGGTTCCAGAAGCTCCTAACTCCGAAATTATCTTATCATACTCATTCGTTGCCACAAATCCAGAAGCGATATAAGATAAGCTATCAATACTTTCATATATCTTTGCTCTTTCTTGTTTATCTGTCGTTGACCTTCTTTCCTCATACAAGTTTTCTATTTTATCCAGATATGGCTTTTCATCTTTCCAATCCAAAGCCCCGATTTTTGATGTGCCTTTGAAAAGCATATGCTCCAGGTAATGAGCCAAGCCTGTAGCATCGGAAGGATCCTGTTTACTCCCTGTATTTACAGCAATATACGTTTGAATTCTGGGCTCCTTTTTGTTGACTGACAAGTAAACTTTCAATCCATTGTCCAGCTTGTATATCAATGCTCCATAAGGATCATTGTCCACAGTTTTAAAATTGTGCTTATATTCATTATCTGTCTCATTAGAATTGGATTTGCAGCCATAAAAGCATAAAATGAGCAGAAGTATGGTAAAATTCCACCACTTTGTTCGGTTTTTAGATATCATGTCATAAAAATTATTAGGTTAATAAAAGTTTGTGCTTTGAAATAACACATACAATTATATATTTTGCTTAAATTATTGCCTTGGATTGTTTATAGCAAGAATTATGCTTAGATAAATCTATACAGAAAGAGGTTTATAAAATGTTACTTTTATTAAAATGGAGTCCTAAAACATGAGAATTACAAATAGAGAGATGTTAATGATGTTGGCTTTTGTGGTTTTCATACCCTTATATTCTGTTCATGCTCAAATTAAGCAGAAAGTACTTGAAGGGGTTGTTTTAGACGATTTGACGGGAGAAACGATCCCATTTGCTAATGTATACCTAAAAGAAAATCCTAAAGAAGGAGCAATATCTGATATGAACGGAGGCTTCAAATTCAAAGCCGATTTCAATGAAGACTCTGTTCTTGTAGTTGCTAGTTTTATTGGTTATTTGCCTAATTCAATTTGGATAAAGAAAACAAATCTTTCCACCAACTTAGAAATACGACTAAAACAAGAAGTTAAAAATCTTGATGCTGTGGTTTTTGAAGCTCCCGAAAACCCTGCTTACGAAATACTAAGACAAGCGATTGACAGAAAGAAGGAAAATTATCCTATGAATTTCCCAAAAATGCAGTTTAAATCGTATAGTAGTTCTGAGGTTTATATAAATGAATTAGGCAAAATGGAATCCAGCAAGCTTTTTCAAGAAGCATTGCAAGTAATAAGAAAAAATCCAACACAAAAACTCAAAGACAAAAATGGAAATGATATAATACCATTGATGCTGACAGAATCCTACACTGATAATTATAAATACAAACAAAAATCACTTGAAAAAACCATTCATAGAAAAGTTACTGGTATTGGGTTAGAAGCTGACGACAACCTAATGCAAATAATGACTGGAAATGGATACAAAGAATTAGACTTTTATCGAAATAATATCTCTGTCATGGGAAAATACTTCACTACTCCATTGCATAACTCATGGAGAGTCAAGTATGAGTACTGGTTGATAGATAGTCTATGGATAGACAATGATTTTTGTTATGAAATAGATGTGGAACCCAAGGCTAAAGGGGATTTAGTCTTTGAAGGCAAGATATGGATTACCAAAAATGAATACGCTTTAAAGAAGCTTGATCTGAAAATGTCAGAAGATGCAAATATTAATTTCATCAGAGATATTAGAATCAAACAAGAGCTTGAGTCTTTTAACAATAAGTGGCTGGTATCCAGAGAGTATGTAGAAGTTGATCTGTCGGATATTATACCTGGACTGCCTGGGCTTTTAGTTAAGTTTGAAAATATTAGTGAAGAATACAATTTTAATTCAAACTACGATTTATCAATTTTTGAAGATAAATTTGAGATACTAGACAATGACAAACATCAAGAAGATGAAGAGTATTGGAATTCATATCGATCGCGTCTTTTCTCTTCTGATAGCAGCAAAGTTCTAGATAATAACATTAAAGCTCCAAGTGTCTATACTATCATGGACTCAATTAAGGCACAACCTAGAGTAAAGGTTGTTTCTGTTCTTGGAAGATTAATTTCAAATGGCTATCATGACTACGGGAAAAAGTTTGAACTAGGGCATTACTTATATCTTTATGCTTTTAATAATGTCGAAGGAAATAGAGTTCAATTTGGAGTTAGGTCAACCAGAAAGTTCAGCAACAAATGGCTTATCAAACCATCTATTGCTTATGGGTTTGCCGATCAAAAATTCAAGCATGAACTTAGTGTTCATTATTCTATTAAGCCAGAAAGAGCCTTTATCATCGGTGTGAATAGTGATTACAACTTGCTAGGAGCTTCACAAATTGGAACTGAACAAAGATTTAGCGAGTTTTTTGTTTTCAGTTCAAGATGGTTTGACATAAGAAGACGAAATCCTTATTACCGATTAAATACTGAAGCATTTATAATGTCAAGGTTCTTTCAAGACCTTACTGCTAGACTATATTTGAGACATCAAAATATCGAGTATTGGGATAAAAATTTTAGTGAATCATTGCCAAGAAATACATTTTTCCCTGGGCTTTCTAAAGCGATAAACTTATACGAAGGTGAAGTAAATTTAAGATACAGTAAAAAAGAAAAAGTAACCTTAACCAAAAACAACACTTTCAACAATGCCGGCAACCAACCTTTCCCTACTTATAAATTAATATTTTATAATGGAGTTTATAATGATGGGAATAACAATAAAGCGTATCAAAAGCTTTTCGCATCGATAAATCATTGGCAACGGCCTATTGGCAGTATTGGTGTCGCAAATATAAAGCTCAAAGGGGGATATATTTTTTCAACAATGCCTTATCAGCTTTTAAAAATACATCAAGGGAATGAATCATCTTTCTACTTAAGCGAATCTTTTCAAATGATGAACAATTTTGAATTTGTAAGTGATCGATTTATGGAGCTAAAATATGAACATTTTTTTGAAGGCTTATTGATGAACAGAGTACCTCTTCTTAAAAAGCTTAATCAGAAAATGGGTTTAAGAACTTTATTTGTAGTTGAATCAGTTTGGGGAGGAATGTCGGAAAAAAACAAGGAATACAATAAAGAGTTTATCGGACCATCAGAAGTTCTTGACGAAGGGGAGCTCTTGACATTCAATACTCTCAACCCCAATATCCCATATTATGACTTAGGCATTGGAGTTGAAAGTATATTTAGAGTATTAAGAGTAGATTTAATGCGAAGAATGAATTACAACAATGTGCCATATGAAGTGCAAAACTGGAGTGTTAAATTCTCTGCGCAAATAAAATTTTAATATAATAAATTTACTGATCACTATAATGCTTTATCATATCGACTAAATTTTCATAACAGACTTTGCAAAAATCATTGGTATTATTCGATCTCATTTTGCAATCTATTTCTGAGCGATATACGCCTTTTTTTGTATACCCTGCGCCTTCAAACACACCAATATCATTCTTGAATCTTTTATCATCCGGAGTTGGAATAGGGGTAGCAGGTTTCACTTTATCTTTCCATTTCGACTCAAAATCCACTAAAGTAGTAATATTGCATTCATAAGGTTCGACTTCTTTATTATAAAAATTATCGCTACCATAATCATATTCATCAGCAAGAGATCCGAAAGCATGTCCAAATTCATGAGTGAATACCAATGGAGATTGAGCATTATCGCTTGTGCATAGATTATAGTAATTATAAATACCGCCTCCTCCGTATTTAGATGTATTTACAAGTATATAAATCTGATCATATGGGGCATTAGCCGCCACATCTCTTACTTTCGAGATATCTTTCGTAGTCAAATACCTTTCGGAGCCAAATGTGTAAAAACTTGAATTTAAGAGCGTTTTTTTCCAAACACCCTTTCCAGGATTATCAGTTCCAGACTCCTCCGAAGGCGCTTTTACTAGCCAAAAATTAAAATTTTCTTTGTGCTTTTTAAATGGCTGAGTTTTAAAGAACTCTTTAATGAATTTGTCACAATCAACAGATAGCTTATTAAATTCAGCTTTTGTATATCCTTCAGGGATGATGACAATATCTACATTCTCCGCTGCAGAACCATTATTGACGAGCTGATCAACAGCGAAAGAGTAAGGCGCTTCCTTTTTTATAAATATGCTTTCTGGATCAAATTCAACCTTGAAACATTCCTCAAAGATTAAGTCCGTATTCCTTTCCTCCAAAATTATTATTGAATTGTGTTTGGGATAGGGCATGGTAACTACTTCATGAAAGCTTCTTCTAAGAGATTGAGCCTCTTCTGTGGCTAGCCACTCGGTAAACAAACTACTGAATCCATTTTGATAAATTATCTTGCCAGTTGCTTCATCGATAACTTTAATTCGAAATTGTCCGTAATCAAAAGGGTTGATAAGGTTCTTCTTTGGACCACCCCAATAAGGTTCTTGAGCAAATGAGATAAAGTTTATCGCATGGGCTTCTGCGTTTCCAGACTGAGAATAATCAAGTCGCAATTGCTTGTCGATAAAATACTTCTCAAAAGTAGTTTGGGCAAATAATAAATTATTCATACTTATCCATGCCATGAGTACGAATATTGATTTGATAAAAATATTAATCATTTGGTTAAAATAAATAGTGTAAACGGCTATATTAGTCAGTTAATATATTTTTCAATATAAATAAAGTAATGACAAAAATAAAATCAACAACCGTATGCGCGATCAAGCATAATGGTGAAGTCGCGATAGGGGCGGATGGACAAGCTACAATGGGTAACACTGTTGCCAAAAACAATGTTAAAAAAATCAGAAAATTAAGAGACGGGAAAATCGTAACTGGCTTTGCAGGCTCAACAGCAGATGCTTTCACACTATTGGAAAGATTTGATGAAAAGCTTGCGACTTATGGAGGAAACATGAAAAGAGCTGCTATAGAATTAGCAAAGGATTGGAGAACAGATCGCTATTTACGCAAGCTAGAAGCTATGCTAATCACTGTGGACAAAGATGAAATACTAATTGTTTCAGGAACTGGTGATGTTCTAGAACCGGATCAAGAAATCGCTACAATAGGATCAGGCAGCAATTATGCTTTGTCCGCAGGACTTGCATTGAAAAAACACGCGCCTCATCTAACTGCTGAAGAGATGGTAAGAGAAGCACTAACAACTGCTGCTGATATTTGCATTTACACCAATCACAATTTTGTAATAGAGACTGTTAAATAAAAAGAGCCCCATATGATCTGGGGCTACAAAATACTATTTAACATAACTAATATTATCAAACTAAATTAATATGAAGTCTTCAAATAAACATTAGCTTGCGAATATAACAATCCATGAAAAACTGGCGTATTTGTATGCGTACCGACCCAAAGCCAAATATTTCCATCAGCATCAGATTTAACATCAATATCTTCATGTGTCAAACCTATATAAGGTAAAAATGCTAACAAGTCGTTTGGAAACCTCAACTTGCCAATTGGCTGGCTATCATTTGTAATTTCAAATAAGGTATTTCCCAGATCAAAATTTGTTTCATAAAATTTAGACTCGCCTAAAAGAACTTCTGGCTCAAATTCCAATAATCCAGCTTTCAGCATTACAGCGATTGAATCATCTTCATTATAATTATCGTATCTTCCTGAATTCATCTCTTCGTGCAACTTTGAATTCAGTCGGACTTCAACTCGACCAATGTACCTTGTATTCGGATCAAGACCGTCAATCTTCAATTTTATGTAATTCAAAACACCTAGACTATCTTGGATCTCTAAATTATCATGAAATTTATAAGTCGTCTCAATACCATAAATTCGACGCTCTTCATAATACTTTGGATTTCTTTCTAATTTAAAATCCAAGATTCCCGACTGACTCTCATGAAACCCTGCTTGCTCATTTACAAACTGAACATCCTCCTTCGTGAAGTCAATCACTAAATTCTTTTCCCAGTTTCCTCCAGAGCTTGCATCATTAACATCGCTCATGCAGCTTTGAGCCATAAAGCCAAACATGATAATCGCAAACAATAAATTACTTCTCATTTTGCATTCCTAATTTTAAAAATTCACACTTCTCTCCAACACATTCACTCTATAAAATTATTTATACAGAGATTATATTATTATAAATTAATCTGTATTCCCAGCTTAACTCCTAAAGCCTCAGGTGTGCTACTTCCACTAGAAGTCCCATTGCCATTATGCAATTGTGTCATTCCCTTCTTATAATCTGAGGAAAGCATAAACAAATATTTCTTTGCTACCCTATATTTGATATTCGCCCCAAAAATTCCTGAGAAAAAATATGGATTGACATTCGAATCCTCTGGATTCCGATTCTTCTGCACTCCATAATTAGATTCTACCGTTTGTGCTATAAATATATCAGTACTGAGTCCGCCGTTTAACCAAAATGATAGTTTCTTTCCAAAAAGTTTATATTCCATAATTACAGGAACAGCCAATATGCTAAAAGTATTATTAATACTCTCCGAAGAAGTGACAACAGCACTTACATTAACTTCCCCTGAAACGTTTTTCCTTGATGAACTCTGATGAAAAAATGTCTGGTCTGCACTAGAATTAAATCTAGAATACTCCAAGCCTGTTTTTATTATCCACTTGTCGCTTAATTGATAGCCTCCAGAAAAGTTATAAACAGCTGTGCTTTTGATCGTTTCTTCAGAATTATAAGCGCTAAGCAATCCTCCGCTTTCTATTGTATTGTATTTTTTTTCCAATGCGGCCATATTTAATTGCTGGCTCGAATTCATTTTTAAATCTCCTTGTCCAGCGCCTCCTCCAAGAGCCAAAAAGAAACCTTCATCAAACTCTTTATGTTCCCCAACCTTCTTATTGGGCATAAACACTGGAGCTTTTCTCATCAATTTTGCCTCGACAATTGGCATTTCAGTATTTTCCGCAACAAATTCTCTTGACAATAAATTCAATTGTCCATTGTTTGTCTCAGCTACGATTCCAGTTAATTCTTCTTGTGCGATTTTCTTTTCTTTAAAATCAAGAAAGCTATTGGTCGACATCTCATTTTGATCTTTTTTCACCAAATCAAAACTATTTATAGTCTTAACCTCTTTCTTTTTATCAGTTACAACATTTTCGGCATCTGATTTTTCTACATCATTTTCATTTAATGATATAGGGTTTATTTGCTTTTTAAAGTCATTAGATGCTAGGTCACGAGTAGTGACTTCAGATTCACTTTGCTCTATTGATTCGTTACTTTCAACATTTACATCTTCAACATCAGATTCAACAACTTTTTCCTTAACATTATCATGGATTAAAGTGGTATTATTTTCATTTAAAACACCTCCGTTAAACCAATTCCCGATAAAAGCATTTACCACAAAGCCAAAGAAAATCAACAAAGCAGAGGCTATTCCATACCACCAAAAAGGTACTACCCTTCTCTTCTTCTTTTCGTCAAGCTTGCTTTCAATTTTTTCCCAAACTAAATCTGGCGGAGTCATTTCTTGACCTTCGAAAAAGCTTCCCCAATCTTCTTGATCAAAAAGATCTTTATGATCATTATGCTCCATAACCTACCTCCTGACCATTTTCTGTTAATAATTTTCGAAGCATTTTTTTAGCTCTGGAAAGTTGCGATTTAGATGTTCCTTCAGAAATCCCTAGTTCATTGGCAATTTCCAGATGATTATAGCCTTCAATCACATATAAATTGAATATAATCTGAGAACTTCTAGGCAATTTCTGAATCATTCCCAAAATATCTTTGAACTGAAAATCTGAAAGCATTACATTCCGATCATCAAAATAATTGGTATCATCAACATCTGACATAGGAAACATATATAGTTTGCTTCTTTCGCTATTCAAAGCAGTATTAATAACTATGCGTTTGATCCAAGCTCCTAAAGTCGAACTTCCTTTAAAAGTTGATATTTTCTCAAAAATTTTAATGAAAGCGTCTTGAAGGATATCTTCAGCCTCAGGTTGTGATTTTGCATATCTCATCGCAACAGCAAACATACTGGAAGAGTACTTGGCGTACAAGGCTCTTTGAGCTAGGCGTTCGCCTTTCTTGCATGCTTCTATAAGCTCTTCTTCTTGCATATTTTGAGAGAGTAAATATCTTTTCAACCTTTATATTTTTGAATCTACATCATCTTTTCAAGCTTCTCAGCCATATCAAAGACACTTGATTCATTCCAAAGGTTGATTGTTGAGTTAATAAAAAATTATAAATATAGGTTATGAGCAGGCAAGTTATAAAAATTATCTCAAAACTAAATACTTATGTCTTGAGAATAAAAAA
The DNA here is from genome assembly GCF_036492635.1 of Aureibacter tunicatorum. Classification (GTDB taxonomy): domain Bacteria; phylum Bacteroidota; class Bacteroidia; order Cytophagales; family Cyclobacteriaceae; genus Aureibacter; species Aureibacter tunicatorum. The sequence continues at coordinate 2,540,300 of NZ_AP025305.1, forward strand.
AGCGCCTCTGATAACAAAAGCGCTTTTCTCAAAAAATAATTTTCGATTATCTCAAAAACAACATTTCTCTATATTTAACCAATGGCCAATCCTCATCGTCAACGTACAATTCTAATTTGTCAACAGCTCTTCTGATTTCATCAAAATACTTGTCTTTGATATCATGGCAATACGCAATTGCTTGATCTCTTACATCTTCGATATCATTAACACGCTTTCTCTCATTAGTCATGTCCTTGATACCATTTCTCAAAACAGCCAAGTGCATCGAAATCTTTTCTATAGTCGAAAGAACAGCTGAATTGTCTACACCAAGCTCTTTCAAACCTTTAGCATTATTTATCAATATGTTTTGATACTTAACAGCTGTAGGAATTACGTGATTCGAAGCCAAGTCGCCCATCACTCTAGACTCTATTTGAATCTTTCTGATATAATTCTCCAACAAGATCTCTCTCCTAGCCTCAAGCTCTTTCTCTGTGAGCACATTGTCATGCGAGAAAACTTGAATTGACTTTTCTGTTAAATATGCATCTAGCGCTTCAGGCGTATTTTTCACATTTGGAAGGCCTCTGCCTTCAGCTTCTTCTTCCCACGCTTTAGAATAACCATCACCTTCAAAACGAATAGCTTTGGAAGCTTTGATATAGTCTCTTAAAATGTTTACGATAGCAATTCTTCTATCCTCACCTTTTTCAACCAATGCATCCACCTCGTCCGCGAATGTATTCAATCTATCCGCAACGATAACGTTAAGAACTGTCATCGGCGCCGCGCAGTTGATATCTGAACCAGGAGCTCTAAATTCAAATTTATTACCCGTAAAAGCAAATGGCGAAGTTCTGTTTCTATCAGTATTATCAAGTAGAATCTCTGGAATTTTGTCAATTCCGAGTTTCATATACATATTGTCGCCTTTTTCTACTTTAATATTTCCGTTATTCTCCAATTCGTCAAGTACAGCTGATAACTGCGAACCAATAAAGGCAGAAATAATCGCTGGTGGAGCTTCATTAGCGCCAAGTCTATGGTCATTACCCGCTGATGCGATACTTGCTCTTAACAAATCACCATGCTCGTACACTGCCATAAGCGTGTTAACAAAGAATGTCAAGAATTGAAGATTTTCTTTCGCGCTGCTGCTTGGTTGGAACAAGTTTACACCTGTATTTGTGATCAATGACCAGTTATTGTGTTTTCCACTACCATTAAGACCAGCAAATGGTTTTTCATGGAAAAGAACTTTTAAATCATGTCTTTCAGCCACCTTGTTCATAATATCAATCAACAATTGATTATGATCCGTAGCTTTATTGATTTCTTCAAAAAGTGGCGCTACCTCAAACTGACTTGGAGCAACCTCATTATGTCTAGTACTTACCGGAATTCCTTTTTTCAAAGCTTCAGCTTCGAAATCTTTCATATAATTCAAGACTCTATTAGGGATAGAACCGAAATAATGGTCATCCAGCTGTTGTCCTTTAGCAGGATTGTGTCCAAACACTGTTCTGCCTGCCAATACTAAGTCCGGTCTCGCATTATAAAATGCTTTATCTACAACAAAATACTCTTGCTCGCAACCTAATGAAGGAGTAATTTTGCTAACATTTCTGTCAAAGAATTTACAAACTCTTGTAGCCGCTCTGTCAATTGTATCAACAGACTTCAACAATGGAGCTTTGTTATCCAATGACTCTCCAGTATAAGAAACGAAAATAGTAGGTATACAAAGTGTTTCACCCCATACAAACATTGGAGAACTTGGATCCCAAGCTGTATATCCCCTCGCCTCAAATGTACTTCTGATTCCTCCATTCGGGAAAGAAGATGCATCAGGCTCTTGTCTGATCAAAGCGCTGCCTTTGAATATTTCGATTCCTTTCATGGCATCAAAGAACGTATCGTGCTTTTCAGCAGTATCTCCTGTTAAAGGCTGAAACCAGTGAGTGTAATGCTTTGCTCCTTTGCTGATCGCCCAAGTTTTCACTGCTGCCGCGATCGCAGAAGATAATTCAGGACTTATTTTTTTACCATTTAAAATAGCATCTTCAGCTTCCTTGTAAGTTGCAGGCGCCAAAGTCTCTCTCATCTGATCCAATCCAAATGAATCTACTCCGAAAAATTTTGAAATGTCCTCGCTAGGAGTGTTCACTTCAGCAACTTTTCTTTTTTCTACTTGCTCTAATGCTTTTGTTCTTAAATTAGCCATATTTAAAAATTATTTGTACGAGACACTGCAAATCAAATCAAATAAGGGTTAAAAAACAAGCTAAGAAGAGTTAAAAAACAGAAAAACAACCCAATCTAGGGTGTTTTTCAACCCTGACTAAACTTAAAAACCATCTCCTTATCACAAAACCTATTTAATATTAAAGCAAAAAAGGACCTGAATTTCTTCAGATCCTTTTTTGCTCATACTATATAAAAATAGCGTTTATAAAATTAATGATGCCACTAAGCCAAAAATGATCAATGGAATATTGAAATGCAAAAAGGTTGGTATGCACGTATCTTTAATATGATCATGCTGATTATCCATATTTAATCCTGAAGTAGGCCCCAACGTGCTATCAGACGCAGGAGATCCTGCATCTCCCAAAGCTCCAGCCACACCTAACAAGACTATAATCCCTGCTGCGCTAAAACCGAGCTCAATTCCTAATGGACAAAATATGGTCGCCAATATCGGAATCGTTCCAAATGAGGTTCCTATTCCCATGGTTACCAACAAGCCCGTTAAAAGCATAAACAATGCGGCCAGAACTTTGCTATTTCCTACGATCATATTTAAATGTCCTACAAAAGCTTGGACAGCGTCAGTTTCACGAAGAACTTTGCCGTAACCAGAAGCAACTAACATGACAATAGCTATAAAAGCCATCATTTGCAACCCGCCTTTCATTGTATCTTCCATTTCAGACCATTTCAAAGTGCCCGATATTAGCAATACTCCCAGACCTGTCAAAGCACCTAGAGGCAAAGACTCCGTTGATAATTGAACTACGAAAGCTGATATAGCGCTTATTAATGTTAATGTATGTGACTTATTCCATTGAAAGCTTTGAGTATCTTCAGGCTCATTATATCCAGATGTCTTATAATTTCTTTGGCCAGAATAAGTTATAAATACGGCGATCAACAATCCCGCAAACATGCCTAAACCTGGAATCAGCATTGATTTCCAAACTTGACTGGTTTCAACGCTAACTCCATTAGCAATCATTTGGTCTTTGATTAAATTATGAAAAACCAATCCGAAGCCTACAGGAAGCATAATATAAGGGGCTTTCAAGCCAAAAGTTAATCCACAAGCCATTGCTCTTCGATCCAACCTAAACTTGTTCATAATTCCCAAAAGAGGCGGAATAAGAATTGGAATAAACGCTATATGAATAGGTATTAAATTTTGCGACAGGCAAGCTATAAAAACAATAATGAAAATTAGAATTACTTTCTTTCCTTTCACTAATGATGAAATTCTATTGCTCAATATCCCAGCCAAACCCGTTTGGCTAATTGCGATGGCATATGCTCCTAAGAGAATATAACTTAATGCCGTTTCAGCATTGTCCCCCATTCCAGATATTAAAATATCCATCGATTGCTTAATTGACAAACCAGCGGCAACTCCGCCTATTAAACCGGCTATCAATAAAGATAATATAACATTAAGTCTGCAAAGACACAATATGATCATTGCCAATACAGAAACTAGAACGGGATTGAGAAGTTCCATCAATACTTTTTTTTCAAAAATACTGATTCTATCTTTTTAATTGTATGACTTAGATTAGTTTTTAGAATAAAAAACATTATGTTAAATAATGACAACTAGATTTTAACCTTCCTCTTAAGTTATTCTAAATTCAATCAAACCAATTATTAAGTTCTTGCTCACTGGACAATAGATCATACTTGAAAATATCTTTCACCGATCTTTCAATAAGCATTGTCTCATCAGGATCTTCGCTCTCAACAATAGCAACCCGACCTATTTTATTGCTTTTTTTAATCTTAGTCCAAAAATGCTCTCGCAGCCATAATACTGTACTGATCTGCAAGTCATGGTTAAAAATTGTAAAATCCAAAGCTATTTGTATGGGATGATATTTTTCAATTGATTGTTCGATATGATGAAACTGGTTTTTTAAATGATCCTCAGTGACAAAGGCTGTATCTTCCCAAACAACCAGAAGCGCTTTTGAATCTATATCAAATGAGATTCTTAAATAGGTGGTTTTCAAGACTTCATTCATCGCAATAATTTAAGGTTTCTCTTTATTCCTTATTGCAAAACAGTCTTTTGAATTCTTTGTTGGACAACGAAAGCCTTTTTATTCGCTCTCCGCTTTTATCATAGTATACTAATATGTGCAATTCAGCTTCGTACACATACTTATCTCCCATATACAAAGGTTGTTGATCATCACCGATATTTACGATTTGATCCAAAGTAGGCTCAATTACCAAACCTTTTATACTACTTAACACTCCTTCTTGCCCATTCTGTCTTATTATAAGCACCTTTTCTTTTTCATTTTCAATAAGCACCTCGAATTCATTGAATTTCTCTCCGAAAAGTTTCTTCTCATATATATCGTACAGTTGCCATGTATTTTCTTTCTTAACCAAGGCTATACTATCGTTCCAATGTTGAATTTCTCCAAACTCAAACTTGCTTACTCTTTTATTTTGATAGTTTATAAATCCGCTTTTATTCCACAAATTCCCCACTAGCAACGTGTCATTATAAACTTCCAATGTCCTTGAATACGTAGGCTTGATATACATGTCCTTTTCCATGCTATACAAACCGAATTTGCTATTCAAAAACAAATCAAAGAATCCTTTTTTCGACTCCGTAATTCCATTGTAAACAGTCTTAAGCAGGCTTTTACCCTCTGGAGATTTTAAGCCTTTTTTATTTTTAGCCTCTATTATCAAATATCCCGAAGGTGACACGATAACATTTTTAAAATATCCTTTTAAAAACTCCTCCCCTTGCTCTCCAAATATTCTAACAATTCTTGTTTTGTCTTTTACTTCTAAAAAATCTTTTCGATCATCACCAGTAAGGTTGTTTGTCAAAACGCGTAAAAGGAGTTTTTGAGCTTCAACAGTTAAAACCTCCTTGCTATCAGAGAAAAATACATTCGCATTTTGATTTTCAATTGCAAATACAAATTCATCGCTTACTAAATTCACACTGTCATATTTAAAATCCAGAGTGTTAAGGTCCAATGAATCCCTTAATTGCAGTGCCCACTTCTTATTAAACTGAAATGAAAGCCAATTTTCATTAAACAATATTTGTTCAAAACTCTTATGGCTGATTTTTTCTCCTTGCTTATCATAAATTTCAGATCCAGAATCATTATTAACAATCCAATAATTCGAATATCCATAAATTCTTTGCTTTCCAATAGAAATTACTTGCTCGTCATTTTTATTCAACAAGACCTCATCTCCATCAACAATTCCAATCACATAATCATTTGACACGACTTCGTAATCATCGTATTTAAAACTCAACAACAACGGTTCTCCAATTCTGGATAGAATTTCGTCTTCATGAACTATAGCCAAGCGATCACCATTGTCAATGATTAAAAAACCATTATCGTATTCTATGTCATCATAGTTAGCTCTAAGGATTTCAATGCCAGTAGCAGAATAAAGGCCTACATCGTCAGACTTTTGAGTTAATATAAAAGATTGATTCAAGAGTTTTACTTGATCAAATTTACCCGAAGGACATATCTCCCAACCACATTCATGAACAACAAAGCTTGACTCAGAGTTTATAAGCCCAATAAGACCATATCCAAGATCTTTTGCTTCAGTAAAGTCCCCTTGATAGATTTCTTTACCATTCCTACCTAATAATATGCCTCGATCATCATTCTGCCCCATTAGAAATGAAGTCTTTATGTCTCCACAAACATAATTTTGGGGTATTTCATCAAATTCTTTATCAAAAAGCTTTTTCCCATTTGGCTTTATAAAATAATATTTTGAAATATCCTGATCAAACATCGGGGTAACATAACCTATCCTATCCAAATTCATTACATTTTCAATAGAATCCTTATAAGGCAATTTGGGAAATCTCTCAAATATAGAAACCGTATCCTCTAAAGTTCTATACTGCGCCAACATATATGACGCTACCTCTCTTGAAATTGGAGAATCAAATCCATACTCTAGTAAAAAATCATAGGTAGAATCTAGATCATTAGAAGCGCATTGTAGTTTAAAAATTCGCGTTTCAGTTTCTCTAAGATATGGCGAATTTGGGTTCGCTGACCTAAAACTCTTTAAGCTTTTAAGACTTCCATTTTTTGTTTTCGTCTCATATAATAACTTGTCATATTTAGCTTGAGCTTTCGGCACTTGAACAGCCTCAGGATAATTGCGCATAAAATTATAAAATGCCACAAAAGTATTTTTTTCTTCAGCTTCCTTAAAAGCTAACTCATTTCTCAACGCTATCGCTTTCTTTAATTGCTCGCTATTAATATATGTGTTAATAAAATGCTGATAGCCTGAAACCGTATTTAAATTCAATGCGATATCATATGCGGCTTTTTCAACATGCTTTCTTTGTGTGATCAGTGAATTTTCATTAACTCCAATCTTATTAAGTCTTGACAAGGCCTTTTCATCACTTATGGAATCAAAGTAAACTATTGATTCTACAATATAATGAAAAGAACTATCAGGGCTATACTGTTGAAAATCCTCTGTTAAAAACAACTGGGACAAAATCAAATTGGCGTTCACATTAGCTTTGTCTTTATGAACATCTTCTTTCAATAGCTCCAAAGCCTTAGAATACTCTTTCTTCGCCAAAAATTTTTGCGCTTTTTTGGTATTGTCAGCCCTTAAGTCCAAAGAAACTAAGCTAAGAAAAATAAAAAAAGCGATGATGATTTGACTCCTTGATTTCATTGAAATATTCCTCTTTATCAACCACTAAATAAATAATTGGAGCAAATTATATAAACTATGCCACAAAAAATAATTGTTAAAAACAGAAATTAAAATAAATCTATTTTTAACAATTAATTATTCAAATATAAATAAAATACTGGTTATACGAATCAATTACTCCAATACTCTAGATTATCCGAAGGCTTCATTTTACCATCTTCTGTCACAATCAAAGCGTGTGTGTCTTCAAGTTTGTTAATCAATTCAATCCCCTTGTCAACCCCTAATACAAATACAGCTGAGGCTAACGCATCTGCATAAACTGCATCCGAAGCAACTATAGTCACGGATTTAATACCTCTAGTTGGATAGCCTGTTTTTGGATCAAGTCGGTCATGATACATTTTATCATCCACTTCTTTCACTTTCTCATAATTCCCAACTGTAATCACCGCCTGTCCATTTGCTCTGAACCATGCTGTTGGTTGATTTAAAGAATCCGAAGGTGGAGAAGACAAGGCAATTTCCCAGTCCGTGCCATCTTCTTTTAATCCCCAAGCATAGATATCACCATCAACATTGATCAAACCATGTTCAATGCCTTTGTCTATCATTTCATTAGCTCCCATCTTAGCGGCATATCCTTTACCAATTTCCCCGAAGCCTATCTTCATTCCTTTGTTCTTAAGATAGACTGTCTTCTTATTTTCATCTAAAATGATATTCTTATAGTTGATCAGACTCAAGGCTTCTTGAATCGCGGCTTGTTGAGGCAATGATTCAACCGCTCCGTCAAAGTTCCACAGATTCGCTAAGGAAGCCGAGGTTATATCAAAAGCACCTCCAGTCATCTCAGATATTTTCTGACAAGTCGCTATTAGCGAGTATAAATCATCATCAACCTTGACAGGTTTTACGCCAGCATATTTATTGATTTTATTGACCTGCGACTTTGGATCCGAAGACGATATCAATTTTTCAATGTTCTTAATCTCTTTAATACCCTTGCTGATTCCTTTCTTAGCCAGCTTTTCATTATCTGTGACAGCTACAACCTTAAACTCATCTCCCCAAAATGTCGCTGATTGAGCGTATGAAACCTTCACTGCTTTTTCTTGAGACATGCCGACAAGAGGCACCAGTAAGAAAAAAGCGTAAAATGCAATAATAAGTTTTTTCATAATTTTTCCATTATATCAATATAATCGTAATTTTAACACCGCGAATGGGCATATGTTCATACAGCAAAACAAGTGACACAAACAAGAATATTAAAATAATTTAATTTTGAAAAAAATAGCTCTTATTACAGGTGGATCTTCAGGCATTGGAAAAGCAATAGCGTTACATTTATTTCAAAAAGGATATAAAGTATATGTTACAAGCCGAAAAGCTACCGCTAAATCAAGCGAAGGTTTGCATTATTTGCAAATGGATGTCAACAATAGTGAATCTGTAATTGAAGCCGTCAATACTCTTAAAGCTGAAGAAAAAAGAATTGACGTCTTAATAAATTCCGCGGGCATTGGCATCATCGGATCGATTGAGGAGTTGCCTATTGATACAGTCAAAGAGGTTTTTGAAACGAACTTCTTTGGACTCACTAGAGTGTGCCAAGCTGTAGCTCCAATCATGCGAGCGCAAGGATCAGGACATATCATCAACATTAGTTCAATAGCCGGGGAAGCTGGCCTTCCATTCAGAGGGCATTATTCAGCCAGCAAATTTGCCGTTGAAGGGATGACAGAAGCCTTAAGAATGGAATTAATGCCCTTTGGAGTAAAAGTATGCATAATACAACCAGGTGATTTCAATACAAACATTAGCCAACATAGAAAAGGAATAGAAGTCGACCGTTCATCCCCTTACTATGAAATGCTTCAAGTTGTCAATGATGAAATTGCTAATGGAATGGAAACTGCTCCCACTCCTGAACGAGTAGGCCCGTTTACAGAAAAAATATTGAATAGCAATTCTCCAAACTTAAGATATCGAGTTGGCGCATTGCTGGAGACAATCACTCCTATATTAAAGAAATTCTTGCCGTATAAGACTTATGAGAAGCTTATCATGAATCATTATAAAATGAATCAAAAAAAATAGGAATATGCATTAGTGCATATTCCTATTTCATGTATATACTCATAAGAATTCATTAATTGAACCCTATCTCTAAAACTCAGCCAAAGACTTTTCTAAATTATCAATAAGTTTTTTACCTACTTGTCTAGGCTTTTGCTGTTTGTAATCTTTTAATAGCTCAAGCGCTTTTTTCCCGAACTCAACAACTCCTACTGGGTTGCCGTCATGGTTATAACTTCCATGAACATATTTGAGCTTATCGATAATTTCATCGAAATCTCCTTTAGTATTGATTTTTTCAAATTTTTCTAAAGCCTCGTTCGTACTTTTCAACAAGGCGATATTCTCTTTTGGTTCATCCATAATGATAAAAAATATATTTCTTAGAAAACAAATACAAGCATCTTACTTCAAAAATCAGGCCTTTGATAATTAAGTAAAGATTAATAATAATTAACAATTGAAATTAAAAAGAATTATGGCTTAAAAAAAAGACATAGGTCATCATTAATATAATCTTTACAAAGACATAAACACCTTAATCGATCTGGCTCTTAGAAATGTTTTATCCTCTACTATTTCAACCGCATTTTTACGATCCAAGATATCTTCGCCCATAGGACGCGAAGTATCAATAAGTCTTTTCCAAGATCTTCCCGGGCGAAGGTCAGTTGGCAACTCGAATTCGATGCCTTTCCAATAAGCATTGATTACAACGTATAGCCTTTCCATTCTTGTTGGGTGTTGCAAATCGAAAGCAAGAGTATGAGAGTGATTTGCCCAATCCGCGCGATCTATTTCCTTTCCATGCCAATTAACAAATGGATATTTATATTGCTTGTTGTCGCATAGCCAAGTGTCAATAGCCATGATTTTCAATGATTGGGTCAAATGGATTATCTTTTTTGTAAAATTGAATACCTCCTTGTTCTTATCAAGAAGAGTCCAGTCCATCCAACTTATCTCGTTGTCTTGACAGTATGCATTGTTATTCCCATTCTGCGATCGTCGAATCTCATCCCCCATCAATAACATTGGAGTGCCTTGCGAAAAAAATGTCAATGCCATAAAGTTCTTTATTTGCTTAACTCTTAATCGCTCTATTTTTTCATCATCAGAATGCCCTTCCACTCCACAATTCCAAGCAACATTCTCATTCATACCGTCACGATTTCCTTCATTATTAGCATGATTATGCTTCGAATTGTAAGAAACCAAATCATTAAGGGTAAACCCGTCATGACAAGTCACAAAATGTATGCTTCTATCCGTGGTCCTGTCTTCTTTTAAAAATAAATCCGGAGAGCCCACAATTCTAGAAGCAAGCTTTCTCACTTTTCCCTCGTCACCTTTCAGGAAACCCCTTACATCATCCCTATACTTTCCATTCCACTCGGCCCACCTGTCACCAACAAATGTACCTACTTGATAAAGTCCTGCGGCATCCCATGCTTCCGCAATCAGTTTCGTGCTTGCTAATGCAGGCTCTGATTCAATTTGCCATAATATTGGTGGATTTTTGATAGGAGCACCATCTTCGTCACGAGACAAAACAGAGGCAAGATCAAATCTAAAACCATCAACATGCATCTCTTTCACCCAATAGTTCAGAGCATCTATTATCATCCTTCTAACTACAGAGTGATTAGCATTCAGAGTATTACCGCAACCTGAATAATCCAGATATTTGCCTTTATCATTCTTTTTAAGCATGTAATAAGAATGGTTAGCCAATCCTTTCATAGACAAATTTGGACCATCGACTCCTCCCTCCGCGGTATGATTAAACACAACATCCAGAATCACCTCAATACCTACTTTATGCAATGCTTTGACCATATCCCTGAATTCATTCAGAATGGTGTCGGGATCTTCTTCAGAAGCATATGACCAATGGGGCGAGAAAAAATTGATTGGGCTATACCCCCAGTAATTCTTCAATGGAGGCTTGACATCTTGTTCATCAAAAGAAAATACCGGCATCAACTCAACAGCAGTGACTCCTAATTCCAACAGATAGGGAATTTTATCTATAATCCCTGTAAACTTTCCTCTTCTCTTAGGATTTACATTGGAACTTTCATGTTGAGTAAATCCTTTGACATGCATTTCATAAATAACGGATTCCGAGTAAGGTCTATTTGGATGCGCATCTCCATCCCAATCATAATGAGAAGTATCCACGACAGCGCATTTCATTGCGTAAGCGCCATTATCCCCCTTGCCTTTGGCTTCTTCTCTTTTATAATTGCTATTTAAAACAATTTTCGCATAAGGATCAACCAACACTTTGTTTCCATCATGCCTAAACCCTTTGCCCAAATTCTTAGCTCCATAAACTCGGTAAGCATACAATTGTCCATGCCCAATGCCTTTGACAAACACATGCCAATAATAATACGTTTTGTTGTCTTTACAGCACAAATCAATCACCTGAGTTGGTATCTTATCATGAAGATTATCATAAAGAAGCAACTCAACTCTATTGGCTTCAGGAGAGAATATACAAAAATTAACTCCACCATCCTTTATCGTCGCACCTAAAGGAAACGACTCTCCTGAAAAATCATTCTCAATTTTATCCATATCCCTGAAAACAAAAAAAGCTGCGAAACGCAGCTTTAGATTATAAAATATATTGACTTAAATCCTTATTTTGAACTGTGCCAGACAGTTTCTCGATGACCATCTCTTTCGTGACGGCTATTTTCGCATTTGGCCCAATCACATCCGGAACATCAAAAAGCAATTCATTCAACAGAGTACTCATAACAGTATGCAATCTTCTTGCTCCAATATTCTCAACTTCAGAATTTATTTCAAAGGCCATTCTCGCCATTTCATGAAGTGAATCATCAGAGAAAGACAAGCTTACTTCCTCGGCACCAAACAAAGCTTCATACTGTTTAGTAAGCGCGTTTTTAGGTTCTTTCAAAATCTGATAGAAATCACCCTCTGTTAAATCCTGCAACTCAACTCTGATAGGGAATCGACCTTGAAGCTCCGGTATCAAATCCGAAGGCTTTGAAAAATGAAAAGCTCCAGCAGCTATGAAAAGAATGTGATCCGTATTAATAATACCATATTTGGTAGAGACACTGCTGCCTTCTACTATTGGTAGCAAATCCCTTTGAACTCCTTCTCGGCTTACATCCGGACCACCCTTTGAAGCCGCTCCTTTTGCAATCTTATCTATTTCATCGATAAAAATTATACCCGTATTTTCAGCTTTTCGTATAGCTTCCTCTTTTACCTCGTCCATATCTATCAATTTGGCTGCCTCTTCATCAAACAGAAGTTTCTTAGCCTCCTCAATAGTTACTTTCCTCTTTTTGGATTTCTTTGGCATCATTCCACCAATCATCTCCTGAAGATTGATCATAGAAGCCTCATCCATCATTCCTCCACCGATCATACCAACATTGGCATTCGCAGCTTGCTTCACATCAATCTCAATCTTTCTATCATCAAGTTCGCCGGACTTTATTTTCTCGCGAAATCTTTCACGTGTTCTTTCGTTCAACTCAGCATCGCTTTGCGGTTCTTCAGCTTCTGAAGACGTGCTTATCCATTGGCCTTTTGGAGTTGAAGTACCCTTAATAGGCGGGATCAAAGCGTCCAAGATAATTTCCTCTACAATTTCCATTGCCTTGTCTTTCACTTCAGCCTTTTTAGCTTTTTGGACAAGTTTCACAGACTGCTCCACCAAGTCCCTGACCATGCTTTCCACATCCCTTCCAACATAGCCTACTTCCGTAAACTTCGAAGCTTCAACTTTGGTAAATGGAGCATCAGCGATTTTCGCTAGTCTCCTAGCAATTTCTGTTTTACCCACTCCTGTAGCTCCTATCATCAAAATGTTGTTAGGAACGATATCACCTTGGATTTCCGACCTAACATTCATTCGCCTCCACCTATTTCTCAATGCGATGGCTACATTTCTTTTTGCGTCGTTTTGTCCAATAATATATTTATCAAGCTCCGCGACAATTTGCCTTGGAGTTAAATAATTCGAATTCTCGATCATTTTGTAATTTTAATCTTTAGTTATTTTTCTTAAAAACTCGATTCATGTTCAACGATAAACTGACATAATTTGTTCCGCCTGCGACATTGTAAAATCCATGACCATAAGCAAAATGAAATGCTCTCACATCTAAGTTAAATCCGAAAGCAAATCCAGACATTCTCGGAGCTTCAAGATGTCTAAGCTCAGATTTGATCTTATGATTGTATCCCAATAAGATTTTGAATGGTTTGCTAATCAAAAGTTCTCCCCCAATTACAACATGGCTAAACACCTGATCAAAAGCTCCTACGTTTCTTTCCTCAGAAGCTCCGCCTGTTTCATTTTCCGGATTATACAGATCATTTGTATTTGTGAGATTATATATCGTCATGGTAAATCGAAAAGGCATATGCTCAGGCTTGTAAGCAAAACCAGCTTGCACATCCAATGCCATGGACAAATCGCTTGACTCTGTATATTGACTTAAAACGAACCCTGCGTTTTTAATCATCAACCCAACCACCAAATCCTTGTCCGGATGCACAAATTGTCCGCCCAGATCAAAAGCCAAGCCACTAGATGAATAACCCGCTAAGTTAGAACCAACAAACTTGATGGACGCTCCCAGTCTAAAATGCCTAATTTGATGACTTTTGCTTATTGAAAACACATAATCCCTAGCGCTTTCCTCTCCCATATAAGTGCCATTAGGATCGTAAGCGTCGATTTTTCCATAATTAATATATGTCATTCCAACAGCCCACAAACCTGTGTGTTTTTCTTCAAAACCATAAGCCAAGTTTGTCAAGGTCATTTTCCCAGGCAAAAACCCCATATTTATTGATGGCCTTTTCAACATTTCATCATTTAATGAAGAAGGGTTATTCTGAACGAAATCAATATTGTTGCCTCCTTTGGTGATATTAACACCTCCCAATGCGGCGCTTGTCGCATTTGAAGGAACATTTAGAAAATCAAACGAATTTCCTCCCAAAGATTGGCCATAGGACTCCAAACTTGCCATGATGGTCAAGAAAGCTAATGTGGAAATCAAAGCTGGAAAGTTAAATATTCGCATACGGGTCATTATGTCAAGGTTATCCAAACAATACTTTACTAACTGACAATATACACTAATTATAATAAAATAGAAATTTGATTAGCAACTAGACCTTTCGTAGGCCATATTTATGTCAATAATTGATTAAAAAAAGCAACGTATGAATCAAACGTTGCTTTCTATACTATTCAAATAAATAAAATTTTACTCTAAAATAAATTTGATTGGATTCTTCACTTTTTCTTTCAATAAAGCCAATGACAACACTTCGCTCACATCGCTTACATAATTGATATTTAGGCCTTTCAAATATTTAGCATCGATTTCTGAAATGTCTTTCTCATTCTTATTAGACAAAATGATTTCCTTAATTCCAGCTCGTTTTGCAGCTAATATTTTTTCCTTAATACCTCCAACAGGAAGTACTCGACCACGCAATGTTATCTCACCAGTCATAGCTAGTTTCGACTTGACTTTACGCTGAGTAAATACTGAAGCTAAAGCCGTAAGCATAGTGATACCGGCAGAAGGTCCATCCTTAGGCACAGCTCCCGCAGGCACGTGAACATGCAGGTCGTAAGTATCGAAAATTCGATAATCGATCCCCAAGTCATCGCTATGAGACCTCAAATATGAAAGCGCAGTGATTGCCGATTCTTTCATGACATCACCTAATTGTCCTGATAGTGTCAGCTTTCCTTTTCCTCTGCTTAAACTTGCTTCAATGAACAATATTTCACCACCAACTTGAGTCCAAGCCAACCCTGTCACAACACCTGCCGTTTTATTATCTTGATAAATCTCTTTATCAAACATCTCCGGCCCGAGAATCTCAACAACTCTCTCTGGAGTTATCGTTTTATCATACTCTTCTTCCAATGCCACAGATTTGGCTACATTTCTAACGACACTTCCAATCTTCCTCTCCAAATTCCTCACACCCGACTCTCGAGTATAATCATCAATTAACTTGGTAAACGCAGTTTTATTGAAAGCGATTTCACTGCTTGTCAAACCATGCTCTTTGATCTGCTTAGGCAATAGGTGTCTTTTAGCAATTTCTCCTTTTTCCTCAAGCGTATAACCATTGATCTCTATGATTTCCATTCTATCCCTCAATGCAGGTTGGATAGTATCCAAAGAATTGGCAGTCGCAATGAAAAGAACTTTAGACAAATCATATTCCACTTCTAAGTAATTATCGCCAAAAGCAAAGTTTTGCTCCGGGTCAAGAACTTCCAACAAAGCGGAAGATGGATCTCCTCTAAAGTCAGAACTTAGCTTATCTATCTCATCCAAAACAAAAACAGGATTAGACGTCTTTGCTTTTTTGATATTTTGGATGATTTTACCCGGCATCGCGCCTATATATGTCTTTCTATGTCCTCTAACTTCAGATTCGTCATGAACTCCTCCCAATGACATTCTTACATATTTACGTCCCAAGGCTTTAGCAATAGACTTACCCAATGAAGTTTTACCAACTCCCGGAGGTCCATAAAGGCATAAAATAGGTCCTTTCAGATCTTTTTTAAGCTTCAATACAGCCAAATACTCAATAATTCTATCCTTAACCTTGTCAAGTCCATAGTGCTCTTTATTAAGCACCTCTTGAGCATTTTTCAAGTCAAAGTTATCCTCGGAATACTCAGACCATGGAAGATCTGTCATCAACTCAAGATAACCTAATTGAACAGGATATTCAGGCGCTGACGGATTAAGTCGAGATAGCTTGTCGCATTCTTTCTTAAAATGGTCAGCAACTGCTTTTGGCCATTTCTTGCCCTTGCCTTTTTTCTTGATATCCTTTAATTCGCCATCAGGACCTTCTTGCCCTAATTCATCTTGAAGAACTTTCATCTGCTGACGAAGAAAGTAGTCGCGCTGTTGCGCGTCAATATCAGAATGGACTTTGCTGTGAATCTCCTGCTTGATTTCCAACATCTGGATTTCCTTAAGCATAAACTCCAACAAAGTAGTGGCTCTATCCAACAAATTCTCCTTTTCCAAAAGCTCTTGCTTCTGGATTGCCTCCACATTTAAATTAGAAGACAAAAAATGAATCAAAAATTTGTCGCTGTCTATATTATCAAGCGCTATTTGAGCCTCCTGAGGGATATCTGGATTCAATTTGAAGATCTTGTTCGCAGACTCTTTCAACGAGCTAACCAAGACATCAACTTCTTGATGATCTTCCAAATCTTCCTCTTTCAGAATATTCGGTTTCACCAAAAGATAAGGATCTTCTTGCTTAACTTCTTCGATCTCAAACTTTGCTTTGCCTTGGATAATAATTGTCGTATTACCATCTGGAAGCACCAACATCTTTATGATCTTGGCTACTGTTCCAACAGCAAACAAATCCTCCAAAGACGGATCCTCGACTTGATTATTCTTTTGAGTGATAACACCTATCAACTTCGAATCCTTGTAAACTTCTTTGACCAATTTCACAGATTTAGCTCTTGATACAGTGATTGGAATCACTACTCCAGGAAACAAAACCGTATTTTTTATCGGCAATATTGGCAATTCATTTACATTCTCATTCTCCAGCACTTCATTATCATCATCCACATCAGCAGTCAATTGAATGATATCTCCGGATTCGTCACCATCCAGATCATTCATCAACACTGATGCTCGTATTTTATTATTATCTTCTGTCATATTTCAAAATCCTCACATTGCCAATCTGGCAGTATATTTGTTTTTTCAATTAATCGCAAATCAGCATTCTATTAAACAATAGCTGTGCCAAAAAAAATGCTTTATATTTTTTTAACTAATCTACGAAAATAACTTTATATTTATTAATATGTCTTTCCAAAATAAAAATCTTCTAGGCAATAATGAATAAGACGAAATGTCATCTGCTTTTTACTCTGATAATTATCCTGTTTGCATGCCTCATTCACAGCCCTGCAACAGCTAAAAATAAACATATTGAAAACACCCAACAACAACGATATACTAGCCGTCCGATATCCAAACTCTTAACCTTTCCTTACTTACAAGAAAGGTCATATTACTACAATAAAAAGAGGTTAAGCAAGATCGAAGAATTGTTTGATAAAAAAGATTGGGAAGCATTATACCCTAAGCTGTATGACTATATTCTAGAATTTGGAGTTGAGAATTTCTACAAAGATTCACATTGGCTTTGGAGATTTGCCCAATTAACTGAGCAGTTTTATTCTCCACAAGACGCTAAAGACATATACCGTCTAATTCTAAAACATCATCGCAATGACCTTGACCTCAAGCCCCTCATCATTGAATTTGATTCTTTATCGCAAACTGAAATCAGCCAATATGTAGACCTTGAATATTATTATGAACTAGTTGAGTTTAGAAAGCACATTGACACGCTCAGGCCTCCTATGGGGATAAGGCAAAACATGGGGCATTATATCAATTCAAGAAAATCTGAATATGGACCATCGTTAAACGCTGATAATGACATCTTTATATTCACTTCAAAAAGAAACAAAAAAAGAGTTGGAATGGATGAAATTGTCAATGAAGACATTTTTTATTCCAGGAAATTCGGGGACGACTGGGAGGAAGCGCACATGCTTGAGGGCGTCAACACACTATACAATGAAGGCTCTGCTTGCTTAAGCAAAGACAAGCAAACACTTTACTTTTCAAGATGCGACTCTCCAGACGGATATGGCAATTGTGATTTATATGTAGCTAAGTTGCAAGACGATGGTTCTTGGGGAGAAATAAAAAATTTGGGTCCAAATATAAATAGCATCGCTTGGGATTCTCAACCTTCATTATCAATTACAGAAGACACATTGTTCTTTGCTTCTGACAGAATTGGAGGATTTGGAATGAGTGATATTTACTACAGTATTAAGACGCCTAAAGGCTGGTCAAAAGCCGTCAACCTAGGCCCTGTAATCAATACGAGAAACAGTGAAGTTAGCCCATTTTTTCACCATAAGCATAACGTTTTATACTTCAGTTCGAATGGACATTATTTAAATTTCGGACAATTTGACATATACAAATCAAGGAGGCTGACAAACGACCTTTGGGATGAACCAAGAAATATCGGTCCCCTTGTCAACAGCCAAGAAAGCGAGTATTACTTCACCATTGATATTGACTCGAAATATATCTTTTACTCCAAATCAATCGATCAAAACAACGACAATCTGGACCTTTATTCTTTCCCATTGCCAATGGGAGCACATCCTGAGTCATACACTCAATTCTCAGGAAGAGTCACAGACGATGAGACAGGCGAAGCGATGAGCGGAATTGTCTCAGTAATCGATTTGGATGAAGGTGTTGAAGTCGCACCCAAATTTCTAGACAATGAAGGCAGATTCAGCTTCGACCTTATTGACAAAAGAAATTATCTTTTGATCATCCAAGGCGAAGACTTTTTCAGAATTGAGAAAATCTTCAACCTCGATGGAGATACAGAAATCAATGAAAAAACAAGTTCTATTTCCCGCAAAATTAAATTTGAATCCATTGAATTTGAAAATGGAGAAGCCAACTTAACTGGTTCCATGTACAATGACCTTCAAAATATTGCGAACTTTATGCTCGACCATCCAACCTTCAAACTAAAAATCTCCGGACATACTGACTCTGATGGAAATGAAGCCTTCAACCTGAAACTATCTCAAGAACGAGCTGACAATATTAAAGACTATTTGGTTAGTTTTGGTTTAATCAATGAAAAGAGAATTGAATCCAAAGGCCACGGAAGCTCTAAACCTATAGTAAATGAAACTTCCGAAGAAAACAAAAAAATGAACCGAAGAGTCGAGTTTGAAATTTACCATCCTACAGGAGAGGAACTTGAAGAAATCAACAACATACTGCCTGAAGAAAATTTAGAAGATTGGTAAATTTTTATAAAAATCACAACACACTGGTATAAATATTGATATACTCTTAACAGTGTTAGTGTTTAGTTATTTATTAGGTTGATGTAAAGAAGGTCGTTCTTGTCCAGAGCGGCCTTCACCTATTTTTAGACACCTGCTATTCCCTCCCTATTTAAACCAAATATTAATAAGACCCCATCTCTTAAGAAATAAGTAAAACAATTCTCTTTGGTATAAATCATGCTTTTGTATAATTAGATCTTTTTACAACAAGTGTCTAAAGACAATTAATATTCGACAAAAAATATAGCCGGAGAATCCCTCAAAACCATTTTTAAAGGCAAAAGGATATGCATCTCCAAAAAAATGCATGTAATATTTTTATTGAATTTCACAACTTTCATATAAACACATTTAATCACAATGGACAATATACACGGAGGATTAAGCCGTACAATTGATCCTAAAACAGCAGCTGAAACCTTTTACGATGCAGTAATTGTCGGTTCGGGAGTAAGCGGATCAATTGTCGCTAAAGAGCTTTCAAAACAAGGCTTTAAAGTTTTGATCATGGAAGCAGGGCCTGGCAAAGATTTTTCATTGGAAGGCTATTTCGAATTCAGAAAAAACTTCTTCACCAACCCGTCAAAAGACAACAACTCTCCATTCTTACCTAATCCTAACGCTCCAATGCCCAGAAGCACGGATGTGAACAGCTTAAGGCCAGGAGAGCCTAATACAAACAGCTATCTAGTTCAAAATGGTCCATTCGTAAGCGATTCTTCCTATTCTAGAGTCGTAGGCGGAACAACAATGCACTTTGAGTCTAAAACCCCGAGAATGCTCCCCGATGATTTCAAAACAAGAACACTGTTTGGCAGAGGTTTGGATTGGCCTATTTCATATGATGAGCTTAAGCCCTATTACAGAAAAGCTGAAAATGAAATGGGTGTGTCTGGAGATGTTGAAAGCCAAAAGTTTGACTATATAAATCCAGAAACTGGCGAACTTGAACGTAAACCGCTATATGATGAGGAATACGTCTATCCAATGAAAGCCATGCCAGCAACTTATTTGGACAAATGTGTTTCCAAGCATATCGACGGTACTGAAGTGGATATAAGAGGAGAAAAAAGGTCAATTCAAATTCGAAGCTTTCCACAAGGGCGTAATGGCATTCCAAATGAAAAGTACAAGAAATTCAATAATGGAAAAATCTTCGTTCCTCAGGGAGCGGTAAGTCATCATCAAGCAGAAACCGGAGAAAGGTGTCAAGGCAATACTAATTGCACGCCTTTATGCCCTGTCCAAGCAAAATATGATGCAAGAAAAACGCTTGCAGAAGCGCTTAAAAACCACTCTGAAAATGAGTTTTTGACAGATTTGCTTGTTCATGCCGTAGCCTCTAAAGTTGTAATTGACAAAGACAATGGCAGAGTCAAAGAAATAGACTGCAAGATATATGAAGATATCAATTCCAATGGTTATGAAACCATTAAAATAAAAGGCAAAGTTTTTATCATAGCCGCAAATGCAATCGAATCAGCTAGACTAATGCTAGCATCAGGTCTACAATGCTCAAATGGACTTATCGGCAGAAATCTCATGGATCATCCGTTTCTTCTTAATTGGGCTTTGCTTAACGAAAATGCGGGAACTTATAGAGGCACAATATGCACATCGGGCATTTCCGATCTCAGAAGCGGTCATTTCCGTAAGCATCAAGCCGCTTTTGCTATGGACATCCATAATGATGGCTGGGGTTGGGCTACAGGTGCTCCATACACGAACTTGATAGACATCGTCGAGAATCAAAACAAATTCGGGAAGCAATTAAGAGAAGAATTAGTAAAACAACTATCGCGTCAATTGCTTATGGCCACTATGATCGAATTGCCGGCACAACATAGCAATAGAATAACTATCGACCCTAATTACAAGGACCATCTAGATAATCCTCGCCCCGTCTTGTCTTTTAACATCCCCGACTATACCCTTGAAGGAGCTAGCTATGCAAGAGATTTTTCTAAAAGACTATTCCAAAATTTAGGAGCTGAAGATCATACGTCCTATTCTCCATTAAATTATGGTTATGTTAACTATGGTGGCGAAGGTTACGAACTCAAGGGAGGAAACCACTTGGCCGGCACTCATATAATGGGCAGTTCCTCTTCCAATTCAGTAGTGAACTCAAAGCAAAAGTCTTGGGAACATGAAAACCTTTATCTTGTCGGAGCAGGTAGCATGCCTTCCATTGGAACTTCCAATACAACACTTACAGTTGCAGCCCTATGCTTTATGAGTACTGAAAGCATAATTAGCGACATAAATAAATACGACGCTTAACATTTATTTTTTAAAACATCACAAATCTATTATGGAATTAGGTGAAATAAAATCCAAAGAAGATCTATTTAACTATCTGGAAGTAGCTATTCAACTCGAACATGCGACCATCCCTCCTTACATGACCGCTTTGTATTCTATTATACCAGAATGCAACCAAGAAGCTTATAATTTGATTCGGGTGGTTTTAGTGGAGGAAATGCTACACTTAACACTATCAGCTAATATTCTCAATGCCATAGGAGGCAAAGTCAACCTCACAAAAAAAGGATTCTGTCCTGAATACCCTACATATCTGCCAAGTGGAGAAACCGATTTCAAAGTAGGTCTGGAAAAATTTTCCATTGATGCTGTTGAGACATTTCTTGATATCGAAAGACCTTCAGAGCCACATAAAGAAGAAGGGGAACTACCCGGCTTAATTAAAAACATCTTAAACAGGCATTCAAAATGCGTTCTCCCGATTTACAAGGACAAAGATGGAGAGGAAAAACACTTCTATAGCATAGGAGACTTTTATTCCGCTATTGCAGATGGCTTGGAAAAAGTCGCTGAAAAAATCGGAGAAGAGGAATTATTCAATGGCGACCCGACTTATCAAGTTACTCCTGAATATTACTATTCTGGTGGTGGAGACATCATACCCATACACAACTTAGAAGATGCAAAAAATGCGATTCGATTGATTTCTGAACAAGGAGAAGGCCATAATGGAACGATCTACGAAAGAGAAGGCGAGCTATCGCACTATTACAGATTCGAACAACTCAAACTGGGAAGGTACTATCATCCGGGAGACAAACCAGGCCATCCTTCAGGTGAAAAATTAGATATTGATTGGAACGCTGTATACCCAATACTCTCTAATGCGAAATCTGAAGACTATCCTAACAATACTTCTGTTTATGATGCGAATACAGATTTTAACTTCACTTATAAAAATTTTCTTAAGAAGCTGAATACCGCATTCTCCGGCGAGCCTAGTTACTTGCTCAAGGCTGTTGGGGAAATGTTCGAAATTAAATTCAAAGCGTATCAGCTGATGAGAAATCCTATTCCCAAAAACACTCATCTTAACGCTGCTCCTACTTTTGAGCTTTACACTGATGAAGTCCTCAATTTCAACTTAACTACCGCAGAAGAAAATGGAAAATAACAATCCTCAACTCGACCTTTTTCTTGACTTCTCAGAAAAACTAACAGCTTTTGACGACTATACACTCAATGGCACAGGACAAGTAGAAGAATATTACTTTCATATTAATCAAATCATTGGTGATGATATCATGAAAAAGCTGCTTGACCAATTCCAAAGCATCAAAGACCAAGCAGATTTTGAGCAATCACTGCGCGCTGAAATTCTTTCGTGCGAGCTATTAGGGCCTGTGACAAGGAATATAATAAAACTTTGGTTTACAGGTACTTGGTATCAACTCCCTAAAAAGTGGATGGAAAAATACAGCATAAATGATCTTGACAAAACATATGTAATCTCCTCAAGATCATATGTCGAAGGCTTGATGTGGCCAACTATAGGAACCCATCCAATGGGCGCTAAAGGGCCAGGATATGGCACTTGGACTGAAGCTCCAAATATTCCAACAATTAAAGACTAAACAGCTACCCTAATGGAAAATAATAAATACAATGAACTTTCATATTTAAATGACAAGTCTGTAAAAACTCCTTTTTTCGAAAAAGTCACATTAGCCGATCACCAAAAAGACGGCTATTGGATAGAAGCCATTGACATCAATGGCAATGGAAAATTAGACATTGTCACTTCGGGATTGGCTGAAGGAGAAGTTGTCTGGTATGAAAACCCAACATGGAAAAAACATACAATCGCTAAATTCCCACTTCCTGTGGCCATAGATTATGGCGATATTAATGGTAATGGCAGAAATGACATTGTAATATCTCACAATTATGGAAACTGCATGTTTTGGTGCAGACCTGAAGACGGAAAGATTTCTTGGTTAGAGAACCCAGGAGATTTTTCTGACCCTGAAAAACTCTGGAACAAACATTTTATCAGTGACTTAATGGCTGCCCATCGATTACAACTAGGCCATTTCACTCAAAATGAAAAACTGGAACTATTGGCATTGCCAGTTGTTGGTTGTCGTCCGTTTGGAGAAGGAGTTCACGAACCTGTATCAGTCACTCTTTTCGATAGACCTGATGATGTGCAAAATGCTCCTGAATGGAAAGGTAGGCTTATCAACAATAGCGATTTTAGAATAATACACGGAGTTGTCAGAAACAAATTCGGTGGGTACTCTGGTTCTCAAAACGAATCAGTGTTGCTAGCCAGCGAAGAAGGCATTAGTTGGTTCTTTTTCGATGAAAAGGAAAAAGATTGGAAAATCATTCCTTTCGGTGAGGGTGATCAATCAGGCCAAGCTCCCGGCTTCAAAGGTTGTGGTAATGTAGCTTATGGCAAAGTTGGTGACGATCCATACGCCTATATCGCAACAATAGACCCTTTTCATGGCAATATGGTAACCGTTTATACACGTGAATCGGGTAGTGATCTAACGGATAAACCATGGAAACGCCATATTCTCGACATTTTTGGAGAATTCGATCCCGAAAAACAAGGCCCAGGACATCATGTCGTTACAGGCGATTTTGACGGTGATGGTGATGATGAATTTCTAGTAGCATTGCGAGGTCCAATGCCATATCAAGGTGTTTATTATTACAAAGCTATAGACGTTGAAAAAGGACTTTTCGAAAGATGGAGAGTTTCCACTTCATCCGCAGCAAGAATAACCGTTGGAGATTTCAATGGAGATGGCAGATTAGATTTTGCTACTACGGGATACTATACGCCGGGGTATTATTTATGCGACAATTCCCAAGTCAATATTTTTCATAATTCATTCGCTGATATCAAATGATAAAATTTGGAAGAGAAACAACTGGTGAATTCAATCAAGTAGAAAATAAAGAATGGTTAATAACTAATGGTATCGGAGGCTATGCCTCCGGCACCATTGCCGGATCTTTAAGCAGAGGTTATCATGGCTTGCTTGTCTCAGCCATAAAGCCTCCGATTGACCGAAGATTATATTTGGCAAAGCTGGAAGAAACGGTCAAATACATGGAGAACTCTTACCCTCTTTCATCAAATCATTGGGAGAACAATATCATTGAGCCTAAAGGATATTTAAACATTGAATCCTTCGAGCTTCAAGATTCCACTCCTTGTTGGAGATTTGCCTTTTCTGATGCTTTGATCGAAAAAAAAGTTTGGATGCAACAGGGAGAGAATACTACTTATGTCACTTATACTGTATTAAGAGCAAATGACCCTATTTGTTTATCTCTTTCCGCTATAGCGAATAACCGTGTTTTTCATTACACATCGGAAGTCAACAAACCTTCAAAAATACAGGAAATACCCAATGGCATAAAGTGTTATTTTGACGAATCATCTTCAAACCCATTATCGCTTGTATTAAAAGAAGCTGAAATAAATATAAAAAACGAAATTTTCAGCAACTTCTACTTAAACAAAGAAGCCGAAAGAGGTTTAAATGCTTTGGATCACCATGTGCATGTTGCAAATTTTGAGATTACACTAAAAGAGGGAGAAACAGCTTGTTTTACCGCAAGCACTGAAAGTTCCCCGTCTGAATTTACCAATACCAAAAAACAAGCAATAGAACGAAGCAATCAAATTCTATCCAAATGGCCTCATAGCAATTTGCTTACAAATCCAGACATTAGGCAGCTGGTTCTTGCTTCCGATCAATTCATCGTCAACAGATCCACTGATGGAAAAAGCATCATAGCAGGCTATCATTGGTTCGAGGACTGGGGAAGAGACACAATGATCAGTTTGCCCGGCCTCGCCCTATCAATTGACAGAAGAGAAGATGCCAAGCTTATTCTCGAAACATTTGCCAAATATGTCGATCAAGGCATGCTACCTAATAGGTTCCCAGATTTAACCGAAACACCAGAATACAATACTATTGACGCTACACTATGGTACTTTCAAGCCATTAGGGATTATTATAAGTTGACACACGACAAAAATTTCATCAAGGAATTATTTCCCAAGCTTCAAGAAATTATTTCCACTCACATCAATGGCACACGCTACAACATCCATATGGATAAAAATGACGGTCTACTATATGGAGGCGAAGATGGCGTGCAATTGACTTGGATGGATGCTAAAGTTGGAAATAATGTCATTACGCCAAGAATAGGAAAAACTGTCGAAGTAAATGCACTTTGGTATAACGCACTCACGACAATGTCTTGGCTTAGCAAAGAAATTAACAGCCTAGACATCTATTCTGAATTGGCGAATCTATGCAAATCCAATTTCAATAAATTCTGGAATGACGATAAAGGCTATTGTTATGATGTCATAGAAGGGCCAAATGGACATGAAGACTTGTTAAGGCCTAACCAAATTTTCTGTGTATCGTTGCCTGACCAGCCTTTTGAGGATCGTTATAACATTAAAATCGTCAATTCTTGTTCCGAACATCTCCTTACTTCGCATGGCCTAAGATCTCTCGCCCCTTTTGAGATAGAATACAAAAATCATTACAAAGGGAATTCATATCAAAGAGATAGCGCATACCATCAAGGAACGGTTTGGAGTTGGCTGCTTGGGCCTTTTGCCATTGCACATATGAAAGTATTTAAGAATAAGTCTAGAGCGAGTGAATTGCTTACACCAATTATGACTCATATGACAGGTGCTGGCATAGGAACTATAAGCGAGATTTTTGACGCATCTCCTCCATTCAAGCCTAAAGGCTGCATAGCGCAAGCTTGGAGTGTCGGACAAATATTATACGCCTTGGATTTCATCGAATCATATAAACAATAAAACCAACCTCTCAATCAAAGTTACCAACCATGAACTCTCAAACTATTGAAGGACAAAGACTCGAAATTTCCAGATCAAATGATAATAACGAAGACTGGCTTTATTGGGGTCCATACCTATCTGAAAGACAATGGGGAACCGTTCGAGAAGATTACAGCGAAGATGGAAATGCCTGGAACTATTTTTCTCACGATCAATCACGGTCCAGAGCTTACAGATGGGGAGAAGATGGATTAGCAGGAATAAGCGATCCAGAACAAAAACTTTGCTTTTCCATATCGCTATGGAATAATAATGACCCTATCATCAAAGAAAGGCTCTTCGGACTGACCAACTCTGAAGGCAATCATGGCGAAGATGTCAAAGAATATTATTTTTACCTTGACAGCAGTCCTACTCATAGTTATATGAAGTGGCTCTACAAATACCCACACAATGCCTTTCCTTATGAAAATCTTGTCCAAGAAAATGAGAGAAGAAAATCAATACCCGGTTCTTTGGAATATGAGTTAATAGATACTGGTATTTTCAACAATGACGAATACTTCGATGTAGAAGTTGAATACGCAAAAGCTTCTCCATCTGACCTTTGCGTCAAAGTGAATATTAGAAATCATGCTGATCATTCCGCCAAGATAAAAGTAATGCCGACACTATGGTTTAGAAATACTTGGTCTTGGTTTGAAAATGTTGAAAAGCCAATGCTAAAAGGCGATTTTCGCTCAGACATTGGAACTGCGGAAATCTATGCTTCAGCTTCATCCGACAAAAGCACCAGCGAAATGAAGCTCTACTGCCAAACTCCGAATGATATCCTTTTTGTTGAAAATGAAAGCAATAAGAAAAAGCTTTGGCAAACTGAAAACAATACAAAATACCCTAAGGATGGAATCAATGATTATCTAATCCATCAGTCCGACTCTATCAATCCAGACAAAGAAGGGACTAAAAGCTCCGCATTATATGATTTGGAACTTCAAGCTGGAGAAATTAAAACTATAAAAGTCAGACTATCCAACAATACAAACTTAGAAAACCCATTCTCCGAGGAATTTGATCAGACCTTTGAAAATAGAATAAATGAATGCAACGAATTCTATAATCAGGTTACTCCTCAACAACTTAGCGATGAACAAAAAATGATTCAAAGGCAAGCCTATGCAGGAATGCTTTGGAGCAAACAATATTACCACTATGTTGTCGCAGACTGGCTGAAAGGCGATCCTACACAGCCCACTCCACCTTTAGGAAGAAGCCGAAACAGCCAATGGCAACACATGTATGCCAGCAATGTGATATCCATGCCCGACGCTTGGGAATATCCTTGGTTTGCAGCTTGGGACTTATGCTTTCATACAGTTATATTCTCAAGAATAGATATTGAATTTGCAAAAAAACAACTAAGGCTTCTAACTAATGAATGGTACATGTCTCCAAATGGAGCAAAACCGGCATACGAATGGGCATTTAGCGATCTTAATCCTCCACTCCATGCTTGGGCAGCATTAAAGATTTTCGAAAATGAAGAGGAAATAACAGGAAATAAAGATTATGGATTTCTTTCCGATATCTTCAATCATTGTTTGATGAATTTCACTTGGTGGGTGAATCGAGTTGACGAGGAAAATAATAATCTTTTTGAAGGTGGATTTTTAGGTCTGGACAATATATCCGTTATCAACAGAAGCAAGTTGAGCGATTTTGAAAATGCTATCGGCAAAAAAGTTACCATGAATCAATCCGATGGTACTAGCTGGATGGGAATGTTTAGTCTGAAAATGATGGAAATCGCATTAAAATTAGGAGAACAGAATCCTTCAGAATACTCTCACCTTGCCAGCAAATTTTTCCAACACTTTGTCTTCATTGCCGATGCGATGAATAATGTTGAGCATAAATCAAATGGCAAAGTAAAACTGTGGGATGACTCAGATGGTTTTTACTACGATTTTTTAACCATATACGACAACCCTACCCAATATGTATCCATCAAACTCAAATCAATCATAGGGATCATCGCACTATTCCCAATAGCCAAGCTTAATCATGGGGTCTTGGATGATAGTTGTTCAAGAAAGCTAAAAGAAAAAATGGATTGGTTTATTCAGCAACATCCGGAGCTTATAGATCAAGTAAAGACAACTAAAGAAGATAATGAAGATGAAATGCTTCTTTCTTTTGTCAACCCAGAAAGGTTAAAGATAATATTGCAAAAAGTTTTTAACGAATCTGAATTCCTGAGCCCTCATGGTATTAGAGGTATTTCACAGATTTATCGAGACCAACCTTTTTCCCTATCGATCGATGGAGTCACGCTTACTGAAAAGTACACGCCAGCTGAATCAGAAGATCAAACATTCGGTGGCAATTCTAATTGGAGGGGACCTGTATGGTTTCCGATAAACTTTCTTTTCATCGAAACTCTTGAAAAGTACCACGAATTTCTCGGCGATGATTTCAAAATCGAATATCCAACAAATTCAGGCAAGCAATTAAGCTTGAAAGAAATTGCCAATGATTTAACAAATCGATTGATCGGCATTTTCGAAAAGAACACCCATGGGAAAAGACCCTTTCATGGGGAGAATTCTACATTTCAAGAAAATTCAACTTGGCAAGATTTGATATTGTATTACGAATATTTTCATGGAGACAATGGAGCCGGCATTGGTGCCTCCCATCAAACAGGATGGACAGGATTAGTTGCCGAGCTTCTTCATCGCAATCAAAAAAACTAAAATCATGATTAGCAACTTCAACAAAGACAAAGTTTTCATTGGCATCACTCCCACATCATGGTGGAACGACGACTTTTTGGACATAGACATCGGTATTCCTTTCGAGCAATGCGTAAGTGAAATGGCATTAGCCGGCTACGAAGGATGCAGTATTGGCCACAAGTACCCTAAAGATATCGATACTCTTAAAAAAGAACTTTCCAGAAGAAACTTAAGTGTTTCAGAGCCATGGACAAGCACTTACTTCACTGTGAATGAAATGTATGAAAAGACCATTGAAGATTTTAAAAAATCCATGCAACTTATTAAGACGATGGGAGGCAAAGATGTGGTTATCGCTGAACTTGGACATTCAGCCCATCAAAGAGATATCGCATTAAAAGCTAACAGGCCCATTTTCAACGACCAACAATGGAAATCGCTGATTGACGGATTGCACGTATTGGGCCAAATGGCTACAGATGAAGGAATGAATCTTTGCTACCATCACCATATGGGCACAGGCGTTCAAACTCGAGAACAAGTAGACAAATTGATGAATGACACAGACCCCAATTTAGTTCACCTGCTATTTGACACAGGACATATTACATTTTCAGAAACTAATGAAAACGCCGCGCTGGATTTGGCGAAGGCTTATGGCAACAGAATTAAACATGTGCACCTAAAGAATATTAGACGCCCCGCAATGGAGCTGTCCGACAATAATAATTTTTCTTTCAAAGAATCTATTCTTAACGGAATTTTCACCGTGCCGGGTGATCAAGAAGGGATGATTGATTTCGAGCCTATTTTTCAAGCCTTGGCTGACTCTGGCTTTGAGGGTTGGCTAATTGTGGAGGCTGAGCAAGATCCTTCCAAGGCCTATCCTTTGGACTATGCGAAAATGGGACGTGAATATATCAAACAAGTTACTGGCATATAATACAAAAAGGGGCTAAAAAGCCCCTTTTTTAATATTTCATAATGAATAGTAAATTATTATTTTACTAAAACATCGCTTTGATAAACTTCATTTCTAGCGCTCATCAACGTGTTGTACAACAATGATGAAATCGTCATAGGACCTACACCACCTGGAACTGGAGTAATATGGCTTGCTTTTTCCTCACAAGAAGAGAATTCACAATCTCCCTTCAACACATACCCTCTTTTCTTCGAAGCATCTTCAACTCTTGTTATACCCACATCGATAACAACAGCTCCTTCTTTAACCATATCTCCCTTGATGAATTCAGGAATACCAACCGCAACGATCAATATATCCGCTTGACGCGTATATTGCTCTAGACCTTGTGTATACCTATGGCACAAAGTAACAGTTGCATTACCCGGCTTTCCATTTCTAGCCATCAATATACTCATTGGCGAACCAACAATATTGCTTCGACCAACAACAACGCAATGCTTGCCAAATGTATCGATATTATAATGCTCGATAAGCTTCAATATTCCAAATGGAGTAGCTGAAATATACGAAGGCAAGTTCTTAGTCATTCTTCCAACATTCACTGGGTGGAAACCATCCACATCCTTTTCAGGAACGATTCTATCAGTAACTTTCTGCACGGAGATATGCTTAGGCAAAGGCAACTGCACGATCAACCCGTCAATATCATCGTCCGCATTGATATCTTCAACTACCTTCAACAATTCTTCCTCCGATATATCCGCAGGGAACCTCTTCAATGTAGACTTGAACCCAACTTCATCGCAAGCTTTAACTTTATGATTAACATAAGTTTGACTAGCTCCATCTTCACCAACCAAGATTGCTGCCAAGTGAGGTTGTTTTCCTCCTTCAGCGCGAAAAGCCTTTACTTCCTCTGCGATCTGGTCTTTAAGAGCTTGCGACGTAAGTTTGCCATCCAATATTTCTGCCATAATTAATTTGATTTTGTGTGATTATATGTAACGAAATTAAAAAATTCAAATTAATTTTTAAACTTTTTGACATCATTTATTACATACATATGCATCTTTTTAATTTGCAATAAAATCCATTAAAAGAATCATTAAAAATGATTGAACTTCTCCTAACATCAAAATTCATAATCAAAAGGTTAATCTATTGCTAAGCCAATAATTTATACTATGATAAATTATCAAAAAGATAATACAAAAAGCCATTGATTCTTACATTACCTATACCGTTCTATCATTCCCGTTCAATTTGAGTCTTCATCGATAGCTTTTCAAAAAAACAATTTCCATAGTTTGAACACCAAATAAAACTCGAAAACTTCTTGATGAAATGAATATTTTTTAAAAAATGGCTAGGATTCAGATCAAAAATAATGATTTTTTCAAAATGTAATCCAGATGTACCCTTCATTGTCAACAAAATTTAACAAGCCACGCCTACCTTGCCATCATCAAATTTGTTACAAACAGTCCACATTATAAGTGGCTGACACAACGCAAAACTTTTAACAATCATGGTAAAAAAGCATTTGGGATTTTTGACATTAGCATTGGCAATGCTTGTCAATATTGCGATAGGTAAAGAAAAAGAAGACTTGGTTCAGCTAGTTAATCCGCTTATGGGTACTATGTCTGACTTTAGTCTGTCTAACGGTAATACCTACCCTGCCATTGCAACTCCTTGGGGAATGAATTTTTGGACGCCTCAAACTTCAGAAAATGGCAATGGATGGACATATTCATACTCAGCAAAAACTATCCAAGGATTGAAGCAAACTCATCAACCTAGCCCTTGGATAAACGATTATGGCGCTTTTTCCTTAATGCCTGTGTCAGGAGAGGAAGTTTACAGCCAAAAAGACAGAGCTTCTTGGTTTTCACACAAAGCTGAAATTGCCAAGCCTAATTATTACAAAGTTTACTTGGCTGACCATGATGTGACTGCTGAATTGACTCCTACGGAAAGATGCGCTCAGTTTAGATTTACATACCCAGAAGATCAATCAAATTACTTGGTGATTGACGCTTACCACAAAGGCTCATATGTAAAGTATATCCCTGAAGAAAACAAAATCATCGGATATGCAAAAAACAATAGCGGTGGTGTTCCTGATAACTTTAAAAACTATTTTGTCATCTATCTTGGCTCTGATGTGGAAGAAGTTAAAATGTGGGATGTCGAGAAAGGTCTGAAAGAAACTCACGAGCTTGAAGGAGAGAATGTTGGAGCCCTTGTTAAATTCAAAACGCCGGGTCAAAAAGTTAACGTGAAAGTCGGCAGCTCATTTATAAGCTATGAGCAGGCTGAAATAAGCATCAAAAGAGAATTAGCCAACGACACTTTTGAGCAAACAAAGGAAAAAGCTTCTATGGCTTGGAACAATGAGCTAAACAGAATCAAAATTCAAGGTGGAACTTTACAGCAACAAGAAACTTTTTATTCAACGCTTTACAGAGTATTGCTATTCCCTCGCAAGTTTTACGAATACAATGAAAACGATGAAATAATTCACTATAGTCCATATAATGGAGAAGTGTTACCAGGATACATGTTTACTGACAATGGATTCTGGGACACTTTTCGTGCCGTATTCCCATTCTTCACAGTTATGTATCAAGAATTGGATGCTCAAATCATGGAAGGTCTTGTGAACACTTACAAAGAAAGCGGTTGGTTGCCTGAGTGGGCAAGCCCAGGGCACAGAGATTGCATGATTGGCTCCAACTCAGCCTCACTAATTACTGACGCATATATCAAAGGCATCAGAGGTTACGATATTGAGACTTTATATGAAGCTATGGTCAAAAATACCACCGGACACGGGCCTGAAAAATCTGTTGGTAGATATGGAGCAGAGTACTACAACAAATTAGGTTATGTGCCTTATGATGTGGATATACATGAAAATGCCGCAAGAACATTAGAATATGCATACGCTGACTATTGCATCTACGCACTAGGCGAGGAATTAGGGAAGCCTAAGAAAACTCAAAAGTTGTTTGCTCAAAGATCTCAAAACTATAAAAACCTTTATGACCCTGAAACAAAATGGATGCGAGGAAAGAATGAGGATGGAACATTCCAATCGCCTTTCAACCCTTTGAAATGGGGTGATGCTTTCACAGAAGGAAACAGCATGCACTATACTTGGTCAGTATTTCACGATGTGGAAGGGCTTATCAACCTTATGGGCGGTGAAGACGAGTTCACTGGAAAAATGGACGAAGTTTTCAATATGCCTCCTAAGTACGATTGTTCTTACTATGGTTTCCCAATACATGAAATCAGAGAAATGCAGATTGCGGATATGGGGAACTATGCTCACGGCAACCAGCCTATTCAGCATATGATCTACCTTTACAACTATGCTGGACAACCTTGGAAAGCACAACAAAGAGTTAGAGAAGTGATGGATAAACTTTATTTCGCTACTCCTGACGGATATTGCGGTGATGAAGATAATGGACAAACTTCCGCTTGGTATGTATTTTCAGCCATGGGATTCTATCCTGTAGCTCCAGGTACAACTCAATATGTTTTCGGTAGCCCATTATTTGAAAAAGTAGAATTGACATTGGAAAATGGAAATACTTTTGAAATCGAAGCGCAAGGCAACTCGAAAGAGAACATCTATGTCGACCAAATAAGACTAAACGGTCAAGTTTATGACAAGAACTTCATTGAGCATGACGACATCATGAACGGAGGCAAGCTTCAATTTAAAATGATCGATACTCCAAATAAAGAAAGAGGCACTTCTGAAGAAAGTAAACCATTCTCTTTCTCAACTAAGTAAAATAACTCCCCCTATATATTTTAAAAGCCACAAGACTTCTGACTTGTGGCTTTTTCCTTATCTTATCATCATATCAAACTACTACGCTATGCCCTTTGCTGGCATTATAAGATTTCGATTCAATTGCATCGATATAAATCCATTCCACATTAGCTGAATTGTTGTCAAACACCACTGCAAGATAGCCTCTATCCTTTGCATTTAGATACTTCAAATCCGAAATCAACACTTGAAAGGCTTGCTCAAATGCTGGCGCGGATTGCGAATCCAAATTCAAGTACTTTTCCAAACCAGGCGAAGTCACAGATGCTGTAGCCAATTCTTGACCTATTAAATTTCCTTCACCATCTGTCAAATCATTATTCCAAGCATTATGAGTATCTCCCGCCAACACGATCAACCTTTTCCCTTGAAATGCTTTTAAAACCATCTCTCTTTCAACTGGATAACCATCCCAAGCATCCAAATTATATGGCAACGCATTCGTTACTCTCGCTTTTTCATGATCAGTCAATGTTGGGTCATTAGCCTCAATTCTCATTTTTATAGCCACCAACTCTCCTATCAATGTCTGCAAACGAATAAACGCTTCCTCATCCGAATTACCAGAAGCTACTTGATTTGTCAATAACAATAACTCAACAGGCAAAACCATCTTCCCCATCAACACTTGTTGTCCCAACACTTGCCAGGTCGCTTGGCTAGTTGTCGATTTCTCAATCAACCATTGCCTCTGCTCAACTCCCAAAATCGTACGATTTTGATCCGTCAAATCAGCCATGAACTTTGCAACATCCAGTCCGGTATCAGTAAAATAATCAGCATAATCCAACTGCTTGTCTCTGCCATAGACTCTGGTATCCAACATCAAAAGATCCACCAAACCACCGATTTCCAAATGCCTGTAAATTCTTTCCGAACCTTGATCCACATTCAACTTTGGCAAATACTCGCTATACGCTTTTATAGCGTTCATTTTTCTTTCATTGAAATCGCCTTCACCTTCATTATGGTTTACAGCGCCATTCTTATACGTATTATCTGTAATCTCATGATCATCCCACACGCATATGAACGGTTTATTCTGATGCGCCAACATTAAGTCCTCATCGCCTCGATACTGTTTATACCTTGTTCGATAATCATCTAAAGATATGATTTCAGTGCTAGGCTTAACATCACGTCCCGATACCTTTGTAAAATCACCTGAGCCATATCCACCTGCTCCATGCTCATAAATATAGTCGCCTAAGTGAACGACTAAATCAGCGTCAGATTCCGCTATTTCCTTGTATACATTGAAATATCCAGCAGGGTAATTTGAGCAGGAACAAACCGCCATTTTGATTGATGAAATATCTTGAGCAAATGTCAATGTATTGCCAACGCGAGAAACAGCTTGATCTTTCACGCATGAAAATCTATAATACAGCTTGAGGCCACTATCCAAATCCCTAACTTCAATCGAAAGCGTATTATCATTAGCAGAATCAACAATTGCTTTTTTTGTCCTGATAATATTCTCAAAGCCAGCATCCGAAGCTATTTCTGCTATCAATTCCGAACCAGATTCTCCATTATACCGAGTCCATATAATCACGCCATCCAATGTGGGGTCAAAACTCGCCACACCATGTTCAAAATTCTTTTGCTGGAATGATTCAACTTCAATTCTTGGCGACTGTTGATTTTCTTCATCAGATTTACAGCTTACCAAGTTCAATGGAAGAATCATTCCTCCTGAAGCCAACAAAGCTTTGTTTAAAAATTTTCTACGTTGCATCGGTTATCATTTTATATATCAAAAACCGAAACTACAAATCAAAAATTAGTCTTTAATTGCCTAATTATTAATTAAATTTTACCACATCATCTTAGTTTTATTCATATATTAGTTCATAAATCTAATTTATAAAAAACTATAGCTCCATTTCAATAATCTTGAATTCAATACGTCGATTTTGCGCTCTTCCTTCTTCAGTGTTATTTGACACCTTAGGCTGAGACTCTCCATATCCTTTATATGTCACTTTTTCACTAGGTATGCCTGAATCAACAAGATAATCATACACAGCCTTCGCTCTATTCAAAGAAAGTTTGTCATTAAAGCTCTCCGCACCTATATCATCCGTGTGACCACCAATCTCGATAATCAATGACGGATTCGAATGAAGAAAATCTGTGAGCTTATCCAACTCCACTTTTGACTTTTCTTTTAGTTCATAGCTATTTGAAGCAAAAAACACATTTTTCAACTCAGCATTCACCAACTCTTCTATCGGGTCCATCTCAATGTCAAGAAATATCGCTTCCGCTTCATCAAATTGTTTTTGAGAATAATTAAATGATAATGACTTGAATAAATATCCTTTAGAAGTGGCAAATATACCGTATTCCTTGCCCTCGGTAAGCACTATCGCATACTGTCCATTAAGTTTATCAGAATAAACCTTAGACATCAAACTATCTTTACGAAGATCATACAACTCCAAGTCCGCTCGCAATGCTTTCTTAGTTTTAGAATCTCTTACAACGCCTGCTATGTAGTTCGTCTTCTTTTTTATTCGAAGTTTCTCAGGCATATCAAAGGAGTAAATATGGCTATATACTTTCGCGTCTATGGTTTCATCTTCCGAGTAATATGCTTTTCTGCCATCAGTTGAGACAACCAAGGAAATTTGATCTAAATGATTGTTGATTGGATATCCCAAATTAACAGGTTTTTCCCAACCTCCCAGCTCATTTTTATCACTATAAAACAAATCATATCCTCCCATTCCCGCATGTCCATTAGACGCGAAATACAATCTATCTCCACTTGAATGTATGAAAGGGCCAATGTCTTCTCCTTCTGTATTGATAATCGAGCCCAAGTTAATCGCTTTTCCCCATTCATTATTCTCATCCAAATAAGAGACATAAATGTCTCGGCCTCCAAAACCACCAGAACGAGCCGACACAAAATACAATGTTCTTCCATCAGCAGACAAAGATGGTTGAGATTCCCATGCCGCGCTATTAATATTCAAGCCCATATTCATAGGTTTTGTCCAGCTGTCTCCCACTTTATAAGAGATAAACAAATCGCAACTACCCACATTGTTTCTACCCTCTTGACAAGAAGTAAAAATCATCGTCTTGCCATCAGCAGAAATAGAGCATGTTCCCTCGTTTGCGGGTGTATTGATATTTTCCGAAATACTCACTGGTTCAGACCAAGAGCCATTATCCAAATGACTTACAAATATATCTTCGTCGGCAATTTGGGCAAATTGCTCTCTTCTTGTAAAATAAATAGTTTTTCCATCCACTGTAAAAGTCGGAAAATATTGCAAAGCGAATTTATTCAGAGGCTCTGGAAGACGCTCAGGACTATAAGGCAATTCCTCTTGCATTGCTTTTTTAGCGAACTCAACATTTCTAAGTATTTTCTCTGATTTTGCTTTTTTTCTCGGATCTCTTGGGTTAGCGGCTAAATGCTTTCTAGCCATTTTTTCCGCATTTTCATAATCCCCCTTTTGCATGCAAACTTCCGCCAAGACAGGAAATAATGACGGATGATTCAATCCAGTAACTCCAGCATTCATTAAACGGTTGAATACTTCATAATAAGATTTCTGATCTCTCTTAATTTCATAGCAAGTAGCCAACTCCATATAAGCTCTCACAAAGTGCGGATCTTTCTCAATCGCCTTATTCAAGCTTTCAATAGCTTTGGGAAAATCTCTTTTTCTCAATTGATCAATCGCTTGATCGTAAAGTTTCTGGGCTTTTTTATTTACTGGTGTCTGTTGAGCGATAGTTTCAAACGAACCAAAAATCAAAAAAAATACAAAATAAAACAGAAACAGTAGTTTTTTAAACATAATTAAGCATTTAGGTTTTATAAGCTATCCCTATGAATAAAGCCAATCTTAAAATAAGAACAGCTTTAAAAATATTTGTAACTTATAACCTAATATGCTGAAAAAAGTTAAAATTTACTAAGGTATGTTCAGAAACTTATGCGTCTGCAAACTCAATCTCCATTTGGGGTTTTCCTGAATATAGCTTATGATCAGCGGAGACATTTCATCGGATTTTGACCATTCAGGTTGCATATACAACATGCAATCATCATTCACCAACTCAGCATATTGTTCGGCCCATTTAAAATCATTTCGATTATATATCACCACTTTAAGCTCATTTGCCGCTGCATAAATGCTCTCGTGAGGCTTTTTGAATTTTTTAGGAGAAAAGCAAACCCAATCCCACTCTCCTGTAACCGGATGAGCTCCTGAAGTCTCAATATTAGTCTGAAAACCATTATCCTTAAGAGCTTTTGTCAAAGGTCCGCAATCATACATCAACGGCTCCCCTCCCGTTACGATCGCAAGTCTTCCATTATGGCTCATGGCATCTTCTACG
This sequence comes from Aureibacter tunicatorum, assembly GCF_036492635.1. Lineage (GTDB taxonomy): Bacteria > Bacteroidota > Bacteroidia > Cytophagales > Cyclobacteriaceae > Aureibacter > Aureibacter tunicatorum. The sequence continues at coordinate 2,578,316 of NZ_AP025305.1, forward strand.
ATTTGGCCTATTTGATATACTGGATGAGCCAAAGCATCCCAAGACTCTTTGACATCACACCAAAAACATTCCACATCACAACCTCCAAGTCTAATGAAATAAGCGGCATGCCCTTGGTAAAAGCCTTCCCCTTGCAAGGTGTAAAACGACTCCATAATCGGCAACGCTTCACCTCGCTCTATCATTTTTTTCTCTTCTTCCTTATTGTTGTTTTCCACTTTCATACGATTATTCGACATGCAAGTTAATAAATCTTTCGCTAACGAGACCCAGTTTATTCCCCCCTTTTAACGACAAAGAAAAGATAATGATATTCACCCCATGATAAATTTCTTCTACGCTTCACGAAAAATTAATTTTTCCAATAAGCTTAAGCTTAAAAACATTTTGCTATTTTTGCGGAGATAAAGTATACTGTAAATCATGACAAGCATTAGAAACATTGCCATTATTGCCCACGTTGACCACGGTAAGACTACATTGGTTGACAAAATCATCTACGCTTCAAGCGTGCTTCGCGAAGGACAAGAGTTCGAAGATTTGATTTTGGACAATAATGACCTTGAAAGAGAAAGAGGCATTACGATCGTATCCAAAAACGTATCGGTTACTTATAAGGACGTAAAAATCAACATTATTGACACTCCTGGTCACGCCGACTTCGGCGGAGAAGTTGAGCGAGTGCTCAAAATGGCGGATGGCGTGCTATTGTTAGTTGACGCCTTTGAAGGACCAATGCCCCAAACTAGATTCGTATTAGCGAAAGCATTGGAACTTGGGCTTAAGCCAATTGTTGTAGTCAACAAAGTAGACAAAGAAAACTGTCGTCCGGATGAGGTGCATGAAATGGTGTTTGACCTAATGTTCAATCTTGACGCGACTGAAGAGCAACTTGAGTTCAAAACTCTTTATGGTTCTTCTAAACAAGGGTGGATGAGCACGGATTGGAATAAACCAACGGACAACTTGATCCCTCTATTGGATGAAATCATCGCCACTATCCCTGAAGCTCCGACTAGAGAAGGTATTCCTCAGCTTCAAGTAACATCTTTGGACTACTCTAAATTCGTTGGACGTATCGCTATCGGTAGATTATACCAAGGAGTTTTGAAAGAAGGCATGCAAGTAGGCCTTACAAAAGCGGATGGTTCTGTGAAGAAGTCCAAAATCAAAGAACTTCAAGTATTTGAAGGACTTGGTAGAAAGAAAGTCGAAGAAGTGCATAGCGGAGACATCTGTGCTATCATCGGAGTAGACGATTTTGAAATCGGTGATACTATCACTGACGCAGAGACTCCTGAGCCATTGCCAAGAATCAGCATTGACGAGCCTACGATGAGTATGCTTTTTACTATCAACAACTCTCCTTTCTTTGGCAAAGAAGGTAAATTTGTAACTTCAAGGCACTTAAGAGACAGACTTTACAAAGAAACAGAGAAAAACCTTGCCTTGAGAATTCAAGACATGGATACTGAGGATAAATTCTTGGTTTATGGTAGAGGTATTCTTCACTTGTCGGTTTTAATCGAGACTATGAGAAGAGAAGGTTACGAGCTTCAAGTTGGACAGCCTCAAGTTCTTTTCAAAGAAATCGATGGTGTGAAAAATGAGCCAATCGAATCCATGGTTGTAGACGTTCCTGAAGAAACTGCTGGAAAAGTTATCGAACTTGCTACGCAAAGAAAAGGTGAGTTACTAATCATGGAGCCTAAAGGCGATATGCAACACCTAGAATTTGAAATTCCGTCAAGAGGTATCATCGGTCTAAGAAACTCAGTGCTAACAGCCACTGCAGGTGAAGCGATTATGACGCACAGATTCAAAGAATACCAACCATACAAAGGTGAAATTTCAGGCAGACTGAACGGTTCTTTGATATCTATGGAAAATGGTCCTTCTACAGCTTACTCTTTGGATAAGCTTCAAGACAGAGGAATTTTCTTCATCGATCCGGGAGAAGAGCTTTATATCGGACAAGTTATCGGTGAGCACAACAGAAGCAATGACCTTTGCCTGAATGTTCAAAAAGGAAAAAAACTTACCAATATGAGATCTGCTGGTGCTGACGCTAGTGCTAAAATCGCCCCTAAGAGACAATTCAGCTTGGAAGAATGTTTGGAATACATTCAAAAGGATGAATATGTGGAGGTTACGCCAGAGTCAATAAGAATGAGAAAAATCGTTCTTGACGAAAATGAAAGAAAGAAATCACAAAAATAATAAGCTAATATTAAAATCCGAAGTCATAGATTTCGGATTTTTTATTTCATAAACGACCAATTTTTGTATTTTTATACTTTGACAACTTACCTCTCTCAACTTGGTTTGCTGTCAAGTCTTTTTAACTTAAACCTATTTTATCTATGCCTTTGTCTTTTAATACAGGAAAAATGGCCATGGCTCTGGGCTTGCTTACCCTAAGCGCTTCTTGTGTCACGCAATCCAAATTTGACGCTCTTCATCACCAAAAGCAATCACTTGAGACTGAAAACAACGCTTGCGCGGAAGCTTTGCAAATCTCGGATGAAAAGAATAAAAACCTGGAAGCCAATATAGATGAATTAAAAAACTCAAAATACGATCTTGAGAACAAACTCAAGGACGAAACAGCTAGCCACGACAAGCTTAAGAAAAACTACGAGTCACTAGACAACTTATACAATAACTTGGTCTACAATAGTGGAAAACTGAATGAAAACTTGAGCGCCAAGCAAAAGTATTTGGAAAACATGCAATCGGACTTTGAAGAAACTAGAGCTAAAAACGAACAGCTAGCTTCCGAGTTGGAAAAAAGAGAGCAAAGATTGCTAGAACTGGAAAGAATCATCGCCAGTCAACAAAAGCAAGCTGAAGATTTAAAAGCCAAAGTCGACAATGCATTGATTGATTTCGAAATCAATGACATCAATGTAAAAATCGAAAATGGCCAAGTATATGTGATCTTGCCTGATAAATTGCTTTTCAAATCCGGCAGCATAGATGTGGATACCTCTGGAGCCAATGCAATCAAGCAAGTAGCCCAAGCTATCAAACAACAAGATAATTTCGAAGTCATCGTGGAAGGCCACACTGACAATGTTCCGATTTCCAAATTTTCAAAATACATGAGAGACAATTGGGACTTAAGCACAGCAAGAGCAAATTCCGTCATCCGAATACTCAAAGATGCTGGCGTTGATGAGACGATCATTCACTCAACTGGTCGAGGAGAAAGCAAACCCGTCGCTGAAAACGATAGTCCGGAAAACAAAAGATTGAACCGTAGAATAGAAATTATCTTGAAACCTAAAATGACCGAGTTTTACAATATTTTAGGAACGGACAACACTTCCACTTTATAAATGAACTTTAAGCCGCTAATCAGCGGCTTTTTTATTTTTAGCCTGAAATACATCATTCTTTCAACAATACGCCTATCCTTTCAAACTTTATTACTATAAGACCATTTATACCATTAGAGAATAAAAAATAAGTTGGTAAAAAGAGTATGGAATGACATAAGTCATCTTTTGTTATCAATACATAATATAATTTTGCTTTCAAAACTGGTTAATTCTAATATTCAAATCATGGACTTGATATCATTAATAAAGGAGAATGCTAAGAAAAATCGTCAAAGAATCGTTTTACCCGAAGGCGAGGAAACGCGTACATTGGAAGCCGCGAACATTTTAGCTAAAGAAGGATTAGCTGATGTCATACTTTTAGGCAACCCTGATATCATTGCGACAAAAGCTTCTGAATTGAATTTGGAGCACCTTTCAAAGACATCAATTGTCAACCCGCTTGACCATCCCAAAAAAGAAGCCTATGCCCAGCTTCTATATGAACTAAGAAAAAATAAAGGCTTGACGATAGAAAAAGCCACCACTCTTGCTGAAGATCCTCTATACCTAGCGACTTTAATGATCAAATCCGGAGATGCGGATGGAGAAGTTGCCGGAGCTCAAAATGCCACTGGAAATGTTTTAAGACCTGCTTTCCAAGTAGTTAAGACAAAAAAAGGCATCAATGTAGTATCCGGAGCTTTCATCATGATACTTAAAGATGAAAACTATGGAGACAAAGGCATTATGGTTTTTGCAGACTGCGCGGTAACTCCTGAGCCAAATTCAGAGCAACTAGCTGAAATTGCAATCTCCAGCGCGGAAACAGCCAAAGCAATTGCTGGTATAGATCCCAAAATCGCGATGCTTAGCTTCTCAACAAAAGGGAGCGCTCAACATGATGATGTAAGCAAAGTAGTTAAAGCTTTCGAAATTGTAAAGGAAACGAGACCTGACTTGGATATCGACGGTGAATTGCAGGCAGACGCGGCGATTGTTGATGCCGTAGGACAAGCTAAAGCTCCGGGCAGCAATGTCGCCGGACATGCGAATGTCATGGTTTTCCCAAACCTGGAATCAGGAAATATCGCATACAAACTTGTTCAAAGATTGGCTGGAGCTGAAGCAATTGGCCCGATACTCCAAGGAATGGCAGCGCCTATCAACGACCTTTCAAGAGGATGCTCAGTGGACGATATCGTCAATTTAGTAGCCATCACAGCTAATCAATCCATCGCACTAAAGAACTCATAAATAAATATATAAAATGTCAGAAATAGTAGAGTCCATAGAGGGCTATGGCCTTAAGATAAACAATTCAGATCAACAGAAAAGCTCCAATATTTTCGCAAAAGTTGGTGTTGTTGGCTGTGGCATATTAGGCCAAGAGATTACAAGGCTTGCTGCTCAAAATGGCCTTGAAGTCGTTTTCATAGAAATCTCAGAAGCGCGTATCAAAGAAGCCTTTGAGGCTTTTGAAATGGTCTTTGATAGTGAAATTGATCGATGGGGAATGACCGAAAGCGAAAAAAAATCCATTCTTTCAAAAATCAAAGGCACAACAGATTATCAAGAGCTGGCAGGTTGCGATATTGTCATTGAATCAATTAAATCAAAATCTCGCGAAGACAGCATTGAAATTCGTAAAAGAATTTTTAAAAATATTGAAGAATTTGTAAGCGAAGACACTATCATAGCTACGAATTCAACTACTTTAGTCATTACTGAGCTGTCCAACGAATTGGATCACCCTGAAAGATGCCTGAGCTTGCACTTTCTTTCTCCAGCTACTGAAGCTAATGTAGTAGAAGTAGTTAGAAGCCTTTACACAGTCGATAGCGCTTACGAAAAAGTAGAAGCATTCGCGAGACTTTTGAACAAAAAAGTTATTCCAGTGCAAGAATCTCCTGGTGTAATCAGCACTAGACTAATTGCTCCTATCATCAACGAGGCATGTTCTATTCTGATGGAAGGAGTCGGAAAAGTTGAAGATATTGACTCTACTATGAAACTTGGTTTTGGATTTCCATTAGGTCCATTTGAAATGGCTGACAAATACGGTTTGGACACGGTAGTCAGATGGTTGGAAAACCTATACAAGGAATTTGGAAATACGCGATACAAAGCATCACCGCTTTTGAAACGAATGGTTAGAGCCAATCGCCTTGGAAGAGAAACAGGGCAAGGATTCTACACATACGATAAAGACGGATACAAAATTAAATAGTAGAAAAAATTATATCATGAAAATATTAGTGCTTAACTGCGGAAGCTCATCCATCAAATATCAATTATTTGAAATGAACTCCTCAGAAGTTATCGCAAAAGGAATTATAGAAAAAATTGGTCTTAGCGGATCGTTTCTAAAACACACCAAGCAAGATGGTGAAAAAGTAAAACTTGTTGGTGATATCGTTGACCATACGATTGGAATCGAATATATTCTTGGCGTTTTGGTGAGTGAAAAGCATGGTTGTCTTAAAAGTCTGAATGAAATAGAAGCAGTAGGACATAGAGTTGTGCACGGTGGAGAAAAGTTCAATGATAGCGTAATTATCACTGATAAAGTAATCGATGAAATCGAAGCCTGCGTTGATTTAGCACCATTGCACAATCCTCCAAACTTGCAAGGAATCAATGCGATGAAATCTTTGCTCCCAGACGTGCAACAGGTAGCCGTTTTTGACACAGCCTTTCATCAAACAATGCCTGACTACGCTTATACATATGCTATCCCTTATAGCTTGTATAAAAAATATGGTCTTAGAAGGTATGGATTCCACGGAACATCTCACAAATACGTTTCCCAAAGAGCTTGCGAGATCCTTGGAAAAGATTACAAAACTCAAAAAATCATCTCTTGCCATTTAGGTGGAGGGGCTTCTGTAGCAGCCATCAAAAATGGCGAATCGATCGACACTTCCATGGGTCTGACTCCTCTAGAAGGAATGATCATGGGAACAAGATCAGGAGATGTTGACTTGGGAGTTTTAACTTTCATAATGAACAAAGAAGATATTGATGTTAAAGCTGCCAACGCGCTTGTCAACAAGCATAGTGGGGTTCTAGGTATCACAGGAATATCTTCTGACATGAGAGATATCGAAAATGCTTCCGCTGAAGGCAATGAAAGAGCCAAACTTGCTCTTGAAATGTACGATTATAGAATCAAAAAATACATCGGAGCATACAGTGCTGCTATGGGTGGTTGCGATATCATCATCTTCACTGGAGGCGTTGGTGAAAATGGCGACTCAACAAGAGCCGGTGTTTGTCAAGGTCTGGAATATCTTGGCGTAGAGTTGGATTCAGAAATAAATTCATCTTTCCGTGCAGAAGAAAAAGTAATCTCCAAGCCAGAGTCTAAGGTAACATTAATGGTTGTTCCTACAAATGAGGAATTAATGATCGCCAGAGACACTTTGAGACTATTGAATTAATATTCCTTAAACTATATATCCATAATCGACACCTAAGATAGGTGTCGATTTTTTTATTTACTATTTAATGAGCATGAAATACCAATAATGCTTGGACATCAAATACATTTAATAAATAACAACTGACCAAGATGAAGAAAGCTAATTGTTTCCAAGGGAATTATTAAATAACGATAACAATAATCTCTCAAAAAGTATAAATCCGAACTAATTAAAAAATTTCACTACCTGAAAGGCATTCGTTTTCTCGCTTAATTTTCCTGTTGAAAAACTTCATGACTCCATTCTTTATTATGTTTAGAAATAAAAGTCGCAGCTGAAGTTACTCCGAAAATATTAGTCGCGGTTCTCCCCATATCTATCAAAGTATCCACTGATAACACAAATGTCAACACCAATCCAATGACTTCAGCATCAAATCCCATGATGGTCATAGCTGTAATTGCAGCAAAAGAAGCAGTGCCCGGCAAGCCAACAATTCCAAATGAAGATATCACCACTGCCAAAACAATCGTCATAACTGTTGACACTGAAGCAAGGTCAAACACTAACTGTCCTGACAAAGCATTTGTCAAGCCTGCTCCTATCACAATCATAAAAGTAGGCCACATTGCTCCGCAGGCATTCATGCCCATCGTTGTTCCCAATGAGCCTGTTATATTAGCGGTTTCACTATCCACACCATTTCTTTTTTCCAAAGATGAAATAGTTACCGGCAATGTTGCCCCACTGGATTGAGTCGTAAACCCCGTTAACATAGCAGGCAATACATTCATGAAATACCTCTTAGGATTTACTCCTTTCCACAAGTTCACAATCAAATGCATAACAATAATCAATAGCATACCCAAATATGACACACCGATGAACTTAGCAAAGTCACCGAAAATGAAAGGCCCTTTTTCTGCCACTGCAATAGTCATTAATACAAAAATTCCATAAGGTGTCAAAGCGAGAATAAACTTGGTCATTTGGCTGACGATATTTTTGACATGATCAAGAATACCATCCACCTTGTCAAGTTTATGGTCCACGGTTTTCAACTTTCTGATGGATACTCCAAGCAAAATCGCCACAATCAATGTTCCAATCACATTATTATTAGAAAATGCGTCAAATATTGAAGTTGGCACGTTGTGAGTCAATCCCAAAACGACCTTGCCAAATGACGCTGTGCCAATATTATCAATTCGTTGAGCGTAGTGTTCCGATACCGAACTTTCTTGAATCGTTTTAATATCCACTAAATCGGAAAAGTTAAAATTCATCGCCAATAAATAGGAAAGCAATGACGCTCCTACTATCGAAACGACAAAAAAGCTAATAACTTGGCTAAACTTTTTTCCTAAACTTTTTCGATGATCCAAGCTTACAATCGTTGTGGTCACACTAATAAAAACGATAGGAACAATCATCATCTTCAATGATCGAATGTAGACATTGGAAACCGACTTCAAATAATATTTAAATTCATCATAGACCCCATCTTTCATCAAGTAAAATATCAAGACACCGAAAATGACTCCCAAAACAACTGCTGTCAAATTTTTGACAATAGACTTTTGAAACTTTTTTCCTGTCCATCTTATGGCTACAACCGCCAATATCATAAAAACTAGCCCTAACGCTACCTCCATATCAACTTCTCCTAAATTAAAACTCTAAAATTGCACATTTAATAAGAGTCAAAATACGATTTTAAATTAACGAATCGTGACTAAAATCAAATCGCTCATAAATGCTAACGAACAACATTTCGTAAAATTACGAACATAAGAAGATTAATTTGAAAGAGTATTGATGTTTATCACGATTAGTTTTTCATGACTATCTGAATCATCATTCTCTGTATTTTTCACAACAAAATAATATGGGATAAAAAATAATTCATGATAATGTCTATAATCTTCAGACAACTCTTTGATGATGATTCTTAGAAAACATTAAATTCTAAACTGTATGCCTCACAACTACAAGCTTTGTGAACTTTAAAAAATAAAATTTGCCAAAAAATAAGGCTTCTTATCAACAAAGAAGCCTTCAATAATTAAAGACATTTAGCCAGCCATGCTCTGAACTCTGCTCGGAAATCGATATATTCTTTCATCAATCCTGAAATATTCTGATTCATATCCTCATGATAAGTCATCAATTCTTCTCCTTCTGCAAATTTCTTGTCAGACGCCAAGCTTTTCAACTGTATTTCATGAGCTTCAACTTTTTCCTTCGTATCATCCGCAACCTTTAATAAGATCGCTATTTGATTTTGGAATTTTTCCACCTCTACTTTTCTTGACTCATCCGTAAATTTTGAAGTCACTTCAAGCAATTTCTTATCAAAAAAGCTTATCCCTTCTTTAATAAAATCCATCTCTTTTGACCAAACTTCATGATCATGATGCAAAACCCCTATTGACACAAACTTCGTTTCCATATATGCTACACTTTTTATTCTCAAAACTGCCTGAGATAAAAAATGTTAGCGTATTACTTTTTCTATATAGCTTTGCTTATCAATTCGGTAATAAACGGCATTGGAAATCCCTTTGCATTCATCATTTTTCCAAAACTCCATCCCCAACTTCTCAATAACCTTGATAGAAGCTACATTATTCCTATCAGAACGAGCGATCACATCATCGAGATCCAGATTTTCAAATCCATAATTCAATGACGCAATTGCGGATTCAGTAGCGTAGCCTTTCCCCCATTCATTTCTAAAGAAACGATAGCCTAAATCAACCAAGCCCTCTTCATTGAGCTTAAGTCCGCACCATCCCAAAAAACGGCCTGACTCCTTCAAAACCACAGCCCACCGGCCATAACCATTCTTTTTATAATCCGAATAGCCTGATAAAAAAGTTTTCGCTTCTTCAACATCTTGAAAGCCAACGTCTCCAGTGTACTTCAAAACTTCCTTATCCTCATTCAAATCATAAAAATCTCTTGCATCACCAACATTCAGTTCACGTAAGATTAACCTTTTTGTTTCAATAATCATATCTATAGATTTAATCTAATCCATGTTTTTTATAACCAAAAATTTGGTAAACAACATAGTTTTTATTCGTCAAATGATTTTCCAAATCCAAATTTCTTATTCTTACTACATAAGTCACATCGCCATATTCAATATCAAAATTAGTCTTCTTGGTGAATGACTCTAAGACAGTATCTTTTTCATGCAAAATAACCTGAGTAGCTATTCCATTTCCATAGGTATTGATTCTGTCAAAAACAGGTTTTATAGTGAATGGCAAATCATTATATCTGGTCTTATAAAAATCATTCGGCTCATTCCAATGCGACTTATCCACATCCGCTCTGAAATTCTTTTTACGAATAAAATACTTAACCTCAGAGTATGGCATGAGATGCAAAGAATCAAACAAGCCAAGTTTTCCCAAACGCGATTTAATACTGCCTACAGATATTGTGTCGTTTAAATACACTTCATAATCTTTGCTCAAAGAAATCGACCCTTTCTCCATTTCTCCAAGCCTTAAGCCACTATCATCAAATACATGCCAATCTCTACCCAATACTAATTTACCCTCAAGATCTCTTATCTGCATCTGCTTGCTTAATTGTATATCTATAAAATAAACAATGCCCATAACCCCGGCCAAAACACCTGTTGCGACCCATACTCCAAAGTTTATTTTATTGCTTCCCAAGCCTCCAAACAAGTAATGAACAATTATGGCAATACCCAAACCGAAACAAATAGAACTAACTATCGAGATGTTTTCAAGAAACTTTAACGCTCCCACTCCCATCAGAAAAAAAGATATGCCTATTGCCAAAGCCAATAGTTGGGTTCTTGCCAACTTATGAATTTCCTTTTCCTCAACTGAATTTTTCGAACTATTCTTGGGACCATCCAACGTTTCTCTCATATATATTTAGTATAATTTCACATATTTTATGTAAAAAAATACAAAAAAACAACTCATTGGGACACATTCCATTCTGTATAAGTGAATTTTTATCTATTATAAATTATCAAAAAGAGATTTCTATCATGTTTCTATCCAATCAATACCACTATTTTGATTTTGAAATAATTCAACAATTAACATTAACAGAATAATGAAAATAAAATATGCACTCTTACAAATTACACTATTTTTAGTATTTACTTCAACAATCCCTTCTATTAAAGCTCAATCACATTGGGTAGAAGGAAAAATAACCACAAAAAAAGGAGAAACTCTTAGCGGCTACATCGACTTCAAAGAATGGTCAAAAAGTCCGAAATTCATTCGCTTCAAATCAAATGATAAAGAAAAAGATAGTCGCAAATTCTACCCAAATGACCTAATTAATTATGAGGTAGACGGCGAGAAATACATATCAGCTATAATAGAAAGTGAAATAAGTCCAAGAATTTCCTCAACATTCGATTTTGATAAAAACATACAAACTGAAACTGACACCGCTTTTATTAGAGTAATTATTAGCGGATCAAAAATGCTATATCATTATAAGAACAACTTTGGCAATGACAATTATTATATAAATGTAGACAATGAGATTAAATTATTAACTTATAAAAAATATAAAAAACACAAAGATTTAAGTGTCAATCATAGAATGGTCTTCGATGAAAACAAACGATATTTAGCCGAATTATCGCTTTACTTAAATGATTGCCAAAAAATTTCGAAAACTTTAAAGACCACAAGTTATAACACAAAAAGCCTTGAAAAGCTTTTCATAAAATACTATGAATGTAGGAATAACGAGAAATTTGAAAAATCCGAAACAGATGAAGGTAACTTTAAGTTTTGGCTTATAGCTGGAATGACCGTTAACGATATGAGGTTAACATTTTCCAATTTTGGAATGACAACAAGACACCTACATCAAGCAAATATCAGCAACTCTTTTTCCCCTACATTTGGCATTTCTGCAGAATACATTATTCCAAGAAATCATAATAAATGGTCTATCTATAACGAATTACACCATTCTTCATTCAACTTTGAATATGATTATGAAAGCAATACTAATGTAAAAATTAGCGCATCATATTTAAAAATCATTAACATGATTAGATATAAATATTTCACCAATAATAAAAGTCATATCTTTATAAATGCAGGAATGGGAAATGGAATCATGATCTCATCAACTAATAAAAAAACAGAAGAATATGGATATACGGAAAAAAGAATTAGAGAGTCAGAAGCTATTCCTGCAGGAATGCATAAATATGACCTTTCTTTAAACTTTGGAGCAGGCTACAGCATAAAGAGGCTATCCCTAGAAATAAGATATGAAAATACATTGAACAAACTACCACAGTCGATGTCACTTGGATCAACTTTGAAAAGATATCACTTCTTAATTGGCTACCATTTTTAACAAAAAAAGAGGGAAGCTTGCAAGCTCCCCTCTTTCGACACATTTCAATTTACCAATTTAGCTACTCGCCTTCACGATTATACATCGCTATAGCAACTTTCCAATCATTGCTCTTAGGGTTTGAAAATTTTTGTTTTAATGAAAACTCATCCCCTATTATCTCGCAAAAGCCTTCCTTCAAAAATCTTCTTGTCACTGGAATGCATTTGCCATCTTTTTCCAGCAAATAATAATTAACCGTGCTGAAACTTTCTCCATAACTATTCCTCATCAATTGTCTTTCGCTATACTCCAAGAGCGTAATTTTTCCTTCCATAATTACCTTGGCGAAATCTTTATTGACAGTATTGGACTCTACTCCACGATAATAATTCACTACGGCAAAGCTATCTTGTCCCATCACAAATCCTGTCAATAAATCAGCGGAAACTTCCTCAATAACTTCGCTTTCATCATTCATAAACAACAAGGCCCTGTCGCTTGAAGCAATATCAGCATACTCATAAGAATCGTGGCCATAACTGATCAAACCGTTTCGAACATCTCCATCAACAGTATAATATCTGCCAAGCTCAAAGCTGTTATATTGTCCGTAAGTAAATCCATACACTAACAATGCAAAAAATAAAACTATCAATCTCCTCATACCATTCCTATTTAATTTACAAACTAAAAAGATGCATAAAATTCGCTTATTAATACTAAATTAACAAAATCTAGACAATTATCAAATATATTTGCAGAAATTTGCATATATTAATCATTTTCTTTAAATATTCACAACAACATGATTATTCTAATTTTGGCAGAATAATCATTGGTATTATTTATTATAAATTATCATGATTAATTTTTATATCCTTCGCATTTTCTTCTGATGAAAATGCGAAGGAAGAGGATATAGAAAACCATAATAAACTAATCGTGATAAACATAAATTGTCTAAAATCTATTTCTAATATTAACTAGTTTACTCGCATACTTATCTGCCTCTATTTTAGTTTTCAGCCTTTATCCAGATGCATCGACATACCAAACGGCAAAATAAACGAAGGAAACCCATTGCCGGCAGAAGCTCCTCGCCATTGCAACTTTTTAAGGTAAAAAATAGCGACGAATATGATATTGGGGCTAATGGGACATGCTTTAAAAGCACTGCTTTTGAAAGAGGTGAAGAATTAGGCAGATTTACGGAGGAAACATCCTCTATCAATCCCTCAGGTGAAATTTCGTTTAAAAAATGCCTCTATCCAGAACTTGGCTCTTTAGAAACTCCTTCCTCATCAGCCAAACCAAAGCTTGCCGTATCGAACAACGACAAGTTTGCTATTGAAAATACTAAAAGAAAAGCATCTCAATTTTTCGCGACACCTGAAGAAACACAACAAATCAATCGCTCTTTAGAAAATGTTGGATCTCCCGCATCTTTCACTCTTGATCCTTCCAATTCTATTGTACTTCCAAATGGGACAGAAATGTTCTCAGCAACACCTCTTGATGAAGTCATGGAAGGTTGCAGTGATTGTTTGGAAACTTCTCAAATGCTAATGGGGCTCACTGGAGACATGACTCAAGTAGTTATTTTCTTGGGCACAAAGCATAAATTTGAATTCTCAACTTGGCTTGATTCCTCACTAGCATTAAAAACCATCTCATATATGGTTGAAGAACCTAAAGTTGATTTAAAACAACATTTAGAGTCAAGTTCTCCCAATTTACAAGAAACAAAAGAATTATTTCATCAAGATGAGTCGCCAAAATTCAAATCTAAAGCGGAAGAACTGGGCATAAACGAATACGCTCAACCAGTTCCCGGAGAAACATATAGCATACTCAGCCCAGGCTGGGACTTGAATGAGGAAAAAGACATAAAAACCAGCGAATATGAAGCTTGGCTGAAAAATAAATATAGCCTATTTTTTAATCACGGAAGCATTCCTAATATGGAAGAATTCATAAGGCATCAAACTCAACTATCATGGAACATGCATCACGCAACTGTTTTTGCTAAAGATCATGGAGACACATTAACGATGGAAGGCTCAAACAGAATGATCGTTCCTTACAAAGAAGTAGTTTGCGCATTTGAAAGGCTATGGCTCGAATTCGACGACTTCAGGCAATTAGCAAGGGAATACATGCGTAAATCAAGACAGTTGGAGGAGATTCCATCTGATTTTTATGCCCAACAAGAGCTTTTCATGGAAATATTCGGTCATGCAAGAAAACTCGAAATTGAAAATGAACTGCTCAAGAAAAAAATTAAAACCGTGAGCAGAGAATTCAATTTACACTTTGCCAGCCAAAATCTAAGCCAATCCATGTACAATTTCCGCATGTATGGATCTGAAGACGGCTCTACATTTCACGATCAATGGCAAGAAAATCTTAAGGACGGAGCTATTACATTTCGTACGGGAGAATCATTGCAACTTCACAAAAAAGAATTAATTGATTTTGCTAAAAACAGATGGGAAAGTACTCAAAGAAAACTAACTGTATTTAGAGACCCTGCTCTACCCGAATGGATAACTTTGGAACAGCTAACAGAAAAAGAAAAACAAGCTTGTATCGATTACATTAATGTTGAATTTGAAAGAACTCCATGTCTATTGACAGTCAAAAAACTTAAGGAGCAACTTTATGAGTGCTTCAACCAAGGGAAAATAGAGATTATGAGACAATTATTATCTACTTTAGAAATACGTCCAACATTAGAATCCACACAACAAATTCTACATCACTTAAAAGAGCAAAAAACGATGGCTTCACAAAACAATGATAGCCACAAGCATCAAAGATTCTCCTGGCTTGAGAGAGTTTGCAGAATACTGATGGAGAGAGAAAGAAGCCTATTGCCAACATTAAAGTGAAAAGCCAGACGTTATAAGATCTAGCTTTTCACTATGTATCAAGATTAAAGATTCAATTTCTTCAACAATGGCTTAGGCAATGAATTTTTATTAACCATCACATCTGTGGTCTTGTACTTCACATACTCCCATGAAGCGTAAAAATAACCATCTTGATCATTTCTTTCTGTTCCCCAAGAATTTTTGACAATAAAGAATTTCTTCCCATTCTGATCCTTAGCCAAACCTACAATATGCATTCCATGGTCATCAGTAGTTCTATAATCATCAAACTCTCGCTGCCTCACTTCTGGCGTTATTTTCATTTCATCCACCACAGTCGTTCCAAAATCATCCTTCTCCTCTTTAGTCAATTTATCCCAAGGCTTTGAAGGAACTATCGCCAAACCTTTTTTGAACATAAAATAAGGTTCGCTAACATCGGATGCCCAAGCTAATGTATAGCCGTTCTCCAACGAAGTTTCGATAGCATCCATCATTTCATCCAATGGTAAATTATACACTTGCCCCCATGCCCAATTGTCTGGCACTTCTAGAATAAACGGCTTGTAATATGGATGATGAGTGAACGAAGACAACTCAATATAATCATCAGGATTCAAGCCCATTTCATTCGCATATGATTTTGGAGTATATTTCTTTCCAAGGTATTCGAATTCCTGAGGAATTTCTCCCAAATACGCATTCAATGTCGATTCAATAGCATGAGGCCACGCAGTAGTCAAACGCTTGCTCTTGTTCTTGATCACTCCATCCACCATGCCCTTAAGCACTTCATCCATTTCGCCATGGTTGTGGGAATCAAATCCATAATTCAAACCTCCATAAACAGACTCAGGAACCATCCCATAATCCCTCAATACATTCACAACATCATGAAAAGCACCGCCAGCTCCATAGTTCAACGCACCATTCATACGAACATATTTTTCAGATTTGTCTTTATAAGAATTCCAAACCACAAACATTTCAGACAGTTCATATTTGCCTTTACCTTTTCTCAATAATTCAGATTCAAAAAATGAGAGAGAAGAGAATGACCAACAAGTGCCTGTTCTGCCTTGATTCTGAACAGCATTCACATCATTGGAGATGATCGTTTCAAAAACATAAGGCCCTACATTTATCTTTTCATTCTGTCCCAAAGACTGAAAAGTTATCGCCATGCCCAATAAAAAAAACATGAGAAATTTGTTTGCTTTTAACATATGCAAAGTTTTAAAATCAATTAATATTTTTACAATAATTCAAATAAAACAACTTTGGATAAATTTATGAAGGAAATTTAAACGAAAATAACGCCAAAATAATACCACCAACGTTTACCCAATATTTATTTCAAAATATATTTAAGTTAAAATAATATTTAATCGAAATAAATGATTTGCAAATTATGTATTAATATAAAATATTTTACTTATTTTTATATGAAATATATTTCACAAACACTCAACATATCATTAAATGAAAGTAATATCAACTAACATTTCCTCTCCCAAAACTGTCACATGGAATGATAAAACTTTTGAAACAGGAATTTTCAAAAAACCTGTAAAACAAGGAATCAAGCTGGATAAAACATCTGTCATTGGCGATACGGTAATTGATACCGAAAATCATGGTGGTATCGATAAAGCTTGTTATTTATATCCGCTAGAGCATTATGAGTTTTGGAGAGAAAAATATCCTGCTTTGGAATGGGAGCATGGCATGTTTGGAGAAAATCTCACTTCAAAGGGAATTGATGAAAGTCGGGTAAATATTGGAGACATTTTCGAATTTGGCAAAGCCAGACTTCAAGTCAGCCAACCTCGAGTGCCTTGTTATAAACTAAGCGCCAAGTTCAATGACTCATCGATTGTCAAAGTATTTTCGCAATCCCAACGTCCGGGCATCTATTTAAGAGTCTTAAAGAAAGGGACAATAAAGCCTGAAGACAGCATCAACTTGATTTTAAAAAACCACGAAGGCATATCTGTGCTTAAAGCATTCGAATTGCTTTATGATAAAGACGCCTCTATTGAAGATTTACAAAGAGCTATCAATGAGCCTTTCCTAGCTGACGCATATAGAGAAGACCTCATAAAAAAACTTGAAAAGAAAAAAATAAACTCGTAACTACAAATATCGTATATCCGTAATCATTCTCTAAACAAGATAACACCAATATGAAAATTACGGAATACTTAGCGAATGATCGCGGATATGCGAATTTTGAATGGCTGGAAGCTAATTATTCATTTAGCTTCTCCAATTATTACAATCCTGCCAAAATGGGATTTGGCGCTCTAAGAGTTCTTAATGACGACTCCATCTCAGCAGGAACAGGTTTTGGCATGCATCCGCATGAAAATATGGAAATCATAACCATCCCTCTTTCCGGAACGGTAAGCCATAAAGACGATCAAGGAAATTCAGGCACTATATCAAGAGGCGAAATTCAGTTAATGTCAGCGGGCAGCGGCATATACCATTCTGAGAAAAACGCCTCAAGCAAAGAACAGCTTAAGCTCTTCCAAATCTGGATTATTCCGCAATCAGAAAACACGAATCCCAAATATGAGCAATTGGATTACAACGCTCTTCATCTTGATGGAAAATGGGCAAATATCATTTCTCCAAAGAAAGAGAAAGGAAAACTTCAAATCAATCAAAACGCTTTTCTATCCCTCACTCAAATAAAACAAAGAGATAAAATTGACTATAAATTAAACAGCTCCAAAAATGGTCTATATTTAATGGTCATAGAAGGTGATGTCTCTACCGAAGCTTTTGAATTAAAGGAAAGAGATGCCATTGGTATAGAAGACTTCGAATCCATATCCATAGAAGCGAAAAATGACAGCTTTTTGCTTGCCATAGAAGTGCCAATGATTATTTAAAAAATCAAGCCAAGCCCTGCTCATCTTTGGCTTGGCTTATACCTTAATCCTCCTTAAACCAACTAGCATACTTGGGATAATTAGACGCTGTTCTTTTAATATT
Organism: Aureibacter tunicatorum; assembly: GCF_036492635.1. GTDB lineage: Bacteria > Bacteroidota > Bacteroidia > Cytophagales > Cyclobacteriaceae > Aureibacter > Aureibacter tunicatorum. The sequence goes on from NZ_AP025305.1 coordinate 2,596,310, forward strand.
AGCTAATAATTCTTCAGATATATCCTTAACCTTTTTGGCTGGCGTTCCCGCATACAAGCTTCCCTCCTCTACAATAGTATTCGCCAATACAACTGCTCCAGCGGCGATCACGGAATTCGAGCCTATAATCGCTCCATCCATAATTACTGAGTTCATACCAACAAGCACATTATCTTCTATTCTACAACCATGCACGCAAGCATTGTGACCAATGGAAACATCATCGCCAATGACAGTGGTCGATTTTTGATAAGTCGCATGCAACACCACGCCATCCTGGACATTTACTCTATTTCCCAATTTAATCAAATTCACATCCCCTCTAACAACAGCATTGAACCAAATGGTGCAATCCTCTCCCATCTCCACTTCGCCTACAACAGTCGCGTTGTCCGCCAACCAGCAACTCTCAGGCATGCTCGGCGCCAGCGTTTGGCCATCTCTAACAATTGATTTTACTAATGCCATTTCTTTATAATTATTTATTTACAAATACAATTTTATATCCGTCAAAATAGATTTATGTTTGCACAGCAATATAAAGATTTGGCTCGAATGATAAAACGATTTATTAAGAACTATAAAGTGAACAAGATCAGCGATTTTAAATCTAAATCGCTTAAGTGGGCGGAACAGTTTGACCATTTTGAGTATTTAAACCCTAACAACTTCCAATACCCAAATGATCCTTTCATTGAAGTTTTGGCTGTTGGAGCAAATGACATCCTTACTTGCAAAAATGATCATAATGCTTTTGAAGCTTTGAAACGTTTCAAAAACTCCAAAAAAGACTGGCTTTTTGGATATTTTTCCTATGATCTTAAAAACTACTTGGAGGATCTTAAAAGCGAAAATCCAGATCGCATTGAATTTTCAGACTTGATGTTCTTCCAACCCACTCACTTGCTATTTTTCAATGATGATGAAATAGAAATTCAAAGCTTGACAAACAATAATGACGAAGTTTTTGAAATTATTTCAGATACGCCATTAGTGAGCGAGAACAATGATGAAAAATTTGAAATAAAATCAGCTGTAAGCAAAGAAAACTATATTCAAACGGTTGAAAAACTCAAAAATCATATTCTTGAGGGAGACATCTACGAAACCAACTATTGCCAAGAGTTCTATGGTGAAAATGTCGATATTAATCCAATTAGCAAATATCTGGAATTAAACGCAGTCTCTCCAACTCCATTCTCTGTCATGCTTAAGGACTGTGACAAATTCTTAATGGGAGCAAGCCCTGAAAGGTATATTAAAAGAGTTACCAATAAATGCATATCGCAACCCATCAAAGGCACGATCAAAAGAGGGCTGAACTTGGAAGAGGATGAAATGCTCAAGCATGCCTTACTGCACGACCCTAAAGAAAGAGCCGAAAACTTAATGATCGTTGATCTTGTGCGTAATGATCTGGCCAGAGTTTCAACACCTGGCACAGTCCATGTTGATGAACTATTCGGCATATATTCATTCAAACAAGTGCATCAAATGATATCCACTATATCAAGCGAAGTTTCAAATGTGACAGATTCGATAGATATCATAAAAAACACCTTTCCAATGGGAAGCATGACCGGAGCTCCGAAAATCAGCATGATGAATTTAGCCGAAAAGTATGAAACAACTAAAAGAGGCTTGTACTCTGGAGCTGTGGGCTATTTCACTCCGACTGATGACTTTGATTTCAATGTAGTAATAAGAAGTATTCTTTATAATCAGACCCGAAAGAGTTTGTCATTCATGGTAGGAAGTGCTATAACTTTCGACTCAGACCCGGCTAAAGAATATGAAGAATGCTTGCTTAAAGCTAAAGCCATAATTAAAATTCTAAATTAACAATATCTATTTTTATGAAAACAAGAAGATTTTTAGCCTTACCCATACTTACCTTTTTACTGGCAATCACATTTACGAACTGCAAAAAAAATCAGTCCAGCGACAAAACTTCTCAAAATGATATAATCACATCCAAAGGGCTCTCATATGAGATTATATCATTGAATAAAAGCCATGGTTGCGAAAATGGGAATAAGGATAAATCAGGCTGTGTCGAAATTTCTATCAGTTATCCCAAGATTGTCAACGCAAAAGATGATCAAGTAAAGAACAAACTAAACGCCTACATTGAAAATCACTTTGAAATCAATGGCTATCAATCACTAGATTCTGCCATGAATGACTTCATTGACAACTATCTGGATATCTTAAAATTCGACTCAACTTACAAAACTCATTGGTATGGAGAATATGTCGAACGAATAATTTACCAAAGCGATGAAATCTTAAGCCTAGCTTATGAAGCTAATAGTTACGAGGGAGGCGCTCATAGTCAATTTGAACTTCACTTTTCCAACCTAAGCCTTCAAACTGGAAACCTAGTAAAATTAGAAGAAGTGCTAAAAGATGGTTACTCTCAAAAACTTAATGAAATTGGAGAGAGCATCTTTAGAAAAGACAAAAATCTGGCTCCCGAAGAATCCCTTTTCAAGGCTGGTTATTTATTTCCTGGCAACAAATTCACTTTAAACAACAATTATTCATTGTCTGATTCGGGGATTTATTTTTTTTACAACAACTATGAAATTGCTTCTTACGCTCAAGGGACGACAGAACTTTTAATTCCTATAGACTCAATCAGCACTTTAATCCAAAAAAACTGGACAAAATAGAAAAAATATCACAAAAACAAGTAGTTGATTTCATGACATAGCTGTATTAATTAAAAAATAATACAACTATGTCAGCACCTTATATAACACCTTCAGGAAAATTAGAGAATTTGCATTATGACGAAGAACTTGTTCATGATGAGTTTGTAAAATCCATCATCAAACACGCCTTTCTTCACACTAAATGGAAAATCACACTGATCCAAAATGACAGTAAATACTTGTACTACTCCACCAAAAACTTCATGTTTGCCGGAGGGAAGTGCAGTATTTTGATTCAGATTAATATCAAGAAAAATAAATTTTCAAAAATGCTCATCAAAAATTCGAATGGTCATCTTTCTGTATTCGATTACATGCCCGACAAGGTAAAAGATGAAATCAAAGAACTAGTCAGAGAAGCCACAAGCCAATTTCTTTCTTAGCAAACTATGAAAATTACTATTAGAAAGTATCCACTAAAAGACAATCGATCATCTCTATATTTGGATATTTACAAGAATGGAACAAGAACAAAAGAGTACCTTGGTTTATATGTATTTGACCGACCTGAAAACAATGTCCAAAAAGAGCACAGCGAAAAAAATCGTATGAGAGCGGAACGGTTAAGGTTAAATCTTTTAGAAAAATACCAAGAAGAGCTAGCTTTAAAAAAAATAAACACTCCGCAAGTGGATACCTTCTTAGATAGTTATATTGAATCCGAAAAACTAAGCAAAATTTCTTTAGGCCACTGGAATGGGCTAAAAAAGCACCTAAGAGCCTTTTTCAACTACTCTCCTCCTCATTTGGAGCAATTAGAACCTAATTTTCAAGAGAAGTTCGCAAAATATCTTCGGTCAGAAGGTCTTAAGCAAAACACAATTCATCAGTATATAAAAAAACTTGACCTGCTATGCCAACAAGCGATGAATAAACATAGCAAATCTCCGCAATTCATTTCTATCAATACCAAAGCCGAAGAAAAAAACGACAGAGACTTGCTAACCGTTGAGGAATTAAAACTATTATCCCAAAAAGCGCCTAAACACCCTCTTCTCTTAGCAATCAAACTAGGTGCAATGACCGGACTGTCTATATCTGAACTACTTGAATTAACCTATAAAGATATAGCACTTGAAGACAATAAAGTTTTTTTTAAAATTGGAGCAAACAAAATTCCTATATTCCCCACAGTGCTTAAATTTCTCGATGAGAGAAAAATGAATACATCATCCAAAATATTACCTTTGCTTAAATATTCTAGAATTTTCAATAAACAGCTTAAGGAATTCATCCAAAGCCATTTGCATTCTCATAAAGTCATCTCCTTTTCGTCTTTAAAATACACTTATATCATGATATTGCTAAGTAGAGGTTTTGACATCTACGAAATCACTAAATTCATCAGAGTTAAAAGCATTGCGACGACTCAAAAATATCTTGACTATATTCACCTTTATAATACTACCTATGACAAACCTCTTGACAACTTTGATTTTGAATTATAGGATTAGTTAATCACAACTTTGCCAACAGCTCAAAAAAATCCAGCAATACTTGTTTTACAAATGACTTCTTCTTCCATGGTATAAAATGATCTCCCTTTTCGATCACAATAATTTTCAAAATATCATGAGAAAGCTGATGCCTCAAATACTCAACTGTTCCAAAGCTTACAATTTTATCGCGAGTGCCATGAATTAACCACACTGGATTGTTCACTTTCGGATATGACCTCTCGACTTCAAGCAAGTCATCATAGATATTATACATTTCTTTATTGCTCATTTTCAAATTACTCGGCAATAATTTATTCACTACTCTCAACTTGGCGAATTTATTATAAAACTTCACACGCTGAAGCTCTGGTGCTAGAGTTGGCGCTATGAGCAAAAGTCCATTGATTATATCTTGGGATTTTTGAAAGACATCCATGCTTACTCCTCCTCCATAAGAATGTCCAACTAACAAAAATAACCTATCATTGCCTCCCTCTATGATAGATCGAATAAAACTCATAATTATGGATGACTGAAGTTGAATATGCAACGAATGCTTCGTTTCAGAACCTCCATAGCCCAATCGATTCACAGAAAACATCCAATAATCACGCGATAATTCCTCATCCTGCAAATAACCTTTAAATGCCTGCCAGCTACCGGGTGATCCATGGATAAAGAATAAAATAGGTTTGCCAGATGACTTGTGGTTGGAATACACCTGAAGCTTACTTCCTTCTTTATGATAATTAAATAGGTACATGAATTATGAAGCCAAATGTAGTTTGAGGTGATTGATAAATTCCGATAATTTAGCTGGTTTGCAACCATGCTTTCTATTCTCATTGGCAATCTCAAAAACCATATTCAAATTCATCAATACATCTTTATAAGCATGCAACAATGTATAATTCTTGTCATAAATATGAGCCGCTTCTGAATTGACGCCATTGATTTCCATTACTTTGATTCCTTCCCCTTTCATCAACTTGTCTATAGATTCAGCTTTAATATCGAATCTTCCGTAATAAAATCCATCCAAAGTCGAAGAAATTTCATCAAAAACTTTCACCAACTGATCACAAATCAAATAATTAGCATTAATAAACTCGGTTCCTCGACAATGATTTCCTATTTGCTCTAAAACCAAGATTTCTCCACTTGGCAAAACTTCATTTAGTCTTTCGGAAAACTTGCTTTTCAAATAGTCAATCCGATCCACTGCCCTTATTTCATTATTCATCAAATTCAACAAAGTGCTGCTTCCATCCCCCGTCACACTTAAGAAACCTTTGGTGACGATGGAAGTAATTCCGCTTTTTCCAGAAGGGTATCTGTAATACAACACGCCAAACTCATGAGGTGATGAAACGAATTCTTGGAGCATAAATTTCTCTTGATGAATTTCAGCCAATCTTATGACTGCTTTAGCATCTTCAACAATCTCCACTCCTTTTCCTCTTTCTCCAATATCAGGTTTGTACACCAATGGATAATTAACGCTAGGTTTAAGATCTATGAACTGCTCTAAATTATCGTAAAAAAACGTACGAGGGTAATATTTTTGATCCAACATTTTCAACAAGCCATACTTGCTATATTGAAAAAGGCCTCCAAATTTAACACTCGGATTCGCGGAAGTAAAATAAGTAAAGCTTCTAGATCGCAAAGAAAAATACAGCCAAACCAACACGAATGGCCCATAAAAGATCCAAAAAGGCCAATATTCATAATTAAATAATTTGGCTAATCGGTATTTAGTATTCATATATCTATGACAAGTTTAAAAATGCATCAATATCAACAACTCAAAGAAGCGTAAAACCATTCCCTAAATACTCATCCAATCGAATGGCCTCACACTTTCACCTAACTCTATTTTCTTAAAATCTTTTGCCAGTTTTCATCCGCTAACTTCCTCAATTGCTCTGGATTTTTATCCCACTTCTCTTTTGTATTATTGAAAAACTTATTGTAAAAAAGATACAACTTACCATCCATAATTTCAAACGTATTAGGATCTACATCCACTTTCTCAGCTTCTTTCCCCATTGCATAAGCACACCAGCCTCCATATTGAGGTGCATATTTTTCTGGATTTTTCTCAAACTTAGCTTTATTTGCATCTGAAGAAAAATAATACTTCACTCCTTTATACTCAGCAGAGATCTTTTTGCTTCCTTTTTTAGCTGAATTGTCAAAATATGAAACCACATCATACCCTTTGGAGCCTACTCCTTTTTCTAAATTATATTGCTTAGACTCTTGAGCCATTGTCCATAAAGGCAACAATAACATTATCAAACTAATCAAACTCTTCGTTTTCATACACATCACTATTTTCATTCAAGATCAGAAAGTCATTTTTTCTAACATTCAAAACCAACCAATCCTCATACTGTTCGACCATCCCTTTCAATTGAATCTGTTTGCCAACTAATGGTATGAAATCCTCTAATTTCATCTGCTCCAAATGCAATAAATAGTATTGTTCATTCCCTATCTCTGTTCTTATCAAAAACACTGGAGGTATTCCTCCTGACAAACATCTTACTGCACATGAGCGGTGTATTCTTCCGCGACCGGGCTTCATTACTCCAAAATAACATTTAGGATCAATTATTTCTCCTTCAAGTGTTGTCTCGCCCAACAACTCTGCATTGATTGGCTTAAAATATTGGTCTTTATAAACATCTTGGGGGTTATGATCCAGCACCTGAAAAACCGTCTTCCCATTGTAGTAAATTAAGTTCCCGTACAAACTCATATGCTTTCCCTCCAAACCTCCAAATTCCTCGCTAATTTCACTGTTTAGTTTTTCAAAGCCATGTTTACCAAACCCAACCAATAGAATGTTTTCAAATAAACCGCTGTTTTTAACCTTAAGCATTGGAGCGGGACTGGAGTGAAACACTCCTGAAATATAAATTCTATTATATAGCTCAAATTCGGAATTTATGGCTTTAGTCGTAGCTAAAGTAAAAATCATTACAAAAACCAACCACGTAATAGCGAATAAACCCAAAGTCCTCTTCAAGACTTTTTTCGTAGAACTCCCCAGCTTGCCGTTCCAACCTATGAAAAACTCTTCATTCTCCTTTTTCATATTCAATTGGCTTTTGTTCCATACCTTCTTCATTTGCACGAGGGTGTATATAAATCGCATCTTCCACCAATTTGATTTGATAAGTTGATATTTTCTCATCAAAGGGAGGAGGCGAACACCCATCATTTGGTTGATATTGATAGCCGTGCCAAGGACAAGTGATACAACCTTTCACAACTTTTCCTTCTCCTATTGGCCCATTTTGATGCTTGCACACATTAGACACAGCAGCCAGTTTTCCTTCATATTTGAATATGGCAACCCTCTCTTCTCCTGCAAACACAATCTTAGCTCTATTGTCATCGATATCCCCTATTCTACAAGCATATAAAAACTCTTCATTCCCCTTTAGCTTCTCATTGTCTATCTTTTTATCAAGAATAGCTGACCAAACATGCAACAAGGCGATCATCACAACGCTCAATGAAACCGGCAAATAAATCCATAATGATTTTTCTTGTTGAAACGCACCCAACACTACATGCCCTATAATCAAAAAGTATGAAACATAAACAAGCATATGCAGCAACTTCCAAGTTTTAGGACTTAAGTTTTTCAACCAAAAATCATGGCTTGTGGAAAACATAACATAAAAAATCATCAAAGCGATAAAGCCTAAAACTTGAAATGGAAAATTAGCAAATGAATTGTATTGGAGATTAGAAAAAAACAAGGAGAATAAAGGGTTAACATTTCCTAAAGCATGAAATTGATAAAGAACCAAAGCTCCGTGAATCAACCCTATCGTAAACATTGAAACTCCCAAGTGCCTCCTATTATACAGCAAAGGCAGGAACTTTCTATTTATTCTGGTTAATGGCCCGATAGATAAAATAATAGTCAGCATCAAAAACGCCAATGTCCCTGAAGCTCTTATCATCAGTGTCTCCACAGTAATATTTGGATTAAAAACCAATGAAAACCCCGTAAAACCTACGACGTAAAGAATTACAAAAGCGAAAATAATTTTGTCATACAACTTCTTAAATCGATTCCATTGTACAGGCACATATCCTACGCTCATAAGCCCACCTCCATCAAATAACTGTCCTTGATTGCGTCAGAAACTACTATTGCTTTCATTTCATCTATATCTATATTCCGTAGCCTAAATCTATAAACTCCTTTTTGGCCTATTCGACCTACTATAATTTCCTTGCTTTTTGTCAAGACTGACAGTATCCCAAACGGAGCTTTCAAAGGCTTTTTAACCAATATCTCCAACTGGATATCATTAGGATTTGACCGATGAATTTGCCTGATATTCACTAATAAATAATTTGTTTGTGAAGTTTTCACTACTTCCCCCAACTGAGGAGAAATATCTTGGGAGATAACCAACTCATACAAAGTAGCCGGTCTGGTAGCATATGCCAGAATCAATAATCCGGTGAGAAGAAAAGCAAAAATCAGCCAAACATTATAATGTATCCGCCTTAGCCTATAGATCATTTCTTAAAAAATTTTGGCAACAATAACCACCACAAAGCTAAAGCTCCTGGAAACACCATTAAGTTCATTAAAAAGCTACTGTCCCGAAACTCTTTATCCAGCTTCGAAGCTCCGTAAAAAGCAAAAAATAGCCCAAACAGCGTTCCTAAAAACAGGTAAACCAATACCGAGTAATACAATAAATTTGCGATGATCATAAACTAACATTTTTTATTCTCTCGCATATTCTATACCATTATATCACTCGGATTCAGTTGATTTAAAATAATCATCCAATCTATCAATATACAGCTCTGTCTCTCCCAAATCATTAATATGGAACATTCTATTGAACTTTGCTTTTTCAACAATCTGCGAACCAAGATATGATTTGCGCTGATAAATCACCTGACTGAATGTATTGTCAAACCCTTGAACTTGAACGACAAATTCCCACTTTGACTTATTTTCCATCCCTAACTTATATATTGGGCTATTTTCATCAATTGGATGCACTACTGTCCAGTTCAATGGAAAATATAAAATTGAGTCATGCTCCAATTCCAGTTTATGAAATTTATTCACAAACGAATCTTCATGCTTTTCTGAAATAACCATAACAACGGTCACTTTCATCTCTATCAAGATATCAGAACGTTCATTGACCAGTCGAAACATCAACGCATCTTTTCCATCCTTCCATGGCGAAATCAACATGTCTTTGCTAAACCTTATTTTAGATGTAGGCTTGGAAAATCGAGCATAGATCAGTGCTGTTACCAATGAAAAAGTAATCAGCCCATGGACCGCCTCTATCGAAGCAACGACGTTGGGCAAAACTCCAATAGGGCTCATTGCTCCGTACCCGACTGTTGTAAAGGTTTGAAAACTAAAATACAAGCAATCGTCAAAAGCTTCCCAATTATAACCAATATCAGCCCCGTCTATAAACTCAGCACCTATAGCAAAATAGATCACTGCAAACACCAAGTTATTCAAAACAATAAAGCCAAAAGCCAACAACAAAAAACCTGACCACCGAAGGCTTAATAACCAATAATAAACGTCTTGAAACTTTAGCGACTTTTCGAATCGCTTAACATTGAAATTCCCGTCATCATTAATCAAACGGGACTTTTCTTTGCGAGAGGACACTGAAAATCCAATATCTTGATCTTTCACATCCTCTCCGAAGAAATATTTATTAAAATTGTTTATCACAATATTTAAAAAATCGCAATTATCAAATAGAAATATTTGCATCCAAAATATTTTGAATGATTCCCTCAACCAATGTTTCTCTTGCTTCCTGGCTAGACCAAGCCACATGAGGTTGCATTATCAATTTTTCGGGACAATTAATCTTAAGCAAAGGATTCTCGCTAGCTACTGGTTCTTTTTCAAAAACATCCAAGCCTGCTCCCGCAAGCTCTCCTTGCTCCAAGGCATTTGCCAAGTCACTTTCCACTACGATTCCTCCTCTTCCTACATTGATTAATATCGCATTGCTTTTCATATGAGACAACTCTTTCTTTCCTATAAGCTCTTTTGTCTTTTCATTTAGAGGTGCATGAATAGTAACGATATCTGATGTGGTTAACAATTCTTCTAATTCCAACCTTTGAAGCTTTTCATCTCTGCTCTTTCCAGAAGATGAGTAATAGACAACCTCGCATCCGAAAGCCTGAGCAATAAACGCTACTCTTTTACCAATATTCCCAAGGCCTATTATTCCAAACCTTTTGCCTTTCAACTCCCAAATTGTTGGACCAATATGAGTAAAAAGCCCTGATGACGCATAATCGTTTTTAGCATATTCATCATAATATGAAAGATGATTTATCAAGCTCAATAACATCGAAAAAGTTGCCTGTGCCACGCTTTCCGTTGAATATCCCGCCACATTCTTCACAGGAATATCTCTCGATTTCGCATAGTCTAGATCAATATTGTTTGTTCCTGTTGCAGCTATACAAATTAGTTTCAAATTTTCAGCCGCATCTATTTCACTTTTCCCAAGCACCACTTTGTTGGTGATAATAATATTCGCATCCTTGATTCTCTCCTGCACTTGTTCGGGCGAAGTTCTAGGATATGAAACCAAATGTCCCAATTCTTTGACTTTCTCTAAATTGGCTACATTTCCAAGCGTTTCCGCATCTAACAAAACAATATTCATAGCTTAAAAATTATTTTTTTTATTATGTGACAACTATACTTTATGTTCCAATTTAAGGAAAATTTGATATACCGCGGGACAAATGGTCGCATTTGTTAATGAAAGATTTATAATCTGCTTGAACCTTTTTCTATTTGTATGCGGATACTCTCTACAAGCCTTTGGTCTATGTTGATATGCTATGCATTTGTTGTCATAGCCCAAAAAAGGGCATGGAGCTTCATTCAATACATAATCCCCCTCTTTGTCCTTATGTAAATAAGAATCTATAAAGTCCTTGACCTTCATTTTAAATGCTTTAGCGAGCCTCTCAATATCAGACTCTAAAAAAATAGGGCTGGTAGTCTTGCAACAATTAGCGCATTCCAGACAATCAATTTCATCGAATACTTCATCATGCAATGCATGAACGGCATTGTCGACCTTTCCATCCTTGAGTTTTCTTAACTTTTTCGCTGTATCATTTAATTTTTCAAAATTTTCTTTCTTCAGGCCCTTGAATTCTTCCAACAACATTAATTTAATATTTTCAATTTCGACTTTTTCTTTCTTTTTTGACAAAAAAATAGCATATATTGTAGTATTAAAATGAAATTTAAATCTGAGCTATGAATAAAGTTCTATCCACAGTATTTCTCATTTTACTCTGCATTTTTTCAACGCAAAGTTACGCACAACGCACGAGATGTCACAATAATGGATATCCAAATGACAATAATCAAAGAAGGGGAATTGCATATCCAAACCAATTTGAAGAATGGATGCAAGGCATGCTTAGTCAACAAAGATTAATTCAATCAGTAAACCAAGCCACTCGCAAAGCTGAAACCAAATATAGACTTCCAATTGTCGTGCACATTATCCACAAAGGAGAATCTTATGGAGTGGAAAGCAATATTACAGATGAGCAAATACTCTCTCAGATCAAAGCTACAAATGTTGACTTAGCATTGGAAAATGCGAACTTCATTAATACACCTGAAGTATTCAAACCTTATGCTACAAGCTTGAATATTGAATTAATTTTAGCCAAAAGAGATCCACAGGGGAACCCCACTAATGGTATTACAAGATCTTATGGAGGAAATAGCAATTGGCTGTATAAAGAGGAAAGTCTTAAATCAATTATCCAGTGGGATCCCGAAAAATATTTTAATATCTGGGTTTGCGATTATGGCAATGACCTAGGCTTTTCAAGCTGGCCTGTCAGCAATTTACCAGGCATGGAAGCACTTGGAAGCACACCTCAAGAAGATGGTGTCATTGTAAACTACACGGCTTTTGGGTCAAATGATTTTGGAGGGCCATATCCTATTTTAGAAGAAGACTATGATTTAGGCAGAACGCTCACCCATGAAATGGGCCATTACCTTGGCTTATTTCATACTTGGGGCACAGGAGGATGCAGTAATGACGACTATGTGGAGGATACTCCTATGACCAGCGGATCGTACACTGGAGGTTGCGACTTAACTCAACCGATCATGTCCTGCGGTCAACAAACAATGATTGAGAACTACATGGATTACACGCTTGATGCATGCATGACCATGTTTACGCATGGTCAAAAAGATCGCGTAGAAGTTGTTCTGAACAACAGTCCAAGAAGGCTTAGTTTACTGACTTCCGATGCTCTGATTCCTGTTGACCCTAGCGACTATTATGATTTAGCGTTATTTGACGTAGAATATCCTATTGTCACATCCACACCCGACATTGATATTAATATCATTGCAAAAAATCTAGGAAATCAAATCAACAATGTTGCATTTTCGGTCAAAAGTCAATCCGTAGCATATAATGACACATTAAAATCATTACCTCTTTTTACTCAAAACTCAACGGTAAATAAAATCATTTCGCCAAAGAGCTTATCATATATTGATAGTATTGCCACTTTTGACGTTGAAGTCGAAATTATCGATGAAGACATATATGATTTTAACCCAAGCAATAACTTTTCAACAAATCTTAATAGTTATTTGCACACTAAATCGGATTTTATCCCATATAAAATTAGTTTTGAATATGAAGATGAAAACAGCAATAAATGGGCGAAAGTCAGCAAACTAAATCGTTTTGCCTGGAAAGACTCGACAATTATTGAAAACAATAAAGAAATTTCTTTTTTGACTCTTACAGATAACAATTATATAAACGATGAAGCTTGGCTAGTTTCACCGTTGCTAAACGTAAAAGAAGTTTCAGAAGCATATTTGGAAATCGGCTACACATTTCAAGCAGAAGACAATAATTCCTCAGACTCATTATTTGTATATTACTCAACAGAGTTGCCTGAGAGATACATTCTATTAGATACTATTGAACTAAATAATACGCAAGGACACTTTAAAAGTAATGTTTCCCTTTCTGAAAAAATCAACTTAAACAGTTTTTTACAAGAAGAAAACTTAAGAATTGGCTTAGTAAAAAAAGGAGGGCTTAAAGGATTAATGGGAATTCATGAAATAAATTTCTACGAAAATGATGTTTTGAATACAAAAAAGCCTGAAGAAAACAGTCATTTAATTTTCCCAAATCCAACTAAAAACAAACGCTTTAAAATTCGTTTCAACCTAAATGAACGCCAAGATATCACATGCAATATCTATAGTATTTCAGGTAGAATCGTTAAATCCATAAATTTTGATGGCACAATCAATCAAATTCAGGAAATTGATTTGAGTAAAGAACCTCAAGGCATTTACTTTATTAAAATTGCCTACAAAAACAGTATTGAAACCGATAAAATTATCCTTCGATAAAAGCAAAGCTTGCAATTCTTAGATTAAACTTTAGCTTTTGACTTCTTTATCTTCAATAAGTTTCTAATTTTACAGATTGAATTAGAAACTTATTTTATCATATACGAATACGACATGATCAAGAAAGTTGGGTTGATTTACGGAGGAAAATCCGTGGAACATGATATTTCTATCAAATCAGCGGTTAATATTTACCAAAATGCTGACAAAAACAAATTAGAAATAATAGCCATTGGGATTGATAAAAATGGAAAATGGTTCTTAAACTCGGAACCAAATCCTGATATTGCCAAAGGAGATCCTCTTCATTGGAAATTCGACAGCCAATCTCCCGACTTGATTAACACTAGAACAAACGAATGCATTGGCTTGGACGTTGTTTTTCCCATTGTGCACGGTACTGACGGTGAAGATGGAAATATACAGGGATTGTTCAATACACTTAACCTACCTATAGTCGGAACTAATGTCCTTGGCTCAGCTCTATGCATTGACAAGGTTTACAGCAAATTAATATTAGAGAAATTTGGCATCCCAGTAACTAAATACGCCTACTTCAACAAATCTCAACAAACTGAAATCACCTTCCAAAGTGTAGTTAACAAAATTGGCTTGCCTTTTATTTCAAAGCCAGCCAATCTTGGCTCATCAGTCGGTGTAATGAAGGTTAAAACTGAAGATGATTTTAAAAAAGCGATAAAAGAAGCTTTTACTTATGATGAAAAAGTTCTATTCGAAGAATTCATCAGCGGCAGAGAATTGGAATGCGCTATCTTGGGCAATGACAACCCTATGGCATCAGAGCCAGGAGAAATAGTTATTGACGAATCCTACGAATTTTATACCTTTGAGGCAAAATATGTAGACCCCTTAGCCGTGAAAATCAATGTTCCAGCTATCATTGACTCTGAGATTGCCCAACAAATTAAAAAGCATTCAATTGAAGCCTTCAAAGCCTTAGCCTGCGATGATTTTGCTAGAGTTGACATTTTTCTTTCTGATGATGGCAAAATATATATCAATGAAATCAATACGCTTCCTGGCTTCACCAATTCAAGCATGTTTCCATCGCTATGGAAAGAGAAAGGCATAAGCTACAACGAGCTTATCAATCAATTAGTGGAAATGGCAATTGACCGTTTTCATCAAAAAAATGAAAAGCAAAGGAAATTTGACTCCATTTTTAGTCAATAATATTCCTTTTTATATTATTATTTATTATCATACATATCTAAAGAGATTAGATACAATTTTAACTTAAAAATCTCAAGCAATAAATTGACTCATCAAAATGCGCGATAAATTAAAAAATATAGGTTTTTCTGTTGCTAACTTAGCGATAATGGGAGTTGTCACTATGATGGTTTTGTATGGATATTTCAATGTTTACCTACCATATATCACCAAGCATGACGAAACTATCACTGTTCCTAATTTAAAAGGAGTGAGAGAAGACCAACTTGAAGAATTTCTAACTCAAAGACATTTAAATTACGTCATCAAAAGCGACTCAGGATATTCAGCAGAGTTTCCTGTAAAATCCGTATTGAAACAAGAGCCTAAAGCAGGAAGCAGAGTAAAAGAAAATCGAAAAATTTATTTGACATTAAACGCTTCCACTCCTCCTCAAATCAAAATGCCTAACCTTATCGATGGTTCATTGAAAAATGCCCGAATAATTCTTGAAAGCTTAGGCTTAAAGTTAGGTTCCATTGAATATGTTCCAGATTTGGCTATTAATGCTGTTCTAAAACAAAAATTAGACGGTGAAGAAATAGAACCTGGCCAAAAAATTTATAAAGGCTCTTCAATAGACCTTGTCATAGGAGACGGCTTAGGAAAAACTGCTTTTGAAATAGGCGACTATATTAATATGCCACTGGATGAAGCCGAAATGGCAATTTTAGGTTCAAATTTAAAATTGGGCAGTATCATTAACGTAAATGTAGCAGATAGCTTAATGGGGAAAGTGATCAAGCAAAACCCTGAATTTGAAGAAAAAGTAAAGGTAGGACAAAGCGTGGATCTTTGGGTAGGTAATTACAATGAATACCTATTGCAAGACTCATTAGATATTGAATAAAACATGGGAAGAGATAGATATATAGCCATATTATTTTTTTTATTTGCCTCTGCGACTTGGATTGAAGTGAATGCTCAAGTGGAAATTATTCCTTTGAACAAAACTAAAAAACATCAGAGTTCCAGACGCCTTAGCGAGGATCCTAATTTAAAAACACCTTTTCCATTTTGGGATGATTTTTCAAAAGCCAATATTGGCCCTGATCAAAATAAATGGCTATATGGCCCCTTGACTACATCCATAAGATCCGACAAAGGCATTGACAACCCTAGTTACCAAGTTGCCATGCTTTCTGCCCTTAACAATGATGGCTCGACTGTTTCAAGCGATCCTTATTCAAAAGGTGTTACAGACAGTTTGGTCTCTCATACGATAGATTGGAGCTACTTAAATGAAAGCAATAAAGACAATGTGTTCTTAAGTTTCTTTTGGCAAGCGCCAATGGATTACTCATTTCGACCGACAACCGAAGATGATTCTCTAGTTCTTCAATTTATGAATGCAGATTCAATATGGAGCACTGTATGGAGCATTAAAGGGGAAGACATCATAGAGGAAAACTTCACAAAATTCACTCAAGAAAGTATTAAGGTCTCTCCAGAAATGCAATCCGAAAGATTTAGATTCGCTTTTAAATCATACGGACTTCAATCTGGAGAATTTGCTGTTTGGCTTTTGGATTATATTCTTTTGACAAATCATGAAAGCAACCAAGCTAATACTGCTTACGAAGACAGAACCTTGGTAGACAAGCATACAAGACTATTCGACAGCTATACAGAAATACCGCTTAATGCTCTTCAAAATCAAACGCTTAGCAATAATTTCAGACCCCATACACGCATGTACAACATGAATGATATTGGCCAACCAATACAATATTATATGCATGTAAAGAACAAGGCTACTGGAGAAATCATTCAAACCTTAGCGACACCTGACGATGTTGACGAGAATATAGGTCCCAAGTCTTTCGCCTTAATTCAAGCCGCTGAACCATTTGAAATTGAGAATATCGACACATCAATGGATAGCATAAATTTAGAGCTTGTCACTGAATTAGCTACAGGAGATACTTATTTGAAAGATCATTCCGGAGGATTCTATGAAAATGTTGATTTAAGATTGAACGACACGTTAAGGACAACATTCAAATTAGCTGAGCACTATGCTTATGATGATGGTGAATCTGAAATTTCTATCAGAACCTTGCAACAAGGCAGTGTGATTTGTCAGGAATTTGTGACATTAATGCCTGATACTTTAACGCATATACATATCAACCTTCCTTCTATTGATAGATTTCGTCCAGAAACAGGTGTTCCTTTTGATATTGTCATCTATAAAAAAATCAAAACGGACGATAACTCAAGCAATGAGCTTATACACCTAGAAAATGTAGTATCAAGAGCTTCGTCTGACTATGAAAACTTTATAGAGTATAAATTAAGTAAAAGAATCTTAGTGGAAGACACTGTATACATTGGCTGGAAAATAAGCTCTTCGGCAATAGCGGTAGGAATGGACTTAAACAACAGTGTTTCAGACCCTGTAGAATTCGATCAAGAAGGCAAAGAGATCATTAAAGGCAAAACTCAAAAAATTTACGAACTTCAAACCGGTACAACATTTACGAAATTTGATAAAGCCCAAGGGAGTCTATTATTAAGGCCTGTTTTTAAAAAGAATGAAATCATAAGTGGTATAGAAGACATTGATCTTAATGTAAAGGTATACCCTAATCCAAATTCTGGAGAATTTACAGTTGAATCGTTGTCAACTATCAATAGCATATCAATTCATGATATATCAGGCAACATTGTTTATCAACAAGATTCAAGCATTAAAAATATACAGCAAATAAACATTAGCTTTTTACCTTCTGGCATTTATATCGTCAAAGTACTAACAGCCAAAGGTTATGCTGTTAAAAAAATCATTATTAGATAACCCTATTTTCAAAAAACGCGACTTGTATTAAGTCGCGTTTTTTGAAATTATTTCTTCGCAATACTTTGCTTAAACATATCATATTCATTAGGTTCTTTATAGCTCGTTTCACAACCTAACCTACCCGCCTCATCAGTTATATTCTCCACTCTTCTTGCAGGTGCTGGATGTGTCGACAAAAACTCAGGCACGCCAGGACTTTGACCATCGGCCTCCAATTGTTTAAAAAATGAAGCAGCCCCATCGCATTTATAAGGCGTTCCGCTCAGATATTTTACCGATGCCAAATCCGATTCTGTTTCATGATCTCTGCTATACTTCAACAATCCTATTCCCACGAATTGATTTGCCAATTGCTTAACCAAATCACTCTGCTCCCCAAGCAGTATTTCCTGAACTATTTGAGCTCCATATTGGCTTTGCATCTGACGACTGGAATGTCTTAAATCTGCATGAGCAATTTCATGTCCCATAACACCTGCTAAATCATCTTCATTGGATAGGTAATTTATCAAACCGGTAAAGACATATATGTATCCACCAGGCGTGCAAAATGCGTTCAATTGCTCATCTTCACGAATAATCTTCACTTCCCAAGCAAATTCATCTTTATATTGCACAGCACCGGAATTGAGGATACGCTGTTTCATATTTTCCAAATAGTCATAAGCCTCTTTATACTCATTTCTATCCAAAATTTTATCGGCATATTCAGCATCAATTTGTTTGCTATACTCAGCTCCTAACTGCACGTCTTGCGAAACAGGGAACAATAGATTGTTTATCTGACTCGACAAGCTTTGCCCAGATTGACAACCCGACAACATAGCAAAGGCAATGGCAACTATTGAGAGCTTTCTATAAATTTTTCTCATAATTATTCCAATTATTTTCTTTCCGCAAATAACTCATTTTTAGTGAAAATTAAAAGTTATAGCACCTTAGAGCAGTTATTCTAACCAAATCCTCGCTCTGACAAAATGGCCGATAAATTAATTTTTATTATCTTTGTGTATTAGACTGAAAATTAAAACGTTTATCACAAGTGATAACTCACTTCCACCGATAATCAAATAATGAGCGAATTAATCAAAGATATAGAAATCCTTGGACAACAGGAACAGCCTAAGGAAGAGCAAGCCTGTGAAACTGTGCGAGTATCCAAAACTACTTCTACTGGCAAATCAAGAAAGCTATACATAGAAAGCTATGGATGCCAGATGAACTTCTCGGATAGCGAGATTGTCACTTCAATTATGGAAAAAGAAGGGTTTGATACCACATCCCAATTCGAAGAAGCAGATGTCGTATTTCTCAACACATGTTCCATACGAGAAAAAGCCGAACAAACTGTTAGGACAAGACTATCACAGTTCAATTCTGTAAAAAAGAGCAAGCCTGAGATGATGATTGGTGTTTTGGGTTGCATGGCTGAGCGCCTTAAGGAAAAATTGCTTGAAGAGGAAAAAATCGTTGATTTAGTAGTTGGACCAGACGCTTACAGAGATTTGCCTAATTTGGTAAGCAAGGTGGATGATGGACAAAAAGCGGTAAACACCTTCCTGTCCAAAGAAGAAACTTATGCGGATATCAGCCCTGTTAGGCTTAATTCAAATGGAGTGACAGCCTTCATTTCAATTATGAGAGGTTGTGACAATATGTGCTCATTTTGCGTTGTCCCTTTTACAAGAGGAAGGGAAAGAAGCCGTTCTCCGCATTCTATTGTAAAAGAAGCTCAAGAATTATTCGACCAAGGCTACAAGGAGGTTACTTTGCTTGGCCAAAATGTTGACTCTTACAAGTGGGCAGAAGATCTTGATGAAAACCAGAAAAAAGCCATCGAGAAATCAGAAGCCAAAGATATCGTTAGCTTCGCGAAACTACTTGAATTGGTGGCAGAAGTTAGCCCAGAACTTAGAGTAAGATTCTCAACTTCACATCCAAAAGATATTACTGAAGATGTTTTATATGCGATGAAAAAGCATGAAAACATTTGCAAATACATTCACTTCCCAGCTCAAAGTGGAAACACAAGAGTATTGAAGCTGATGAACCGAACTTATACGCGTGAAGAGTATATCGATAAGATAGATTCGATAAGACGTATACTTGGCGATGAATGCGGAATCTCATCTGATATGATCACTGGATTCTGCACTGAAACTGAAGAAGAGCATCAAGAAACAATTAGTTTGATGGAATACGTAAAGTATGATTTTTCATACATGTTCTTCTACTCAGAGCGACCTGGAACTCTTGCTGAGAAAAAATACGAAGACGACATTCCTCTGGAGGTTAAAAAGAGAAGACTTCAAGAAATCATCAGCAAACAACAAGAGCTTTCTCATATGAGAAATCAACTTGATGTCGGCAAAGTCTACAAAGTGCTTATTGAAGGGTACTCTAAAAAGTCAAAAGACCAACTTCAAGGAAGAAATACTGCCAACAAAGTTATCGTATTTGACAAAAAGAATTATCAAAAAGGCCAATATGCCAATGTGCTGGTAACTTCATGCACTGGCGCTACACTATTGGGAGAAATAGTCGAATAGTAATTATTCTATTTGGGGAGAGTTAATACTTTCCCCTTTTTTAATCTGATCACAACAGAAGTTATGTTGCAAGACGGAGAAATCTTATCAATAAAACAACGATTTGGCATCATCGGCAATTCCCAATCCATCAATCGAGCGATTGAAATTGCAATGCAAGTTGCCCCTACTGACCTCACTGTCCTAATCACTGGTGAAAGCGGCAGCGGAAAAGAATCATTCTCCAAAATTATACACCACCTTTCACATAGAAAGCATGGTCCCTTTATCGCTGTCAATTGTGGAGCGATACCAGAGGGCACTATTGATTCCGAACTATTTGGACATGAAAAAGGTGCTTTTACTGGCGCTGCTGAAACCCGAAAAGGATACTTCGAGACCGTCAACAAAGGAACAATTTTCTTGGATGAAATCGGAGAAATGCCTTTCAGTACCCAAGCGAGATTGCTAAGAATTCTTGAAAATGGAGAATACATAAAAGTTGGCTCCTCTAAAATCCAAAAAACGGATGTCAGAGTTGTCGCTGCCACAAATGTAAAACTTCTAGAAGCGGTTGAAAAAGGCAAATTTCGAGAAGACCTTTACTATCGTCTCAACACAGTGCCTATTTTCGTTCCTCCATTAAGAGATCGAGGAGAAGATGTCCTGCTTCTTTTCAGGAAGTTTGCGATGGATTTTGCTGAAAAATATAGAAGAAAATCTATTTTCTTGACCCCCGATGCGGAATTTGAAATGCTCAAGTTTCGATTTCCGGGAAACATACGGCAACTAAAGAATATTGCTGAACAGATGTCAGTGCTGGAGACCGACAAGCAAATCGACAGTAAAACCTTATCAAAATACCTCCCATCGACAACAGCTTTGACTAGTACTAGCTACAAAAGCTATGACAATGATGACAAATCAAATAATTCGAAAGATCACGAATTGCTTTACAAGGTTATCATTGACATGAAAAAGGAAGTGGATCAATTAAAAAATCTTGTGCTGGAAATTGTAAAAACCGGCAATATTGATCCGGATTGTGTTGAAAAACATGCTGAGTTATTCGATGAATTCAATAATGATGTAATCAACAAGACTTCAACTCAACCTTCTCCAAAATCAACGCCACTTTTGGACTTGCCAGGAGGAGCTTCGCCCTTGCTGTTAAGTCCTGTCAAAGGCCATAATATATCGAATCCTGAAGAAAATAAAGAAGACAACACTATCGACATTACGGACCACGAAATCGATGATTCTTCCGAAGAAAGCCTATCAATTGAGAAAAATGAAAAAGAGCTTATTACTAAAGCCCTATTAAAACATAACAATAAAAGAAAATACGCGGCTCAAGAATTGGGTATTTCAGAAAGAACGCTTTACAGAAAAATTAAACAATATGGTCTGGAAAAATAGAAAGCTTGATTAATTTATTTTAGCCAAAACCAAAAAATTTAATACATTGCAACAAAACCTATATTATATGACCTTTAAGAAAATTCGTCAGAACTTATTGTTCATTCCCATTATATTTTTGATCAATTCCTGTATCTCATACTCATTCACAGGAGCTTCGATCGATTATAATAAAGTTAAAACAATTTCCATAAGCAATTTCTACAATGAAACAGGTCTTGGTCCTTCATACATAAGCCAAGAATTCACAAATAAACTCCAAGATTTCTTCCAGCAAAATACAAACTTGATTATAGTTGAAGGTGGAGGAGACTTGCAAATTGATGGAAGTATTATTCAATTCGACTACAAGCCTCTAGCTCCTGTCGCTGGTGGTAATACAGAATACGCTAACACTGACGCAGCAGGTGTGGAACAATTAATTATAACAGTCAAAGCAAGTTTTCTTAACATTTCCGATGATGAATTTGATTTCGACAATAGAAGTTTCTCTCAAAATGCACAGTACGACCCTAGCGTGACGTCAAGAGTAGCAGCAGAGCCTGAGTTGACTGATGAAATTCTGGATCAGATTGTATTGGATATTTTCAATGCCACAGTTGCTAACTGGTAATTAATATATTTGAGTATAAAGTAAAGTTAAACTTCACCGCAGTGGATAATAATCGTTTAGTAGATCTTATTGACAATCCATTTCTTGCCACTTTGGACGATTTCAGTGATATCATAGCGCGAATTGAAATGTACCCCTTCTGCCCTTACTACAAGGTGCTTGCGGCTAAAATCGCATATGACCATAACTTCAAAGAAAAGTCCAGACTGCTAGAAAAAGCTGCGCTTTATACTCCGAGCAGGCAAAAACTCAAGGAGATCATCGAAACGATGCCTGAAGACCTTGGAGTCGATCTTGATTCCAACATAGAAGATATCACATCCACAGCGTCAATCAGCGATGACAACTCTGACCTGTATATGGAAGTGCTGAACAATTTAAAGTCTGCTCAACAACAAAAAGACGAGTTCACATTCAAGCTTGACTCTTTTCTGCCCAAAAAGAACAAACCCAATCAAAAAAGAAAAAAGATCAAGCTTAGCGAGCTCATTGAAAAAACAAAACAATCAGAGAAAAAATCTAAAGAGGAGGATAATAAGGAAGAAACATTCGACATACTAAGTTCTATTCACAAAATCGATAACGATGATATTCTTTATGAAAACTCTTCCGAAAATTCTCCTGAGGTAAATGATCAATTAGATATCATAAACTCCTTTTTGGATAATGATGTCAGCATCAGCAGGCCCTCTTTAGACAACTTGGATACTAGTGAAAACGACCTTTCCGAAGATAGTTCTCAATTTCAAGACGACTTTATATCCGAAAACCTTGCCAAAATATATGAAAGCCAAGGGAAATATGCTGAATCCATTGACATTTATGAGAAATTAAGCTTGAAATTTCCCGAAAAAAAAGCTTTATTTGCCAAACACATTGAAGAATTAAAAAAGAAAAATATATAATGTTTACATTAATTATCACACTAATCATTATTGTTGCGGTACTTTTGATTTTAGTAGTTTTAGCTCAAAAGTCAAAAGGTGGTGGACTTAACTCGAATGCTTCTGGCGCTAGCCAATTGATGGGCGTGCAAAGAACAGGCGACTTTTTAGAAAAAACGACTTGGGGATTGGCTATTGCTCTTGTGGTGCTAACTCTTTCCACTAAGATCTTTATCGACGACGAACAAAACAACAATACTTTTTCGAGCCCTAATATTGAAAAAGCTCAGCAAGACATGAGTTTGCCAAACACTATCGGAGGAACTGAGGAATTGCCTCAAAGCACTGCTCCTGCTCAAGAAGATTCTGCTAAGTAATATATAGCAAAACAATATATGCCAAAAGCCAGCTTATAAAGCTGGCTTTTTTTATTTCCAGTTATCAAAGAAATATTCCATTGATCAAATAAACGACTTATAAAATACAAAGATTAACTATATTCATTTCATTAACTGGCACCTAACTCCATTTAAAAAATGAATCTAAGAATACTCGTTATTTCAATTTCTTTCCTAGCGATCCTTTTTGCTGGGTATTCGGGCATGAAATACTTATCCGATCAAAAGACGCTTCCACCACAAAAAGAAAAAGAACACACTGATACATTCGTGCGTATCGACACCGTCTTGCTTAAGGATGAAGCCGTGCGTATTAAATCCTTTGGCCGTGTCTCAAGCGCCCAAACTATTAATATAGTCGCTGAAGCCAATGGCAAGCTTACCCGAGGCAGCGTCCCATTCAAAAAAGGAACCAACTTCAACAAGGGGCAACTTATTTGCCAAATTGTGGATAAAGAAAAAGAATTAAACTTGCTTTCTCAAAAAAGTGAATTTCTAAACTCAATCGCATCTATTCTTCCTGATATAAAAATCGACTTTCAAGATAGATATCAAGAATGGAAAACCTACTTTGAGGAACTAGATATCAACAAACCTCTTCCTCCTCTCCCTGATCATAAATCATCAAAAGAAAAGACATTCTTAGCTACAAAAAATATACTGAAATCCTACTACAATATATTAAGCCAAGAAGAAGCCTTAAAAAAGCACCTAATTTACGCTCCTTATGACGGCAGTATTGCCAATATAGCTTTTGAAGAAGGCAGTATCGTCAGAATGGGCGCAGAACTGGGAAAAATCATTAAAACTAAAAATTATGAGATAGAAATTCCTGTCGATGTCAATGAAGTAAAATGGATTTCTTTAAAAGATCACGTTCAAATTTACAGCGATGACCATACGCAGATGTGGCATGGAACAGTAATCCGTATTGGCGACCATGTTGACCCACAACATCAATCCGTGAACATTTACATAAAAATATCTCCGGAAAAGAATCAAAAAATCTACGATGGGATGTATTTAGAAGCGAATATAGAAAGCAAGCCTATTCCAAACAGCTACAGCATCCCTAGAAAATTGCTTTTCGAGAAAAATAAAATCTATACACTAGCTAACGATAGTCTTCTAAAAAGCATGGAAGTAAAAATCCTTCATATCAATGATAATCAAGCGATCATCGGAGGACTTCCAAACCACACTAAAATCATCACAGAATCTCCCGGTTATGTAAAAGAAAACATGGCGGTTAAAATTCTTAAATAGCATATGAGAAAAATAGTAGAATTTTTTGTCAAATACCCGATATGGGCGAACTCAATCATAGCATTGATCGTCGTTTTCGGAAGCTTGAGCTATTTGGGAATTAACAAATCATTTTTTCCTGAAGTAAAGTCAAGATATATATCCGTGACGATGAGTTACCCCGGAGCATCACCGGTAGAAGTCGAAGAAGGCATCACGAAAAAGATAGAAGAAGCATTAGAGGGAATTATAGGTATTGAAGAGCATTCTTCAGTATCCAGCGAGAACTTTGTAAGAGTTCGCATCAAAACCGCCAATGGCTTCAAGCTTGAGGAAGTGCTTACGGAGGTAAAAAATGCTATCGACAGAATCAACTCCTTCCCTGTCAGTGCGGAAAAGCCTGTCGTTGCTAAGCAAAACCAAACTTCCAGAGTAGCCTTTGTGTCATTGAGAGGAGATGTTAACCTGTTTGAATTAAAAAAAATCGCTGAAAATATCGAAGACGAACTTAGACAGTCGGGTGTTGTCTCTCAGTTATCAGTGTATGGATATCCAAATGTTGAAATATCTGTAGAAGTACCAGAGTCTAATCTAAAAAGATATAATCTGAGCTTTGATCAAATATCCCAAACGATTAGAGAAAATAACAGAGATATCTCCGGAGGATCAATCAAGACCTTGGATGAAGAAATTAGAATTCGTTCCAATGCGAAATCTTATGACCCTGAAATCATCGAAAATCTAACGATAAGAGGGCTTCCGGATGGCAGGCTTTTAAGGATTAAAGATGTAGCAAGTATCAAGTACCAATTTGCTGATGTCCCAAATAAAGCTTATTCGAATGGTCAAAGATCAATAACACTAGCTATTCAAAAGCTTCCAGAGGAAGATTTGCAGGAAATTTCCGAATATATTGATCAATACATTACTGAATTCAATGAAAAGAACGATTTAGTCGAGCTGCATGTCAATTTCGATTTTTTCAGCATGCTTAAAGAAAGACTTACATTGTTGTTCGAAAATGGAGGTACAGGACTGTTATTAGTATTATTGACATTGGGAATCTTTTTGAATCTGAGACTTTCCTTCTGGGTAGCTTGGGGCATACCTTCCTCTTTCTTGGGAATGTTCATCATAGGAGGACTTTACGGCATTACCATCAATATGCTATCGCTTTTCGGAATGATACTCGTAATTGGTATTTTGGTAGATGATGGCATCGTAATCGCTGAGAATATTTACACGCACTATGAAAAAGGCAAAAATCCTTTTAGAGCTGCTGTGGATGGAACTATGGAAGTTCTGCCAGCTGTATTCGCTTCTGTGCTAACCACAATCGTAGCTTTCATACCTTTGATTTATATTGACAACAATGGCTTTACGAGAGATCTATCCATTGTAGTAATCGGATCATTGTTTTTCTCGCTAATAGAAGCATTCTTGATTCTTCCTGCTCACCTTTCCAATCCCAAAATCTTCAAGAAGAAAAAATCAAAATCATTTAGCGCTAGGTTTAGAAATAAGACAGAAAAGTTCATAGATTTTATGAGAACTAAAGTTTATGGAAAATCGCTAAGCTTTCTTATAGAATGGAAGTGGATTTCTGTAACAGTGCCTATAGTATTTGTCATGCTTGTATTTGGAATGATGCAAGGAGGAATAATCAAAAGCACATTCTTTCCAAACATTCCTTTTGATAGTTTCAATATCAATCTAGCGATGAAATCAGGTACTCGTGAGCACATTGTAGAAGATCAATTGAGAAAATTTGAAACTACTGTTTGGCAAGTTAATCAAGATTTGACCGAAGAATTCGACCTTGAAGAGCCTTTTATAAAATCGGTTGACCTAAGCATCGGATCAGCATTCAATGGAGATGAAACGGGCAGCCATGCTGGAAATTTGGATATTAGCTTCAACAATATGGAGGACAAACCCCTCTCCAGTTTTGAAGTAGCCAAGCGAGTTCAAAACAGAATAGGAAAAGTTACCAATGCTGAAAAATTCTCTGTTGGAGGAAGCAATAACTGGGGAGCTCCATTTGAAGCTTCGCTCTTAAGCCGAAATATGCGGGAACTGGATCTTGCTGCCAAAGAACTCAAGGAAAAGCTATTGGAAATCCCGTCATTGAAAGATATCAAGGACAACCAAGCCGTCGGTTTAAGAGAAATCAACATTAAACTCAAACCTCAAGCTCACTTGATTGGATTGACACATAATGATATTTCCAAACAAATCAGGCAAGGATTTTTCGGGCAAGAAGCACAACGCTTGCAAATAGACAGAGATGAAGTAAGAGTTTGGGTCAGATATCCAGAGAACGACAGATTGAGCATATCACAATTGGAAAAGATGAAAATTCAAGATCGATCAGGTAAGTTCTACCCTTTGAGCGAGCTTGTAACATATGATATCCAAAGAGGCGTTGTCGCAATCAACCACTACAATGGAAAGAGGGAAATGAGCATTACCGCTGACTTGAATAATCCTGACGAACCTGTTCCTCCGATTATTGAAAAGGTAAAGCAAGATGTCCTTGCCCCTATTCTAGCTAAATACCCTTCCGTAAAAGTTACTTTTGGAGGCCAAGCCAAGCGAGGCAAAAGACAAACCGACTCAATGATGAGAATCGTTCCAATGGCCATTGTCATGATGTTCTTAATCATCGTCTTGTCTTTCAGGTCAGTCTATCAAGCTGTGTTGATCTTCCTACTAGTGCCATTAGGAGTCTTTTGCGCGATCTTTGGCCATGGTATCGAAAATATACCTGTGTCCATTCTTAGCTTTAATGGTATCATCGCCTTGTCTGGTGTGATTATCAATGACGCCGTTGTTATGCTCGATCAATACAATCGCAATTTGAAACAAGGCTTGAACATCAAGGAAGCTGTATTTAATGCAGGGCTTTCAAGGTTTAGAGCGATAGTGCTTACTTCGATCACAACCGTTGTTGGCTTGTACCCTATCATATTGGAAACTAGCTTCCAAGCTCAATTCCTTATTCCTATGGCAGTATCTGTAGCTTATGGAGTCTTGTTTGGAACTATGTTCATCTTGTTATTCTTCCCTGTTCTAATTCTTGTCGGAAACGACATCAAACTATACTGTTCGTGGGCTTTCAATTACATTTTCAGAGGAGATACTCAAAAGCCTTCACCTGAAGGCATAGAATCTACAATCTTGGAAGCTGAAAGACTTGAAGCTATAGAATCTGATGAACAAAAAGAAGAAGACCACTTCACAATTGCATAAACATGAAAAAACTACTTATAATAATATATTTATCAACCTTAGGGCTAAATTTAAAAAGCGTTGCCCAAAACACCCTAACGCTTAATGATGCAATTATCATTGGCTTGGAACAAAACTTTGATATTCAAATTGAAAATGAAAAAGTCAATGCCGCTTCGATCAACAACACTTGGGGACAAGCAGGAAGATTGCCGACAATAGACCTCCAAGTCAATGAATCCAATAGCTTTTCTTCTACAGACAACCCGGCTAGGCTTCAAAACGGAGACTTTTTCAATGTCAATGTAGGTCCTCAATTAACCGCTAACTGGACAATATTCGAAGGCTTCAAGGTTAATATCACCAAACATCGTCTTGAATTGCTTGAAGAACAAAGTTCAGGCAACAGCACCATTATTGTGGAGAATACCATTCAAGGAATCGTTCAAGCATATTATTCCGCGCTTCTAGAGCAAGAACGTTTGAATACGCTGAAAGAAACCATGAAGCTTTCTAGAATGAAATATCGTTATTCTGAAGCCAAGCTGGAACTGGGTAGCGCTGTAACCTATGATGTATTAAGAGACAAAAACAACTACTTGACAGATTCCTCTAATTACTTGAATCAAGAATTAAAATACCGCAATGCATTAAGGCAACTTAATGTGTTGCTTGCTGAGGACGTTCAAGAAGAATTTGTATTGATTGATAAACTCAGCGCCAGTGAAAAAGACTATGCTTTTGCTGATCTTCATTCA
Source organism: Aureibacter tunicatorum (assembly GCF_036492635.1). Taxonomy (GTDB): domain Bacteria; phylum Bacteroidota; class Bacteroidia; order Cytophagales; family Cyclobacteriaceae; genus Aureibacter; species Aureibacter tunicatorum. Next base: position 2,625,059 of record NZ_AP025305.1, read on the forward strand.
AGGATGACTAAGGACAATAGTACGCTTAAAAACCAATTTATTAATTTGAAAATTCTTCAAGAAGATGTCAAGCTTGCTAAAACGGCCTTAATGCCTCGACTAGGCGTAACTGCCGGAGCTTCTTATGAAAAATCATATTTTGCTGACATTAGCGAATCAAAACCTGAAAACCAACCGACAGTAGACATAGGAACTACTAAAAACTATTATATGAACTTCTCCCTTGCCTACAGACTTTGGGATGGAGGTAAGATCAAGCGTAGCATTCAAAATGCTCAGATCCAAGAAAGAATAGGCAATCTGCAAATTGACAAAATGGAAAACGAGCTTTCCAACTTGCTTTTATCAAACTTAGAGTTGTACAATGTTCAAAAAAATGTGCTAAAAGTAAGAGATGAAAACTTGAAAACAGCCGATTTGAATCTTGAGCTTGCGACTGAAAAATTTCGCAATGGAACAATCACAACTTTTGAATTCAGAGATGTTCAAATCAATCAGCTAAGAGCCTCGCTTGAGAAGCTTCAATCCATTTACGAGCTTATCAACACCGACACTGAATTGATGAGAATTTCGGGAGGAATTTTAACCGAATTGAATCCGTAAAACATTTGCAAATATTTTATTTTTTAAGCAGCTTCGTGCTGCTTTTTTTATTTTACAAAAAAAGTATGTAATTAAGAGATTCAATCACTTTCTAGCAATCAATGAATACGACAGATATACCTTCAATATTCCATCAACATATCGAAAAAGAGCCGCATAATCAGTGTGTTATGTGTGAATGCAAACTTCTTGATAATGATACCCCTTACATGATTGAAAAAGTATTCAAAAGATATCCTTCCACTACCACTATAGATGTATTAATAGAATATGCGATTTGCTTCGAATGCGCGAAGAAAATGAGAAAGCAATTGTCAGCGGATTCCCTCGCGAATGTGGAAGCTTACATGAAAAGCAAGATCGATATTGATGCTCGTGCAGAATTCGTATCTAAAAACTCTGAAACTGACAAATGGATGGAAAACTGCGTATTCTTAGGCGATAAGATTTCAGAATGCAATGAATTCTCCATACAAGGGCAATTCTTCAATGACCAAATGCTTTTGACAGGAATGCCATACGCTGTTTCTGAAAATGCAATGGATGAATTAGCGGAATTAATATCACCAGAAACCAAGGATGTTTTAGACGACTTCATTGGAAAACACTTTTCAGGACCTCCAGAAGTAGAAGAAATTCTCAAGCAAAACCGATTCATATTAATCTAGTATTTGTAAATCATTAAAATGAGCTCTAAACCTATAGGCATATTTGATTCCGGTGTCGGCGGGCTTTCAGTTTGGAAAGAAATTTCCAATCTATTGCCCTATGAAAATCTTGTTTATTTCGCGGATCAAAAAAATTGTCCATATGGAACCAAAACTGAAAAAGAGATATTAGAGCTTGTCGCTAAAGTTTGCGACTTTTTAATTTCTCGAGAATGCAAAATGATCATAATGGCATGCAATACGGCCACAGCCCATGCTATTCAAACATTAAGAAATAAATTCCCTCATATTCCATTTGTAGGAATGGAGCCTGCTGTCAAGCCTGCTATCATTAACAGTAGAACGCATAAAATCGGAGTACTGGCGACACAAGCCACACTACGTTCTGAATTTTTCAAGAAACGATCCAGCAAATACTTGCATGAGCAAAGCCAATTGTTTTTACAACCAGGCCATGGCTTGGTAGAACTCGTCGAAAATAGCAAAGCAAGCTCTCCAGAAGCAAAAGCACTATTGGAGTCCTATTTATTGCCAATGATCAATAAAGGCGCAGACCACCTAGTTCTGGGCTGTAGCCATTATCCTTTTTTTCATAAGATAATTCAGGAAATCATAGATGCTCATTCAAGCGAAATGACAATACTTGATCCAGCTGAAGCTATTGCCAGAAGGACTAAAAACTTATTATTGGAAAGCGGCAATCTGAATGATAGCCCCCTTCCCCCTTTCTTCCAATTCTTTACCAATGCCAATATTGTCGCTTTGGAATCTTTTATTAACAAAGAGCTTGTCCAAACTAAAAACAATCTAAATTCATCGTACGAAATAAAATTAGTCGCAGATCAATAAAAAAGACCATGATTTCTCACAGTCTAATATCATCATGCTTTATTTATTTTAAAGCTATTAATTAATTCTTAAATGAACATTTTTTTATAAAATCATCTTTTTCTTAAAGTGATAATGGTAATCTCCGGCCAGATACCAAGCCTTCCCGGAAATCCATGATGACCAAAACCTCTGTTCACATACAAGTACTCGTTCATTTGCTGATAGAGTCCTCCCCACATTTCATATCTGTATTGCACGGGACTCCATCTAAATTTCCCTAATTCAATTCCGAATTGCATCCCATGCGTATGGCCAGCTAATGTCAAGTCTATTCTATTTGAATGCTTCAATACCTCATGACTCCAATGCGTAGGATCATGGGACATCAAAATTTTAAAATCAGAAGGGTCTACGCCACTCAAAGCCGCATTCAAATCTCCATTTTGAGGAAATGGAGGTTCTCCCCAGTTTTCCACTCCGAGTAATTTTATAGATGAATCTCCTTTACTAATGGCAATGTTCTCATTCATCATCAACTTAAAGCCCATTTGGGACTCAATATTCATCAATTTTTCCAAATTAGCTTGTTTACTCAATTCATCTTTCCAAGGCACATAAGAAGCATAATCATGGTTTCCTAGCACAGAATATTTACCATCAGGAGCTTTCAAGGATTTCATCATATCTATAAACGGCTCGGCTTCTTCGGCAATATTATTCACCATATCTCCAGTGAATAGTATTAGATCAGGTTTCTCAGCTTGCAATTTATCAATTCCCTTACCGACTCTTCGTATACTATCAAAAGTTCCCAGATGCATATCAGAAATATGAGCGATTCTATACCCATCAAATTCTTGCGGCAAATTGTCAAAAAACAATTCAATCTGAGTCACGCCAAACTTATATCTACCCCAAAACACTCCATACAACATCCCTAAAAAAATCGCCACTCCAAACCAGAATGAAACCAAAGCTCCATAATACAATAAATGATTCCATCCAAGGTCAAATGCTCCTGCCAAGTCACTCAACCCACCAAAAACACCCAATACCAAAGAGGAAGCCAAGCCCAAAGCGGCTGAAAATATCGCTGAAATGATAAACGCGAAAGTAAAACCGCCAATTATATTCGTAGTCAATGAAGGGTTACTTCGCTTAAATGGATCCATAAAAATGAAATGCAATAAGCCCCCCAGAGCCAGTGCAACTAAAACAAAGTAGATTTCAGCTGAGTATGAAACATTATTAAAGAGTCCAAAACTACTCCAAAACCAATACACTCCACCCACTATCATTGCTATAACAGCAAGCGGTATAACTATCATAACTTTTCTCATATCAATACTCTGCCAATGTTATTTTATTCATTTGATTCAAATATTCTTTTTTGAAAGGCGCTTTATAACGCACAGGCTTTGTTTCCTTTTCTCCACTCACAATCTTATACATCAAATTATAAACACTTTTTTTATGTTTGAAGTAACAAAAAGTTTGCTCAGGCATAGCGCCCACAGCATTTTTCAAATTAGCAGCTGTCCTTGAGAAATTCAGCTTGACCAATTTTCTTTTAATTGCCTCTTCGACATAATCATAGAGCATTCTTTGGTAAATTGCCAAGTCTTTATTCAACGTATAATCAAATCCAACATAAAAAGCTTCAAGTGTTCTTACATTCTCAAACCCAGAAGCAAATCCAATCATTTTCCCCTCGTAATAATACCCTTTGATAAAAAAATCATTCGGCATATTCTTCTTTAGCTCTTTTAATAAGGAAATGTCAAACTTACCTAAATTGAACTCCGCATTATCGCATACATTCTCATACAAACCTTTGATTACTTTTTCCTCATCCCCAATTTGATCAGCTTGCAGATCGACACAGATCAAATCAGAACTTTTTTTGAAAACCGATTTAGCTTTCGTTCTGAATTTAGTTTTCATATCCGCTTTGTAATTTGCAAGTTCTTCCCAATCGGGAGAAACTATCATGCTCATATTGGGTTCTGTTTCCAACTTATGGAAGCCCAGTTTTTCAAGTGATCGTGTCCAAGCATTTTCACCATTGGAAAAGTCCTTGAAAACCAAAGCTTCAACCTTGTCGCCAAATTCTTCTTGATCCATAGCTCTTTCCAAATGCCTGATCACCGCTTCGCACAAAGTTTGGTCCACGATTTCATTAACCGAAATACTCTCAACGCATGAAAATGGATTTCCAACAATCGCTATTTTCCTTTTACTTTCAAGCAAGTTCAAAAAAGCTTTGCTGGAAGCGCAATGGTCAGCCAGCCTCTTTTCCAAATACTTCAAATCAAAAGCTGATAAGAAAATTGGCACCAAGCCAATAGCTACCCCGCTTTGCTCGACCAACAAGTATTTTATATTACCACTGTCTTCAAAGAGTCTAAGGTAGTCCCTGCTTCCAAACAAATTGTCAGCTTTTATATCGCATTGATTCTCAAAATGGTCAATAAGTTTAAACTCATATGCATTATCAACTCCAACCTTATTTAGGTTTCTCGAAAACTTCTTTCCCCAACAATGACTCTCCATATATCTAGACGCAACTCTCATAATTCTACAATTTGATAAGTATCGAAATAATAAAACCCAAAATTATATTTCCAGCATTTTTTTAACTTCCGCCAAAGTGCTCTTGTTGACAGAAGCTAGTACCTGCTTGCCGCTCTTTTGAGTTTGAATAAGATCGGCGTTCACCAGCTCTTTCAGGTGATGCGAAACTGTAGGCGCTCCAATGTGCAACTTGTCCGAAATCGTCTGAATAAAACAACCGCATTTTCCCTGACTGTCAAATGACGACTCTTCCGATTCCGCTATTTTGAAAAACAACTCAAGCCTGTTCTCATTCGACAAGGCTTTCATGATTTTGGCTAATCTCTTTAACTCCATTTCAATACTTTAATTGACAATTCGACAATTATCGAATTAACTATCATAAGCAACGAACTCCTTATAGCAAAGTTGCCTCAAGCGCATATTTTTAGAAAATACATCGAATATTTTCAGCTAAACTCTAAAAATGAATAGATTATTAGCAAAAAATGGGCCCAAAGCATTGCAACGCAGTTGCATAATAGATATATTTGCAACATGATTGCAATGAAAAAACTAGACATTAACCCGTGCAAAGCATTTATACTTGCTACTATTCTTTGCCTTGTGAGCATAATACAGCTGCAAGCGCAAAATCAAGTTATGCTGAATGGTTATATATATAGCGATACTAAACAAAAGGAAGCTCTTGAAAATGTGGCTGTCCACATAGTTGAAATTAATGAGCTTATCATAACAGATCAAAATGGCTATTTTCAAACAAACATACCAAAAGGCGAATATCATTTGCACATTCAAATATTAGGCTATGAGCATTCGACGCTTAATATAAAAGCTTTAAAACCTGTCAATACAGTCAATGTCCGTCTTAAACCAGACTTGATGAAATTGGAAGAGGTCATTGTTATGGACACTGCCAAATCAATTGCTCCTACTTTGAGTATCACTAAAGTTGACGAAACTTTCATGCAAAAAAACATGGGCAACACGCTCATGAATACGCTTGAGAATAAAGCGGGAATTAGTACAATTAATACAGGAACAGGCATCAGCAAAGCGGTAATCCGAGGAATGACTGGCAACAGAATCATGGTAAATGAAAATGGTCTCAAACAAGAGGGGCAGCAATGGGGGAACGATCACGGCTTGGAGATAGACCAAAACAATGTCAAAGATGTGGATATCATCAAAGGGCCTACTGCACTTGAGTATGGTTCCGATGCCATTGGTGGAGTCATCAATATTAATAGTTCAAAAGCTCCTGAGCTCAATACAAGAGCTGCGGAAATTAACTCCAATTTCAAAAGCGGCAATATGTATTATGGCTTATCAGCTATGGCAGAGCAAAATAAAGAAGGAAAATACTTTCGATTAAGAGCTTCTCACGGAAGCTTTGGGAATTATAATGTCCCAGTTGAAAAATATAATTACAATCATACTACGTATGCTCTTAAAGATGGTATATTGGTAAATACAGGCGGCAGAGAAACTAGTTTTAACGGTACATTTGGCTTGTCTAAGCCAAATTACGACATGCAAATTAATATTTCTAATTATTCTTTGCTAGCAGGACTTTTCCCTGGAGCTTATGGCACTCCATCAAGTGTTTCATTTATAGGCTATGACCCTAATAGCAGAGAAGTAAAATACCCTAGACAAGATACTAATCATTTCAAAGTCAACTATAATGCTAGTTTCTCTCTTGATGGCTTTTTGGCTAGTTTCATGATCGGCTATCAAAAAAACAATAGAAAAGAAGAATCAGATGCTCACAAGCACTACACAAGACCTGTGGATATTGATACTAACTTAGAAAATGGCCTACAATTAGAAACCTACAGCTGGAAAGCCTCTATTGAAACAGATAATGACAGTAAAGTATCTCATAAAATTGGGGTGAATGGACAGTATCAAGAAAATGAAAGGGATGGCTACTCTTTTCTTATTCCTTCATTCAATTCTTTGCAAGCTGGTCTGTTTTACACAACTGAATATAAAGCTAACGATAAGCTTAATCTATTTGGTGGGGGAAGAATAGACTACTCCAAATTCCAAACATTTGAGCATATTGATACGCTTAATTACGAACCAGATAATGAAGATGAGTTTTGGAAACGATCGGAAAATGCTCAACGCGAATTCTTCAATTGGGCGATTGCCATTGGCGCGGCGTATACTTTAAATGATCACTTTATCGCTAAGCTAAACTTAGCAAAAACTTATAGAGTTCCCAATCAAGCGGAGCTTTCAATCTATGGCGTTCACCACGGTACATTTAGATTTGAAAAAGGAAATATTAATCTGGATCCAGAAGAAGCATTTCAAGCAGATTTAGGGATTTCATACAATTCAAAAAAGATTGAAATGAATTTCACTCCCTACTTAAATTACTTCACCAACTTCATTTATTTAAGCCCGACTGGTGATATTGCCCCCAATGTAGGCGGCCAAATTTACGAATACAAACAAGCTAAAGTTGTTCATACAGGATTTGAATATACAATTCAGTGGAAAATCTCAAAAAAACTAACCTTAAACAATGCAACTGAATATATTCATGCTCATAATTTTGACAGCAAACTGCCTGTACCATTCACTCCACCCTTTTCAAACCTTAGCAATATCGAATATAATTTTAATTCAATAGGAAAAGCTATCAAGCAACCCTTTATAGGAATAGATTATAGGATGACAGCAGCCCAGAATAGAGTGGATAGAAATGAACTATCAACCTCAGGCTATAGTTTAGCAAATTTTTATACAGGATTTGATTTTGGGAATAAAATCCATGGAAGCTTTATGCTCAGAGTGCATAATATATTCAACACTGTATATTACAATCACCTAAGTCAATACAGAATTCTTAATATGCCTGAACAAGGAAGAAATATATCACTATCATTAACATTTAAAATTTAAAATAATGAATTTACTCAAAACCAATTTATTCGTTTTAACTATTTTATCCATATTTACTTTTTCATGTAATTCAGATAATGATGATGTTGATTTGGAAAAACCTGTTATCAATATCTTAGAAATTGGTGAACTGGAAGGCAATGAATATGTAATTCACATTGGCGATACTATTAACTTCAAAGCTTTATTCACAGACAACAATGCCTTAAGGAAATATGAAGTAGATATTCACTATGGAGGAGGTCATGATCATGATCACGACCATAGATTGAATGCTTCTTCAAGCGAAGAAGGTGTTGAATTTAAACATAGACAAAGTTTTGACATTTCGGGGACTCAACATGAAGCTGACTGGATAAAGGATGACTTTCATATTGTAGTAGTACCTGAAAACACAAAACCTGGTACTTATCATTTTGGGGTACATGTAACTGATGTTGAAGGGAATGATGATATAGTTTACAATGATGTAATTTTTGAAGATGCTCACCATGACCATGATCATGACCACTAAAATATAAACTTTATACATTCATCATCATATGTTAGAATCCACCTCTGTTAAAAGGTGGATTTTTTTATATCACGGATTAGTCTTAAACCGGTCGGTAACCCAATTTTATCAAATCCTCTTCATAATCTTGCACTAAGTCGCTTGTGCCGATATCAAACCACCCTCCTTTGCTTGTGGCATTTTTGGAAGAGGTATTTATTCGCTCAGGCAAGAAAGCCTCCAGTCTCAATGGATTTTCAACCTCGTCAGTCAAAGTCACTTTGCCCATTTCGAGTTCTCTCATCAGATTCTTATGCGCTTTATCCTTGCTTTTGACTGATGATCTAGGAGACGACTGACCTGCATCTCCAAATAGCCACATCCTTCTGGATTGCTCCAAAGCTCTAGCAAATCTTAGATAACCCGGAGCTAAAATATACGTCGGAGCCATTGCTCTTTCAACACTCTTGCTTTTAGCTTTGGAGCCGGCGACTTGAGCTCCCAATACTTCCCATTCGCCAGAACCTTCATTATCTCCAGAAATTTTCTCAATGTCATAATTCACTTCCTGCAAGCCTTCGAACATCAAAGAAGTATCGCTCATGTTATTTGGCGGATGTATTACGATCTTTCTAGCATGAGAGCTGTCGGAAGACGCTCTAGCACCTGACCGTGGACTGCCTCCGGCGACTTTGATTCTATCAGAAACCATAAAATCTCTATTGCTTACTCTTTTTCCTCTTAACTCTTCATTGACTGGATCATCGACCACAATTTCACCTTCAGTCACAAGCTCCGTAAAATCATTGATGATCTCCCTACCCCCACTAAAGGAAGCCAAATGAGCATAATAATTTGCTATACGAGACCTCACTTTAGGATCGCTTGACATGACATGATGCGAAAGCAACCATTTGACTTTTGCCCACGCTTCTTGAACTTGAGGATCTGAATGAACATCAAGACTAGGAAACGCGTAATTCTTTTCTAAAATGAACTTGAGCACATCATCGATTTCCTTCTGAATCAAGTGCAAAAATTGAAACAAAGGTCCCATCAGCCAAAATATTGGGTCTTTCGCCGAGGATTGGGTAAATGGATAGTTCTGACTCCAAATATATATCATTCTCTCCATTTTCAACAGCAAGCGATAAGCCACATGCAAACTTTGAGGGTCCTCTACCCAAACCAACTTCTCATAATCTCTTAATGCTCCCCTCAAAGGCTCCAAGGATTTTGAATTTTCCACCCTGCTGACTTCTTCCTGCATTTCAGATGAAGCTTCAACCAATCTTGAAGTGCTTCTCTGCAATAATTCCATCTTAATCAAATGATTCAGAATAGCTTCTGACACATGTCCAACATGATCCAAAAGTTTTGTATCCTTGCGAGCACGGGGAATAGATCGAACAGAAGCAACACTCATGCTTCTAGCCAATAATGGCTCAACTCCAGAAGATGTCATTTCTGGTCCAGCATTTAAAGAAGGCTGTCGCTCCAATACAGTGTCCTCATCAACAGTGGACAATGAAGGGCTTAACAAGGGCGGTGGCAACGGGCAAACTTCATCATCATAATCCTCCGACATAAGAGAAGCCTCAAATTCTGAATGGCTGAAGAAATCATTCAAACGATATGATATCATATTCAGTATACTTTGAAACCCCTTAAGCATACCGCTACGATACTTCTCAACTTTTTCTGGTTTAAAATTCAACTCAACACTAATAGGATGAGCAAAGTCAATCATTACCGCCCGGCTTAAATCCGGAACCTCCTCATTAACCACAACAAGCATACTCGAACCAACATAAACGGTAGGTGATTGCTCTATCCATTGAATAATCTTAACTACATCTTCGTAGAGCCTGTCAGCAACAGGTCTCGAAATTCCTGCGATAAGGTTCTTGAAATAAGTGAGATTCGATCCCGCTCCTCGACTCCCATCCTTTTGAGCATCCTCATCCCTGAATCCGTACTTCTCACTCACTGCCGGATCCATCAACACTTGATGTCTAAAAGCTTTGAATTTAGCCAATCCAACACCCAAGCCTTGATTTCTTTTTTGTTCGGATTTACTCGCAGTCGAAGTTCCTATTTTTAAATCTCTCAATTTGGAGGCTTTATGACCGCCTGTCACATCCTCAAGAATTATATATTTATATTTGGGATTTCTATCCTGCCATTTTTCATGGACTTTTCTCCGATCATCTCCTTCTACATTTGCCGCTAACTCATCAATAGTCTCAAAAGGACCTATAAACTCCGGAATATGCGGCCTAGGACCACTTCCTTCAGCAATTATTCTTCTAAAATTTCTATATTGTTCAGCTTCCAATGGGTCGATACGCTTAACAATATATCCTTTGATTTTTAACAGGTCTTCGGCATGCCCTGCCATCTGTATCGGTGATTGGCTTGAAAAATTAATCGAATCTAAAGCGAACTTTGATTGCAAAGGAATCTTGCTCATGCTCTTTCTTTCAGCATTAACTCTGCTCCGTTTTACAATCTCTTTACTCTGATACATTCAAACAGCTAAATATACTCGCTTCTACATAACTCTGAATTCTATAAGTGGTTCCATTCAAATGAATATAATAAAATCAAAATGACTATAATCAAAAAAATTATTCAAAAAATAAAGCCGGACATTTTGCCCGGCTTCTTAATAATATATCTGAAAATCCTCAATTAGTCGATCAAACTATTTAGGATTTCACTTGGTCTCATGGCTTTTGACGCTAATGATTCTGAAGGTTGATAATATCCCTCGATATCAACAGCGTTGCCTTGCACGCCATTCAACTGGGAAACTATTTCAGCTTCATTTGCATTCATTTTTTCACTTAATGCAGAAAAAACGTTTTTCAATTCAGCATCTTCATCTTGACTAGCCAAAGCTTCAGCCCAACACAATGCCAAATAAAAATGACTGCCTCGGTTATCAATTTCTCCAAGTTTTCGAGCAGGCGATTTGTCATTGTCCAAAAACTTCTCAGTAGCAACATCCAAAGCCTTGGATAATACCAATGCTTTGCTATTTCCATTCGCATTGCTTAAATGCTCCAATGAAACTGTCAAAGCCAAAAACTCGCCCAAAGAATCCCATCTTAAATAGTTTTCTTTCAAGAATTGTTGCACGTGCTTAGGAGCTGAACCACCCGCGCCTGTCTCAAACAATCCTCCTCCATTCATCAAAGGAACAATCGAAAGCATTTTTGCGCTAGTGCCTAATTCCAAGATCGGAAACAAATCCGTCAAGTAATCTCTCAACACATTTCCAGTCACAGAAATAGTGTCCAAGCCTTTCTTCATTCTCTCCAACGAATATTTCGTTGCTTCAACAGGCGAAAGAATCAATATCTCCAAACCATCAGTTTCATGGTCAGCGAAGTAGTTGCCTACTTTTTCGATCAACTGTCTATCATGAGCTCTCTCCTCGTTAAGCCAAAACACAGCTGGCGTCTGAGTAGCTCTGGCTCTATTGACCGCCAGCTTTACCCAATCTTGAATCGGGGCATCCTTAACTTGGCACATTCTAAAGATGTCTCCCTGCTCAACGCTTTGCTCCATCAACACATTGCCTTCCGCGTCTACAACTTTCACTACACCTGAAGACTTTATTTGGAACGTCTTGTCATGCGAGCCATACTCTTCCGCTTTTTGAGCCATCAAGCCAACATTCGAAACACTGCCCATTGTTGCAGGATCAAATGCTCCATGCTCTTTGCAGAATTCTATCGTTGCCTCATACACTCCTGAATAACTTCTATCCGGAATCACAGCTTTTGTGTCTTGAGATTTTCCTTCCGCATTCCACATCTGACCAGAATTTCTGATCATCGCAGGCATGGATGCGTCTATAATCACATCACTTGGCACATGCAAGTTAGTAATGCCTCTGTCAGAATCAACCATTGCCAATGCAGGTCTTTCCGCATACAAGCTCTTGATATCATTCTCAATAGCTGCTTTGTCCTCAGCAGAAAGCTGGTCGATCTTAGCATACAAATCGCCAATTCCATTATTCACATCCACTCCCAACGTTTCCAATTGCGAAGCAAACTTCTCAAAAACAGGCTTGTAAAACGCTTCAACCACAGCTCCGAAGATAATAGGATCGGAAACCTTCATCATCGTTGCTTTCATGTGCAATGAAAACAAAACACCCTCGGATTTTGCCGATTCGATTTGCTCTTCCACAAAAGATTTCAATTTGCCCATGCTCATCACGGCAGTATCAATAATCTCTCCTTCCAATAACGGAAAAGAATCTTTCAATACTTGCTCAGCACCATTTGACGGATGAAAAATTATTTTGACATCTGTAGCATTTTCAACCGTGATTGACTTCTCGCTTCCAAAAAAATCTCCCTCCGTCATGCTTGCCACATGAGACTTGCTTTCAGATGACCAAGCTCCCATTCTGTGAGGGTGCTTCTTCGCATAGTTCTTTACAGCCTTAGGAGCTCTACGGTCAGAATTTCCTTCTCTTAACACAGGATTCACCGCACTTCCCTTTATGCCATCATATTTTTTCTTTATTGACGCTTCCTCATCATTCGCAGGCTCTTCTGGATAATTCGGCAATGCGTAACCTTGAGACTGAAGCTCAGCAATAGCTGCTTTCATTTGAGGTATCGAAGCGCTGATATTCGGCAATTTGATGATATTCGCTTCCGGTGTTTTTGCCAAGCGACCCAATTCCGCCAAAGCATCTTCTATTTGTTGCTCAGGCTTCAAATACTCTGGAAAGTTTGCTAAAATTCTCCCCGCCAGTGAAATATCCTTCAATTCAACTTCTATATTGGCTTCTCCCAAGAATTTTCGGATGATCGGCAAGAATGAAAAAGTGGCCAAGGCTGGAGCTTCGTCCGTCTTGGTATAGATGATTTTAGATTTTTGATCAGTCATTATAAGGTTTATAAGATTTGATAAAAATTCGACTTTTCTTCGCTGGCTTGCTTTTGAAGCCAGAAAAATCAAGACAATATCTGTACTTTATTACTGATATCATAAAAAATAGTTGCAAATAAAAGCTCCTTAAAAGGCAAACACTAAATTTTGCTTTTGAAGGCGCTTAAAAAGCAATTTTAATATCAACAATCAACGTTTTTTTATTTATATGCACTAAATCCCTATTTTATTTCCTTGCTTGACAAGTCTATTCTTCATTCACCTTCTTAATGACTAAGACAGCTTCCTGTTTTGCCAATTAAACAGATAGTATTCTCCAAAAATATTAACACCTGTGCGAAAAGGCATTTAATAGACATTATCACGGTTGATTTATTTACCATTTTATTTTTCTCTGAAGAGAACACAAAAGAGGGTGATCAAGAAAACTATAAAATACTAATCGTGGAAAATATAAATCGATCACTGAAAAATTATCATTAGGAAGTTATTTCAGATTTATAATTATCAAGCAACTAGCCAAAAACCTCTCGACTTAGGTAAAATAATATCATTTTACTATATTTATTTTGAGGGATAGGTTGAGGTGTGAAGATTTTTAAATTTTAGAGCATTCATGGCTTATTACCATTTTTTAAGACAGGATTTATCTAAAATAAAGAATCATCATGATCAAAAAAACAAGAATCGCATCAATAGATATTTTTAGAGCTTTAACCATGTTGTTTATGATCTGGGTAAACGACTTTCCAACCCTAACCGGCATACCAAAATGGTTAAAACATGGGCCTTCAGGTGAAGAATATATTGGCTTTTCAGATTTTATCTTCCCATTATTTCTTTTCATTGTTGGCCTAAGCATACCTTTCGCTATCCAACATCGCCTGAACAAAAGCGTTGACGCATTTGAAATTTCAAAACATATCGTTTTAAGATCAGCCTCCTTATTGCTAATTGGCGTTTATATGGTGAATTATGAAACTTCGCATCATGAATCTCTGAGCATTGGAACTTATTGGTGGTGTATTTTAATGGCAACTGGAGTTGTGCTTATCTGGATGGACTGGAAACGCAGTCCCGTACCTGAAAAATTTCACAAGCTTTTTCAAGGAATTGGCATAGCCATTTGGATTTACTTAGCGATAATTTACAAAGGCGGAGAAGATGGGACATTAGGAATGAGTACTCAATGGTGGGGAATTTTAGGACTGATTGGTTGGGCATACTTGATCAATGCTTTAAGCTTTATCTTATTTAGAGGAAATTTCATTGTTATATCCCTTATTTTTATTCTATTCAATGCGTTGGCTGTGTTAAATTTCGCAGGGTATTTTGAAAGTGCCAGTGGCTTTATCACTTACTTCAGCACTATTTACGGGGGATTTATTCCTGCTTTTACATCCGCTGGACTTATTGGCGGATTGCTATTGAAGCAATTAACCGAAGAAAAACAGAGTAAAGTCGTGTTAACTATGATAGGATTAGGTCTTATAAATATAATTTATGGCTTGTTGATGGAATCACATTTTTGGATGATCTACAAATTGGGGATTTCTATTGGCGTAGGCTTTATCTCCTTTGCTATTATCTATTGGCTTGTGGATATTAAAAATAAAACTTCTTGGGCAAAGATTATAGCTCCGGCAGGAACAGCAACCTTGACTTGTTATTTATTCCAATATTTTGAATATCCATTAAGAATGGAAACAGGATTCCGCTTACCAGAAATTATGAATACCGGAACTATAGGGCTTATTGTTTCATTTATAATTTCAATCTTGATCGTTGTATTCACAGGCTGGTTGGAGAAAAAAGGCTTTAAGCTTAAATTATAGCCATAGAAAAAATACAAGCAATAAAAATAAATAAGCTTCATTGAAAGATATTTCAATGGGACGTTTTTCTATGAAGCTTATGCCTGCTAATTTTAAACGCTTGGTTCATATTCTTAGAAATTTTTAATAATTTCACTAAGGTTTATCACGATTAGTTTTTTATGGTTTTCTTAATCATCCTCCTTTGTATTCCCTCCAGAGGGAAATAAAATGGTATAAAATCAATCGTGATAATGTTTACTATGAAACCACTAATATTCAAACCCATTGACGACTAGAAATCAGAATATCACATTTTTCCGCTCCAATGAAATAGGCGAAGGCTTGCCCTACAGCGTTACAAAATTCAATGACATCGACGACAACAATGACATTTTCATTCCTTCCCTGCGAGACTTCCATGTTATATTCTATGTCAAAAAAGGTTCTGGAACTTATCATATTGACTTTAAAAAATACAGTTTTCAAGCTAATACGTTCATTCTAATCTCCAAACAGCAACTGCACCATTTTTCTCCGTTCGCTCCTAATGATGTAGAGTTGTTATCAATTACCTTCAGCCCTGATTTTATTTACAGAAATGAAACGGATCTTAATCACTTATTTCAATTTATTTCTTCGGACCATATTTTGGGAAAGCAAATCTTGCGAATTCCCGAAACGTATCATGATGATATAAATGCAATATTTGAGTCAATGCATAAAGTCTATCAATCCGATGACTTGAATTATAAGTTCAAAGCCTTTTACCACTGGCTTTGCATCATGCTTATACATATAGAACAGATACAATTAAGCCAAACGTTAAATCAAACGAATGAGGAAACTAATGATTCTCATACCCAGATCATTAAACTAATGGAGCTTATCGAAGCTCATTATAAGAGCGAATTCAAAGTTGAATTTTACGCGGAATCAATGTTTCTAACCTTGAAAGCATTGTCAAAAATTTGCAAAGACTATTATAAAACTTCACCCAAAGCCTTAATTAATGAACGACGCATACTAGAAATCAAGAGATTGTTGAGAGGGACTGATCGTTCTGTAAAGTCAATCGCATTTGAATTAAACTTCGACGAGCCTACCAATATGTTCAAATTTTTCAAAAAGCATGTAGGCATTACTCCTAATGAATTCAGAAGCTCTACAACATAATCCACTTTTCGCCTTTTTCAGCGCATACAGTTCCTTGACTTTTGTAAGGTCTATTAAAAAATAGCAATCAATGAAAAAGGCAATAATATTGAATTGCTTTTGTTTCGAATCAAAGACGCTCTGTTTTAAGCATGAGCATAGCAAATGCGAATGAGCTGGCAAAATTATATTATTATGCTTGCTTTTTAAGACAGTACCTTGCGCCAGATTGATATTCTTTTTTTAATTATTCTCTGTGCCAGAAGGGATCAGAGTTTTATTTAAGCAATTAAAACAACAAATAATAAAACAAAAGTAATAACCCAATAAGATTTATATATGACATTACATAACAAGTGATGTTTGTTATTTAACTCTTCAAATTTATTCTCTATTTTTAAATATCTTTTATTTCTAATAAAATATAAACTAGGTAGAAACACCCAAGGAATAAAAATAAACCAGAGTTCCATTTTATTTAAATTCATATATCTACCTGAAGAAATAAAATTATTTCTTAAGCAGAAGAATAAAACAGTCATTACATTTATACCTGTTAACATTGAAAAAAGAAAAGATGCTTTCCATTCAGGAGATCCCAATTCTCCTAAGCCCTTATCTTCTTCCTTAGACGCTTTGTACAATTTAAAATAAATAAATTCAAAAATTATTAGCATAATTATTTATATCCACCATCTCTCATTGGGTGCCATCTCTTACCATGAATTGCTCTATTTTTCTGAGTAGTGCTTTCTAATGCATTCATTCCATTACCCCCTATCGCAGGCTTGCAATTTGTGCTTTGCTGGTATAGTCTGCTATTTTCGTCAAAAACAAAAGCCTTGGCTTTTGGATATAATTATTTATAGATATTAGATCTTTACCGACATTTGGCCCAAGTCAAAGACTTGAGTCAGATGGGGGCTTTTGGGGGCTATATCGATTATCCATCAACGAACTGAATTAATTTTTTCACATTATCAAATGAATCTAAATTTTTAAATAATTTTTCATAATTATGACAAAAACACTTATGATAAGGGTTTTTGTTATAATACCACTTTTCTATAAATATTATGTTTATTTCTTTATCATCAACAAGAAATATTTTCATATTTATAGTTTTATATTTTTGAAATATATGAATATTATTGATTTTGTCTAACTTCAAAAATTTATCAACAATACCTTTACGTTTAATGATAATTTCTTCATCATTGAATGAAATATCATATTGTTTAGAAAATAAAATTCGCTCATATAATGGTATAAGTATTAAAAGTGGGCTTATAATTATAAAACCAGAAATTATCCAAACTAAGTCTGTACTAAACCTAGCATCTAAATTGAATATTATAGAAAAAGGAATAATAATTGCCGTTATAACAGCTAATTTTTGTAATATAGTTGTCCCTAAGTTAGGTCTAAATATAACTTTCATAATCAGTCATTAGGTGTAATTGTTATCGGATCTAAATATACTGCTTCTCCAGTTTTGATAGCATAATCTTGTCCCATTGCTGAACCTCTGATTAAATCATCTCCAAATTTCATATTGTGCATCTTCATCATGTTTAACTGCGAGTTTATTTCTTGTGACATTTCAGCAAAGGCTTCTTTTGCTCCAATAACACCCATTCCTCCAAGAACACCCTAGCGCAGGTTTGCAACCTGTGCTTTGCTGGCATAGTTTGCTTTTTTCATCAAAAATCAAAAAAGCCTCAGCTTATGCCTAGGCTTTTGAATATAATTATTATCGACATTGGAAACAAATTGAAAACTTGGTTCAATGTTAGTCCAAGTCACAGACTTGAACTGGGTTGTTTTTTAATCTAAACTTCGACCATATGGGGAACCTGATATTGAAATTTATGAAGCTCTTGAAATGAGAAACCAAAAAAGAAAATTAAGTTTAACTACTTTGCGGTCCTAAAAAAGGGGGGAACATTAGGTCTCATTTACTGCACTAGCGCAATAACCAAACCTATTTGCAATCCTTGGATTAAAGAATCCTTTATTAATTACCGAAGAACCATAGATTGAAATTCTATTCGCACCTGCGGCCAAAGCCTCTGCCTCTAGCGAACCTACCAAAGACCTAAAACTGATAAACTTTTACTTCCAGATGCTTCTATTAAGAATATATTCCTGTTGAAAGGATTACCAACCAAGCCTTTTGTTCCGTGAATCGAATAGCCTCCAATTCTTTCTGCTCCATTAAATAATGCTTGTGAGAATATTTCTTCGGTAAGGTCTACAAGTCATCTACTAACCGTCCTAGCAGCAACTTAAGCCACACTAGTAATAACACCTTCACTTAATATTTTTGATGCCTCTTGAATCTTTATCTTATTTCCAACATCAGCCACATTTTGAAAATATTTAGCTTCTATAAAACTTACTTTAAGTTCGTAGAAATTTTGCTTAACCAGTTTTTTCACCTCTAGAACCTTACCAGACATACAATCAGCTCCTATACAAAATAGGAATACTCGACCATTCAAGGTACTTTCTCCGAATTGCCAGTTAATCTCACATTTTATGTAGTTCATTTGATCGATTTTATTGCACCATTGAATTTCTCTAGCCGATCAGGACTAACGAAATAAAACCTTCTTCCTGCATCAGCACCATTCCCACCTCTAGCGCAGGTCTGCAACCTATGCTTTGCTGGCATAGTCTGCTATTTTCGTCAAAAATCAGAATAGCCTCAGCTTATGCCAAGACTTTTGAATATTAAACTAATCAGTTACATATAGACATTTAAAATGTATAATCAAAATCAATATCACCTTCTTCAAAAATAGTCTCACTATAATAACTACCATTTACAGGACCCCATTTTTTTTGCTTGAATATAATCTTATCATTTTCTATCATACCTTTTTCCCGATAATAGGAGCCTGAATTTTTACAAAGAAAAAACTCAATTTCAATTTCATTCTTATAATATCTCCAATAACCTATATTTTGACAGTTATTCCAATTTTGATACTTTAAATAAGAATGATCAAATTTCTGCCCATCCCATATATAATTAATCCAAAGCATACGCCCATCTGGATAAAATGCTATGCCAAATGGGGTATTTACACCCATATATATTTTACCAAAATTAATTTTATCAGTAGGTTGGAATGGCTCTTTTTTAATTTTAAAATGTTCTTTTTTAGGCCGACATTTTCCTTGATCCCATTTACCTCTTTTTATTATACACGAATTCACTACAAAAAAGACAATTAAATACAAAGAAAATGATCTCATAATAAAGCATTATTTATCTATTAATAATTATTATCGACATTTGAAAAAAATTGAAAACTTGTTCCAGTGTACTTTTTAATCTAATCTCTAACCATATGGGGCGTACATCGACATTCGCATCAAATGCGAACGATTACATTTTCTTGAAGAAAATTGAGAACTACCAGAGTTATTCCCAATAAGTTTTTGATAAGCATCCTTCAAAATAAGTGAAAAAACTTTTTATTCCATATCGATTCCAATTATGACCTTTATTTCTTGCTCCAAAATTTTCTCTATGATAATTAAGCATAGAACTAATATTTTGATATTCATTATCTAGAGGTATAAGGGTTGTTACTGAAAAATATTCTAATACCTCATAAATACATTTTTTTATTTTTTCACTTTTATCTTTAACTCTAAAGATTATTACAATATCATTATCATCATTATTGAAAGCATAATCTTCAATTTTAAGCCCTTCAAAATACAAATCAATATCTGAGAATTTTTTCATCAAACATGGATATAATTCAATGCTTAGTGCTTGAGATTGACCTATTATTATTAATGATGAGTTTTTTGAAAATATATTTTCAAAAAACTCATCATTTTCATTCGAAAATTCTTCTTCAAAATCGTACCATCCAATTTCTTTTGTTTTCAGCTTATTCATGATTTATTTATCTTTATTCTACAATATGTTAAATCATAGATGAATTCAGATCTCTTTTTCCCTGAGAAATAGTACTTATCAAATTGTCGCTTATTAAATCCTTTACGTTTCCTCCTCTAGCGCAGGTTTGCAACCTGTTCTTTGCTGGCATAGTCTGCTATTTTAGGCAAAAATCAAAAAAGCTCCAGCTTATGCCAAGGTTTATGAATATAATTATTATCGGCATTTGGAACAAGTGGAAAACTTGGTCCAGTGTTACTAATTTATCAAAGGTTTTGAAGTAATAAAAAATGAAAAATTAAATATAGTATTTGCCCCACAATTATATGGCCTTAAATAAACTTGATACTTAATATCCTTTAAGGCCTGATATAATTTTTCTTTCACATTAGGATCTATTATACCTTCCCTTTTTATTATATCTTTAACAAATATTGACTCAGTTTTAGTAATATTATCTTCATCTAAAGAAATAACAAAGTTTATTAATATTACTTCTTTATCATCTAATTCAAATTTATTTTTATCAAAAACACCTTGACATACACTAGATATAGATTCTTCAAAAAGAACTATTCCTTTCATATTTTCATATTCATTTTCTTTTACAACATAAAGTGTTCTATTTTCAGTTTCTATGATTCGCTTACCATCTTTTATAAGTCTCAATTGAGACTTATTAGAAACACATGAAACAAATAGTAAACAAAATATATTAATCAGTATTTTCATTTCTTCAACTAAATCTAACTCAGCATTACTGGCCTAGCGCAGGTTTGCAACCTGTGCTAGGCTGGCATATTCTGCTATTTTCGTCAAATATCAAAAAAGCCTCACTTATGCCAAGGCTTATGAATATAAATATTATCGGCATTTGGAACAAGTTTTCAACTTGTTCCAATGTATGTCAAAGAAATATTCTTGAACTGGGCTTTTTTTTAATCACTCTGGGTGCTAGAGGGGAACGAAATTACTGATCAAAACAATTTATTTTCGGTGGTTTATAGTATCCAACACCTTTAGAAGTTTTAACCTTTTTAAATATTTCCACATTTGTTTTGCAAAAATAATAGTGTACTGCCTTACATTGATTACATACTAATTTATCTGGCACTGGGATAAACCCATCTTCATCATCTTGTAATAAATTATATTCAGAAAAATGAACAAAAACCTCTTTAGTTAAAGGGTATCTGCTATTCCACCAATATATTAATTTATTATCAGATCTATAAATCCTTGTAGGTAAGTTACTATTATAACTTCCAACTATAGCTTTATTTGTCACTAGTAACTTATGGGATGGTTCACCTATTCTAATAACGATTACATCTTCATCATAATCATCATATACACTGACTGAAAATATATTCCCATTTTTATATATTTTTGAGTTTGTAAAGTCCTCTATCGCCATTAAAATAAATTCATCATAATCAGTATTTTGAATTACATCGGCATTAAACATAGTGAAAACAAAAGCAATCACATTAGATGCAACGAAAAGAACATTAATCATAATTATTTTTATCTATATGGGTAACCAGTAGTTTAGAAAATGCTCCCGCATAGTTCTTATCTTTTGATTACGATAAAGATAAAAAACTTAGCATGAATTGAAAAGCCAATTCTATTCGCCCAAAATGGATTTGTATACCTTCAGACACTCTGTTTTAAGCATTCGCATTGCAAATGCGAACGAACTGGCCATCCTCACTGCCCTAACGTAGGTTTTCAACCTGTGCTTTGCTGGCTTAGTCTGCTATTTTAGTCAAAAATCAAATAAGTCACAGCTTGAACTGGGTTGTTTTTTAATCTAAACTTAGATCATATTGGGGAATATACCCCCATTCCAAACAATAACTAGCATCTACACTCATTGCTAACTCTACTAGCTCTACCAACTCCTCAGGAATCCATGAAACCAAAACACTTGTAAGATCTGTAAACTTTATTCTATCTATTGTAAAATGAACCCATAAACCCGATGGAGGTTCATGCGCATATGTGAAAAATCCATCAGATGCCGCCTCTGAGCCTCCATCCATTAAAGAAAAGCTTGGATAATACAATAAATATTTTCCTCTATAAAAACTTTTATCGAAATTATTATCGTTAATTAATAAACTTTTTCTTTTTAGTAAAATCTCATTAACCATCTTTTTTTGTTCTTGATAAACTAATTCAGTATTATCAATTCCAAATATGCTTTCTATTTCAATAAAATCATTTTCTGGGACTAGATCTGCAGGTCTAAGTGAACCACTTAAATTATATTCTTTATGGTATTTTTTATAAAAATAAAAAGATTCCAATCCTTCTAAATTATATGCCATTTCTTTTTATTTAAAATCTTTATAAGATTCACCCTTACCTAATATTTCTGAAATAATCAAAGATTTACCAGCTTTTTCTTTTTGAGGCCAATTATCAGGGTATCTAATTCCTTTTTTATCTACTGCTTTTTGAAATACTTCTTTCAGGCCTTCTATTTTATCTGCCATTTTCCATCTTGGTAAAGTTAATTGGCTATATAGACTATTAAAAGTTTGTCCTTTGGAATTCCTCATTGCTCTAGGGCAGGTTTGCAATCTGTGCTTTGCTGGCATATTCTGCAATTTTAGTCAAAAACAAAAGCCAAGGCTTTTGGATATAATTATTTATAGATATTAGATCTTTGCCGACATTTGGCCCAAGTCAAAGACTTGAGCCAGGTGGGCCAAATGGTGGGCCTCAGTATCATACCGAAGTCTTTTTATTTTAGTTTTTTATAGCTTACCCAACTGTTATTTGAGTTGAAAACTCAAGCAATGATAAGCTCAAGTCAATAAACTTGTACTGGGTTATTTTTTAATCTAAACTCCAACCATATAGGGAACCTAAGAAATCTAATTACTCACTAGAATCAGATAGATAACAATAAATAAAATATAGATCCTTTGTTTCATTTGAAGAATAATATTTTTTTATACATTTTCCATTTTTAATGTAAAATTGATTTAAGTTCCTAACTTCATTTTTTTTAAAAATAAATTTACAATAATAATACAAAGCAGGTGTATATTTTTTTCTTTTGATATCAATACAGTATTGCTCTTTTTGTTGATATATATATCTTTCAAGGTCGTATTGAATGTAAAAAGGAATAATCAATAATAATATTATTGCAAACTTAGTCCAAACTTTTTCTTTCATACAACATTTGTTCAGGGTCATCAGGATCTCGTTGATATATTTCTAAGCGTTTAAACTTCCTTAACGCAGGTTTGCAACCTGTGCTTTGCTAGCATAGTCTGCTATTTTCGTCAAAAATCAAAAAAGCCTCAGCTTATACCAAGGCTTATGAATATAATTATTATCGGCATTTGGAACAAGTTGAAAACTTGGTCCAATATAAGTCCAAGTCACAGATTTGAACTGGATTATTTTTTAATCACTCTTGGTCTCAGAGGGAGAGTATATCACAGTCCAGTTAATACTATCTAAATATATTTTACTTAATTCTATACGATTTTCAATTTTATATTTTTTACGCACATCTATCCAATTGTTATTAACTAGTGTGTCATAATTAAATATAAATAGATATGCCTTATTATTATATGAAAAAATTTTTTCCCAAAAACTGTATCTTATAGAATTTCGTCCCGTAATTTCTTTACTGGAAAAAGGCTTTACTAAATGATTAGATGGGTCATTTAATGGATTATATTCAACTATAGAAGTATCAGGATACATAAATGTAATTGAAAAACAAATAGAATCTCTTGAATTATTTACAATGCCGAGGTCTTTACTCTCAATTTTTTGAATATTATATCCTGATTGTAAGCATAACATAAAAACAGTTATGAATAATATGTATTTCATAAAATCAACTTCCTTTATTAGTGTTTAATATTAGAATAATTGGAACCCTCCCCTAACACAGGTTTGCAAATTATACTTTACTGGTATCTTCTGCTATTTTCGTCAAAAAAACGAAAAAGCCTCAGCTTATACCTAGGCTTTTAGATATAATTATTATCGACATTGGAAACAAGTTGAAAACTTGCTTCAGTGTTACTTCTTAAGAGGTACCTTGAACTAGTTTTTTCTTTACATTAGACTAGAATCGGTTTATATATGGTGCCTTAGAATAACATTTATTGCAAAGACAAGAAATAAAAGTAGCATACTTCCTCCAACTAGGCTAATAACAATTCTGTCATTTTTCTTTTTCTCTGATTCACTCTGCTTATTATATTTCTCCTCTAAAAACTTCCACTTATCTTTGCGCTCAAACCGGATTCCGATATAAATAGAAGCTATAATTGGAAATGTAATACCGATTCCATAAATAAAATCTTTATTAGGCGTGAAATTAAATACTGATAATATCCCCAGAGAAAAAGATAAAATAAATATTAAAAGTATCATCATCAGCCCGCCTGCTACATTTGTAATATGGTGATCTTTTGATTTCTTCGGATCATTTATACGCCTAGATAGTCTTAAGCATATATAGTAAGTATAATCAATTATATTCATAGTCAAAGTTTAATTAACGAAGTATCCAACCTTTTTTTCATCCATTATTCCAATCATTATATTTTTTTATATCGCAGAATGAATTTTAACATCCTTTCTTTTGTGCTATAACAAATAGTATAAAAAACACTGTTGAATATTCATTATAATATGCAATAACATAATAATTTCATTTGATGAAAATAACATTCTGATCGATATCCGACCAAGGTGGATTTTGTATATATGTCTTTTTTCTAATATTTTAAACCTCCATAGCTGAATATAATACTTAGCTATCCCTATCATAAATATAGCAAGAAGTTCTACAACATAATCCATTTTTCACCCTTCTTTGACCACTTTTCACCTTTTTCAGCGCATCTAATTCCCTGACCTTTGTAATGTACATTAAAAAAGAGCATTACAATGAAAAAGATAATAGCATTCGGCGCCACAAACAGCAAAGAATCCATCAATAAATCCTTAGCTGCATTCACAGCGAATCAATTAGAAAATATAGCCTTTGAGATATTGGACCTTAATGACTTTGAAATGCCAATCTACAGCATTGACAAAGAAAATGAAGAAGGAATTCATCCCTTAGCTCTGGCATTCAAAGAAAAAATAAGCAGTGCTGACGGCATCATTATCTCATTTGCCGAACACAACGGAATATTCACTTCTGCTTACAAAAATATCTACGACTGGATATCCAGAATTGATCAAAACGTATGGGAAAACAAGCCTATGATGCTGATGGCGACATCGCCTGGTCAAAGAGGAGGAAAATCCGTTCTCGACTTTGCGGTTAACATGTATTCTTACATGAATCAAAATACCATCACGCGCTTTTCACTTCCTTCATTTCACCAAAATTTTGATCCGGAAAAAGGCATAACCGAAGAAAGCCTCAGAAATCAGCATAAAGAACAATTAAACCAATTTGAATCAGCGATTCTAAGCCAAAAAGAAGAAATCAAAACTGTCATGTAAATATGAAATCACTTATCCCCAAAACGATACTATTCACAATATTAAACTTAATCATTATGAACGCTACAGCCCAATCAAACAAAGCATCAAAAGACAATTCCAAAAAGAGCATTCTTGCCAGAAGTTGCGACCCTGAACTTTCAAGGAGTTTCGCGGAAATAGCTCCTTCGCTTACCGGAAACGCGGAATATGTATATGTGACTAACGACGATGAATTCTTCAAACAGTTGAAATCCAGAAAATGGTCAGTTGTGTACTTCGCTCCGGGAGCTTGCCGATTCAGCGCCGCTCAACGTCAAATCCCAGGAAGCAGAAATAATACAGCTAATTGGTCGCTTGACGACTATATCAAATACATCAAAACCATCCAAGGTGATAGCATTCAAATCGCTCAATCTCCTTTTGAATCCGAATCACTAAAAGAACTGAACAAGGCGCTTGACAAGGCTTATAATGTCAAATAAATATGAAGAAAATAATTCTAACAACTGTAAGCCTGATCTGCTCCATTAATTTTCTGTTTGCCAATGATCCCTTGACAACAAGTGGAAAGATAGCTGTATTGGGAAATTGGCAAACGGGAAATCTAAACCAAATCGGCATCAAGCCAAAAGGATCATTCAACATTTCTAATGACATTTTCAGTTATTCATTAAGCGCTGACTATCACTATCAACACGTTGAAGGTCATACCGTTTTGAATGACTTGTGGGTAAATAATCTATTGAAAATTAATCCTAATGCTGACATTTTCCCAGTAGCTGTAATCAACTATGGTTTTGCATTTTCATATCAAATCAATCATGCTTTGATCAGCGGAGTCGGACTTGGCGGCAACATTTTAAAAAAGTCGAAAAATAAGTATATCGAAATTTCTGCGCATGCCGGCTATATGGATTTTGAATTTAAAAATGAATCCTCGCACCAAGCTCTTGCATTAGGCTCATTGATCAATAGCTCATATCCGATTAGCAAATTATTGAACCTTGTATGGCAATTCAAAACCTATCACTCATTAAAAGAACAAGCATATTGGGGGACTAATAACACCATCACAATCAGCACAAAATTATCGTCCAAAGTCAGAATTAATATCAGCCACAATCTTCTCTACAATGCTAAAACCGTAGAAGGAATCGAAAAACACAACACACAAACCTTGCTGGGCATTGAGTACAAATTAAAATAAATCATGAAAAATCTCTCAGAAAATAAACCTATACGAAAAGAGCTGTTGTCTATGATCGCACCGGCTTCGTTCGGTATGTTGCTAACATTTCTATTTCAACTCGTGGATACCTACTTCATTGGCAAGCTTGGCACAAATGAATTAGCCGCAATAGGATTTTCTTATCCTGTCTACCTATTGATCGTCAGTTTATTCATGGGTTTGGCATCCGGCATATCAGCGGCTGTAGGCAAAGCCATTGGCGAGAAGAATTTAAACAAAGCGAAATTCCTCACGACTATTTCGCAGTTTAGCTTTATGATAGTCACTGTTGTCATAGGAACTTTAGGCTATTTTTCCATTTCATTTGTATTCCAAATGCTTGGAGCAGATCATAACGCAATCATACTTATTTCCGACTATATGGAAATCATCTATATTGGGATGTTCGCTTTGGTAGGCACGCTAATTGGAAATGCAGCGCTCATGGCTAAGGGAGTCATGGTTAAATCAACTATCATCATGGCTATTGGAGGTGTTTGCAATCTTGCACTTGATTATCTTTTAATCTTCGGCATTGGTCCTTTCCCTATTATGGAATTGCAGGGAGCCGCATTGGCCACGGTTATCTCTTGGGGAGTAACATTTATTCTAATGACCATTTTATTGCATAAGGAAAACTTATGGTCAATCTACGAGCTATTGCTTTTTTCTCAAATGAAATCCGCATTAAGCGAAATTTTAAAAATTGGAATGCCTGCTGTAGTCGCTCAAATACTAAACCCTGTGGCAATAACAGTAATCACTGCCCTTGTCGCCAATTATGGAGAAAAAGCTGTCGCGGCATATGGCATTGCAGTGAGAATCGAGTCATTAGGACTCACCGGCATACTTGCTTTAAGCGTCATCATGACTCCACTGGTCGCTCAAAATTACGGAGCAAAACTCAAAGAAAGACTCGATCAAATTATAATCTACGCGGGAAAGCTAAATGTATATTGGTCTATCGCTTTTTATATTTTGCTTATTGCATTTTCCACCTCGATTACATCCATATTCTCAAATGACCCTGTAGTAATTAATCATACTGCCAACTATTTTTATATCGTGGGAATATCATTCATGGCATATGGGCTGACACTTTCCACCACTTCCTTTTTCAATGGTGTATATCAACCAAATACATCGCTCAGATTAACCTTGATTAAGTCTCTAGTATTGACGATCCCTTTCGCCTTTTTAGGCTCATGGATTAATATAGAATCGATTTGGATTGGAATTACATTGGCAAATTTCGCGGGCTTGATCGTTGCAGATAAAGCGTTGAAAAAATGGAAATTGGAAAACCAATCAGAACTGATCGGAATCAATAGAATACTGGCTTATAAAGACGATTTTAAGATTTTGGCTAAAATTGCAAAAAGGTAAGCGGATACTAGATAAAATGATATTCAAAAACAATGAATATCATTTTACATTTTCACGTATTTATTCCTCTACATTACAGGTTTTTTAGGCCAAAACTTAAATTAGCATCTGCTTTAACATGCAAAAATAAATTCACGTTTTCAGGTTCACTGTTAACCTTGATCTGGGTTTTATCATAACCAGCTTCCAATGCCAAAGATTCAAGCGATCCAATGCTTCTATGTTTCAAAAACCACTCTCCTATTATCTCCATATAATTTCTGCTTGGATTATGATCTTCATTAAAATTTCCAATCACAATTTCACTTTCCAAATCCATCCATTCACCCATTCTGTTTAAAATAGTCACAAAGGCCTTGTCATTAAAATAATCAAACAAGCCTGCCGACCAGATCAAATCGTATTTTGAATCAGTATCAAATTTCAAGATATTTTTATGGATAAAAGTAATCTTGTCAGAATTTTCCTCATTGAGCTCTTTAGCATATTCAATCGCATTCTCATCCAAATCCAAGCATGTAAATGTTAGATTAGAACTATCAGCAATTTCCTCAAAAATCTCAAAGACATCCCTAGCGGGGCCGCAAGCGATGTTCAAAACATTCAATGCTCCCTTCTGATCAAGCTTTTCTTTAATGAGCAATTTGAAATAATCTTTCCTATTTCTAACAGCTTTTGCAGCAGAGTTTGACAAAGAATAATCATCCCATTTTCTAAATTCATCTGACGCATCTTTTGTATAAATCCTGTCTATGATTTTAAAGTCCCCCGCATACCCAAAGGGTTTATTGAGTATATGCCCCATTATTGACTCTGACGATACTAAAAAAGACAAATCCTTTTTATTTATTTGCTTTAAAATCTCTGGATGACTCTGGCATAATTGATCAATCAATTCAAATTCCAATTGATCCGGGCCATTTTTATCCAATATCGCTGAAAAAGTATTTTTTGAAATCATAACTATATTATTGAGAGTAGCCAACTATTTACATAAGCTTTAAAAATATTGAAGGTGAAATAACTGATACAAACACCCTTTGCAAAAAACGTTTTCACATACACCCTAATTTAATCCTTGAAAAATAATCAAATAAATTCAAAAAAAAATTAATCCTGAATTAACTATTTAAGAAGCTTAATGCCAACATTAATATATGGTTTAATATCCGTGTTAATGCTACCTTTCATATTCAAATTATCATCTTGTATTTCAATTCGATTACGAACAGATAATCCAGCACTCAAATTGATATAAAAGTCTCCAAAAATATTCATGTGAGAATCTGGGCCAATCAAAATTCTTGTATATGAAACTCTATTTGCAAATTCAAGCTCATTAAGCTGATACGAATCAAAGTTTGCATTGTAAAGATTGCCAAAAACAGTCGCTTTGAATCCTAATCGAAATTTATCACTTGGTTCGAAATAATGAGCTAAATAAGCTGGCAAATAAATTATTGTCGTCCAATTATTTTTCTTTCTTAGATAGTTTAACAACGGCAAAATCATAGGCCTACCAAAAGTTGTCGTATATATAAGCCCAGTCCCATATTCGATATTCTTATCAACGCGTTTGGTCGCTAAAAATGAAGTTTGGAAAATCCAATCATCTGCATGCAAAGGCTCTACAAAATCAGAGGCAATAGTTGGCATAAGCATAAAAGAAATTTTCCAATTCTTTTTTAGCATTCTCACAAAGCCAATTCCAACAGCAATTGACTGATAGTATTTATTAACTTGCGTACCGGTTAGATTATGTTCCGCCTCAAAAGAGAAATAAGAATGTACTAATCGAGAAGTCAAAATGGTCTGATTATTATCAAGAGGAAAACCTAAATTAACAGCGGTTCTGACTTCGCTTAGCAACAGCTTATTTTGGTCATAATTAGTAGCTGGATAGTGAATAAATTCCGATGTAAAAAGAGGGAACTTTACCAAGCGAGAAAAATTTGTGGTATCAGTTTCGTTCTGTCCCATCAAATTTTCACAGTGAAACACTATAGTCAAACAAAGTATAACTTTAATTCTCAAAAATGACAATTTAGTAAAATTACTATTCATAAATTTTAATGATATTTGATTTCATTCAACCCATCTTCTCGTTTGAGAAAGAGCATATAAGTGGCTATTTTTTCTTCAAAATAATAACTGAGATTTCGAGCTAAATTCCCTCCCTTCTTGGAAAAGCCAAAAAACCAAAGCCTCTATTGAGGTTAACAAACTTTACTGCTTTTTCATAAAGCCCAAAACAAAACTACAAGAAGTGGCCTAACCATTCCTCAATATTTTTATCGACTATACTGTCATATCCAAATACATAATTGCTTTAAAGCAATCAAAGACATATTCAATTTTTACCGAACGAATCATTAGTATTTAATAAGCCCCTCTTATTGAAAATCATCCAATATGGATATATTGGCAAGTTTATAATGTAAAATTAAAGGGTTTATTCATTTCAAAATTGAAAGTAATTTCAGTTTTGAAAACCCAAAAGTTGATAATATAAAAGAAAAATTGTCTCCTCTACTGAAGATTAAATGCTTGCACTATTAAACCGACAATTATAATTTTTACTATCTATTCATATATTTTACATATATTACAAGAATTTTATTTCGGATCACTATTTCATCCCATATTGAACACCTCAATTTATTATGTCAATTAACTAAAACAAACGCTTTTGTCATCATGAACAATTTAAAATGGTCTCACTTCCTTTCCTTTTTCTTTATTCTATTTATGGCATTTCAATTTTCAAAACCATTGAAAATGTTGTGGAATCAAAATATTGAACACGAAAAAACCATTAATAAGCTAAATAAGAACAACCAACTTAAAGAAGAAGACTTGAAAGCTAAAGTGAACAAGGTCAAAGCCCTTCAATTTAGAAATTATCGATTATTCAGCATGCTCGCAATATTGATAGGCTGCGGCATTGGATATTTTTGGACAAATGCAACGGCAAAAAAACGCTTAAATCAACAAAAAGAAATTTCCGATCATCAATTATTTTCCGTCGCAAATTCTGAATATGCTTTAGATTGGAGCGAGATGAAAAATGGCGGCAATAACATGATGACGGCTCAAATAATCAAAAATAGCCCTGAATCCATCAAAATAAAATCAACATTCATGTCAAAAATATTTTCTTGGGCCTTTATACTATTGGGACTAAATGAATTCACATTCAAAGTTTATACTTTTATACTAAAATTTGGTATTGAAGCACTTTCCATATTAAAATCATTAGAATTGTTTTTTAACATGGGAGGCATATTTATAATCATAGGAATTGGGCTTCGAATATTTCTATCATCTTCTGGAATCTTTAGGCTTGATAAGCAGGTTTTAATTGACAGTAAAATAATCCCTTTCGATCAATTCTTAGCCTTGCAATTTATAACCAAGCAAGTTCACTTTCGTCGAGAGCACTCTCAAACATTCCCTTGTTATGAGCTTAACCTTGTTCTTAAAGATGGCAAAAGAATAAACCTTCTTAATCACGGGGTACTAAAAAGCATTAAGAATGACGCGTATTTATTGAAAAATGAATTGAACATCCCCATTTTAATTTTAGAGAATAAATATTAAACATGACTTCGCAAGTATTTCACATTAAAGAAATGACTCCAAAAGTTTCTGTTTTAGACATATTATCTCCACCGAAAAACGAATTAGAGAAATATTCAAGCCAATTAGCTTTTTATACAGGAGTTTTGTCAAGTGAAATTAAAATTGGCGACACATTTACAGTACTCTCCTCCACCAAGTCTTCCCAATATATTTTTTCAAAATTTAAGATCGAACGTATTATAATGCTTGCAAAGGACACTATATCTGCTCCAAAAGGCTATCACGCTATTATTTTTTTATCGTCTCAAATTCAGAAAAATGAAATTTTATCACAACTTGGCAACTCAAATAAAACAAACACTATAGATGTATGTGAATTCTCTTAATCCAGCTTTTTAATAATCTTCCAAACTCCACCACACTCTCATTTTCCTTTATTAAATTAGCTTTTCAAACAATCATTTGATCATGAGTCCCGAACAAACCAAACCAAAATACACCAACGACCTTATTCATTCGAAAAGTCCATATTTGTTACAGCATGCCCACAATCCTGTAAATTGGAAAATGTGGAACGATGAATCACTTCAAGAGTCTATAGATAAGGACAAACCAATACTTTTAAGCATTGGATACTCGGCTTGTCACTGGTGCCATGTGATGGAAAGAGAATGCTTTGAAAATGAAAAGCTTGCCCAAATCATGAACGAGCACTTCGTTTGCATAAAGCTCGACAGAGAAGAAAGGCCGGATATCGATAATATTTACATGGACGCCGTCCAAAAAATGGGCATTCAAGGCGGGTGGCCGTTGAATGTGTTCCTTACCCCTGATCAAATGCCGTTCTACGGAGGGACGTATTTTCCTCCTACACGCTGGGAAGAATTGCTTATGGCTATAGACGAGGCCTTCAAAAATCGCAGAGAAGAGCTTACTCAAAGCGCCAAAAAGCTTACGGGAGCTATTCAAGTCAGCGAAAAAAATCGCTATAAACTTAACGACCAAGCTCATGATTACGCCAAAGAAAGAGTCGACCGCATGGTCGGCCAAATTTCCAGAAATTTTGATCCGGAATTTGGCGGCATAAAAAAATCGCCAAAATTTCCTATGCCTTCGCTTTGGGAATTTTTATTAAACGCCAATACGCTGACAGGAAACGAACCCGCTCTTCAACATGCGCTTTTCACTTTGGATAAAATGGCTTATGGAGGAATATATGATATTATAGGCGGTGGGTTTTGCAGATATTCTGTAGATGAAAGATGGTTCGCGCCTCATTTTGAAAAAATGCTTTATGACAATGGCCAATTGATGTCGCTTTATGCCAAAGGGTACTTGAAGTCAAACTCTTCTCTTTATAAAAGCATTATTGAAGGCATCGACAAATTTGCCACGGAATGTCTTCTGGAAGATCAAATTTACCATTCCGCTTTGGATGCTGATAGTGAAGGAGTCGAAGGCAAATTCTATACTTGGACTTATGAAGAAATTTTAAATCTGATTTCTGAAAAAGAAGCTGAAATAGTTATCTCAGCTTATCAAATCACCAAAGAAGGCAACTTTGAAGATGGCCAAAATATTATTTTCAAAAACAATTTGAAAAAAGTCGCTGATCAACATAAAATAAGCGTTGTGGAGGTTGATAAAACGCTCCTTGAAGCGAATCAAATATTATTCGAAGAGCGAAAGAAAAGAGTTATGCCGGGTCTGGACAACAAAGCATTGACAAGTTGGAATGCAATGATGAACCAAGGCCTTACCGATGCTTTTCTAGCTACAAAAGATGGAAAATATCTCGACAAAGCTGTTTCACATATGAATAAGCTTTTGGAAATCTACATTCAAAATGACTCCAAACTTCTTCGTTCATTAAAAGATCCAACGAATTCAGCCCTTGCCTACCTTGAAGATTATGCTCATCTGATATCCGCGCTATTAAGATTGCATCAAGCGACTCTGGAAGACAAATACGCCTTGAAAGCTAAAGAGTTCGCGGATTATGTCATTGAAAACTTTTATGATAATGAAGAGAAACTATACTTTTATTCTGACCAAAATGGAGAAGCATTAATTTCACGTAAAAAGGATATCTTCGACCAGGTAATCCCATCATCAAATGCTGTCATGGCCGACAACCTTTACTACCTGTCACAATTATTCGATGATGAATATCTGGAAAATATGCTTTACAGTATGCTAAACCAAATGGCTCCATTGGCACTAACCGAAGTCGAATACATGTCAAAATGGGCATCGATATATGCTAAAGTGGTTAAATCGCCAGCTCAAATAATTCTGAGCGGTTCTGATATTCAGAAAACAAGGCTCGTGTTTGAAGAAAAAGGTTTGATCAATGAA
This sequence comes from Aureibacter tunicatorum, assembly GCF_036492635.1. Taxonomy (GTDB): domain Bacteria; phylum Bacteroidota; class Bacteroidia; order Cytophagales; family Cyclobacteriaceae; genus Aureibacter; species Aureibacter tunicatorum. Next base: position 2,658,999 of record NZ_AP025305.1, read on the forward strand.
GTTTTTGCAAGTGCTGAAAGCGAATTGCCAATGGCCAAGGATAAAGCTAATGGCCAACAAGAATCATTAATATTCGTCTGTAGCGGTCAGGCTTGTTATCCTCCAGTAAAATCTGTGAAAGAAGCCATGGTTTACCTTTCGATGGATTGATTCGAATTATCTGTCCTTGCATTTACCTGTAAGGACAGATAACTCATTTTTTATCTTTCGATTGATCTTTGGAAGACTTTCTGTCTTCTTCTAGGAATTTTTTCTTCTTTTTATATTCCTCTTCATTGATTTCCCCTTTAGCGAATCGTTTTTTCAAGATATCAAACGGATCCTCCTTGGGTCTCATTTCTCCCGGTATGGTGTAGGGAGTCATAAAAATCCAAACAAGCAACAGAACCCAAATTATCCACCAAAACAAGTGCATTCCCCAAAAGCTGTAATACATATTTTGCAATATTTGATCTTGTAAATCAACTCTTGCCGCCTACAAAAGTTTTTTGAAAATGGTAGTCTAAAAATCCAAGAGCAGTCTTGCATTTCCTAAAAATAAAAAAGCCCGCTATTTCTAGCGGGCTGCAACATCTGAGTTCAAAGTTCTATTCTTCAGTCACGACAATCTTTTCGATCAAGTCTCCTTGTCTAATTTGATCCAATACATCCAGCCCGGACACAACCTTGCCAAAGCAAGTATGATTTCTATCCAAATGTTGAGTTTGAGCTCTGCTCAAGCAAATAAAGAACTGAGATCCGCCAGTATTTCTTCCAGCATGAGCCATAGACAATACTCCTTTGTCATGAAATTGATTGTCGCCTGTAAGCTCGCAATCAATAGAATAACCAGGACCGCCTGCGCCTGTTCCATCAGGACAACCACCCTGAATCACAAAGCCAGGTATTACTCTATGCCACTTCAAACCATCGTAAAAACCTTCTTTAGCAAGTTTGATAAAGTTGGCAACTGTATTAGGTGCATCGTTGTCATAAAATACAACGCTCATCACGCCTTTCGAAGTTTGGATTTCCGCTTTTTTTGACATTTTATTGATTTTTGTTGTTAACTGTGTCAGCAAATATATAAATATTCATCATTCTTTTTCAAAAAATATACCCAAGCTTCAAAAAACTAAAACACTAAAAAAAATGGCAACATATTGCTAATTAATTTATTTTTGATAAATTTGCTAGAAATCAATCGACAGTATTCTATAAATCTTAGCGTCTTTTGCCATGAAATCACCAATAACCTTGAAACTGCTCCCCAAAGAACTCAATTCAGGCAAGATACAACTCCATTTTCATTGGTATGAACAAAGCCAACTCACTGTTTATGGATATTACTTGATCATTGGCAACGAGTCAGAAAATGAAGTAGTTGAATATTTAAAAAAAGAAATTAAACATTTTTTAAATAATGACTGCTACCAACACAACCACCTGTACAGCCTTCACCGAATTTGCCAAAAACAAGATGATTTGCTACTGTACCGGACCGCTTGAATACTAATTTTTGTAGTCTATTATTTTATAAGTAAATAAAATCAACTATATTGTCTAAAAATATACGTTTTTATAAAAAACTATTAGCAAAATGACCCTAATAAGCAGAAATATAAAATTCTTTCGTAAAAGACTAAATATCACTCAAGCCAAATTCGCAGAACTAATCGGTGTGAAAAGATCATTGGTTGGAGCTTATGAAGAAGGACGCTCAGATCCCAGGCTTGTCAACTTGCTAACGATATCACGACTTTTCAAAGTATCTGTTGACCACTTGATCACTTTGGAATTCGCCAAGCTTTCTGAAAAAAAGATCAAAGACATTCAAACGATCTTCGAAGCTAAAAACAAAGTTACCAAACCCGCAAAAACGGATACAAAGATCTTGACGATCACTGTCGATAATGAAGAAAATGAAAACATCGAATTAGTGCCACACAAAGCTTCCGCAGGATACACTTCAGGCTATGCCGATCCGGATTATATACAAGATTTGCCTAAATTTCAACTGCCTATGCTACCAAATGACGGTACTTATCGAGCATTTGAAATATCAGGAGACTCAATGCTTCCATTGCAATCCGGCACAGTCATTATCAGCAAATACATTGAAAATATCTCATCTGTTAAAAATGGCCAAACCTATGTGTTGGTAACTAAAGACGAAGGTGTCGTATACAAAAGAGTTTTTAATTACTTGGATGAAAACAGCAAATTCTTTCTAGTATCCGATAATGAATCTTACGAGCCTTACGAAGTATTTGGAGACGATGTATTGGAAGTATGGGAAGCAAAAGCATTCATATCAGTTGCCTTTCCGGAAGGAAACAATTATTATCAAAACAATACGCAAGCCAACAATACAAGCACTACAGCTCAAAAAGAAGCGCCAACAATCACGCTTGAGGATTTGACAAAAATCGTCATCGAACTCAAAGACGAAGTGACTAAGCTTAAAAGAAGTTGATCACAAAATTAAATATGATAATATATAACAAGCATATATTAATGTTTATCACGATTAGTTTTTTATGGTTTTCTTAATCATCCTCCCTTGTATTCCCTCCGGAGGGAAATAAAATGGTATAAAAAATCAATCGTGATAATGTCTATTTTTAGTCGGATCTAATCGTCCGGCTTTTTTATTTAATTTTAAAACCCGTCTCTACAGCAAAAAACACCATTTAGTTGTATGTTTGTTGGAATAAACTCACGCATGACTAAGGAAATGTTAAAAGCAGTAGGTATATCAAAAGTTTACGGAGACCTTCAAGTTCTTGACACAGTCGATTTCACTTTGGAGAAAAGCGAAATTGTATCTATTGTAGGAGCTTCAGGGGCAGGAAAAAGCACTTTGCTTCATATATTAGGAACATTGGACACGCCTGACACTGGTGAAATTCTCATCAACGGTGAGAACATCACCAAAATGAAAGCCAATCAACTGGCTCAGTTCAGAAACCAATACATAGGTTTCGTATTCCAATTTCACAATCTATTGCCGGAGTTCACCGCACTCGAAAATATATGCATGCCTGGCTATATAGCTCAAAAGCCAGAAGCGGAAGTAGTCAAAAGGGCTAAAGAGTTACTGGAAATGCTAAACCTCTCTTCTAGAGCGGACCACAAACCACAAGCATTATCCGGCGGCGAACAACAAAGAGTCGCAATCGCAAGAGCCTTGATCAACAAGCCTCATATCGTCTTTGGAGACGAACCAAGCGGCAACCTTGACTCAAAAAGCGCCAAAGAGCTTCATCAACTTTTTTTGGACCTGCGTAAGGAATTAGAATGCGCTTTCGTCTTAGTAACTCATAACAATGAGTTGGCGAATATGGCGGATAGAAAATTAGAAATGGCAGATGGTAAACTAATCTAAAATATCATGTATAAAGTAGGAGACACATATTCATACAAATTCACATTCACTCAAGATCAGGTCAATAAATTCGCCGAAGTTACAGGTGATTTCAATCCTTTGCACTTGGATGCAGAGTACGCTGCCAATACGCCTTTCAAAAAACCTATCGTTCATGGAATGCTTGGAGCCAGTATTTTTTCCAATGTTTTGGGAACTAAATTCCCGGGAGAAGGCTCTGTGTATCTTGGGCAAAGCTTAAGCTTCAAAAGAGCAATGTTTGTTGATGTAGCATATGAAGCCTTATTTGAGATTGTTGACATCAATGAAACAAAACATATCGCTGATATAAAAGTTGAGATCAAAAACATTGACGGTAGACAAAAGGTGCATTTAGACGGAATTGCTCAAGTCATGCACTCTAATTTGCTGTAACATTGCTTGATTATGTTATGAAAAAATCATATAATTATTAAATCAACTTAAAAAATAATACTAGCATGAAGAAGACATTGATATTATTGACGGCATCTTTGCTTATATCTTTTGGATCATTTGCAGCATCGGAAATCACTTCCAACGATGTAAAAGTAGAGTGCCCAGAAAAAAAATGCGGAAAAAAATGCAGCAAGGAAGACAAAAAAGCATGCTCATCGGATAAGAAAAGTTGTAAAAAAGCTTGCGCAGACAAGGAAGCTAAAACTTCTTCCAATGAGCAAAATGCAAAATCATGCAGCAAATCCAAATCATGCTCAAAATCTAAATCTGACAAGTCTGAATAATTCATAACATGCAACAATATCTTGACTTGATGCGCCATGTCATGGAGAATGGCGTGGAAAAGCACGATAGAACTGGCACAGGGACAAAAAGTATCTTTGGACATCAAATGCGCTTTGATCTATCCAAAGGCTTTCCTTTGTTAACTACAAAAAAACTTCATCTGAAATCCATTATCCATGAACTGCTTTGGTTCTTAAAAGGAGATTCCAACATCAAATACCTGAAAGAAAATGGAGTGAGAATCTGGGATGAATGGGCGGATGAAAATGGAGACTTAGGGCCTATTTACGGAGTTCAGTGGAGAAGTTGGCCAACTGCGGACGGCAAACACATTGATCAAATTTCACAAGTCTTGGATCAAATTCAAAATAATCCTGATTCGAGAAGAATGATTGTAAGTGCTTGGAATGTCGGTGAAATTCCAAATATGAATCTTCCTCCATGCCATGCTTTATTTCAATTTTATGTCGCGGATGGAAAACTATCTTGTCAATTGTATCAAAGATCTGCCGATATATTTTTAGGAGTGCCTTTTAACATTGCCTCTTATGCTCTACTGACTATGATGATCGCCAAAGTGAGCGGACTTGAATATGGGGATTTTGTGCATACATTAGGAGATGCCCATATTTATTCCAATCATTATGATCAAGTCAGCCTTCAATTAACAAGAAAACCATTTGATTCTCCTCAGATGATTATCAAAGACAGAGAAAGTCTATTTGATTTCGAATATGAAGACTTTGAACTTAAGAATTACGAAGCTCATCCGCATATCAAAGGCATCGTTGCTGTTTAATCAAAAAATACTAAAATAGCGCGGAGCTTAAGCGAAATTTCGCTTAAGCTCTTCCTACTACTATCGAATCCCTACTATATTATTTCGCGCCTTTATTCATTTTTTTCATTATTCATCATCTTCCTTATTCGGATCTTTTCCAAAGAGCAAGTTGATCCCGAAGTGAACATTTGCCGATTTGGCATTATTCACATTGACAATACCAAAGAGGTTGTCCGTTGTAGTGTACAATTGAACAGGGCCTAAATTCAAAGCAACTGCAATACCAACATTATGAATTCCTTCATTAACATAACCTACTGTTCCCCCAGCTTTTAACAATTCATTTATCTGATAAAAGTACAATAAACTAAATCCAGGATTGAAATCATTCTGATTATACGTTCCAGCAAAAGTCAAACCCACAGAGTGCCTCTCCAAAGTAAATGTTCCGTTCAAATACATTTTCGACGCCAAGGTACTTCTATAACTCCTATCTATAGCTTTTACCCGAAATGTGGAATCCAATACATCCAACTCATCTTCCAAACGATCCTCTATTTTGTCTTCCCCTCCTTCAAAAGATAAAATATCCGAAAACTCATTTCCATCCAATGTATAATTAATTTGATTCACCTGATGATTTTCCACATCGTCTTTCCAATGTATAAAGCCTAAATCTATAATTGATCCGCTAACATGCAAGTAATCATTTACTTGATAACTCGCTCCAAAATCGAATGCAAACCCATAATTCTTATTCTTAATCGCATAATCGAAAAAATTGGAATAATTGCTATTGTCATCATTAATCAGGGCCATCACTCCTGTCGTCTTCAGTTCAGCTCCCGCATCTGTAGAAATACTCAACCTACTTTCAGATAAATTTGTCGCAAGAGCTCCCTGCAAATTATTCGACTCAACATTAACCATTCCTTTCAGAAATTTCACTTTTACTCCTAAAGTCAACCTATCATTCACTTTGCGTCCATAACCCAAACCTACTTCAGCGAAAGTAATCGAATTTATTTGCAAGCTTTCGGAGCCAATCTCTCTAAGGTCACTTTTGCCGTCATCTGGTTGAAATCCATGTTGCGACAAACCTTCAAATTCCACTAAACCGATGTTTCCGTTACCATCCAAAATTTCATTAATTATTCCATCGGGCATGTCAAAATCATTTTGAAACCTGGCCTTCAAGCCTATATTAAAAAAATTCTTTTTCACTTGATAGCCGAAACTAAAAACCTCTAATTCAATTGAGTTACGCAAATAATTATTTTCAGCAAGGTTATCTGCCAAGTAATTCAAATCGATAACGAACTCTCCTTGATCATTTTTCCGAAAAAACTGATTAAAAGAAAACCCATTGGTCATGCTTAAATTCACACTTGAAACGGCAGGAAAACCAATATAAAACCTTTTTTCCGGGAAAAATGAAGGATTTAAGCCATTTGCTTGCGGTGTAAAATTACCTAAATCATATAAACTAAAGTCATACTGGGCATACAAATCTCCCAAGGAAATACTCGTCAAAAATATTATTACAAATAAAATTCTTTTCATCTCTACATCCTTTCATTAATATTATCCCTTACATTGATTCCTGTGTCTATATCAGCATGAATTGCTACTTTAATACTCAAGCTGTCTGTATTTCTAAAAGCAACACTCTCCATCTCGGAAGGCGTATTCATCTGCAACTTCATTGAATAATAGTGTATATCACTAAGTCTATCCATCAACTTGTCGCTTAACAAGACATATGCTTTTTCCTGCATCATTGAAGTTACTGTACCATTCTGATCCACTTCGGCCGCCCCTATTTTGTTGTTGATATCCGGATCAGTAAACACAGAATCAATTACTTCCATATTCTTGTCTAGAAAGAAAATCTGAAATCCAATCGACAATGGCATTTCATTTTTAGTCCTTATTTCCAACAATGCTTTTTTCACTCTGCTTGTGAATTTCTCATCCAAGCTAAAAAAGTCCACGGTATCCCTAAAACCGAATTTTCGCATCGCTATATCAAAAGGCAACTCCATATTTACTGAAACTTTCGCTTCGCTGTCGTCAAATAAATAATTCGAATGCGGAAAAGGCTCCATGTCGTTCACAGTAGCAGAAGCGTCGACATTAAAACTTTCAGGCATAACGTCTAGCAGTTCTTTCAAATTAGAATTCGAATTGTCAATAATTATTTGATGCAAAGACTTACCTTTGAATTCCATTGGTCGAGGAACCAACGTATTTTGATTCAAAGCCATCCCTTTCAATTTATACTCTTCCTCGTTCTTCTGGGCGCTAAAGTCTTTGAAGTTCAACCTAAAAGGAAAACCAAAGCTATTTTCAACATTAAAAGTGATACTTGGAGAAGCGAACTTCATATCTCCTTCCAATTCGTCTCCAAACAAATCTATATCAAAGCTCGTCTGCCCCATATCTATTGCCATATGTCCAAAGTCTCCAAATACAGCTTTATATTGAACATCTATCAATTTAACTCTGAACTCTAAAATATTTCCTACTGTACGATTAGCAGGGATATTCCCTTGCAGCGCCATACCCAATGTAAACCTATTTTTCACTTGAGATTCATTTTCAAAAACTCCGGTCAAATAGGTCAATGGAATGTTAATTTGATTACTCTCACCTGTTTCTATACGAAGATTTTCCTTATGAACTCTCTCACCATCCTTCAATGAATAAACAACAATATTTGCATCCAATGGCAAATCACTAATAGGTTCAAACTCCAATGCCATTACACCTCCTTTAAACCATACAGAATCCAATAATATATCATCTTCCATGTTCAACTCGAATTCAAACCGCTCTTCGGGAATATTCAATGGCGTGTCCTCATTAACTTCAAAAGGCGAATTGTTCAATGAAATTCTATCTGTAAACTGCTGATCATCAATTGAAATAATATCTTCGGCTTTTTGTGGATTAAGCTTTTCCTCCACTACCAAGACCAAATTTCCATCTCGGCTTTCAACATTAACCGAACTATCCATCTCTGTCAAGAAGTCTTCAAAGCTGTAATTAAACTCGCCCATTGGCAATGAGCCGGGAATGTTAATATTAAGACTGTCCGAATAACTATCCAAATTCGTTAACTCACTGATACAGCTTGTTTGATAACAAGCCAAAAGAACCAGAAAGCATTTTAAAATAATAGTAGGTGTTCTCTTCATACCCTTCACATTTCGTTTACTAGGAATTCATATCAATAACACCCTTTAATTCAATAGGTTCTCAATCTCATATCACTATAAAACCTTTCTATATAACTATATGAAGTAATTTTACTTTCCATTATTTTTTAAAATTATTCTTATGAAAAATCAAACAATATGAAATAACTTAGCGTATAGTACTATGTATTGCAAGGTACTTTAGAGACTACACAAATGAAAATAGAAAACACCAAAGCACAAATGCGAAAAGGTATATTGGAATTCTGCATACTCAAAATCATTTCCAGAGGTGAAGTATATGCTTCTGATATGCTGACAGAACTTAAAGACGCTAAAATAATGGTCGTGGAAGGGACCCTTTACCCTCTGCTTACCAGACTAAGAAAAGGCGGACTGCTCGACTACAGCTGGAAAGAATCCTCTTCTGGCCCGCCGAGAAAATATTATGAACTAACGGAAAAAGGTTTCCAATTTTTAGAAATGATGTCATCCACTTGGCATGAACTTAAAGAATCGACAGACCTTATACTCAACACCAAAGCCTAATCCCATCATGAAAAAAAACATAAGCATAAATATTAGTGGAATAATATTCCATATCGAAGAAGACGGATTCGAAAAGCTTCAAAAATACCTCAAAGAAATTCGAAAATATTTCTCAACTTTTGAAGACAATGAAGAAATCATTGACGATATCGAAAATAGAATCGCTGAAGTATTTCTTACCAAACTTGACAAAAACAAACAAGTAATATCACTTGAGGATGTCGAGGAAATAATTTCTATGATGGGCAGTATTGAAGACTTCAAAGAAGTTGAGGACCAGCCATTTATAGAAGAAAATGAAGAAGAAAAAGTCCATAACACGCCCCCTTCAAACAAAAAATTATACAGAGATACTCAAAGAAAGCTATTGGCAGGCGTTCTTGCAGGTCTTGGGCATTACTTCAAAGTAGACAGTATTTGGCTAAGGCTAATATTCCTGTGCCTAGCCTTCGGTATTTTTTGGTTTCCACCTATTTTCTTCGGATTGTTTATCTCATACATCATCATGTGGATCATTGTCCCGGCTAAAGATGACTTGGAAGAACAAAAATTCAACCGCAAACTATTTAGAGATCCAAACAATAAGATTATCAGCGGATCGGCGAGCGGTATTGCTTCATATTTAGGCGTTGATGCTATTGTAATTCGATTGGTATTTATACTTTCTTTCTTTCTTGGTGGAACTGGCATATTGATTTATATCATTATATGGTCCATCACACCCAAGGCTAAATCATTCAGTGACAGAGTCCAGATGAAAGGAGAACCTATAACACTTTCAAATATTGAAAATTCTATCAAGTCAAAACTTGAAACCGATGAAAAAGAGGAGTCTGTTCTTGCGAAAATAATATTGCTTCCTTTCAGAGTGCTTTCATCTGTATTTGAATATCTTGGCAAGCATATGAAACCGCTTTTAATCTTCTTAAAAGATGCCATCAGTATAATCACAGGTGTAGTATTTATTCTTGTTGGAGTCGTGACTTTTTGCATGAGCATAATATTCCTGCTAATTGTAGTAGGCCTAGTAAATTTTGATTTTGGAACTTTTCCAGCGGCACTGTTCATTCATAGCTTCCCGATTGGAATCTACTTCTTCACTATAATGATTATGATTCCGCCATTGGCATATTTAATCATACTCGGGCTAGTGTTAATCAAAAATGATTTAAAAATAAAGTCAGGAATCCATTGGGCATTGCTAAGTCTTTTCTGCATCGGAATAATCGGAAGCGTGGTTGTATCAACTCAAATAGCTACTTCATTTAGCCAAATTGAAACGGCAAAGTCCGAAGAGACATTGAATTTGAATGGTGAAATCATCATGATTAATAGCAATAAAATCAATGGCTATAAAGCTCATCAAGTAAATGATCTTCAAATTGAAGGCTATAATGGAAAGTCCATAAAAATCATTGAACTAAAAGAATCCCATGGCAAAAACAAAGAAATGGCAATGCTCAGAGCCGGAGACATCTCCTACTCTTATACAATAAATGACTCTACTTTGACTTTGGATGACTCTTATTTCTTCAAGCCTGAGTCAAAGTTTAGAGATCAAAAGCTTCGCTTGAGACTTTTCATCCCATATGACCAAAAATTCACTATTGACGAAGACCTAGACAATATACTAGATAAGAATATTTTATACAGATTTGGCTACGACGAAAATATGCTGGATAATAATGTATGGTATTTTGACAAGCAAAATGATCTGGTTTGTCAATCATGCAATTTGTCTCAAGGAAATCTCAATACAGAGAGCCTGAAAGACATAATCTTTGAAGAAATTATCATCGATGGGAATCTCGATATTTCATCTACAATCGGGAATAACTTAGGAATCGAAATTTCAAATGAAATTCGCAACAAACTCGATATCGCTCAAAGCGATGAAATTTTATACTTGTCAAACCCTAACAAGGGTCGAATAAACGCTGATATAAATATCCCAACAGGTGTCAAAAAAATCATTCTAGAAGGAAAAGCGACGCTCAACGCTAACTTTGAAAATGTAGACAAAATTGAACTTATCTTAAATGGACACTCTCAATTAATCGCTTCAAATATTGACGCTAAAAAAATAGAGCTAGAGCTTTACGATAATTCCAAAGCAACATTGTCAGGCAAAACCGTGGACTTGGAAATAGAAGGCAATGAAAATTCCACAATATCAGCCAAAGAGCTTATTAGCTCAAATATCGAAATAGAACTTACAGAATCAGCTAAAGCCGAAATCAGCCCTGAAGAAAAGCTCAGTGCCAAAACTTATAACAACAGCTTAATAAACTATTGGGGATCTCCAAAAAATATCAACACCAATATCAAAGGAAACAGTGAAGTAAATAAAAAAGATTAAATGATAAAAGCAATAAAGGTTGGGACAGAAGAAATTCTGTTCAACCTTTATTTACCTTTGCAAAGTTTTTGAGTACTTTTTCTCAAAAAGCGCTATATTTCATTGACAGATACCATATCTAAATCATCTCGATCGAGATTAATGTCTAAAATCAGATCGAAAAACACAAAGCCAGAGCTAGTTGTAAGAAAAAAACTACATTCGATGGGCTTTAGATTCAACCTATACGGAAGGTACAAAAATACCACTCTGCCCGGCAAGCCGGACATTGTCCTGCCTAGGTATAAAACTGTTATATTCATCAATGGATGCTTCTGGCATGGCCATCAAAATTGCAAGAATTTCAGACTGCCAAAGTCCAATGTATTTTACTGGAAAAAGAAAATCCGAAACAACATCTTGCGTGATAAGAAAAACTATGCCTCACTAATAGAGCTAGGCTGGAAAGTCCTTATCATTTGGGAATGCGAATTGAAGAAAAGCATTGCGGAAAAGAACATCCAGGCTTTAACATTGAAGATTTTAAACAAATAACTAAGTCTGCAATCTATTCGTTTGTTAATCTCTTTGCGCCAGCATTGCCAATAAATTCAATATTTCAATATACAACCACACTAAAGTAACCATAAGGCCAAAAGCTCCATACCATTCCATATATTTTGGCAAACCCGACTCTTCCCCTCTGACGATAAAATCAAAATCCAAAACAAGATTCAACGCTGCGATAATAATCGCAAAAATAGTAAAACCAATACTAAATAGACTTCCGCTATACAAAAAACCCGAATGCACTCCAAACAAACTCAAAATCCATGAGAAAAGATACACCAAAAAAATACCTCCTGTTGCGGCGAACACTCCCATTCGAAATTTATTCGTCACTTTTACCAAGCCCATTTTATAAATGATCAACATAGTTAATAATGTCCCCATAGTTCCCATCACTGCCTCAATAGCAATGCCTGGATATGACCTCTCAAAGACCCCTGATACAGCGCCTAAAAATAATCCTTCGAATACAGCATAAATTGGGGCAGTGAATCTAGCCCACTCCATTTTGAATGCTGTTACCAAAGCCAACAAAAATCCACCAATAGCCCCCATCATCGCCAAACCTCCCATATTAGCCCCTTGCAATGTCTGAGCAAAAGTATACATCGCGCATACAACGATAATCAGCGACAACAGAATCGCTTTAGTTGCCGCTCCCTGAGCACTCATCACACCTTGGCCTTGAGAAATTGTAGATCGGTTTTCCAGACTTCTAAATACTGGATTTGATGTTTTGGTAATATTCATCTGAATTTCAGGTTTGTCATAGTTCTAAGACTAATTTTTTCTATTATTGTTATTTATTAACTCAACCAAAACCTCATGCTCATGGAATTTAATAGAAACCGCCTGAAATTAACAATCATAGTATAAACAAATTAGTCTAAAACCTTATATCACTATAACCTTAAAGTGAGAAATGGAAAATATAAAACTTAGCGACTTAACAAACATTGTCAAAAAAACTATCAATAAAAATCTCTCACTGTCCTACTGGGTCATTGCTGAAGTTAGTCAAATAAGCCTAAATGCTTCAGGACATTGTTACCTAGAGCTAGTTGAGAAAGAGAATAATCAAATCAAAGCCAAAATCAGAGCCAATATATGGGCTTTTACATACCGTAAAATAATTAGTTGGTTTGAGCAATCAACCGGAAACAGATTGCAAGTCGGCATGAAAATCCTTGCTAATGCGAATGTCGATTTCCATCCAGTATTTGGCTTAAGCCTAACAATCAACGACATAGACCCAAGCTATACACTAGGCGAAAAAGCCAAGGAAAAACTTGCTATTATCAATGCCCTGCAAAAAGATGGGATCATGGATATGAACAAGGACTTGGAATTGCCTACGGTACTGCAAAATATCGCGGTAATCAGTTCAAATACAGCAGCGGGTTTTGAAGATTTTCAAAATCAATTGCTGGGCAATTCACAAGGACTAAAATTCAACATTTCCCATTTCCCCTCCATTATGCAAGGAGAAAAGGCTGAAAACAGCATCATACAAGCCTTGTATGCGATTCATGATGAGATTGATCAATTTGATTGCGTAGCTATCATTAGAGGCGGAGGTTCTAAAATAGACTTGGACTGCTATGACACTTACAACTTAGCGGCTCACATAGCACAGTTCCCTATCCCTGTTTTGACAGGCATAGGACATGACAGGGACGAATCAATAGCCGATATGGTAGCTCATACATCTTTTAAAACACCTACAGCTGTTTCTGCATTCATAATTGAAAAATCAGTGGAGTTTGACGGAATGTTGAACTATTATTTTCAAAAAATTCTGGAAAGCACACAGCAGCGATTAAGCGCTGAAAATTTAAAACTAACTAAGCTAAGCCAAAATATCAAAATATATTCGACTGACAGACTTCACTTCGAAAGCAATAAGCTTCGCTCTATTGGAAACAGAATTTCAGCAAGCTCCAGCAAGCGCATATTTACTAAAAACCAAGAATTCGAAGCCATTTTTGAGAAAATAAAGTTTAAAACGCTCTCAAGAATAGAACGCGAGAAGCACAAATTGGATATGCAATACAAAACCATTGCCTTATTGCATCCAAATAGAATAATGGAAAGAGGATATTCCATCACTTTGCTTAATGGGAAAGTCATTAACAACAATTCGAAAATCAACATTGGCGATAATATTGAGACAATTGTCAAAGACATAAAAATTAGCAGTAAAATAACGAATACCGAAACATATGGAAATTGAAAATCTATCGTATAAAGAAGCGATGAAAAAATTAGAATCGATTTTGGAAAAGGTAGAAAACCCTGAAACCGATCTTGATGAACTGCTGTCTCTAATAGAGGAAGCGGGAAAACTAATGGAGTATTGCAAAGGCAAACTTCAGAATACTGAAGAAAAAATTAACAAATCAATCGAAAAACTAAACTAATTAGTTTAAATTTTCATTTAGCTTAACTAAATTTAATAGCCTATTAAATAGTTACGCATGAACGACAGAAAAATCATTCACATTGACATGGACGCTTTTTACGCATCTGTAGAAGAGTTGAATGATCCTTCTTTAAAAAACAAACCTATCGCTGTAGGGGGAACGTCCAAAAGAGGCGTTCTTGCTACAGCCAATTATGAAGCCCGAAAATATGGAGTGAGATCCGCTATGCCTACGCACTTAGCTCTCAAGAAATGTCCTCATCTTATTCTTGTCAAGCCGCATTTTGACCAATACAAAAAGATTTCTCTACAAATACGAGATATTTTCTACAGCTATACTGATTTGGTGGAACCTCTCAGTCTTGACGAAGCTTTTTTAGATGTAACCTCTCCCAAAAGGGGGCCTCATTCAGCGACACTGATCGCTGAGAATATTCGTAAAGAAATTTTCAAGGAAACAGGCCTTACGGCATCAGCTGGAGTATCAAATTGCAAATTTGTAGCGAAAGTTGCTTCCGATTACAACAAGCCTAATGGAATCACTATTGTCCCTCCCCATGAAATTGAAAGCTTTATTGAAGATCTAGACATCGAAAAATTCTTTGGGGTGGGCAAAGCAACTGCAAAAAAAATGCACGCCAACAATATTTTCAAAGGCAAAGACATCAAATCCTACTCTCTTAATCAACTAACAAAACTATTTGGTAAGACTGGACTTTTCTTTTACAATATATCCAGAGGCATTGATGAAAGGCCTGTTGTTCCGCATAGGACAAGAAAATCGTTAGGAGCTGAAAGAACCTTTGAAGAAAATAAATTTGAACTGAATGCTCTTTTGCATTCCTTGGATAAAATCAGCGATGAAGTCTGGTCAAGAGCCACTAAGCAAAACATTTCAGGAAAGACAATCACTGTTAAAATCAAATACGCCGACTTCACACAAGTGACTCGCAGCAAAACCTTCAACCACACAATACGTTCTTCAGATGAGCTTTATCATATCGCCAAAGATATCATGAGCGATAATTTCAATGAAAATTTGCAAATAAGACTACTAGGCATAACACTTTCGAAATTGGAAGGTATAACAATTATCAAGGCTGGGACACAACTGTCTATAGATTTTAACGTTTTTTAAATAAGCAAATGATGATAAATCTCGTATTTATAAATAAGAAATTTACTATCTTGTAATGTCATAAACGATCGAGGATGAAGAAAATCGCATATATAATAGCATTGATAGTCGCTTTACCACTTTTTGGCCATGCACAATATGTGACTGAAGTGGAAGGCTTTGACGAAATTAAGCCTACTAATACGGATCTAAATATGTTCTTCGCTACAGGTAGTTTTTACAATCCCTACATGGGCGGAAGAACTTCAGGCTATACCTACGGAATAGATGTTTCTCACAGAATCAATAAAGAAATAAAAACTATAGCCGGCACTAAAGCTGTAGCCTCCTATGGTGTGAGAGTAGTTCATATGAATGAAAACTACGGTCCGTACAGAATGACAACGACTATGGTGGGGCCTCAAATCTACTTGCCAATATCAAACAAGCTTGACCTAAATATGGAAGTATTGGTTGGTAATAGACAATACACTGGAGAAACCCTGATCATGAATGATGCTCACAATAGATCTGTCAATCAAGCAAATAATTTGGCTTACTCGGTCAATGCGCAACTTCATTACAAAATATCAGATAATGCGCACTTGTTTCTTAATATCCAGTCAACAAATGTTGGCGCGGGCAATCCTTACGGATATGGTTACGGAGCAGGTTATCCAGGTTATGGTTATGGAAGGCCGACACCTTATGGCAGATATCCTGGATCAAGAATGTGGTAATAATTACAACTCAATAATAAAAAAGGTCATCATGAAAATCATGATGACCTTTTTTCATATCCTTCTTTTATTTAATAACCTAAAGCATTCATAATTTTCTCATTCAGTTTTCTATTTTTTCCTTTGAAAGGGTGGCAATGAATATGGATAGCAGGATTGAAATTCAGCTCAATGATACTGTAGTTATCTGATGTAGCTGGTTCAGCAATATTATCAATCATCATATCCAAGCCCGTAATTTTGACATTCAATGCTTTCATTGCCTTTACTGCAATATCTTTATAAGATTGATGAATATCATCCGTAAAATCAATACTATCGCCGCCAGTACTGATATTTGAATTCTCCCTTAAATAAACAACTTGCCCTTCTTCAGGAATAGAATCAAAATCCAAACCTTGGGACTTTAGGAACATAGCCTCAGCTTCTCCTTTGGCAATTTTTTCCAAAGGAGTCTTATACCCTTTTCCCCTCAAAGGATCTTGGTTCTTTAAATCCACCAATTCCGCAATTGTATGCAACCCATCTCCCTTGACGTTTGCGGGCACGCGATGCAGTATTCCAACCACTTCATCCTCTATGACGAAAATTCTAAACTCTCGCCCTGTGACAAACTCTTCTACTAAAATGGTGTCATCATGTTCAAATGCTATTTCCACAGCTCTTTCATAATCCTCTACCGAATCATTGGACTTCAAAATGCTTATTCCTAATCCAAAATTGGTTGATTTAGGCTTAACGACAATCGAACTGCCTTTTATAAGTTGAAAATACGACTTGGCTTTTTCCATATCAAAGAAGCTGTCACCTTTTGGGACTTGTATGCCTGACTTTTCAAGCACTTTCTTAGTCACCACCTTATTCTCCATCATTAAGATACTGCTGTAATTATCCAATGACGTTTTTGTCGCTTGCACAACATATTCTTCATGGCCGAATTTCTCAAGTCTGATAAAGTTTTCAGGCCTGTCAATGAGCTCTATGGACACACCTCTTTTCACTGCCTCTCGCATCAATAATTGAGTGGATAATTCCATATCCATTTTACCATGGAAATTATAATTTTTGCCTTTTACTGACATTCTATGCTTTTGAGCCATGGACATATGCCAATTCACATAATCATCCGTGTTGTTCATTTCCTTGAGTATTTTGGCAGACAATCTTGACTCAGAATGCTCTACCAACCTCTTCATTTCTTTCATCGCTGACGCATAATCATCAGGCAAATCTTCAACAGAAAGTTTTCTTTTTAATTTTTGATAAAAAGACTCCAAGTATTTTTGCAAACTAATTGAATTGCCATTCTCATCAAACATCCTCACTCTTCCGTCTAGACCAAAATCAGCAGCAGTTACTTGATTGTGATGGGAAATTTTCTGATGTGTTACATCATAATGACTATCATCTTCAAGCAATCCATAAATTAAAAGCAAATGAACCATTTTCAAATTAATCTCAGATAAACCCGAAGCTTCGAAAGGGTCCAAATCTATATGTCTAACTTCTAGATGCGTAATTTTCTCTTGAGAATTTTCTTTAATTCTTAAAGCTGAATAGTTTTCCTTAGCGAAGTTGATGACTTTGTCTTCAATCAACTTGTTAATGCTATTTTTATAATTATTGAAACTAGTATAATCTAATATAAATTCTTTTTCATTTCTATATCCGCATCTGCCAACTCTAAAAGATGTCGCATTTTCAGCATAACATGTTTTGCCATAATTGACAATATCATCGCATTTGCAGATATACTTATAATAGGAAGAATGAAGCGCAGGACTAGCGCCAAGCAATGCCACTAAAAACCAATGGTTTTTCATGTAGTTCGCAGCGATTTTCATGTACACTCTTTCCTTGAACGCATCATAATCCTCCACTAAATTAGTATTGGACTGATACAGCACCTTCATCACATTCTCGCTCAATGAATAATTAAAGTGCACTCCAGAAACTAACTGCTTTCTTTTCCCATATATCGCTGACAAATGTTCTCGATAAGACTCCAATTCTCTGCCATTTTCACCATAGCTTGCAATGGGAATAAGATTTTCATCTTCCGGCAAAATGGGCGGCATGCTTTGAGGCCACAAATACTCTCCCTTTTCCAAAGAGGCGTCGACGATCTCATGAATCGTCTTGATAAAGCCAACCGCTTCATCAATGTTTTCTTGCACTGGTGAAATCATCTCCACCTGACTCTCCGAAAAATCCGTAGTGATATAAGGATGCGTTAATTTATCCCCCAAAGATTTCGGGTGAACAGTCAAGGACATTTCACCATTCTCTTTTACTCTTACATTTTCTTTCTCAATGCCAAACTCTCCTTCCAGCAATTGAGTTAGCTTTATCTTCCCGCAGTCCATTTTCTTTAAATTCAATTAGCTAAAGCTTTTTCTTTTTCAACTTGAAAATCTGAATATTGATTTGATTCAAGCGATCTCATTGTTTTTTGATAAATAATAGAGATCACCAATCCTCTAAAAAAAGTACTTATAAAAATCGTCCACCAGACACCATCAATGCCCAACATATCAGGCCGAGCCAGAAACAATGCCAATGGAATTCTGGATAAAAGTATCAAAATATTAACTCTGGCAGGCAACTTTGTCTCGCCTAAACCATTGATTAAACTCGTCGTAAGCATTTCTATGATCATAAATACTTGAGACAGGCCTACGATTTGCAAATATCTCATCCCAATCTCAACCGTTTTTTGATCTTGGACAAACAATCTCATCAATGGCTCTGATTGGGTATACAACAATAAAGTCATCAAAACTCCAAAGACCAATGCCATTCTTAAAGTTACCCTGTAAGCCTCTTTTATTCGACCATATTGCTTGGCTCCAAAATTTTGACCTGAAAAAGACATCATAGCTCCTGATAACCCTCCAATGGTCATAAATGTCATTGCCTCAAGCTGGTGGCCGACTTTCTGAGCGGCAATAGCTTCCTGCCCCCATTCCGCCACTATCTTGCCTATCGCAATACTCGCTAGTGAAAATATAATACGCTGCACAGAAGGTGAAACACCTAATTTAACAATAGGAATAAGCACCTCCCTATTCAACTTCGCCTTCAAATCCCCTAAATAATCCCTATGCTTGTAACCATAAAACAGCAATGCCACAATAAGCTGTGACAAAAATGTAGCTAAACCAGCTCCGTTAATTCCCATTCCCAATACATAGATAAAAAATGGAGTCAACACCAAATTGATTCCGATACCTATTGATCTAAATCTGAAAGGCGTTTTTGAGTCGCCGTGAGACATGCTAACGCTAGCCAAAACGTTGGTTGTTTGAGTAAAAACCAAACCTAAAGCCATCCAAACAAAATACTCATCAAACCCTCCTTCAACAGAAAGATTAAAAAAACTTCCCAACCAAGGCTTTCCTATAAACATCAATACTGTGAACAGAAGAGACAAAGCCCAAGTTGACTTCACCGCATTCATTGCTATAACTTTAGCTTCATTGCGATTTTCAGCCCCTAAAGCGTGAGATACTCTAATACTGGTTCCTACAGTAATGATAGAACTTATCGCCCATATCAAGTGCGTATAGAACCCAGACACCCCAACCGCTGAAACGGCCTGACTTCCTAATTTCCCCACCCAAAACATGTCAATAATATTATTGGCAAACTGCATGAAAGATGTTCCAATCATCGGAACTGCCAATAACAATATGGACTTTGATATGCTACCTTTTGTCAAGTTATTCATTTTCCTACCCTCAATCTTCTTACGTCCCCATCCAGGAGGCTCAAAGCTATTTAAAACTATGATTGATTATATTTAATTCGTATTTCGCAAAAACACGAACATCAAAGATTTTAAAAAAGCCCAATAAAATTTTATTCCTATCAAGCTCATCATCTACAAAGCTGCTTGGCTCTGTATATCTATTACAACCCAACTGAAAATCCACCTATGCATCAACAGCATGTTTGAATTTTCAACAAACCATCAAATAAACTTTTCACTTCGCTCCAATTGCCGTCATTTATACAATATCTAATTTTAGGAGTTTCAATATGTCCTTGAATTATCCCTGAGTCTTTCAATTCTTTCAAATGTTGCGATAATGTAGACTTGGGCATAGAAAGTTCTTCAGACATATCACCACTATAACAACAAGGTTGTTCCAGCAAATATTTTACTATATGCACCCTTGCCGGATGGCTTAATGCTTTCGCATATCTTGCAAGCTTTACATGTTCTTCGGCTACATTTTTCATTTCGCAAAAATACGAACTAAATTCAAAGTTTCAAAACATCCTCTCATTCATTTCGTAAAAACACGAACTAAATATTAAATCCACACCACCTCTGTTAAATAAAAAAACGACAGAATATTAATTTAGTCCGTCGTTTTCTTTTAAATATGTCTAAGATTATATTTTACAACAACCTTGTTATTTTATATTAAGAAGCTGTTTCTTCAAGCTCTTCTTTCTTTTCAACCACAGCATTATTGGCAATATCAGCGAAAAAGTCATTCCCTTTGTCATCGCAAATAATGAAAGCAGGGAAGTTTTCTATTTCGATCTTTCTTACCGCTTCCATTCCTAGCTCAGCAAAATCAACCACTTCCACAGACTTGATATTTTCTTTTGCCAAAATAGCCGCAGGTCCTCCAATCGAACCTAAATAGAAACCTCCATGAGTTGCGCACGCATCAGTTACTTGCTGCGTTCTATTTCCTTTGGCCACCATGATCATCGATCCTTTCAAGGCTTGGAACGGCTCAACATATGGATCCATTCTACCTGCGGTAGTTGGCCCAAAGCTACCTGAAGGCATTCCTTCCGGAGTTTTTGCTGGCCCTGCGTAGTAAATTGGATGACTCTTGAAGTACTCCGGCATAGGCTCGCCATTGTCAATCATCTCTTTGATTTTAGCGTGAGCCATATCTCTTGCCACTATCAAAGTTCCTTTAAGATTCAATCTTGTCTTGATTGGATATTTTGAAAGCTCGGCCAATACTTCTTCCATTGGTCTGTTCAAATCCACTTCAACAGCCTTTTCAAGATTCGGAGCTACCGCTGGAACAAATTTGGAAGGATTTTTCTCAAGTTGCTCTACGAAGATTCCTTCTTCGTTGATTTTAGCTTTGATATTACGGTCAGCGCTGCAACTAACACCTAGCCCAACTGGACAAGAGGCAGCGTGTCTCGGCAAACGAATCACTCTAACATCGTGAGTAAAATATTTACCCCCAAATTGAGCTCCAATAGCACTTTCTTGGCATATTTGCTGAACCTTTGCTTCCCATTCCAAATCCCTGAACGCCTGACCTCCCATATTGCCTTCAGTAGGCAAATGATCCAAGTTACCAGCTGAAGCTTCCTTAACAGCTTTCAATGTCGATTCCGCTGAAGTTCCGCCAATTACCAACGCTAAGTGATATGGAGGGCAGGCCGAAGTACCCAAGTCCTTTATTTTCTCATGAATGAACTTCGTCAAATTCTCCTCATTCAACAATGACTTTGTTTGCTGATACAAATACGTTTTGTTCGCAGAGCCTCCGCCTTTGGCCATAAACAAAAATTCATATGAATTTCCATTCTTAGAATATATATCTATCTGAGCCGGAAGATTAGTGCCGGTGTTTTTCTCCTCCACCATTGTCAATGGCACTACTTGAGAGTACCTCAAGTTACGCTCCTTATAGGTCTCATAAATTCCTCTGGATAAATGCTCGGCATCCTCAGCTCCTGTGATTACGCTCTCTCCTTTCTTAGCCATCACTATAGCTGTTCCTGTATCTTGGCAACTTGGCAACTGTCCCTCGGATGCAGTCGAAGCATTTTGCAACAATGTATAAGCTACAAATCTATCATTATCAGTAGCCTCGGGATCTTCCAATATTTTCGTCAACTTCTCAAGATGCGAACCTCTCAAATAAAAAGACACATCTGACATGGCCTCTTTTGCCAAGATCTCGAGTGCTTTTGGGTCAACTTTAAGAAATTTTCTTCCATCAACTTCAATTGTGGAAACGTACTCTGAAGTGATTTTTCTATATTCAGTAGTATCCTTTTCTATTGGAAAAGGTTTTTGATAAAAAAACTCGCTCATATTTATCGATACCTATTTGTTGTTTATTTGGAAAACACTATTTGCGTCACCCATAACAAATATAAATATTGATCTTAAATAAATTGATGAGCTAACTCATATGCTTGCAATTAACTTTTAATTTTGAAAAATTCTAAATTATGAACTGCATTTTGCCTTAATTTTTGGAATAATGACTACAACCGCACTTTTTTACTCTTCTAATGTCATTTCTGTCATTAATATCCCAAGCCAGAGTATTAATACCTTCAGTCATATTTTGTAATACTTTTGAATCTTCAACTAAATACGTATTCAAATAATGACTGCCATACATTCCACTGACTTCTAAAGGGTCCGATATTATATTAGTGACATCTTCTCTATAGCCTATCAAGTTTTTTGGAACTTTCTTTTTATTTAATTCTTTTACAACTCTTTTATCCGAAGATAGGTACATTATGTTCAATTGATTAATAAAAGGCTCAGTCTGCGTCAATATCATTGCCACTGAATTCTTGGGCTGTGGATGCAAAATTCGATCGCCTAATCTACTTGACGGGATGTTCAAAACTATTTCCAGATCATTGCCCTCGTTTGCCATAGCCTTCAAAAAATTTTGCAAACTTCTAATTTTAGCTGATTTCAATTCTTGATAATCGTATTTTCCCAACTCTTCATATTTGATATCATAAAGCAACAAAGCCTTTGACTCTCTATTGCTGATTTTATCGCCATCGGCCTTTGTAAAAATTCGATTATCGATATTTGGCTTTGGAGCAATCACGGCAACATTATCTTTTGTGAAATATACATCGACAACGACTTTATCCAACCTATCCTTTGTATCATAAAAGTACGTTGAAATATCAACACTTCTTGGACCCGCTATTTCAACAAAAGACACTTTATCTTTTTCCCTGCTTTCATCATCCAACACCTCGCCTCCAACTTTATTATTAACCAAAACCCCAAAAAGCCCAACCGCTATAATACTCAAAAATAATTTCACACCACCTCCTTTTTATACTATCCAACCTCACCCAACTTTTATTGTTTGAGCATTCATTGAGCGTATAAATTTCCTTTAGTGTTTTCATGAGAATTATTTTTGATTAATTTTACCGCAAACATCAAACAGATTGAAACATGAAAAGAATCATCTACCCAGCGATAGCTTTAGCCATTGGCTTTGCTAATTTTTCTTGTGAAAATAAAACTAAAGAAAAGCAGGAAACAATTAAGGAAGAAGTAATTGAGTCGGCAAATGACGCTACAATCAATAGTTCAGTCCTGAAATTGGATGAAAATTCAATCGAAGTAAATTGGACGGCTTTCAAAACAACTGAGAAAGTAGGCGTAAAAGGCAAATTCGATCAAATAAAAGTATCAAACTTGAATGCTTCGGAAACTGCGACTGATTGCATCAACGGAATTGAATTCGAAATCTTAACTGCCAGCACAAACTCAGGCTTGGAAATCAGAGATAATAAAATCACTGAGTTTTTCTTTGGTAAAATGGCAAATACAGAGTCTATCAAAGGAAAAGTTATTAGCATTGATGAAAATGGAAATGCAACGGTTTCATTGACCTTAAATGATGTAACTAAAGAAACTACTGCCACTGTAAACATCGAAGACAATACTGCTACGATGACGGGCACTATAAACCTTGATGAATGGAATGGACAAGAAGCTGTCAAGTCATTGAATGAAAAATGCGAAGGGCTTCACAAAGGCAGTGATGGAATAACAAAATTATGGCCAGATGTTTCTTTCGAAATAAAAGGGAAACTTGCTCCACAAAAAATAGGATAGAACTAAATTAACATATAACTCTTACCCATTAACACACTGGGTAAGAGTTGATTACCCCCCAACAATTTATTGTATTATTTCTTTAGTTGAATTCCTTATTATAAGTTTAGTCTGATAAACAAACTTCTCAGCCAGATTTACATTTTCATCCTCACTCTGCTTCATTGTTTCCAACAATACCTTCATCGCTTTCTCACCCATATCTCCCGCCGGCTGTGAAATCGTTGTCAAAGCGGGCTCTAAATATTTAGAATACGCAAGGTCAGAAAACCCAATTACAGAAACATCTTCAGGAATCGACTTTCCTAATGACTTTACAGCTTGCATCGCGCCTACAGCTATTCGATCGCTAGCTGCGAAAATCCCATCTACTTCAGGATGTTTTTGCAATAGTTGCAAAGTCTTTTCAAATGATTTTTCTTCATTAAATTCACAATGTACTACCAATGGATCAAATCCAAAGTCCTCGCAGACTTGTTTATACCCCTCTTCTCTTTCGGTAGCATTGATTAATTTTTCGGGTCCTGCCAAATGAGCCACATTCAAACAGCCTGTTTCAAACAATAATTTCGAGGCATTCATTCCTCCAGTAAAGTCATCCACCAGCACTTGACTTACACCTAAATCATCATTCCCGCGATCAATCAACACATAAGGAAAATTCCTTGCTTTTAAGCTTTCCAAATACTTCAAATCCTTTGTCGACGAAGCCAAAGCCAAAATAAGCCCGTCGACTTGATGATTTATCAAGCTTTTCAAATCCGACAACTCACGCACTGAGTCTTCATGAGATTGGCAAATTATTAAGTTATAGCCATTCTGATACGCTATATTTTCAATACCTCTGATAATCGACCCAAAAAAGCTATTATCCAAATCAGGCACAACGACACCTAAAGTATATGATTTGTTCTGCAATAAACTTTGAGCTTGCTTGTTAGGCTCGAAATCCAGCTCCTCCACCAACTTCATGACTTTTTCTCTGGTTTTCGCACTTACGTCATAGCTACCCTTTATCGCTTTCGAGACTGTTGACACAGATACCCCCAATCTATCGGCGATATCTTTCATTCGTATGGACTTCGATTTTGCCATATAAAAAAAATACAAATTTAAAACTACCTATTCAATATCAAGGACTATGAACAAATCTACTAAATAAAACGAAAACGGTTTCGAAATCGCTTGAGTAAATTTTTTCTCAAAGACATTTTCAAAATTAACCCATCATGACTATCTCTGTTTTAAGCAAGTGCTTATAAATTATAAAAATACAATTTCAACACCACTAGCATGTTCGACTTAACCGATAAAGTAATTGTCATCACAGGAGGCTCCGGCGCATTAGGAGGCTCAATGGGGAAAAGCTTAGCTTCAGCTGGAGCAAAAGTTTGCATTCTAGATCTCAGAGAGGAAGCCACTAGCAAAAGAGTGGATGAACTAAAACTCATCAGCGATAAAGTGTTCGGCATTGCAGCAAGCGTGCTTGACGAGCAACAACTTGAAAACGCTAAAAACAAAATCTTGGAAAAGTGGGGTCGCATAGATGTTTTAATCAATGCTGCCGGAGGAAACATGGCCGGAGCCACGATTGGACCCGACCAAACCATATTTGACTTGAAAATGGGCGATTTTCAAAAAGTGGTAGACTTAAACCTTAATGGAAGCGTATTGCCCAGCTTAGTTTTTGGTAAAGTCATGGCTGATCAAGGCTCCGGAGTTATGATCAACATCTCGTCCATGTCTGTATCAAGAGCTCTTACAAGAGTTGTTGGCTATTCAGCGGGCAAAGCAGCTATCGAAAACTTCACTCGCTGGATGTCCGTGGAAATGACTCAAAAATTTGGATCTGGAATCAGAGTAAACGCCATTGCTCCTGGATTTTTCATCGGTGAGCAAAATAAAGCACTATTGACAAATCCGGATGGCTCATATACTGACAGAGGAAACACTATCATCCAAAACACTCCTATGGGTAGATTTGGAGATGCTGAAGAGCTTAATGGAGCAATTCATTACTTGTGTTCAGATGCCGCAAGCTTTGTCACTGGCATAGTGCTTCCAATTGATGGAGGATTCAGCGCTTTTACTGGAGTTTAATTTTTTCATTTTTCATCACATATTATGGCATTAGAACAAACATGGAGATGGTATGGTCCCAATGACCCTGTTAGTCTCCAAGACATAAAACAAGCCGGTGCAACAGGAATTGTAACCGCATTGCATCATATCAAAAATGGCGAAGTTTGGTCTGTAGAAGAAATCATGGCAAGAAAAAACATGATAGAATCAGAAGGGCTCTCTTGGTCTGTTGTTGAGAGCATTCCAGTCCATGAAGACATAAAAAAGGGCAAACCATCACGCGAAGCATACATCAACGCATACAAAGAAAGCATCCAAAACTTAGCGAAATGCGGCATAGATACAATCTGCTATAATTTCATGCCAGTCTTGGATTGGACAAGAACAGATCTTTCTTACCAAGTTGAAGATGGTTCGGAAGCCTTGAGATTTGAAGCGGATGCCTTTGCCGCTTTTGAGCTTCATATACTTAAAAGACCCGGCGCTGAAACTCACTATAGCTCTGATCAAAAAAACAGAGCGAAAACTAAGTTTGACTCGATGACTGATCAAGAGATTCAAACACTCACAAACAATATAATCGCCGGCTTGCCAGGCGCTGAAGAAGGCTATTCTTTAACTGAATTTCAAGGTGTTTTGAATGAATATTCAAACATCAATGAAGACAAACTAAGAGAAAATGTCGCTTATTTTCTTCAACAAATTATTCCTATCGCTGAACAATACGGAGTGCGAATGGCTGTGCACCCGGACGACCCTCCATTTCCTATATTAGGTCTTCCAAGAATCATAAGCACAGAAGAAGACCTTAATTGGTTTTTGAATATAGTGAAATCTCCAAGCAATGGATTTACCATGTGCACAGGATCATTTGGTGTGAGAGAAGACAATGATCTATCTGGCATGATCGATCGTCTTGGCAAGCATATACATTTTATTCATTTGAGAAGCACCCAGAGAGACGACAATGGTAATTTCCATGAAGCCAACCACCTAGAAGGAAATGTGGATATGTATGAAGTCATGAAATCGTTGATTCTAGAACAAAGAAACAGAGTTAAAAATGGACGCATGGATACTCGTATGCCTATGCGACCTGATCATGGACATAAGATGATAGATGATTTAACTAAAAAGACCAACCCAGGCTATTCTTGTATTGGAAGACTGAGAGGTCTCGCGGAGCTAAGAGGATTAGAAATGGGGATAGAAAAAAGTTTGAAAAAAGACTAAAACCCATAACAAAGCCAGAAATAACTAACCGGCTTTAAATCATCTCATTAATTTTTCCATTTAAACCAAACCAGAATGAAATCAGGAAAAATCGTCACCTTCGGAGAAATCATGTTGCGTTTAGCCACCCAAAATAATAATAGAGTCATTCAATCCTCTAGTTTTGACGCCGCATACGGAGGCAGCGAAGCGAATGTCGCTATAGCGTTGGCTAATTTTGGCTTTGACGTTGAGCAAATAACTAAGCTCCCAGAAAATCCATTAGGAGATACAGTTATAAGCGAACTCCGCAAGCACAATGTAGGCACTCAATTCATCTCACGAGGAGGTACAAGATTAGGTATTTATTTTTTGGAAGTGGGCAAAGGCTGTAGAGCAAGTCAAGTTACTTACGACAGAGAACACTCTTCATTCACTACTGCTATTTCTAAAGAATATAATTGGGAAGAAATTTTCAAAGATGCTGAATGGTTCCACTTCACAGGCATTTCACCGGCACTATCCGAATCTGCTTATGAATTAACCTTATCAGCAGTCAAAGCCGCTCATAAATCTGGTTTAAAAATTTCCATGGATCTGAATTACCGATCAAAATTATGGAATTGGGGCAAAGATGCCAAAGAAGTTCTCCCTGAGCTTGTAAAATACTGTACAATTGTTCTTGGAAATGAAGAGCACATGCAATCAGTTTTGGGCATCGAAAGCCTAAAAACTTTAAATGAAAACCAAACTCAGTTGCTTGAAAACATTTGCATTGAGACAAAAAAACGATTCCCGAACCTTGAAACTGTATCCTTAAGCATCAGAAAAGGAGCTTCCGCTTCTCATAATCAAGTGTCAGCCGCTTTACATCATAAAGGCCAATTTGCCATCGCAAAAGAAATTGAAGTTCCGGACATTGTGGATCGTGTAGGAGGTGGAGATGCCGCTATGGCTGGTCTTATCGCTGGTTTGCTATTATTCGATAATTCAGAGGATATAATCAATTTTTCTGTAGCATCAGGAGCAATCAAGCATAGCATACATGGCGACTTCTCTTTAGCATCTATCGAGGAAGTCAAAGCATTAGCCAGTGGTCAGAGTGCTGGCAGAGTATCTCGATAACTCTTTTTCATTCACTTTCAAACTTCGTATCAATCATGAAGAAATTCTTAGATCATAATTTTTTACTTTCCAATACAACCGCGGAAACACTCTATCATGAGCATGCTTCAAAGATGCCTATCATCGACTATCACTGTCATTTAAGCCCGAAAGATATCGCTGAGAACAGGCAATTTGAAAATTTGACTCAAGCTTGGTTGGAAGGAGATCACTATAAATGGAGAGCACTGCGAGCAAATGGCATCAATGAAAAATTCTGCACAGGACAGTCCTCCGATTTCATAAAATTTCAAAAATGGGCGGAAACGGTTCCTCATACAATGAGAAACCCTCTCTATCACTGGACTCATATGGAGTTAAAGCAAGTTTTTGGAATTAATGAGCTCTTAAATCCGAACTCCGCTGAGAAAATCTACGCTGATACTAACGAATTACTCGCTAAAAAAGAATTTGGGTGCCAAGGACTGCTTAGAAAATTCAATGTTGAAGTTGTCTGCACTACTGACGACCCAATCGACAGCCTTGAATATCATCAAGCAATCGCTAAAAGCGATTTTTCAACGCAGGTACTGCCCACTTTCAGACCTGATAAAGCTTTCGCTATTGAAAACCCCAAAACATATCGTAAATACTTAACCGAACTATCTAAAATTGTCGGCTTTGAAATTGATTCTTTTGAATCATTAGTAAATGCATTGCAATCAAGAGTTGACTTCTTCCATGCCAATGGATGCAGACTTTCCGACCATGGATTCACTTCATTGCCGAATGCAGATTTCAACACAAATGAAATCATTGCTATTTTCAAAAATTTCCTATCTGGAAAATCTATTTCAAATCTTGAAGTTGAAAAATTCAAATGCGCAGTGCTGGAAAAGCTTGGCCAAATGTATCATGAAAAAAATTGGACGCAGCAATTCCATATTGGAGCAATAAGAAACAGTTCGTCAAGAATGTTCAACCTACTTGGTGCTGACGCAGGCTTCGACTCGATTGGAAACCCCACAAATGCTGAAGCTTTAGCCTCAATGCTGGACAGATGGGATAAAACAGATCAATTAGCCAAAACCATACTATACAATCTCAACCCATCCGACAACTATATGTACGCGACCATGATCGCAAACTTCCAAGATGGAAATACCGCAGGAAAAATACAATTTGGCTCAGGCTGGTGGTTTTTAGACCAAAAAGAAGGTATTGAAATGCAACTCAACGCATTGTCGAGTCAAGGTCTTCTTAGCCGTTTTGTAGGTATGCTAACTGATTCTAGGAGCTTTCTATCATTCCCTAGACATGATTATTTCAGAAGAATTCTATGCAACCTTATTGGCAAAGATGTAGAAGAAGGACTTCTGCCAAATGACATTCTATGGCTTGGAGAGATGGTGGAAAATATCTGCTATTACAATGCTAAAAACTATTTCAAATTCTAATTCACTTACTCAAACTGAACACTTAAGATATGGCTAAATTTTCAAGAATCGACGTAGTCTTAGAAATGAAAAAAACGGGGATGGTGCCTGTTTTTTATCATCAAGATATAAATGTATGCAAATCTATCCTCAAAGCATGTTATGAAGGAGGCGCCAGAGTATTTGAATTCACAAACAGAGGTGATTTCGCGCATGAAGTATTCGCTGAACTGGTTAAATATGCGAGAAAAGAAACACCTGAGATGAAAATGGGCGTTGGCTCCATCATAGACGCTCCAACATCTTCTTTATACATTCAATCAGGAGCTGATTTCATCGTTTCTCCTATTCTTAATCAAGAAATGGCCAAAGCTTGTAATCGTAGAAAAATTGCTTGGATGCCGGGATGCGGATCACTTACGGAAATTTCACAAGCTGAAGAATGGGGAGCCGAAGTGGTTAAAATTTTCCCCGCCAAACAAGTCGGCGGCCCCGATTTCATCAAGGCAGTGAAAGGTCCTTGCCCTTGGTCTCATATTATGCCTACTGGCGGCGTTACTCCGGAAAAAGAAGATATCAAGCAATGGATTGCTTCAGGAGCCTTATGCGTCGGTCTGGGTTCACAACTATTCACAAAAATGGAAAACGGAGATTTCAACCTTAAAGATACACAGCAAAAAACACAAAACGTTATTGAATGGATTTCGGAATTAAGATAGTGGTTTAACTATTTATTACGTTAATCATTCAGTGTTTTTCTCTCTTCTTAACTTTTAAAACTATTAACATGAATACTAAAAGCACATTGGAGCAAGAAACCAAAAATAAGAAAATAGGAAAATATCGCTACAGAATACTAGCGCTTTTGCTGGTAGCCACTACGATCAATTACATGGACAGGAGCATCATGGGAGTGTTGGCTCCTACCCTGTTCAAAGTATTTGACTGGTCAACAATGGACTACGCCTATATCAATATCTCATTCAAAATCGCATATGGTCTGGGCTTGTTAACCATGGGCTCGCTAATTGACAAAATGGGGACAAAGAAAGGTTATACCATATCCATTTCGCTTTGGAGTATTTCAGGAATGATGCATGCCGTTATCAAACCTGCAATGGGCTGGGTAGGGTTTGCCTTCGCTCGTTTTGGGTTAGGATTTGGCGAAGCTGGGAATTTTCCGTCTGCCATAAAAACCGTTGCTGAATGGTTTCCTAAAAAGGACCGTGCTTTTGCCACAGGCATTTTCAATGCCGGAGCTAATGTAGGCGCTATGCTCGCTCCGCTGATCGTAGCCTTTGTAGTGCAGGACAATGGCGATGGCTGGCAGATTCCTTTTTTGGTCACAGGAACTTTTAGCATGATTTGGATCGTTGTCTGGAACAGAGTGTATAGAAAACCCGAAGACCACCCTGAAGTTAGCCCAGAAGAACTCGCCTACATTCAATCAGATGAAGCAGCTAATCCAGAAAACAAAGAACAAAAGTCTTCATGGTTCAAATTATTTAAAACAAAAGAAATTTGGGCAATTATCGCTGGAAAATCATTCACTGATCCTGTCTGGTATTTTTTCTTATTCTGGGGAGGGAAATTCCTGAACGATCAATATGAAGCGGACACCAAAGCATTAGCCTTGCCTTTGATTACAATTTATGTAATAGCCGACCTTGGCTCTGTCTTTGGCGGATGGCTTCCTAAATTTTTTATCGAAAAAATGAATATGGATATTAATAAAGGAAGAAAACTAACCATGCTACTTTGCGGACTTGTCGTTTTGCCTGTTGCTATGGTACCTTTCATTGACAGCATGTGGACTTCAATCATGCTTATTTCATTAACAGCGGCTGCTCATCAAGCATGGTCCTGCAATATTATGACAGTGGCATCTGATGTCTTTCCTAAGCGATTCGTCGCATCTGTTTCCGGAATTGGAGGATGTGCTGGTATAATTGCCGGTGCCTTGGCTGATTATGGCCTTGGAAACATACTTACCGATGAAAAAATAGCTTCTGGAAGCGCTTATGAAATCCCATTTATTCTCATGTCATTTGGATACCTAATTGCCTTTGGAATGGTTCAACTACTCGCTCCAAAATTAAAAATGGCTAAATGCTAACAATTTATTAAGGCGGAATAAATCCTTTATTCCGTCTCTTCACATCAACCACCTTAATTTACTCATTTTCAAATAGATAACTCCACATTAAAAGCTAATTCATCAAAAGCATCAAAATATTATTTATTTTGAGTAACTTGCGGAATATTTTGCCGATCAGCACGTCATTAATAAGTGCTTAGGCCAAAATTGAAGAACAAGAACGAAAATGACAAATATAGTAGAGGACATCACCAAGCAAAAAGTAGCTTTCTACACCTTGGGATGCAAGCTAAACTTCTCCGAAACATCATCCATTTCGAGAATCTTTGAGGCGAGAGGATATGAAAAAGTTGAATTCACGGATACACCTGACATCTTTGTAATCAATACATGCTCGGTTACCGACAATGCCGACAAGAAGTGTAAACGCGTTGTCAAAGAAGCATTGAAAATATCTCCGGAAGCCTATATTGTAATCATTGGTTGCTACGCGCAATTAAAGCCCAAAGAAATCGCCGAAATACCTGGTGTTGACGCAGTCTTAGGAGCAGCTG
Organism: Aureibacter tunicatorum; assembly: GCF_036492635.1. Classification (GTDB taxonomy): domain Bacteria; phylum Bacteroidota; class Bacteroidia; order Cytophagales; family Cyclobacteriaceae; genus Aureibacter; species Aureibacter tunicatorum. Next base: position 2,691,216 of record NZ_AP025305.1, read on the forward strand.
AAAAATTCAAGCTTATTGACGTGCTTGATGGCTTTGAAAAGAAATACCATCCGGAAACAAATCAAAAAGAAGCGAAAGTTTTTGCATCAGAAATCAAAGAAGCCACAGCTTTTAATAATGCTTTTTCTATCAATGACCGAACAAGAACATTTCTAAAAGTCCAAGATGGATGTGACTATAGCTGTACATTCTGCACTATTCCACTCGCTAGAGGAAATAGTCGTAGCGACAGCATTGCTAATGTCATTAAGTCCGCAAAAGAAATCGCTTCTTCAGGAGTAAAAGAAATCGTATTGACAGGTGTTAATACAGGCGACTTTGGTATTCAAGACGGCAAAAGAGTTGAGAAGTTCATTGACCTGATCAAAGAGCTTGATCTAGTTGATGGTATTGAAAGAATTCGAATATCTTCTATAGAGCCAAACTTATTATCTGATGAAATCATAGAATTCTGCGCCACTTCAAACAAGTTTGTGCCTCACTTTCATATCCCTTTGCAATCAGGATCGGACAAAGTGCTTAGCATGATGCGTAGAAGATATAAAAGCGATTTATATACTAAACGCGTACAAAAGATCAAAGAGCTGATTACTAATTGTTGCATTGGAGTCGATGTAATTGTCGGGTTCCCCGGAGAAAGCCATGAAGACTTTTTGGATACATATAATTACTTGAATGAACTGGATGTGTCATATTTTCACGTCTTCACATACTCTGAAAGAGACAATACATTAGCAACTGAGATGGAAAATATAGTTCCTCAAAAAGAAAGGAATGAACGTTCTAAAATGCTCAGAATACTTTCGGAAAAGAAAAAAAGGCATTTCTATGAAAGTCAATTAGGAAACGATTTTACTGTTTTATTCGAAGATGATATAGAAGATGGCATGATACACGGTTTCACTGAGAATTATGTCAGGGTTTGCGCAAAGTACGATCCTTTGCTAATCAACGAAACAAAAGCTGTCACGCTCGATAAAGTATCAGAAAACGGCACAGTAGAAGTTAAAGAAATTGAACAGACTTACGAAACACATTAATATGCCAAAGGGAACTTATCGTTCCCTTTTTTTATTTTGTTCTAATCATCACTTTCACTAATTTAAGACCACTCACCTTTTCAGATTATTCTCTCTTCATGCTAATGAAAAAAAATGAACTAAACATAACTTTTAAATCGAACTCCTTAAACGGTTCAACTGTAAAATCAACTGAAATACTACAAGAACTTTGGAGTGGCTATGGTTCAATCAAGCGAATCTATCTGGATAATAACACTTGCTACAATAGTATAATAGCCAAACATATTAATGCTGATTCATTAAAATCACACCCTAGAGGCTGGAGCAACGATTTTTCTCATCAAAGAAAACTTTCTTCTTATCAAATCGAGCTTGAATTCTTTGAAAACTGGGCCATGCTTTGTCAAGATGAATGCAAAGTTCCCAAGCTGATTGAAGTGCAAAAACAAAGCAAAAGCAACTTCATAATTTACATGGAAGACATGAATGAGATCGGTTTTCCTTCTACATTTCAAGAAATTACTTGGGAACAAGCTAAAGCCTGTATCAAATGGCTTGCAAACTTTCACGCCACATTTTTAAACAAAGAACCTAAAGGCCTATGGGAAACCGGCACATATTGGCATCTAAACACAAGGCCTAATGAACTTAAATCCATGCCTGAATCATCGCTTAAGAAAAATGCGGCATTTATCGACCGAAAGCTTTCCAGTGGAAAGTATAAAACATTTGTCCATGGCGATGCCAAACTTGCTAATTTTTGCTTTTCCCAAAATGGGGACAAGGCAGGAGCTGTAGATTTTCAATATGTAGGTGGTGGCTGTGGAATGAAAGACTTGGCTTACTTCATTGGAAGTTGCATGAATGAAAAAGAATGCTTTCAATACGAAAAAGACGTTTTGGATTTTTATTTTAATGAACTGCAAAAGGCATTAACTGTGTTGGATATAAGATTTAACTTCTCTGAATTAGAATCCGAATGGAGGCAATTATATCCATTTGCTTGGGCAGATTTCGAGAGATTCTTATTAGGCTGGAGTCCAAATCATTGGAAGCTAAACCAATACAGCCAAATAATGACAAACAAAGCACTTGACATAGTTCATTAAACCTTCTTTTACTTTTCTTTATGCTTAGTATTCAAGACCTCTCGGAGCTTAACAAAATTGCGATCATAGCAGCTGAAAAAGCTTCTCATATCATCCAACAGAATTTCGGCAAAATTAAAGTTTCACACAAAGCATCAGGCAGCTCAGAGGCTTCGCAGATTGTAACTGAAGCTGATTTAGAATCTGAAAAAATAATCATTGACACGCTTAAGGAAAGCATTGAATTCTATAATTTAGGGCTTTTAGCGGAAGAATCCACAGACAACAATAGCAGGTTTACGAAAGACTACTTCTGGTGTATTGACCCTCTTGACGGAACTATGCAATACTCACAAGGAAAATCAGGCTACTCCATCTCTATTGCATTAGTTGAAAGAAATGGGAACCCAGTATTGGGTGTAATCAAAGATCCTTATTTTGATAAATTATACACATATAACACTCCTATTCAATCAAGTTCAAAAGAACATGAATCGAACACCGTGACTATCATTACTGATAACTCATTTTTCAAAAGTTCATTTAGCGACAGATTCAAAGAAGCCGTTAAAAAAAGTAAACATGAAATAATCATGCAAAACATAGGAGGCGCTGTCTTGAGCGCTATGCATGTTTTGAATACTCCGAATTCGATATTTGTCAAATTCCCTAAAGAAGAAACAGGTGGTGGTTGTATTTGGGATTATGCAGCTAGCGTTTTCCTCTTCAATAAGAATAATATAAGCCCTGTAAATTTTGATGACCTGCCAATTCATCTTAATCCCTCTGAAAGTCTCTACTATAATGAAAAAGGGGTAATTTTTTCAAATTCATACAAACTTAAAAAAATAGCAATAGAGTCATATCAGAATCATATGACAAAATAAACGGCCTTCATTATCATGAAAGCCGTCAATATTTTCCAATAAACAATAGTTATTTACTCTGGTTCTTAACTTGATCTTGAGCTTTTTTCACAGTTTCATCATCACCAAGATAATACTTCTTCAAAATAGACAAATCATCATCAAGCTCGTAGACTAATGGAATACCTGTGGGAATATTCAGTTCACAGATTTCATCATCAGACATTGTCTCAAAATATTTCATCAATGCCCTTAAGCTATTCCCATGAGCAACTATCAAGATATTCTTTCCCTTATGGATATTAGGCTCGACTTCTTCTCTAAAGAAAGGCAAAAATCGACTAACTGTATCCTGCAGACTTTCTGTCAAAGGCAGGTTCGGAACACCTAGCATTTTATATGGCATTTGATTGCCTGGGTATCTCTCATCGCTAACTTCTAAAGCAGGCGGCTGAACATGATATGACCTTCTCCACAAGTTAACCTGATCCTCCCCAAACTCCTTCGCTACTTTCTTTTTATCCAAACCTTGCAACTTCCCATAATGCCTCTCATTAAGTCTCCAAGATTTTTTTACAGGAAGCCAGCACATATCCATTTCATCCAAAATGATATTCAAAGTATGAACTGCTCTTTTTAGCAATGATGTATAAGCCACATCAAAATTCATCTTTTTCTCTTTAAGAGATTCTCCTGCTTCTTTAGCCTCTTGCTCTCCTTTATTAGTCAGTGGCACATCAGTCCATCCTGTAAATTTATTTTCCTTATTCCAAAGGCTTTCACCATGTCTTATTAATACAACCCTTACCATATTTCGTCAAATTCTGATAAAAAACTATTCTCCCTATCATAACTAGTTAAAAGTTGAATTGATTTGAAAATAAGACAAAATAGCTATGCTATTCACTAGTTTCATTTAAAGACTTCCTTCAAAACAATAAAAAAAGAGAGCAAAAGCTCTCTTAAATATTTTCACAACTTATAAAAAGCGTCAATTATATCTTACGCCAATTTCAGACAATGATTTCAAATAAATGATTAATGCTTCAGTAGTTGTAATTCCAGATGCCTTAGCAGAATTAACATGATCAAACTCAAAAGCATTGTACATATAATCGTTCATCGCCACTTTGTATCTTTTTTCTGGCATAGTATTTCCTTCAGTATCGAATAAATTAACTTTTCCTTCTTTGATTTCATACTCAAGACCTGAAACTTTGACTTTTTCTCCTCGATCCTTATAGCCATTCATTATCAGAGATTTGATTTCCTCATTTGTCATTTCAAGTACGAGCAAATCATTTCCAAAAGGGTCTAAAGCAAAAACATCCCCTATCGTCACTGCCCCCGCATCAAAGCTTTTCACTCGAATGCCTCCACTATTTTGCATTCCGAAGTCGGCATTTCCTTGCACTCTAAAAGCATCTGTCATCAAACGTCCCAAATCATCATCCCCATTCAAAGCTAAATCCAACTCATGAATTTTTTCTTTGAAATAAGGGTTCTCAATATATGATGTGACTTTTTCCCTAATCTGACGATCTTCTGTACCATTACTCAGGCTAATCATTTCAGACTTGATTTCATATTTGCCTGTTTTTCCCGGCTTTATTCTTAACACTCCTAAATCCTTGACATAAGACCCAGTCTGAGTAACCAATACACTATTTACCCATTCACCTGTATCCAACTTAGTGTGGCTATGTCCTCCAATGACAGCATCTATTTCCGGATTATTTTCAGCTAATTTCAAATCATATTCATATCCCATATGCGACAATGCTATATATAGATCGGCAGAGTCTTGCAAAAAAGCATAATCGCTTGCAACCTCCAATGGATTATCGAATTTCAATCCATGCACTTTATTAGGATGGCATGATGGGATACTATCTACAAAAGCTTCCAACAAGCCTAAAAATGCCACTTTTGTACCATTTGAAAATGTTAAATATTCATAAGCCTTCATTGGCTTCAATTCAGCGTTAATATTTCTCAAATTAGCGCAAACCATCGGAAAGTTCGCCTGAGCAATTCTGTCATTCAATATATTTTGACCATAATCAAATTCATGATTTCCCAATACATTAAGTTCAAAACCAACCTCATTCATCAAATCTATAATCGGTTTTCCTTTTGGTTCATATTGATCAACATAAACATTTCCGCTAAACAAATCCCCTGCTGAAACTAAAATAACATTCGGATTAGTACTTCTAATACTATCCACAACAAAGGCCAATCTTGGAAAATTATCTATTTTAGCATGCATATCATTTGTATGCAAGATGATCATCTCGGTATTCTCAGAGGAAGATTGATTCTTATTCGACTGGCAAGAAAAAGATAAAAAAATCAGTAAATAAAAAGTCAATTTAATCGTAAGGTTCTTCATTGGAAATGGTCTTTGTTTATCCATCCAATCAACGAAGAAAAAGTGCTAAAAAGTATGAGAAGCGGGACATAATACCGCATCCCATAAATATTTTAATATAATTAACTAGCTAAGCATCATCTTCAACAATTTGCTTCCCGAAAGGAGTCAAAGCCAACTTAGCTAATTTTAGATGTTGCAAAGCAAATGGTATCCCTATGATTGTGATTCCCAATAATAAAGCGAACAACAAATGAGTTAATGAAATCCAAATTCCTCCAATGAATATCCATATAATATTCATCACCGTTGACAAACATCCTGAATCTCCAACATCAATGCTTTCCACTCTCTTGCCAAACGGCCATAAAGCTAAAAATGCCAGCTTCAGTGTTTGAATGCCGAAGGGAATCCCTATAATCGTAAACATCAACAGAATACTACTCACCAAGTACTCTAAAAAAATTAAAACTCCGCCGAAAATCAGCCAAATAAGATTTCCTATAAAACTCATAAATTAATTTACTTTATCAAATTCATCGTATGCATTAATAATATCCCTAACCAGCTTATGCCTGATAACATCTCCACTTCTCAAATGCACAACGCCGATGCCTTTCACATTTTTAAGAATGTTAATAGAAGTTGAAAGTCCGGACTTTTGATTTTTTGGCAAATCTATTTGAGACTCATCGCCGTTTACTATGACTTTGGAATTCGTTCCCATACGAGTCAAAAACATTTTAATCTGCATTGCAGTCGTATTCTGAGCCTCGTCCAACAATATAAAAGCATCCTTCAAAGTCCTACCTCTCATATAAGCCAAAGGAGCAATTTCAATAATTTGATTTTCTTGATAATGCTTCAGCTTTTCGCTCGGTATCATATCCGATAAAGCATCATAAATCGGACTCAAGTAAGGATCTATCTTATCCTTAAGATCTCCCGGCAAAAAGCCTAAATTTTCTCCAGCTTCAACAGCAGGTCTAGTTATGATTATTTTCTTGACTTCTTTGTTTTTAAGAGCTCTTACTGCAAGCGCAACCGCGATATAAGTCTTACCTGTTCCGGCAGGCCCTAAAGCAAATACCAAATCATTATTCTGAACAGCTTCTACCAAAATCTTCTGGTTTTTAGATTTCGGTTTTACAACCAAGCCCTTCGCTCCAAAAACAATAATATCCTGATCCGTAGTATCAAAAGCTTTAGACTGTTCGTCCTTCAGCATTTGCTCAATTGCTTTTTCATTAATCTTGCCGAACTTCTCAAAGTGCTTGATCATCTTATTCACCAAATCGTTGATCACCAACAATTCACTGGCCTTACCTCTAAGAATCAACTCTTCTCCACGAGACACAATCTTCGAATTGGGAAAAGAAGCACTAATAATTTCAATATTTTTATTCTCCGGACCCAAAAAATCTATCAGGGGAATATTCTCTAGTGTAATTTTTTTCTCTATCAAATTTTCAAAAATTTAAGACTTTATTACTGTCAGTATCATATTCAAATATAAGGTATTTAACCATTTATAAATCACCTATAATAAGGAAATTAAAATTTTATCAATACAATTTTTTTATTTTAAAAATTCATTTCAAATTTGCAGACCATTTCTAAAAAGATTCTTGATTAACACATAGTATGATCACTGTCAGAAAAGTCGCCACTGCGGAAGAAACGATTGAAGCTATTAAGGTACGCGAAGCTGTATTTGTTGAAGAATTAAAAATTCCTTTCGAAAATGAAGTAGATGAATACGAAAAAGCATCTGAGCATTTTGTAGCCTTTGATGGCTCAAATCCATGTGGCACAGCACGTTGGAGATTTGGCGAAGAAGGCATAGTACTTGAGAAATTCGCTGTCATAAACTCCTATCGTCACAAAGGTGTTGGCACTGAATTATTGCACGCGATTCTGGATGATATCGCTAATAATCCTTATACACAGGGCACAAAAATAATTCTATATTGCAACAAAGACTCTGTTCAATTGTATCAAAAATTCGGATTTGTCAAATCCAACGGTGTATCAAGACATGAAAATATGGAAATGCTTGAACTGAGCAATTAAACTTCGGGTTGCTCAGTTAATTCAACATTTATTTTCTTCTTAAACTTTTTAATCATCATCTCGAAAGATTCAACCAGTTTCTTCGATTGCTTATTAACCAACTCATCATTTTCCAACGTCAAGGATTCCTTCAACTCATCAAAAGCAAGGTCCATACTTGATAAATCAAATATACTAAAAGTCGATTTCAATTTATGATGCAATGCTCTCAACGATTCCTTGTCATTGCTCGACACTATGTCAATCAATTTATCTATAGAAAGGGAAAATTCCTTTATTATTAAGTTTAAAAACTTGACATAATCCTCTTTGCTCGTTTTCATATAAAGATCTTCAATAAACTCAAAGTCGCAGACATCGCTTTTAGCAGACAAGTCTCCAATTTCTCCAAGATTTCGATCTGCAGTTTCGTGAATGACTTTCAGGAGCTTTGGCGGATCAATAGGCTTGGATAAACAATACTTCATTCCCACATTTGTCACCTGCTCTGTCGTCTTTGGATTCACTTCCGCAGTAAGTGCTATAATCGGCAAGCTTTTATAATATGCCTGAGGCTTGGACTTGATTAGCTTCGTAATCGTAATTCCTGTCATATCCGGCAAATGAAGATCCATAAGCACCAAGCTGTACTTCTTTGCAGCCACCATTTGCAGTGCTTTTTTGCCATTCTCAGCTATGTCAAGCTCAAAATTCCACATTTTACATAGCGATTCCATCAGGAACTGGTTAGCCTGCACATCCTCAACATAAAGAATTGAAATTTTCTTGTTTAAATCATCAAGCATACTACCTGAATCATCCTTATCGGCAGCTCCGCCTTTAGGTTCTTCAAACGGTAAAATTATTATAAACTCCGAGCCTTCATTTTCTTTACTATTAACTTGAATTTCACCTTTTAATAAATCAACAAGGTTCTTTATAATTGCCAAGCCCAAACCTGTGCCTCCAAATCTACGAGTTATATTTTCCTCGGCTTGGTTGAAAGGCTCAAAAATCGATTCCAATCGATCTTCAGGAATACCAATGCCAGTATCCGAAACGATAAATCTAATTTTAGAAACGGCCTCCACTTCCACCAAGTCAACAATTAACTTAATCTCACCTTTTGATGTGAATTTGATTGCATTGCTAATCAAATTATTAAGTATTTGCATCAATCTCGTTGGGTCTCCCTTGATAATCTTTGGAATCTTGGCAAAATCAGTGCATGAGAATTTTACCTCGGAACTCTTCATTTGAGACAAATTAGCTCGTTTGACATTCAAAATCAACTCATGAAGATCAAAGTCCAGCTTCTCTATAGACAGTTTTTGAGCTTTCAGTTTATTGTAATCAAGTATATCATTGATCAATCTAAGAAGACTGTTTGAAGAGTATTGAAGCGTATCCAATATCTTCACTTGATCCTCTCTAGGACTTTGTTCAGCCAATAAATATGACAAACCAATAATAGCATTCAATGGCGTACGAATCTCATGACTCATTACTGAAAGAAAATTGTTCTTCTCTTTAACCGCCTTGTCAGCTATCTTGCTAGCTTCAATAATTTTCTGTTCATAAATCTTCCTTTCCGTGATATCCGTCATTGTTCCTACAGTACCAACAAAACATCCTTTGACATCAAAAATTCTTTTTATAAACAATTCAAGCCAGATATATTCATTGTAGGCTGTTTTGAATCGTAGCTGGTATCTGACATTCAAATTTCCTTCTTTCTTCTCATTCTCAAATATCATCTGAAGAATGAACTTGTCATCTTTATGCACAAAATCGTAAAAAGAACTATTCAAACTCAACTGAACATCGTAACCTGTCAAATCTCCCCAGGATGGATTTAAGAAAATAAATTCGCCAAACTCATTAGTCTGGAAAATTATATCTTTAACGTTCTCAAACACTGTCCTGTACTTATGGTGACTATTAAGCAACTTATGCTCATAAAGCTTGCTTCTAGTGATATCCGTCACTGTTCCAACCAGTCTTTTCTTCTCTCCATAAGAATTATGAAAAATCTGGCCTCTTATCAAAAGCCAAACGTCATACCCTAATTTATGCTTGAATCGATATGACTTCTCATAGGCTTGACTTTCTCCTGAAGTATATTTCCTAGCATCCGCTATTATTCTCAAAAAAGTGTAGTTAGCGCTAAGCTTTTTCTCATTCTTCATACTTTGCACTACTTCATTGGGTGAATAGCCTAATATTCTTCTAATCACAAAATCGACGTAAAGTTCCTTTTGCGACATATCCCATTCCCAAACACTTGTCTTTCCAGCCCTTACAGCAAGATTATATCGATTTTTTACCGTTTCAAGTTCATGCTCCAATTCCTTCCTAACAGAAATATCATGGGCGTAAACCATGATACTATTCACTTCTTTAGACTTTCCAAAAACAAACGGAATTTGATTAACCAAAAAATCCCTAAAGGTCCCTTTGCAATCTCTTAATCTTATCACCAATTGGACTTCTGTTGCTTGTCCCTCAATACACTTTTTCCAAAGTTTATCAATCATAGGCATATCATCCTCATGAATGATTTTCTTGACAGTGTGAAGCTGAGGGGCTAATTTAACAGAGTCATCGTATCCAAGGTATTTGAAGAGGTTTTGTGTAGAGTATAAAACATTGGCAGTATTAAGTTCATAGATTGCTACGAAATTTGTTGGAACCTTTACATTGCTTGCTAAAATGCTATTATTCGTATTGCTCTTTTTATACTTAAGGCTTTTCTCGTAAATCCCTGACACCTTATTCTGGATCAAATTCCCAACTAGTATCAATTCAGAATTCGCATTTAATTCCTTATGCAATATTGGCTTTGAAAATACTCCTATGAAATAAATATTATGATCCTGAGTTCCAGCCCTAAATCTAAAAACAACTGGATCCTTATCCGAATTCACTCTTTTTGACTCCCCTTCCAACAAGCAAGCCTTCAAACCTTTCAACTCTGGATCTTTATGATATTCGCTTAGCTGCGAATCTGCCTTGTTGACAATTTCATTGATTTCCGACTGTATCACCCAATTATCATTTGAGATACAATGCGTGGACTTTACGCTCAACTCATCGTTGCATTTCTCAACAGTTACTCCTTTCTCGCAATAAAATAAAGAAGAATCGCTTTCAAAACATATTTCCAACAGTTCATGCAAGGTCGAACAATTCTGCAAAGAAGCAGCAAACTGCAATGCACTTATACTATCCAAAAAACTCTCATTTGCCATGTAATAAAAATAAAAAAATATTTAAATAATAATAAACATATTTCAATTCAAGCCCCCTTTCAAATGTCATTATTTAAACAAAAAAGCTTTCATTTATTTATTTTAAATCATAAACACCAAAAACATTACATCTCACCCCTACCAACAATCTTAAATATTGAATAATTTATGATATTTAAGTTCAAAAATACAATTTCAATGCACATCAACAAACCTTTCATATTTTTCAATTTCATAATTATAACACTAGCTATTTTAATTTTTTACGTTGAAATTAATCTATATGAACAATTCATTTTCTTAATATCCATACTCCTCTTCTTATCCTTCATTTTCAGAAACCTACGAATAACATTGGTTCTAACAACTATAAGTATTCTGATTTTGATTAATTTTAACATCGACTATATTTTAGGGGAATCATACTCGAAAAACAAAGTGCTTAGGCAAATCCTATCCTCAGAGCAAAGCATATTGACAAACATACCCCAAAACTCAAATAGAACAAAAAACAAAAAAACATTACTTCAAATAGAATATATACACTTTAATAATAATTGGCATAGACTAAATTATCCAGTAAAGGCAGTTTCCTTTAATTCAATTGAAAATATTGAAAAAAAACTCCTACTATTTTACGCAAATGAAAATGACTTAAGACTCAATAAAAAAAATCAAAAGTATAAAAATTCAGCTGATTTGATTTTCAATATTAATGAAAAAACATCGAATTTTAAACTACCTCAGAACAAACCCAAACTAAGAATAAAAGCCTTATTTGAAAGCTTTCTCTCCTCCATTTTCACAAATAAGAATCTAGCATATATTAAAGCACTCTTGCTCGGTGATAAATCCAACATTTCTAAACAAGAAAAAAGGATATTCCAAAAGCTTGGCATTTCTCACATTCTCGCGATTTCAGGAACTCATATCGTTATTATCTACAGTTTCTTGATCTTACTATTAAAGCTTGTAAGAATCCATAAAGTTACCAGTTCATCTCTCGCTCTACTAGGCATTTGGCTTTATGCTCTATTTATTGGTTTGCCTATCCCCTGCTCTAGAGCATGTGTTTTCATTACGCTTTTGACGGTTTCTCAATGGAAAAATGTCAAGTCTTACACTTTACTTAACGGTCTTTTAATTTGCAACTTCTTATTCTTATGTTTTGATCCAAATCAAATCAAAAGCCTCAGTTATCAATTCTCATTCACCGCAGTACTAACGATAGCCATCGCTCAACACATTGAAAAAAAACTATTCAAAAACAACAACAACAATGTCTTGCCCTTTATTAAACCATTTTTTTACAGTGCTTTTATATCCATTGGACTAATGCCTTTATCATTATTCTATTTTCAAGAAAGTTCAATCATAGGAATTATTATAAATCCTTTTATAATTTTGATATTTACGGGAATGATCTATTTATCAATCATTTACATTCTTTTCTCATCAATAATCAAACTTGACACTGTATATCATTTTGTAAATAACTGCATTGAAAAAGTGCTTGAATACCTTGTCTTACTCGAAAATGTCAATCCAATCAACAGTATCTCATTAAAAATAAATGCTAATGAATTAATTCTTTTGTACAGTTTAATGGCTTTTACAATAATGATTATATTGACTTCAAAAAAAATCAGAAGAGTCTATTATGCTTACGGAATTGCATTTACAATTATTCTACTAATCTAAAAATTCTATTCTAACAGGACTGCTATACTCCAACCCCAACAGCTCCGAGGCATTCCCTTTATTGACTCCTATCTCTATGCAATCTCTTTGATTAAAATAGGCAAACACCTCCCCCATTTCTACTTCATTTGGAAAATTGACCAAACTCCTCACCTTTTCTCTTCCAAAAGCAATAAAAAAATCTCGTTCGTCCAATAATTGAAAAAAAGTAGACTTGTCAATATTTGTCACCAAATTACCATAACAGTCAACATGTTCGACGTGCCCTACTATTTTTGACTTGGTAGCTTTTAATTGTCTTGGTTTTAACTCAAATGGTCTTTCTGTAAATTCACCAAGATCCTTTGGGTTTTCTCCCAAAGCTAGTTTCGCTGCAACGTCAGCATATATATCCAACTCCGGAAATGTCGACTCATTACCAATACCTACTTGCAATGTCAATGAAGGTGCTTGCGTAGAAATCAAACTGAATATTCCATTGTCAGGTCCTATGAAATAGTGACCTTCCAACTTTACCAATAAGTGTCTTGATTTATAAGCATTAAGCGTATCGAGCCCAATCACATGTACAGTTCCCTCTGGAAAATGTCTAAAAGTAGACCCCAAAACATATGAACCGTGGATAATACTGTGCAAATCAATATGATGAGAAATATCGACAATATTAATCAATTCTCCATGGCTCAAAATTCTGCCTTTCACGCAAGCTAAATGATAATCTCGGTTTCCAAAATCCGAAATAAAAGTAATTATTGACATATTAATATTTCACGTGTTCGATAGATAGCGAAAAATTAAACGTAAAGTTAACCAAAAAGATGATAGAAAATAGCCTTAATCTACATTTCGAAAAAAATTGTATGATTAAATCTCTATAAACAGCTATTACATAAAAAAGCTGATCAAGATCAAAGATGGTTTCATTGATTATATAAATAAAAACTTAATTACATAATATCACTCCTTTGACATTTTCAATCCCCAATCACGTAATATTTCATCCGCCTTCGCTTTAGTGATGTTTCCTGTATAAATTTCATTATTATCAAGATCAAGAAGTGAAAAAGTGCCACAAACTAGATTTAGTGGATTAATATCAATAGTGTCAATATTTCTGTAAAAAAAATCTGTTGATCCTTTACAACCAGTATGATATTCTATTGTAAGTCGTAAAACACTGTCTTTAGAAATTTGCTTTTCAAATAAATCTGATTCCCTACAATAATGATTTTGCCAAAAAAACAAGCATGTACAGCAAACAATTTCTTTTGACTTATGAAATGGCTTTGAATTTATAGTATCGTATATAAATAATGATGACGATTTAACCCTGCCATTACTTAGTATCCATTCAAGGTCATGTTTATAATAACTTGACACGAAACTCTGCCAATTTGTATAAGTAGTGTCAAAAGATTCAGTCAATGGATAAATCCCCTTTTGCATTCTAAATTCATCATATCTACTCCAGTATTTTGACGTCATATTATTTTGAAAATAAAATGACATCGAAACCAAGCTTAGAAACAAAACAGTAAAAACAGCAATTACCTTCAAAAATATCTTTTTCATACAATTGCATTTTTTTTCACCTCAATGTTCTTAAAATTTTGGACAAACAATCACTTAAAACTGAAAATAAATAAACGGCTGTACGTCTGCTCCAGAAACTTGCCAAACAATCCAGCAACATATTGCGATTAGCAATGCTTTGAGCGGAGTTTTCAAGCTTTGAAACTGCAATGCCAAAATTTCTTCCCACTTCTTTGGCATCCAATGAATAATAAAACCAAACAATACCAAGCCCAATGCTTTAGAATAAGCTGGAATAATTTGAGGCAATAAGCTAAAGTCTATTGAGCTGAAGATCTGAGATATAATATCCTTTGCTAGATTAAAATCTGATGCTCTGAAGAATATCCAGCAAAAAGCAACCACATGAAAGGCATAAAAGCGCCTCAGCATTTTCACCCAAAGATTATCAGGAAGAGGAATTCTGCTTTTGAAAAACCTCTCCATACCAAGTACTGTCCCATGCATTGCTCCCCATAGTATAAAATTCCACGAGGCACCATGCCAAAGGCCTCCTAACAACATGGTCAGAAAAAGATTGACATATGTTCTTACTTTGCCATGCCTGTTTCCTCCTAGTGGTATGTACAGGTAATCTCTCAACCATGACGACAAAGAAATATGCCATCTGCGCCAAAAGTCAGTAATAGAAGTCGAAAGGTAAGGTTTATTAAAGTTTACGGGAAGATTGAATCCCATCAGCAGAGCAAGGCCTATTGCCATGTCAGAGTAGCCCGAAAAGTCGCAATAAATTTGGATAGCATAACCGTATACAGCCATCAGATTTTCCAAACCACTATACAACATAGGATTATCAAACACTCTGTCTACGAAATTTACTGATATATAATCTGAAATTACAGCTTTCTTGATCAAGCCACCTATAATGAGGACAAAAGCTTTATTGAGTTCAGAGGAATTCAGCGCAGGGTTCTTTCGGATTTGAGGAATAAAATCAGAAGCTCTTACGATCGGTCCAGCGACTAACTGCGGAAAGAAAGATACAAAAAACATAAAATCCAGAAAGCTCTCAGCAGGTTTCATCGATCTACGATAAAGATCAATGGAATAGCTCATCGTCTGGAAGGTATAGAATGATATTCCTATAGGCAAGAATATATCCATTCGTTCTATACCAGCACCAAAAAGATCATTGCCTATACCGAGAAAAAAATTCGTATACTTGAAGTATCCCAACAAGCCCAAGTTGACACACATGCTAAGTATCAATGCCAGCTTTCTTTTACCTTTATCTTCGGTCTCGTATATATATTGGCCCAGATAAAAATCAACTATACTGGAAAATATCAATAACACAAAGTACAAGCCACTCGACTTATAATAAAAGAACAAAGAAAATAATATCACGTACACCGTTCGCAACGACCTTAAATTACGAATGTTGATATAAACTCCATAGAACACTAAGAAGAGCACCAAGAATAAACCGCTGTTGAATATCAACGGTGACCTTGCTGAATATTCAAAGGCTCCCAACACTTTTTCCCAATCTATTTGCATCACTTTTGTTCTTTCTTTACTCTATAATAGTCCGTTATCGCCTCTACTCCAAGCTTCCTTCTTTCACCTCTTCAACTTGTACTGAATCCATATCAGCAAAACTATTTGAAACTATCGAATCTGATTTTGTCAACATTAGGAATTCACTCCAAAGCATATCAGCTTGCTTATAATACCCCTCTTTAGTAAAATGCACATAATCCCTTTGAGCCAAGCCTTGGTCCTTCCAATTCTTTATGGATTTATAGCCACCCATCGCTTCATAAAAATCCCATATTGCCACTTCATTTTCATCAGCCACTCTCAATTCCATATCTCTAATTTGCTTAGCTTTCGGATTATACTCTCGGTACCTTCCTTTTTTAATTTTCACATCAGGCGGTGTCGTCATGAGTATCTGGTCGCAAGAAGTCTTTTCTTTCAATTGGCCTAAAAACTCATTCATCGAAGCTTCTATTTCCTCAGCTTTAAACGGTGAATTAAACGATTCATTCGTTCCCAAAGACACAATCAACAAATCAGGCTTAAGAGCCGATATTTGATCAAAGAAATATTGCGAAGCGACATAATCCTCAAAAGTAGCTCCATTAGCGCCAATTGCCGAGTATACAATACCATCCGCTTTGGAATTTTCCAGCAATATCCCCATCAAATCAACTTTGGATGATTTCGCTTGATCGTTGACTTGTATATAAAATGACGAAACTGTATCCGGCAAGTCAAACTTTTGTCCAGCATAAAGGCTATCAGGTTTAGAAACATATTTATTCAAACTGTTTGAGCTAACCTTCTTAATCTGAGCGGGAACGCCCGCGCTGGAAACCACCAATTTTTGTCCAGGTCTTATCATACTGGAATTTATACCATTCCAAGTCTTGATTTTAGACACTGATACCCCATACTTTCTAGCAATTCCATATAAAGTATCCCCTGATTTCACCTTATGGTATTTTGCATCAGGAACTATTTGTTTCTTTGTTTCTTGTTGAAATGATTCATCATTTCTCAATCCCAACACAAACACATCATCCTCTTGAGAATGAAATATTGTAACCTGATCAAATTGATCCAACTCTGATTCTACCAAAATTTGAGCGTCTTTGGTATTGGTTTCAATACAGTGTCCTGCGATGCCTGTGCTTCGCTTCAATTTGCCATAAGAATTTCGCCTGCCTGACCAATAAACATTGGAAGTATACTTGATATCCGTAGCACCATTGGTTTTTGACAAACGATAAGGAAATACCAAACCTCTTCCTCCATTTCCGTATTTTTCTTGAAAATACTCTCGCATTCTTCCCGAAAAATAATCCGCTTGAATGTGAGAATCTCCAATATGAACGATATGAAGCTTTCTATTATCCAAAGAATCAAAATTCTCAAGCTTGTTGATGAACACACCTATTCTTTCCTTTCCAAGGATACTCTTAAGTGTATCTTGGCCATGGACATTTGATACGACGCTTATCAAAAAAGCTAAAACTGCTAATCTCTTTCGCATTATTAATTTTAAGTGTAATGTTAATTTGACAATGAATCCGAAGGATTTGAAATATGTGTAAGCGAGTCTTTTTGTAATTTTATCTTATTATCTATTTTTTGTTTCTTGTACTCTGCGAACTTTTCTTCCAAAAACTCATAAATCCAAGCACCTACTTGCTTGGCTCCCCTGTGATTAAAATGCGTATAATCCTTATTGGCTTTGGCAGGAGAACTATCAGCCCAATCTATCATGCTTCCATCACCTCCCATCTTGCTAAAAAGGTTAAAGTAAGCGGCTCCAGATTTATCCGCGGATTCTCTTTGCTCTTCCAGCAAAAAGAAAAGTCCTTTAGGGGTCTGCAATTCGCCATCAATTTTATAGGCTCTATCTCCAGAAGAAACAACCATAACCGGCACGTCGTCTAAATGATTTTTCAAATGTCTGATCGATTTTCTTAATTGACGTCCATACCAAGCATAATTTGTCATTGATGTATCGCAAACATTGGTTCCATATTGCAATATGAGCAAATCATACTCCATAATTTCATTAAACTCCTTCAACATTTGCGGAGATAAAAAACGCAATTGACCTCCCGAGCTTCCTCTCAAAGCTAAATTATCCACTATCACGCCTTCTCCATTATCAGAGCTAACGCCATAAAAGATAACGCTATCAGAAACCCCGGAAATAGACAATTCTATTTCCTTATGAGCTCCTTCCGTTAATCGTTGCATGTTAACCATTTTATCAGCAAACAATGAATGTCCGAGCTCAACAGTATCTACTTTCACCGTTAATAGAGTTGGTGTCAGCGAATCTTTCAAAATATCCTTCGTTGCATTGCCATAAAACAGCTTTAAATCATGCAATGAATCCAAGCCACTCATTCTAGCGCTTCCTTTCAACCTCAGAGTAGCCTCTAAGGAATCTTTGACAAAGAAATTTTCACAAGAAATGCCAAAAGGTCTTTTGTGATCTTTGAGATCAAAAAGCATATCTTCATGATCCCAATTCTTTGAATTATATTGATGAACTGTGGTTCTAAATCTAGCGGTTTGAGAATGCATTGGAAGATAGCCAACTCCTTTGCCTCCATATTTTTTTTGAAAAAGCTTGCGAGTAGTCATCACAATCAAATCGCCTTCAATCATCGAATCGCCAAAATAACCTATTCTGATTTTTTTCTTATCGCCTCTTTCCAACCTATCCAATGCTCTGAAAAAGGCTCCCAAACCCTTTTCTCTGCTAGGCTCATCAACTTTCGGCAATGGGATTTCTTTCACCTCCACCGCAACCGAAGATTGAGTGTTTGCATTAGCTACTAATGAATTATCTTTCAAGCTATCGCTTTCCATACTAAGGGTATCAACACCTGGATCTTGCTGTGTCTTCATCCTTGCCAACAAAACAGGCTGTTCGAACAACTTTTCCCTTAAGATGACTTTATCGAAAAATGTAAAATTCCTATGTTCAGCAAGTAAATCCACTTTTGGACTTAACCACTGATAACCAATTAAAAAAACGAAGGTCAAAACCATCGTCACAAACGCCTCTATAAATGTGGATTTATTTTCTTTCATCTTCACTGATACCCTCAAAAGACGTCTCTGGCAACTAATCTTAAAACTTTTCTCTGGCTTTTGCTTTTGAAAATGCCTCCACTATTTTAATAAACCGAAACGCATCATTTGATACTCGAACTCATAGAACTCAAAAGATCAAAGGAAAGAAAAAAATGCTACTTAAAAAAATTAAGCTTTCCTCAATTTCATAAAAATCAAAAGATAATATTTCAAATTTTTATAACAATAATTAACAAAAAATATAATTCCGTTCAAGCTTTCGCTCCAAACGATCAATTCATAATATCTTTTTTTGAAAGCTAAATCCTTTAAACAGCATAATTTTATCATTTTAGGTTAGTGAAGAATTAAAAATTTGAAGATCTTTCGTCTCTTAAAGCTAAAGCGCAATATGAGTGACTTCTTTCCAAACCAAAGGTGGACAAGCGATGGAGAGCCTGAACTTGGCATAGGTATCGTCATCGAAACCTACTTCAATCGAGTAAAAATAAACTTCCCCTCTGCTGATCAAACAAGACAATACGCAATAGACAATGCTCCCCTAAGGCGAGTTTCATTCAAGCCAGGCGATACTGTCTTTGATAAAAACCAACGACCATTTGTCATTGACCGCATACAAGAAGATGGCGATTTAATATTATACATTAATCAAAACAGAACACTTTCGGAAGCCGATCTAGGTGATGTGACTATGCAACATGGCGTTGATGAAAAATTACTCTCTGGAGAAATTGACCACCCCAGTCTGTTCTCATTAAGAAGAAGTACATTAGCATATGATCACCAACGCAAAACATCTCCTATTAACGGTTTTGCAGGCGGAAGAATCGATCTAATTCCACATCAATTATATATCGCCCATGAAGTTAGCTCTCGCTATTCTCCACGAGTTTTGCTTTCCGATCAAGTCGGCTTGGGCAAAACTATTGAAGCCTGTTTGATCTTGCACCGCTTGATTCTAAGCGAAAGAGTCTCTCGAGTACTGATTGTAGTGCCGGACACATTGATACATCAGTGGTTTGTGGAAATGCTCAGACGCTTTAATTTATGGTTTCATATATTCGATGAAGAAAGATGCGAGGCATTGGACGAAACGGCTCCCGACGGCAATCCTTTTCTGGATGATCAATTAGTGATTTGCAGTATCTCATTTTTAGCGAAATCGCCTAAACGAAGCCAGCAAGCGGTCTTGGCAGGTTGGGATATGCTCGTCGTCGATGAAGCGCATCACCTTGAGTGGTCAACTAATAATCCCAGCCCCGAATATGAAATCGTTGAAATATTAAGCAAAATTGCAAAAGGTCTATTATTGTTAACAGCCACTCCTGAACAATTGGGTGAAGAAAGCCACTTTGCACGACTTAGGTTACTAGATCCTGAAAGGTACAATGATTACGAGGCTTTCCTAATAGAATCCAATGATCAAAAATCAATTGCAAAAATTGTTGAAAAAATTTCTTCTGACAAATCCCTATCCTCTGAAGACAAGTCATTGCTTGAAGAAATATTCGATGAGAAAAAATTAAGTCAATTAGAAAAAAATGACACATTCATCAAAAATCAAATCATTGAAGATTTGTTAGACCAACATGGTCCCGGACGTGTGATTTTTAGAAACACGCGATCTGCGATGAGTGGATTTCCATCAAGAAAAGCTCATAGGATCACTTTGACAGCGAGCGAGCAAGAAGCATGGGTTAATAACATGTCCAAAGAATTTCTATTCGATCTTGGTGAAAGTGAAAAGCCTCAGTTCGACTACGATGATGACCCGAGGACTAAATGGCTCGTTTCTCATGTGTCTGCATTAAAACCAGCAAAAGCGCTATTAATCTGCAAAAGCAAAGCCAAGGTTTTAGCTCTAGAAAATGCTCTAGAAAAACTCGGCAATCTCAAAACAGCAGTTTTTCATGAAGACATGTCTATTGTTCAAAGAGATCGAAATGCGGCGTGGTTTTCAGAACCCGAAGGAGCCAACATTTTACTATGCTCCGAAATAGGAAGCGAAGGTCGAAACTTTCAGTTTGCTCATCATTTGATTTTATTCGATCTGCCTGTACACCCAGAGTTATTAGAACAAAGAATCGGTCGATTAGATCGTATCGGCCAAACCCAAGATATACAAATCTACATTCCTTACCTAAAAGGAAGTCCGCAGGAAACCTTCGTTCGTTGGTATCATGAAGGCCTTAATGCATTTGAGGAGAATATTGAAGGAGGAAATCAAATAAGCCAAACTTTTCATAACAGACTCATTGAATTAGCAACATCAAGGGATAGCATTAAAATTGACAAGCTCATAAACGATACGATTGTGTTTCATGAGAAATTAAAAAGAAAATTATCCGATGGCCGGGACAAGCTTCTTGAGATGAACTCTTTCAGGCCAAAAATAGCACAAGAGCTAATCGAACAGATCCAACTGTCTGATCAATCCTTAGATCTTGAAATTTATATGACTAAGGTATTCGAACACTTTAGCATAGAAATGGAAGATTTATCAGCACGCACATATTTTATCCGACCTTCAAGAAGCAATAGAGAAGCTTTTCCATCAATTCCTGACAAGGGCATATCCATTACTTTTGATAGAATAAGAGCATTGAACCGTGAAGATTTAAGTTTTGTCACTTGGGATCATCCTATGGTCACTGGGGCTATAGACATGATGCTTAGCGAAGGCATTGGAAGTGCCAGCTATGGCAAGTTGAAAGGAACAGGAAAAACCAATATACTGCTAGAAACTACATTCATCTTAGAGACGAACTCAAAAAACGGTATCGATGTGAATCGCTTTTTACCTTCCACTCCGCTAAGAATTGTTGTAGATCACCACGGAGAAGAACAAACCCAAACCTATACAACAGACCTGATTAACAAACATTTAATACCAGGAAATATTGAACAGCTACTCAACAATGATATTTTTGCGGATTCGATCATTCCTAATATGCTGGACACAGCGACTCAAATTGCAGAACAGTTAAGCCAAGAAATCATCCATGAAAGTCTGTCTGGAATGAATCAAACTCTTGATCATGAAATAGGCCGTTTGGCATATCTTTTCAAAAAAAATCAATCCATAAGAACAGACGAGATTCATACCGCTCTTGATGAAAAAAATGAATTAACAAATCTGATTGAAAATGCGCGTATAAGATTGGATTCTATCATGTTGATTACTGAAGGATAAACAAGTAATTTGATTGTGCGACTTATTCTTATTGTAAATCAAAAAGAGGTTCTTAATGTCAATAAATAAAATAAATGATATTATCTCAGGAAAAGAATTCAAACTAGAAGCTGGCTTGACAAAGCGTCAAATTATCAATTTACTCGGGGAACCTGATGATATTTTATACTCGAAAAGCCTGCAAATATTAAAATATGATTCGCTACAAATAAGTCTATTTGATAACATAATTCTGAGATATACTTACATAACATTAAATATGGAAATTAAACCGAATGATTTATTTCCTGATCAGATCTATACTGTTGAACATGACGTAGATTTTTATATTATCCATTATAACAAACACGTGGATTTGATATTTTTCAATGACACTGATAATTTATTTCAAATACAAAGAAACTTTCCATAAAACCTAACTACAAGAAATAAATTATAACTTTAATTATTTTTAATGTGATATTTTAAAATAAAACACAATAAATAATAACATATTCAAAGTGTTCAGCATTTTTTTATCCCAAAAAAGACTTATTCCTCTTAATTAGAGTTAACAATATTGTATTTGTTAGAGATAATTTTGTTCAAATAACTAGTTTTACATATATTATCTTCCACTTGATTTATTTTATCTTAAATAGTTCATTTTTTTCAATCAAATACAGTCTATGAGATTTATAGTTTCCCTAATATTTTCTACATTTTGTATAAGCACACATGCTTATTCCCAAAATTATCAAGGTGCGGGAGAGGACAACTTTTCAGGTGTGCTAAGTCCAGTATTTCAACCGGCTGCTATCGTTGATTATCCTGGAAAGTTCGATTTCTTAATCACCGGAGGGAGCCTTCATGCTGCAAGCAATGCGGTAACTCTTACAAGGACGTCCCACTTTCTGGATTTCGATTTCAACGACATCGACTATATCAAAGAAATTCATAACAGAAAAAGATACGGATATCAAGAAGCCGACATCTTACTGCCTAGTTTCTTATACAAGTGGAACACTCAAAATGCCATCTCATTATCCTTCAGAACCCGACAAGCATCCAGCATGCATGGAGTGACTCCTGACATCGTTAATAATCTCATAAAAGATCACGAAAACACCAATACGCCAAATACAGGTGAGCAAGATCGAATGGTTGAGAATCAAAGCGGGGCAGCCAATACTATGTCTTGGCAAGAAATAAATATCACTTATGCCCGAACGATCATTGAAGATCGTTACAAAAGGATCAGCATAGGAGCCACACCTAAAGTTCTGATAGGCATAGCAGCTATACACAGTCAGGTTTATGATATGACAATCGGTTATGACCAAACCGACAACAGGTATGTGAATGATATACAAGCCAGATACGGCATGTCTTCAAATCTCAATGAAGCAGGCGAAGAAGATTGGAAATTCAAACCGGCCGGAGGTCTTTCTTTAGGCTTGGACTTGGGATTCAGATATGAAAAGAAAAAGCCAAAATCTAATTGCCCCACTTACGGTCAAAGCAAAAGAAACTACATCTCCCAAAAAGATTTATTATCAGAATTCAGGGATTATGAATACCGTATCGATGTTTCTGTAAAAGACATTGGTCGCGTGCTATTTAATGAATCGGAGAACTCTGCCACAATCAATGGGTTAATCGATCCATTCGCATATATTTCAGGAGATCAATTCAGAAATATCAAGACTCCTGAACAACTGAAGGATACACTAGCGACTATGATGGTCCTAAATACAAATCCAGAAAAATTCTACATGTCACTGCCCACCTCTTTAAGCGTCAATATAGACTACAATCTAGAAAATGATTTCTACGTAAATCTTGGAATGTCAGTAGACATCTCCTCGATCATCATCGCGAAGCACTATTTGAAACGCCCAAATAGTTTCAACATCACTCCGAGATGGGAAACTCACCTCATCGCCGTATCGCTACCCAATTACTTCAATACTTTTGGAGAATACCAAATGGGACTTGGAATGCGAGTCGGGCCAATAACCGCGGGGATCAACAATATTCTCCCCTTTACAGGAAAAGATACTTTTGCAAGCGCTGGAGCTTATGTGGCTTTCAAAAGCTTCATATGGCCACGAAAAGAAAACCCTTATGAAATCCCCTGTCCTTGATCGTCGAAATTGACTTATTTAAGTTAAGTATTTACAAATTGAAATAATATAGATATATTAACATGACAAAAGTCTATTATTTAATTGATTTCAAATATGAAATTGGAGAATTTTCTGCAAGGAATAAAACCAATGCCTGACAACAAGGCCTCTTTTATCGCTTCCCATTTTAAAAAAGAAATTCATCAAAAAGGAATATCCTTGTTAAAAGAAGGCCAGATAAGCAAAAAATCATATTTCGTCGAATCTGGAATTGTACGCTGCTTCATTATTGATTTGGATGGGAATGAAATCACTACTCGGTTCTATTCCACTCCCGACTTTTTAAATGATTACCTTTCCTTTTTTAGCCAGAAACCTGCCAATGAAAACTATGAATTATTAACCGATTGCGTATTGTATAGCATAACATTGGACAATGTCCAAAAGTGTTTTCATAATGTTCCTGAGTTCAGAGAATGGGGCAGAATGTTATTAACGCTGAATTACAGCTATATGAGCAATAAAATGATTGACTATCATAAACTATCTGCTCAAGAGCGTTATTTAAAACTAATGAATGAACAACCCGAGATAGTGCAACAGGCCCCATTGAATATGATTGCATCCTATTTAAACGTAACGAAGTATTCCTTAAGCAGAATTCGCAAAGAACTGACTAAATCTTAACAAAGCTTATTAAAATTGCCATATGACAATTTTATCTAAATACTTTTATTCCATATTTGAAAAAAAAAGATATGGAAGTTTCAACAACACAAGTGCCTCTTTGGCTATCAATTTTATTCATCATTTCATTTGCAACAATTCCTGTATTGATAATCTCCAATGCAGGGAAAACCGCTTATGAAAAAGCTAATCTAAACGGTTCCGTTATCAAAAAGCAAATAACGCTTTTTTATTGGGCATATTTTCTCGTTGTATCTCTGGCTTCCTTGACAGGCTTTTTTACAGTAAATGCCTTACCTCCTAGAATGGTCGCGTATGTCATGGTCCCCCTTTTTCTATTTTATGTGTTAGCCGTACAAAAATCAAGATGGTTCAGAATCATATTTGACAATATAAAGCTCGACCAATTGATTTTCATACATTCTTTTAGGTTTATAGGCGTATTCTTTTTTCTTGCCTATGCATACGGAGCGCTTCCAAAGCAATTTGCATACATTGGAGGCTCTGGTGATATCATCTCGGCAATACTGGTTTTCCCTGTCATTTTAGCGATAAAAAAACAAAAAACATATGCGAAAGCAATGGCTATTGCTTGGAATATCATTGGGCTTTTGGATATCATTTTCGTCATTTCAACCGCATTTATAGTAACTAAAGCAGCTCTAGAAACTGGAAATGAAGGCGTTGCTCAATTTGGAACTTTTCCTTTCAGTTTAATTCCTGCTTTCGCTCCAGCAACAATTGTTTTTCTCCACCTGATAACATTCAAAAAAATAAAAAATTACAAATTCGCTCCACAAGAACCTTTAACAGCCTAATAATATTTTTATAAACAGTTTTTCAGTATTGTATATTCTTAAACCCACCTCAATTGATTAATCTCTTTTGGGGTGTTTTTTCTTTAAACCACAACACATTATGTTAAATATAATCCAAAACACTTTCCATCCTCATAGATCTCGATCCTTTTATCAACACAACTGAATCTTCAATTTTCCAATTTGAAATATATTTCTCCATTTCGCTCTTTCCATTAAAATGAATCGCATTTGGACAATGCTTTTTTGCATATAGCATTTCTTCTCCAAGCAAAATCACTTTATCAAAACCGAGTAAATGAAGTTTTTTACCAAGCTTCTCATGTTCACTCAGAGACAAATCACCCAAATCCTTCATATCACCAAGAATCACAACTTTGTTTCGATCTTCCATTAAAGACAAACTCAAAACTGAAGCAATCATTGAACTTAAGTTCGCATTATAGGCATCCATTATCACCTTATTGGATTTTCGCTTGACGAACTGAGATCTATTTCTCTTTGGAACGTATGCGGCAACAGCAGCAATCCCTTTTTCATCCTCCACACCAAAATTTCGCCCAATACATAAAGCCGCTGCAATATTTTCAAAGTTATAGTTTCCTATTAAATTGGTTTTCACCGTATTTCCAAACCTTGAACCGACAGATACAAAATCATCTTCTGAAACCAATTTCAAATCATTGTCATCTAGATACTTAATTGGAGTATGAAAACAAGAGCTAAGTTTAAGCAATAAACGATTCTTTGCATTGACAAATACTTTCCCATTATGAGCATATAAATATTGATACAAATCACTCTTTGCCTTAATCAATTGTTTACTGCCTCCAAACACACCCAAATGCGCTCTACCAATATTTGTTATCAACCCGTAATTAGGTTTTATTATATCACATAGTTCTGATATATCTCCCACTCTACGAGCCCCAATCTCAAAAACCGCAATTTCATGCGAATTATTCAATCTCAAGACGTTCAACAACGCTCCTCCTCTAATGCTATTTTGATTGCCATCAGTGGCGAACACATTATATTTCTGAGATAAAACCTCTCGAATCAATTCCTTAGTTGTCGTCTTGCCATTTGACCCAGTAATAGCTATAACCGGAAGACGAAATCGCAGTCTATGATATTTGGCTAATTTGCGAAGCACTTGATAAACTTCTTTCACCAAAATGCATTGATCACTTACAACCTGTCTTGGATCATCAACGATGGCGTATTTGGCTCCTTTTTCCAAAGCTTGGCCAACAGCGGAGTTTCCGTCATAATCTCTCCCACTCAAGGCAAAATACAAATCCCCATCTCTAACATATTTAAGATTTGCTGTCACACCTGAACATTCTAAAAATTTGGAATAAATATCCGTTTCAATTGAAAGAAGATTTGACATAAAAAAATAATTTTCCACAACTAAAAAACCGAACTCGCATTAACGATTAAGCTTTGCAAAGCACGCTTCTTATATCTGCATAAAAATTAAGCCAACAGCTAGAGCAAGAATTCCTACCACTTTATGAATTGTCAAAAGTCTCTTTTTAACACCTAATATTCCAAACCTATCGATCAAGACCGAGCATGTTAATTGCCCTGTAATTACTCCAGCTACGGTTAAGGACACTCCAATTTTAGGAATTAAATACAAAACCAAAGTAATTAATATGGTCCCAAAAAATCCACTGAAATAAAGATAAAAAGGCACGTTCATCATATTCGCTGGAAATTTAACTCTAAACAATAGCAAATAAATACTCAAAAATATTGTCGCTCCTGAAAAGCTTAAAAAGGTTGCGATCAGTGGATTTCCCACATAGTGATTGAGCTCTGCATTAATATTGCCTTGAAAAGGGGTTATAAAGCCAATTGCAAAGGCAAAAAATATCCAATAACTTTTATGGACAGCTCCTTTTTCATGTTTGATCAAATACAATCCTACTAACAAGCAAATCACACCTATTATTTTTTGTAAATTAATTGGATGAGTTTTCATTCCAAACAAACCTATTTGATCCAAAATCAAAGAGCAAACAAGCTGTCCCACTATAGCGAAACTTAGTGTTGTGGCTACACCAAGCTTTGGTATTAACAGCATCACACTCGTGATAAAAACAATCCCCAACAAACCTCCTGTATACAAATACCAAGTAATATTAGTCAATGTAGAAAAAGAAGGAAATGTCTCTCCACTTACCAATAAATATATTCCAATCAAGACATTGGCTACGAAAAAACTAAAAAATGCTACTTGAAACGGGTGATTCATATGCTCTGACAACTTTGCGTTGATAGTGCCTTGGCATGGAATACAACACCCTGCTACGATTGCCATTAGAATTAAATATAGGCTCATGAAGAATTGGATTTAAGCTATTAATCAAACCCTCCAATCAAATTGATGTTCCTAAAGTAGTAAAATAGATCAAAATCTGATTGAATTACACCTTCATAGAATCCAGTGAAAAGCCTAAATGAACAAAAAACACTTGCCCAGCAAACAAAATATATCTATATTTTTAGGTTTACAAATAATAACCAATGAAAGAGGATTTACCGATATACACGCTAAACCAGTTTGAAAGCCAGCTTAGCAAGAACAAGCCATATCAAGTTGAAATTTTCGATGCTAATAGGCATTTCGAAGTTGAATATCCGCATAAACATGACTTCTTCGAAGTACTCTTTCTTACCAATGGCTCTGGCTGTCATATCATAGACAGCAATCGGTATGATATCAACCCGCCATGTGTATTTTTCTTAAGTCCTGGTCAAGCCCATAAGCTTGAATTATCCAAGGATATTTCTGGCTATTTATTCTTGTTTACTGATGAATTCTACCTATTTCATAAATCAAATAAAAACCAACTACTTGAGTTGCCATTTTTCTTCAACATCAACCAAGAAAATCCACCCTTGCAGTTTGCCAACGCTGAAGATGTAAACTTCCTCATTCAACTTTTCAAACGTGGGTGCAAACTCATGGCTGAAAACCAAGGTTTTTTGCAAATAGAAGCCATTTTAGATACGGTTTTGAATACGTGCTGGAGCTTGTACCCTAACTCTCCAACAGGAAACGAACAACAAAAAGGACATCTGCTTGTCAAAAGATTCAGGCAACTCATAGAGGAAAACTACCAAGAAAATCTTAATATTCAGCAATACGCTGAATTACTAAACATCAGTCCTAACCACTTGACTCACATCGTCAAGAAAGTTTTGGGAAAAACATCATTAGACCTAATAAAAGAACGCAATATCATAGAAATCAAAAGATTATTGATCCATACTGACTTATCAGTAACTCAAATTGCGGATCGACTAAACTTCAATGATCAATCCTACCTTACCAAATTTTTCAAAAAAAACGTAGGCATCACTCCGGCCGCTTTCAGAAACAATCGTTGATAATTACCTAAAAAGCCATGCTTTTGACAATGATTTTTTATTCTTAACATGGATATTTGTAATATCGCGAATAAGAAATAAAAACATTGTTAAAGATATGGCTAATTATTTTAATACATTACCGCTTAGAGAGCAGTTGAACCAATTGGGAATCTGCGAATTCATGTCAAAAGACGAGTTCAATGGTGTTGACGCTTTGTTAGGAAAAAAGATTGTAATTGTTGGTTGTGGAGCTCAAGGTTTAAACCAAGGTTTAAACATGAGAGATTCTGGCCTTGACATCTCTTACGCTTTAAGACAAGCAGCTATCGATCAAAAAAGAGCTTCTTGGCAACAAGCTACTGACAACGGATTCAACGTTGGTTCATTTGAGGAATTGATTCCATCAGCTGACTTGGTGATCAACTTGACACCGGACAAACAGCACACTCAAGTGGTAAACACTGTTATGCCATTGATGAAAGAAGGAGCCGCGCTTTCCTACTCTCATGGTTTCAATATCGTGGAAGAAGGCATGCAAATCCGTGAAGATATCACTGTAATCATGGTTGCTCCAAAGTGCCCGGGTACTGAAGTAAGAGAAGAGTACAAAAGAGGGTTTGGTGTACCTACGTTAATTGCTGTTCACCCTGAAAACGATCCAGAAGGAAAAGGATGGGATTACGCTAAGGCTTACTGCGCAGCGACAGGTGGACACAGAGCTGGCGCTTTGAAATCATCTTTTGTAGCTGAAGTTAAGTCTGACCTTATGGGTGAGCAAACTATTCTTTGCGGATTGTTGCAAACAGGTTCTATCTTGTCATTCGACAAAATGGTAGAAAAAGGAATCGAGCCTGGATATGCTTCTAAATTAATCCAAAATGGTTGGGAAGTTATCACAGAAGCGCTTAAGCATGGTGGCATCACTGGTATGATGGATAGACTATCAAACCCTGCTAAAATCGAAGCATTCAATATAGCTGAAGAACTTAAAGGAATCATGCGTCCATTGTTCCAAAAGCACCAAGATGATATCATGGGAGGAGTATTCTCAAGCACGATGATGGAAGATTGGGCTAATGATGACAAAAACCTTTTGACTTGGAGAGCCGCTACTGGAGAAACTAACTTCGAAAAAACTCCAGCTGCTGAAATCGAAATCGCTGAGCAAGAATACTTCGATAACGGTCTTTTGATGGTTTCTTTCGTTAAAGCGGGGGTTGAGCTTGCTTTCGAAACTATGACTGAAGCAGGAATCAAGGCTGAATCAGCTTATTATGAGTCATTGCATGAAACTCCATTAATCGCCAACACAATCGCTAGAAAGAAATTATTTGAAATGAACAGAGTAATTTCTGATACTGCTGAGTACGGTTGCTATTTATTCGATCATGCTTGCAAGCCTCTATTGGCGGATTTCATGACTAATGTTGAAACGAATATCATCGGTCGCAACTTCAATGAAGGCAGAGACAATGGTGTTGACAACCAAGAGTTGATCGCTGTTAACCAAGAGATTAGAAATCATTCAATCGAAGCTGTTGGATTCACATTGAGAGCTGCGATGACAGAAATGAAGTCTATCAATGTAGCTGAAAAAGAAGCTGCTCTAGTTTAAGAAATAATTGTTTAAATATATCGGTTTCAAAAGCTCCGGTCATAATGATCGGAGTTTTTTTATCTCCACCCAACAAGATTTGCTCACACTTTTATATCATTTGCTCATTAATCCACTGAAGAACATTCTTCCTCCACTTCTCCTCTGAAAACTCGGTCTCAACATATTCTCTGCATGACTTCCTATCCAAAGCATAAATTTGGTTATGAGCCTGGCATAATCCATCCACATCATTAACATGAATCAGAATTCCAATCTCCTCATGTCCTCCAAGAACAAATCTTGTTCCAGGGCTATCATATGCAATTACCGGCACTCCGCAAGCCAAGCTCTCCAACATGATTAAACCAAATGCTTCATTCCATTTTGGGGTAAAAATTGTAGCCTGTCCTTTTGATATTTCCTCGGAAAGCTCTTCAGAGGACAAATAACCTTTGTATTCAAAGATTTCGGAAGAGAATCTCTCTTTCAACTTATTCCAATATGCTTCATCCTGCACTACGCCTGCTATTTTCAACTTGACATTATTTTTTTCAGCATATAGCAGTGCATCCTCCAAACCTTTCTCAGGAGAAATTCTTCCAATCCAATTCACAAAGTTATCTGATACAGGCTCAAATTTCCTGAAACTCATATCTATGACACACCCTATTTCAAAAATATTATCAGTGTTCAATCCAGGAAAAGTTTTCATTTGTTCTTTATTAAGCATGCCTATGCTTCTTGGAAATTGATCTGAAATCTTCAATATCATTTCATTGACATTTTTCAGATGAGAACAAAGACTAATGTAATGCAACACTGGACATTTGAAAATAAAAGAAGAATAGAGAGCCAACCAATCATAGGAAAAATTCAACACCAAATCCGGCAAATCCTTATTAAGCTCCATAATGATATTTGACAATACTGAGCTTGTCGCAATTTTCTCATCATCAAAGGCTTTATATTGAACGTAATCTTCCAGTGATCCTTCAACAGTGACCGTTTTCGCATTAGCAGTAGTATGAGAGCCTGTGGGACAATAAATAACAACCTCATAACCTTCACTATTCAATAAATCCGCAAACCTTTCGATCTCCCTTTCAACTCCTCCTCCTTTTCCACTACCAAGCATGGAAACCGCAGTAGAAATTATACTAATTCTTTTTTGAGATGCGCTCATCAATCATCCAATTATAAATGCAATCACATTAAGTTGATTCTTTCAACCCTTACTTAGCACTTTAACAAGACAATTTATAAATGGTTGGTATGCACAAGCATTTCAGAAGCTTTTCCAAAATTAAATCAATATTTTATTCCATTATCACAATCAAATAAAAAGTACAGCTACATTAATCAAACTATAAACTCTAAAAACAAAAAAAGCCCTAAAATAAAATAATTTCAGGGCTTCAACTTTGTTATATCAATTTATCAACCTGTGTTTCTCAATGCTCCAGCAATTGCGTTGATCAGAAGAAGAATCTCCTGCAATGTCTCCTCCGATCTTGGGTCTTCATTGGCAGTTTCATCTCTCCACTGTTTCAACAATTCAACCTGCCTATCGTTCAACAAGTTCAGCGCCTGCGCTCTCAGCTGATTCGAGTAATAATGATTTGGTCTTCTTTCTTCGATTGGTCTTTTGAATAAAATTCCCAGAATCTTTTCTGTCTTTTCCAATTCATTCTCAATCAATCCTAAAATTGAACTTTTCACTTCCTCGTCTTCAACCAAGCCTGCATACTTTTCAAATATTGACTTGTCTGTAGCAGCCAAACTAGTATCGATATTCGTAAGAACATATCTCAATAATGGATCAAAATCCACTAACTCTCTGAACCTTTCAAACATCTCAGGCTTTTCATTCATGAATTCCTCTAGCGTCGAACCTACTCCATACCAACTTGTAATATTGAATCTTGATTGGTTCCAGCTAAACACCCAAGGAATAGCTCTCAAGTCATTCAATGTTCTTTTACCTGTTCTTCTCGCAGGCCTTGAACCAATCTTAGAATGCTCAATCGCATCAATTGGAGTAGCTTGGCTAAAGAACTTAATGAAATGCTCATGGTGAATTAATTCTTGATAATGCTTTTGGCTCACATGAGACAAATACTCCATCACATCTTCCACCTCTTTCGTATGCTCTTCGCTATTTCCTAGGAGCGTATTAGTTGCCGTTCCCGCCATTAGCAATTCCAAATTGTAAGTGGCGTTCATGCGGTTAGCATATTTTTGAGCAATAGTCTCACCTTGCTCAGTCAATCTAATATCATTTTGAAGAGCGCCTTCAGGCAATGACTTCATGAAATAATGCGTCGGACCAGCACCACGACTTATCGAACCTCCCTTGCCATGGAAAAATAAAATTCTAACTCCATGCTTCTCACCAACTGCTGTCAGTTTTGCTTGAGTGCTATACAAGTTCCATTGGCTAGCCAATACTCCACCATCTTTGTTACTGTCACTATAGCCGATCATCACCTGCTGCATAGGCTTGTCTTGGCCTTTAGTTCTCTTTTGGTACTTTAGGCTACGTTGAGTGAATGGATGAGACAAAAACGCGTCCAAAATCTCAGGACTTCTCTCCATATCGTCAATAGTCTCAAACAATGGAACTACCGGCATTCTACAAGCAAAACCATCTTCTTCCTGCACGAATAAACCTGCTTCTCTAGCTAGTATATACACTGAAAGCAAATCAGAAAGACTTCTTGTCATACTGATAATAAGCGAGCCTAAGCCTTTGGCAGAATACTTTTCAATGTAGTCTGTCAAGACTTTGTAACAATCCACAACTGCTTGAGCGTTTTGCTCCCTTTTCATCTTTCTATGCGTGAAAGGTCTAGCTGATGTCAACTCTCCATTAAGTATTGCCAATCTTTCCTCTTCCGAACCTTCGACAAATTTATCTCCCTCAAGTCCAGCCGCATTCATTAATTGCTGTATAGCCTTATCATGGAAATCTGAGTTTTGACGAATATCCAAATGAGCTAAATGAAAACCAAATGTTTGGATAATTCTAATTGCCTCGTTTACATCCGCATAAGCGATTTCTTCCGCTCCATATTCAACAAGAGACTTTTGAAGGATATCCAAATCTCTAAGCAACTCATCCTCATTCTTGTAGCAATATGAGTAATCTTTCAACTTAGTCGCATGCTCTCTTTCGATATCGATAGGCAACTTCATCAACAACAATCCGACAAACTGTCTGAAAGCCTCCCCTTTGTTTCTTTCTAATGCAACATGCGCGCTATCGCCAACTTGCTCAATAATTTCATCAACTCTGGTCTTCAACAAATCAGGAGCTTTTTCAAGCTTTAAAACAAAGCTCAATTGCTTAACAAGTTTCATCAAAGAACGTCTAACAACAATCAGAGCATTAAGTCTAAGTGTGCCGAGAGTTTCTTTAGTCACTTCAGCTGTAACAAACGGGTGTCCATCTCTATCACCGCCTACCCAGTTGCCAAAGCTATATTTTGGCAAATTCTCAGGCACTTTGATCAATGACTTGTCAAAACCATTGTACCTCCAAGCTTCATAAAATCTTCTATCCAAGATTTTAACCACATCTGGAAATACATTTTTCAAATAATGAACAATTCCTCTAAGCTCGTCCTTAAGGTTCGGCTTTTCTATGTAAATTTCTCCTGTTCTCCATATTCTATCGATCGCCAACTTGATATCTCTTCTCAAGTCCTCTCTCTCGATATCCGTATACATTCTGTTCTCACGCTTTACAAGCAACAAATAAAGCTCTCTGTGATGCTCAAGAATAGTCGCTCTCTTGGCTTCTGTCGGGTGAGCTGTAAGCACTGGTTCAACATGCGCTGACTTTACAGAATCGATGATTTGCTTGCCACTCAAGCCTTTTTCTTTGCAAAGCTTCAAGCTTTTTCCCCAAAGGCCATTGATAGTGTCCGAGCCATATTCGTCTTCACGCTTACGTCTGTGTTGCACAGCGCCGTTTTCTTCCACCATATTAAGTAGTTGGAAGACGATTGAGAATAATTGAATATGCTTATGATCCAATTCCAAAACATCCTTGTCAATTTCGTTGATCCAAGGGATGCACTTAGCGAGTTCAGCCTCGCCGTTTTCTTCAAGAACTTCCTTGAAGCAAACCAGCAAATACTCTAAGTCAATGTATGGCTTTCCTAAGTTGGCCTGTGTCTTCGTCAGTTGATTCATAAAATATATTAATTGATATAAAAGTTTGCTTTATTATTCATTAACTAAAAGAATATGACTCCAATATGTTTTAATATCTGCCACATCATTACGAAGTAATGACAAATAAAAAATCCATGTTTTCCGATCGAACACACAGCGAATTAAAAAATTTAAAACATCGCACTTGAAAAGCAACATAGATACACGATACATATCCCAAAGCATTGCTTTCCCTTAAGCACTTGACAAAATTATACAATCAAATTAAAATAAAGTATGAGCCGTCATGTTTTAAACATGATTCTCATCATAAAAAAACCCAATCGCAATGATTGGGTTAAAATTTTCCAAGAAATTAAAAAACTCTCACACTTCTTATTAAGAGCTCTCTATATTTAGTCTTTAAAAAGGCAATGAATCATCATCATTATCTTCAGTAATATTTATTGTCGGCGGCTCACTTGGAGGGGGAACATTTTGAAAAGGTTCAGATCCTCCTCCCATATTGTCTGGTTGTTGAGCTGCCACAGCCGTCACTCTCCACGCTTGCAAACTATTGAAGTAATTTGTTTGTCCTTGAGGATTAGTCCAAGCTCTACCTCTCAAATTGAACTCAACCATCACTTCGTCTCCAACTTTAAAATTATCCAAAACAGCGCAACTATCTTGTATAATTTCAAACTTTATATGTTGAGGATATTGCGGATTGTCCATGTATTCTATGACAAACTCTCTTTTCTTAAATCTATCTGACACTTGTTGAGTGTCGAATATTACATTTAGTTTTCCTTGAATATTCATTCTCGAATTGCTTTATATTCTTTATCAGAAAACAAAACTATAAAATAGAAACAACTTATTAAAAGATCCTTAAAAATTACTTTTCAATAAAAGCCGTACTTTTTTACTTTACAGTATAGGTAGTCTCAACATTCAAGCCAGGCTTCATTATGCTCAAGTCCGTAGTATCTTCAAAATAGATTCTCACAGGCACTCTTTGAACAATCTTCACAAAGTTTCCAGTGGTATTATTAGGCGGCAAAAATGAATATCGAGCTATAGCCGCAGGTCCCATTGAATTGATTGTTCCCCAAAAAGTTCTGGACGGGTAAGCATCAATCGAAATCTTTATTTTACCTCCTATTACAAGCTTATGAATCTTCGTTTCCTTATAATTAGCTGTCACCCAGATATTCTCGTCATCCACTACAGTAAACAATGTCTCTCCTCCTTTCATATATTGCCCTGTTCTGATTTTTACCTGAGAGATCGTCCCATCTATTGGAGAATAAATTTTTGTATATGACAAGTTTCTAGCCGAAAGATCCACGTTTGATTTTAACTTGCTGACAGTTGAAATATTTTTCTCAATTTGTTCTTCATTTACTATGATTTCCACCTTTAGCTTTTCTATTTGCTCTTTAGCAATATCCAAAACTTCTCTTGATGAAACGAAAGCCGCTCTATATTTATCATACTCGCTAAGCGGAATAACACCTTCAGCATACAATTGCTCATTTTCACTATAATCTTGCATCGCTTTCTTGAATTGAGCTTGCTTAGCTCTGTATTCATGCTGAGCTTCTCTAAGCTGTATTTTTTTATTCACCAATTCATTTTCAGATATCTTTAACTGAATCCTTGCCTCATCATACTTCCCTTGATTGATCTCCAAAGCCAAAATATACGGTATCGAATCCAAGGTCGCCACCAATTGTCCAGCCACTACTTTTTCATTCTCCACCACATAGACTGAATCCAAAAAAGCCTCTACCCTAGCAATAACAGGAATAATATAACCATCCACTTGCGCATCATTGGTTGTGACATGCTTTTGAAAATACACTGTCACATATGCGATTACGCCCAAAACAATAAGTATAACCACGCTAAATACCAAATAATACTTTTTATTTGACTTTTTCTTAGCTTCGGCTTCTGAGTTCTCCATATGAATCAATAAATATAACTTCTCAATGCTCAGAATCATTTATTGCAAATGGTGTGCAAAATTTCGAAACCCTCTTAATAATAATACTATTTTAAAAGATTATTCAGATTTAAAAAACGCATAAAAAAATAAAGCGGAAGGACTCCGCTTTATTTATTCAGATAGAAATTGTAAAAACCTAGCTCAAAAAACTATGATTAACCTTTGATTTTAAAAAGCCAAAAATTTAGCATTCTTGTATATATAAAGAACTGTAAATCAACGATTTTATTGTCTACCTTCTCACACATTCACTCAAATATTCTCAATATTAATGATGATGTCCGCCTGGCCCATGCACATGTCCGTGAGCAACCTCTTCCTCATCAGCCTCTCTGATTTCTAGAATTTTCCCAACAAATCTCAAATCATATCCCGCCAAAGGATGATTAAAATCCATCTTCACTCTCAACTGCTCGACTTTTACAACTTCAGCCAATAATTGATTTCCTTTCTCATCAGACATCGGTATTACTTTACCTTTCACCAATAAGCTTTTATTCAACTTTCCATCCACCTTAAAAGTGGACTTTGGTATCCACTCCATTTTTTCTTCATCATAGTCTCCATATGCTTCATCATAGGGAATTTCGAAATTGAAAGCATCTCCTTTTCCCATTCCGATCACCTTCTCTTCAAAAGCAGGCAATACACT
Source organism: Aureibacter tunicatorum (assembly GCF_036492635.1). Taxonomy (GTDB): domain Bacteria; phylum Bacteroidota; class Bacteroidia; order Cytophagales; family Cyclobacteriaceae; genus Aureibacter; species Aureibacter tunicatorum. Next base: position 2,728,346 of record NZ_AP025305.1, read on the forward strand.
TTGCACACCATACAAATACACCAAAGGCTTTTCCTCTGTTCTTGATTCATATTTAACGAATTCGCCATCTCCATTATCAACAAACAAATCGTAACTTATCGTCAAAACCGAATACTTATTCTTCTCTACCTTCATATTTTATAAATAAAAAAGGCTTCAATTAAATTGAAACCTTTTGATATTAATGATATAATTTCTTTCGCAAATTTACTGCTTTAATCCCACTATAAATATTCTAGTGACGAAAAAGTTAACAAATTCGCTTTCTTAAGAGTCAAGTCTGACTCTTACGGCATTCAAGCCTTTTCTTCCTTCTTCCAATTCAAAGACTATCGGATCTTTAGCTTTGACTTCATCAATCAATCCTGTAACATGCACAAAGTATTCCTTACCTGTTTGAGCATCAATAACGAAACCATAACCTTTTTCGTCATTAAAAAATTTAACTGTACCTTTATTCATTGTAATATTTAAAATTATATTGTATAGACAAAGGAAAAATAATTTCCGAGATTATCCACTAAATAGCGCAAAAAAATAAAATTATTTTTATTTTATGAATATTGACTTAATATTAACAAACTCTTTGATTCCGTAATGAGACAACTCTCTGCCGTAACCTGATCGTTTTACTCCACCAAAAGGCATATTAAAACTTGAGCTTGGCACTTTATTGACAAATACGGATCCAAAATCCAATTGGTTGGCAAAACCAGCCAAATCCTGCTTATTTTCTCCCCATAAACTCACACAGAGCCCAAATTTTGAATCATTGGCTAATCGAATAGCCTCATCTTTAGTGTCAAAACCTGTAACAGCGATCAATGGACCAAAAGTTTCCTCTTGAAAAGCGGGCATATCCTTATCCACAGCATCAAGCAGTGTTGGCGAATAATACATTTCACCAAGCTTCTCAAGCCTGCAACCTCCGTATAAGATCTTTGCTCCTTGATTCACAGAAGTTGCTATTTGCTTATCCAATTTATCTAGCAAATCCATTCTTGCCATTGGCCCTAGGTCATTCTTCCTATCCATTGGATCGCCTATTTTCAAAGTTTCCAATTTACGGAGCATCTTTTCCAAAAAGCGATCTTTGACCGTGTTTTGGATTAGGAACCTCTTAGGCGATGTGCAAGTCTGTCCATTGTTTCTCATTCTCGCAGCAAAAGATGCATTTACGCAATTATCCAAATCCGCATCTTCGAATACAATCAGCGGGTCCGATCCTCCCAACTCAAGAATTGTTTTCTTTATGTACTTTCCTGACTCCATTGCAACTTTGCTCCCTGTCAAATCACTGCCGGTTAAAGCTACTGCCTGCACTCGATCGTCGGCAATTAAGTCCTTGACACTCTCCACGTCTATATTGAAATTTCTAAACACACTTGGAGCGTTTAGCAGATTTGAAGCTTCGCTGAAGATTTCGTCCAATGCCTCCGCTGATTTTTGCACATTATTAGCATGCTTGAGCGCTACAGCATTGCCTGCCATAATAGCCGGCGCGGCAAAACGAAGCACTTGCCAAAACGGAAAATTCCACGGCATAATAGCCAATACTATGCCTAATGGGTCAAAAGAGATATATGCCTTTCCCAATTCGCTATCTTCAACCAGTTCATTCTCAAGCATCTTTGGTCCATGCTCGGCATAGTATCTGCAAATTGAAATACACTTCTTTATCTCAAGAACCGACTCTCTGATATTCTTGCCCATCTCCTCGGTAATTAGAACAGCGAGTTCCTCTACTTTCTCTTCCATGATATAAGCAACTTTCTCAAGATAAAGCGCTCTTTCCGATAAAACATACTCCTTCAACTGACACTGGCCTCTATCCAAAGATTCCAGAGCCCGATTCACATTTTCCTTATCCAAATACTTTTTTATCATTCAATCACAATCTTACTATGAATTCGGCTGCCACAGTGCAATGCTACTATAAAATATTCCGATATCAAATAAAAAAAGCTCAAATATAATTTGAGCTTTGAATATTTTTAAGACTAGTAATTTTCAACCTAAAATGGCGATGGTTCTCCTCCACCAAATTCATCTGGAACAACATTCGCATCTGTTCCACCATGTTGATCCACACTGTCATTCACTTTGCTTCCAAATGTGACCGTACCACTATTTTGATCAAAATTGTTAGCTCCGCTCACACCTGGAGGGAATTTACTGATTTCATTTCTTTCCATAGTGCCTACATTGCCATCCAAATCCATAAACTTTGTAAACTTACCAACAAATTTAAGTTTCACATTGTCAAGCGATCCATTTCTATGCTTAGCGATAATTACCTCTCCCATACCTGCTGTCGCTCCACTCTCATCTTCAGTAATCCCATAATACTCTGGACGATATAAGAACATTACCATATCGGCGTCCTGTTCTATGGAACCAGACTCCCTCAAGTCGGAAAGCTGAGGTCTTTTATCTCCTCCTCTAGTCTCCACCGCACGACTCAACTGCGACAAGGCAATTACTGGAACATCCAGTTCTTTAGCTATACCTTTCAAGGCTCTTGAGATGGAAGCGATTTCTTGCTCTCGATTTCCTTGCCCACCTCCAGATTTGGATGCATCACCAGACATCAACTGCAAGTAGTCGATAATAATCATCTGGATATCATGCTGTGCCTTCAATCTTCTACACTTGGCCCTTAATTCCAATATAGACAATGCAGGAGTATCATCTATAAATATCGGAGCATCAGTTAATTGAGCTGTTTTATGCACCAATTGTTCCCACTCATAGTCTGCAAGGTTACCTTTTTTCAGCTTTTCAGATTCCAATTCAGCTTCAGCAGATATAAGACGATTTACCAACTGAACATTGGACATCTCCAAAGAAAAAATTGCCACAGGCTTCGAGAAATCAACCGCCGCGTTTCTCATCACAGATAAAACAAAAGCTGTTTTACCCATGGCAGGTCTGGCTGCGATAATAATCAAATCAGAAGGTTGCCATCCAGCTGTAACACGGTCCAAAGCTGTCAAACCAGAAGGAACTCCCGTCAAGCCATTCTTCAACTCTTTTTTGGACTCCAACTGAGCAATCGCCTCTCCCATGATGGATCTCATATCCGCTACAGATTTCCTAATATTGGTATTCGTCACTTCAAACAATGACTGTTCTGTTTTATCCAACAGTTGAAATACATCCGTAGTATCTTCATAAGCTTCCGAATGGATTTCAGAAGCTACTTTTATCAATTCCCTTTTGATTGCTTGCTCAGTGATAATTCTGGCGTGAAATTCAATATTGGCAGAAGAACTCACTCTGCTTGTCAGCTGAGTGACATAATAGGCTCCTCCTACAAACTCAAGCTTGCCATTTTTTCTAAGCTGCTCGGTAACCGTAAGAATATCCACAGGCTCCGCTTTATTGAAGAGCTCCAAAACAGCTTTATAAACTTCTTGGTGCGCGTCTTTGTAGAAACTTTTGGGAGAAAGGATATCAGCTACTTTGGTCAATGCCTCTTTTTCCAACATCAATGCCCCTAGAACCACTTCTTCCAACTCCAATGCCTGAGGAGGCACTTTTCCCAATGGCATGGCCGCCGCTTCAGTTTTCCTGGACGATCCCGTCAGAATATTTTTATTAGATGTAAACCTATTTTTACCTTCTTCCATTAAGTTCTTGATTTATATACTTCAGATCCAATCAAAAGAGATTCATCGCGAAAAATCACTACATGTGCGCTTTAAATATGATCTGAATCAATAATAATCCAATTTTTTGTAAACACAAAATTAATAAATTTTAAAACTTTAACGTTCATTCCTCCAAACTATTTATTTGAAAGCTGTTTATTTTTAACTGTGCCCTTTTTATTCTATTTTTGGAGACATTGCTGATGCAATATATAGCGTAAAAACCTTATTACACTTCGAAATTTTTTTTAAACATGCAATATAATAAAAAACAGAAAGTCCACTTGATCGCTGTCGGAGGTAGCGTCATGCATAATTTAGCATTGGCTCTCAACAACTTGGGCTGGGAAGTAAGTGGCTCTGATGACAATATATACGAGCCCTCTGCTTCTAGACTTAAAGAAGCAAACATCTATCCAGACCAATTGGGCTGGCACCCTGAAAGAATCGTCGATGACCTTGACGCTGTGATTTTGGGCATGCATGCAAAAAAGGACAATCCTGAATTGCTTGAAGCGCAAAAGAAAAACATTCGCATATTTTCTTTTCCTGAATTCATTCATGAACTCTCGCAAAACAAACACAGAATTGTAATCGCCGGCTCGCACGGAAAGACAACTGTCACAAGCATCATCATGCATGTGCTAAAATACTTTGGAAAAAGCTTCGACTACCTTGTTGGAGCTCAAAACAAAGGCTTCGACGTGATGGTATCTCTTTCCGACGCGCCATTGATCATATTGGAAGGCGATGAATACCTTAGCTCCGCTCTGGATCCATCACCAAAATTCCTTCATTACCACCATCATATTGGCGTAATCACCGGTATTGCTTGGGATCATTACAATGTTTACCCTTCATATGATGAATATGTAGAGCAGTTTGTAAAATTCAGCGAATCTACGCCAAAAGCCGGCACAATAATCTTCAACAGATCGGATGACACTGTTCGCGATATATGCCAAGATCAGAATATTGAAGACGTAGCTTACACTCCATATGAAGCTCACCCGCATAAAGTCATTGACGGAAAAACTGTTTTGATCACTAACTTTGGAGATATTCCTTTGGAAATCTTCGGCAAGCATAATATGGAAAACCTTGCCGCCGCAAAAGAAGTGGTAAAAAAAGTAGGCATTACGGATCTTGAATTCTACGAAGCGATGCAACACTTCACAGGAGCTTCCAACCGATTGGAATTAATCAAGGAAACCGACGAGTACTCTGTATACTTGGACTTCGCTCACTCGCCATCAAAAGTCAGAGCTTCCATCTCCGCGCTTAAGAATCAGTTCCCGGATAAAAATCTGGTAACTGTGTTGGAGCTTCATTCATTCAGCAGCCTGAACGAGGAGTTCTTGCCTCAATATAAAGACACTTTGCTGGAGTCAGACGAACCGTTGATCTTTATCAATCAAGAAGTAGCCAAAGAAAAGAATAATTTTACAATGACGGATGAAGATATTGTAAAAGCATTCAACGATAATAGAATCAAAGTTCATTATGTCAAAGAAACTTTGGAAGAAAAGTTGCTGAACGACAATTATAAAAACACTAATATCTTGTTGATGAGCTCTGGAAATTTCGCAGACCTGCCTATTGACAAGATCGGAGAATAAATTAACTCAAACGCCTTCAGTTTTAGACATTTTAACAATCTAAAGCTGGAGGCGCATATTAACCATAAGGGTATCTTATACAAAGCACCAACGAAAAATGACTTTAAAACTCAAAAAGCCCATCGTATTTTTTGATCTGGAAACTACGGGAACGAATATTTCCAATGATAAGATTGTAGAATATTCATTCATAAAGCTTCATCCGGATGGAACAAAAGAAGTTAAATCCGGCAAAGTTAATCCTCTTGTAAGGATCCCTGTAGAATCCAGCCTTATACATGGCATTTATGATGAGGATGTAAAAGATGCCCCTGCCTTCAAAGACATCGCAAAATCTTTGGACAAGTTTTTGGAAAATTGCGACTTGTCCGGCTTCAATGTGATCAGATTCGATATACCTTTGCTAGTGGAAGAATTTTTAAGAGCTGACATCAATTTTGATTTAAGCAATCGAAAGCTTATCGACTCGCAGAAAATTTTCCATATGATGGAAAAGCGTAACCTAACTGCAGCTTATAAATTCTATTGCGACAAGGCATTAGAGGGTGCTCATGGAGCAGAAGCTGATACTGTAGCCTGCATGGAAGTTCTGATTTCACAAGTTGACAGATATGAAGGCCAAGAAATGTCAGATGCATTAGGCAACACTATTGGCACGATAGAAAACGATATCGACAAGCTTCACAAGCTGACATCCACTCAAATGGTGGATTTGGCAGGAAGAATGACTTTCAATCAAAACAATGTGGAAGTTTTCAACTTTGGCAAGCATAAAGGCAAGCCTGTTCTTGACGTATTGGAAAGAGAGCCTGCTTATTATGATTGGATGATGCGTGGCGATTTCCCTCTCGATACCAAAAGAAAATTGACAGAAATAAAGCTTAGATCCTTCAACAGAGGACGCAACTAATAAATTCAAGCCTCATATAATCTATGGGGCTTCTTTATACCTAAAACAAAATCTCAACCCTTTTCAAAATGACTCTTTCAAAAACTGCCTATAAGTGGCTTTCACTATTTCTTATCTGCATTTTTTTATTCCAATGCAAAAGCTCGAATATCAGCGTAAAACAGTACTCAACACGAGACCAATACCAATCCGCCATATCCGACGCTATGCAACCTGATTCGAGCAAAATTTATTCACAATTAATTCAAATTAATCCAGATAATCATAACCTGACATGGAAGGATATCAATGGTGAAAAACATCTGCTTGTTGTTACGTGGAAATACAACAAATCTTACTACGAGCCATACCTTGACTCCGCAAGCTACAATACAGGAAATTATGAGATTTGGGTAACGGCTTCTCCTGAACTCAAGCAGAGAATGAATCAGATAAGTTATGATAATGAAGACCAAAGGCTAAAGGAGCTGCTAGGTCTACCTCCCAACTCTGAATATCGTTACTTCATTGAATTTTGGGTTAAAGAAGATGATTTGTTCAGACCTTGTCCTGACAGCGAAATTTCCGACAATTCTTGCCAAATATGTTTCGATGACGATACTCCTAAAGAATATGTTGATTGGTTTAATCAAAGCAGAGCTTCACGATACTTCAGTTGCGACTTGTACGAAAAATACCCTTGGACGCAACTTGGCTACACATACGATTGGAATGCCGACAACACTGACCACATTGGATTAAGCGAATTCGTAATCAAAAAAAACAGAGACATCATCGTCAATAAAATTTACACAACAAGCGAATATCTGAATTAAAATATTTGAACCAAGAATTTTTTCCTTATTATTTATCTCAAGCGCAGGTATCAAACCTGTGCTTTGTTTACAAATTTCTAATCAATCATAATTGCATTGACTTAATTCCTCATAATAGATCCTCGGTTTTAAGCATTCGCATTGCAAATGCAAACGAGCCCCTTACGCCAGCAGAGTTATCTTACTATTTTAGCTTTATTTATATTACGATACATACTTTCTTTTAAATATTTACTTACATCAAATTTATTAGCAATGAATTGGTCATTGTCTAATTTTTGATTTAGTTCATTGTCAAAAATTAAAAAGTTATATTTCGGATGAATAGAACTGTAAATTACATAATATTGACTGCCCTTAGTAAGTTCTATATATCTTAATTTCCCTTTATATACTATAGATCCTACATATAAGTATAAGCAGTCCAACTAGCTCTTCCTCCTTTATATTCAATTACAGTTGCTTTGGTTTTATCAAAGCTTTCGAAATATCCTTTCCATTTACTCTGATTATATTCATAATATAAAAATCAAACAGAAAATATTATTCCCATTATAATAACAAATACTAGTATTACTTTAGTATTACTCATTATTTTATTTATCCTTGTGTATAGTAGGTTAGTAAAAAACAAGTCGTTAATCTACTCTAGAACATACAATTGAGGTAATTTTATAAACTATACTCCATTGATTAGAGGTAGAAAACAAAATAGCAGCTTATTCCATAGATATGGATTAAAAAATAGACAGTGATCATTTACCAACATTCAAAGCTGGTTGTAGGTTGAATTTATTAAGGCATGTATTTAAAAAAAAATATATATAATGAAAAAAGCCCTCAAAATGAGGGCTTAATAATTTATTTAAAACTTATTATTTCACTTACTCAACAACTACTTTTTCTCTATAGTTTTGTCCATTTACATTGCTATCAAGAATGTAAATACCTGGCAACAAATCACCTACCTGAATGAAAGCCAATCCATTATTAGCATGAACACTTCTCACCAACTTGCCATCAATTGAGTACATGTTCACTTCCAAAGCATCATCAACTTGGTTTGACTTCACCATTAGAACATCTTTTACAGGATTTGGATAAACTGACACGCCTGTTTCCAGCACCTCACTGCTCAACACGATATCAGATACTTTCTCAGAAGTTATAGAAATATTATCCAACCAAATTCTTGTTCCATAGCCGTTAGTATTTCTGAACTTGATACGCACAGAATTATTTCCTGCAAATTGAGTTAAATCAACAACTTCTTTTCTCCAATCAGAATCTGTCGTTGGAACCCATCGGTTAGATTCATCTCCCCCATCTACTGGAACAGTTTCAAGCTCTGAATGCGTTTTGTTAAATACTTCTTGCCAGCTTGCCCCACAATCTGTTGAAACCAACACGCTTAATTGATCAGGACTGTTATTATCAAATTTTGTATATGCTACATAAAATGACAATTCCTTCTTCGAATTCGTCGACATATCATACGTACCTATATTAAGGTCGTCAGTTGCGCCGACATTATCATAATCAGCATTATTAACTATCACGCAACTTGAGGATTGAAATCCTGATCGAGTAGATTTCTCCCATGTCAGGTTGTTATCTGGATTATCAATCGTCCAAAACTCTCTAGGAAAATCGCTTCCTTCAAAACTCTCCTCCATAGGCAATGCCAATCCTGAAGAATTCACCGTTATATATTCAACTTTTTCAACCACATCGCTTCCATTTGCATTTGAAGCTGTCAGTTTCACTTTATATGTTCCCTCATTATAATATGTTATCGTAGGATTTTGATCCGAGGATACAGAAGGAGAACCTCCTTCGAATTCCCAACTCCAAGATTCTGGTCCGCTTATACTCAGGTCTGTAAACTCGACAGATTGTCCTGGACAAATGAATGAGCTATTCGCTGAGAAATCCGCAGTAGGCGGCAAAGTCACATCCCCAATTTGGAAAGTCATGCTAGCTCCTGGATAACTAACCTTGCTGATCATCAACCCACTCTCCGATCCATCATACCATTTCGAACTTGGAGCTGTAAAATTATCGAACTCATCTCTATAGCCTTGGTCATAACATGCATAACTGTGATCATATACATTATTATTAGCATGTTCCAAATAGACTTGATGAGGCGTTTGATTGCTATGGTAATTCTGATTATTGCCTTGCTCGTAAATATGCCATATCGTCAAGCCTTCGTCTGGTATAAGATAACTTCTACCTTCTCTTCTTCTAGCTTCAATCAAGAAAAATTCGGTCGGATTATTTTTATTCACATACTTAAAAACCGTATTAGAATTCGACAAATCAGTCTTAATTCCAGTAAAATTCGTAATATCAACAACATTCATCCATCCCGCAAGCATTTTAAAATATGGATTTGGAATAACCGGATTGGTGCTGCTACCATAACTACACATGATATCAAAAGTGCCAAGTCCATCAGGACCAGTATCTCCGTACTTGTATGTGTCCGGCCAATTTCCAATCATGTGTCCATTCTCATGCGCAACTGTAGACAGACCAAAATCACCATTTCTACTACCTCTAGGTATATTCAATGGAGAAGTATTATATGTGCTTACTGTTACTCCATCCGCTTGAAATCCATACCAATTTGTTTTATGATACCACATACCTTGAGCCCATGTGGGAGGGTATCCTGTATACATCAAATTAATTGCTTTGATAAAGCCATTGTCATCAGTTGTCAGTTGAGAAAAATCAAAACCTTGACGATCGATTTCACCCAAAACATAAGTCAGAATCTCTTGTGCACCCTGTGTGTAAGGCATAGCATTATATTCTGCAAATGTCTTTGGCGCTCTAAAATATCCAAAAACATAATTTTCATAATTTAATTTGCCAAATGACACATCATTATAATACTCTTTCAATGAACCATTGATACCATAAGTATTAAAGTTATCCCCGTTGCAAAAATCCTCAACAATATTTTTAGGAACTCCTCCAGAAGAAGGATAGTCGCTAAAATCGACCAAAATACACAGTCCCTTGAAGTCTCCTACTACATCTTCAGCCACTTGGCTGCTTGCCATTGATCGACTAGCATGTTTATCTTGTCCTTCAAAAGCTCTTCTGATTCTAGTTATTTCCGCTTGAGAAATTTCTAAATGCTTTTCGATACTCTGCCCCTTTGGCCCCTGCTCTCCTTCAGTATCTGGAAGATACTTTACTCCTGTTGAAATTAATTTACTCTTGTCTTCATTCAGTTTAGCATAACAAATCCACCCCGATTCCTCATCTCGAATCACTGTATAACCTTCAGGAGTTTCCGCTCTAATATACGCATGATCTCCAAACAGTTTTAAAGACACTACCGTTCCGTCAGGTTGTTCAAATTCACTCAACTCTCCATGATATGAAGCTCCATACAAAGCTCCATTCAAAATGAGCAAGAAAATAAAAATGTAAAATTTCCTCATTATCATATTGTATTAGGGTAAAGAATATGCAAAGTATTTTGCAGTTTATTAAAATTAATAATTAATACACATAAATTTAAACCTAATTCTTACAATATAATAGTACAGAATTATCCAAATATTTCTAATCCAATCCTATTTAACAAAAAACATGTCATTAATATTTTGACAAATAATAAAAATACGCATTTCATCAAGATAGTCTAAACAAAAATAGCCCTAGCGAAATAATCGCTAGAGCTACATAAAATGAAATAAAATTATTTCGCTGCTTAAGCTTTGCTCGGAATATTTCTCAACACATCCAATAGGTAATCCCAAAACAACTTTACAGATTCTATATGGCACATTTCATCTGGAGAATGCGGATTTTTAATCGTAGGTCCAAATGAAATCATGTCCAACCCCGGATAATTAGTTCCCAAAATTCCGCACTCAAGCCCAGCATGACAAGCATTAACCTCCACCTCTTTCGCAAACATCTGACGATATCTATTTTTCATTATCGACAATATCTCCGAGCTTGGATTAGGCTTCCAACCTGGATAATCGCCAGCTAGCTCTACCTCTGCTCCGATCTGCTCAAAATTAGCCCTTACCATATTTCCAACATCCATCTTCGCCGACTCAACTGAACTTCTAATAAGGCACTGAACCTTGATACCTCCATCTTTTACCAAAACCCTTGCTAAGTTTGTCGATGTTTCCACCAAGCCTTCAATATCATTGCTCATTCTGATCACTCCATTCGGCAAAGCATAAATAGCGTTAACTATCCGCACTTGATCTTTACTTGATATCACCTGGCCATTTTCAAGATTGCCATTCGACCATTCGATTCGAATATCAGAGTCAGCAACCGAATATTCATCTAATATCTCTTCTTCACAAGCTCTAATATGCTCTTCAAATTGAGGCAAGCTTTCCTTTGGAACTGCCAACTTCACAAAAGACTCTCTTGGAATAGCATTTCTTAAGCTTCCTCCATCTATTTCAATGATACGCACGCCATAAGCTTCCAATGATTTGTATAGAATTCTATTCATCAACTTATTCGCGTTGGCCCTGCCCAAATGAATTTCCATGCCGGAATGTCCGCCCTTCAAGCCTTTGACAGCCAAGTCCATTAAAACGAAATCAACTATCCCAACTTCATCAACCGCATAAGTTCCATTAACATTAGCATCCAAACCACCAGCGCAACCTACTGTCAACTCGCCTTCCTCTTCCGTATCCAAATTCAATAAGATATCGCCGTCCAATTCTCCAGCCTGCAAGGCGAAAGCTCCAGTCATTCCCGTTTCTTCATCAATCGTGAACAACACCTCCAACGGCCCATGCTCCACATCATTCGAACTCAAAACCGCCATCGCCGCAGCTACTCCCATGCCATTGTCCGCACCCAATGTAGTTCCTTTGGCTTTCACCCAATCACCATCAATATAAGACTTGATTCCCTCCAATGAGAAATCAAAATCCGTATCGGCATTTTTCTGATGCACCATATCCAAGTGCCCCTGTAAAATAACCGTTTTTCTATCCTCATAACCTGGCGTCGCCGGTTTTTGTATTATCACATTGCCTGCCCCATCCACCTTAGTCTTCAGACCAAGGTTTTCGCCAAAGCTTTTGGCAAACTCTATCACTCTCTCCTCATGCTTCGAAGGCCTAGGCACCTCGTTTAATTGTTCAAAAGCTGTCCAAACAGCCTTTGGTTCTAGATTAGCTACTTCTTTGTTCATATTTTAAATACGTCTTAATAAGCTCAAGTTAAGCAATAACATAGTATTTATCGCTTTTCCGCTTTGAAGATTCCAAATATTCTTCTGAATTCCATGATCAAATTAGTCAATATCATTATATTAACTAAGTCCGGCTTTATTTTTTAAGAAAAAAATACACAAACGGTCAAAATTCACTTTTATTTCACTACGCGCGCTTAACTAGCCACATAAAAAATATTCAATCATTCAAGTAAAAATGGACTAAAGAATTTGGCTAAAAAAAAGAGTTATTTACGCTAAAAAAACTGACCTAAAACTATATGATTTTACCTGAAAGCATGGCACAAATCATATTTTGAAATTCCTTCATTTATCAATATAATTAATTACTTAATAACCACATACACATACAATTACCCCTCTACTCTCTCAATAATCACACTATCATCTCAATAACATCACCCATGCCTGATATTAAAATCATATCATTTCATGACAAATGTCAGCTAAGATGCTAACGTTTGAGGATATCTTCGGGGCAAACGAAGTAAAAGACAAAACAAACCTTTGATGAATGAATTTTTAAAAAAATTATTGCCGCCAAGGGAATGGAGAATCCCGGTGATTATCCTGCTCGGAATATTTTTCGGGCTGGGAGGTTACGTTTTGTACATTTCAAATGCAGTTTCTTATCTATCCGACGACCCTAAGACCTGCGTCAATTGTCATATTATGACTCCGCAGTACGCGAACTGGAAGCACAGCTCACACAGGGAAAATGCTACTTGCAACGATTGCCATGTACCTCATGACAATGTGTTCAACAAGTACTTTTTCAAAGCCAAAGACGGCATGAGGCACGCAGCTATGTTCACAATGAGAATGGAGCCACAAGTGATAAAGATGCACGAGCCTGGCCAAAAAGTGGTACAGGAAAACTGCAAGAGATGTCACGAAGACCTCAATGAGAGAGTTTCCACGGTCAAAATTGACCTTGACGCCCAGAAGCATGGCGAAGGCAAGCTATGCTGGGAATGCCACAGAGAAGTGCCGCACGGCAGAGTGAAAAGCATGTCTTCCACTCCTGACGCAAGAGCGCCGCTTCCTCAATCTCCAGTTCCTGACTGGATCAAGAAAGCAACTACAAAATAGTATTGAATCAATTTCCTAATGTAATTAAACATGAACAGTATAAGCAAAAAAATACAAGAAAAACCTTGGCTAGGCTGGGTGTTATTCCTTTCCACATTAGTTGTGGTATTCTTGTTGGGACTTTTCGCTTCTGAAGTCGTTGAAAGAAGAGCAGAAGCGGTATTCGCCTACAATCCAAGCAGAGATATCGACAAATTCGAACCAAGAAACGCTGTATGGGGCACTGAATTTCCTAGACAATACCAATCTTGGGCAGCTACAGAAGATACATCTTTCTACAGCAAGCACAACAACAACGCTGGAGACGACATGTTGGCTAAAAACCCTAACATGGTAGTGCTTTGGGCTGGTTATGGTTTCTCCAAAGACTACAATTCGCCAAGAGGTCACATCTACGCGGTAAAAGACATCCATGAGACTTTGCGTACGGGAGCTCCTGAGCATGATCACGATGGTCCGATGCCAAGCACTTGCTGGACTTGTAAAAGCCCTGATGTGCCAAGATTAATGAACGAAATTGGCGTTGCCGAGTTCTATGAAGGTAAATGGGCTAGCAAAGGCAAGGAAATTGTTAATCCTATCGGATGCGCGGATTGCCATGATTCTGAGACAATGAACCTTGCGATCAGCAGACCAGCCCTTATAGAAGGATTTGAGATGATGGGTCAAGATATCAGCAAAGCAACTCCTCAAGAAATGAGATCTCTAGTGTGCGCGCAGTGCCACGTAGAGTACTACTTCGACAAGGACAAAGGAAAAGGCAACTACCTAACGTTCCCATGGAAAAACGGTACAAAGGTAGAAGACATGGAGAAATACTTCGATGACATTGCATTCAGCGACTGGACGCACTCAATCAGTAAAGCTCCAATGCTTAAAGCTCAGCACCCAGGTTACGAATTATCAAAAGAAGGTATCCACGAGCAAAGAGGTGTTTCTTGCGCGGATTGCCATATGCCTTACAAATCTGAAGGTGGCGTAAAATACACTGACCACCACATTCAAAGCCCATTGGCTAACCCAGCTAACTCTTGCCAAGTATGTCACAGAGAAGAAGCTGAAGAGTTGAAGAAAAATGTCTACGATCGCCAGGATGCAATCAAGAGTATCCAAAAGGTGGTTGAGTATGAACTAGTTAGAGCTCACTTCGAAGCTGGTAAAGCTTGGGAACTTGGCGCTACTAAAGAGCAAATGAAAGACATTCTTACTGACATCAGACACGCTCAGTGGAGATGGGACTTCTCTGTTGCTTCTCATGGTGGTTCTTTCCACGCGCCTCTTGAAGTTTCAAGAATCATGAGCACATCTCTTGAGAGATCTCAAAATGCCAGAAGATCATTGGCTATTCTACTTAAAGACCTAGGGTTCCATGGTGAAGTAGAAATTCCAGATATCTCAACTAAAGATAAAGCGCAAAAGGCTATCGGTTTCGATGTGGAAAAAGCGCAACAAGAAAAAGACGAATTCATTAAAAACGTCGTTCCTAAATGGATAAAGGAAGCTAACAAAAGGCAATCTGAGTACCAGCCTCAAATCACAGGCAAAAACCAGATTCCTAAAATCTCATAATCAACAATAATGAACAATAGCAAGCAAAAAACTCGAAAAATCTGGACTTTTCCTTGGGGATATAGAGAGGGGTTCGTATTGTCCGCTGGGTTGATGTTACTGGGCTTGGCTCTGGAATTAGCAACTCACGGCGCAGGAGTGCCAACATTGAGATGGCCTGTGAATATCATCTTCGGACTATTATTCTCGGCGTTTCTCGCAACTCTATATTTCTTAAACAGAAAAAACCCGATCATCAAATGGCTATCGGGAGTGCCGGCCACTATCACCTCTATCATCCTGATAGGCGTCATAGTCACGGTCATGGGCATATTGCCTCAAGCTCCAGAGGAACATCCGAGTATTATCAGCTTGCTAAAGCTCAATAATGTAACTGACTCATGGTATTTCACTTTTGCAGTATTGTATTTCATGTCCACATTAGGATTTGCATGCTGCAAAAGGGTTATACCTTTCAAAGGCAAAAATATCGGTTTTCTTCTTAATCACTTAGGCCTATACATAGCGCTAATGTCCGCTATGCTTGGTGCTGGTGACCTTATAAGATTAACCGCCGACTTATACAAAGGCAACATCGAATGGCGAGCAAAAGACGCTAACGGAATTCTTTACGAGCTTCCGATTGCCATGAGATTGGATGCCTTCAGTATTGATCAATACAATCCTAAAGTAGCTATCATCAATAAAGATGGAATGCTTTTGCCTCAGGAAAAGCCACAGCTCCAACTTATCGACTCCGCTGGACAGTCTATGGAAATACTGGACTGGAAAGTTTCCATCATGAAATTCGACACGCTATCCAAACCATTCGCAGGAAGATACGAACCTGTAAATGAGGAAGGAGCCGCTCCTTCAGCAAAAATCAAAGCTGTCAATATTAAAAATGGAAAAGAAAAAGAAGGTTGGATTAGCTGCGGAAGTTTCATGGTTCTGCCTGAAGGTGTCGAGCTTGACAGCACGCATACTTTAGTCATGACAGCTCCTGAGCCAAAAAAATATCAGTCCAAGATCCATTTTATCACAAAATCCGGTCTGGAGGAAGATGGAGTTATCGAAGTCAACAAACCATATAAAATCGATGGATGGAATGTTTATCAGCTTAGCTATGATGAGCAATTCGGAAGGTGGTCGAGACTGAGCGTAGTTGAGCTAGTCAAAGACCCTTGGTTGCCTGCTGTTTATGTAGGTGTATTTATGATGCTTTTTGGCTCAATATATATCATGTGGGTAGGCAATAACTTTAAATCTAAATAACGATGAACTGGTCTGATTTTCCATTAATGGCTGGCTTAAGCTCAATTCTTTGGCTTGCCTCGGTAGCTTTTCTATATTTCAATAAAAATGAAAAGCTAAACGTTATCGTAGATATCTGTATTATCGCAGGGATATTCGTGCTTGGATATTATATATCAAATCTGTGGATTGCCCTTGAAAGACCTCCAATGAGAACTTTAGGTGAAACAAGGCTTTGGTATAGCTTTTTCCTTCCTGTTATTGGTTATATCACCTTCAAGCGATGGAAGTACAAATGGATCTTACTTTACAGTGCTGTATTGGCAATTGTGTTTCTAGGAGTTAATATTATGAACCCGGACACTCATAACAAAACGTTGATGCCAGCTCTGCAAAGTCCTTGGTTTGTTCCTCATGTGATAGTGTATATCTTTTCTTATGCCATGCTTGGCGCTTCTTCTCTAGTCGCTGTCAAAGGCTTATGGCAAGATAAAAGCGATAGCCTTGAAGCGAAAACCACACTCACAGTTGCGGACAACTTGGTATACATCGGTTTTGGATTTCTTACATTAGGATTGCTTTTTGGAGCCTTATGGGCCAAAGAAGCTTGGGGACACTACTGGACGTGGGACCCTAAAGAAACATGGGCCTTCTTAACATGGATAGCTTACCTTATTTACATGCACTTTAGGAGTCATCATCCACGCAAGTACAGACTAGCCCTTTGGACTCTAGCCTTGGCATTTGTTGTATTGCTTGCTTGTTGGTTTGGCGTTAACTATATGCCATCAGCACAGACAAGCGTCCACACTTATACACAGTAATTTTATAACAACAGTAGTCAGTTACTTTTATTTTGATATTAATAATTTTTAAAGCATAGGGAAACGTATGACAGTTTCTCTATGCCTTAATCAAACATACATACAAAATTTTTCAACATTTTTTATTCAATAAATCATGAAAAAAACAGCTACTCAACTCAAATTGGTGCTTGTCGCTTTATTTGCAGTCTTAAGTATCACTGAATCTTGGTCACAGGTAACTATAGATGCCCAAATCAGACCAAGAGCAGAATTTAGAAACGGGTTCAAAACATTAAGCGGTGAGGAAATCGATCCTGCATTCGCGATTTCGCAAAGAACTCGTTTGACTGTAGGCTACACTACCGATAAAATCATCATGAAAATCGCCATGCAAGATGTAAGAGTATGGGGAGACAGAGCTCAAGCATCTATGAATGATGGAGCTTCAACTATGGTTAATGAAGCTTGGGCGCAGATTCTTTTCAATCAAAACTTTTCATTAAAACTTGGACGTCAAGCATTATCTTATGATGATGAAAGAATTCTAGGAGGATTGGATTGGGCGCAACAGGGTCGTTGGCATGATGCAATGGTATTCATGTACAATAAAAACGACTTTACAATACATGTAGGAGGCGCTTTCAACCAACAAAAAGAAGTATTGGAAGGAACATACTACGATCCCGCATTCAACAACTACAAAAACATGCAGTATACTTGGATGAGCAAGAAGATCGCAGGTGTTGACGTTTCGGCATTAGTTATGAACACAGGATTCCAGTACTCTGATGATACGCCATTGGCTTCGGACACGACGATCAATTATCTTCAAACTATGGGTATCAACTTGAAAAAGAATACTGCTGATTGGGGAATTTTTGGTAGCATCTACCACCAAACCGGAAAAAACAAGGCAAACCAAAATGTGAACGCTTGGTTAGCTTCCGTTAACGCTTACTACAAGCCAACAAACAAGTTGAAGTTTGGCGTTGGAACAGACTATGTGACTGGCCAAGATATGAATGCTCAAGGAGACAAAACTGTTTCTACATTTGATCCCCTTTACGGAACTCACCATAAATTCTATGGTTTCATGGACTACTTCTATGTAGGAAGTCCTCACCAAAATGTTGGTCTTTGGGATAAATACATTTCTGTTGACTATAAAGTAAACAGCAAGTGGAATGTAGCATTAAAAGCCCACCACTTCAATTCGGCAGCTGATATTTATGCCAGAACAGAGGGAGGAAGTTTCGCCGCAGAAATCGAGGACAGCTACTTGGGTACTGAATTGGATTTCACATTTGGCTACAAATACAATGAATACATCAGCCTTGTGGGTGGATACTCTCAAATGTTCGCATCCTCTTCCATGGAAGTGCTTAAAGGCGGAAGCTCAACAACTGGGAACAACTGGGCTTGGTTAATGCTAAACATCAACCCAAGAATTTTCACTTCTAAGAAATAACACAAATAAATTTCATACGCTTCAACCCCTCACGTCTACAAACTTGAGGGGTTATTTATTTTCGCACAATCCAATAAAAACTCATGCAAAATTCGAATATCTCCCCTACCTCTTTTTTTGCCTGAATTTGCCACGAGATAAAAGCTTGACATTATTAAGCCCAGTACTGGAACCAACCATAATATATCAGCCGACTTGCCCAAAGTCATTTGCGAAAAACCAATCAAAGCCACGCAAAAAATCGCAAAGCCCAACAATCCATAAAAGAACATCAACATGGTCCAAACCGTTCCTTTTGGTCCGAAATAGCCACGGATTAAAGTTCCTCCTTTCTCTTCCTCCACCTCAAATGTCAAGTACAAAAAAGGAGACCATAAATGCTTCTCATCGCTATCCACCCTTAATGTGGCATGATTCAACACCACGCTTCCCATTACATCAGTGGAGCCTTGCTTCAACACCTCCTTGATTTGATTCTTTATTTCTTCAGGCTCGCTCGAAGCCCAATACCTAAAACGCGGTCTGACATGGCTATCTTGCGATAAATCTTTGATTTCGGATACTTTCATGTTTGTTTTTAGAGTGTGCAAAGAAAAAAATAGCAATATTTCATTTAAAAAGCAAATAATATCATCAATTTGAAATGTTAATCATCAATCCATGGATATATAGATCAACGCTACTAAAGCCAAACTCATATTTCTCGCACCAGGTCCCACAGAATTGAAAAGCATGGACTGCCAAGACAAAAAGAACTCGCCTCCCACAACATAAAAGCCCATTCCAAAAATCAAAAACATCAGAGTCAGACCTGCCACAGCCATTTTCTTTGACTCGATATGCTCCTCGACCGACTTTCTAAGTGACCTTAACATCTTATATACTCCAATCCACAAAATAAAAGCAGTAGTCCCCTCAAAAATTATAATCAATGTATAAAAAAGTTTTTGCGTTGACATAGACTCAATGCGCCTCCATTCTACAGCTTCAGTCGTAATATCCATGCAGCTCATAACCCCTTTTACAAACATCCAATTGGACTGCCAATCATTCAGATTGTTAAAAAACACCATGGTCATGTAACAAGCATAACATAGCAAAACAAAAAGTTTAGAATATCTTTTCATCAAATTCATTATATATGCACTTTAGCCCAATTGAATAGAAATAAAAACAATACCACCTCGCTGAGATCTTTCAACTTTTCGACTCAAAGGCATACATATCTTAAAATATTAAGTCATAATGATAAAACTTTGCAAGCATAGAAGAATAATATTCACTAATTTGAAATTCTAAAAACGTAAATCCACATATGATTAAGAATTCAATCGGACTTTTATTAATAGCTATTGCTAGTTTCTCCTCTTGCTCTCAAAACGCTAATCGCAAGGAAGCTTCCATGGAGAATGTTGCTATTCAAAGTGAAGACGAGAAACTCAGCCAATTTTTCGAGCTTAAATTCAACCAAAAACTCAGCAGATTCCCAAACAAAGAAAGTGCTCTAGGCATAAAAAAACATCAAAATTTATGGGATGATGAATCTGAAGCATTTCAAAAACAAGAAATCAAGGTACTAAGGTCAGAACTTAAAGAACTTGAGGAACTGATCAGTTATCAAGATCTAAGTCCAAACGCGAAACTAAGCTATGATTTATTCAAGCGAAGCCATTTGGAAGATATCAAGTATATCGAGTACAAGCCCTATCACTATATTGTCAATCAAATGCATGGCATTCAAGCCGAAACGCCTGCATTGTTAATCAATAAGCATTCGATCAGCTCTGAAGAAGATGCATTGGACTATATTGATCGATTAAAAAACATAGAGTCTCTCATGGATCAAGTGGTTGAATCCTTGCAAAAAAGCGATTCAATGAATACGCTTCCGCCAAAATTTGTCTACGATCATGTGATCAGGGATTGCGAGAATTTATCCAAAGGCTACCCTATCAATGAATCCGACACACTCAATACGATCTGGGAAGATTTCACAGATAAGCTTGGAGAAGCGAATACAATTGGCAAGAAACGAAAGGAAGAATTACTAGACAAAGCAAAAGAGGCTTTGTTGAAACATACCTTGCCGGGTTACCAACACCTCTTACAAACGCTTTACGTTCAGAAAGAAAAGACTACTGAAGACGATGGCGTATGGAAATTCCCGCAAGGCGATCAGTATTACCAATTCATGTTGGAAAGAATGACGACAACCAAGCTTAATGCCAATGAAATTCACGAAATAGGCTTAAGCGAGGTAAAACGAATCCACTCCGAAATGATCGCTATCAAAGAGAGCGTTGGGTTCAAAGGCTCACTGAAAGAATTCTTTGAATTCATGAGAAACGACAAGCAATTCTACTTTGAAGATACCGAGCAAGGCAGAGAAGAGTATCTGGCTGAAGCTGTATTAACCATTGACAATATGAAGCAAAAGCTTGACGAGTTATTCATTACAAAGCCCAAAGCCGATATTATTGTCAAAAGAGTCGAAGCGTTTAGGGAAAAATCAGCTGGGAAAGCATTTTATGAGATTCCATCGCCTGATGGAAGCATACCGGGAACTTATTACGCCAATCTATATAAAATGACCGACATGCCAAGATACCAATTGGAAGCCTTGGCATTTCATGAAGGTATCCCCGGGCATCATATGCAATTGTCAATCGCTCAAGAATTATCAGATTTGCCAAAATTCAGAAAATACAAGGAATATACTGCATATGTAGAAGGTTGGGGCCTTTATAGCGAATCCTTGGGCAAAGAAGTAGGTTTTTACAAAGATCCTTACTCCGACTTTGGAAGACTTGCTATGGAACTTTGGAGATCATGTCGACTCGTAGTGGACACAGGTATACATAGCAAAAAGTGGACGCGTCAAGAAAGCATAGACTTCTATGTTTCCAATACGCCAAACTCTGTCAATGACGCTGTGAAAATGGTCGAAAGACATGTGGTAATGCCGGGACAAGCAACCGCTTATAAAATTGGAATGCTTAAGATCATCGAGCTTAGAGAGAAGTCCAAAACGGTTTTGAAAGACAAATTCGACATTCGCGAATTTCATGATGTAATATTAACAGACGGAGCATTGCCTCTTGATATTCTAGAACTCAAAGTGAATCAATGGATTGCATCCAAAGGTGCTCAAAGTTAATATTGCTTATATTTCGCGATAAAATCAAAGACGCTAATTAGCATAAAATATTTGCTTGCCTGAATAACAAAATTCGAAAAAAAGCGTATATTTGATACAAGGAAAAGGAATTAAAAGTATTCCCATGGAGACGGACATGTTTTCAAACCTAACATGATAATTTATAACGAGTAAGCCGCTTTTCAAAACCAGGCCTCAACCCGCAAGGGTCATTCTTAGAATGTCAACAGTGGAAGGTTGCGATGCAGTGGGCAACTTAAATCCTGTCTGATACGGGGTTTGATTAACCATCTCGCTTCATGGGTCCCTATTATATTAAGGCGAACATTCATTTGTTCGCCTTTTCTTTTTTATATCCCCCAACCTGAAAGCTAGAAACTACGTAGAATGAAAAAGTTTCGAACCATGTGCATGACACGCATCAATCTAATTTTACATGGTAAGCATTAATTTTTGATAAAATGACCACAAAAGAAGTACTGCAAAAAATTACCGAATCAAAATCAATCATCAGATTTCAAGATTGCGACCCTTTCGCTCATCTGAACAATGCCAAATACCTAGACTACTTTTTCAACGCAAGAGAAGACCAAGTTCCTAAACTTTACGGTTTTAATATCGCGGACATCTTTCAGGAATTCAAGGCGGCATGGGTAGTTTACCAACATCATATCGCTTATGTCAAGCCGGCCATGTTTGGCGAATGGGTGAACATTTATTCCAGAATTGTTAATTATGATGAGAACACGGTAGTTGTTGAGTATTATATGACTGATGAAAAGGGCAAAGATCTCAAATGCCTTCTTTGGACTACGTTCAAATTTGTCGAACTCAAAACCGGGAAAAAATCGACTCACCCTGATAAAGTTGAAAATTTCTTAAAGAAAGTATATTACAACATAGGATTTACTGAAAACCCAATCAATATCAACGACAGAGTCAAAGAAATTAAAAACGAACTTGCTTCATCCTAACCATTTCAAGCCCGGCAATCCAATCCTTAAGTTTGTGAGCTGCCGAGCTTCATATATATTATAAGACATCGTTTTGAATAGGAGGCTATTCCAATGAATGGCATAATATCTTCTATAAAATATCTATTCCAAATTTATTCAACAGCGCCTTAAACAAAGAATAAATGAGCTCAAATAGAGCAACTGGAACAATTGTGAAAAAAGCGATAGAAAACAAGGACACCGACGACAGATCAATAGTATACCATTCGTATAATAAATTATTCATGATTACACTTATGAAAAGATAAACCACAAAAAAAATCATATCCATTATGCATCTGCCAGCATATGAATTAGACCTTTTATGCAAAAACTTATACGAAATATGCATCAATGCAATGGCAGCTATCGCAATGACTCCGCCGGGAAGGTTTAAATATTCATCTAAAAAATAATTGTACAAAACGATCAAAACTGAAATAGTCGACATAATCAAAACTTCACGATAACTAAACGTTTTGAAAAATGATCTAATCTCACCTTGCACCGAATATCCCGCTTCATCATCACTATTATTCTCAATCTTTGGCGCTACTTTTATCCTAATATCACTTTCCAATTTACCTTCCAAAAGCTCATGAGCTGCTTCGATTGCATCTGACTCGTATATGTCAGAGTTGTTGATTATTGTTTGCAATTCCTTCGACTGCTTGTTCCTATACCTATTAAGATAATATGATTTACTCATTCAAAAATTATATTAAAAATTCGGAGAACCAAACCCTCCATAAAAAGCTGTAAATTACAATATAAATCCCTTAAAATTAATCATTTTATATTTAACAATGATGACTCTTGTCATATAAATCGAAACGATCCTTTCCATAATTTTGACACAGAGACATCTTATTATCTCAAGATCACACAGAGCATTTACTCTTATCATTTCGTCCATATAAGCTTCTAATTTCTTTCTCCTTTTTAGAGAACACAATAGCTGGAAATTGAGTAAATCCATTAAGAACAATCGTATTTAATTCTATTTATAAATATATCAACATGCAATCTATCAAAGGAAAAAACGCACTGATCACAGGAGCAGGCAAAGGCATTGGAAAGGCTATAGCTCTGGCACTTGCCAGCGAAGGTGTAAATGTAGCGCTAATCGCAAGAACTCAACAGGATATTGACCAAACAGCCGAAGAAGCTAAAAAGCATGGCATTAAAGCTTTCGCTGTTACGGCTGATATTTCTTCATTGGAATCTGTCAACAAAGCCGCTGAGCAAGTCAAGTCGCAATTTGGAAATATCGACATCCTCATCAACAATGCGGGAATCGGCAGATTTGGCAGCTTCATGGAGCTTGAGCCTGCGCAATGGGAAGAAGTTATTCAAATCAACCTGATGGGCACTTACTATGTTACCAGGGCTTTTCTGCCAGAAATGATCAAGCAAGCATCCGGGGACATTATCAACATTTCCTCGACTGCCGGACAGAGAGGAGCAGCGGTAACCAGCGCATACAGCGCTTCAAAGTTCGCTGTATTGGGCTTGACTGAGTCGCTTATGCAAGAAGTAAGAAAACACAATATCAGAGTCACTGCTTTGACACCAAGCACCGTGGCCACAGACATGGCACTTGACCTTAAGCTCACTGATGGCAACCCGGATAAAGTCATGCAAGCCGAAGACATCGCAGAGCTTATACTTGCCCAACTAAAGCTCAACAGAAGAGTATTCATCAAAGAATCCGGAATCTGGTCTACAAACCCATAACTTATACCCCAAAAGACATCAGACTCAGCATTCTCAAGCATATTCGTAGAAATGCTGTATTTGATGTCTTTTTAAATCTATAGAATTCTATTCACAACTACTCACACTCTATTCCTTTCCTTATAATTCAATATCTATACTGATTCTTTAGAAAATGGACGAGTTCCTAACTATTAAATTATTACTGTGTTTAGTCAATGAAGATTATCTTGAACCGATGTAAATTCTGAATAAATGATTAGCATAAGTTGCTTGCAAAGTAATAGTCCAATGATAAAGTACAAATTACAATGATGTAATGAACAAATTTGAAACTATCAAATAGAAATAAATACTTGCTAATAGATGTATAAAAACACTCTTCAAAAAAAAAGTCGCAGTGCTAGGAAAGACAGAAAGCAAAGTATTGCAAAGGTTGTGAGTTACTCTCAGCAAAACAATGTCATACAGAGGAGTAAATGGTTCAAAAAAAAGAAAAAAAATGAAAAAGCGGACATCAGTCGATTTGGGTTTGATGACCATGACTCAGAAGATGAAGATGCGTACATAGAAGTGTTGGCTCCGGTCGAATATCTGGAAGAGGAGCCCAAGCCGAAGGATAAAGCAAAAATACCACCTGAGTATGAAAGTCATGGGGAGTTTGATACAGATTATCGTGTGGCAAGGGGTGTAGAACCTGATTATGAAGCCAATCCGGACATTCTTCCTCGCATAGGTCAACAAGGATTGACAAACTGTGCAGAGAATGTTCCAATCCATAGTGATCTTGAATTGACGAGGTCAAAACTTTTTAACCAAATGAATATCGCAGGGAAAGCCAAAGACTATAAGTCAAATATCCAAGACAAAATGCCCGAAGATTTTGGCTTGGACGCATATCCATTAGATAATATCCCGGAAGATTCGGTTTCATCAGATTTTTCAAAATCACATCCTTGGGATAAAGATATACTGCACTCTAACTATTTATGTCCGATGCCACTTGAAGGGAGATATCTCAATTATGTCCGACATTATATAAGAAGGGCCGGACCGATGGCCAAAGATTATGGTATCACATGCTCGGAAGCTTTCTTGGCAGCTGATGAAGTAATTGAATCATATTTTGATCAACTATGTGTCACTGCATATCGCAAAAGCATTGAGTTGATGAGAGCTCATCCACTAACAAATCCTATGAAATTTTATTATCCAGTTCTCGATGAGGTGAAAGAACAAAATGATCGAATGGGTAGCTGGCTCAATGGTCATTATGTCAGAGGGTGCACTCACCGCGGTTACCAAGAAGCTAAGGAAGAGATAAGAAAAGAAAAACATGCAGAAAGAAAAGCTCGGGGAATAGAGCAGAAGGTAGAAGCGAGCCCATCATTGAATAAATTTGACCGAGAAGATCCTGAGTTTTTAAATTTAGTAATCGAATATGACCCCGACACCGTAGACGAATCCTATATCGCGGATCATTGGCAAGCCGAAGCGGCAGTATTTGTTCCTTCTTTCAAAAATATCTATACCCAAATCTATGAAGAAGTCTTGCTCAAGGCTTGGAATCAAAAATATTATCAGATGAGCTATGTCGATGCGCTTTCGCAGTTAATGTTTGATATAGATACGTGTCGAGTGACAAAGCATCCAAATATTTTTAATGAAAAAATCGTACGCGGGCTGGCCTTGCGAATTATTTTCGAACTATACGAAAATAAAATGTTTCAGTAGCTGAGATCAATTATGGAATCTGTATGACTTTGATATTTTCTGGGAAAAATCTCTTTGTTTCTAGTAACTGAAAAGTCTTTAGATGAGCAAGAGGAAAATGGAATGATAAATATCTGATTCTCATCAAATCATGGAGAGAAAACTGTAAGCATTTATCCCAATATTTCAAATTTACAGATTAAGTCCGCAAGCTGCTATACAATCAATGTTGTTAAGGCTATGATGAAAAAATACGAAAAGCTCATATATTAAACGA
This sequence comes from Aureibacter tunicatorum, assembly GCF_036492635.1. GTDB lineage: Bacteria > Bacteroidota > Bacteroidia > Cytophagales > Cyclobacteriaceae > Aureibacter > Aureibacter tunicatorum. The sequence continues at coordinate 2,754,617 of NZ_AP025305.1, forward strand.
AAACAAATGTAATCAAAAAAGAGATAAGTCGATAAACAACTTATCATTAGAAAGCAGACTGCCTTTGTATATATAAACTGTTGATATATGATTAAATCGTTCGAGAAAGATCCTCCGCAAATTTACCCACACTTCAACAGTATAATAGCTGTAATAAAATTAGACTGTATATATAAACATGACACAGTTTGATTTACGAAACCTTGCTTTTGCAATTATTTAAGCCTCTACATGAACTATAGCTATGAAATTTTTTAGAATACTTGCCTCCACAAACATAAACTACATCATTTTTCAATGATATTTTTATTTCTTCTCGGTCATATACACTTGAATAATTACCTTTTAAAGTACATCCAGAGAATAAAAATAGAGTTATTAACGATATATACAGTTGATTCATAATAGTTTAAAAGATTTAGTCAATAGTTATTTTTCTGTATCCAACAACTTCTTCCATGCTTTCATTTTCATGGTCGCTAAAGACTCATTTTTAAGATCAAATATTGAAACCATATTTTTAGATAAAACAGTATGCTGATCCCAACTTAAATAATCCTTATAAAGTAATAATGTACAAATATCAGTTGATGAAATGTACTCACTATTAACATGTGAATGAGATGTCGTTTCAATAGTATTTCCATTTTCATCTTGCTCATATGGGAAGCTTAGTATTGAATTATGTATTTTTTCCTTATTAATAAATTTACTCTTTTCATCATAATGAAGTAAATAGTCATTGCCAAGCAAGACAACTCCAGAAACTTGAGGTCCTGTCAATACAAAAACTCTCTGTCCTTCATTGGAAATTAAAGGGATAAAGTTCATCGCTGTATTTTCATAAAAGCTATAATATTCATCTTCATTTGTATAGACTCTCTCAACAGCGTCTTCTCTCATCGTTATCAGAGATTTTTCGTGACTTGTTGCCATTTGACTAACTTCCTCGATTTTAAAATTATCTGATTGAATAATATCATCAAATACATACTTGATTAGTATATTATTTTGATCAAACCTACTGTAAAATATAGTACATATTTTTCCTTTTTCATTTTCATAAGACAAATAGCCTCCTAATGAATCTTTTTTAGTGTCAAAATTAGACAACATATGATCTGTAGCCAACCAAGACCCCTTCTCTAGTCTATACAACATTTTGCCTTCATTTAAAATTTGATCACTTTTTTTATTGTTCGAAAAGGAGGAGGAGGTTAAAAACAATAAAATAATAAAAATAAATCTTTTCATTTCAGTTAATTTTGGACTTGAAAAATATCAAGGAATCTACAAAAAAATGGTTAAGACCATACATTGGAGTTGAATATTATTCCTAAATTCTACACCTAATCCTATTTCAAATAATTACTATTAAAAAAAAGCATATTAAACACCGAGACCTTTCAAAGTCCCGATGTCTCGCAAATTTTACTGCTTTATGAATTTTCTAGTTTTTCTTTGATTGCCTTGCTCCAAGCTAAGTATGTATGAACCTGTCTTCAATAGTGAGACATCCTTCAAATTGTAAATATATTCGCCACCTTCCAAATCCTCTATGGACTTCGAAATGACAATATTACCCAGCAAATCATATACATTGATATTCATGCTTGTCCCTCCTACTGCCGCAAAGTGAATATTCAATTCACTCACTGTCGGATTTGGGTAAACGCCCATCAAAGCGAATATTTCCGCTCCTTCAAATCCGTAATCAGGAGCCAACGCAGCCGCGGATTTTCTCGACGACGCTGAGCTTGTCGATGACAAGTGATTATCTCCGCTTGCTGATTGATAACCAAAGCCATAATTCACATGGTAGTTTTGGCTCTCAACAGTATTGACATAATACCAATCCGCTTGCACCCTGTTGTTATTAAAATCTATTAAAATAAAACCATGATCATGAAGGTTGGTCTTCTTGATATGAGGATTGAAAACTCTCAACAGCCAGCCCAAAAAGCTATCCGAGATATTGACAAACTCATCCACATTAGCCGAAGTTACGCTTGGCGTCACAAACTCAACAGCAACGGATCCTCTGCCGCTTGACTTGGTGTAGCTGCTCTTGTTTTTTATCACATCCGCAGCGAATGTCATATGGATATCTCCTGTAGCGACCACAACATTCTCAATAGATTGTCCTGAAATATGGTTTAACAAATTCTGTCTCTCATCCTCATAGCCTTCCCATGAATCATCCAGACTAAGCGCGTAAACCGGCATCATCAATACTTGATTTCCGATCAATTTCCATTGAGCCGATGAATTGGAAAGCTTGTTTGTCAACCAATTATATTGCTCTTGCCCTAAGATCGTTCTCGAGGAGTTTGCTCTTTGAGAAGATCGAATGTCACTAGCATTTCCTGAAGTAATCACAGAAATGAACTTTTGCCATACAGAATCCTGAAGATATGTGGCAGAATCAAACGTCAAATTGCCAGTCAAGCCCTTGTTGATACTCTCAATGATATAATCCATTTCCTCCTCTGTCATACTTTCAGCAGCATTGCCAAGCACCAATTCCAAATCGAAATTAGTTTCACTCGCCAACTCTTTGATCAATCCTTCAGTAGCGTATTTCTTAGCTTTCTTTCTCGATGATCCTTGTTTTTGCCTGCCTTCAACTCTCGTATCAATCATAATTATGTCCAATAGATCTCCATAATTGATATCTCTGTAAATTCTACCTTCCGTGATTCCTTCCCTAACCGGAAGCCATTCAAAATAAGCCTTTTTCGCATTCGATTTTCTTACCTCCCAATCGCCTTCGTTGGATTGATGATTTTCCGCACCATCTTTATAAGCATCATTCGTAAACTCATGATCATCCCAAGTAGTAATAAACGGATATTGTTGGTGAACCGCTTGCAAGCCCGGATCCATTCTGTAAAACGAATACCTTACTCTATAATCTTTCAAACTTACAATCTCATGCTTAGGCTCATGTCCTCTTTTCAGTTTATCACTGTAACCATACCCTCCTTCTTCATATTCATATATATAATCTCCAAGATGCAATATCACATCGATGTCATTTCTTTTTGACATATGATCATAAACATTGAAGAATCCTTGTTGATAATTGGAACAAGAAACGACAGCCACTCGAACTCTATCGCTGTCCACAGGAGCTGTTTTGGTTCTGCCTACCGGAGAAGTGATTCCATTTGCATGAAACCTGTAATAATACGTTTGAAAAGGCTCCAATTGATCGACATCGACCTTAACGGTATAGTCTCTGTCTGCGTTCGTCATAAAGTTCCCTTCTCTTACGACCTGACTAAAACCTTGATCAATAGCAACTTCCCAAGACACATTGATTTCTTGATCAACATCGGGTGTGACACGCGTCCAAATAATCACCCTATCCGACAAGGGATCTCCTGAAGCCACCCCATGATAAAATGGACCTCCTGAAATTGCGTTTGCAGCATTCAGTCTGCTTTGTGAATTGCGTAATAATTGCACATTTTGGGCTATCGCAAATTGAGTTGAAATGAAAAGCGACATTGCCAATACCAGTAATGTTTGTAATTTTTGAGATTTCATAATGTTTAATTTTATTAATTATATCTCACAAAATTATATAACAAGACTTTAGCTTTATTTATCAAAAATTAAAGAATTCATCAATTCAACTTTATCCAAAAAACACAAAAACCGAAACATAATAATCAAATCATAAAGAAAAATAATGGAGGCATCAACATATATCACTACCTAAAAGAAAATCTATATTAGTAAATCAACAAACAAGTTCTTTCAGTTTCCAAATTCGAATTAATTACTATTGCCAACTTTATTTTGTCAAATTCTTTTCACAACTCTCAACATAGAACCCATGCGCAAGTTCATGTAATAAGCATCAATATTGTATCAAAAAGCAGTGCCAATATACTCTTCCCATTCCAAATGTTCCAATACACGAGTTTCTTCGAAAGCAAAAGGGACTAATGCGCTGTCTACGAAATATTCAAATAACATTGCCATTCAAGCCATGTTTACGGCTACGGCATTCAGAGACAAAATGAGAGATACTGAACCTGATCATTTTGAAACTCGACATGCTTTTGAGCCCCTGAGCAAAAAGCTTGAAAACGCATTAGAAGCCTATGCGAAACTCGAAGAGTACAATTCCATTTTATCACTGGAGCATCCATTTTGGGTATTTGGAGCTACGCTCGAAAACTATCACAAAAAGAAACAAGCTTTATTGCATCAACAATTCGCGTTGATTGACGAAATGGAACATTTAGTTTACGCTTGGTACGCAAAACATCAAATCAGCTATGAAAGCCCTGATCACCTCCCTTTTGGCAGAGCTTTCTTCACTCTACTGGATGAACTGCAAACCGAGCATATAAAACTTGTAAACGAAACCGTCAGAAACGGTTTTAACATATGGCTTCCGGACCAGTATCAAATGAACGACACTGAATATGAATCTTTGCAAAGTTTTTGGCAAAACTTGATTAGAAACAAAACCAACTTATCTCTTAACCATACATGCCTTGAACATGATGCTGAGGCAACGGAAGAATTCAAACTTGCCCATTATTCCAATTGGGCTAAAATCATGAGCAGGCCTTTTGGCAGATGGCTTTTGCGCGAAATCGCCGCATTTCCGAACAAAGTTGAAATCAAGCCTCTCACGAGCGTTCACGATGAAGACAGATGCTCTCCTCAGACTCTCAATGATGATCCTAAAATGGGAAGAGCACATTCCAGACAACCTTTTAATGAATCTTTTCCTGTGCCAAATGTCGTAGAACCAAGTCCAGAGGGAGGTATCGCTTCGACAATCACTTTCAATCATAAAGACCAAAGCATCATAAATGGCAGATTCTACGCTGGCAATGACTGGCTTGTAGACGATCCTCCTGAATACAAAACCGTCCCCACAGTGATGATTCCTAACGACCCAGAACTAAAGCCTGACAGATTAAAGGGCTCTATAACTTTTACGACTCCCTTCATCAATTTGGGACATGAACTGGGTCATGCTTACCATTTTCAAAGAGGCATGGGCTTGGCATTAATTTATCAGGAAATATTCAAAAGAAGGCCCAAATGGAAATATTGGACCTCGCTTGAAGAATATGCGATTATCAACTTTGTCGAGAATGAAATGAGGAAAGAGCATGGTATCCCTCCAAGATTCTTTCATCTCACCACTCCAAAGTCTTTCTCAGACTTTCTCGTTTAAATATTGTAATCAAGGCTAAACGGACACTAATCCAACCTTGATCGCAAACCTTGTCAAGCCAACCACATTTTTAACACCAAGCTTCAACATCAAGCTTTTTCTATAGCTCTCAACGGTATGTTTGCTTAGAAAAAGTCGATCGGCAATTTCTTGCGTTGTAAACTCCTCCGCTATCAAAGACAGAACTTCCTTTTCCCTATTAGTCAAATGTATGTGATCTCCCTCTTTTTGATGCTTGTCCGCCACCTTTTTAACCTCCGATATCTCCTGAGAATAATACTTGCCCCCGCTCAATATTTCATTGATGGCTCTAAGCACTTCAGACTTCTCTGCGTTCTTTAATATATAACCGCTAGCCTCTTGATTGTACACTTTTTCAACATGCGAAGCGTCATTATGCATGCTCAAAACCAATACTTTCAAGCCCAAATATTCTGTTTTCAAATACTTCAACAACTCGCATCCATCCATTTCAGGCATGCTGAGATCGGTAATCACTAGATCTATATTTTCAGCGCCATTGATTTCCAAATACTTGACCAACTCGCTTCCATCCTTAAAAATATACGACACATTCAATTGAGCGTCGCTTTCAACAATTTTAGATAAACCTTGAGCGAATATCTTATGATCATCAACTATAATTACATTACGCTTCATACACATTTTCATTAATATTTATCGGAAGATTTATCACAATATTCACCCCTTTGCCGGGATGAGTATCAATATGCAACTCGCCATGCAAGCTCTTCACTCTATTCTGAATATTCATCAGGCCAATTCCTTTGTTAGCATCCACAAGCTTCTGGTCAAAACCATCACCATCATCTTCATAGACCAAACTCAACTCATTATCGAAACAACTTAAGTTGATATCCAAATTTGACGCATTGGCATGTTTCACTGCATTGCTCACCAACTCCTGTATTATGCAATACATATTAGCTAAAATATCTGATGGCAATTCATTGATTTGCTTATAGGGATAAAAATTTCTATTGATCTTCAAATAAGTAGAATTCTCTATAGCGTCAAAATACTCGCTCAATAATGACGTGAATACTTCCAGTTCGATATCCTTTGGCACCAATGCATGGGAAATTTCTCTAACCTTGCCATATGTCTTATCAACATATTGATATATTTCATTCAAGTCATTTTCAGATATCGGATGATTGCCTAATTGCAACTTGATAGCTGCCAAGCTTCCTCCTATGCTGTCATGCAATTCTTGGGAAATACGCTGCCTTTCGCTATTCTGTCCCGACATCGTAGCGGTAATCAACTTCAATTCCTGATTTTTCAAAAGCGTCTCAACTTGTTGCTTAGCCATCTGTTCCTGCTTTGCGAGCAAGGCTTTTCTGGACTTGGATTTCTGCTGGCTTAAAGCCATTGCCATCACCACAGGAATCAAAATGATAAAAAATAAAAATATCAACAAATTCCTTATCCCTTTCTCTTTCTCAATCTTCGCTTTATTCAATAAAGCAGAATTTTCCAACTGGTGGATTTCATTGCTTCTTGTGACTGAATCTTTTTGCAATTTCAGAAATCTGTTCTCCGCTTTTTCGGCCTGAAGCTTCTGCTCCAACTGCAACTTTGACAACTCTTTGTTTTTTTGCATCAAAGCCAACTCTCTCCTGCTTTTCTCATTTTTTAGTTTGAGTATTTCCTTCTCCTTTCTTACTGTTTGATACTTCACCTCAAGCTCATTAATCTTAGCGTAGTTCTGAGCGGCATGAATAGAATCGGTTATATTATTTATTTTAGTCAAATAAGCGTGAGCTTTCTCATAATCCCCCTTGAATATCATTATACTCTCAAGATCTGCATATATTTCTTTCAAATAATTAAGATGTCCAAGTTTTTCAGCTATGACCAAAGCTTGAATCAAAATTGCTGAGGCCTCTTCCATTTTCTGCATTTTTATAAGCAATTGGGACATCTCAAGCATTACATACACCTCCATATTCTTATGGGCATTTTTTTTGGAAATATCGTAAGCCTTTTCCAAATATGAATATGCTTCCAAGTCCTTGCCCATCATAGACATTGAAGTAGCTATTTCCATCCTCGTAGTTACTTCACATTGTATGTCTTTCATGTCAGCGCACATTTTCAATGCTTTTCGAGCATATGCTATCGACAATTCGTATTCTTCCATAGAACTATACGCGCTGCCTATATTGATATAACTTGCGTAAACAACCCTAGGATTCTCACTGGAATTTATGCATTCCATGAACATAGAAATAGATTTTTCATACTCCTCTTTCTGTAAATAAGCTCTGGCTAACCCATGAATATGCGTGAAATAAAGATTTTTATTATTTGACTTTTCAGCAATCTCAACCCCATTGATATGCATTTCCAATGCCTTGTCATTCATGCTCTGATTGAGATAAGCAATCCCCATGGTATTGTACATAAGAGAGATTCTAGAAATGGATTTTTCATCTTCCTTGCCTTCCAACAATTTCAATGTCTTATTGCAAAAATAAATCGAAGAATCTCCATCTCCATGGACATTATAATATTGACCTAAAGCTCCCAATGACCTTATTTTCATATCCTCATTAGAAGCGTTTGCGTAAAGTCTAAGCAATCTTTTCTTGGCTGTCAAATGATCTTTGGTATTGATTTGCTTCCAAGCCGAAAAATACTCTTTCAATGCCAAAGAATCCGTTTGTTGAGACCAAGCGTCAAAGTAAAATAGGCTAATCCCTAACAGCAATATCAATCCTCTAATTTTGACCATTTTTTCCAACTTCCTACCTAAGACTCAACATATCAATAATTAACTAAATCATATCATGATTACCAAAAATATTGACCTGCATTCTTCAATTTATAAAAATAAACACTCAAAGAGCCTTCTATCAATGTCTTGTGACTTTGATGCAAAGGGTTTGAAAATGCCAAATTAAACCTGTAATTATCAGCAAACTGCAAGCCTACAAAAGTTGTAAAATACTCGTTTTGACTATAAGTCAAGCCCAACCTTAAAACACTTTGATACTCCATTTGGCTTGTTATAGCAAATCTCTGTTCTAAGGTGTTAATTTCAAAAATGCCTGAATTCAACCATTCGATATTTCGATTTATCAGGAACCTATACCCTCCGGAAAAATTCAATAATGAAAAAATTTCATCTTGTGGTTTAAAACCCTTGCTTGAAGCTTTTTCTCGATAAGAAAGTCCTATATAAGCATTATATGTATGATATGAAGCGCCTACATTAACGGTAAAAACGGAGCTATTTCCATCATGAGCCAGATAATCTTGATATATAGGATCAAGTTCGTGCCTCACATTCAAAGCGTCAATATCTATCCTTTGATTTACATAACCTAAGCCTACACCCAAAGACAACATAGCATTCAAGCTCGCTGGAATATGAAGAGCGTAACTATTTTCCAAAACAGATACTTTGTACTCTCCCAAAGAGGTGAAATGATATGAAAGCCCTGCTCCAAAACGACTTTTACCATCATGATAAACCCTTCTTTTTCTTTTTAATGATAATTTGGTCGCTCGGCATTCCCTCATTGAATTACTTCCTTTTCCCTTAACCTTCGGATAGGTTAAATTGAATGAAGCAAAAGAGTTTCGAAGATTCAAGCCGTCATCATACTTTACTTGTCCTACTCCGGCATCCAAATGCCAATATGGGTTTATCCCTGCATATGATGCATTTATCACTTGGGGAGTTTGATATTTTTGTTTGAATGATATTCTATCCTGAGCATTCGCATTGATCGTTCCAATAACTAGAAGTATCAATGCTGTACAGATTTTATTTTTCATGACCTATTTCCTAATTATTAGAGTTCCATTATATTTTTTCCCCAACGAGGTTTCAATAACGTAAGCGTATACGCCAGGAATCGCTTCCGCTCCATTCCATTCATTATCACTTTGATAGTTCTCTGAAACAAAAACCAAAGTTCCATCCTGTGAAAAAACTTTCACTTTTATCTTCTCAAAAAATTCAACACCAAGTATATTCCAAGTGTCATTAAAACCATCGGCATTTGGAGTCAACAGCTCTGGTATATCCAAGTCAGGCACAATAGTCAACATTCCAATATTAGCGATGATTTCATATTCATCTATGAATAATTCCTTTACAAGGATATCGTAATCACCGGGATCGCTACTCCTATTAGCTTCTGAATACAATTTTATTCTTGATTCAATAACTTCCTTTTGTTCTAAAGACAAAGGAGTTAAAAATTCAAAATCAAATGGAGGGTTTTCAATCCCCACGGACCTAGAGGTATTATAAATTTCAATTTCTACCTGTACTGGAAGTATTTCAAAAATTCCAGTTTCAAACTCTATCTGATAATTAGACCCAAAAGATAATGTTCCCTGATGAATCTTATATACACCGACACTTTCACCAATCTCACGAATCAATTCTCCAGATTGGGGTAGTTCTTCATCAACTCCACTGAGAACAAACCTCAAAATTGGCTCTTTCATGCCATACTCCTTTGTCTGGTTTTCAGCTCTCACATAAAGAATTCTTTTAGAAATAACCAGATTCGCGGGACTAAATGACAATTCATAATTATTCGGCTTGTTAACAGCAAGCGTTCCTTGATTGATTGCGTATGCGCCAACGTCTTCGCCAAGCTCTCTTGTCAATGATCCTAACATATTGTCGCCAGCAACCAAGCCTGAAACTTGATAAGTCAATACTGGGTCAGCGGAGCCGAATGCTTTTGACTGGTCATTAGTTGTAATAGTTAGAGCTTTCTTATTAATTACCAGATCAGCACCAACATATCTAATCGTGTAATTAATATTGCTGCTTAAAGCGTCAACCACTAAACTTCCCTGTTCTATCTGATAAACGCCAACGTCTTCACCTGCGGCACGAACCAAGCTACCTCTCAGGTTATCGCCTGCTTGAAGCCCTGCAACTGTGTAATCCAACACCGGATCTGCATCGCCATAAGTTTTTGACTTCGCATATGCAGTTACAACAACTTCAACGCTCGAAGGAGCAATAGTGAATGTTCCTGAAGTAAATACAAGGTCATAGTTATTCGGTTTGTCAAGAGCTAGCGTTCCTTGATTGATAGTATATGTACCAACATCTTCGCCAAGCTCTCTTGTCAATGATCCTAACATATCGTCGCCAGAAACCAAGCCTAAAACTTGATAAGTCAATACTGGATCCGCAGCGCCGAATAATTTTGATTGATCATCGGCTGTAATAGTGAGAACTCTTTTATTAATAGTAAGATCAGCTCCAACAAATCTAATTGTGTAATTAATGTTGCTGCTTGAAGCGTCAACCATTAAACTTCCCTGTTCTATCTGATAAGAGCCAACATCTTCGCCTGCGACACGAACCAAGCTACCTGTCAGGTTATCGCCTGCTTGAAGCCCAGCAACTGTGTAATCCAACATTGGATCCGCATCGCCATAAATTTTTGATTTTGCATTTGCAGTTACAACAACTTCAACGCTCGAAGGAGCAATAGTGAATGTTCCTGAAGTAAATGCCAAGTCATAATTATTCGGTTTGTCAACAGCTAGCGTTCCTTGATTGATAGCGTATGAGCCAACATCTTCGCCAAGCTCTCTTGTCAATGATCCTAACATATCGTCGCCAGAAACCAAGCCTGAAACTTGATAAGTCAATACTGGATCCGCAGCGCCGAATACTTTTGATTGATCATCGGCTGTAATAGTGAGAACTCTTTTATTAATAGTAAGATCAGCTCCAACATATCTAATTGTGTAATTAATATTGCTGCTTGAAGCGTCAACCACTAAACTTCCCTGTTCTATCTGATAAGAGCCAACGTCTTCGCCTGCGACACGAGCCAAGCTACCTGTCAGGTTATCACCTGCTTGAAGGCCTGCAACTGTGTAATCCAACTCCGGATCTGCATCGCCATAAGTTTTTGACTTTACATTTGCAGTAACAACAACCTCAATGCTCGAAGGAGCAATTGTAAATGTTCCTGAAGTAAATACAAGGTCATAGTTATTCGGTTTGTCAACAGCTAGCGTTCCTTGATTGATAGCGTATGCGCCAACGTCTTCGCCAGTTTCTCTTGTCAATGATCCTAACATATTATCACCAGCAACCAAGCCTGAAACTTGATATGTCAATACTGGATCCGCAGCACCGAATGCTTTTGACTGGTCATCGGCTGTAATAGTTAAAGCTCTTTTATTAATTGTCAGATCGGCTCCAACATATCTAATCGTGTAATTAGTGTTGCTGCTTTCTGCATCTATTGCTAAACTACCCTGCTCTATCTGGTAAGATCCAACGTCTTCGCCTGCGACACGAGCCAAACTTCCTGTAAGGTTATCGCCTGCTTGAAGTCCTGCAACTGTGTAATTCAACATCGGATCTGTATCGCCATAAGTTTTTGACTTTGCATTTGCAGTTACAACAACTTCAACACTCGAAGGAGCAATAGTAAATGTTCCTGAAGTAAATGTAATGTCATAGTTATTCGGCTTGTCAACAGCAAGCGTTCCTTGATTAACTGCATACGTGCCAACATCTTCACCCGTCTCTCTTATCAATGATCCTAACATATTGTCGCCAGCAACCAAGCCTGAAATCTGATAAGTCAATACTGGGTCCGCGGAGCCGAATGCTTTTGATTGATCTTCAGCTGTGATCGTCAGTGATTTTTTATTAATTATCAGATCAGCTCCAACAAATCTAATTGTGTAATTAATATTGCTGCTTCCAGCATCTATTGCTAAACTACCCTGCTCAATCTGATAAGAGCCAACGTCTTCGCCTGCGACACGAGCCAAGCTGCCTGTCAAGTTATCGCCTGCTTGAAGCCCTGCAACTGTGTAATCCAACACTGGATCTGCATCGCCATAAGTTTTTGATTTTGCATGTGCAGTAACCACAACTTCAACACTCGAAGGAGCAATAGTAAATGTTCCTGAAGTAAATGTAATGTCATAGTTATTCGGCTTGTCAACAGCAAGCGTTCCTTGATTAACTGCATACGTGCCAACATCTTCACCCGTCTCTCTTATCAATGATCCTAACATATTGTCGCCAGCAATCAAGTCTAAAACTTGATAAGTCAATAATGGATCCGCAGCACCGAATGTTTTTGATTGGTCATCGGCCGTGATCATCAGTGATTTTTTATTAATTGTCAGGTCAGCTCCAACATATTTAATCGTGTAATTAATGTTACTACTTCCAGCATTTATCACTAAACTACCCTGCTCAATCTGATAAGCGCCAACGTCTTCGCCTGCGACACGAGCCAAGCTACCTGTAAGGTTATCGCCTGCTTGAAGCCCTGCAACTGTGTAATCCAACATCGGATCTGCATCGCCATAAATTTTTGATTTTGCATTTGCAGTTACAACAACTTCAACGCTCGAAGGAGCAATAGTGAATGTTCCTGAAGTAAATGCCAAGTCATAATTATTCGGTTTGTCAACAGCTAGCGTTCCTTGATTGATAGTATATGTACCAACATCTTCGCCAGCAACTCTTGTCAACTCTCCCAAAATATTGTCGCCAGGAACCAAGCCTGAAACTTGATATGTCAATAATGGATCCGTAGCATCGAATACTTTTGATTGATCATCAGCTGTGATCGTCAGTGATTTTTTATTAATTGTAAGGTCAGCTCCAACATATCTAATTGTGTAATTAATATTGCTGCTTCCAGCATCTATTGCTAAACTACCCTGCTCAATCTGATAAGAGCCAACGTCTTCGCCTGCGATACGAGCCAAGCTGCCTGTCAGTTTATCGCCTGCTTGAAGCCCTGCAACTGTGTAATCCAACATTGGATCCGCATCGCCATAAGTTTTTGACTTTGCATTTGCAGTTACAACAACCTCAACACTCGAAGGAGCAATAGTGAATGTTCCTGAAGTAAATGCCAAGTCATAATTATTCGGTTTGTCAACAGCTAGCGTTCCTTGATTGATAGTATATGTACCAACATCTTCGCCAGCAACTCTTGTCAACTCTCCCAAAATATTGTCGCCAGGAACCAAGCCTGAAACTTGATATGTCAATAATGGATCCGTAGCATCGAATACTTTTGATTGATCATCAGCTGTGATCGTCAGTGATTTTTTATTAATTGTAAGGTCAGCTCCAACATATCTAATTGTGTAATTAATATTGCTGCTTCCAGCATCTATTGCTAAACTACCCTGCTCAATCTGATAAGAGCCAACGTCTTCGCCTGCGATACGAGCCAAGCTGCCTGTCAGTTTATCGCCTGCTTGAAGCCCTGCAACTGTGTAATCCAACATTGGATCCGCATCGCCATAAGTTTTTGACTTTGCATTTGCAGTTACAACAACCTCAACACTCGAAGGAGCAATAGTGAATGTTCCTGAAGTAAATGCCAAGTCATAATTATTCGGCTTGTCAACAGCTAGCGTTCCTTGATTGATAGCGTATGCGCCAACGTCTTCGCCAGCAACTCTTGTCAATGACCCTAACATATTATCGCCAGAGACCAAGCCTGAAACTTGATAAGTCAATAATGGATCCACAGCACCAAATGCTTTTGAATGGTCATCGGCTGTAATAGTTAGAGCTTTCTTATTAATTTTCAGGATATTCCCATTATAAGTAATATCATAATTATCAAGCCCAACACCTGTTGTCATTGTAATATCATATGTCCCAGCATCTTCGCCTGAATTCCTGCCTAAAGCACCCGTAATTGTTAGTCCAGCTGGCAACGATGGAGTGATTGTATAAGTTTTCTCAGGATCTATTTCACCATATGTTTTTTCCAGATAATCCGCAGTGATAGTTATGGGTCTTTTCTTAATCGTAAGATCAGCCCCTATAAATATTAAATCATAATTGTCGAAAGCTATATTTGGTGGTAATATTTTATATTCACCTATATCCTCGCCAGCCTCGCGAGTCAAAGAAGAGCCAGTCAAGTTATCTCGAGGAGCTAAATTATCAACATCAAAAGTTAATACTGGATCAGGCTCCCAATAGATTTTTTCCTGCTCATGAGCAGTAATAGTAAGCGTTCTTTTTAATATTCGAAATGTATTTCCAACAAATGTGATGTCGTAGTTGTCCAACCCATTTGGAAGTGTTATATCATAATCACCTATATCCTCGCCAGCAACTCTGCTTAAACTCCCTGTGATCTCCAAACCTTGAGGCAGATCTGGAGAAACTGTAAATGTCCTATCTGGATCGACTTCACCATACACTTTTTCTATATAATCCGCAGTGATAGTAACAGAACGCTTTTTTATCGTCAAATTCGCTTCAACAAATGTTAGATCATAATTATCAAATGAAATACTTGGTGGCAAAATCTTGTATTCTCCAACATCCTCACCTATTTCCCTTGGCAATGTTGAACCCGTCAAGTTATCTATTGGGGCGAGATTTATCACATCAAATGTAAGCGTCGGATCAGGATCACCAAATATTTTCTCTTGTTCATGGGCTCTTATTGTCAGAGGCCTTTTCAATATTGTGAAGTCCGCTGTAACAAATGTTATATCATAATTGTCCAATGAAGGATCCGAAGGCAATGTTATCTGATAAATTCCCACATTTTCGCCTGATTCTCTTCCCAACTGACCTGTTATCGACAAATTTGAAGGCAACGCAGGAGTGATAGCAAAGTCTCTGAGTGGATCCGAATCTCCAAATATTTTGGTTTTAGGAATTGCAGAAATTGTAATCGGTCTTTTTAATACTGTTAAATTCGCCCCACTATAATTTATATTATAATTCGGACTTGAATTCACCCCCAACACTATCGGATGTTCACCAACATTCAATAAACCACCATCCACACTCAGAATATTTCCCGATATATTTACCAATGGTGGATTATTGATAACATCATAAGTGAATGGAGGATCAGAATCTCCAAAAATTTTCGTCTTGGGATGCGCTATAATATTTATTATGTTATTTACTTTGATTGTCAACACAGGAGCGGTGAATACAACCGTTAATCCTTCACTATTGACCAAATCAATAAAAGCTTGCGGAAACATATCCACAGAATAAGTTCCTATACCTTGATTGCTCTGGTCTCTGCCAATTTGCATTGTCCCAGCTCTGCCGTCACTGATCGTAAATGAGCAATTGTAAACCGGATCTTCATATCCCCATATTTTCTCATAAGAAGTAAATTCCGGAATAACTGTAATCGTTCCAGCTTGCATTCTAGACGAGCTAATCTCTGTACTCTCCCCAATTTCAAATCTCAAGGACTGCTCTTGCCTTACAGTCTCTAGCCTAATCTGGGCTTGAAGATCAAAAGCAAATAAAAACAGAATCATTAGTATTGCCTTGTAAAAAAGCTTCCGACTATAGCAGTTGATAGCCAAATCAGTAAAAAATATTAAGTTGTAAATATTCTTCATTTATAAACGATAGTTATATTTCTAAATATTAATGTTTATCACGTTTAGCTTTTTTCTAATTTTCTCCTTAATATTCCTTCCAGAGAGGAATAAATAGCAATAAAAATCAACCGTGATAATCTCTATTACTTGTTACCAAAACCTTCTTTGATCCGCATCTTGCTTGAATATTTGAAAGCCCAATGAAGCTTCAAATAAAGATTTATGCGTTTGTTCTAATGGATTTGAATATGAAAAATCAACCGCAATAGTATTGGCTAGTGTAAAGCCCAGCATTGCCGTGACAAACTCATCTGTCGAATAAATCAATCCTAACCTAAAACTTTCATTATACTCCACTTGACTGACCAATGACCAGTTCATAGCGACTCCACTTCTCAAATGAGCCGAATTAAGCCAATTCCAGCTATCAATAATATTCAATCTATAACCTGCGGATACATTCAAATAATTATTTTGGGCAATTGAAAAACCGTCTGATTGTAAATATTGATCCAAAGCAATTCCCAAATAAAAACTTTCTCCATATCCAGTCAAACCTACTTTTGCCCGATGAGCAGTATTTCGACCTTCACTATCCAACAAATCAACATATATTACATCTTGATAATGAGTAGGGTTAAGCTCTTCCAAATTGTACTCTGAAAGAATATATTGATAAGAAATGCCTGCTCCCATTCTAAACTGATCCGTCAAAGAAATATGAAAAGCATAAGCTAAATCCGCCTGTGTCAACTTTGAAGGCCCAAACTCTTGATACATAATACTAGTACCCATGCCATGGCTTATTTCTTCATGCAAATACCTCTGCGCGCGATTTGTTCGTTTTAAAGGTCTGCTCCTGTATGAATTTCTATCATCTTTAATTGGATATGATGGAAATCTTAAATCTGCGGAAAACAAATAATTAGTGACAGACAATTGATTCACTATATTCACTCTTCCACCTCCCATTCTCACATTCCAATAAGGATTAATGCCACTGAAACTTGGATTCAAGCTTTGAGAAGAAAGAAAGTATTGCTTAAATGCAACAGACTGTTGAGCGTAAACTATTTGTACGCTTATGCTCAATATTAAGATGATTGTTAATTTTTTCATTATTGGTTCTTGATTAAAAGAAATCCTGTGAACTTTTCGCCTGTAGAAGTTTCAATGACATAACTATAATTCCCTTGTTGATCATCCGAAGGCTCCCAATTATTTTCTTCATTATAATTTTCAGTGAAATAAACCCTCTTACCATCAGGTGAGTATACAGAGACACGTAGTTTTTCATACATTTCCGCATTTTTAATCCTCCATGTGTCATTATGCCCATCGCCATTTGCCGTAATGATCCCCTGAACTTCTACCTCTGGTAAAACTGTCAATACGCCATCAAAAATTTCAAACTCATAATTCTGCGCATAAATTTGAGACATTTCAATAGCATATACTCCCGGTTCCGAATCTCTGTCAGCCTCACAATTTAAAGTTGCTTCCAATAGCAATACATTTATGTCATCTTCATTTTTAAAACCTTCCGCTTGAAAAGTAAATTCTGGATTTTCTTCTCCAAACAATCGTTTATGATCATGAACAGTGATCGTTACGATTGCAGGATTGATTTTCAAAAAAGCTTCATCGTAAACCAATTCATATCCATTTGGCACACTTAGTCCCATGCCACTGATCGCATATTCGCCTACATTTTCCCCTTCCACTCTTGACGGTTTGCCAGAAACAATATGCCTATAGTCATTAGAAATAACATCATAAACTAAATCAGGATCTACTTCTCCATACTCTTTTTCTACTGAATTAATTTGAACTCTAATTGGGATAAGTTCATTTTCTATAATAGTGAAAACTCCTTTGATAAAAATTAGCTCATAATTATTTCCCGCATTCAATGTTCCTTGCAGAATTTCATATGTTCCCGCTTCTTCTCCATTTTGTCGAATCAATTTACCCGACAAATTATCGCCATCCACTAAACCAATTGTCTTATATGTTAGCTCTGGGTCATTGTTACCACTAATTTTCGTTTTATTTTCAACAGTCAATATCAACGATTTTTTATCAATTGATAAATTGGCTCCAATAAAATCAACAGCATAACTAATATTTTCATTTGTCGTTTCTGCGGTCAAAGAGCCTTGTCTTATAGCATAGTCACCAATATCTTCTCCTGAAACTCGCTCTAATTGACCAATCATTCCATCACCTTCTCTTAAACCTTCAACCATAAAACTGAGCAGAGGGTCATCATCTCCATAAGTTTTTCGCACATCATTAGCTGTAACGGTAATCACTACTTCCTTTGGGGATATTTTAAAATCACCCTCATGAAAGACTAATGCATAATTTTCTGGTTTATCAGGAGTCAATGTTCCTTGACGTATAAGATAATCTCCAACATCCTCTCCTGCCAAACGTTGCAAACTTCCTTGCAATTGATCGCCGAAGACTAAGCCTGTGGCTACAAACGTTAACTCAGGGTCAGCTTCTCCGAATATTTTAGATTTATCCTCAGCAACAATTGACAAGTTTTTTTTAATAATCTGAAACTCGGACTCAACGAAGTTTATGGAATAGTTTATATTAAGATTTGAGCTTATTGCTAAAGAGCCTATTCCTATAGAATATACGCCGGCATTTTCACCAATCTCTCGGCTTATTTTTCCGCTAAGCATCCCCCCCGCTTCTAAACCTGAAACCTCGTATTCCAATTCAGGATCTTGTTCTCCATATACTTTAGATGCCTCTTTAGCTGTGATGTTAACAACCGCATTCAACTTAAGTATTGTCAAATTGCCTCTCTCGAATGTTAAATCATAATTATCAGTCTTATCAACGTTCATTGTGCCCTGAGAAATGATATAATTCCCAATATCCTCTCCTATTTCCCTCTCAAGCTCACCTAGAATTTGATCTCCATCCACAAGCCCTGTAACTTGATAAGTAAATACAGGGTCATTATCTCCATAAGTTTTGGATTTATCTTCTACTGAAATAGTCAAAAGCCTCTTATTGATCGTAAAATCGGCACTTTCATACACTATCCTATAATTTCTATTTCCATTTGTGTTTACATCCAAAGAACCTTGTTGGATAGCATAAACTCCAGCCTCTTCTCCAGCAACCCTAGTCAAGTCGCCAATCATTTGATCGCCATTTTGCAAACCTTCCACGATATAATCAAGCTCTGGGTCCATATTTCCATACACCTTGTTCTTCGTATTAGCTCTTATAGTCAGATCAAAAGTATTATTCAAAATAGTAAAAGTTGCTCCATCAAAAATTATATCATAATTGCTTCCTGCTGTTAAGGTTCCTAATAAAATAGGATACTCACCCTCGCTTTCTCCAGCTTCACGCATCAAACTTCCTGAAAATTGATCTCCATTAATGAGTTGATCAGCATTATATGTAAGAGCTGGATCTGATGCTCCCAAATTTTTGGCATGATCAACAGCCGAAACTGTTATAGTCTTCCTTAAAACTTCAAAATAATGATCACCTAATTTTAAAGTGAAATTTGAATGCACGCTAAGAGTGCCTAACTCAAATTTATAAGTGCCAGCATTTTCTCCATCTTCTCTATTCAACATACCAGAAATTGAATAACCCTGCAACAAGCCTTCGCTTGCAAATGAAAAATCAGGATCATTCTCTCCGTATACTTTTGACAAATCATCAGGTGTGATGACGACTTCTTTAGGCAGAATGATGAAAGTTGCTATTTTTTCCACCGCTAGATACCCATCTCTTTCCGGAATAATCGCTTTGATTTTTATCTCGCCTGCATTTCTGATATTCAGATATCTGTTTCCATTATTGTAGATGATTCTGTTTCCATTATCATCGCCTACAAATTCATACACTACAGTAACTTCAGCATCTGTATCCGCTTCTAACAGAAAATCAGCATCGCCAAAAGTTAGCACCTCATCTTCAAATATCAACTTTGGCTCATGCGTTACTGTAAATGGATGAGACTGCACTCCCTGATAAGGATCATAAGGCCCATAAGTTTCATTACCCATAAAACAATAATATTCACCCGGCTTTTTAAACATATACTTCCCGGGGGCCACCAACCTAATCGGAGCATCTGGATTTGGTTCAGTCTCAGTATCCACAAGTAAATCAGGATATGTATGCGCCCAAAAAGCTTTCCAATGATACTCTGTTTCATTTCCATTGATGATCAATTCGCCCGTCAGGTCAATAACTTCACCGACCTTGACATTATGGTCAAGAATAAGCATAGTACCTCTGTGATACAAATCATCAGCTTCAGGAATACCTAAATATCGTAGCTGTGTGGTCATTTTAAATTTATTCCACGAAAGATCCACCTTCTTAAGCTTGGAAATATCCTGAACCAGCACATCCGATAAATTACAAGAATTCACATTAAACTCTTCGAGAGCTGGAAATGAAGTCAAATCCAATACTCCTTCAATTGGATTTTTAGAAAAGTCTAAATTCTTTAATGCCAATAGTCCGTTGAATGGCAAGCTTTCAAAATCATTTCTCTCTAAATTTATCGTTTCCAACGTTTGCAAAAAATCAATATCCAAAGTTGTCAAGCTGTTTTGCTCTCCATCTAGAACCTTTAATTTTGGCAAATTCGCAAATGTGATACTTTTCATTTTTTTATAAGGGTCTCCACTTGTCCATGGACCTCTAAAATAGACATATTCCAAAGCCGGCAAATCCGCTAAATGATAGGTTTCAATATCATTTGATCCAAAGCCCAAACTCGTCAATTTATCCAACCCAGTGAAATCCAAACTTTTCACATGCGTGCTATTAATCCTTAAGTATTCCAAATGAATAAAAATCGTCGGATCAAATTCCTTGATAGGATTGCTTGAAATATCCAACCGCTTCAACGTCTCCTTTGAATTGCTTAACTCAACTTCTGAGAGATCATTTCCCCGCAAATCCACATCTTCCAGCTCATTTTGCGTAGTCAAGTCAATAGCTGTCATGGACTCGTCAAGATTATTCAACTCCAACTCTTTCAGCTGTTGATTCTCATCCAGCAAAATACCCGAAGCGCCAGAATAATGTATGACTACCTCCTTGAGCTCATCCAAGCCTCTCAGGTCGAAAACTCCAGTAGTTTCCCTTTCATAATACAACCTAATGGAAGTTACTCTCCTAGGCTCTGCTCCTGTCCAACTAGCACGGCCACCGTCAAAAGTTCTAGCATCCAAATCAATCTCCCATCCCAAATCATTTTGTGGGTCATTTGTGTCTTGAATGTTTTTTAGTATTTGCAAGTCCCCCAAATCACAATTTGTGACTTGCCCTAGAACTTCTCCCAAATGAAAGAAACTTAAAGTGAAAATTAAAAAAGCTAATGCCCGCATGTATTTTCTTAATTAATGTTACAATGAATATTGGTCAAATAAATCATCAACAAAGAAACCTCAAGTCGTCTACTAATAGACCCCTGAAAACAGGGATATTTAAAATATTATATTAAAACAAATTATATATCAAACAACTCCCCCGTAGGAAAACCATAAACCAAAACCTCATAGAAGTCCCGTAATTGGGAATGATCGGTTCTAATCGATTTATAAATTTTATATACTTTTATTTCAAATACATATACATTTTTACTAATTTTCGAATCTTATTTATTTACTACATTGAAAAATATGAATAACTTTTCCAAATGGATGATCAGTGCAAGCATGGCATTTGTTGTTTTACAAGGATGTCAAACCACTGAAAACAAGAAGGATAACAATATGGAGAGCCCTCAACCTTTCGAAGTGAAAGCCGACCGTTTCGCGGACATACAAGTGCTGAGATATCAAGTCCCTGGGTTTGAAGAATTGTCTCTCAACGAAAAAAAAGTGCTTTATTATTTGTCTCAAGCGGCATTGAGCGGACGCGATATCATTTGGGATCAAAATTTCAAATACAACTTAACCATTCGACGTCTTTTAGAAAGCATCGTTACGACTTATCAAGGCGACAAATCATCTGAAGAATTCAAAAACTTCATGACATATGCAAAAAGAGTCTGGTTTTCGAATGGCATTCACCATCATTATTCAACCAATAAAATTCAACCTGAATTCTCTTATGAATTTTTTCTGAATGATCTTGTGAAAAACTCAAATCAAGAAAAATTCCCACTTGAAGAAGGACAAACCGTTGAGAGCTTAGTTGACGAAATCTCTCCTTATATTTTTGACAAAAGCCTTTCAGCTAAGAGAGTTAATCTTGATCCCAACAAAGATTTAGTGCTAGGCTCAGCAAACAATTATTACGAAGAAGTCAATGCTGAAGAAGCTGAAACATTTTACGCTGAATTGAAATCCAAAGCCAGCAATTCTGATAAACCTGTCATGTACGGGCTTAACTCAAAGCTGATCAAAGACAATGACGGTCAGGTAAAAGAGAAAGTTTACAAAATCGATGGGATGTATTCCGAGGCTATCAGCCAAATAGTATATTGGCTGGAAAAAGCTAAAGAAACAACCCTTGATTCCGCTCAAAAAAAATCTCTTGGGCTATTGATCGATTATTACAGAACCGGAGATTTGAAAACATTTGATGAATATTGCATTGCTTGGGTAGCCGATACAGTTAGCAATATTGATGTGGTGAATGGATTCATCGAAGTCTACGGAGATGCCAAAGGATATAAAGCCGCTTATGAATCGGTAGTCTCATTCAAAGACCCTGAAGCCAGTAAACGAATGGAAGCGCTAGCTAAAAACGCTCAATGGTTTGAAGATCAATCGCCAATCTTGAGTGAGCATAAAAAGAAAAAAGTAAAAGGTGTTTCTTACAAAGTCATCAATGTAGTGATGGAAAGCGGAGACGCTTCCCCTGCGACGCCAATAGGTATTAATTTGCCAAATTCCAATTGGATCAGGTCGGAACATGGATCAAAATCCGTTAGCCTTGGAAATATCAAAGACGCTTACAACGCTTCAAGCGGAACAGGGACTCTTGAAGAATTTTGCTATGATGATGAAGAAATCTCAAGAGCTCAAAAACATAGCGTGCTTGCAGGAAAACTCCATACAGCTCTTCACGAAGTAATCGGCCATGCCTCTGGCCAGCTTAATCCGGGCATAGGCACACCAAAGGAAACATTGAAAAGCTATGCCTCTGCTCTGGAAGAAGGAAGAGCAGATTTGGTTGGATTATACTTTATCATGGACCAAAAGCTTATTGATATTGGTGTCATGCAAAGCATGGAAACTGCAAAAGCTCAATATGACGGCTATATCAGAAACGGGCTAATGCTGCAACTTAACAGACTAGAGCCAGGCGAAGTCATTGAAGAATCTCACATGAGAAATCGTCAACTTGTCGCTAAATGGGCTTATGAAAAAGGGCTTGAAGATAATGTCATTGAGAAAAAAAGTAAAAACGGGAAAACTTATTTCGTTATCAACGACTACGAAAAGCTAAGAGGCTTATTCGGTCAATTGTTAACAGAATTGCAACGCATCAAATCTGAAGGAGATTACGAAGCTGGCAAAAACCTGATCGAAACATATGGAGTACAGGTTGATGAAAACATCTACAATGAGGTAAAGCAAAGATACGCTAGCTTGGACAATGCTCCTTACTCTGGATTCATCCAGCCAAGACTTGTGCCAACGATGGAGGATGGAGAAATAACAGACGTGACTATTGAATACCCAAAAAGCTTTGTCGACCAAATGCTTGAGTACGGTGAGAAATATTCTTTCTTGCCGAATAAAAATTAATCAATACCTATATAATCGGAATTCGCTGTCTAATTAACAGCGAACTTTCCAATAAAAAAGCCATTGCATGATTTGCAATGGCTTCTCGCTTCTTAAAGCTTGTTTAATATTATTTATGTCTCGCCTTGAGATTGTCAACTACCTTGTCAAGAGAAATTCCTTTAGCTTCCAACAATACCAAATAGTGATACAACAAGTCAGCAGCTTCCTCTCTGAACAAATGTTCATCATCATCCTTAGCTTCAATTACTAATTCCACAGCTTCTTCTCCAACTTTTTGGGCTACTTTGTTAATCCCTTTGGCAAATAACTTAGCTGTATAAGATTCATCAGAAGGGTTTTCATGCCTATCTTTGATAACAGATCTCAAATGATCGATAAAATCAGTTGTTGACAACTCATTAGTCTCTTTAAAACAAGTATCCGCACCAGTATGGCATGTTGGTCCAATAGGTTCTGCTTTTACCAAGATCGCATCATTATCGCAATCAATCAATAAATCCTTCAACATCAAAAAGTTGCCTGAAGTCTCTCCTTTGGTCCAGAGTCTATTCTTGCTTCTGCTGAAGAAAGTAATCTTGCCTGTCTCTTTGGTTTTCTCCAAAGCTTCTTCATCCATGTAACCCAACATCAAAACTTTTTGAGTGATATTGTCCTGAACGATTACCGGCAAAAGACCTTGCCCTTTTTCAAAATCTAAATCCATCTTAAATTCTTACTTCTATTTGTTTGTCTCGAAGATAGTCTTTTAACTCTGGTATTCCTATCTCATTAAAGTGAAAAATACTTGCGGCCAAGCCAGCATCCGCCTTGCCTTTAGTAAATACATCAGCAAAATGATCCATGGATCCCGCTCCGCCTGAAGCAATCACTGGAATCGACAACTGAGTCGAAATCTCCGAAGTCAATTCACTGGCAAATCCATTTTTAGTTCCGTCATGATCCATTGACGTCAACAAAATCTCTCCGGCTCCTCTATTCTGACATTCGATACACCATCCTATAGTATCGATTTCCGCCGATGTTCGACCACCATGCACATGCACTGTATGCAATCCATGCACAAACTTAGTATCCACAGCGACCACCACGCATTGACTGCCAAACTGCGAAGCCAATTCATTAATCAAATATGGGTTTTTCACAGCGGCCGAATTTATCGCTATTTTATCTGCTCCCGCATTCAACATAGCAGAAACGTCCTCAACAGAGGAAATACCTCCTCCAACTGTGAAAGGTATATTTATCTCCTTGGCTATTTTTCTTACCAAGTCAACCAATGTCTTCCTATTCTCAACAGTAGCTGTGATATCTAAAAAAACTAGTTCATCTGCTCCTTGCTCCGCATAAGCCTTAGCCAATTCCACAGGGTCTCCTGCATCTCTCAACTCCACAAAGTTGACTCCCTTTACAGTACGACCATCTTTAATATCTAGGCAAGGTATGATTCTTTTCGTAAGCATATTATTTTAATATTTTAATAATAAATTTATTTATTAAAACAATAAATCTCATTTAATGTTATTTTTTTCTCATATATAGCCTTACCTACAATGGCTCCATAGATATCCATTTCAGCAAGCTTATCCAAATCCTGCATCGATGAAACACCACCGCTGGCTATTAGATTAATTTCCGGAAATTTCGCCATCAATTTCGCATACAAATCAAATGAAGGCCCCATCAATAATCCATCTTTGCTAACATCAGTGCAAATAACATCTCTCAGACCTTTGTCAATATACTTCTGCAAGAAGTCGAATAAATGCACTTCCGTTTTTTCTTGCCATCCGCTAATAGCGATATACTCCTCTCGCACGTCAGCTCCCAGAATAATCTTCTCCGCTCCATATTTTTCAATCCAACGTGTAAAGAGCTCTTCATTTTTGACTGCGATACTACCTCCGGTTACTTGCTCAGCGCCGCTTTCAAATACAACTTTGATATCTTCATCAGACTGAACGCCTCCGCCAAAATCGATTTTCAAATTAGTTTTGGAAGCGATTAGCTCCAATACTTTGTAATTAATGACTTTCTTGGCTTTAGCACCATCCAGATCCACCAAATGAAGTTTTTCTATTCCCGCGTCTTCATAACCCTTCGCAACTTCAAGAGGATCGCTGTTATACTCCTTCTTCTGATTATAATCTCCCTGCGTCAATCTAACGCATTTCCCATCTATAAGGTCTATTGCTGGTATAATATACATAGAAGTGTTAAAATTTAAAGTGAAAGGAAATTTTCAAGTATCTTGGAACCTGTGTCTCCGCTTTTCTCCGCATGCCCCTGAATCGCATAATAATTGTCTTTATGCAAAGCAGCGCTGAATGGGTGAATATAATCCGTCGTGGCGATCGTCTGCCCTTCTTTCACTTCAGCATAATAACTATGCACATAATACAGATACGGCATATCTACTATTCCTTTGAACAAGTCTCCTTGCATATCGGCTATTTTGTTCCACCCTACATGTGGTACTTTCGCCAAATCGCTTTCAAACTTACGAACATTCACATCAAAGATTCCAAGGCAATCAACATCTCCTTCTTCCGAATGCTTGCACATCAGCTGAAGTCCAACGCAAACACCAAGAAACGGCTGCTTCAATGAAAGAATCAACTCGTCAATATTTCTTTCCCTTATGTATTTCATCGCTGATGATGCTTCCCCGACACCAGGGAAGATCACCTTGTCAGCGCTTTTTATTTTCTCAGGATCATCCGTAATCTCTGGGTTCACTCCCAATCTCTCAAGAGCATTCACCACAGAAGTCACATTTCCCGCATTGTACTTGATTATAGCTAATTTCATTGCGATACTAATTATTAAAACGACTCTCTCAAAGCCACTGTCTTTCTCATTTTATCAATCAATGAAGCCGCTTCCGCTTCATTCAATGTTTGTTGTCCATCAGAAAACGCTTTTTCAGGCTGCTCATGCATTTCGAAAATCACGCCATCGGCACCTGCCATAACACTTGCCAAAGACATCGCTTCCACATGCTTTCTTATACCAATACCATGTGAAGGATCAGCCACTACCGGCAAATGCGTTTTATCTTTCAAAATAGGAATAGCATTCAAGTCCAAGGTATTTCTGGAAGCATTCTCAAAGGTTCTTATTCCTCTCTCGCAAAGAATCAAGTTTTCATTTCCTCCTGCGAACACATATTCCGCTGAAAAAAGCAGCTCCTCAATCGTCCCCGAGATTCCTCTCTTGATCATTACAGCTTTATCCACCTTGCCCAACTCGTCCAAAAGATTGAAATTTTGAGAATTTCTCGCTCCAACTTGGTAGATATCGACATAGTCATACATCGGTTCCACTTGAGAAACCTGCATTACCTCAGTAACGATTTTCAATCCAGCTTCTCTGGCTAGCTTATACCATAGCTTCAAGCCATCCATTCCCATGCCTCTAAAGCTATATGGAGAACTTCTTGGCTTATACACCCCGCCTCTCATGAATTTAACTCCTTGTTTTACCAAGAAATCAATTGTTCTTTTGATATTATCCTCACCTTCGATAGAACAAGGCCCAGCCATTATCGCGAAGTCCCCCTCTTTAATAAACACTCCATCACCACAATCAATGCTTGTTCTTTCAGCCTTCCACTTCTTGGACACTAATTGATAACTGTCAGAAACAACATGAACATCTTGGATGCCATCCATATTGCCAATCTCGCGAATGTCAAAATCCGACTTGCCTATGCAAACCAAATAATCTCCTTTTTGGGTTTTAACTTCAGTAGTTTTATAGCCTACCGACTCTATTTTATTTAAAACGCTTTGCTTTTGGCTCGCGCTGATGTTTTCTACAAGTTGTACGATCATGATATCTGAATTTTGAAATACAGTGTTTAATTTTTGGTTCCCTTTACAGAGCCTACGAAATCAATAATTGCCTCTTCCAGTCTTGAAGGGTTTTCCCTTAATACATTAACAAAGGCGCTTCCAATTATTGCTCCTGAAGCATGACTGCATGCCTTATCAAAAGTTTCTTTATTTGAAATACCAAAACCTATAATTCTAGGATTCTTCAATCCCAAATCATTCACTCTTTCAAAATAAGCCAACTGTTGGTCCGAAACATTCGACTTGGCTCCTGTCACACTTGCAGATGACACCATATAAATAAAGCCTTCGCTATGCTCATCTATATACTTTATTCTCTCATCAGAAGTCTGTGGTGTTATAAGGAAAATATTCAACAATCCATATTTTTCGAATATCTCTTTGTAATCTTCCAGATAAACCTGCATAGGCATATCGGGCAATATCAAACCATCAATTCCAACTTCTTGGCACTTTTTGCAAAACTCTTCTATTCCATACTTTATCACAGGATTGATATACCCCATCAATAAAAGCGGCATATCCACCTTTTGGCGAATATCTTTAAGTTGATTAAACAGCAACGCTGTAGACATCCCATTTTCCAAGGCCACTTCACTGCTATGCTGAATTGTTGGACCATCGGCTACTGGATCTGAAAATGGCATCCCTACTTCCACAAAATCAGCTCCTGATTTTTGAATCGCCTCAAGAATACCTTCAGTATCATTTAACGAAGGATAACCTGCCGAAAAATAAACCGACAAAATCCCTTCTTTTTTATTTTTAAATAATTCGTTTATTCTATTTTCCATGATATACTCGGATCTAAAAATTCATTAATTAAAGGTTTAAAACAACTATCAACAACCAATTAATAGCCACCCCATCTAATATAAGTTTCCAAATCCTTGTCACCTCTTCCTGATAGGTTCAACACAACTATCTCATCTTCTTTGAATTTGCGCTTGTCAAACACCGCCAATGCATGAGATGACTCAACCGCAGGTATAATACCTTCCAACTTAGCTAATTTGACGCCAGCGCTCATCGCTTCATCATCCGTAACGCTTATGAACTCGCCTCTTCCTGAATCAAACAAGTGAGCATGCATAGGGCCAATTCCAGGGTAGTCCAAACCAGCTGAAATTGAATATGGCTCTGTAATTTGTCCATCATTAGACTGCATAAGTATCGTCTTGCTACCATGCAACACTCCTTCATGTCCTAATGCGGTTGTCGCCGCTGACTCTCCTGTTTCAACACCTTTCCCTGCAGCTTCGGCGGCAATCAAGTTTACATTTTTATCTTCAAGAAAATGATAAAAAGCCCCCGCGGCATTGCTTCCTCCACCTACACATGCAATCACATGATCCGGTGTCTCTTTGCCTTCTTTTTCCTTCAATTGCTTGCGAATTTCCTCAGATATCACTGATTGAAATCTCGCCACCATATCAGGATAAGGATGAGGCCCAACCACAGAACCAATAATATAATGAGTGTCTGTCGGATTGTTGATCCAATGTCTCATCGCCTCATTTGTAGCGTCTTTCAACGTCTTGCTACCGCATGTCGCAGGCACTACCTTAGCCCCAAGAATTTTCATTCGCTCTACATTAGGCTTCTGACGCTTCATGTCAATTTCACCCATGTAAACAATGCACTCCATACCCATCAAAGCGCAAACGGTAGCAGTTGCAACACCATGCTGTCCGGCACCCGTTTCAGCGATAATTTTGCTTTTCCCCAATCTTTTAGCCACCAAGATTTGTCCAATAGTATTGTTTACCTTGTGAGCTCCAGTATGATTAAGGTCTTCTCTTTTCAAATATATTTTAGTATTGTATTCCTCTGACAATCTTTTAGCGAAATACAATGGCGTTGGCCTTCCAACATAATCTCTTAACAAATCTCTGAATTCTTTTTGAAATTCAGGCTCTTCAATAATCTCAAGGTAACGCTTTCGCAATTCCTCGACATTGGGATACAGCATTTCGGGAATATATGCCCCACCGAACTTGCCATAATATCCTTTATCATTTACATCAAATTTCTTAGACATATTATTTATTATTAATTTCTTTTAATTTTAATGCTAAATTCTCCAAACGACCTACATCCTTCAATGCTGGCTCGATTTCAAACTTGCTGTTAACATCCAAAGCTACCAAAGGCAGGTCTTCCAAAACCTCCAAATTATCCAAAGAGTCAACATCCACTCCTCCACTTAGGAAAAAAGGAGTTTCATAAGGGTAGTTTTTCAATAATTGCCAGTTGAATAATATGCCATTTCCTCCTCGACTTTTCCCTTTGGTATCAAACAAGAAATAATCAACACAATCTGTATAATTTGACAAACCCTCAAAATCGAATTCATCCCCAACTCCAAACGCTTTAATCACTTTAAAGCCCGCATTCTTAATCTCAAGACAAACCTCAGGCGACTCATCACCATGCAGCTGCACGACATTCATGCCGTAAATATTTGAAAAATCAATAATTTCGGGAGCGGTAGCATTAACAAACACGCCTACTTTGGAAATATTGGCAGGCAAATTCCTGATGCTTTCTCGGTTAAATTCAAGCCCAACAAATCTTGGCGATTTAGGATAAAATATGAAACCTAAATAATCCGGTTGCACTATCTCCACTACATCCAATATATTCCCCTCTTCGCGCATTCCGCACACCTTCAACTTCAAGCTTTTCATTATTTTTCTAGTCTTTGTATTTGTTCAACAAATTCAGCGCATGCTTTTCCTGGATTTGCATGCTTCATAAAATACTCACCTATCAAAAATCCTTCGTATCCGTATTTTTTCAAATCCACTACTGCCGCAGGGTCATTCAATCCACTTTCTGAAACTTTCACAAATTGATCAGGAATGAACTCTGCCAGCTTTTTGGACACATCCAATGATGTGGTAAATGTAGTCAGATCTCTATTATTCACACCTACCAAATCCAAGTGCTCAGACAAGCTTCTGTCAAGTTCCTCTTTATTATGAACTTCCATTAACACTTCTAGTCCAAGAGAATGAGCAAATTTGGCTAATTCAGTCAATCTGTTTGGCTCCAAACATGCCGCAATTAACAAAATAGCATCCGCTCCAATAGACTTGGCTTCAATGATTTGATACTCATCTATGATAAAATCCTTTCTAAGAATAGGACAAAAATTAAACTTTCGCGCTATTGTAAGATTCTCATTCTTGCCGCCAAAAAAATCCACATCCGTCAACACTGACAATGCAGACGCGCCAGCTTGCATATATCCGATGGATACTTCTTCCACGGATGAAAAAGCATTGATGATTCCCTTCGAAGGTGACTTTCTTTTCACTTCAGCGATAATCCCGGACTTATCATCTCTTTGAATATACTTTTTCATAGAAATCGTCTCTGTGGGAAAGTATACGCTTTGCTCAAGCTTTTTCACTGGCACCAACACCTTAGCCTCTTCCACTTCCTCTCGCTTACGAGCAATAATTTTTTCTAAAATATTCATCTCAATAATGATTTATGTGTACTAAGCCGGTTGGCTTGATAATTCTATCAATTTCTTAAAACTCTTCAATGCACTGCCGGACTCAAGAGATTCTTTAGCTCTTGCTACGGCAGCTTCCATTCCTTTATTTGGATGATAACAATACAAGGCCATTGCCGCATTGGCGATTACGACATCTTTTTGCGCATCTGTCCCGTTTCCTTCCAAAATTCCTATGAACGTGCCAGCGGCTTCCTCTACTGAATCGCCTCCAGTTAATTGTTCTTGACGATACTTATTAAAGCCTAGATCCTGCGGTTTCAAGATTCTATCTTCATTTTTTGTGATCATTTTAAACTCGGAAGTCAATGAAATTTCATCATATCCATCCAGTGAATGTAATATCACAAAGTCTTTGTCGCTTTTTTGGTATAAATAACCGTACAATCTAGCAATTTCAGGATTGAAGACCCCTACTATTTGCTTTTTTGGAAACGATGGGTTTACCATCGGCCCCAACATGTTGAAAAACGTCTTCACGCCCAACTCTTTTCTTATCGGCGCTACATTTTTCATAGCGGGATGAAACATCGGAGCATGCAAAAAGCAAATCCCGGCTTCATCCAAAGATCTTTTTATTTTATTAATATCATTCGTAAACTCATAGCCAAAATACGCCAATACATTGGACGAACCGCAAACTGATGATACGCTATTATTTCCATGCTTAGCCACATTTTCTCCAGCGCCAGCCACTATGAAAGAAGCTAAAGTAGAGATATTAAACGTGTCTTTGCCATCTCCTCCTGTCCCGCATAAATCAATCGCATCATACTCCGCGATATCCACAGGCAAACATAAATCCAACATTGCATCCCTAAAGCCAGCCAACTCATCAACGGTAATGCTTCTCATCAAGTAAACGGTTAAAAATGCCGCTATTTGGCTATTATTGTATTCACCTTGAGCCAATTTTGTGAGAATTTCCCTTGCCCTTTCTCTGGACAAAGATTTATATTCAAAAAGCTCATTTAATACCTTTTTCATTATTGATAATTTCTTATTTACTATAAATACAAATATGATATGAACCCAAAAATGTCATAGTGTGCCCGCCAATAATGGCGGGACAATATTTAGTATTAGTGCGACAACCAATTAGTTATCATTACCTTGCCTTCGGAAGTCAAAATAGACTCCGGATGAAACTGAACTCCTCTTACGTCATGGTAAGGATGGCTTAAGGCCATTACTTCGCCATGATCATCAACAGCTGTAGCCACAAGTTCGCCTCCCAAATCCTCCGGCTCAACGGCCCAAGAGTGATATCTGCAAACCTTGGTTCTTGAAGGCACATCAAAGAACAAATACTCTTTGTCTGACTGAATCTCAACAAATGTGTCCACACCATGGAGCACCTTAGGCATATTGTAAAGCTTGCCTCCATACGCTTCCGCTATGGCTTGATGTCCTAAACACACTCCTAAGATACTCTTAGTCCCTCCGTACCTTTTGATCACGTCCAAGCAAATACCTGCATCTGAAGGAATCCCAGGTCCTGGCGACAATAATACTTTGTCATACTTTTCAACCTTATCCAAGTCGATCTGATCATTTCTGAACACATCAACACTAGCATCTAAATCTTTTTCCTCTATCACTTCCTTGATCAAATGCACAAGGTTGTAAACAAAAGAATCATAATTGTCAATAACTAATATCTTCATCATGACATATTGGGTTTTAAGTTATTTGAACGGGTTATATTTACAGTTAAATGTTTTCAGCTTCTTTCAGTGCGGTATTCAAAGCCGCTACTTTATTATATACTTCTTGCTTCTCAGACTCAGGATCAGACTTGGCTACGACACCTGCTCCAGCTTGATAAGAAAGCTTATTATTTTTACTCAAGAATGATCTAATCATAATCGCATGATTAAAATCGCCATTAAACCCAAGGTAGCCTATAGCTCCGCCATAAAAACCTCTTCTAATATTCTCATATTCATTGATTAATTGCATGGCTTTGTATTTTGGAGCTCCTGATAAAGTCCCGGCAGGAAATGTATTGGCTACCATTTCAACGGTGTTATGCCCTTCTTCCAATTCTCCTGTTACTTTAGATACCAGATGAATAACATGAGAGAAAAACTGTACTTCCTTGTACGTTTCCACAGTTACCTTTTTGCCATTTCGGCTCAAGTCATTTCTAGCCAAATCCACCAACATCACATGCTCCGAATTCTCTTTTGGATCAGCATCCAGTTTCTTCGCTAATTCAGCATCCGCCTCATCATTGCCGGTTCTTCGGAATGTTCCTGCGATTGGGTAAATCGAAGCTTTTCTATCTTTGATCACAATCTGCGCTTCTGGAGAAGATCCGAAAATCTTGAAGTTCCCGTAATCAAAATAAAATAAATATGGAGAAGGATTAATCGACCTCAAAGCTCTGTACACATTGAACTCATCGCCTTTGAAATTTTGAGAGAACCTTCTTGACAAAACGATTTGGAAAACATCACCTTTGAAACAGTGATCCATTCCTTTCTTCACCATTTCCACATACTCCTCGTCTGTCAAGTTTGAGCTCACTTCTCCATCAAGCTCAAATGTATAACTTGGATAATTTTTATTTCTAATCAATTGTTGAATATCCAACAAATTACTTTCCGAATCGCTTTCATCCAAAGTATGCTCAAACAAGTAAAGTTCGTTTTTGAAATGGTCTATAGCGATTACATTTCGATACACATTGTAATGAATCTCCGGGATATCGTAACCTGACTCTTGATTATCTGAAAAATCCAAATCCTCAAAAGACTCAACAGCGTCATATGCCATATAACCGAAAAGCCCATTATTGATAAATTTATGCGAAAAGCGTTCATTTTCGAAAGAACTCGAAAAATCGCTTAGTTGCTTAACCGCTTCAGATTTATGCGCTAATTCAACAACTTCCTTGCTACCGTCAGGATAAGATTTTTCCAATGTATTTCCCCTTAGGGAAAATGAAGCTATCGGATTGCAGCATATATAAGAGAAGCTATTCTCATGACCTCTATAGTCGGAACTCTCAAGCATGATACTATTCGCAAAACGATCTCTCAGCCGTAAATAAATACTTACTGGAGTGATAGTATCAGCTATCATTTTTATATGCTCCGTATTTAGCTTAAATTTTTTCATTATTTCTTCTATTTTGCGTAAGGTGTAAAAATAAAAAAGCCCGCTGAAGGAACAGCGGGCTTTAGATTTCATTTTTAATATTTTATAATATTTATTCAATCACATAGCATGGCCGTTCATCTAATATTCACATTAGAATGCCACCACCAAAAGTTTGTATGTAATTGTATATTGCTCATCAATTTGTAATTATTTGTCGTTTATCATTTGTTACAAAAGTATCGATTACTTTTTCATTTGCAAACCTTATTTCTCATTTTTTCTCAATTCATCGATCAAATTACTCATATTTAGCAATATTTCATCATATATGCATAAATTTTCATAATTAACAATTTGCGACATCTCCTTCTTTTTTAAACCGTATATAAACAAACACTCACTTTTTATCTTAGCTATACATGAGCAGTCATCATCATCATTGCGACCACCATCATACCCATATACATTTCCTTGGGAAAAATTCTGAAATCAAGTTTTCTATCATCTGCGGCATTTTTTTGCTTGCTGGCTTTTTATTAGACACGTTCAATATTGTCAGCAAACCGATAACGATTGGCATTTTCCTCATCTCATATATATTCGGATCTTTCTATGCAATACTGGAAGCATATGAAACCATGAAAAAAGGAAAATTCGACATTGAATTTTTAATGCTTGTCGCGGCGATCGGAGCAGCGGTTTTAGATAAATGGGCAGAAGGAGCTTTGCTGCTATTCCTTTTCAGTTTAGGCCACTCGCTGGAACATTATGCTATGAACAAAGCCCGAAATGCCATCAAATCACTCGCGAACCTTAGCCCCAAAACAGCTTTTAAAAAGACCGAAAATGGAAAAATCACTGAAATCGACATCAACGAAATAAATATTGGAGATACGCTCATAGTCAAGCCCCATACAAAAATACCTGCGGATGGCAAAGTTAACAAAGGTAGAAGCTATGTAAACCAAGCCTCAATCACAGGAGAAAGCATGCCTGTGCTAAAAACCGATAATTCGGATAAAAAAGAACATATTGAAGTATTTGCGGGGACTATTAATGGGGATGAAACCTTGGAGATTTTAGCCACGAAAAAAGCTGAGGATTTTACAATTTCAAGATTAGTTAAACTCATAAGTGAAAACCAAGCTAAAAAATCCCCCACTCAAAAATTCGCTGACAAATTCGAAAAAATCTATGTTCCTATAGTTTTAGGGCTTGTTATACTACTAAATTTCGCCTTTCTGTTGTTGGACGAGCTGTATGTTGAAAGTTTTTACCGATCAATGGCAATGCTTGTCGCGGCAAGCCCATGCGCTTTGGCGATTTCCACACCTAGCGCGGTATTAAGCGGAATCTCCAGAGCCGCTCAAAAAGGAATATTAGTAAAGGGAGGCAAAGCATTGGAAGCTCTTGGCCAAATAAACTTCGTCGCTTTCGATAAGACCGGGACTTTAACCATTGGAGAACCCAAAATCACAGAGATTATCACATTTGGAAATACTACCCAACAAGAACTTCTGGAAATTTCTATCTCAGCTGAAATGCTAAGCGATCATCCCATAGCAAAAGCCATAGTAAAAGACGGCATCCAAAAATTAGGAAAACATCCAGAAAAACACGTTACAAATCTAGTAGCTCATCAAGGAAAAGGGATCTCCGCAGAATACCAAGGAAAAATATTAATCGGACAACCTTCTTTGTTTGAATCTTTAAATATTCCTCTACCATCACTTGATGAATTAAACATCTTTCATAAGCTGGAAGCTAAAGCCAATACGAGCATTCTCGTATATCACAAAGATAAATATCTTGGAATCATCAGCATCCAAGACACTTTAAGGGATGATGCCGAAAAAACCATCATATCTTTGCGAAACATCGGAATAAAAAACATAGAAATGTTGTCAGGCGATAATCAAAATGTGGCGGATTCAATCGCCAAACATTTAAGCATTCAAGCCAAAGGCGAACTATTGCCAGAAGAAAAAGCGCAAATCATCAAAAACAAATCTCACCAATTCAAAATTGCCATGGTTGGCGATGGCGTCAATGATGCACCGGCGATGGTGGAAAGCGATATTGGCATAGCCATGGGAGCGGCTGGCTCTGAAGTAGCGATGGAAACAGCCGATGTCGCTTTGCTATCCGACAAGTTGAGTAAGCTTCCTTACTCTATCGCTTTAGGAAGACAAACTAGAAAAATCATTAAACAAAATCTTTGCATTAGCTTAGGAGTCGTAGCATTGCTCATGCCTTTGACTATTCTTGGCATAGCTAATATCGGCTGGGCTGTTTTGATACATGAAGGCTCTACTATGGTCGTTGTTTTGAATGCTTTAAGGTTATTGAAATTTAATATGAAGGAAAAAGCCTATAACCCGCTCATCCAACAATCGATTTGATCGGTCAACATATGAAATAACAATCCAATAAAAACAAGTCTCCACCACTTATTCTTCACTACCACTAACATTACCAAATAAAAAGCTATAGCGTAATACGAATGCAAAGGATGAAAACCAATACTACATCGATTGGGATCAAAAATTGGGTCAGCCAACAAATGATCCAAATCCACAAGCATCGTCGCCAATAAGATTAGATAACCTTTCCAAACTTTGGATTTATCATACAAATAAGCGATAAGCAATGGAGCTGCAAAATGCAATCCATAATGCACTATAGGCTGTAAATAAGTCATTTTATAATTCTAAAAAATTACTATCTCTGAAGAAGGGTAATC
The DNA here is from genome assembly GCF_036492635.1 of Aureibacter tunicatorum. Classification (GTDB taxonomy): domain Bacteria; phylum Bacteroidota; class Bacteroidia; order Cytophagales; family Cyclobacteriaceae; genus Aureibacter; species Aureibacter tunicatorum. Next base: position 2,791,200 of record NZ_AP025305.1, read on the forward strand.
TAAGTCAAAAGTATACCCTGAAACTGGTCGATTGGTTATCAAATCATACAATAGTAAACCACCACCTGAAGAAGTCTTTTTCCAAGAAATAAATAAGCGATCAGTATCATCAGAAGAAATTACAAATGCTGTAATTCGACTTGCAGAGGGATCTATAGTTGCGATATCAAAAATTGGCTCAGCTAAAGACTCTTCTGTTCCTCGATAATGAAATAGATTCGTTCCGCTATTGAAAAAAACACTTGTTGTACTATATGCATAAAATGCCATATCTTCGCTAACAGGGTAATCGTTACTTATTCCATATAAATTATCAAAAGTATTATTGCTAGTTGCTGTCACATACCTTCCAATGGTACTGGTATCACCATTACTTACTACCATCCATATGTTACGGCTACCTGTGACTTCTTGATCGATTGCATATATATCACCTGAATAATCTATAAAGTCGTTTATTACTACAGTGGAAACAACATTATCATTAACTGTTGAATAATTCTCCATAGTTGTCCCTCCATTAACGAATAAATTCTGAGTATTGCTTGACAGAAATAATTCATTCGCTCTTGGAATAACTTGGATCCTATCATTTAGAGAATTTTCCTTCACATCATAATTATAAAGCCCATTGGGCGTTGAGATATAGCCCCTTAAAGTATCAATAGTCACCATTCCCAAAGGGTAATTATCCGCATTAACTCCATCAGGGGTGCCCGCAACCATTTTCAATGAATGTCTATTGGCAATCTGCACATAAGGATCTCCTTGACCATAGAAATAGTAATTCTCCCCTAACAAAAAGAAACCTTCCGACTTGGATGGAAGCGTTCTATCATTTTCTTGCTTATATACTCCCCATTCGAAATCCGTGCTTTCTCCTTCCTCTCTAAACCCTAAGATCGTATTCATGCTATTGTCAAAGCCTACCAAGTAAATCCCAAATGCATATTTCCCATAAGCTAAAATATTATAAATATAATCTGAAAAGCCCGCTTCACTTGTCGCTCTAAACCTAAGCCTGTATTCATTTGGTATTTCGGTTGTAAAGGAATATTGAGGTGCATCCGAAAGAGAGTTCAATGAATCAACATATCTCCAGTCGTACGCTACTGGTTGCAGTTCGGAAGTTACCGTTGGCTTCAAAACTAAGGGTTCACCTCCGCCAACTTTATACCTAAAGCCTCCTTCGGGCTCTATCACATCAATCACCGGCGACAGACCAGGGATCTCATAGTTCGAGCATGAAATCAACCAAATAAGAGAAAAGGATATTAAAATATATGCAATCTTTTTCAAAGGAATATCTATTTTTAAATCTATTGTACGCAAAAACGAAAAGCAAAGATAAACGAATGTGCGAATTGCTTAAGGAATAATCGAAAAAATTTGGTTCTAAACACACAACATCTTCTATTTAGAGTGTTTTTCATATATTTGCTAAATTAAAATTAGAACCAAGACAAGGACCTTATGAACATAGACTTGAGCAAACTCGCTCTTGTAGATATTGAATTCTACTCAGGAGATATTCCCGCGCCTTATTGCCATACTTACAAAATATTAGTAGAGTATAAAAAAGGACTGCAAACATCTTTTGAACTAAAATACTTGGATCGAGAAGACCTGAGCGAAGATGAGATCTACATGGAAGGTTTCACTCCAAATGACGATGTCAACTGGCAAGGCACTATTCCAACGGTATGGGCTGATGAGCTGAAAGAACTTATTACAAAGACCACATGGGTAAAAAATAAATTTACCCGAAACGCCGAGGAAAGCGTCATTAGAGTAACAATGATGGACAATACCAGTAAAACTTTTGAAGGAACCCCATCTGACATCAGACACTGGGAATCATTCAATCAAGAGTTGATTCAGGCGATTTATGAAATTTCCAGAAAAGAAAGACCGCTTTGCGTCCGGTTTTTAAGAAACAAAGGAAAATCTATATTCAAGGAATTCTCTCTAAAAGCTTCTTTTGAAAAAAGAGAAATCCAGTTTGAAGTTAACGATAATGGCGAGATCAGCCAAAAACATGTGCCTTGGAAAAACCTCAAGGACATATTGAAGCACATATACGCTCCAGACTTTATTTACGAAAACGCCAAGGAAAACAAACCCAAGAAACGCGGCGACTATATTGATATCGGAGAAGAGCTATGGTATAAGCTTGGTGAAGGTGTAGTGAATAACAACAATAAATACGACGCCTTGGCTGAATTAATCAATATTTTCGAAGAGCCTATAGATTAAAAGCATATGCATAAAAAATTTGTCATTTCAGACATCCACGGATGTCTGAAAACATTCCAACGTTTGCTACATCAAATCAACTTCAAACCCAAAGACAAACTGTTTCTACTGGGAGATTATGTCAACAAAGGCCCCAACAGCAAGAAAGTTCTCGACATTATCATTGAACTTCAAACAGAAAACCCTTCGCACATATTTCCCCTTCTTGGCAATCATGACTTATTGTTGCTAAAAGCCTTAAAAGGCAACAACCAAGCAATAAATAATATATCATTATTCGACAACAGCGAATATTTTCTAGAAAGTCTGGAAAAGGACAAAAAAAAATATATTCATTTTCTATCCGCCTTGCCGTATTACATAGAAACCAAAAAACATTTTCTAGTTCATGCGGGTTTTGATTTCACTCAAGAAAACTTTCTTAAAATTGGCGACAAAATGCTAACCATTAGAGACTTCCCCGTTAATCTTGACGCATTAAAAGGAAAAACCATCATTCACGGCCATAATCCAAAGCCTTTGGAATACATCGAGGAGAAAATCAAGATGAACTCGCCAGTAATACCTCTTGACAATGGATGCGTGATGGGGTCTAAAAAAATCGGCATGGGACACCTACTTTGCCTCGAATTAAAAACCATGACACTTTTTAAAGAAAAATACGCAGAATAATATCCTTTAAGGCTAATTAAATCGTATTAATATTAACTTTTTTAATCTCAAATTCTTATATATGGACTCCAAAAGCACCCCAAATACTATAGAGGAATTAATTGAATTGATTGATAGTTTAAAATCACAAGGAGAAATTTACGAGCAAAAATTCTCTATTAGAATTGAAGGAAGCAGTGTCAACTATCAAAATTCCGCAAGAAATCTACTGCATTATATTGCTCTGCGTAAAAATGATATCCGAGAACTTCAAACGCACTTGGGGCACCTTGGAATATCAAGGCTAGGCAAGGCCGAGATGCATATTCGAGAAAGCATCAATGCGGTCAAAACCAATTTAATTAAAATCAACGAGCTTCCGCATGAAGCGATCCAAACTGGAATAGAAGCTTTTATCAATGAAAAACAAATATTAAATGCGCATACAGACGACTTGCTTGGCCCTTTGGACAACTCTGATCGCCAAACAAGAATCATGGTGACTTTGCCATTGGAAAGTTCATTTGACAGTTCACTAGTAAAAAAAATGCTCAAGTCCGGCATGGACATCGCAAGAATCAATTGCGCTCATGACAACGAAGAGGTTTGGTCAAAAATGATTTCAAACGTTCGCTCAGCCAGCGAAAAGCTAAACAAACCTTGTAAAATCAGCATGGATCTAGGCGGCCCCAAATTAAGGACAGGCGACATTGAGCAAGGGCCAAGAGTCCAAAAGATTCCAACTTCTAAAAACGCATACGGCCAAACATCCCACCCTACACGTGTGATCATAAAACCATTCGAAGCCAACGATGAGCATGAAATCGTTAAATCATCGGAAATCACATTATTTATTTCTGCCAACGATTTCGAGAAAATCAAGCTTAAAGACATTGTCAGCTTTAGAGACACAAGAAACAAAGCTCGTTCACTAACCGTTGAAGACCTCAATGATAAATATGCTGTGCTTTCTTGCGCAAAGACTTCATATGTTTCCGACACCACTAGATACAACATCAAGAGAAATAAAGAAATTATTGCGAGCGGTTTTTTCAAAAACATAGCTTTTATTGAAGGTTTTATAATGGTCAACACTGGTGATGTCATCATCATTAGCAACACGGATGAAAAAGGAAAAAATGCCATCTTCAATAATAAAAAAGAATTGATCAGCAATGCCATGGTCAGTTGTCAAGTCGAAAACTTATACACGGACACAAAAGCAGGCGAAAAAATCATTTTTGACGACGGAGAAATAGAAGGAAAAATCATTGAAATTCGAAAAGATAAATTATTCGTCAAAATCACCTACACCAAACCTGAAGGCGCTAAATTAAAAGCCGATAAAGGCATTAACCTGCCTAACAGCAATCTGCAAATACAAGGATTGACTGATAAGGACAGGCAAGACTTAAAATTCATTTGCAAAAATGCGGACATGGTGAATTTTTCATTCGTCAACTCAGCATGCGATGTCCATGATCTTTATAAGGAATTTGAAAAACTCAATGCCCCGAAAAAGCTCGGCGTTATTTACAAAATAGAAACGAAAAAAGGCTTTAACAACCTTCCAAATATTCTACTTACAGCATTCAAGCGTGATAAAATAGGTGTAATGATCGCTAGAGGTGATTTGGCGGTAGAATGCGGATGGCAAAACTTAGCCGAAATTCAAGAAGAATTGCTTAGAATATGCGAAGCTGCCCACGTGCCTATTATCTGGGCAACTCAAGTATTGGAAAACTTAGCAAAAAAAGGAAGACCTTCAAGAGCCGAAATTAGCGACGCCTCACTAGGCCAAAGAGCTGAATGCGTAATGCTGAACAAAGGGCCTTACATAATACACGCTATTAAAACATTGGATAGCATCCTTTGCAAGATGGCTAAACACCGTAACAAAAAAGCGTCCATGCTACCCAACCTCAACATTACCGAATAGTGCTTTCAACGCTAATGTCCGCATTGGAATATGAAATATTACTTCTTTCTTTTTGTCCAAAGTAATCATAGGGTAGCAAGACCATAAACAACATACTGAAAGCATAAAAAAAATCCTCAATTGGAATTGTGATAAATCTTATTCCCGCATTATGACTATCATTATACCATACAACCGGTTCGCTTATCAATGAACCGGTTAATATTCCATTGACAATAACAAAAGGAATCAAAATAATCAAATAGCTTGGCATAAACTCTTTCAGCAAAGAAAACTTAAACTTATAAGCGAACAACATTAGACCTATGAATAAAGCCATATTTAAGGTTGTATACCACTTCCCGAAATTATCATAAAGCAAGACTAGAGCGATCATAATTAAAAGCGAACTAACAAAAACAGTAGCTGCGCTGCTCATCTCCCATTTTTTCACATAAAAACGTAATGACTCATGCGTAAAAATACACGCATAAGGAATGCAGAAAAAAAAGAGATATTCTTCCAAAGGCATGCTAAAAAGCCTAAATGACAAATGATAAGTTTCGTTAAATCCCCAAATCCCATGAGCGGTAAATACAGCATCCCAACTCAAAAACAAGATAGACATGATGAGAATTGAGACTGTTAAGCGCTTAAAGTTTTTCACATAGTGAAACTTTCGTTCAAAAATACTGTACAACAAAGGAATGCTTAATGAACCTAAATCCAAACAGAGGTATAAATACTCGCTCATCTATTAAAATACTTCTTAGGCACAAACAACATTCCAAAACACTCTCCATCCGCTTTGCCCATATGTTTGTGATGAACTTTATGCGCCTTGCGAAGGCCTACTAAATACTTGTTTTTAGTTCTAGTAAACAATTTGAACCTTTGATGGATCAAAATATCATGTATAAAAAAATAAGCGATACCGTACAGCAATATGCCCAAACCAATAAAAAACAAATAATTGATGCTTGGATTCACTCCAAAATAGAATAATAAAATGCTGGGAATCGCAAAAATCACAAAAAAGAAATCATTTTTTTCGAAAGGCGCTTGGTATTTAGGCTGATGGTGATCTTCATGAAAATACCACATAAATCCGTGCATCACATATTTGTGCGTCAACCATGTCACCCCTTCCATAGCGGCAAAAGTCAATAAAGTTACGGTTGCAAAAATAATATAACTCATTTTTTTGTTATTGTTTTTATGCAATTTAGCATTGTTTCTTGATATGCCTTAGGAATTTTAGAAGATTTAAGATTTTTCATAACAAAATCACAGTCTTTGGTTTTGTCTTTATCATACCCTAAAAATGATGGTGCTTTAGCTTGAATCAAATATCGCAAGTACCTTATTTCAACATTGTCCGGATGCTCTTTGATCAATGACTCCATGACATCTTTACCCTCATTAAAATATGCGATTTTTTTATTTGGCCACATTGTATATTTGCCCATTTTCATCGTAGCTGAAGCCATATACGCCTCCACAACTGGATTACTAGACCCTTTGCCCAGCTCCAAATAACTTTTAATCTCTTCCGAAGAATTTAGCTTATAAAAGTCATCCCTGATTTTTTCCAATTTAGCTTCAGGAGTTTGTTGCAACAAGATGCTAAACATCAAGCCTATCATGCTAAAAATAATCATATTAAATTCAACTTATATTTAACAAATGATCTACTCAATAAGAATACTTTATGAGGGTTCGAAATTCTAATTCTGGACGTAATTATCTCTTCCGATTTTGTTCGCTTCAATTTCAACAACAATCCCCGGTAATACCTAAAAGCAGTATAAACTCCAAATTTAGCCTCCACCGGCAACTTCTTTATTCCCTGAAAAGCGACTTCAAAGTCCAACTCAATCTCATCAATAATTGCTTTCTTGGATCTTGCGTCCAATGACATCAAATCCACTCCGGGAAAATAAAACCTATTAAGAGTTTCTACATCATCCTTAAGATCCCTAAGAAAGTTGACCTTTTGAAAAGCCGAACCCAACCTCATGGCAGTATCCTTAAGCTGTTCATATTTTTGATTATCTCCATTGACAAAAATCCTAAGGCACATAAGCCCTACCACGTCAGCTGAACCATAAATATATTCTCGATACTCCTCATCAGTAAGATACTCTTTTTTTGTCAAGTCCATTCTCATGCTTTTCAAAAAAGCTCTTACCAATTTATCTTCTATGGAATACTTTTTAACCACTTGCTGAAAGGCATTGATGATTGGGTTTGTGCTTATTCCTCTTTCCATAGCTGTATAATATTCAGCCTCAAATTCATTCAGCAACTCTTCTTTGGGATAATCGTGAAAAGTATCAACTATTTCATCAGCATACCTCACAAAACCATACACGCCGTATATCGCTGACCTGATCTTTGGAGAAAGCATCTTTACTGCCAACGAAAAAGAAGTGCTGTAGGTGTTGGTTACAATCTTTGAGCACAAAAAAGAGGAATTATCAAACAACTGTTTCTTCATGGATGGAAATTTTATAATATTTTTTCACCAATTCACTCGCTATTTTCCCAGAAATCAATGACGGAGGAACACCAGGCCCTGGCACTGTCAATTGCCCTGTAAAAAATAAATTCGGAACTTTTGAGCTCCTAATCTTAGGCCTGAAATACGCTGTTTGCAAAAGCGTATTGGCTAATCCATAAGCATTGCCCTTAAACGAATTATAGTCCTTTTTAAAGTCAGACACACAGTAAGACTTTGAGAACAATATATTTTCTTTAAGAGATTGCTTGGTTAATTTTTCAAGTCTTGAAATAATCAAATCAAAATATTCAGACCTCAACTCTTCACTGTCATGCAAATTCGGAGCCAGAGGAATTAAAAAAGTCGCGGACTCTTTTCCATGGGGAGCAAACGAACTATCTGTTATCGAAGGAAAACTCGCATAAAACAAAGGATCTTTAGGCCAAGATGGTTGATCATAAATATGCTTGGCATGTTGATCAAAATCAGTATCAAAAAAAAGTGTATGATGCGATAGCCCACTTAACTTCTTGTCAAAACCTACAAAAAACAACAATGCCGATGGAGCAAAGGTTTTCTTATTCCAGTACTTCTGATCATACTGTCTACTAGAAATAGGCAACAAAGACTCTGTATGGTGATAATCAGCACCACTTATCAATACATCAGCAGTAAGCTGTCCCTTGTTTGTATGGATGCACTGAAACTCGCCTTGTTCATCAAGCTGAATTTGAGCCACTTCGCAATCCAAGACAAATTCAACGCCTAAACTAACTGCCAAAGCTTCTATACCTTTGGATACCTCGCCCATTCCACCTTTTGGATGCCATGTTCCCAAGCCAAAATCAGCAAAATTCATGAAGTTATAAAACGCCGGGGTATTGGAAGGTTTGGCACCTAAAAAAAGAACAGGAAATTCTAATATTTTTCTCAACCTTTCGGACTTGATCTTGCCATGCACTTCAGTGCGGATTGACTTAAAAAATAAGCCTAGCCTTTGAACTGTTTCAAAAGTAACCAACTCCGTCAATGACTCTCCCGGCTTGTACACTAAATCTTTTACTGCGATATCATAATTTTCTTGTGCTTTATTCAAGAATTTCTCCAAGAAAATCGAACTCCCATGCTCTTCCGTTTCAAACAAGGTGTAAATTTCTTCAAGCGAAGCTGGAATATCCGCGTAATCATTTACTCCAAAGTAAACCTTATACCCTGGGTCTAGCCTGATCAATTCGTAATAATCATCTGGAGACTTTCCAAACTGACCAAAGAAATCCTCAAAAACATCTGGCATCCAATACCAAGTAGGGCCAATATCGAACTTAAACCCTTCCTTGGAAAAGACTCTTGCCCTACCTCCTATTTCGCTGTTTTTTTCCACAACGGTTACATCATAACCTTCTTTAGCCAAATAACAAGAGCATGCAAGTGAAGAAAAACCGGAACCTATAACAATTGCTTTCATTTATTTTTGTTTAACTTTTATCAATATAAATTAAACAAAAATAAAAATCAAATTCTCATCTAAAAATTAACAATTTGTTCAACTGTCCGGCAAAATTTAATTTTTCCATTAAAATCCTGATCAGTGTGATGATCATCTATAATTAAAAATTCATCTTTAGAAGAAACGAGTACTTTCTCGCTAAACTCAGTCAAATATGAAGCCAAGTTATCGGCGACTGGAAATGTTGTAAAACTGCTCACATAGCGAATTGGCTTGGGCAATTTTTGAAAAGATTCGAAAGCATCAAGCGGAACGCTTTCCCCTAAATAAATCACATTGCACCCTTTTTTCAACAACACATAATAGAGATAAAGCAATTTCAACTGATGAATCTCGTATTCGGGCAAAAACAAAACAAACAATATATCGCCTGATTGAGCACTCTCCTTTTCAATTGAATCAATTTCGACATGTATCTTTTGCAAAATCAAATTGGTGATGAAATGCTCATGAGCCGCTGTGATAGAAGATGTCTGCCACATTAAGCCTACTTTATGAAAAAATGGCACGACCACATCAAAATATATTTGACTAAAATCGAGCTTCGAAGATAGTTCATCATAAACATGAAAAAACTCTTTCTTGTCATAAGAAAGCATGCTTAATAATATACGATCAACATATGCAGACAAATTATCTTCGACCACCTGAGTGCATTGAGCTACCTCTCTTAATATTTCGTCTTCCGATAATTTAGCTATTTTAGAAATCTTCCAGCCATTCTCCTGAAGCAACTTCACATTGAGCATTTTTTGCAATGCGCTTATGCTGTAAAATCTGATGTTCGTATCCGTCCTTTCAGGACTCAACAATGAATACCTTTTTTCCCAAATCCTAATCGTATGCGCTTTTACCCCTGTCAGGTTTTCCAGGTCTTTAATCGATAGTTTATTATAAATCATTATATCTTTGTTCAACTTTATCAATTTTTACATAAACATAAATATAAAACATTCATGGAAACATCTTTTGGAATAATTTTTTAAATTGAATTACTAGAAACAAGTGCTGACTAGTAGCTATTTCATCAAATTTTTTCTTCAATAAACAATGATACAAGAAATTAAATCTGAAGAATTCGCGCCAAATGTACTCGCCTTTGATCTTTCAGGAGAGTTCTCGTGGAAAATGATTTTCCAAATCAAAGACATCGTCAAAGAAAACTTGATGGCAAATAATAATCCAATCAAAGTATTCTTGCGAATAGATCGTTTGACTTTTCCACATACCAATGCAGATTTAATCTTCAATAGTGAAGAAGGAAAAAAATATTATACCCATAGAGATAATGGCTTGCTAAAAAAGATTGAGAAATTAGTCATTGTAGGCAACTCTCCTTTCAAAGAGATTATCATTGGAATGGATATACTAATGAACAAGCTTTCTTTACCATTTGAATGGAATGAAAGTTATTTTAACATCAAAGACTATAATAAAGCGATACAACACATAAACAAATAACATGAAACTTTTTTTAATACTTATAGGAACTGTATTGATAACGGCCTGCAATCCAAACAAGAACAGCCACAATGAAGCAAATATCAAAACGATAAAAGCCACACTTCAAGAACAAAGTTCTGCTTGGAATAATGGCAATATGGAACAATACATGCAAGGCTATTGGAATTCCGACTCATTGATGTTTATAGGCAAATCCAACATCACATACGGATGGGACCAGACGCTAGCGAATTACAAGTCAAAATACCCCGATGCTGATGCTAGAGGTATCTTAACATTTTCTAACATTGATGTAAAAATATTATCGCCAGAATACGCTTATGTAATAGGCGACTGGAATTTAGTCAGAAAAACAGGCAACATTGGAGGCAAATACACATTGTTATGGAAGAAAATCGATGACAAATGGGTTATAATCTCAGATATGACAAACTAAATATTATAAATTCATATATTCGCAAGATTGTGCAATTTCGCCCATGCGAATACGTTAAACATTCATTGTGTTTATCGATATTAAATTTTTTAATACAAACTAAGTTGATAAATGAGTAGATCGGTTATTGCGATATTTGATATAGGACGTACCAACAAAAAGTTCTTGCTATTCGACAGGAGCTATGAGGTAGTACACCAAGAATCACAACAATTTGAAGAGATAGTTGACGAAGACGGCTTTATCAGCGAGGACATTACAGCCATTGTCAAATGGATGAAAAAAACCTTTAATGCGCACTTAAAAAACCGAAATCGTCCTATTAGAGCCTTGAACTTCACAGCTTATGGCTCCACCTTAGTGCATGTAACACGAACGGGGAAACCTGTTTCGCCCATATATAATTACTGGAAGCCCATATCTCAAGATGTAAAAGACGCTTTTTTCTCCAGCTTGGGAGACAAAGACGCTTTTATGAAAGATACATCATCTCCAGATATTGGAATGCTCAATGCTGGCTTGCAACTATACTGGCTTAAACACTTTCGTCCTGAAACATATGGAAAAATACACACTAGTCTTTTTCTACCTCAATATTGCAGTAGCATATTCACTGGAAGGAACTTTTCGGAACTATCAAGCTTAGGCCTTCACTCCATGATTTGGGATTACTCCAAAGAGCGAAGCCATGATTGGATTTACAATGAAAAATTAAACTCCAAGTTCCCGCCAATCATCAATGTTACTTCCTCTGAAAAAGTAGTGATCAAAAATAGAACGATCAAATGCGGCATAGGAATTCAAAAAAGCGCGGGAGCTTTGATTCCATATTTGATGAGTTCTGAAAGAACATATCTTAGCCTGAATACTGGTTGTTGGTCTTTTGCGATGAACCCTTTTGACAAAGATCCTATTGACTTGAAAGATTTGGAACAAGACTGCTTCATGTCTTTAAGCTTCAGAGGCGAACCTATTCGTACCTCTCGCGTGTTTATCGGACGTGAGCACGATTACCAAGTAAATCGCATTTGCGAACATTTCGGCACAACAAAAGCGGACTTGCTCGCTTTAGAGTATGACTCTTCTATTGTATCTAAGCTTGTCGAAAATCAATTGGATGAACGAAAGTTTTTTCCTCAAAACGCTCCAAACACAGGCCCTTTAGAAAAGAGAGACTGGCCAGAAACTAAGCTCGAACATTTCGAAAATTACAAGGAAGCCTATTTCCAACTAATTCTCGATTTAGCTTACATGCAAAAAGCGGCTATAAAATTAGTGATTGACGCTAAAGGAATGGATAAAATTTTCATTTCAGGAGGATTTTCCGAAAATATTATTTTCACGACAATACTATCCAGCATGTTGCCTGAAATTCAATTTTTCAAAAACAATATTCAATGCACTGCGGCATTGGGAGCGGCATTAGTTCTTCATAATCAATGGAATCAAGAAACGGAAATCAGCAACTTGCTGAGCTTTGAGGAAATTGAGCCTGACGAGGAGATAGACTTCGATAGTTACATATTGAAATAGAAATTAGTTTAATTAGCTTTTTATTTGATTAACCACAAAAGTTAATTTAACCAAAAAATATTACACATAAAGATCACAATGATTTTTTTGATATCTTGGAAATTATAATTTATATCGCTATCTAAAAATTTATTTTACGATATAGCGTATGAGTTATTTTTTTCAAGACAATACTACCAATAATTTACAAGCTTCAACTGATAATTTTGGGAGTTCTCTGCCCTGTCCATTTTTAATCATTAATGACCAGTTCAATGTTATTTATGAGAATAACGAAGCCTCGCAAAGCTTTGGGAGCCAACTAGGCCATTCGATCTTTGAACATGTCATTCAAGACAGTTCCAAAATCTTAAAAGAAGATCTTATCGCTTTATCCATTGGCAATAAATTTATCAGAAACCAAATCATCTCATGCGGGGTATCGGATGAACGATGCTTCAAACTTACTTTCAAAAAAATTCTGGAGAATGGTCAAACATGTATTTCCATCATAGCTATTGACGCATCCGACCAATTAGCAGCAAAAAGAAAGCTCCACAACTTGAATTTAATCTTGTCAAATAGCTCGGAAATGATAGTATTTCTGGACAGCCAATACAACTTTCTCGTTGCCAACAAGACATTTCTCAAAGCTATCAATCTCCCTCTGGACTATATTCTAGGCAAATCCTATATCAAAATTATGGGAAAATTCGCCGACGAACAAAACATTAAAGACAGCTTGTTCGCTTGCCATGGCAAAAACACTATCAAATGCCAAGATTGGTTCAACTTTCCCATTCAAAAAAGAATGCACTTGGACTTGCGATACGACCCTGTTAAGGCTGAAAACAACAAGCTTAATGGAATCATAGTCAGTGCCAGAGACACTACAAACCTTTGGAAAGCAGAGCAAAAATACAAGCAAGTCTTGGATGCTTCGGAAGATGGATTTTGGGAATTAAATGTCAGAACTTTAAAGATTTTTCTCAGCAAGAAAATATACACAATGCTAGGCTACAACCCCGCTGATTTTAAAAACAATGAATTGCGAAATCTGCCTATCATAGAGATTGATGACAAAAAACTACTGGTCGAAAATTTCAAGAAATTTCTTCGCAGCAGAAAAGATTATTACAAGAGCGAATTCAGAGCCCAAACCAAAGATGGAGATTTAAAGCACATACTGATCAGAGGCAAAGTTATCGAGCGAACACATTCCGGGTTTCCCATCAAACTCATCGGAGCGCATACTGACATTACTGCTATTCGTGAAGGCCAACTAGAGCTTAAGAAAGCTAAAGAAGAAGCTGAAAGAGCGAATAATACCAAAAGCGAGTTTTTAGCTAACATGAGCCATGAAATCAGAACCCCTTTGAATGCGATATTGGGCTTTACTGACATATTAGCTTCCTCAAAGGGCTTGGAAGACAACGAAAGATCATATCTATCCTCCATCAAAAAAAGCGGTTCGACTCTTCTAGCCCTCATTAATGACATTTTAGATCTATCTAAAATCGAAGCAGGCAGGATGGACATAAATTCCGAAGTCACTGATTTTTACGGTTTTCTTAAAGATGTTCAACAAATATTCAAGCACAAATGCTTGCAAAAAGGCATAAACTTCAAGCTCTATCTTGATGAAAGCCTACCGCAATACTTGATCATAGATGCGATAAGATTGCGACAGATTCTTTTTAATCTGCTTGGAAACGCTATTAAGTTTACCGACAAGGGCTTTATATCCTTAGATATTGTCATTGAAAAAATTAATGCGAATACTCTAGATCTTGTAATAAAAATCAATGACACAGGCATAGGCATTGCCAAAGACCAACAAGAAGAAATTTTCGAAGCATTCAAGCAAACAGGTCAAAATAACAAAAAATATGAAGGCACAGGCTTGGGACTGGCGATTACCAAAAGACTAATTCATATCATGAATGGCGAATTGGAATTAAACAGCAGATTGGGGATCGGAACCACTTTCAGTATTAAACTCAAAAATATATCCATATGGAACCATGCAATGGAGATGGATTTGATTACCCAATCTCATAAAATTCATCAATTAGAATACGAATCGCCTAACATATATTTTATTTCCAAAAGTAAAAGCATTAAAGACAAAGTCGCCAATCAATGTAGCACTTTAGAAGCAAATCTGATATTAATCTCCGGTATCGAAAATGAACTATTGCACCAAATTAAAAACGGAGACTTTATCATCATTGACAAGTCATCAAAAGAATCATTGGATAAAGCTATTGAAATAATAAATAGACTTCCAGAAAGAATAAAACCAAGACTAGCCACTACATTCCCATATGAAAAGAAAATAATGAACTTAAGGGTGGTAAATGAAGACAAAATAGGCTCATTTATTGCTGAAAATCTTGCAGAAGATAAAAAGAACAAAGAATTTATTGATGAAGAACTAACTAGCATTATTTATTCTGTACCTTCGGAGATAGCTGTACAATTCAGTGATTTCTTAAGTAACGAATTGCACCCTACTTGGATTCAAGCTAGAGATACGGAATTATCTGAAGACATAAATAAACTTCTGAATAAATTAAAAATTATTAATGAGCTTTATGACAACAAAGCTTTAATTCGATATCATAAAGAACTTGAAAAAGTGTATAACGAATTCGATCTTTTGAAAACGACAGCCATTATCAATGAATTTGAAAATATTTATAATGAAATAAAAAGTCATTTGAATATTTAGCTCGACACTTTTATTTTGAGCTAAATTTCGACTAAACATACATTTTTTAATATGAATACCAATAGTACACCAAAAATCCTCATCATTGATGATATCTCTCAAAATGTGCAAATTGCCGCCAATATCCTCAAAGATGACAATTATAATATAACATACGCGCTAAGCGGTCGAATGGCATTGGAAAAGATGAAAAGAATAAGCATTGACTTAATTCTTCTTGATATTATGATGCCGGACATGAACGGCTTTGAGCTTTGTTCTATTCTAAAAGCAAATCCCGAGACATCTGAAATCCCCATTATTTTCCTAACAGCCAAAGCGGATATCGACAATATATCAAAAGGTTTCTCTTTAGGTGCTGTGGACTATATCACAAAACCATTCAATGGAAATGAATTACGCGCAAGAGTCAAAACCCACCTAAATTTAAAGCAAGCTAAAGAATCTCTCGAACAAGCCAACTTTTTCAAAAATCAATTGCTGTCAATAATTGGCCATGACTTGAGAGGCTTGGTAGGAAATACCAACACGCTTTTTCAGATGGCTGAATTGACTTTTGAGAAGTCTCCTGAGAAGGCCAAAAAATTCCTTTCGCTAGGCAAAGAATCTGCCGCCAATATCTTGGTAACACTCGAAAACCTTCTGGAATGGGGAAGAATTGATAATTTAGACTCAAACTTTGATTTAAGAAAAAACAACATCCTTGAATCAATAAACTGCTGTGTCGTATTATTAAAAAACATTGCGAAGAACAAAAATATAAATATCATCGTCAAGCAAAACTGTGAAAGCGATTTCGCTCTGTTTGACAAAAGAATGATTGACACTGTCATTCGAAACCTTATAGCCAATGCCATCAAATTCTCAAAAGAAGACTCAGAGATACATTTGACAGTCAAAGACCAAGAGAGCTATCTAGAAGTTACTGTCAAGGATTATGGCATAGGAATGACTGAATCGAAATTAAGCCAAATCAATGATTTTGGAAAAGCCGCCACCAGCGAAGATGGGACCAGCGGAGAAGTTGGTTTTGGACTGGGCATGCAAATCGTAAATAAATTTTTAGAGCAGCATGACACCAAGCTTAAAGTAACCAGCCAGTTGGATCAAGGGACTTCATGTATATTTAAACTCCAAAAAGCAACTCATATGCATCAACAATTATTATAGCTTCCTTTTCGTTATGAAAGTATCAACATTCACTTTGAAGAGAAATCTATTTATGCGAAATTCCATATATTGTGGGATCTAGCAAAAAATTGAAAGAATCATATGAAATTCAAGCTACTAATAACACTCTTATTTTTTATAATACAAAGCAACATTAACGCTCAAGATTTAAAAATCTACTATTTTGATGATCTTGACAATTTTTCAAAAACCGTAGATGACAATGGAGTTTGCACTTACAGAGTCAATGAAAATAAAATTATCTCAGGCCAATTTGTCAACGGCAAAAAAAGCGGCAAATGGAAAAGCTTTTATCCAGGCAAAGGAACTCTCCATCATGTCGTAGAATTTGTCAATGACTCATTGCATGGAAAATACATCGAATATTCTTCACACAAAAAAATAAAAATATCGGCAAACTTTGTCAATGGGGTTCTCAATGGTGAGTTCGCTTACAATAGCGATATTGGAAAACCTATTTGGAATGGTTTTTTTAAAAACAACCTTAAGGAAGGGGTTTGGATCCAATTCGACAACAATGGTTTTAAAAAGCAGTCAATTCAATATGTCGCTGGGCAGGTAAATGGAAAAGTGATAGAGTATGGAGCTCAGAATAAACCTCTGCAAGTTTCGCAATATAAAAACAACAAGCTTAACGGTCAATTCACTAGCTACGACCCTTATCATACCAACAAAATTTTTGAATCCGGGAACTATCATATGAATACTAAGATAGGCATATGGCGCGAATTCCATCTCAATGGAAAAATCGCCATTGAGTCAAATTACAACACAATAGGAAAACTCGATGGCCCCAAAATCGAATTCTACTATGACGGCGACACCGCCTCTGTAGAATACTATGCGAATGACAAACCAATTAAAACTTGGAAATCTTACTGGAGAAACCATAAGCTAAAAAAAGAAATTCATTTCAACGCGGAAAACAAGCCAGACGGACTTTACATGGAATATTTCTCCAATGAAAAGCCAAGTGTCATAGGTCATTACAAAAACGGTGATAAAACCGGAAAATGGCAATCTTATTATGTCAATGAAATGGTATATTCCGCGGGTCATTATGTTGACAATCAACAAGAAGGTAATTGGAAATATTTTCATGAAAATGGAAAGATTTCTTCAGAAGGGAATTTCGACAAAGACAAAAAAGTAGGCCAATGGTTTGACTTTCATACAAATGGAAAATTACTCTGCATTGGCGAATATGACCAAGATGGCGAAAAAACTGGTTTATGGGGCTATTTTTACAAATCGGGCAAACTTCAAAAAGAAGAACAATGGAGCAAGGGCAAACTACTTTCAGTCGACAAGCTATTAACCAGCAGAGGAAAAGATCTTGAAATCGGCAGCTTAAAAGATGGCGATGGCACATTGAACAACTATGACGAAAAAGGCAATTTAGTCAGCATTGGAAGTTTTGTTGATGGATATCTGGATGGGCCTTGGCTTGAATATCATAATAACAAAGCCATAGCTATCGAAGGCCATATGTCAAATGGCAAAAAGGAAGGTGTATGGAAGTACTATGACAAAATAGGCAGCCTAGTCCAAGAAAAAGAATTCCGTAATGATGAAGAAATTAAAACCACCAGTTATTCACCCTACGGCCAAAACGAAATTTATATGAATGAACCATCAAGCTTGTTTTAAAACTTGATGGTTTTCTTAAATGATACACCTATCTCTATTCCTTCCTCTAGAATTCTTTGATCATAGGCTACTATTATTTTTCCTTTGGAGCTTTCTATTTGATACCTATATGAAATCCCAAAAAACCGTCTCTCTATGATTTTAAATCCTTTCCCATTTAGATCTATTTCTACATTTTCAGGTCTTGAAAATTCATTATTGGCAAGTTCATTTAGTTCACCAAATATTCTGGCGACTTCCTTGCAATTAGGTGAATTATAAAGCGACTCCGGCTCTCCGCTTTGCATTACCTGACCGCCTTCCAATACGTACACTCTATCGCATAAATAATATACCTCTTGAGGGTTATGGGTAATCACCAAAGCACCTATCCCTGTAGACTTGATTATTTGTTTGATTTCCTCCTCAAGAACTGCTCTGTTATGATGGTCAAGATTAGAAAATGGCTCGTCAAATACTATCATCAACGCCCGCTTAGCTATTGCTTGGGCAATTGCCACTCTTTGCTTCTCCCCTCCTGACAATGTCAAAGCCAATTTATCCTCATATCCGTCCAGATTGCACAAAGCCAGCAACTCACGCACTTTTTTGCCAACATACTCTTTCGTATAATTCCTTAAGAAAATGGCAATATTATCATATACAGATTTATAACGATCCACATCCAGTCGTTGGTTAACGACAGCTATATCTCTGCAACCCGGCACTAAAGTTTCACTAGCTCTGAGCACTCGTTTGCCTTTAAGCAACACCCTGCCTTCCGTAGAATCTTCTAATCCCGCAATAATCTTCAATAAAGTTGACTTACCGCTACCGCTTTGTCCCACCAAGCCAACACACTCTCCGTTGCCAACTGTTATTTCTATATTTTTCAAAGCTTGAACCCCAGTTGCTTCATACAGCTTGCTGACATTCTCCACTTTCAAAAGCTCTGCCCCCATATATATTTGCTTACAATTAAGAATAAACTACCCTTTTCAATTAAAATCAAACATGCTTCTCTACAACCTTTTTCAATTCAGCCTTAGTCATCAACCCTGCCTTTTTAAACAATTGCATCCCTGACTTGTACATCATCAACGTTGGAATGCTTCTAATTGAAAACCTTGCCGCCAATGCTTGATTCTTATCTACATTGACTTTAATGACTTTTAGTTTCCCCGCATATTCTTCGCTGATTTCTTTTATTATAGGCGAAAGCGTCTGGCAAGGCCCACACCAATCCGCGTAGAAATCAATCAATACAGGTTGTTTTGAGTTCACTAGCTTATTAAAGTTTCCTTTCATATCATCTTATTATTTCTTGAGGGCTAATTTCATTAAAGTGAAATAAAAAAAAAAATTTATATGCAACTTCAAGCAGCTTATAAATTCGAGTTTGAAATTTTTAGAAGAATCAAATGCTGGATTTTATAAGATTTTAACTTTTTCTTTTTTACCTTAGAGTTTGAAATTGATTAGAATCAAAGCAAATATAGATCATATGCTTTTGGAATTTGAAAAACCTATAGCCGATCTTGAGCATAAGCTCAAGGAAATGAAGGCCTTAGCTTCCGAAAATGGAGTTGATGTAAACTCAACTGTAGAAATTTTAGAAGGAAAGATACTAGATTTAAAAAAGGAAACTTTCGGAAATTTGACTCGCTGGCAAAGAGTTCAGCTTTCAAGACATGCTGAGAGACCTTATTCATTGGATTATATTTACGCTATATGCGACGAGTTCATTGAAATTCATGGAGACAGGCAAGTAGCTGATGATAAAGCAATGGTTGGTGGACTTGGAACTATAAATGGTAAGACATATATGTTCATCGGCCAGCAAAAAGGTCGAAACACTAAAGATCGCCAACTTAGAAACTTTGGAATGCCAAACCCTGAGGGCTACAGAAAAGCTCTAAGACTTATGAAAATGGCTGAGAAGTTCAATGTACCTGTGGTAACGCTGATTGACACTCCTGGAGCATTCCCTGGCTTGGAAGCTGAAGAAAGAGGACAAGGCGAGGCTATTGCAAGAAACCTCAAGGAAATGGCTGTTCTTAAAGTTCCTGTGATTTGCATTGTAATAGGCGAAGGAGCTTCAGGTGGAGCTTTGGGCATTGGCGTTGGAGATCGTATAATCATGCTTGAAAACACTTGGTACTCTGTTATTTCACCAGAATCATGCTCTTCCATACTTTGGAGAAGCTGGGATTACAAAGAGCAAGCAGCTGAAGCTTTAAAATTGACGGCAACAGACATGCAAAGCTTCGGTATCGTTGACAGAATCATCGAAGAGCCGCTTGGAGGAGCCCACAAAGACATTCATGCAATGTGCAACAAGCTCAAAGACGTGATCATAGAAGAGGTTGAATCGCTATCGAATTTAGAGCCTCAAGAAAGAATACTGAAAAGAATTGACAAATTTGACAACATGGGAGTTGTCAATGAAGAAGTAACTCAATAAAACTCAAGCCTGCTGTTCACCAGCAGGCTTTTTATTTATAATGAAATTAAATATAATCAACGCCGGACATTTTAGACTCGACGGTGGATCAATGTTCGGGATTGTTCCAAAAAGCATCTGGGGCAAAGCGTGCCCTTCAGATATCGACAATCGAATTGAATTAGCTGCCAATTGCTTATTGATACAAACAGATGATAGAAATATCATTATTGACACTGGGCTGGGAAATAAGCAAAATGAAAAATTTTTTGGACACTATAATTGGGACAAAAATAGCTTAGGGTTAGAAAAAGGTCTTTGGAATAACGGACTGACCCCTAATGACATAACTGATGTATTTCACACTCATTTGCACTTTGATCATTGCGGAGGCGCTATTAAAAGAGATGAAAACGATTCGTTAATCCCAACTTTTCCTAATGCTACATATTGGCTTAGCAAAAAACATCTGGAATGGGCTTTAAACCCAAATGACAAAGAAAAAGGAAGTTTCTTGAAAGAGAATATATCTCCTATTTCCACGCTTGACTCCTTGAAATTCGTAGAGGAAGGACATGATTTGCCTTTTGAAATCATCACCGTCAATGGACATACTGAAAGTCAAATATTGCCATTAATAAATTGCAATGGCCACAAATTGATTTTTGCCGCGGATCTTCTTCCAACAACATCTCACATACCGATGCCATATGTCATGTCATATGATATCAACCCTTTATTGACTATTGAGGAAAAGAAAAAATGGTTTGAAACTGCTTTAATTGAAGAGTGCATCTTCATATTAGGCCATGACCCTTACAGTGAGTGCTGTACATTGAGAATCGAAAATGGGAAATACAAGATGAACGATGCTGGAAAAATAAAAGATTTTATATAAAAAAGGCTGTCATAATATATGACAGCCTCATTTTTTATAAATTCAATTACGGAGTTTCAGTTGCTATTTTTTTTTTGAGCAATCCAATCAAGCTCGCTTTTTCTTCAATTATTAAAGTCACCAGCAGAGCAATCGCGAATATGTGAAATAGAATATTGATGAGTCCAATTTTAGAAGGAAAAATATCTATATTCACTCCCTGCCTCTCAGGGTGCTGTTGTAAAAATATTGTTGCCATTTCAATCTGATCAGGAAAACTATTCAGCGCATCCGGGATAACAACAGATATCAATGCTACAGTTAACACTCCAATAAACATCAAATAAAAAATTGGCCTCAGAGGTTTATTTATTTGCAAGGGAAATATCAAAATCAAGGCGCCCAAGACCTCCAAAACAGTTATAGGATAAAACATTGTATCTCCAAATGGAATTGGAACTGGACTAGTTCTCAAATATTCCAGAAATGCTTCTGGATGAATCAATTTGAAAAAGCCGGGAATTAAGAATATCAACCCCAGACCAATTCGAACTACCGAACTCATATGGCTCTTTTTCTCCATAATATCTCATTTTTTACCGTTAACATAAATTAGAACCATAAACCAAACTGATGGTTCCAAAATATTATGGATTACTTAAAAATGATAACCTACGCTGAGTTTGAAAAAAGGATCAAAATTCGATTGTGTGCCTGACTCGTCCAAACTATTTTGAAGCATTTGGTCGGAATATTCTCCCATAGGCTTTCTCCAAACACAACCAACATTCAAACCGACATTAACATCTAATGTCAAGCCTCTTTTGGAATTCGACAATGAGCTTAGAAAGAAATGCGAATCTTGAACCCAACGAAGTCCAACAAACATTGAGTAATTCAAAATATTTCTTCTTTGTTCGAACTTTTCACTTTTCCTTACATCCGTCCAGCTAGCGGTGGTAATATTTCTATAATTAATTCCATGCCCGAAATAAGGCATCCCAAAGACTGTATGTCTGTGATAAAACTTCTGATTTATCCCCATTAAAACTCCTGTTTCAAAAACATCCGTAGTGTCCATTTTTGAGAAATCGCTATACAAAGGGCTCTTTCGATAGCCTAAAAACAGCTCATAGCCCATTCTCTCTCTAAAATGGAACTCCAAATCCAAGCTTAAATTATCCAAGCTTTGAGAAATTGGGGAAAAAGAAACTATCAAATGCTCCGTTTCATTCTTTTGAGCCTTAAAATATCTCACTTTAGTCTTCTTCTTATAAATATAAGCAGGAGATTTGCCTGAATTCTTCACCTTTTGAATGATCATTTCCATCTCCAAAGGCTCATAAAACCCAGACATTTGGCCATTTCTCTTATACAGTTTCCATTGCCCAATTTTTTGATCATTCAACAACTCTCCCTCCATGCTTACTGTGGAATCATCATAGAATCCTGTATACTTTCCATTTCCAGACTGGAACACCGCTATTCCTTCGACACTTCCATCAAGGTTGTAATATGTCCACTTGCCTTCATACGCTTCATTGCGAATTGTGCCTTCCGCCTTCAATTCTCCCGATGGATAAAATTCCTTGTAATGACCTGTTCCTCTATTATACTCGCAAAGTCCTTTGATCTTGCCGTCATTGGCATAAAGTTTCCACTGTCCCTGTCTCAACTCGTTAATGGTCTTGCCCTCCATCACAGTATTGCCTTCTCTGGAATAGTATTTCCAAGACGCGTCCCCTTTTTCATTATAAACAGCTCTCGCGGACAAATACCCTTCCCTATCAAAGAAAAGCCATTCATTTAGCTTCTTCCCGTCATAATAAACGCCTTGTCCCTTCAAGCTCCGGTCCTCATAATAGTAATACCACTGCCCTACTTTTTCTCTTTGACTGTCAAGTTCTCCTTCAGCTACAAGGTTGCCTTGCTCGTCGAATTCGGTATACCTCATAGGAGAAGTGGAATAATCAATTTCTTGCTTGGATGTGCCACTTTCATAATAAAACACCCATCGCCCTACTTTAAGATCCTCTACATACTCCCCTGACGACTTAGGAGTGCCACTTTCATAGTAATATGTCCAAACATGCGACTTGATGCCATTTTCATACCCTCCTTCAGACTTCAATTCTCCATTTTCATAGTAAAATTGCCAGTGTCCTGTCATTTGATTTCCAACAAAGTATCCCTTTTTTGTTATTTTGCCATTTGAAGAGAAATATTGCCAAAGACTATCCGGCAAATTATTTGAATAAAAGCCCTTCTCTTTAACTTTTCCATTTGGAAAATAAGACACATACAAGCCTTCCAACTTTCCATCAGAATTAACATAAAAAGTTTCTTTTATTGATTGATTGGAAAAATACTTATTCACCTCCCTCAGATTGTCTTTTTTGTCTTGACAAAAAGCACTGAAGAATATAAATAAGGCAAAAAAGGTATTAAAAATCTTAATCAAAATTTAATAAAGTAGGCTTGGTTAAAATTATGATGCGGTCGCTAAGAGTATATAATAGTAAAATAAACTAATTTTTTCTTATCTGGAAACTATATGAAGGAGTTTTTTGAAAATACACTAAATTCAACTGACAAAATAATACATGCAACTATTCACAGAATATTAAACTATATTTTGAAAAGGTAAAAAGCATTGAGTAATTTCCAACTAGGAACCGCTTTCTGTTCTAAACCGGAATACAGAAAGGTATGATTTTCAATGGATTAATATCATACCTTAAAATATTTAAATACAACTAAAATGGATATAGAGCTTTTATCATCAATTTGCAAACAACCGGGCGCTCCTGGTTTTGAAAAAAAAATCAGAGACTTCATCATTAACGAGGTAAAAGATATCGCTGACGAAGTCAGCACTGACAATATTGGCAATGTTTATATACTAAAAAAAGGGAAATCCAGCGACAAAGTTGTCATGTCCGCAGCACATATGGATGAGATTGGTTTCATCGTTACACATATCGATGAAAATGGATTCATCAGATTTCATACGCTGGGAGGCTTTGACCCTAAAACGCTTACCGCTCAACGTGTCATAGTGCATGGCAAAGAAAAAGACTTAATCGGCGTAATGGGCTCAAAACCAATCCATGTAATGAGCCAAGAAGAAAGAGGCCAAGCGCCCAAACTTGAATCTTACTTCATCGACTTGGGCTTGCCTAAAGAAGAAGTGGATAAATATATTCAAATCGGAGACTCTATCACTAGAGAAAGGGATTTGATTAAATTAGGAGATTGTGTAAATGGCAAATCTCTGGACAACAGAGTTGCTGTGTATGTGCTTTTAAAAACATTGCAGGAATTAAAAGACAAAGAGATTCCATATGATTTCTACGGAGTTTTCACAGTGCAAGAAGAAGTTGGGCTTAGAGGTGCTACTGTAGCGGCCCATAGAGTCAACCCTGACTTTGGCATAGCATTGGACACCACAATTGCCTTCGATCTTCCTGGAGCTCAAGCACACGAAAAAGTTACATCACTAGGCGATGGAGCTGCTATCAAAATCATGGACGCTTCAACAATTTGTGATTATCGCATGGTGGATTTTCTTAAAAAAATCGCTGAAGAAAAAGAAATAAAGTGGCAGCCTGAAATTTTAAAAGCCGGAGGCACTGACACAGCTGCATTGCAAAGAACAGGTAAAAATGGCGCAATTGCAGGAGCCATATCTATTCCAACAAGACACATCCATCAAGTTATTGAAATGTCTCACTGCGAGGATAT
Source organism: Aureibacter tunicatorum (assembly GCF_036492635.1). Classification (GTDB taxonomy): domain Bacteria; phylum Bacteroidota; class Bacteroidia; order Cytophagales; family Cyclobacteriaceae; genus Aureibacter; species Aureibacter tunicatorum. Next base: position 2,816,065 of record NZ_AP025305.1, read on the forward strand.
TGACAATTGCATCAAATTACTCGAATCGGCGATAATTAATATCGACAAAAACGACTGGAGTCATTAATAACAATCATAGTAAAATATCTCGATTAGGATTGTTATATTTGTCTAGCAAAATGATAAGAATTCTTCACTTGCTTGCTTATAGCATACTCTGGAAATCTTATCGCTTTGCATTTTAATTATGAAAATATAACTTATCATTGAGTTCCCTAGATATGAAAAAGAATTTTGTTGAAGAACTGAGATGGAGAGGCATGCTGCATGATGCTATGCCCGGCACGGAAGAACAACTTAATAAAGAAATAACAGGAGCTTATGTAGGAATCGACCCTACTGCTGACTCTTTGCACATAGGCCACTTAGTAAGCGTGATGATGCTGAAGCATTTTCAGCTTTCAGGCCATAAACCATATGCTTTGATTGGCGGAGCTACAGGTATGATTGGCGACCCATCGGGAAAATCTGAAGAAAGAAATCTTCTCAATGAAGAAACTCTCCAAAAGAATCAAGATGGCATCAAGAAACAACTTAGCAAGTTCTTGGACTTTGACAGCCAAGAGGAAAATTCGGCGGAACTGGTTAACAACTATGACTGGATGAAGGAATTCAGCTTCTTGGACTTTGCAAGGGAAGTTGGAAAACATATCACTGTAAACTACATGATGGCCAAAGAATCTGTGAAAAAAAGATTGTCACAAGAGTCAAAAGTCGGCATGTCTTTCACAGAATTCACTTACCAGCTTCTTCAAGGGTACGACTTCTATCATTTGAATCATACGAAAAACGTCAAGCTTCAGATGGGTGGTTCTGATCAGTGGGGCAATATCGTAACCGGGACTGAGCTTATCAGAAGAAAATCTCAGGGAGATGCATTCGCTTTGACTTGCCCTTTGATCACTAAAGCCGACGGCAGAAAGTTTGGTAAAACAGAAAAAGGAAATATTTGGCTTGATCCGGAAAAAACATCTCCTTACGAGTTTTACCAATTCTGGCTTAATACTTCTGATGAAGACGCAGCCAAGTACATCAAAATTTTCACTTTCTTAAGCAAAGAAAAAATTGAAAGTTTATTAAATCAGCATAATGAAGCTCCTCATCAAAGAGCATTGCAAAAGAAGTTAGCCGAAGAGATCACCACTATGGTGCACTCTGCTGAAGACTTGGAAATGGCCCAGAAAGCTTCTCAGATCTTGTTTGGCAAATCCACTACTGAAGACTTGGCTTCTTTGAATGAGAAAACTCTCTTAGCTGTATTTGACGGTGTCCCTCAAAAAGAAATCACCGAAGCTGAATTCAATGAGATTCCAAGTATCCTTGACCTTATTTCTGTGGCATTGGACGGTGAATTCATCAAATCCAAGGGAGAAGCCAGAAAGCTTGTCAAAGGGGGAGGAATTAGCATCAACAAGTCAAAACTAGAAGATGCCGAGCAAACTGTTGATACTATTGGCAAATTGCAAGAAAAATATATTCTTCTTCAAAAAGGAAAGAAAAACTACTTCTTGATTAAAATATCTTAATCGCAAAGAGGAAATATAAAGAAACCAACATATTGATTTCTATCTATATTGTAAAATATTTACTGAGCCACTTGATTCTTTATCGAGTGGCTCTTTTTTATTTCCTACCCATGTGAACTCTCAAAAATCTCCTAGAAACCACTCTTAGAGCTCATTTTAGTATCTATCCAAATTTCACAGAAAACAGTGAGTTAATCTCAAAGCAACTTTGTCTTTACTAATAATCACATTTACAGGAAACTCATACTAAATTGTTAACATTCCCCTCAAGATGATTTCACAATAATTCACGTGATTTGCGCATGAACATATTTTTTTATCAAACCATATTTTTAGAACAATGAAGACAATTAATAAACTAAGCGCTGAGTTCATTGGAACATTCTGGCTGGTGTTGGCTGGATGCGGAAGCGCTGTGCTTGCCAGCACATCTCCTGATACAGGAATAGGCACGATTGGAGTCTCTTTAGCTTTCGGCCTGACTATTTTAACCATGATTTATGCATTTGGGCATATCTCGGGTGCGCACTTCAATCCGGCCGTGACTATCGGTTTAGCAATCAATGGCAAATTCAACAAAAAAGAATTGCTACCATATATACTAACTCAGATATTGGGAGCCATATGCGGAGCAATCGTCTTATATATTATCGCAAATGGGAAAGAAGGATTTGACATCAATCAAGGCTTTGCAGCTAATGGATTCGGACAACACTCCCCGGGAGGATATTCATTGCCAACAGCCTTGATCACAGAGTTTATCATGACTTTTATGTTTATTCTTATTATTCTGGGCGCAACAGATGAACTAGCGCCAAAAGGGTTCGCAGGCATATCTATTGGATTAAGTCTCATGCTCATACATATGATAAGCATTCCAGTAACCAACACTTCAGTAAATCCTGCGAGAAGCATTAGCCAAGCTATATTTGTAGGAGACTGGGCAATTCAACAACTTTGGGTCTTTTTGCTAGCGCCGATAGCGGGAGCAGTAATGGCAGGAATGGCTTATAAAATCATCAGGCCAAAATTAAACAAATTAAAGGAATCTCAACCAATTGAAATTAAACTAGCAAGCGAATAAACAAACATTCAAAGGCCTCAGCCAAATCATTTGATTGGCTGCTGGCCTTTGTTGAACATCAAAAAACTACTTTTTTATTGATAATTTTCAAAGCGCCTTCAAGCTCAAGTTTTTTGATCGTACGAATAGTGGTTTCCACTCTAAGACCTGTGAGATTCGCAATTTCCTGCCTAGTTAAAGGCATTTCGTAATCACCGCCATTTCCATATCTTTCTTTCCAATATTCAAGCAATGTCAAAATTCGATGTGATGGGTTTTCACTTGAAATTTCCGCTTGCATCAAAGACTTGTAATATAGTCTCATCGCCAGCGTTTTTGTGAACTCAAGGTGTATATCGCTTCTGTCTCTCAGCAAGTCCTTAAACTCATTAAAGTCCAACCGAAGAATCTCGCTATTTTCAGTTGCAATAGCATTGCTTGGATACAAGAATTCTCCAAACAATGGAGGCTCGCCAAAGCTTTCACCCGCATTAAAAATTCCTTGAATGAATTCTTTTCCTTCATCGTTGAAATTGGACATTTTGACCTGTCCATTTTGAACTTGATAATAATATCTGGCTTTATCTTCTTGCTTAAATATAAATTCGCCTTTTTGAACGTTTATCTTTTTAGCTCCCCATTGCAAGAGCACATCTTCATTAATCATTTCTTTTATTTTATGCTTAGAGTCATAAACCTCAAAAATCTCACGTCTTAACTTTACTCAAAAAACATGAAAGATATCAAACACGTTCACGAAGTTATTTTCTTTTTGCAGAGAAATCAAGACGAAGAGTATCCTATATCCTTATTCCCAAAGATATTAAAAAAAGAATTTGGCGATGAAATCACATTCAGAAGTTGCTCTGAGGAAGGAATGAGTCCCGATGAGGTAGTCGGATTTTTATTTAATAAAGGAAAAATATTGATAGTAAATGAGTGTATTAGGCTACACCCTGATTTAAAATTATGCGACGGACATCTTCATTAACAAAAAAGAAAAAGGCAACGAAATCATAGTTTTCGTTGCCTTTTTCTTTAATTAAATCGTTTGTCTAACTAAGCGCTTTGATCGTCAGTTTTATGCAAATGCACATCCATTTGAGGGAATGGAATATTCAACCCTCCATTGCTCAAGGCATCGTACATTTTTTCATTTGTATCAAAATACACCGGCCAATAATTTTCAGCATTCACCCATACTCTTACAGTAAAGTTAACAGAACTGTCAGCTAAGGCGATCAAGCCAATAAAATTATCTTCCCCTTTTAATATTCTCTCATCGCTATCAATAACTGATTGCATGATTTCCTTGGCTTTTTTCACATCGTCTCCGTAAGCGATACCAAATGTAAAATCAACTCTACGTTTCTTTTGCGCTGAGAAGTTGATCATCGAGCCCGTTGACAAACCTCCATTGGGAATAATCACTGTTTTATTATCCACTGTCAATAGTATTGTATTGAAGATCTGAATCTCCTCGACAGTACCCATATAACCTTGCGCCTCAATAAAATCGCCAACTTTAAAAGGCCTGAAGCCTAAAATAAGCACCCCACCTGCAAAGTTCTGCAAAGTTCCCTGCAAAGCTAAACCAACAGCCAAGCCAGCTGCACCTAAAATTGCGACAAAAGAAGTCATAGCAACCCCAAGCATGCTCAACACCGAAACTCCTAGCATCACTTTCAATCCAATATTGGTAATACTTACCAAAAATGGAGTCAAAGTAGGGTCTACCTCTCTTTTCTTAAGAATCTTCTTGAAACTCCTTGTAATCACACCAATGATCCAAAGGCCAACGATCAAGGTAATAGCAGCTAATATAACCTTAGTGCCATATTTAATAATAAGCGACTTAAAAAGCTCCGAATACTTGCTAAGCTCTTCTAATTGATCCATGTTTTCCATTTTAAAAAGTAATTTATAGTTTTGAGCAAAAATAAGCGTATTTAATATTTATAAAAGTAATAAATGAAAAAAAAAGCCAATTACTATAAATTAATCTACAAAAAAGGTAAAGCCAAATGTGAAAGGATGCAGGTTATCAGGTCCTCTCCCATCTGGGAATAAAGGATTCAAATCATATGTCATGAAATACATGATATCGGATGAGCCCATCTCAACTCTCAAGCCATATCTGAATGACCCCACGCGATTTCCATGATCACGCCTTTTGCTTGTACTTCCATTTTCACTGTACTTTATCTTTGTGTAATCATCTAGTTTAAAATCCCCATACATTCCTGCTCCAAATCTCAAAGTATAGATAGTAAATGTAGGTATTATCTTGGCACCAAAATACGCAACTGTCAACTTGCTTTTCTTGTAATTTCTTTCAGGATCTGTATCCAAATAAAACTCTATTGGATCGCTCTGATTATCAATTCTTAAATTATCATGCTCAAATTTGAAATTATACCAACTAAAACTCAATCCCGTTTCAATCAAGAATTTATCACTGAGGTACAAGTCCTTGCCCAAGCCCAAAGCTACATGCCAAGATCCCCAATACCTTACAGCATAATCCTTCCCTTGATTATTGGGGGTTTTTCCATTTTGAAACCACCCATTAATGCCAAAATCAAAAATCGGCTTTATTTTCAGTTTGCCGTCTTTTCTCATTGTCTTGTCATACCATATGCTAGTCTTGCTCTTGCGACGTGAAGTCGTATCCTTCAAATATACCTCTCCTGTGTTGTCACTGATTGTCACGCTCTTTTTCTGAGCATCATACCCCTTCAAAGCATCTTCCACCATTCTATTGACATCGTATTTTTCAAAACCAGCAACTTCCGTAGAATCATCAGCAATCAACAGCACTTCCCCTTCATCTTTAATAATTATCTTCAAAGTGTCTCCTGGAGTATATCCAGCATAACAAACACTCGGAATAACAATGAGTAAAAAAATCAAATAAGTCTTCATAATTAGGGTTATTTAAATTCAAACTTAATTTTACTGCATAAAAAAAAGTGCCGAATGACAAACATCCGGCACTTATTACTAAGATTAGAGATCTTAAAGTTGATCTCTTTTTATCGGTTGAGCATATATTTCTGTACGCCTGTTTTTCATCCTTCCAAAATCGGTCTCATTCTTTTCTAGCGGATCAGCTTCTCCTTTAGCTTCTATTATCAATTCATGCACATTGATCCCCTGCTCTGAAATAAACTCTTGAGCGGCAATCGCCCTTTTTTCCGACAACTTTTTATTATACTCTTCAGAACCCTTATCATCCGTATGCCCTTTCACCAATATTCTCCACTCGACATTCTCATCCAATTGATAAGCCCATTGCCTTATGATTTGCTTCATATTCTCATTCAATTCATTGGAATCAAATTCAAAGAAAATAACGGTATTGTCAAGCATCTTTCCTTTGGTCAACATATCGATGTTCTTATAGGAGATCGTTGGTTTAACTCTTGATGGAGCTCTTCTCTTTTTCTTAGCTTCAGCTTCTTGCTCTTTCTTCAAAGCCAGCGCTTTCTCTTGGGCTTCCTGCTCAGCCAACAAACGTTCATTTTCAAGCCTATCCTTTTCCTCTTGTCTTCTTCTTAGCTCCGACTCTGGAATAAACTCTGAATGAAAAATACTTGAAAACCTTCCATCCCTATTGCTGGCAAAAAAAGCATCGTCGCCTTTCAATGAAAAATATGCATCGAACTTGCTTGAGTTTACTTCTTCACCCAAATTTTCAGGCTCCGACCAATTCAACCACGTATCGTCAAGCCTTTTAGACCTAAAAATATCAGCATCCCCATACCCTCTATGGCCATCGCTTGAAAAGTACAATACCGAGTCGCCAACTAAAAATGGAGCTATTTCAAATCCTGTGGTATTAATCGACTGGCTCAGATTCACAGGCTTTTTCCAATTGCCTTCTTCATCCTTGAACGTTATAAAAAGATTCTCGTTTACCCCCTCTTTTTCCGTTATGGACGCTATAATAACCTTTTCATCTTCGCTTACAGTAAAATCAAAGAACCCATACTTAGGCTTCATTCCTTCCACTATAATTGTCTTAGGCTTATTCCAAGTGGAATCCAATACCATTTCCGATACTGCGAAACCCTTTCCATTTTTCTTTCTCTTATTGTAAGAATCTAATAGGTAGACTGTTTTATAATCTTTGGAAATATGCAGTATCGCATTATTGTCTTGGTTGTTCCAGCCGTTTACATTCTTGTTCGAAGGCTCAGTCCAACCATTATCCAACGTTCTTTTGGAATACCATATGTCCTGCCCAGCCATTTTACCTCCTACATTCCGCTTGTCAAACACTCTAATAAAGTATAAAGTATTTCCATCCGGAGACAGCATTGGCTTGATATCCTCTGACTTAGAGCTTACTTTTTTCAGCATCGTTGGTTGAGTGAAAACCATTGAATCCAACTTCAACTGCGCATTTACTCCCAAGCTAGTCACACAGCTAAGAGCAATTGCGGAAAATATATTTAATAGTTTCATATGTAAATCTATTATCTAATACTCAATATATGCATTCATTTCAAATAATTGTCAAATGCACTAAAATTTGATTCCCAAACCTATTTCATGAGCCCCATTGCCCTTGGAAGCATTTTTTATCTCATTCAAAGGTTGCTCATAAGCATAAGAGATATTGATCTTATCCGTCGCTTTTACTCCAAATAGAAAGCCTACATAATCATCATTTCTCCAACTCACTCCCATATACCCAAGATCTTTGTAAAAGCCTCTGGCATTCAAGTTATATCCGAACTCCTCATTCGTACCATAATAAGCCATGATTTCTGGCGCTAGTCTTATATTTTGATAAACTTCGAATGTCGCTCCCGTCATAAACACATGTTGCATCAGATTCTCATTGGAGTCCAAGATATCCTCAACCACTGATACTTTTGCCAAATTAAGGACTCCATAACCTATGTAAAAGTGATCCGTATAGGCGCTTACTCCCATATTCACTTGAAGTCTTCTTTCATTCGCTCCATCAAGATACTGCTGGTAAGTAGCGTCATTTGGATTTTTAACCACAAGATCTTTATCCGGCTCTATATTATTAAAAACCGCGCTTAGACCAGCCGAAGCTTTCCACTTATTGGATATTGGATAATGAAAAGCATAGGTCGCCGCGGCCTTCCAAGTACTGAAATGACCTTGGTCCGTGACATAAACATAACCACCGATTCCATGCTTTGGACTTCTTTCAGCTTTAGCCATTTCACTATCGTAAATTCTATCATAAATTCTCGGCGTACTGATTCTTAATGAGTTCTTTTCGTAAGTAAGGTTCTCCCTTGTGTATTTTTTCAAAGGAGAATGGCCTGCGACGTAAAATGTCTGAGGAGAACCATCAAAACCCGACCACTGTTGTCTGAACCCAACATTGGCAATGGTCATATTTTCCCTGCCGGCTAAAGATGGATTCAAGATTTCCTTGTTTTGAAAATACTGATTAAACTCCAGTAGATTCTGCGCCGAAACTTGGCCAACGCAGAATATCAAAACAAGGATCAATATATGTTTTATCGTCTTTTTCATTTTTAATTATTCTTGAGGTTTGAATAATTTATTTGAGTATGGAAACTGTTCCTTTGAAAACTCTGCCATTCTCATCATTCAATTTGATGACAAAGTAATATGAAGCTTTCGGCAAGACCGATCCATTGAATCGACCATCCCAAGGCTTATCATATCCATTTGAATAATACACTTGAGTTCCTCTAGAATTAAAAATCTCCACTGTCACGCTCTCATGTATGCGTATATTGTCGATTTCCCACGTGTCATTCACAAAGTCTCCATTTGGAGTAAAGGCATTCGGAATCACAAGATCCAAACCATAATCAGGCAAGATTTCAATCTCTAAAACTTCCTCAACCCAAGCTCCTCGCTCATCAGTTGACCTTACTCTAATGGTGTACAAATCACCTTGGTCATAATAGAACTCAGTCATCGTAAACACGCTATCGCCCCTTATCTCAAAATAGTCATTGCCTTCATCGCCTTCACCATCAACCATTTGATAGACATGCGAGTCCACAATGTTCTTATCATAAGTATACAGCAAGCCTACAAATGTGCCTTCCGGACGTTGTTCCATCACTTGGTATGGATCCAAAACAATACTGTCAGGAGCTATATTATCCTCTCTTTTCACTTGGAAATATAAACTATCCTCTCGTAATCGATTTTCCAGCTCCAAATGCTCAACCACAACATAATGTATCCAAGCATCACCATATAATGTCGCAGGAACCTCAACATGGAGTACTCCTGTTGAATCAAGGTAATCCTTTAAAATATAAGGATCAGGCCCAAAAATCGGATTATCCTTAAGTTCATCTGAATTGGTAATAGCAATTAAAGTTGTATCATACTGATAATACTCATTGTAAGCGCCATTATAAATATTACTCAAAATAACCTCTTTCAACTCTATAATTTCAGCGCTTTGATCAACAATCAAAGTATCTATAGCATTGAATTCCGGCTGATCGTTAATCGGGTAAACAGGTATTTGAATAAATGCTCCATCTCCAATCAGGTTAATATCTTCCGCCAAAGCTCCATTGATAACAAAACCTGCTGGATCAATATCAGTAATGTTAAAATAATCCGGATCTGGAACAAAAGTCAGCCCTAGGAAAGCTTGTCCTTTAGTAATAAAGCCTTTTTCGATTTGCTCCAACTCCCCATCTTCATTGGTAAAATATAATGTACCATGTTTTACTGTCGACACATAAAATACTTGCGTGACTTTATCTGTTTCTGAAGTCTTAACCACAATTCCTTCCAAAGTGGTATCTTCATACGTCCACCATACATTCCCACCATCTACTGGGTTCGTACCAACAACCGGCTTTTCTGTTACAGGAGGTTCTCCTTCATTAATGATAATATTAAATTTAACAGGATCTGAAAGATTCTCCTCTTCCTCATGATCATTCGCAACAGCAATTAACTCAATAATACCTTGAGGTGGATCCGCTTTTAAGATAAAGCTCAAATTCCCCTCATTATCTATCGAAGGCTCATTGCCATCAAAGAATAAATCTTTGTCCGACTCATTAACAAACTCCACCGAATAAGTAATAGAAACTGATTGATAATCCTCCAAAGAAGTGATTCCTCCAGTATTCAATGCATCCACTACAGAGCTCTTATATTCATAAATATTAGTTGAGCTAAAGATCGTCACATTATCCACTTCAAATGAAGGCTTGTCATTAACAGGCAATACCTTGCCTAGCACTTGAACAGATTCAGATAAGTTTCCTCCTTCAATCGCTGTTGTAGCTTGCAAATCAAACGAAACCTGTCCAAAATAATCTTGCGCCGGAACAAATGTGATTTGATTAATATCATCAATATGCACATAACCTTCTGTTGTTATTGTCTGATCACCACTTTTTATCGAACCATTGAGTATATTGCTGATTTTAATATATAAATCACCTCCTCCGTCAACATCATTTCTGCCCACCAATTCTTCAACAAACTCAAATGGAGTATCCTCCAAAGTTACAAAATGATAAAGCCTAGTATCCGTAGGATCAGTAGGATCTGTAACTTCAGGATCGGTAATATCAGGCTTATCAGCTTTCGAAGCTATATCCAATACAATAGTAATCGTTTCAGAAAGATCGACACCGTTTCTATCCACACCGCCATTATCTTTGATCTTGAAGGTAATACTTGTTTGTCCATTCACATCCTCAGCTAAAGAGAAGTTAAGATTAAGATCGTTAATGGTTAAAACTGGATCTATCGAGAAATAAGATTCATCATATGTAAATTCTTCGATAGAAGTGAATATCTGATCAGATTCATTCTCTGGTCCCACACTAATCGTCTCAAATATATTTCTTAAGACATAATTCTCTTCATCCAACTGATCTTCTTCCAACTCTATTGTTACAGTCAAAGGATCGAATATCGGTTGATCATTCACCGGCTCGATTTTGATATTCACCACTGCAGAAGCACTTTCTTCTTGCCCATCGCTTGATTTGACAGTGAAAGAAGCATCGCCGAAATAGTCCTTATTCGGCACAAACTTAACCTCAGACAATTTATCGAACTCAATTAATTCGTCAACCGAAACTATATTATCTCCCAAAGTAATCTTGCCATTCAAGTTTGAGAAATCGCTAAACTTGACATACTTTACAGTTTCCGAATCTCCTGCATTTTTTGAAATTATCTCTGACAAAATCAATTCTTGATCTTCCCAAATCACTTTAGCGTATTCTCCGTCAGGGATAGTTGGATCCGTAGGAATCACTGGCACGTCAGGCTTGTCACCAATAACTAGTATCAATGTTTCAACATGGCTTTCTACTGGTTCTCCATCATCTTCCAAAGTAATGGTTAGCGTAATGTTTCCTATCGCATTGTTCGACAATTCAAAATCCAAAGTTCCTAAAGTCGCATCAGTGATCAAGCCTTGAAGCGGAGAAACAACTGGCAAGCTTTCAAAATACAAATCATTTGCTTGGTCATGCGTAATATTGAATGTATACACCTGCTCTGACTCATTGGCAGGGCCTACACTGATATTTTTAATAACATCTACTAAAGAATGAACTTTTGTATCCTGAGAAATATAATACTTATAGATCTCATTTTCTTTCACTAAGTCTTCACGGATATCAATTTCAAAGAATGGCTTGTCATTGATTGGGTTAACTGTCAAATTAACGTCCAAAGGATCACTTATCGCAAGTTCATTATTGTCCTTAGCCGCTTGGATCTTAAAACTTGCAGGACCAAAATAGTCAGCATCAGGAACAAAGATAATTCCATCATTCACTGCTTGATCAACAGTAATTGGAAAATCAATATCTATTAATGTTCCATCAGCCAAATGATGTAATGTACCATTAGTCAAGTCTGAGATAAAGAAATGGGTGATTTCAGCATCTGTTTCCAACTCGCCTATACCAAACTTCAAGATTTTGCCTTCCCCTTTTAGCTCTGCGAAAGTCTGGTCCTCATTGATCGATTCATAATCGCTTGTCAATACAGGTATAGAGGATTTGATGACATCCTTATCCGTCAATCTTATTACAAGAATTTTTTCAGCAACTTTGTCATAAGAGTCCGTAATCTTCACTCTTATGCTCAATTCCTCCAACTCTCCGAAGTCAGGCAAATCTTGACTGGTGCTTACTACCCAATTATTGATGTCAAAATAATCATTATGCTCGGAGCCTTCTCCATCTACCTTTTCAATAATATGCGAATCATCAGGCAGATCAACGTCATTGAATGTAATCGTTCCTACTTCTGTACCAGAAGGAGATTCTTTCTTGATATGATTAGGATCCAATTCAATATCAGTGGCAGCATAATAATCTGTTCTCTTTATTTCTATAAATATGGATTCTTCATCAGTATCATTATCATCTCCTCTAACTAAATCCTTGATACCATCATCATACATCACCACTTTTACCTCAACACGCCCTTCGGCATTCGGCACAATTGTGAATTGAAGATTGCCTTTTTCCTTATATTGATCCAAAACCAACTTAGGCAAGCCATCATCCGTAAAAACTCCGGTAGCTCTCAACTCCTCCAGATTAGTAATCTTAAAGTCGAAATTCTGCCCTAATTCATCAACTCCCCCGCCAGGAGTAAGCTTATTCACTACTCTATCTTTATCAAAATACTTAGCTTCGGCTTCAGATTCCACATCAATATTCCAATCAGAAACTACGAATTCTGGTTCATCGTTGATTGGCTCTATGACAATTCTTGCATTGCCTCTTTCTTTGCTTTGCTGATATTCATCCGGCACCTCATCCATCACAGCGATAATATCAAAATAAGGAACAATATCGATTTCTGATTGCTCAAGCTTATTATTAAACTCCGGTTGGTCATCATTAAAGTGCAACTCCGGTATATAGCCTACCACCAAAGCATCATTGATATTGACAAAATCATAGTTGTATATAAATCTTCTATTTCCTCTACCGTCTATATAGAACATCTTGCCACGGCTTTCTATCATGCTCTCAATATAGAAGCCAATTATTTCATCACCATCAAGTTCATTTTTCTCAATGCTGAACATTATCGGATTATACGCCAAAGAATCCTCTCCATTTTGGTCAGCTAGAACTTCCACGCCATCTTCCAACATCCACAACTCATTATCCTTAACAACTTCGCCAGACTGCGTGATTCTTGGATTGTCAGGCACCGGAGTCACATTGATAATAAGCTCTCTCACTAGTGTATCAACACCATTACGTTCAATACCTCCATCATCTTTCAATCGTATAGTCAAAGAAGTTTGCCCAAACTTATTTTCGGCTAATGAAAAGTCAAGTACCCCTTGCACATCATCTGTAAAATGCGGTTGGTTATCTTCAGTAAAATATGTTGGATCTTCAATTTCAAGAATATCAAACTTATAAGTCTGGCCTTCATCATCTGTCACAGGCCCGTCATCTATTCCAGAAACCCAACTTGCTGAAGCTTCCCAATTCTGATCTTCATATATCGTTATATGATTTACATTAAACAAGGGATGATCATTTACTGGCAGCACATGAATCTTCACTGGAACTTTCGCTGTTACTTCAGGCTCAGGATTAGCAATAAGATCCATTTTCAAACCGCTTTCATCTTCATTTTTTGGAGCTTTAGAAGCTTGAACATTAAATGAAAACTTATCATCCTCATCCTTATCATAAGAAAATAAATCCTTGTTTGGCAAATAAGTCACTATAATCGATTCATCACCCGCTGGTATCTTCAAATAATCATGATTCTTAACATCAACTGTTTCTCCATCTTCATTGATAAATGTGACAGTTCCATTTTTAATATCAGTGATTTTAAAATAGCTAACAGCTGGAACATTCTCATAATCTCTCGTAATGACTACATCAATCGGCTTTTCTTCATCTGTCACCAAATTTTGAGTCACATCAGGTACCTGAGGCACTGTTCTTACAACAGCATTAAATTTGGCAAGACTCACATTATTCGCTGAATCGTAAGCTTTTGTTAGAAAAGTATGTTCGCCGTCAGGCAAATGAGGTATAGAGTCGCTTAAGTCTATCAAATAATTTCCTACATAACTAGTTGTATCTAAACCTACTATCGTATCAACTTTATTCAAATCTAGTCCTGGCATAGGTGTTTTGCTACCTAGGATATACCACAATTCTATATTTGATCTATTTTCAGCAGTTCCCTCTAGGCTGAAAATCGTTTTTTCAGTCAATTCGTCGTCTATAGTCCTACCTGTATCGTCAAGATCAATGATTGAAGCCTTCGAAACTACGGGAGATTCGGTGTCTATAAAAAATTCCACAAAATGATTAGACTCATTCCCTGCGATATCAATATTTGTATACTCCATTCTATAAGTCCCATCCTCAAGAGGTTGAGCAAACTTATAATCCTGAATTAAGGTCTGAAGATCATGCATCTCAAACTCATCCAACAAAGTACCATTACTGTCAAAGAGCTTAAAATAAATACATTGGCCTCTTTCATTTAAAATCATGAATTCCGGGTCAACAATTTGAGTATAATTATCTACATGCTCGGTTATTATCCGTCTATGACTTCCATCTACTCTATAATAATCTCTAAACTCATCGGCATACTCTGTCGGAATTGTCACTATTTCACTTTGATAAATATTCCAATCATGGAAATCATCGGAAGTAAAGATTCTAGTCGAAGCATATTCAATTGTAAATTCATTTTCAGTCAACTGTTTCTGCCTATCTTCTGGTTGATTTAAGAAATATTCAATAAAATAATTCGTGTAATAACTATCCGACTCATCAACCATATCGATCTTAGTCGCAGGCGCTGTCATATCTACTTCAAGGTTCCTAACCTCTGAAACGGAATAATTACCAGCTCTATCCCATGAAATCGCCAACAACTCATATTTTGACTCTACAAGAGTTCTACTGACTTTAGAATAATCTACTACCTGTCTATCCTCTTCTCCTTCCTCAAAATTCGAGATCACATCAAAGGGGCTAAAAATCTTAATGTAATAACCAACAGATTCGTTTTTATCCTTAGGTATATTTTTAATTATCTCCGCTGCATCACTGCCATAAGCCAATATTATTATTTCATTCAAAGTGTCGGTAACCCTAACATAATCAGTATATATATCTAAAAAAAGCTGCAGTAGCTCCCATTCATCTCGAGTAACTATGGCTATTCTGGTATCCTGCTCTTTGCTACCCAAAAATGTTAATTCATTGTCATAAGTTATATAATCCAATTCCCTTTCAGGATGCAATCCTTCATGATTTCCTGTGTCCTCTATCTTATCAATTGACGGCAAACTTGCCTTTACCGGCGGTGTCCTGTCAATTTCAACCCCCAATGACTCTGACTCCGCACTTGTATTACCCGCTTCATCCGTAACTGTAATAGTAATATCATGATGTCCTTCTGGAAGTTGAACTTTTATTTCCACTGCATACTCACCCGTGACTGGATCTGCCAAATCGGAACCAAGTGATATTTGATCTCCATAAAAAACAGTTACAATACTCTTAGGCTCTGTTGTTCCCACAAATGTCGGCAAAGAATCATTGGTAATCTCATCTTCTCTTGAAAACCCAAAATCACTAAAGATATCCAAATCCGTTGTAGCTGGTTGATCTGGAATTACTGTGTCTATAGTCACCAACAAAGCTTCAGATCTCTCACTCACATCTCCTGCCACATTTTGAGTTGCAGTAATTTTATGCTCACCATCCTGCAACAAACGACTCGGTTCATTAGGAACTTGAATTATATAATACCCTAAGGCATTAGCTTTATCGGTAGCTAAAAGACCAGCCTGATCGCTGTAAATCGACACAGTTGCATTTGGCATTACTGTGCCTTGAAAAAATGGAGCTGTGTCATTGGTGATGTTGTCATCGTTCAAACGTCCTTTATCGCTCTGCTCTATCAAATCTGGAGCATCCGGCACTGGCACTTGGGCCAATATTTCCAGCGAACTTGCTGAAATAAAAGCAAAAGTAAGGATTAAGGCGTTCAGAATCGATTTGCCCGCTTGGAGGAATGGACAAAATGTTCTCAAACTTGGTTTCATGCGTTGGATTTTTAACGGTTTATGTTATACATGCCAAATAATTAGTCAATTATTTGAGTAGCAAATATATATCATAAAATAAATAATCCAAATATTTATATTAAATACCTACATCAAACAATTAATCTTATAAAATCATAAACTTTTAATCTTAAATTTTTAAAAAATAAAATACTACAAAAGGAAAATTAAGTACCACAACCTTAAAGAAGATATCGTTATATATTTATAAAAATCATTACAAAGTACTAATTAATAACTCATACATCTACACAGCATTAAAATAAGACAACAAAAGAACTCTAAATTTACAGAATTACAAATTATTTCACTAACTTAAGCAATTCAAAATATTTTATGTTTTAATATGAATAAAGCAGCCCTTATCTACTTAACATTTTTATTCTTGCAATCTTGCAGTAAGTTGAATGAGAATAAAATAAACTCATCTTTATTTCTACAAAAATTATCGGAAAAAGAAAACCGTAATCAAATTTTTAAAATCAATCCTAAGAAGGACACTATCATCACAGGGAAATCAGGCACAAAGCTATACATCAAAGCCAATTCTTTTAAAAATACTCAAAATCAGAATACCCCTATCGAGCTTAACCTTAAAGAAATATACAAAAAATCAGATATGGTATTAAACCAATTGTCAACGACTTCTGATAACAAACTATTGGAAAGCTCTGGCATGATTTACCTTGACGCATTTCAAAATGGACAAAAACTAAGCTTAAAAGACAACTCACCAATAAAAATTCATTTTGTCAAACAAAACGATCAAAATGAATTTAGACTCTTCAATGCTGTGACTGATTCTACAGGAATTAATTGGGAAATTGACCCTGAAAATCACTTCGACACACTGTCAATCACAAAGGAGACTTATAAGGTTTCCTTAATAAACTATGGGCCAACTCTCCTTGATATTTATCAACAAACTCTTGGAGTCACTAGTCTGGATACCATTATATTAAATGATATTTCATTTAAAGAAAGAAAATATATTTCCCAAAAATTTGACAGCGCTTATAGTGACGAGATAAAAAAGCTCAAAACAAACGGCAATTTTGTCTACGAAGATTTCGTCATCAGCAAGCTTAAAGATCCTGATTTCGACACCTACTATTTTTCGCCAAGCATAATAATGAACATTGACACTGGATCAAATGGCCAATCAAATCAGATACAAATTATTAACCCCCTCTATCTATCAACTTTAAAACTCGGATGGATCAACTGCGACCGATTTATTAATGAAGAAAACTTAGGAAATATGAGGATCTCTCTACCAAAATCTACAACTAATCAAACGATTACGTGCTATCTTATTTTTGATAATTATAATTCAATTATGGCTCCTGCCTATTTCAGTAGCAATCATTTTATAAATATCCCAATAGGAAGTCATGCAACTGCAATAGCCATTGGCTTTGAAAACAACCAATTGTATTATGCTGAAAAATCAATAAAAGTAAACCACAAAGAGAACCTAGCAGAACTTAAATTGAAAAAAATTGAAGAAAAAGAGTTTTTAACTAAGTTAGCCAAATTCAATTCACCTAAAAAGTAAAACCACCTTATGAAGTTGTTGGTTCTGACCCCATTATTATCACTCACTATACAATCTGAACTACAACTCGGAATAAACGAACTAATACTAAGCTCCAAAACAAACATCAATATTATTGTAAAACAGAATGGCAAACATATCTCGAATAGCAATAACTATATTGAAATTTAGTATGTCAATTTCAAGAAGTTGATCTACTCATGGAATTTTATAGAAGTTAAATAGCGATCTACGTTCTTGTAGTCCAAAAGGCGCATAAACCTAAAACACTAAATTGGCTTCTCATAATATCCACATTGGCATGAATGAATCAAGAGTTTTAGAAATCTTGAATTCAAATACTATCGACTACTATCATTTTGATAAGTAAACCATAGAAATAAGGGAAGGGATCGACATAAGAATTTCATTCAAACAAGAAAAGTCTATTTAATGGATACGTATTTATACACTTAATAAGGGTTAATAATCAAGAGATCTTTATTAATCATTAAATTGCATGAATGAAGATATACAAGTCGCTTACTATCGGAGAATTTCACACAAACCATTGCGAAGATTTTTTAATTGAAGAACCAATAACCACAAGCCAAAAAATAATCGCGGTAATGGATGGCTGCACTATGGGAAATGAATCGGTATTCGCTTCGATTTTATTTGGAAAAATTCTTCGAAATATTGCCAAAAAATTGTTTTATGAAGACTTCATGCAGCCAAGTTCAGATTCATTAGAACTTCAATTAAAAACTATCTTAAGAAACCTGATCAATGAAGTCAAAAAAACAAAAAACCTTCTAGGCCTTGAAACCAACGAATTGCTATCCACATTAATTATCGGAATCTTAGATACAGACAGCTTTAAA
Source organism: Aureibacter tunicatorum (assembly GCF_036492635.1). Taxonomy (GTDB): domain Bacteria; phylum Bacteroidota; class Bacteroidia; order Cytophagales; family Cyclobacteriaceae; genus Aureibacter; species Aureibacter tunicatorum. The sequence goes on from NZ_AP025305.1 coordinate 2,834,180, forward strand.
GCGGAAATCCTAACCATAGGCGATGGCCTGATTTGCGTAGATGGAAAACTCACCGAATACGAACAAGATGACAAACCCGACTACCTAGCATACCATTTATCGGAAAACTTCGAAGAATGGTACAGCAATCAAAATCAAAGATTATCAATCAACAAATTTGATGACTTATCCATAAGCACTGACGGAATATTCACTTTCAAAAATCTTCTGAATAAATCATATCAAAAGTCACATGAGGAAATTATCGATTACTTGCTAATCGATCAGTCTGGCAGCAATAACCATACGTTTTTAGATCAGAAGATTCAGATGTTAAAAGACCAATGGAATCATGTGGTTACTGATGATTTGGCGATTATTAGAATTCGAAAGAGCTCCTAATTTCATTTTATGTATTTTGTAAACAACATACCATCCCCTCCAACTCATCGGTAATTCTCAAAGAATGAAACTGACAATCAACTTGAGGTGAATCAAGTTCCCATTGGGTATTTAATTTTGACCATTTGAAGCTGATTTGTTCTAGCGGGTATTTTTTGTCGGTAGCTTTAATGAAGGCTTCTTTGCTGGTGAAGAGTTTGTAAAGCTGAATGATTCTGTCTTTTTCGTAGCTTATTGATTTGAGGGATTTTAACTCTTGTGGACTCAAAAAGTGAATCATTTCATCCATTTCCACAGATCTCAATGTTTCGATATCTACACCGATAGGTTTTGTTGAAATGGCTAGAAGAAAGTAGTCTTTGGTATGTGATAAATTAAAATGACAAATGTGCGGACTGTAAATTTCCGATAGATAGGGTTTGCCATTTTTTGTATATGAAAAAGAAATCGACTTAGCAGAAAGACCCAAAGATTCGGCCAGATTATTCTTCAAGAAGGCTCTCCCTTTAAGAAATTCCTCCTTTTTATCTTTGGAAAGATAGCGTTCATAACGGCTCCTCTCCTCTCCATCCAATAATTCATAGTTTCCCTCGATCTGAGAAGCATGACAATAAATAACCTTAAAGTCTTCGTAAGTAAAACGCTGATTCATAATACAAGAAAGTTCGGCACTATCGCTAATGCCGAACTTTTATTCTCTCTATATAAAATTTCTTAATAATAATGTTTATCACGATTAGTTTTTTATGATTTCCTTAATCATCCTCCTTTGCATGCCCTCCAAAAGGAAATAAGTACCTGACCAAAATTATTTTCATATTTCTAATCTCAGATATATTTGACATAACATCTCCCTAGCCCCCTTGAAGGGGGAATTTGTCATTCTCAGATTTGAATATCATCTCTGAAAATAGGAAATCTATTTTGATCGATTGCTTAAAGGATATAAAAAATCAATCGTGATAACCTCTAGTCAACAGTATAATTATAGTAACTTGAAGCTAATGAAATTCCTTGCATTTCCAAAAACTTCAAACGGTATAAATACGCAGCGCCTTGAAGCATCAATTCACCAACTTCTCCGGCATACCTGTTTTCCCAGCTTTCCAAATGCGAACCTTTCACCCATTCGTTAAACGCTCCCATCGCAGGGCCACACCAGATCTGATAATCAAGCTCACGGCCTTTTACGCCGCCATTTGCCCATGAAGAAGAAAGCCCAAGATACCAACGGAATACCAATGCCATCTTACGCTTTGGATTGTTTTCCGCTCTTGTGATTTGCTCCGGATCTCTCGCTTCGAAAAACGCGATACAACCTTTCCAGATATTCTCAATTGTATCTTGGAATACTGTTTTCTCCAAAATCGCACGATCTTTTTCAGGAATTTCTTCCAAGCTATTGTATGCGATATAGTAATCGTATAATTTCTGAGCCCTTAGTGGAAATAAGGTTCCTTTCTTAAGAACCTGTAACTTCACTCCCATCTCAAACATATCTGAAGCCGGAGCCATCATAATATCAGTCATCCCTGCCTGAGCTAATACTTTACGCACATGGTCAGAACTTCCTGATTCTCTACAAGCCTGATTGACAGAACCTGTAACTACATACGCAGCACCCATCATGAATGTACCCAATGCAGATTCCGGCGTACTTACACCTCCACCAGCTCCGATACGAACAGGCTCAGCATATTGCAATTCTTCTTGTATTTTATTTCTCAAACCGATAACTGTCGGAAGCAAACAAACCAAAGGTCTGTTATCTGTATGTCCTCCCGAATCAGCTTCAACTGTAATGTCATCCGCTACAGGAACAGTCAAAGCTAATTGGGCTTGCTCAGCAGTGATCTTAGCAGAAGCAACCAATTCGTTCAACATCTTCTCAGGAGCAGGTCTCATGAATTTCTCCGCTACTTCAAGACGAGAAACCTTAGCAATGATCTTATTGCCAATATTTACCGAGCCATCAGCATTTCTGCTCAATCCTTTGGCACGATACAATACCACAAATTCTGTCAAATCCATGAATGCCGAAGCTTCAATCACTTTCACTCCTTTGCGAAGGAAGATTTCTGTTGCTTCTCTTTCCAGAGCTACTTCGTTTGGACTGTGGATCAAGTTGACAGCGTATGGTCCGTTTGGCAATTCGGCTTGGATCTTGTCGATAGCTTCTTCGATCTTAGAAGGAACTAATCCACCAGCTCCGAAAGAACAAAGCATACCTGCTTTACCCATGGCAATCACCAAATCAGCTGAAGCAATACCATTGGCCATTGCTCCACCCATGTAATTGTATTTCAATCCATAGGCTTTTCTGAAATTCTCATCTCCTAATTGCTCAGGAAGATAAGCCGGAAGCTGTGTAATCAATTCTCTCGTCTGAAGATCAGCCGGAGAAGCGTTACCAATGCTGTCAGCAAATGAGATGTTACCTTCTTGATCTCTCAACACAAATGCTGGCTGCGAGATATTTTTCAAAAGGCTTTGCACTTCATTTGCATCCTGTTTGATAGCTGATGAAGCTCCAAACCATTTGCTGGATGATTTCGGTGCAACTGAAGTAATTCCGTTGTTTATATTTTCTATAACTTGCGTCATTTCTTTATCAGGAAAAGGCGCGAAGGTGAGTTCACGCCGATTTTTGAATGTTTTTTAAAGAATATTATGACAAATAAAAACTCAAATAATCTCTATATTATTCCCCCTTTGAAGCAGGACAATGTCATTAAGTAAGTAATTAAGTCCCCCTTCGAAGGGGGTGTAGGGGGATGTCAGCACTTCTCAAGTAGCTATAAAGCCCGTCTACAAGGTAGAAAATTCAGTTTACAGCTGACTTTTCATCTTAACTTAATAACATTGTGAAGGTAGGCAAGGGGGATGTAATTCGTCACGATGAACATCCCTCTAACTCCCTTCAAAGGGAGATTTTTTTATTTGCATAAATTTCAATCACTATCCGATCACTAAAGCCAGATCAGTGATTTCGTAAATTCTAAGCTCACCTTTCCAAAGGTTACAGTCAGCTACGATATTTACTTTTCCATTGACATTTTCAATTGACTTGATATGTACTTCAAGATTCATCATCGGATCATCTTGCAAGATTTGTCCTCTGTACTTCCATACCGTCTTATGATTTTCTCCAGCTTGTAGAAAAGCTACATTAGCCATACCATCAGCCAATCCTTGTTGCAAAGCAAATACCTGCATCGCTTGGTGAATCGCTTCTACACCAAGAGAACCTGGCATTACTGGATCTTGGTAGAAGTGACAAGTAAAGAACCAGTCTTTAGGCAAGATCGCTCTTGAAGCGTGGATATATCCTTTTCCGTATTTACCACCGTCTTTTACGATTGTCGCTTTGTCCAACAGATTCAACTGATCGCCAGCAAGGTGTAAGTTTGGAGACTGAGCATTTACAGATTTGTAAAGCTTCATTTTTCCAAATAGAGAATCTAAATTGAATGACAAGCTATCTTGAGGGTTTTCAGCAATCCAGCTTGGCTTAGATTGTCCTTGGTCAAGACCTGCCTGACTCGAAAGATCCGCTTTAGAGAAGAATCCAAAAGATGATTTACCTTTGTAGAACATTTCTCCATCTACGAATAATTCGTAAGAATAACGCTGAACAACAGTTCCTCCAAGATTGGTATGAGAGTCAAGACAAGCTTTATTCGTAATAACTTTTCCTCTCAAATCAACACGCTTGATCATCTCTCCATCACCGTCAAGATTTCTAAAGTAAAGATCTTTATCAGGGAATGACAATGTGCTTCCAAGATAAGCTCCTAAGAATCCGCATGGTTGTAAAGCAATTTCCATCAATACAGAATAAGGCATTTCCGCATTAGCATTTTGCTTATAATACCAAGCATCAGCCGGCACGTCATATTCTGAAGTAATAACTGGCTTGTTATCAAATTTATGTCTTTCTCCTGTGATCGAAAGCACACGAGAGATTAATTGCAAATCTGTATTTGGCTGTCTTGACAATGTTCTACCATCATATACTTTGTACTCGTCTCCAAAGCAATCTGAAACTGGACCAAGAGCGAATTCAGTAATCTGGCTTTCATTTAACAAAACAGGATAATCAACCGGCTTCACATAGATACCGTTGACCATATTCTTTTGCTTCTTGATATAAGTTTCGTTTCCTTTTTCTTGAAGCTTCAATCCTAAGTTTTCAAAATGAACAGCTACATATCCATCATAAATTATCTCCAAATCAGCCACCACATAAGGCTCAGGAGTTAATCCGATATCTTTCACGTCCATTCTGTAGATCAATTTACCTTCTTTGGCAGGAACTTCCTTACGGCATCTTACTTTTTGAGGCAAATCAAGAACTGGCTGATAACGCGCATCTTTGGTGATACGTTGCATACCTAATAACAACATGAAGAAACGCAATAACTGTCCTCCACCTTCTGCTTGAAGAGAACCTGCCAATACTTCATCATCACGGAAGTGACAAGGGAAATACCAGTCTTTTGGCATTAGGTCTTTTTCCGCTTCTATAAACCCGATACCTGAAGAACCACCAGTTAAATCAACTTTTGATATTCTATCCAACATCAAGATATCTTCAGGTGGTAGACGCAATGAGTCGTTTTTACCCATTGGGTCGTAATTCTCATTGAAACAAGAAACGAAATCACCTTTAGTCAATGCCACAAGTTCTTCTTTAGTAAATGAGGTCTTGTCGCAATTCAAAAGTGGTGTGAAATACTTTCTTGGACGATTATTTCTTTCTTCGATTTCTGATTGCTTATATACAATTCCTTGCCCTTCTGCCAATTCAGCATCGTTGAAGAAACCTGCGCAACCATTATCCATCTTCAAGACCATTCTGTCCCCTACGAAACACTCATAGCTGAAGAAGAAAAGTAAGTTCTTACCGTTTCTGATATAATTGTTGATCTTGATATCATATCTCAATGTCTGTCCTTCAAATGGAAGATCATCCAAGAATGTCAATGTACAATCCAACAAACGGTAAACGTAGTCCCCTTTATTCTCAAAATCAATTCCTAAATAACTGATCAATAACAAGTCACACTGACCTGACTCTACCGCTACAGCCCAAGGAATCTGTCCGTCAGTGGCAAACCAAGAGTTGTAAGGAATATCGTATTCTGTAGTAATCGTAGAAGGCTTGAACTCTCCAGTTTTGGCATTCAATTCTGTTACTCTGCTCACAAGCAAGTATGGAGGCATTGGCAACATTACTCTTCTCGAATAAGTATCGATCACGGCGAAATCATCGCCAAATACGTCGCTGATCTTGCCAGAGGCAAATGTCAACAAGTCTTCTTCATTCCAGATGACTTTTTTGTCTTTCAAATAATCCGGATGATTATAATCCTGCAAAGGCAAACCATTCTCAGCCACCTTGCTTTCTACCTTGTTGTCAATCATATCGTTTGAAAAATTATCAGTGTTTTGTATCTCTTTTATTGGTTCGCTTACAGCAATACTGTTTGGCTCTGCTCCTGCCATTTCCAATACCGGCTCTTGAACTTCTTGAGCTACCAAAGCTGGTTTTTCAGCTTCTGTAAATGCGAATTTCTTTTTATTTTCTTCTGTAAATGCACTTTGGTAAGGCTTACCTCCTGTACGTAGTGTTATTTTGAGCTGTTTTTTCTTTCTGCTGTCTTTTTCTTCCTGCGACTCATAATAGGCACTGATGTCAGCATCCATGCCATGAGCTAATAACATCGCAGTCGTAGCACAAAGATTTCTCAATACTCCCGCTCCTTTTCTGTCTGTCGGAATCACAACATGCTCGTCTTTTGGCAAAATGTCATTGACCCAACGGCAAAGCGTCGCATTTGCTCCAGCTTCCATGAACAATGTATGTCCATCCGCATGAATTTGTCTCACTAACTTCGGCAAGTTCACCTCCTGACAGCAAACTTCCTTAGCATTTTCAGCCAAGATCTTGCTGTCTAGTTCCAAAGGTTGAGCTGTCACGCCAGAATAATATTTCAGATCAGGCTTCGATTCGATCGGAAGATCATGCATTACTATTAATTCGTCCGTAATCTTACGCACAAACTCGTGATGCACCACATTATTGTTTCTAATCTCCATCGCCTGAATACCATGTGCTTCAAGCACTCTGTCAAGATCTCTTCTGTCTCCCGAAAGAACAATCTCAGTATCCAGATTGATGAATGATAAGAATATACGCTCTTCTTTTCCTTCGATTTCAGCTCTGTACCACTCTTCCAAAGTAGCATAACCTGCAATTCCTTTAGGAATATTTATCAGCTTACTCGTCCAAAGTTCTCTGGCTTCCTTAGGTTTTACTCCCCAATGTTCAGCCAATAATGTCAATCTTCCTCCTACTTTCTCTTGGAAAACTGGAGAATGGATAAATTTCTCATCAATGTAATGCGCATCCCAGATATTCTGACAGTAAAGCATCGAGCTTGTCTCTCCCATACTGTAACCAAAGGCTGCGTCACCTTTTACATTCATTTTATTTTGGAAAACTTCCGTTAGCATAGCCGAGTACGAACATCCTGCCGCCATCATTGGCAATGCCATCGAACGCAATCTTCTAGCCTGTTGCTTTTTCTGATCTTCGTCTAAAGTGACTAAAGTTCTTGGATATAGCTCAGCTCCGAAAATCGCCGTCGAAAGATGGTTTACTCTTCCCTTCAAGAAATCATATAGGTGAGGAAATGCCTGGAATAATGCAGAACCTAAATACGGATATGCGCTTCCCGCTCCCGGATACATCCATGCCAGTTTACCATCTTTTCCTAATGGCTTTGGAGTGTAATAACTTCCGCCCGGAGTTTGTAATGGTTTGTTTCCTTTGACAGCAAACTGAATTCCTTTTTTGAAGAATGCAATTTCTTTTTTGAGCTCAGTCGAATCTTTAGCTACAATAACCAAGATTTCTCCTTTGGCTATCGCATTTACAAAATCCTCACAAGCCTTATCAGCAATCGTTCTGAAATCATTATCTTCAATTTCAGATTCTATTCTTGCCAATTCATTTTGCAAGCCATCAACAGAATCTGCAAATAAAGGAAGAAGTCTTTCTCCGCCTTTTCTCAGGTATGCTCCTTTTTCATTTTCCTTAGGATGATCAGCTTCCGACATCAATACGTGGGCAAAAGACCCATCAGAAGCAATACCATTCACACCAGCTCTCAAAGTATCCTGCATAAATTCAGGAAGCCAAGGTGTAGATGTTCCCTGCACATAAAATGCAGAATCTTCCAGTTTATCCGCTTGCTTTGGCGCTTGCCATTGTGGCACTCCCGGGATAAATCTATGATAAAGCGATAATGAAGTCTTGATCAATGACAGAATTCCCGATGCCGCAAAAGTATGTCCCAAATGGGCTTTTGCACTTCCCAATGCACACGTTGGATACGTAGGCATACCAGGGAATATCGGTTCTGCTTTTTTGAATAATGAAGAAAGTCCTTCGATCTCTGCTTGATCTTCAGAAGCAACTCCACTACCCGAAACTTCCAACAAACCTATATCTGTTGGTCTTATATTTTTATTAGAATAAAGATCTTTTACTGTATCATGAATCGACTGAGCATCTGCTTGTCCTCTCAAGTCCGTAACTGGCGATTGAGTAATCGCAATACCGTCGATCTTAGCATAGACTCTGTCTTCGTCGGCATCTTCCGCTCTCTTCAAGACAATAGCTCCAGCTCCTTCACCTATCGTCCAACCATCTGATCCTTTGTTCCAGCTCAAAGAATTTGCTCCTTTGTTCAATGGGTTAAGCATATGACGACTAAGCACGCTTTCCATGCTTCCTGTCAAGTCAACAGCACCAAGAACCACAGCGTCCACTTCTTTCATTGCCAATAAATTACGGGCAACTTCCAAAGCTTTATAAACTGCATTTTCATTGGATGAGACAGTGAATGACGGACCAGTAAAATCACAAAGCGCTGAAATACGGCTGGAAATAATATTTCCGATAAAACCTGTATGCTCACTTGGCGAATGGTCTTCATAAGCCGGGAAGATCGCATCTTTCAAGACATCTGTCAGAGCACTTTCTTTGGCTTGATCAATGTTGAATCCAGCCTTTTCCAATGCTTCATTTACCTGCCAACAAAGATCCCAACGTCCCATACGATGATGAATCTCAAGTTCTGATTCCATCGCCGTGATTACTGCCACATTCGATGCTTTTCCTTCCCAAGAAGTAAGATTCGCATCTTTCATCGCTTTGTCTGCGACTTTCAGCATGATAGTCTGCTGAAGCGTCAATCTTTCGGCTTCTTTTGGCTGAATCTTGAATCTTAACAAATCCAAGTCATATTCTTCAAGCCAAGCACCTTGTACTTCTTCCCCATCTTTCAAGCCTAATTGCTTTCTGACAGTTTGAAGTTTTTCCATTCCTTTCCATCTGCGCTCTGGCAGTGGTCTGAAATGTTGTTCTCCGTTAAATAAAGAAAGGTAGAAATCTTCGAGGCTCTCGCAATTACCAAAATGCATATCCATTCCGACAATAGCCAATTCCTGCTTTTCTACTTCTGTCTTTTCAGGAGCTATATATCTTTCATCTTCATAAGCCGAAAGAACCATGTGGGCATTTGTACCACCAAATCCAAATGCGTTGATACCTGCATGAGGTTTTTCGCCTTTTGATTTCCAAGAAGAATTTTCTCTGATCATCTGATCCGAGCTGATCTTTCCTTGCTCTGACTTCAAAGGAGAATCAATCTTGATCGTCGCCGGAATCATCTGCTTTTGCATCGCCAAGATAACTTTCAGCATGCCGGTCATACCTGCTGCTGTCAGCAAATGTCCCATATTGGACTTGATCGATCCCATATATGGAGCCTTATGATCTCCATTAGCAAAGAAATCTTCTATGCTATTAATTTCTGTATTATCACCAAGCGGAGTTCCTGTAGCATGACACTCCAAATAGTCTATTTGCTCAGGAGTCAAGTCCGTTTGCTCGTATGCTCTTTCAAATGCAAGCTTTTGTCCTTTTGGATTCGGGCTTAACAAGAATTTACCTTTACCATCATTAGACAAACCTACAGCATCGATTACAGCCAAGATATTATCGCCATCTCTTTTCGCATCAGAAAGTCTTTTCAACACCACCATACCAGCGCCTTCTGCAGAAGTCAAACCTCCAGAAGCACTGTCCATAGGCGCGGACTTTTCATTCATGCGAGCATAAGCATGGAAATAAGAGAATCCCATATGAATAAACAATGGATCAGAACCACTTACAGCTCCGGCAAGCATCATATCAGCACGACCTGTATGCAATTCATCGCATGCTAATTTTACAGCATACAAACTTGAAGCGCATGCTGCATCCAAAGAATAATTCATTCCTTTCATACCCACTGCTTGAGCGATCAAAGCCGCCGGCGCATTGGTAATCAAAGTATCGTTGATATCTGCTGGGTATTCTGTCTTATGAGCATTGATCGCAAGTTTGTCTCCTGTTAGCTCGCTTACCATTTCTTCTGCCATTTCAGCATATACAGAAGAAAGGATTTGTCTTGAGTACCTCGTAGGAAAAGACAGATTCCCTAAGATAACGCCTGATTTCTCCAGCGTATCTTTTTTCCAATATCCGGAATGCTTCAACGCTTCCTTGGCAACATGAAGCGACCATTTGAACTGATCGTCTTGCTTAGCCAGCAAATTGGAAGGCAAAAGGTAATCTTCAGCATCAAATTGGAAATTCCTGACATAACCGCCACGCAACGCATAGCATTTGTCAAGCTTTCCTTTTTCAGTATGGTAAAATCCTTCAGGAGACGTACCAAACGTACCTTCATCAGACTTAGTTACCAAATCTTTATTATCAAGGAGATTTTGCCAGAAGCCATCCAAGGTTTCAGAACCTGGAAAAAGGCCTCCCATGCCAATCACCGCTATTTTTTCTTTCTTGTTCTCCATATATCTGTAAAGAATAAAGTCTTCGAATAAATGCAGAGAGAACTCAAGCCCTCCCTGCTATCTTCAATACTGAACTTTTGATTTACCAAATTAACTCCACTTCAAGTCACGGCTTACTGTAACACCAGCTCTGTGACTTCTTAAGTATTCTTTACCTGTCTCTGCATCGAATGCTACGATATCTGCTTCCATTGCAAAATCATCAGCCTTCAACACATCAATTCTTACATAAAATGGTTTTCCGAATGGAAGCGCTTCATATACTTGCACCCACTCTGTTCTTAATGGCAAGCTTGCGCATCCTTGGAATCTTCTTACCCATACCAGAAGACCTTGGTACATGATATCCGTCAAGAATGAGTTGACAGCCTTTACAGGAAATTGTCCTTGTCTCTCTTCTTCTACACCGTCATGCTCGCACAAGAATGTCGTTCCGCTTTCATCCAGAGTTATCACTTGCTTGATTCCTCTGAAGTCTGTTCCGTGAAAAAGCGTTCCATCTTCGTATACCGAAGAAGCATCAGCCACTACAGGCACGATATCTTTAGATGGGATTTGATGAACTGGTCTTTCAGCTGGTTTGCTTCTCAATGTTACTGTTGATCCATAATGATTCAATGGTAATTTAGCTCCAGCGGAAGATACCATAACGCTAACTGTTATTTCCTCTTCGCTCTTTTCTAGTTCCTTAACCGTAACAGTATATTGGTCTTTTTCCGATCCGTCAAATACAATTCCTTTATACAGCTTAGCATTTTCAAGCTTATGAAGATTAAATCCCGGATATAAATCTTCAGCAGTTTGAGCCATCCAGTTAGAAGCATTGATAATCGGAAGAACTGCATTTCCTTGAATCACATGGTGCGAAAGAAATGGATTAGCTTCTTCAGATAATTTTCTAGTTACTTCGTAAGTATTTAACTCTCCAGTAGTGTCTGCTGACGCCATTGGCAAAGTTCCGCCCAAGATCACTTGCGGCTGATCAAAAAATAGAGTACTCAATTGATCCGTCATCGCAACAGGACCTTCTTCCATAGGAACTAATGAAACGCCATGCTCGTCAAAGATTTTCTTAAGACCATCGCTTACCATTCCGCCGTCCCAAGCGCCCCAGTTTACTGAAACTACATGAACATCAGGATGATTTTTCTTAAATAAATGAGCTGTTTTGCTTAGAATTTCATTTGCAATAGCATAATCAGTCTGGCCAACATTTCCATAAAAACCTGCCACAGAAGAGAAGAATACCACATGCTTGATATCATGAATATTTACAGCTGAAGTAACTGCCAACAGGCCTTTGATCTTCACATCAAATACCGCATCAAAATCAGCTTCCGTTTTATTCTCAATCAATTTATCAGCTAAGACTCCTGCGCCGTGAATGATTCCTGTAACTTTACCAGTAATCGACGTTACTTCATCAATTGCTTTTTTCAAAGCTTCTGGATCTGTGGCATCTGCTGATTTGTAATATGCTTCAGCTCCAACAGATTTGATATAGGCAAGATTTTCCTGAATCTCTCTTTGAGCTAAAACTCTTCCTACCATTCTTTGAACATCCTTAGGAAGCGGTTTCTTACCTTCAGCAATCAAAGCTTGCATAGCGCTTTTATTAAGAGCTGTTTTATCGTCAATTCCTTGTGCCCAAGTTGGCTCTGAATCAGCTAATGGAGATCTACCAATCAAGATAAATTTAGACTTAAATGTCTTAGCCATTTGCTTCACACAATCAGCCGTTACGCCTCTTGCTCCACCTGTAACTACAAATACATTTTCAGAAGTGATGGTAGAATCAATTTGACCTTGAACAGGCTCCATTTCTTCAGCTACTAAAGTAAATCTCTTGCCTTCAGCATTGTAAGCAATATCTGTCAGGCAATTATCTGCATCATAAATCTCGTTTACAATTTTAGAAGCTGCAAGTTCAGCATTCATTGTAAATGCGATATCGATACCGCGGCAGAATACGTTTTTCCACTCAAGATTCAGACATTTATTCAATCCGAACAATCCTCCACTAATGAATGAAATATTTCCTGGGTTTTTAACACCCAAAGCACCATCAAGTCTCATTACTGAGATGAAAGATGTTCTTTGCTTTTTAGAATTCTCATTTAATGTCGGCTTTAAGTGCTTTGCCAATAGATATACAGACTTTACTAAAGCTTTTTCCTTGTCAAAGTGGAATCCTAATTTTCCAAGAGGGAAAAGGAATGAAGGCTGTAAATGAATAAAGTTGCTTACAGATCCTGCTTGAGCTACTGCTTCTCCAATATTCTGATCTGAAACTTCTGTTAGAATGATTTCTTTTACACCTTGAGGCAGTGCGGTTTTGTTCTTACGAACTAATGACTCTGGGAAAGTCAAAATGGTTACTTGATGACCTTTTGCAATAAGCTCTTCGCATACTGAAATAGTCAAACCTGAGCCATCATTGGTAACCAAAGCTGTAGATTGTGCATCAACTGGTATGTTCAGCTGGTCCGGCTCAGGAATGAATTTTACTCTTACATCGGAACGAGGCACACGAGGATACTCACCCGCAGTAAACGCTGTAGAGTCTCCTTGTGTGCTTGTTTTTGATGTTTCTACACTAGACTGTTGTGTAGGCTTTTTTTTTTCGGCGTCCGCAGACTCCGTATTTCCACCTGCTTTCGCAGTGATATAATCAGCTATTTGTTCGAGTGTTCTTAACTCTGCAAGCTCAGACGGCTCAACTCCTTGCACTGAAGGGTTAGCATCTGTCATCGCTCCAAAGATCTCAACACGCTTAATCGAATCGATTCCAAGATCAGCTTCCATGTCCATGCTTAACTCTAGCATTTCAGCTGGATAACCTGTTTTCTCGGCGATCACAACCATTAATGAATCTTCGATTTCTTTGCGTGAAACACCGCCTTGCGCTGGAGCAACAGTCTCTTGAACTGGAGCAGCAGCTACTGGAGCTGGAGTTTCAACTGCTGGTGCAGCTTGAGCTGATGCAGCGCCCGCTTTTGAAGCGATATAATCAGCGATTTGCTCCAATGTTCTTAGTTCAGCCAATTCAGAAGGCTCAACTCCTTGCACTGAAGGATTAGCATCTGTCATCGCACCGAAGATCTCAACACGCTTGATTGAGTCGATTCCAAGATCAGCTTCCATGTCCATGCTCAATTCTAGCATTTCTGAAGGATAACCTGTCTTCTCAGCGATTACTACCATTAGTGAATCTTCGATTTCTTTGCGTGAAACACCGCCTTCCGCTGGAGCAACAGTCTCTTGAACTGGAGCAGCAGCTACTGGAGCTGGAGTTTCAACTGCTGGTACAGCTTGAGCAGCAGAGGCTGATGCAGCGCCCGCTTTTGAAGCGATATAATCAGCGATTTGTTCGAGTGTTCTTAGTTCAGCCAACTCAGAAGGCTCAACTCCTTGCACTGAAGGATTAGCATCTGTCATCGCACCGAAGATCTCAACACGCTTGATTGAGTCGATTCCAAGATCAGCTTCCATGTCCATGCTCAATTCTAGCATTTCTGAAGGATAACCTGTTTTCTCAGCAATCACAACCATAAGTGAATCTTCAATTTCCTTGCGTGAAACACCACCTTGAGCTGGCGCAACAGGCTCTTGAACTGGAGCAGCAGCTACTGGAGCTGGAGTTTCAACTACTGGTGCAGCTTGAGCAGCAGGAGATGAGGTAGCGCCCGCTTTTGAAGCGATATAGTCAGCGATTTGCTCCAATGTTCTTAGTTCAGCCAACTCAGAAGGCTCAACTCCTTGCACTGAAGGATTAGCATCTGTCATCGCACCGAAGATCTCAACACGCTTGATTGAGTCGATTCCAAGATCAGCTTCCATGTCCATGCTCAATTCTAGCATTTCTGAAGGATAACCTGTTTTCTCAGCAATCACGACCATTAGTGAATCTTCGATTTCTTTGCGTGAAACACCGCCTTGCGCTGGAGCAACAGTTTCTTGAACTGGAGCAGCAGCTACTGGAGCAGCAGCTACTGGAGCTGGAGTTTCAACTGCTGGTGCAGCTTGAGCAGCAGGAGCTGATGTAGCGCCCGCTTTTGAAGCGATATAGTCAGCGATTTGCTCCAATGTTCTTAGTTCAGCCAATTCAGAAGGCTCAACTCCTTGCACTGAAGGATTAGCATCTGTCATCGCGCCGAAAATTTCAACACGCTTGATTGAATCGATTCCAAGGTCAGCTTCCATGTCCATGCTCATTTCAAGCATTTCCGAAGGATAACCTGTTTTTTCAGCAATCACTACCATAAGAGAATCTTCAATCTCTTTGCGTGAAACACCACCTTGAGATGAAGCAGAAGTCTCTTGAACTGGTGCAGCAGCTACTGGAGCTGGAGTTTCAACTGCTGGTGCAGCTTGAGCAGCAGGAGCCGATGTAGCGCCCGCTTTTGAAGCGATATAATCAGCGATTTGCTCCAATGTTCTTAGTTCTGCCAATTCAGAAGGCTCAACTCCTTGCACTGAAGGATTAGCATCTGTCATTGCACCGAAGATTTCAACACGTTTGATTGAATCGATTCCAAGATCAGCTTCCATATCCATGCTCATTTCAAGCATTTCCGAAGGATATCCTGTTTTCTCGGCAATCACAACCATTAGTGAATCTTCAATCTCTTTGCGTGAGACACCACCTTGAGATGGAGCAACAGGCTCTTGAACTGGTGCAGCAGCTACTGGAGCTTTCACCTCTACAACAGTGTCAACAGGCTCTAGAGTTGGGGTTTCCACAACAGGTTGAGTGTTGTTCACTTCAGCTTGACCCAATTGAGCCGCAGGTTGTTGAGCCGCTTGCAATTGATTCTCCGTTTGCATGCTGAACAATGCTTTAAGCATTTGCTCGATTCTTCCCTGCTGATCTGTCAAACGTTGAATATCAGCCTGAATCTGATTTAACAATTCTTTCTCTGCCATGGCTTCTTCTAACTCTTTATTCTTCTTATTTAGAATTTTTTCTTGAAATACTGTTGCGACATCCTGAGTTTCAACAACTACTGTTTCAATTTCCTCAGCCAATGTCTTAGGCTCTTCAGCGCTATTAGAAGCTGATACTTCTTCCGCCAATAAAGCTTCATATTTTTTACGGTAACCATCAGACACGTAATTGGCTCCGTTTAATGTCACACTGATCTTCGCTTTAGGCTTTTTCTCAACCTTATCCAAAGCGAATTTATCAAAACCTTGAACCTGTATACCCAATACTGAAAGCTGAATTACAGCCTCAACAAATTGCTGGTAATCATCTTTCTTAGGATTAGCGTTCAAAGCAATCGCATGATATGGCTTTTCTCCTAAAATATCTTTTACGAGGTTGGTCAAAATATTTTTCGGCCCAAACTCAACAAATACTCGACCTCCGGCATTATAGATATTCTCAACTTGATCTTTGAACAAAACTGAGTTCAACATGTGGTCGGTAAGAATCTGCTTGTATTTTTCCGGTTGATTTGGATAAGCGGCTCCTGAAGTGTTTGAATAAACGACTTTTGAACTGGTCTTGAAGTTCGCATTAGCAATAGCTTGAGCAAATGGCTTTTGCGCATGCTCAACATATGGCGTATGGAAAGCCGCTGAAACTGGAAGCAATGTAGCCAAATAACCTTTAGCTTTCAATTCATCCTTCAATCTTTGCAGACTAGCTGTAGAACCTCCAAGTATCGTTTGATTATCAGAGTTAACATTGGCGATCTTCACATCTGAATAAACCGCTATTTCTGTTTTCAATGCCGTAGCAGGAGCTTTAACTGCCAACATGCTGCTGTCTTCGCCATCATTTGGAGCTCCCATCGCAGCTCCTCTAGCCTTGGACAATGAATGGAATGTTGTCTCATCGATAACTCCCGAAGCCCAAAGCGCCGTCAATTCACCATAACTATGTCCTGCGTAAAAGTCAGCCTCAAAACCTGCTCCTTTAAGCAATTTGAACATTCCCGCACTCAAAGCGCCAATCGCCGGCTGAGCATTTTGCGTTCTTGTCAACACAGCTTGTTGATTTTTTCTTTCTTCATCAGAAAATACAGGAATTGGATAAACTGTATCAGTCAACAAGCTTTCTCCCGCATTCTCAAACAAATTATTAGAATCCGCGAAAGCATTTCTTACTGTCGGGAATGAGTTTGCCAAACTTCTTCCCATATTCACATACTGGGAACCTTGGCCGGCAAATAGAGCTACAACTTTTTCAGAATTTGAAACAGCTGAACTTCTATAATAGACTCCCATCAACGGGTGATTCCATTCTACCTCTGCTTGCTTCTCGACTAACATCTTACGAGCTACTTGCAACTTATTCACTGCTTCTGTCGTCGAAGATGCTACAAAACCTAATCTAGCATTGTGAGACGGTATATTAACTGTTTTCGACGCTATCGCAAGCTCTTTCAAATTGATGCTGGCATCATCTGAATTCAATGCTTCAAGCTTAGCGTCAACTTCAGTTATTAAATCCGCTGGAGTAGCGGCATTCAATAATATCAAATTGTGAAAATTCTCAACGCGATATGCTTTTTGCTGTTCAGCAGTATATTCTTCCATTGCGAAGTGAAGGTTGACACCTCCAAAACCAAAAGCACTTATCCCTGCTCTTCTCGGTGTTTGAGAAGACTTTCGAAACCAAGGACGAGTTTCCGTATTTACATAAAGCGGAGAATTATTTATATCTAATTTTTCATTAGGCTGGGTAACATTGATAGTTCCCGGAAGAACTTTTTGATGAAGCGCCATTGCCGCTTTGATCATACCCGCGACACCTGCCGCAGCTTTAGTATGACCTACCTGCGACTTAACACTACCCAAGGCAATGTGATTCTTACGCTCGTCATTCGCACCGAAAACCATTTTCATCGATTCTCCTTCCGCAGCGTCACCAGCATTAGTACCTGTACCATGCGCTTCGATCAAACCTACAGAAGATGCGTCAAATCCAGCTTCCTCATAAGCCCTGTTCATAGCCAATGCTTGGCCTGAAGGCCTTGGAGCATAAATACTCTTGAATTTACCATCCGAAGAGCCTCCTATTCCTTTGATAACCGAGTAGATTCTGTCTCCATCCCTAACCGCATCGTCAAGTCTTTTCAACACAACCATACCAACACCTTCGCCGATTAGCATACCATCACCTTCATGATCAAAAGGACGAATGCTGCCTTGCTTAGAAAATGCCGGCGTCTTGCTAAAACTCATATACATGAAAGGAGAATTGTCTGTATCAACCCCTCCTGTAACCATCATATCGCAACGGCCTTCGATCAACTCCGATACTGCCATCTTAATCGCGCTTAATGAAGCTGCGCATGCGGCATCAACTACAGAGTTTATTCCTCCAAGATCAAATCTATTTGCAACACGGCCTGCGATCACATTACCAAGCATGCCTGGGAATGAATTCTCAGTCCACGGTATATAAGCCGCTTTTATCTTTTCTACAATCTGCACAATCTCCTCTTCAGGCAAATTATGCTTTTCGAGCGCTTTTCTCCAAACAGGCTCTTGAAGTCTCGCTGTGAGCGGAGTGATCAATTTCTGTCCTCCACCAACTCCTAGGATACAACCTGTGTTTTTTCTAACATCCGCATTCAATGCTTCGGAACCTGGAGCATATCCAGCATCTGTCAAAGCGTCTCTAGCGACAAGCAAGCTCAACAGTTGGGAAGCGTCTGTCACCTCCAGCAAATTAGGAGGAAGTCCAAACTCCATTGGATTGAAATCAATATCCGGAATGAAGCCACCTACCTTGCAATAAGTTTTATCGGCTTTCATCGGATCCGGATCATATAGATCCTCAATTTTCCATCTGTCTCCAGGAACTTCTTTTACACAGTCAATACCTTGTAAAATGTTTTCCCAATACTGCTCCAAGTTCGCTGAATCCGCGAACAAAGATGCCATCCCTACAATCGCGACAGGAGTTTCCTGTAGCATTTTATCTATTTTTGCCATAAAAAAATGATCTATGGATTAATTACATACCAGCCAAGTTTCCATATAAACTTGCACAATGAGTATGACAAGTCAAGAATTGATATGTGACAGATTCAGATTTTTTTTCTCGTTTTTTTTGAAAAAAAAATATTTCACATGAATTATATACTTATAAATATTACTATTCATAGCTTTTTAAAATTATATTCATTTCTCATCAATCCCTGATTCCCCTCGAACACACCAAAGTTCAAGACCGTTGTTATATTTGACTTAACTCTAATCAATAAATCTAAATGGACTTTAACAGCTTTTTTCAAACCCATGGCAAATTAGAACAATTCGAAGCCAATCACCCAATCCTAAGGCCTCCTGAAGTTTGCCGAAAAGTCTATTTAATCAAAAGCGGATCCGTTAGAGGTTTTTATTACGACAATAAAGGCAATGATATCAGCACATGGTTTTCTTTCGAAAACGACATGATAACACTTATGCAGAGTTTCATGAAACAAACACCGTCACACTATGGCTTGGAGACTATGGAACCGGTTGTCAGCCTTTCCATAAGCAGAGAACAAGCATTCAATTTCTTCTACCAAGACATTGAAACAGCTAAAGCTTTCCATGCCTTTACCTTTGATATCATGTCTCAAATTATCGAACGACTAAGCGACATGCAAATGCTAACAGCCAAAGAACGTTACGAGAAACTCATAGCATCACAACCAAAAATCTTCGCGAAAGCAAGCTTAGGAGACATAGCAAGTTATTTGGGTGTCACACAGCAAAGCTTAAGCAGAATCAGATCACAAAAACACTAAGCTCGTCGTTTTTAACATTTGGTAAAATTTTGACGAAACGGATAAGCTACATTTGCATCAAACAAAACAACAAAATGATGCCTAGCAATAAAATTCTTATCCTTCACAGAACTTTAGGTTCTCCTTATTCTCAAAAGATTATGGCTATGCTTGACTACTCACAAGCCAACTGGATGTCAGTAATTGCGCCCAAAGGCGTTCCAAGACCCATTCAAGAAAAGTTAGCAAATAATTACAGTCGAAGAATCCCTATTCTTCAAATTGGAGCTGACATATATTGCGACACTGATTTGATATCCAAACAAATCGCAATCGAAACAAACAACAACTATCTTGACAGAACCTGTCTCAAACAAGAAGAACGAGAATTTATCGACTACTGTGAAAACGAGATTTTCATTTCCATGCTTGTCTCGTTATCTCCAATTGATTTCATCATAGGCTACTTCAGGTCGATTCCGCCTAAAGAGGCGTTCGAGTTCCTCAAAGACAGAATAAAAATTAAAAAAAAACATCCTGAATTCAATCTTAATCAAGGCAAATCAAAAGAAGCGCACATACAGGCATCCATTGAATTCATTCATAAAATGGACAATATGTTGTCTAAGAGAAAATTCTTATTCAATGATCTTCAACCAACGCTATCTGATTTCACTGCTTACAACCATATTTGGTATCATTACCAATTAAATAAATTAAAGCTCGCCAAAGACACCCGTCACATCATACCTTGGCTGGAAAGAATTGATTCTTTTAATTCCTCAAACCTTAAAGAACTTAAGCCTGAGACCGCCCTTGAAATAGCTGAATCTAATTCACCATTAAAAATTCCAGAAAGCATGAACAACAGCTCTAGAATTGGGAAAAAAATCTCATTTAGCATTAATGACAAGGTTGGTGAAATCACATCGCCCATTCATGGAGTCTTAGCAGGCGAAGATAATTACAAGATAATTCTCAAGCATCACATCAATTCTTCCAACTTTGTTCATATACACATCCCTAAGCAATGTTACGGCGCTTGCGGGTAAAATCATTCATCAAACTCTTCATCTCTAAAATACACTATCATGCCGATCATCAACCTTACTGATAAAAAACTTCTTGATCTTAAAGGATTTCACCTCTTTCATGCAGGAGGATCTAATTGCTCTGCAAGAGCTCGCTTGGCTTTGGAAGAAAAAAAACTAGAATGGACAGGTCATGAGATCAATCTATTAACTTGCGAACAACTACAAGAGGATTATTTGCAAATCAATCCGCTCGGCGAAGTTCCTGCACTTATCCATGAAGGAAAATCCATCTATGGCTCGGAAGACATCTTAAGATATCTCGAAGAAAAATTTCCAACACCCTCCCTTTTACCTGACAAAGAAGAAGAAATCGAATCTATGTGGGAATGGGTAGATTACGCCGCTAACAGCCATCTGGAAAATATAGCCGCATATTTATACTCAGTAGGCATAGGCAGGCCTTGCTCGGCAAAAAACTTCTCTATCTATCAAAAAATCAATCCTAAAAGAGCTGAATTTTTAAAAAACAAAGGCTACAACATGTCCTCAAAGGTGAAAAACGAAGTCATGAAAGCAAATCATACAATTCTAACCCAAATAGAAAATGAATTAGGTAAACATCGCTATTTAACCTGCGACACTTACACACTTTCAGACATTGCTTGGGGAATGAATGCCCTTGCCCTAAAAAACTACGGCTTTAGCCTAAGTCAATACCCCAATATTATGCGATGGATTAACGACATTGAAAATCGCCCAAGCTACAATAACAAATCTAAAATGCCGACATTCCCCCTTTGGCTAGTCAAATGCATCATGTTCATTAAAAGAAAAGCCACAAGAACTATTTAAGAAATTGTTAAAATCAAGACGGCTTCTCTGTCAACCCAAACAAATCCATAAACCGGGGATGCGTAAAAGTCTGAAACTTTTGCTTTTTTAAATATTCTATAAAAATACGTATCCCCGGTCTTGATCTAAATAATTCACCATACTCGTCATGCAACAGTGGCGCTGTTTTCCCAAGATGAAAACTTGTCAAAGGCATTTCGACCTTATTTTCTTGATTGTACCGCAATATAGCTTTATCAGCTTCTTTTCTTAATTCAGAATAAACCGACTCGACCTTGCCAACAAATTGTCCTTCATAGATATCAATATCCATGGTCATATATACATCACCTGATGAGTTTTGATCATAAACTTGACTGCAATACGCATCCTGATCTCCCGACATAACTCTCAACCGCATAGGCTTCCATACAAAACACTTTCCTGTCGAAGCCATCTCATCGATCTTGCGCAATACTGATTTAATGACACACTCAGCGCATTCGCTTCTAAAGTACAATTCCGTTGTATGAGAGCCTATCTGGCTTTTGATCGGCATATTCGGCTCCGCTGTCAAAGCCAAATCAGATCTTCCCACAAATGAATATGGCCGACTCATCAACCAAATCATCAATCGGGTTACTTTATGCAACCAATCAGGATCCCTGTCTTTAAAATCCTTATCCAAGAACTTGTCAATTTTCTTAGACATATAATTCGCGACAAAACCTTCCATCTTGCCCCTGAGCCATCCTCTTCCTTTTCCATTCTTGGAAGTTCTTCTCCAAACAGTCAATTGAGTATTACCTGTTTCATAAGTATCCAAAGGGCAGCCTTCACTATCTTTCAACACCTTCCCTGTGCCTGAATTTGGGAACAAAAACCACCTCAAATAAGCATCGTTTTCCAATGCTATTTTCAATTTTTGATCAAATGATTCTTGCTTCAAAGCGTCCGAATTCTCAAACATCACCTCTTCCACCATTAAATTGAATGAAGGGACAAGTTTCAATCTCAAACTAGTAATCACCCCCGCTTTTCCTGTGCTTCCCAGCACAAACTTCGCTAACTCCCACGACTCATGTCCTCGAATACAAGTATGAATAATACCATCTGCATCCACAAAAACCAACTCTTGAACCAATGTCGAAAATCCTCCTTTTTTCGGATGAGCTCCATGAGTGTTTGTGCTTACCAAAGCAGATACATTTTGCTCCGCTATCGCTCCCATATTCTCCAAAGCCCAAGAAGTATTCGCCAAATGCAGATTTAACTCCTCAAGTCTTACACTCGCACCAATTTCAATACTTGCCTCATTGCTATCAATTTCTTTAATCTCTGAAAAAAAATGAATATCAGGAGAGATAACAATCGTACTCTCATCACTCTCCCCACAAGCTCCCCAATGATGCTCTCGACCCTGAACATAAATCTTCTTGCCTGTTTCATTGGCAATCTTGATCACTTCTGATATATCTTCAGGACTACTAACTTTAATTTGACTATAAGCAACATAATTTTCCGTTCTCGACCAATTCGACCTCTTGGCAGGCTTTCTTTCGATATGCATAAAAATGTAGTTTTGAAAAAAAAATCTATGAAAATAAACTAATGAATAAATTAAAAAATCACTCTTGTGACAAATATATTTATTAAAATAATTCAATAAAATAAAATTCTTAAATTATTAATTCAAAGACATTTAATTTCTAACAAAATCAAAAAATCCCCTCCAAATACATGAAGGGGATTCCAGATAGTCAAAACACAAATGTTAAATAGAACGGTTATCTTTATTTAGTTATTTCTTCAATTTGCTTTATCAGTTTCTGCATCTTAAGAGATTGGTAACTGATATTTCCAGCATTCAAGCTCGTCCCTTCTTGCATTGGATAACCAGGCAAGGTGGCGAAGAATTTGCCGATTTGATCCTTAATTGGCACAAACAACCACATATTATCTCCATACCAACGGATATACATATCCGACTCGAATTGCGCTGTTTCATAAGGGTCAGCTTTCAAGTTTGTCAGCATCGGCCAACCTGTTATTCGTCTGGAGCCTGTAGCGATATTCCCCTCTCCCATTTGAGCGAATTGCACTTTCCAGTCATTCCATCGCACAGCATCCAATTGCCCGTCAGCAGTGAAATAGTAAATCGTTTCTCTTGGAGATTCTTTCACCTCTCCTTTAAAGTAAGGCAAAAAGTTATATCCATCCAGATGCACTCTCCAATGCTTGCCATTATAATCAGCGCCTTTTTTTAACTTTTCAACCACATTATCATCGCCCACAGCGGCCAACAAAGTAGGCAACCAATCCTCTTGAGAGAATATTTCATTGATTTTAGTACCGGGCTCGATAACACCCGGCCACCTTACCAGTCCAGGCACTCTAAATCCACCCTCAAAAGTAGTCCCTTTTTCACCATGAAACGGAGAAGTACCGCCATCAGGCCAAGTGAATTTCTCAGCTCCATTATCAGTGGAATAGATGACGATTGTATTCTCATCGATGCCCAGCTCTTCCAATTTATCCAACAACTGACCAACATGTCCATCATGCTCAACCATTCCGTCAGGATATATGCCGATACCAGTTTTGCCATAAGCTTCTTCAGACAAATGCGTCCAGACATGCATACGCGATGCATTGAACCACATGAAAAACGGCTCGTCATCCTTCGCTTTTCTGTCCATGAAATCTAGCGCCTCCGTCAAAAACTCTTGGTCTACCGTTTCCATTCTCTTTTGCGTCAATGGCCCGGTATCCTCAACTTTGCCATCGGCTGTAGCTTTGATCACACCTCTAGGTCCGTATTTCTTTCTAAACTCAGGGTCCTTAGGATAATAATATGTTTCCGGCTCCTCTTCGGCATTCAAATGATATAGATTTCCAAAAAACTCATCAAATCCGTGATTAGTCGGCAAGTGATTGTCTTGATCCCCCAAATGATTCTTGCCATATTGAGCTGTAGCATATTCATGCTCTTTAAGAAGATCGGCTATCGTCGGTGCCCAATCCGGAATACCATGCGGAGAACCCGGCATGCCTATGGTCAATGTACCTGTTCTGAATGGGTGCTCACCAGTAATAAATGAAGAGCGTCCGGCAGTAGATGTTTGCTGAGCGTAATAGTCTGTAAACATCGCTCCTTCATTTGCCAGCCTATCGATATTTGGTGTTTGATATCCCATAATACCATGATTGTAAGCGCTTATATTATGCACACCAATATCATCGCCCCAAATCACCAAGATATTGGGTTTGTCTTTTTTATCTTTCTTCGTTTCCTGCTTTTCCGCTTGAGAAGGCAAAGTAACTCCAACCAATGCAGCTCCTAATCCTACGCTTTTGATTAAATCTTTTGTATTCATATCTTCTCTGTGATCATTGTTTATGACACAAATGTATCACAGATACTTCGCTTCAAATATTCACTTATGCCCAATAATTATCCCATATTGCCAAAAAATTATTTTCACAATTTAATTCACGAATAAAAAAGCTCAAATCCGCATTAAAGCACTAACTACCAACTATCTAAACTCCATTATCAACAGTTATTGCAAATTCCAACTTGTTATCCCAAAACACATTAAGTTCAAAGCGGTCTGTATATCTCATAAACCAACTATTTTTTTGATAAGTCTCGCATATAGATTTCACGTAATTAGCCCAAAACAACATTAGCGACTTCTGAATGATCAAATCATAATTTCTAAAATTTGGGAAAATAGCCTCCATATTCCATTCTGCGTGTTCTTGACTTCCAACATTTGGTTTATATTTAACATTGGTTGCGTTTCGAGGCTCAGGGTACTCAACTACCACAATAGAAACATTGCTAAGACTATCATAATAAATCTGAAGACTCCTAATTATTTCCGGCTCTTTCAAGAAAATCACCCCGCCTGCAATGGTATTATGAACAACAAACCTCCCTTTCTTCAAAAAATAGCTAAAATCCTCATGAATCTGCCTTCTCATTAAAACATCACTTATCTCATTCGACAATATGTTACGCAGATTCACACAGGCAGACTTAAATTCATCCCCATTAGGTTCTAGTTTCAGAGATTTAATTTTTTCAAATATCGCCATTACATATCAATCACCTATCAAACATAATTTGGTATTAAAAAAAATAAATATTACAAAAGAAATCAACCTCAAAACATTTAAATGTGTCTATAAAATAAAGCTATCATATTATTCTAAAACTGCATCATTATGACTTTTTCAAAAAAATCGTTTTATCTTTTTGTCTTGCTACTTGTATCCTTTTTTTCATCCTGCGATGATAAAAAGGAGAATAAAGACTGCTCAGAAATCGCTTGCATGACTCCTCCTGAATTTTTCACCTTCAATATCGTCGATCAATCCTCTGGAGAGAATTTGTTATACAACGGCAATTTGGACATCAATAATCTTGACATAACTGATCAAATCACTAAAAATAGTATCGACTTTGAAATCATTGAAAATAATGATATGCCTTTGATTGCGATAAACAGCATTGGATGGAAAACTGAAAAAGTAAATGCCATATGCTCTGTTGGGGAAGAAATTCTTTTCAAGTTAAATATAGACGCAGAAGCGGTCTCTGAAAATTGCTGTTCATTTACAAGATACCATACAAAAGAAATCTCTGTTGACATTGGCACTTATGAATTAGTTGATGGCATATATGTTATTAAACGCTAATGCCAATAGCCCAACTTTATCAGATTTCTAACATCAAATGAAGCCTTAGCCTTCATATAAAAGCGCGCAAGGCTTCATTTGAGTTAGGATTAAAAAAGATTAGTTTCAAGCCAAATAACCCAAAACATCTCGAATGGAATCCACTTTCGCGAAATTAGGTCGCTTGACTTCCTTATCCACAACTTCATGAGCCCATGTCGTATGATACGGCACATGGATAGCATGGCCTCCGAGGTCCAATACTGGCAGAACATCTGATTTCAAAGAATTGCCCACCATCAAAAAATTCTCCGCTTGGCAATCCAGATGATTTAGCATCTTCTTATAATCAAGCTTTTCCTTATTGCTCATGACTTCAATATGGTGGAAATAATTTTCCAAGCCAGATTTAACCAATTTTCTTTCTTGATCCAACAAATCACCTTTTGTAGCCAGTACCAATCTATATTTCCCCTTCAAATGAGCTAATGTATCTTCAACTCCATCCAACAACTCGATTGGCTTCTCCAATAATTCCTTTCCTAATTCAAGAGTTTTGCTCACAATATCCAAGCTAGCTTGATTATCAGTAACTTTGGAAATAGTCTCAATCATACTTAGCATAAACCCCTTCACACCATACCCATACAAAGGCAAATTATCAATTTCAGTCTTGAAAAGCTCTTGTGAAATAGAATGATGTGTTAAATAATCCTGCAATAGCACGCAAAACTTCTGCTCAGTTTCCCTGAAGTAAGGCTCATTTACCCAAAGCGTATCATCAGCGTCAAAAGCAATAATCTCTATATTTTTCATATTCATTATTCTACATGTAATTGTAAAAAATACCACTAAAAATTCGAGCCAGTTACCACCACCGCACCCAATTCTTAGATTAAAAAAGCGCGATCTAGATTTAGATCACGCTTTTGACATTCTAATTATTTTTCAATTTCTCTTAAATTCTCCATTTTCTTTCTCGCCAAGAAGTCGTCAATCCCTTCAAAATGCTCAACGACTCGCTGATTTCCAAACTCAAACACCTTTTCCGCCAATCCACTTAAAAAGTCTCTATCATGAGAAACCAATATCAATGTGCCATCAAATTTCAACAAAGCTTCCTTAAGTATATCTTTGGTTTTCAAATCCAAGTGATTGGTTGGTTCATCTAGTATCAAAAGATTCACAGGTTCCAACAAAAGCTTTATCATCGCCAAACGCGTCTTTTCGCCACCTGACAAAACCTTGACTTTCTTCTGAGTATCTTCCCCTCCAAACATGAAGGCACCCAGAATATTATTAATCTGTTTTCTTATATCTCCTTCGGCAACACTGTCAATCGTATGAAAGATCGTTTCCTCGCCATCCAACAATGAAGCTTGGTTTTGGGCAAAATACCCAACTTTTACCCCATGACCTATTTCCAGCGTTCCATCAAAGTCAATTTCCTGCATGATCGCTTTTATCATAGTCGACTTGCCTGCGCCATTCTTCCCAACAAAAGCTACTTTCTGTCCCTTTTCGATGACTACATTGGCTTCTTTAAAAACCAAATGATCTCCATAAGACTTGCCCATATCCAAAGCTCTGACAGGATATTTGCCAGAGTGTGGAGCCGGAGGAAACTTCAAGTTCAAAGCAGATGTATCCACTTCATCCACTTCTATACGCTCCAACTTTTCAAGCATTCTCACCCTTGACTGCACTTGAAGTGTTTTGGAGTATGTTCCTTTAAACCTTTCTATAAACTGTTCCGTATCAGCGATAAACTTTTGTTGCTCTTCATAAGCCTTCATCTGCTGAGCTCTTCTTTCTTTTCTTAGCTCCAGATAGTGAGAATAATTTACTTTGTAATCATAAATTCTACCCATCGTCACTTCAATCGTCCGATTAGTTATCGCATCCACAAAAGCTCTATCATGCGAAATCACAATAACCGCCTTGGAGTGATTCGTCAAAAAGTTTTCCAACCATTGAATCGAGTCAATATCCAAATGGTTAGTCGGCTCATCCATCAGAATCAAATCAGGCTTTTGCAAAAGGATTTTCGCTAACTCGATACGCATACGCCAACCTCCGCTAAACTCACTTGTCGGTTGAGTAAAATCTTCTCGCTCAAAACCAAGTCCTAGCAAAGCTTTTTCCACTTCGGCCTCATAGTTCACTTCTTCGATAGCGTAAAACTTCTCGCTTAAATCAGATACTCGCTCGATAATTTTCATATACGCATCAGACTCATAATCCGTGCGAGTTTCCAACTGCTTATTCAAATCATCGATTTCATCTCTCATGGCGAAAATACTTGAAAAAGCCTTCGCAGCCTCTTCGAATACAGTGCTATCATCCTCCGCCATCAAGTGTTGAGGCAAATATGCAATAACAGTATCCTTGGGAGCGGAAACACCTCCTTTAGTAGCTTTTTGAAGGCCTGCGATAATTTTCATCAACGTAGACTTTCCCGCACCGTTTTTCCCCATCAATGCGATTTTATCATTTTCGTTGACAACGAAAGATATATCCTTGAACAGCGTTTGTCCGCTAAATTCAACTGTAAGAGCGTCTATAGAAATCATAATCCGAATAAATTAGCTTTTCAGCAGTCAAGTTCACACAACTCGACCGCATTATTGACTTCAAGCCATAAAACTGAAGCCAAATCACGACAAAGATAAGCCAAATTTTCAATAATCACTCTCAGCTCAAAGCTCCATAGACAAAAAAAGCGTTCCAAAAGAACGCTTTAATTTATAATCACACAATATTTTTTGATTTTACATCAATCGTACTTTATGCTTAGCACAAGCCTCCTTCATATCTTCTGGCCACAAGCTAGCTTGAACCTCTCCAATATGAATAGCTCTCAATAAAAACATGCAAAGTCTGGACTGGCCAATTCCTCCACCTATAGAAAGAGGCAATTCGTCCGCCAATAACTTTTTATGGAACATCAATTCAGCTTTATGCTCCTGATCTCTTATCACCAACTGTTTCTTCAACGCTTCAGCATCAACTCTTATTCCCATGGAAGAAAGCTCATAAGCTCTTTCCAACACTGGATGCCATACTAAAATGTCTCCATTCAAGCCTTTAAGACCTTTCTCTCCCTCAGTAGTCCAATCATCATAATCCGCAGCGCGTCCGTCATGCGCTTCACCATTACTCAATTCTCCTCCGATACCCATCAAAAACACAGCGCCATGCTCTTTAACAATAGCATCTTCTCTTTGCTTAGGTGTCAAATCAGGGTATTTCTGCAACAATTCTTCCGCATGGATGAAATGAATCTCTTCCGGCAACATAGGCTTGATGTGCGGATAGTTCTCATAGACAACATATTCAGCTCTTTTCAAACTGCCATAAATCTTCTTGACAATCTTTTGCAAAAAAGGAATTGTTCTATCCTCTTTCGTAATAACCCTTTCCCAATCCCACTGATCTACATAAATAGAATGCGTGTTATCCAATACCTCGTCCGGGCGAATCGCATTCATATCCGTATAAATACCATAACCTTCTTCAATGCCAAACTGCCCTAAAGTATATCTTTTCCATTTCGCCAATGAATGAACAATCTCAGCTCTTTCATCTCCCATATCCAATATTGGAAATGAAACCGGCCTCTCAATAGCATTCAAATCATCTTGAAGCCCGGTATCTTTCATCACAAACAATGGAGCTGAAAACCTTCTCAATCTCAATTCAGATGATAATGACAATTCAAAAAAATCCTTGATCAATTTGATTGCTTTTTCAGTATCTCTCAAGCCCAAAACCGGCTCATATGTGTCTTTTAAGTATATGTCTTTTAGTGCCATAATTATCTCGTTTTTGAATACATTTTCAAATTTAGAGTTTCATAACAAAAAAGCAATTTTAAGGATTAATTTTTAACCAAAAAGCTAAATTTTTACAAAATCAATAATTTAACGCACGTTAAATTAGAAATATAAAAACAAATCAACAATTCATCGATGATAAATAAATATATAAAGAACCTAAATTTCTACATATTTATAAATCCATCAGCTCTTTAATCTGGCTTAGTTTATCAACCATTGGGTCATTATGCTTTAACCAATGAATGCAATAACCTGACCTTTCCATCTTTCTAAACCAAGTCATTTGCCTTTTCGCATATTGATGAATGCCGACTTCCAAACGGGATTTCATCACATCAAAATCTACTTTCCCCAACAAGTACTCTGTCAGCCACTTATACTCAAGTCCATAATAAATCAAATCCTCAGCTTTGCAATATTGCAACAAGCCCTGAACTTCCTCGACCATTCCCTCATCCAATCTGCTATCTAATCTAGCGCTGATCTTTTTTCTTCTCTCTTCCCTATCAATATCCATTCCTATGATCAATGGTTTTAAAGAAACAGCATCCAAAACTTGATGATCTCGCATTTCGCTCTTGTAAACCTCGATCTCCAATGCCCTTATCAATCTCTTTCGATGATGAAATTCATCAAATCTGGTATTGGGATTCACATTCATCAATCTTGATTTCAACTCCTCCTGCGTCAATTGCTCTACCTCGCCTCTTAGCGCTGGGTTTACAGGCACGGTTGTGTCTTGATAATTTTCCAATATAGCTTCAATGTACAAGCCGGTACCTCCGCATAATATGGGCAATTTATCTCGACCTCTAATATCCTTGTAAGCTTTAATAAAATCCCTTTGAAACTCAAACACATTGTATTTCTCTCCAGGCTCCAACACATCAATCAAATGATAAGGAACTTGCTTGCCATCCACTACATACTCACTCAAGTCTTTCCCCGTTCCAATATCCATTTTTCTGTAAACTTGTCTGGAATCGGCACTAATAATCTCACCTCCAAAAGCTAGGGCAAGATTTACTGCTAAATTGGTCTTTCCTGAAGCAGTCGGACCTAAAATCACAATCAAATTATAATTCATTGAAAAGAATTTTCCTGTCTTATTATATTTGCATACGCAAAAAGAAACAATTTTATGATTCATTCAAAACCCAAATTCAACACTTTATCCGCATTAGCTGTTTTCAACACTTTGATGCTAATGGGATTTATATATAGCCTAAAAAGCTTATTAGCTCAACCTAGCAATATATTGCTGTTAGTTACTACCTCAATACTGTTTGTCATTTTTCTATTTGTATTAATCAAAACAGCCCTAGCAACCAAACAAGTGATCATCGCCAACTTGATAATAGAAGAAAAATATTTATGGGGTGTTTTTAGCCAAAAGCATCAACTGGAGCACCTTAACTCTTGGTGCGAAACAATTATCAAAACAAAAAATGGCGTATTCAAGTCACTTGAATTGGATTTCACTACTCGAAAAAAAATTAAATTAAGCAATCACGAAGACAGCAAGTACGCAGAAATCCTCAAATATTTATCGAAAAAATACCCCAAGAAAAAAGCCTCGACAAATGCCAAGGCCTAAACAAACTGTTATAATATTCTTCATAGTGCTTTCATGGGTGAAAGCACTTCATGAATTTCTTCATCCAAAAGGTCTAAATATCTTTCAACGATCAAGTGAATATCAACTTCCCTTTCATTGCCCTCTATGGACACCTTATGCAAAGAACTTACTTGCTCCTCGCCTAAATTCTCCACCATCCCAGCTATATTCGTATTCAACTCAGCCCAAATAGAAATCAATCGAGCTTGTTCGTAATTCTCATACTTCCCGCCTTCTTCAGCCTTCTCCTCTTGCCAATCCAAATACAGAGTTTCTTCATTAAACCGGCCTTTCAACAAAAAGCTGGAAAAATATATGGCCTGATTCACCAAATAACCAATACGTTCTTTCTTTGAAGCAACATACGGGTGCTCTTTATGAATAAAATTATCCTTCGGAATAAAGTTCAACTCCTCAGTAATAACTTCAACATCGAGCATTAACTGATGCGCAAGTGATTTCATTTGTTTGTTATTGTGTATTGTTTTGTTTTAAATTTTGCTCGCTACAAAACTTCTTGATAAACTCAGCCAACTCAACCATGCCAAGGTCTCTCGCTATAGCCCAATCCTCGCAAGCTTTATCGCCAAACTCCATCTCATAAAGCGCTACCCCTCTATGATAATAAGCTTGAGCCGCTTGATCATCCAAAGCCAAGGAAGTATTAAAGTAAGTATATGCAGTAAAACTATTTCCAAGTTCAGCTTGACACACACCTGCGTAGAAAAAATCAGACGCTTGATCGCTCTCTATAAGAATCGCGCTTTGAAAATCCTCAAGAGCCAATGAGAATTCATCCAAAAAATAATAAACCATTCCCCTTCCGCGATACAAATCCGGATCTATCGGATCCAATTGCAATGCTTTAGAGTAATCCAATATCGACTCTGTGTACTTCTCAAGATCAAAATTCAATTCGGCTCTAAGCGAATACATAATTGTATCCTCTTGATCTTCTGCCAATACGTAATCATAATCCTTAAGCGCCAACAAGCTATCCCCCTTCTCCAAGTAAGCCAATCCACGCAGCCTAAAAGCATCCAAAGCCATTGAGTCTTTCTTTATCACTGCCGACAACATGCTGATAGCATTCGAGTAACTAGAATCTTGTATTGCCGCCACCGCGTTTTGAAGCGATCTCTTATGAATATCTTGCCCCTTTGAAGGAACAGAAAAAAAGCAGATTGCAATCAAAAAACACCAGAAAAGTCTCATAAGCTTAATTTTCGTTAAATATATATCTCCAATAATTGCAATCGCAAAATAGTAAGTTAATTTTACATTAAAAAATACATTATGTTAAACTGATTAAACGCATCCGTTTTCATTTTTAGTCCATAAATGATATATTTGGCGATTGCAGACTCAAATCAGAAGAACATATGCTCAGTTTTGCTGAAGAAAATTATCTAAAAACCATATATCACCTATCGGAAAATGGCGCCAATAGCGTGAGCACCAATGCAATAGCCGAAACGCTCAATACGAAACCCGCTTCTGTGAGCGATATGATTCGCAAGCTTGACAAAAAAGGAGTTGTAACATATGTCAAATACCAAGGCGTCAACATTTCCTCGGAAGGAAGGACATATGCTTTGAAAATTATCAGAAAACACAGGCTCTGGGAAGTTTTTTTGGTTAACAAACTTAGGTTTAATTGGGACCAAGTCCATGAGGTCGCAGAGCAATTGGAACACATACAATCTCCCCTGCTCATCGAAAGACTGGACGACTTTCTTGGAAAGCCTAAATTCGATCCGCATGGCGACCCGATACCTGACGAGCACGGGAATTTCGCATCTGTTGAAAAGCACCCGCTATCAGAATCAAATATTGACTCAACAGTTGTAATCAGAGGAGTTCAAGACACCAGTTCAATTTTCCTCAAATACCTTGACAAACTCAATATAAAAATCGGAACTCAAATCACAATAAACGACAAAATTCCCTTTGACGGCTCAATGGAAATCACTCTAGACGGCCACAGAGAAGTTTCAATCTCCAAAGAAGTCGCCAACAATCTTATGGTATCCTAAATCATGATTTGATAAAAAACAAAAAGCCAGATTCCTATTTAAAGAATCTGGCTTTTTGTTTAAATTATTTCTTTTTATTTCGTCTTCTCAGCAACCCAGTTTTTTGCATTAACAAATGCTTCAATCCAAGGCGACACTTCGTCGTTCAATCTATCTTGAGGATACTCAGCCCAGTTCCATGGGAAAATAGAACGCTCTAAGTGAGGCATCATCGCCAAATGTCTTCCATCAGCAGAGTGTATAGAAGCTACATTATAATCCGAGCCATTTGGATTAGCCGGATAAGCTTCATATCCATATTTACCAGAAATATTATACTGATCTTCAGCATATGGCAAACTAAACTTACCCTCGCCGTGAGCCACCCAAACACCAAGTCTCTGACCTGAAAGCGTTGACAACATCACTGAATCATTTTGAGGAATAGTCATGTTAACAAATCCTGACTCAAATTTACCTGACTCATTATGAAGCATTTTTGGCTTTTGCTCATGATCTTTAGCAATCAAACCAAGCTCCTGCATCAACTGACATCCATTACAAACTCCTAAGCTCAACGTATCTTCTCTCTTATAGAAATTATCAAGCGCTGCTTTTGCTTTTGGATTGTAAAGGAATGCTCCTGCCCAACCTTTAGCAGAACCTAACACATCAGAATTAGAGAATCCACCAACGAATACAATCATATTTACATCTTCAAGATTTTCTCTACCTGAGATCAAATCCGTCATATGCACGTCTTTCACGTCAAATCCTGCCAAATGCAAAGAATAAGCCATTTCACGATCGCCGTTCACACCTTTTTCTCTGATAATAGCCGCTTTAACTCCAGATTTTTCTTTTCTGTCCGCATCAATACCATATTGACTTAACTGGCCAGTAAATTTCTCAGCGAAATTATACACTAATGGTTGCTTAGTGTAGTTCTCATATCTTTCAGTAGCAAGATCTTCTCTTGTTTGTTTTTTATCCAACAAGTAAGAAGTTCTGTACCATGCGTCTCTCAAGCTGTCGATTCCAAACTCGTATACTTCATCACCTTTGCGAATCTTGATAAATGAGTCCTCCACAGGAATACCTATCATTTTGGCATCTACTCCTCTTTCAGCAAAGAATGTTTCCGCTTTTTTCTCATCAGCTACTTGAACGATCAATCCGCTATTTTCAGCAAATAACAATTTGATCAAATCATCTTCAGCGATAGCCGTAAGATCAATATCAAGACCAACATTTTGCTGAGGGAATGTCATTTCTGACAAAGCAGTGATTAATCCACCAGCAGAAATATCATGACCAGAAATCACATCACCTTGAGAAATCAAATCCTGAACAGCGTTAAACGTATTCTTGAAATAAGCTGTATCCTGAATAGTCGGAGCTTCATTACCCACTTTATTTACAACTTGAGCGAAAGTACTACCGCCAAGTTTATAAGCATCTTTAGAAAGATCGATATAATAGATAGCCGAACCTTCAATATTTCTAACTACAGGAGAAACGATTTTTTTCAAATCCTCCACTTCAGCTACAGAAGAAATAATCACTGTACCCGGAGAGTAAACCACATCATCTTTGTATTTTTGAGTCATAGACAATGAATCTTTACCTGTAGGAACATTTATTCCAAGCTCGCATGCAAAATCACTGATAGCTTCTACAGCATCATAAAGTCTTGCATCTTCACCTTCGTTCTTACAAGGCCACATCCAGTTAGCGCTTAATGACACACCTGAAAGTCTATGCGACAATGGAGCCCACACTAAGTTAGTCAAAGCTTCTGCAATAGAATTTCTTGAACCAGCTTTAGGATCAATCAATGCTGATACTGGTGAATGACCGATAGATGTACCAATTGCTTTTTCACCTTTGAAGTCGATAGCCATAGCTCCAAGGTTATTCAATGGCAATTGAATAGGCCCACAAGTTTGTTGTTTTGCCACACGGCCTGTTACAGACCTGTCCACTTTGTTTGTTAACCAATCCTTACAAGCCACTGACTCTAATTGCAACACTTGAGTAAGGTATTCAGCTAGCTTAGATTTCTCATATTGTAGTTCACCAAAAGAAGCCTTTACAGAACTATCCTTCATGATAGTCTTTGGCGGCTTGCCAAACATATCTTCAAGTTGCAAGTCTATTGGCTTCTCGCCTGTCTTTTCACTTTCAAATGTAAATTGATGATCACCAGTCGCTTCACCTACTACATAGAATGGAGCTCTTTCTCTTTCTGCTACTTTTTGAATAGTCTCAAGATCGCTCTCACGCATAACTAATCCCATACGCTCCTGAGACTCATTACCTGCGATTTCTTTACCTGATAATGTAGGATCACCTACAGGCAATTTATCAAGCTCAATCTTACCGCCTGTATCTTCCACTAGCTCAGAAAGACAATTCAAATGTCCACCAGCTCCATGATCGTGAATAGATACAATTGGGTTATGATC
The DNA here is from genome assembly GCF_036492635.1 of Aureibacter tunicatorum. Lineage (GTDB taxonomy): Bacteria > Bacteroidota > Bacteroidia > Cytophagales > Cyclobacteriaceae > Aureibacter > Aureibacter tunicatorum. The sequence goes on from NZ_AP025305.1 coordinate 2,869,711, forward strand.
AGATTCAGCCATAGCTCTTACCGCATTGCATACCCTTTTTTGCATTTCAGGGTTGGATCTTTGAATGGCGTTAAGCTCAATAGAGTTATCAAACTCTCCTGTAGCTACTGAGGAAACAGCTCCTCCACCCATACCAATTCTATAATTATCACCACCCATGATGACAATCTTATCACCTGTTTCAGGTGTATCTTTTAAGCTATCTTGCTTCTTAGCGAATCCAATACCACCCGCTTGCATGATAACTTTATCATATCCGTATTTTTTATCTCCTTCAAAATGCTCAAATGTAAGCACTGAACCAGTAATCAACGGCTGACCGAATTTATTCCCAAAATCACTCGCGCCATTAGATGCTTTGATTAGGATATCCATAGGCGTCTGATATAACCAAGGACGTTCTTCCGTAGCTTGTTCCCAAGCTCTCTCTCTTTCAAGACGAGAATAAGACGTCATATAAACAGCTGTACCAGCCAAAGGAATAGAAGCTTTCCCTCCAGCCATACGGTCTCTGATCTCTCCTCCAGATCCAGTAGCTGCTCCATTAAATGGCTCAACTGTCGTCGGGAAATTGTGAGTTTCAGCTTTTAGCGAAAGAACTGTGTCAACATCTTTAGTCTCAAAGAAATCCGCTTTATCTTGTGTCTTCGGAGCGAATTGCTCAGCTCTAGGACCGTCGACAAAAGCAACATTGTCTTTGTATGCAGACACGATATGATTATGATTCTCTTTCGAAGTTTTTTTAATCAATTGGAAAAGAGAGCTTTCTTTTTCTTCTCCATCTATGATAAACTGTCCGTTGAAGATTTTATGACGGCAATGCTCAGAGTTCACTTGTGAGAAACCAAAAACTTCACTGTCAGTAAGTTTTCTTCCAACTTTTTCACTTACGCCTTCCAAATAGGCTATTTCCTCATCGCTCAAAGCCAAGCCCTCTTGCGCATTATAAGCAGCAATATCTTCAATATAGATAACTGGTTCAGGCTTCTTGTCAATGGTAAACACCTCTTGGTTCAAGCCTTCATATTTTGCTTGAAGCATTGGGTCAAACTTGGCATCCTCATCCACTAATTCAAACTCCTCAATACGAACGACACCCAAGATTCCCATATTCTGAGTTATTTCCACGGCATTTGTACTCCATGGAGTCAACATTTCTTTGCGAGGTCCGACAAAGACTCCCTCCACTGTATCTTGCTTGATTTGCTCAGCTTCGCCAAACAACCAGCTCAACTTTGACAAATTCTCTTCACCAATATTTTCCTTTGCATCCACTGCATAAAGCGTGTTGTTCACGCCTTTAAAGAATAAAATCATCAGAATTACGGGTTAGTAGGTTTAATTACTATCTTTATTTTACTGTAAAAATAGCTTTTTAAAATGTCATTTGAACAGTGTTTGTAAAAAAAATGATCTTCTAAAAACGACAAGCATCACAACCCTCTAATTTTCAACACTATAGACCTCCTGTCAAAATTGGAATATTCTTACTACAGGCACACTATAAGCAATTATCAAATCGTTTAATCTGTGTACAATAAACACATGCATACTAATGAAACATTTTTCAAAATATCTCAGTGGCATATTTTTAATCTTAGCGATGCTCTCATGCGACAAGCCTCACAAAGCTGAGAACATCAAAGTCACAAGCTTCAATATTCGCTATAGCGAAGCCCAAGACGGGCCGAATGATTGGATCCATAGACAACCCATCGTTTCACAATATTTACAAACTTCTCAAGCTGATATAATCGGCTTTCAAGAAGTATTGCAGGATCAAATGAACTTTCTGGTTGAAAATTTGGAGGGTTACGGCAGTTATGGAATAGGCAGAGACGATGGCAAAAAACAAGGTGAATACGCTCCGATTTTCTACAAACAAAGTCGTTTTAAGAAAATCAGCGAAGGCACATTTTGGCTTTCCGAGACTCCGGAAGATACTGCAAGTGTTGGCTGGGACGCTGCTTTATGCAGAATAGCTAGCTGGGTAAAGCTCAAAGACAAACAAACCGGCGACCCAATCTTAGCAATCAATACTCATTTTGACCATCAAGGAGAAATCGCACGGCAAAAAAGCGCCCAATTGTTAATGGACAAAGCCAGAGAAATCGTCGGGGATAACCCAGCAATTATCACAGGAGATTTCAATTTAACGCCTTCCGAAGCTCCATATAAAATCCTGACTTCCGAGACTGGCAATCAATTTTTTGACAGTTACTCAGTTGCTGAATCAAAAACATTAGGCAACAAGCAAACTTTCCATGCTTACGGCCATAAAGAAGGCGAGTTTTTTATCGACTTTATATTTATCAATAAGCATTTATCTGCTTTAGACTATCAAATTGATGAGGAGAGATCAGGCGACATATATATTTCCGATCATTATCCAATTTCAGCAACACTTGAAATTGTAAAATAATACGCACAAAAAAAACAGCAGAGATATCTGCTGTTTTTAAACAAGTAAATTTTTTCAGCAACTAATTAAGGCTGAGAAATCATTCTAAGCACACGCACACTTTTTGATGATTTAACTTTCACAATATAAACCCCTGCTTTAACGCTAGTCGTCGAAATACGAGCTTGCTTTCGATTAACGTCTTCTGACAATAGCAACTGTCCATTCAATCCAAATATTTCAACAGTCGCAATAAGCTCATCGCTTTCAACCTCGATAAAATTCTTAAAAGGATTCGGACTAATCAAAATTCCATTTCCTTCTGCATTTCCAATACCAAGCAATGTATGATCCATTATATTCAAAACAATTTGCGACTGGCATCCATTGGCATCAACAATGTCAAACGCATGTTCGCCTTCAGCCAAGCCCGAAATCACCAAGTTGCCTTCTTTCACATGTTCGCTTGACGTTGAAATCACATATGGCTCAGCACCTCCACTAATTACAAATTCAACTTTTCCTTCGTTATTTTCAACATCCAAATGAGTTATTATATTATCAAATGCAAACTCAGGATCAGCAATTTGATCAATGGAGAAATCAAAATCGCCATACGGACCAAAAGCATCACTTACCGAAACACTTTGATCACCAGCTTCAAACTCCTCTTCGGAATCAAAAGAGCTATCATTTCCATTGGACCAAGACAAGCTCAAATCATTCAAGTCAGCTGAACTGTTCGCTTTTTCAACTATTAATTTTGCTTTCCCTAAGTTACCACAAGCCACTGAAGACAACACATCCACACCTTCGATATCATAATCGCCTTTAACTTTCACATTGAAATAAACAGAGTCCGCTGCTTGGCAAAGATTGTTTTCTATTTTATACAACAACTGATAATCTCCATTTTCAAAACCATTGTCGCTCGGGAATTGACCTCCATTCATATATGATAATAGATCGCCTTCGCCTGTTTCGCTCCAATCAGTTACGATAATTTGCTGTCCTGTTTGGCTATTAGTCAATTCTCTTTGTGAAGCTGGAACACTCAAGTCCAACAAATTCTCATTCAATTCTTCATCAATTTCTGATCTAAAAATCTCAAAATCGATCACATCACCTGCCACATCAATGTCTCCCCCAGCATGCAAAGTATTGTCATGCACTCTAACAATAAAATTCTGAGTCACTCCAGTGTTGTTCGTATAATTCTCGAAATAAGTGAATTCATATTCCGCTCTTTCAGCTGTCGAAATGTTTATTCTATCTCCTGACTGATTCAACTCTGGGTTTTCAGTAAAATCCCAACCATTTTCGCTAATCTGCGTGCTAAAACTCATATTTTTGATAGGCACATCCGGAGAAAAGTTCATTTTGAATCTAAACAGATAACCATTATCACGTTGCACATTATCAGAAATTCTCAATCTCCAAATACCATTTACCGAACTTCCCGCTAGGTTAACAAAGTCCTCAGCGCTTTCAAACTCAGTAAACTCTTCATAGCTATTATCATAAGTTACTCCTCCTCCAACAAAATCCTCATTCCACAACTCTATCCCTTGCTGATCCTTCCAATAATATGTATATCCATTCCCGCTTTGAGGATTGGCATTATCTTGATCTGTTTGATTACCGTTTTGATTAAAAAAATATGGCTCGCCAAAATAACTTCCATTTTGATCATTAGGTAACAGCAAATTGATTGTTTCGCCATTAGGAGCTATCAAATCAATAGCCAAATCACCTACATACGAATGCTCAAGTTCTATTTCAACACTTTCCAAATCCCCAACTCCCATCGTATAGTCAGCGTCAAAGCAGTTGATCAAGGTTGAAGCGTAAATCTCAACACCTGTGCCATCTGGAATGAACACCTCTGAAGCATAAGCATAAGATTCACATTCTCCAGTTATATGTTCTTCGTTCATTGGTTGTTTGATAATTTCCAAATCCTCCCCTACGCAAACATCTATTTCAGAATTAGGCAATGAAAATACTGGTTTCTGGTCTTTAACCACTATTTGCTGATTAACTGGGTTTGTACTAATACATTCGAATAGTTCCTCTGATCCGCTAGCTGTTCCAATATTTTGATCTTTGATAAACAACTCAATATTATATACGCCCGATTGATCAAAGATATGATTTATCTCATTCTCGCCTTTTTGGCCTGTCGAACTCCAGTTACCAAATCCAAAAAACCATACAAACTCGGAGTCATCATCGCTTTGCTCATAAGTATTATAATTGTTAATCGGATTCGTCGCATCAGCCTGATTCCCATAAATACCCTCAGCAGAAAATGTCAATTCATCACCCTTTGTGATAAATATTGGCTCACCCAAAACATACTCTTCTCCCGAAACAGCATCTCTTATACTTGTAACGTTCGATTTAATACTTTTACAATTAAAAGTACAGTCTAAATTCAAATCGATACTCCCCCCGTTATTTGCATTGTTATTAGTTGTCCAAACAATGGTGATGCATCCTGAAGGATCTTTAGATTTTACAAGAAAATTAACCATCTCATCTCCTTCAGCCAACACTTCTCCATTATCATCTTCCCCTGAGTAAAATGACAAAGTGTTTGCACCTCCATCATTATCAAAAAAAGTATTAGCGGAAATCAAAGAATAGAATCCTGCGTTTTTCTCTTCAGGGCATACAGTGAATATGTATTCATTATAATCCCCGTTTTCTCTGACTCCCGAGAGAGTTCCATTGCATGTATTGGCCTCGTAATCAATCAAAATATCAAAATTTTGAGATTTAGCCAAAAGACTCATAAGCATAACGCTCAATAGTAGTAGTGAATGTTTCATCTTTTGAAATTTGTTGTTTGAATCAATCCCTGAAATTAAATAATAATACTCAAATATATTTGTATTATTTTACTTTGAAATAATCAATAAAGATTTATTTTTGATACTATTTTGATAAATAAATTATTTTACAAGAATTCAACTCATGTTTATTATTGAAAAAGTAAAAAATAATAAAAACAAACATTTCCCAACTAAATGCTTGCCAGTTAACTCTCAGTTATGTTAACATTCCACTCTTTTCAATAAAAACATCACAACTTGATAAAATCATATTACACCCATTAAAAAGAAAGCTTGAAAATAGCTGTTCATATTGATTTGCAACATTGTGCCCTCCCTGTCTGTTGACATGATGTGAGAGATGAGTTCAGCATAGGGAAAGATCAAAAATCAAAAAAGAAAATGTTTAACCAACATTCCAATGGTCTTTCCATACCGCCTCCTGAGCACGACAAATTCCCACAAATATATCCGTCTGCGGATTTCAAACCGCCAACAGCCTCGATTTCTCTCGAAGAAGAAATGAAATATTGGGAAAGCCTATCCATTGAAGACCTTGACGACTTACTTTCTCAACTTCCCGAAGACAATCATGAAGTTTCGGAAGAAGAGTTGGAAAAAGAGCTGTTGGAAATAATTGGAGACGAGGATCTCTCAGAAGAAGACCTCATGATAATGGAGCTGGAGAAAGAACTCAAAGGCTCCGCAGAAGAATCCATTCCTGACTTAGATGATGAGTTCAAAACGATTGAAAGAGAAATACAACAACACCGAGCCTCCCAATTGCCCGAGTTAATCAAAGGCTTTAGAAAACAACGGAAATCCTTGCGAAAAGAAATCAAAGGCCTAAAAAGCATTAAGCAAAAAAATAATCCTGAGCTTACTGGATTCTCTTCTCAAGACCGTCAAGCGCAGATAGATCAGGCAATTCGAGACTCAATGAAGAACTTCGATGAATTAGGGAGAATAAAAACAGCTATGAAACAAGAGTTAAAAGCCTTAAAACAAAAAAAATCAAATTCATCAAAATGGGCTAAAAAGGCAAAAATGATTGCAAAATCCATTAAAAACATAAGCTCCAGAAGCACAAGAGCTTAATTAAAAATAAAAAACGCTCTTCTCGTATTTAAAAACGAAAAGAGCGCTTAGACTCTTAAATAAAATTTATCACCTGTTTTTCTCAAGAATATAATTAAGCACCTTTTGCATCAAGTGAACTCTGTCCTTTCCTCTCACATTATGCTTATGTCCCGGATAAACAAAATAATCTAGAGGAATTCCTTCATCCACACAACTTTTAACAAACAACAAACTATGTTGCACCACCACAACATCGTCATCCAAACCATGAATCATCAATAAGTCACCCTCAAGCTCTTTTGCCTTATCAATCAGATTTGAATTGGCATATCCAGCTGGGTTATTCTCTGGAGTATCCATATACCTTTCCGTATACATTACTTCATAATACTTCCAATCGATTACAGGACCACCCGCAACTCCGACTTTAAATGTGCTCGGTGACTTTGTCATCAACGTAGTTGTCATAAACCCTCCGAAACTCCATCCATGCACTGCCAGTTTTTCAGTGTCCACATACGGCAGAGAAGCTAAATACTCCACACCTGTCAATTGATCCACAGATTCTATTGTTCCCAAGTTCCTAAATGTCGCTTGTTCGAAGTCCCTTCCTCTATTTGCCGTTCCTCTATTATCCAAGGTGAATACTATATAGCCTTTCTGAGCCATATATTGCATCCAAGGAGAAATTCCTCCACCAAAAGTATTTCTAACCAATTGCACATTTGGTCCGCCATACACATACACCAATACTGGATATCTTTGATTTTCATCAAAGTCAACCGGCTTGATCATTCTGCAATTTAAAACAGAGCTATCCGTCGCTTTCAGCTTATGGAACTCGATATCGCCAATTTCATAACCTGCATATGGATCCGGCGCATCCAACAAGGTCTTAACAACTTTTTTCTCGGATTGAACTTCTTGTTTTCTTGGCACTTCCAAAGAAGAAAAGTTCGTCAACAAATGATTATTGTGCTTATTAAGCTCTGCATGATAGGTACCGCTCTTCGTTGTCAAATCCTTCGATTTTGAATTCGACAAAGTCGACTTGATTATTTTTCTATCCAAACCATCATTCGCAGTAGCAATAGCGTACACATTTTTGCTTCCCAAATCAAACCCTAAACATTCGGTCACAACCCATTCTCCTTGAGTTACTTGATTAAGCAATTTGCCAGAAGTATTATATCTATAAATATGATTATAGCCATCTCTCTCGCTCATCCATATGAATTCGTTTTTTCTATTCGGAACGAAAGTGATAGGATGAAGAGGTTGAACATATTTCTCGCTGCTTTCCTCGAAAATGGTCGAAATCATTTTTCCAGACTGAGCATCATATTGTTGCATTTTCAAGAAATTCTGATCTCTATTCAAAACTGCTACATAAAGGTATTCGCCTTCTGGCCCCCAAGCAATATTCGTCAGATACTCATTATCCTCTCCAACACCCGTCTCCAAATATATCTTCTCGCCAGAATTCACATCATAAACACCAATCGTAACTGACTCATTCGTCATGCCAGCCATAGGGTACTTGAAAGGCATTGCCGTAGCAGGACGCGTATCGATATTCAACAACGGATAATCCGTCACCTCTCTTTGGTCATTTCTATAAAACGCCAGCTTATCGCTTTCTGGAGACCAAAAAGTTCCTTTGTGTATGCCAAATTCATTTCTATGGACAGATTTGCCATTGACTATCGCTGGACCCTTATCGTCCGTGATCGCTATTTCATCTCCATCTTTCATGATGAATAAATTATTGGCTTTTGTATAAGCCAACAAATTTTTAGCCGGTTGATAATCCTTATCCATCGCTGACTTATCAATTCTCATCACTTTGTACAGCCTAGAATCCTTAACGCTATAGTTGTAAAAACTATCTCCTTTTTCAAACCAAAAATTATTGGAGTCCCACCAATTGATTTTCGGGAATCTCTTCATAGAGTTCAACTCCACGAATTCTTTTTTCAAATCATCAAGCCTACACAATACTTTATCTGAAGATGATTTCGCATTTCCAGTAAACAAAACCTCTCCATCCACATAATAATAGGAACTGGAGTTAGGCACCCAATGAAGCTGCGCAAGTCGTTTCGGAGCCAAAGCTCGACCTCTTTGCATTACGGCAGTCTCCAAAGTCAAATCTTGAAGCTGTTGAGCTGATACCGACAGCACGCATAATAGCATCACTATCATCAGCATCCCTTTTCTTCTCATCATGATTTCAATTAGTTTGCATTTATTAAATTAAAAATAATACTTTCAAATTTCACACCTTTATTTCAGCGATTCAACGAAATCCAAACATTCAAAAATAGTATAATATTTTAAATAAAATAATATCACATCATTATATTCGGGCATTTTGTCTTCGCTTAACTGGCTATATTTTAGCCCTGTCAATTGCTTATAAATTATAAATACGCTATATTTGCGAACTGTTTAGAATAACATAATTTAATAAAACTGTTATGACATTGAAAAACTATGAGACGGTATTCATCTTGACTCCCGTTTTGTCTGAAGCTCAGACAAAGGATACTGTCGAAAAATTCGTGAAAGTGTTAGAGAAAAACAATGCTGAGATCATCAATGTAGAATCTTGGGGACTTAAGAAATTGGCTTACCCAATTCAACATAAGTCAACTGGATCTTACCACTTTGTTGAGTTCAAAGCTACTCCTGATACGATCGCAGCTTTCGAAACTGAATTCAGACGTGACGAGACAGTTATGCGTTTCTTAACAACTGTTCTTGACAAGCACGCTCTTGCATTCAGCGAAAAGAGAAGAGCTGGTATGTTCAACAAAAAAAAGGAGGAGACTAAATAATGACACTTATCAACGAACCAATCAACAGAGGCGAGAACAAAAAGAAATACTGCCGTTTCAAAAAGCACGGTATTAAGTATGTAGATTACAAAGATGCCAACTTCTTGCTTAAATTCGTGAACGAGCAAGGTAAAATCCTTCCTAGAAGAATCACTGGTACTTCTATCAAGTATCAAAAGAAAGTTGCTAAGGCGATCAAAAAAGCGAGACACCTTGCTTTGCTTCCTTACGTAACGGATTCATTGAAATAGGTCGATAACCATTCTGGCAATCAAAAATTTTAGAATTAATTTTAAAATGGAAGTAATCTTAACACAAAATATCAAAGGACTAGGATATAAGAACGATATCGTTTCTGTTAAACCTGGTTACGGAAGAAACTACCTAATCCCTCAAGGTTTTGCTATCTTGGCAACAGCTTCGAACAAGAAAATGGTAGAAGAAAACATCAAGCAAGCTGCTCACAAAGCTGAAAAAATCAAAACTGACGCTCAAGAGCTTGCTAACAAAATCGGTGAAACTAAACTTACTATCCCTACAAAAGTTGGTGAGAACGGTAAAATCTTCGGTTCTATCACTCCTCTTCAACTTTCTGAGAAACTTAGAGAGCTTGGTTTCGATATCGACAGAAAGCAAATCTCACTTGACTCTGACGCTAAGTTTGTAGGCGAGTACGTTGCTACTATCGATCTTCACAAAGAAGTGAAGCACGAAATCAAAGTTGAAGTAGTTGCTGAATAGTCTATTGCTGCTTCAAAATAAAAAAGGGATTGTCAAAATTGACAATCCCTTTTTTTTGAAGCATTTTCCATAATCAAAATTTTGCTCCTGCTTTTCTAAGCATTTCTATTACTTTATTCATCTTTCTCTCTGAATTAAATGATCTAAAAATTGGATATTCATTGATCGACGTAGCATCGCAACCAATTTTTATCAAAAATTTCAATACATCTATACGACAAGTGTACGAAGCACTTAGTAAAGCATTTTTCCCCTTATCATTTTGCAGAAAATCTACGCCCATAGCATACATTTCTTTGATTATATCCAAATATCCATCGCAAGCAGCTTCATTAAAAGCTATCGTCTCATTTTTTTTGTGCCAATAAAATTTGCTATTTATATCGAGTCCTGATTTCAATATTTTAAAAATCAAATCTTTATCCACTCCAATACTATTCGCAGCTTTTTTTATATTAATATTCATTAAGCTTGCAATTAGTGCGTTCAAACCTTGATCGTTTGTATAAGACAGATCAGCTCCATTTTCGATCAAAAACCTTATTATTTCATTCTGACCTAAAAAACAGCTTCGAATTAATAAAGACCAATTTTTTCCGGCATTATATGTACGGATATTATATTCAAACTCAGATTTAACATTAAAACCATCAGTATTTATTACAGCCTTTTTAAATTCCTCCAGAGTTGCATCACCTTTAATAGCATAACGATCTAGCAAAGCAAATAAATAATCATTATGTTTTTTGAGTTTGACATTAAGAGTGCTATAAATATTTTCGTAACCTATTTTACCTTTTATATTATCTAATATTTCGAAAATTTGAAATGCTGACAGCGATAAATAAATTGAACTTGAAAGTAAATCATGCTTTAATTCAGAATCAGATAAAGAGATAATACAAGATTTTAATATTTTAGGATCCGAAATGATTTCTCCATCTTTTTCAATAATTAGTCGATAAATTAAATTCTCTAACTTCACATTATTTAATTTACCCAAATTAGAAAGAATATATTCTAAACATTCTCTATTAGAATATTTTACTGCTTCCAATATTAAATTGATAGCCCATTCTTCGTCATTTAACAAATCCTTTTTAGCTATTTCAATTCCTGTATCAAACAATCCTACCGCTTTGAAACAAAAACTCTCATGCTTTAAAAGCTCCTCAATATTTACTCTATATAATAAATCAGCAAAACCCTCTAATCCATTTTTATAAGCAATTTTTGCTTCATTATTTATATCGTCACAATCAAAATCATAATCATCGTATGAATACCATTTTTGTCCTTTATAGTAAAGTATACTTTCTGATGTTGTATACTTTAGAATTGTCAATTTTAAAATACTTATTAATTGACTGATTTTTGATTTATCAGTATAATTTTCTGGGTTTAACTCTGCCATGGAATTTAATGCAACCAATAAATCTGCATAATAAATATCAGACAAATTATTACAAAGCCATTCCATCATATTTATTGATGAATCCTTAATCCCCAGATTATAATAATAAAATGTATATTTAATCAGTTCATTCCAATCAAAATCATCAGATTCAGAAGATTTTAACTCTAATAATTTTTCATCAATTAGATCATTCGCATTCTTTAAGCACATTTTAAGTAATCTATCAATCCAAATAAAGGAAAAATCATTACGTCTTAAATAATAAAGTCTATCGCAAATGAGCTGGTAATCATGAAAATTTTTAGCCACATTAAAGGCTTTAAAATAAATACTTTTTACTTCTTCGCGTGCACAGCCCCTCCATGATAATTCAGTAGCAATTGAAATAAAATCTGATGAATTTGAAGCGCTATTAATTCTATTCAAATACTTTTCAATCATAAAGCAAACAAGTTGAACACTTCAATTTCAAATACCATAATCCCTCTCCACCTTGCAAACCCTCGTGCGATAACTTTGGTACCACTCGCTCTTGCCCTTTTCTTGAGCTATTCTGTGTTGCAAGTTTTGTTTCCATTTCAATATCGAAGCCTCGTCTTTCCAATAAGAAACAGTAATCCCTACCTGCTCCCGAGCACTTTCCACTCCTAAAAAACCTTCTTGCTCGCTTGCAAGCTTCCCCATCAACTCAGCCATCTTGCCATATTCCATTCCATCGTCATCCACTCTTACAGAAGTGAAAACCACCGCGTAATATGGCGGTTTTGGCGTGTTCGCGATCAACTCATTACTCATCATCATCTAATTTTATTCTTCAAAAAATCTCTTCATATCCATAAAATCAAGCCCCAGACAATACCAATCGGCCTTGATTATTGTACTCTATCATCCTTGTCTCAAGCAAATTGGTTATTGCTTTTTCAAAAGCTTTTTGATCATCAAATTTCACGCGACCGGAAAGCGCAGAGATATCCAATGCACCCTTGCTCAGCTCCAACATTATTCTCGTTTTGATCACATCAAGATCTGCCATGATGCTTTTAGTTGCTTTTTTTTCCTCCACGCAAACATCACATATACCGCAAACCACATTAGACTGCTCTCCAAAATAACTCTGCAATTGCAAGGATCTGCACTTTTCATCATTTTGAAAGTACTTGACAACAGCCCTTCCCTTGAACTCAACTTCTTTCTTCCTTTTTTCATAGGCAGTCAAATCAAGACTCAAGCTATTTGCTTCTTGCCTTTGCGTCAAGTAAGTAATTTTAGGTTGATTATTATTTGGGATATAATCTATAATCTGGCGCTCGTGCAATTGCCTTAGCAAACTTCTAATATCCCTGACAGACTTTTGCAACAAACTAGCTAGTTGGCTTTCCGATATTTTCTTGTAATCCGTAAATAGCTCTCCTCCATAAATTCTCAACATCGCCTTAATCAACAAATCAAACATTTCATTGAATAACTGAAATTCATACAATGCTTGATTCGACACTTTTATAAACAACTTGGAAGGGTTATTATATGCTTCGTTGAATAAAATAAGATTTTGCTCTTCGAGTTTCTTCAAGCTTTGAAAAACCCCATAAGGCTCCAAATGATACAAATCACAAAAATCAGAAATATCAAAGTCATAAGAAGCCATAAAACTGCTCCCCACAGCCACTTTGAAATAATTTGCCAAAAACTGATACGTCTTTTTCAATTCATCAATTTCAGGATACGATTTTCCAACCATATCAAGCATTCTTTTTGCATCATAATCAGTCGCTAATATTACGGCATAAGCTTTTTTCTCATCTCTACCAGCTCTTCCAGCCTCTTGATAGTATGCCTCCAAAGTATCCGGCAAATCCAAATGCGCAACAACCCTCACATCTGGTTTGTCTATTCCCATACCAAATGCATTGGTCGCCACCATCACTTGGCTGCTCCCTGAAATCCATCGTTGTTGTTTAATTCCTCTTTCCTCAGGCAACAAACCCGCATGGTAAAAATCCGCATTCACCCCGTATGAAACCAAATAATGAGCGACTTCTTTGCACCTTTTTCTGTTGCGTACATATACTACTGCTGAGCCTTTTACTTTACTAAGAATTTCGACCAACTTTCTTTCCTTATCAATAGTTTTTCGCACAGAGTAAGACAAATTCTTACGATAAAAGCTCTTGAAAAATATCTTATGGTTTTTGAAATTCAACTTCCCGCAAATATCCTCTCTTACTTCTTTTGTAGCCGTGGCTGTAAGAGCGATCACATTCACCTCCGGGAAATAACTTCTGAACTCTTCAATCTGCAAATATGAAGGTCTAAAATCATATCCCCATTGACTGATACAATGCGCTTCGTCAACAGCGATTAAGCTTACATTCATTTGCTTAGCCCGCTCAATAAAAAGTTCCGTTTTCAACCTTTCCGGAGACACATACAAGAACTTATAATCGCCATATTTGCAATTATCCAGCGAAACATCTATTTCTCTTTTAGTCATACCTGAATGGATCGCAACAGCTCTAATCCCCCTCTTTGTCAATTGATCAACCTGATCCTTCATCAAAGCGATCAAAGGACTAACTACTATGCAAATTCCTTCTTTGCACATAGCCGGAACTTGAAAACAAATAGACTTCCCACCACCAGTAGGCAGCAATGCTAAAGTATCTTTCCCCGCCAAACAGTAATTGATTATTTCCAACTGCAAGTCCCTGAAAGAATCATAGCCCCAATACCTCTTCAAAGCTTCCTTGGGCTTCATCATATCCTCAGATTTTATTTATTTAGTTTGCTTAGACTGACTTAAATATTTACTCACTAAAGAAGCAACTGTTACTGTCAAATAAAACTGTCCTATAACACCCAAAAACACCGACAAGTCTCTAGTGTAATTATGCAAAGGCGTGATATCTCCATAGCCTATCGTCGTCAAAGTAACAAAGCTATAGTAGTATATATCTTTAACCATACTTTCTGAATTTAAATTACTCAGCGTGCCACCAATGGTCATCTCCAAAGCCATAAACACAAAAAAGCCTAAAGTTCCAATTAATAAATACCCCGCTAAGGCTCCAACAATCACACTTTGAGAAATTGTCTTGATTCTGGATATCTGCAAAAAAAGATGATAAGTAATTGAAACAAAAAAAGCGAAATATAATAAATATAAAAAATAGCCATAATTAGTGATCATTTGCAGGCTATTAGGAAATAATATACTAAGAGAATAAATTATTTGGACCATTATCAATATAAGCCCATTTAGCAAAAACATTCTTCTTGTACGCTTTTTTATCTTTTCCACTAAAGACAATCCAGAAATTACCAATAATGTAAAAGACAAAGTCCCTGAAATAGTATTTAGCACAAATTGTCCTGAAAATTCAGGCAATAAAAAATTAATGGATAAGGCTATTGCCAATATCTCGAAGCGATACCTCTGAAAGAACTCTTCTCTTTTTAATTTATTCATTATTTCTAATCAAAAATTGTGAAGTGAAATTTACAAAAAACTAATTGTTTCTAAAATAATGTTTTTCACGATTAGATTTTTTTGATCTTTTTACTTGGCATTTCCTCCTGAAGGAAATAAAATGGTATAAAAAACAATTGTGATAATGTCTAAGATACATCAAATTGATCTTTGCTTATAGAATCCCAAGCCCGTTGTCAATTGCATTAATATTGCTATTAAACTAAAAAAACATTTTCCATGGATTCGAATAAGAATGAAAAAGTAATGCTAATTATGTTGGAATTCACAAAGGCCGTAATTTCCTGTGGTGGCCATACCACAAGGATCAATAGCTCTTTAAATCGAATTTCAAAAAAATTCAACTTAGAATTTGATCTGCTGATCACTTACAGAGGAGTATGCATATCTGTCTGGAAAAAAGAATCCCCTTGCAGTAAAATTAGCGGAGCGTGCAGTTATGCATTTAAAAGCATTAATATGAACATGCTTTCTCTTCTCAACCATTTGACTTGGGATATCTTAGAAAAAGATATTACTGAAGATGAAATCTTAAATAGAATTGAAGAGATCAAAAAAACAGGCAGATACTCTCCTTTATTGACATCTTTATCCGTTTCATTATCTTGCGCTGGCTTCTGTTATTTATTTGGTGGTAAATACATAGAAATGCCCTTCACTTTCATTGGCGCGTTTCTCGGCATGCAAACAAAAATCTTCTTAACCAAACATCAAATCAATCATTATTTGACCCCAATATTTTCAGCCTTTGTGGCAAGTTTTGTCGCAGGGCTATTACTGCAAATGTGCTTTGGAGAAATATCACGATTTGTCATTTCCACATGCGTATTATTTTTGATTCCCGGCGTCGCTATAATCACAGCCACAGCTGATGCTTTCCACGGCTATAACGACAGCAGCATCTCAAGATTATTATCCGCCTTCGGCATTCTTACAGGCATTGCGATAGGCATAGTTTTCTCAATAACAATATTAGGATTTAAAAATTGGATGTAATGATACTCAAGCTTGCTGAAGAACTTATATGGGTGGTTTTCATCATTATTGGCTTCTCTATATTATTCAACCTAAATCGAAAGGCAATACCAACGACATGTTTATTAGGAATCGTCGGGTATATTGTCAGGTTTCTATTCATTCAGTTTCATTGGGGCAACATCGTCTTAGGTTCATTTTTTGGATCTATAACCATAGGCATACTTGCCATAAGCATAGCTCACAAGCTTCGAACTTTACCCCTGATTTTTGCAGTATGTTCCTTAATACCAATGGTCCCGGGTTATTTCGCTTATAATGCCTTAATTTTATCAATCAAACTAATCAACCAAACTGACCTCACAAGCAATCTTACAGAACTTTACTTAATTCAAGCATCAGTAAATGCGATCAAAGCTTCGTTAATTTTCCTTGGAATTTCAGTCGGATTATTCATACCAATCATGACTTACAAAACCTTTATCTGCAATAATAAACTATCAAGGCATTATGACTAAAAAAGCCCAGCAAGTGCCGGGCTATAATTATACTTCAATGTACATTTTATCAATCAAATCATGATATCGTTGAAGTATTACTTTTCTTTTGATTTTCAAAGTTGGAGTAATCTCCCCTCTTTCGATAGTAAACTCTTCGCTCAACAAAGTAAATTTCTTAATCTGCTCAAAACGAGCCAATTCTATTTGCAGTTTATCAATTCTCTCTTTAAAGAAGTCTATAATTCTTTTATCATTGACAATATCCTTTACATTGTCAAACTTTATATTTCTCTGCTCCGCATATTCCTTCAATGCCTCAAAAGCTGGAACTATCAAAGCTGTTACATATTTTCGGTCATCTCCAATAACTGCAATCTGTTCTATATAATGGTCATTGCCAATAGTCGTTTCGATTTGTTGAGGAGCGATGTACTTGCCTCCTGATGTTTTCATCAAATCTTTAAGCCTTTCGGTAATAATCAAATTACCCTCAGCATCGATTTTACCGGCATCTCCAGTTCTAAACCAACCATCATCAGTAAAAACCTCATTGGTCTTCTCAGGCTTATTGTAATACCCTTTCATTACATTACCTCCCTTGACCAAAATTTCATCATTCTCAGCTATTTTAATTTCAATTCCAGCCAATGGTTTTCCTACCGTGCCAGCGATAAAACTATTCCCTTTGAAAGTAGCAACCGTTGCCACAGTTTCAGTCAGGCCATAGCCTAATTTCACATTCACTCCAATAGCATTGAAAAAAAGATTAATATCATCGGATAGTCTAGCTCCTCCACATGGCGACATTTTAATCTTACCTCCCAAATTCGCTCTGATTTTACTGAACACAAGCTTATCAGCAAGCTCATACTTTGTTTGAAGCAACCATGGGGCTGGAATATCTTTTCTTTTAAATTCGAAATGCTTTTTACCTACAGAAACCGCCCAATTGAACAACTTTTTCTTCATATTAGGCGCGCTTTCGAGCTTTGTATAAATCAGATTATATATTTTTTCATAGAACCTTGGCACTGTGCATACGATTGTAGGTTGCACTTCTTTTATAGCATCCGCAACACTTTTTGGATTTGACAAATAAGCCACCTCCATGCCTTTATGCAATGCATAATATGTCCAAGCCCTCTCAAATATATGACTAAGCGGCAGAAATGCCATTGAAACATCAGAATCGTCAACTTCAAGCAAATCATCATGCGATTTAAGCTGCGTCAATACATTATCATTATCAAGCATTACTCCTTTCGGCTCTCCAGTTGTTCCGGAGGTATATATTAAAGTTGCCAAATCAGAGCCTACAATCAAATCCAGCCTTCTTTTCAACTCTACTTCTAAAGATTCATCAAAATCATCATTGATAAAATCCTCCAAATAAATAGAATGACTGCTTTGGTAAAGCTTGACAGACTTGTCAAATACGATAATCTTCTCTATTCTAGAATTAGTCGCAACCAATTGAAAAGCTTTCTCATATTGCTCTTGCTCTCCAACAAATACAAATCTTATCTCAGCGTCATTAAGAATATAATCAGCCTGACCAGCGGTGTTTGTAGCATAGATTGGAACCGGCACAGCTTTAACACTCAGCGCGCTAAAATCCGTAATTGTCCACTCCGGCATATTTTGTGAAAAAATAGCGACTTTCTCGCCTTCAGCGACACCAGACTTCAACAAAGCTTTTGACAAACGATCTATTCTATCGCCAAACTCAGTCCATGTCAGTGCAGACCACTCTTCGCCGTCTTTATATCTAAGAGCATCTTTATCTTTATACTTCTCTACGCGCTCTCTAATCAATAGCGCCAAAGGTAAATAATCCATACTTATCGAAATTATTCTCTCCTATTACTTGCAAACATTATGAAGAAGAGAAAGCAATTTAGCATTTTACTCTCTGTTTAACAACATTGCCAAATAGCCTTTGAATCTTAAGCCTAAAATTACTCAATTTGTTTAATCCTCAGTCAAAATGATTTCATCCATATGGAAACCTGAGAAAAAAGAATTCAGAAAAGCACCTCTTAATATATTTTTACTAATTTCATATTTCAAAATAAAAATCGATGATAGATATAGGCTTATTAATACTTAGAATCGGCATTTCACTAATGTTGATAAAAATTAGTTTTGGGAAACTCAAAAATTATTCAGAATGGCTCACTAAGTTTCCCGCCCCATTTAATTGGAATGTAAAAACATCTCTCAATATAACCCTTACAATACAAATCATATGCTCGCTATTGCTCATACTTGGCCTATTCACACAGCTTGCAGCATTTGCCTTATTTGCCATGATGTGTATCATCGTACTTGAAGTCCATAAAGGCTACAGTTATGAAGAACACGAATTTGTATTGCATTATCTATTGATCTACTTGGCAATCTTCTTTACCGGAGCAGGCAAATACTCATTGGACTCATACATCAACATTTCTTTATTTTAACAGCCTTTCGCTTTCTCGACTGGCCCTTTCCACACAATCTTCCAATGACAAACCTAAAAAATAATTCCCAACCAAATAAAGTCCCGGTACTGAAGGAAGCAATTCATCAAGTTCTTGAGTCGCCGTTAATGAATCCAGATGCAAAGTACCTAGTTCATGCGTCTTATTTTTCACATCCACCACATCTTCTTTTCTCACCCCCAAGATATGCATAGCTCTTTCCAAAGCCTGAATCACAGGAACTTCAGAATCTTTCAAATGAAACGTAAATGCTCGCAAGGTATCATGAGGGACAGTATCCCTACTAACTAATGAATAAAATATATCCCCAACAGGCAATAGGACGGCCAATGGCTTTAAATGCTCTACTTTGGATTTTTTCACCACTAGACCTATTGATTTGACTTGTTTTGACGGGATTTTGTCCAATCTGCTTGAAATCGTTGGTTTGACACTTTTTAATAATTCAGAAGCGACTTTAGCACTCGTCGCCAAGGCCAAATTCTCTGTTTTGACTTCTTTTCCATTGACATCCAACCTGTAAATGTTATTCTCAAAACGAATTTGACTGACCTCGGCTTGAAATGCCACATTAACATTATCATCCAACATTATTTGCTCAAAAACCTGCCCCAAGCCTTTTTTGAAGGTGAATTTTTTAGGAAAATCAGCATCTCTCTCCTTCCGCATCTTTAAAAAAATCTCAGCAGGGAATGCATCAGCTTTTTGCGATATGACCGCATTGAACATCAGCTTCCCAACATTCTCATAGTTCTTCTCCCCCATGAGACTCTGATAATACTCTTTGACAGTCAATCCTTCTTTCGACTTGAAAAAAGCCTTTGGCATATTGAACATCAAGCCTGCCAAACTCAATTCTGAAAAGATTGACTTTTCTTTCCCTTCTTTCAAAATAGCATATCTGAGTTTTTCCTGTGGAATAACCTGATTCAACAAGCCCCTGCTTTTAACAATGTCGCAAAGATGCTTATATGAATTATAGCATGTATGCGCTCCCATTTCCAACCAAAACTGTTCGTTAGAAAAGTAAGGAGTGTTGACACATCCTCCAGGCTCATTTTCTTTTTCAAGAATCAATACTTTTTTCCCGGAATTGGACAAGTAATGCGCCATGGAAAAGCCACTTATACCACCTCCCACAATTATTGCATCATAATTTTGCGACAACATATCAAACTTTATTAGCTGTGAATTCTAAATATTACTTATCAAGAAATAACTTCAAAACTAGTTGTTATCTCTACAGAGCTTTCCAACATTTTGCTTACAGAGCAATACTTTTCAACTGAAAGCGCTATTGCTCTCTCTACCTTTGAAGCATCCACATCTCCATAAACTTTATAATGCATATTTATCTTTCTAAAGACACGCGGAATATCCTCAACTCTATCGCCCTCGATATCCACTTTAATATCTCTAACTTCTTGTTTTTGCTTCTTAAGGATGCTTACAATATCAATAGTACTGCAACCACCAGCACCTGCCAACACTAGCTCCATTGGGCTAATCAAAGCATTCTCAGCATCAGCTGAAGCTCCTAAAGAGATCTGGGCTCCTTTTTCGTTCACAGCCTTCATTGTTGAAGAAAAACCATCTGTAGTTAATTCCACTTTCATATTACTATATTTTAATTCTTATATCAAAATTTCGATTTGAAGGATATCTGAATCAATTCCTCAATCGAAATTATAAATTTATTTTTTAAAAAATATGTTTTTTGTAAAAGGTTTATTTTATAGTTTCAAGAACGCAATTTGCGTAAAATGAGTTTTCATCGAATAACCATAAGAAAATGAAAGAAATAAGCGCGCTTGAACTTAAAGAAATGATCGACAATCAAGAGGAATTCCAGCTGATTGATGTCAGAGAGCCTAACGAATACGAATTCACGAATATCGGAGGCACGCTCATTCCTCTTGGAACTGTATTGGAAGATAAAGATAAAATCTCCAAAGACGAGACAGTAGTCGTAATGTGCAGAAGCGGTAAAAGAAGCGCACAGGCGATAATGGCTTTGGAGCAACTAGGATATGACAACCTTTTCAACCTTAAGGGAGGAATCTTGGAATATGGCGACCAAGTTGATGACGAGGTAAAACAATACTAATCATATAATCAAAAAGCTTCACCGAGTCTTATGTAAAAGCCATTGCCATTATCAAGGCCAACAGCGTAATCCAAGCCAACGTGAAGCTTTTGATCTTTGAATATTTTGTATCTGAGTCCTACCCCCAATGCCACCTTTGTTCTATACAAAGTTAAATCATGCAATTGTGGATGAACATTGCCAAAACCAGCGAAAAACACTCCTTTGACTTTCCAAAAAAGGCTTCTTCGAAATTCCGCCTCATAAAACCACATAATCCTATCAATAAATCTAGTATCACGATACCCTCTCAAAGCGTTAGAGCCTCCTAATCGATTGTATTCATAAAATGGCGCGCTGCCATTAATCATATTAAATGACAAAGCCCAAGCAAGTACATTTTTTTCATTATTGACATTAAAATAATTTCTTAAGAAAAAATGGAAATTAGAGTAATGATAAACCGCAAAATAGTCCACCCAACTCATTTCTAGCGCGACACCTTTTGATGGATACTGAGCATTGTCACGCGTATCATAAAACAGAATTGGACCCACACCGATATTCCAACCACCTGACAAACCAAACAAATGATCTTCATAAAACTTAGTAGTGTCTGTAAAGTGAACCAAATGATTATTTTGAATTTTATACCTAACTCCTAGATAAACATCATCTTCAACCGCATACATGACTCTACCTTGCATATACACTTGCTTGGATGTATAAAACTCATAATCGCCTGCCTTAGTATTATTTCCTATTCCGTAATAATAAAGGGGATAATAAATAAATGACAATACATTTTGACTGAAATATTTTTGAGTGTAATAATTCACTCTAATTTCTGAAGTGAACTGATTTCTGATCGTGTAAGACACATATGGATTAACAAAAGACAAGTACTTTGGCTGCTTCTGTTCTTTCATCGTAAACAATCCTGAAATACCATACTCCAAACCAGTCTCCGGGGCATAACTAAATGCTGGTGTAATAATAAAATGCCCCTCATTACCTTTCATACCCGTCAATGTATCAGGTCGAGTAATAATTTTCATTTTTTGATTTTGGGCTATTACTTCTACGCCAATAAGCGGCATTAAAATAACCATGAATAACAAGCTAATTAAGCGCTCGTTTGAAATACATAATTTTGTATATTCCTTCATAAACGCCTTTCTATTTAAACTCGTTATTGCCGTAAATAATATTGGATACTTGTCCAGCTGTATCTATAAAAACCTCAATTTCTCCAGACTTCCTTTTGGGAACCGGGTACACATACACAGTATCTGGAAATTGATAAGACTTTTCCTCCGGTTGACCTAAAATCTTGACAACATCAGAAGTCTTCAAACCAACATGCAATTGGTCTAATTTTTCTAAGTAACCGTAATCGTCAGAGTCTTCGGTCCTAAACACAAAAATCAGCAATAAAAGAAGCGGCAGCCAAATAACTGCCAAAATTATAGCCAAAGTGACTTTCTTCATAATTAGTCTAACAATTATCCCTCTACTTAATATCAAGTTGAAGGAATAATTGTTTGACAAAAATTAATTATTGCATTTTTTTAATTGACCTTGAACTTGTTCTATTGTAACAATTCCATTACCATTTCCCCAAGTATTGGTAATAAAAGTCACGATCTCGGCAATCTCAATATCAGATAAGAACTTGCTTCCAGGCATTGGTTGATCATATTCCACACCATTAACGATGATCTTCCCATCCATCCCATACTTTATCCCGCAAATCACTTGGTCCAAATGCTTATCCAAGAAATCCGCTCCTTTCAATGGCGGAATAACTTTGCCTAAGCCCGAACCGTCAGACATATGACAATTCGCGCAATTCGCCTCATATCCCCTTTGTCCATTAACCATATACTGCTTAAGCTTGACAGGGCTATTACTACCTCCACAAGAGGCAAAACAGAAAAGAATCAATAAAAACAATGGGATAACATTCATTTTAAGTTTCATATCCATAACCTATCTATTGTTCAGTTTTAAAAATAAAAAAAGGCAAACACTAAACTGTTTGCCTTTAAGTTAAATATCTTCGAAAATTATTCTCCATCAAAGCTTAGCCATTGCTCGACTTCTTCTTTGCTTGGGTTTTTCACATCTTTCAATTTGAGCTTCTTACGCATTCCACAAACATCATTGAATAACTTATTCAACTCTTGGCTTTGCACTTGCTCAATAGTCAATAAACCTAGTTTTTGAATCACTGGTATAAGTTCCTCACGAATTCCAATTTCAATATAATCTTCATTTGAAGCATATTTAGGTTTCTTTTCCGGACGCATCTGAGGGAAGAATAATACTTCTTGTATCGATGTATTATCAGTCATCAACATCGTCAATCTATCTATTCCAATACCCATCCCTGATGTAGGAGGCATGCCATACTCTAAAGCTCTCAAGAAATCATGATCAATAAACATTGCCTCATCATCCCCTTTTTCAGAAAGCTTCATTTGCTCTTCAAATCTTTCTTTCTGATCAATCGGATCATTAAGCTCGGAATAAGAATTGGCTATTTCCTTTCCATTCACCATTAATTCAAATCTCTCTGTCAACTCCGGATTGCTTCTATGCCTCTTAGTCAATGGAGACATCTCAACAGGATAATCTGTGATGAATGTTGGTTGGATATAATTTCCTTCACATTTCTCACCAAAGATCTCGTCAATGAGCTTTCCTTTACCCATTGTTTCATCCGTCTCTATATTAAGTTCCTTGCAAATTTCAATCAACTCGCTTTCCGACTTTCCAGCGATTTTGTACCCTGTAAACTCTTCAATCGCTTCATACATCGTTACTCTTTTGTAAGGAGGCTTAAAGTCGATCATTTGATCGCCAACTTTAACTTCAGTAGTCCCGTGAACGTCCAAAGCAACTTTTTCCAGCATTTGCTCTGTGAACTTCATCATCCAGTCATAATCTTTGTAAGCCACATAGATTTCCATAACTGTGAACTCAGGGTTGTGAGTTCTATCCATTCCTTCATTTCTGAAGTCCTTGGCAAACTCGTACACACCTTCAAAACCGCCAACGATCAATCTTTTTAAATATAATTCATTAGCAATTCTCAAGTACAATGGAATATCAAGAGCATTATGATGAGTGATAAATGGACGAGCCGCCGCACCACCTGGTATTGGTTGCAATATTGGCGTTTCAACTTCCAAGTATCCTTTAGCATTGAAGAACTCTCTCATGGAGTTCGT
Source organism: Aureibacter tunicatorum (assembly GCF_036492635.1). GTDB lineage: Bacteria > Bacteroidota > Bacteroidia > Cytophagales > Cyclobacteriaceae > Aureibacter > Aureibacter tunicatorum. Next base: position 2,893,794 of record NZ_AP025305.1, read on the forward strand.
TATCTGAGTTCTCTTCAAGAAAGTATCTTTCACCTTATCGTTAACAATAAGATCAACATAACGCTGTCTATATCTTAACTCTGGATCGGAAAAAGCATCATGCTGAACTACATTGCCATTCTCATCTTTTGTCTCCTTAACCACTGGCAAAGGTCTCAATGACTTCGTCAATACTTTGAATTCTGTAACATGTATCGACGTTTCACCAACTTGAGTCTTGAAAACAAAGCCTTTCAATCCAACAATATCCCCTAAGCCAAGTAATTTCTTGAACACTGTATTGTACAAGTCCTTGTTTTCTCCTGGGCAAATATCATCTCTACGGAAATATACTTGAATACGCCCTGTGTGGTCCTTGATTTCAGCAAAAGAAGCAGATCCCATGATTCTACGACTCATCAATCTACCAGCAATGCTGATATCCTTAAACTCTTCGCTTCCTTCTTCAAACTTTTCTTTAATTTCCTGAGCTGTCGTAGTGGTTACGTATTCTTCAGCAGGATATGGGTCAATACCCATTTTCATCAATTGCTCACGCTCATCGCGCCTTTTTATTTCTTGTTCACTCAGATACATCTCTTGATATTTTATTGATCGACAAAAATAAATATTCTTAGCGATTTATCACAAATCACATTGAACTTAAATGTGTCCAATCAGTCATTTAAAACAATATTTTCCAATTATTATTTCTGAACACCGTGCCTTGGCGTCTACTGATAAAATAATCTTTGGAAAAAACCCTACATGCTTTTATACACAGCAAAACCAAGCATCAGCCAACCCAATATGAACATCAGTCCGCCTATTGGAGTGATCGCTCCCAACTTTGTAATCCCTGTTATGCACAAAGCATATAAAGACCCGGAGAAGATAACAATTCCTAAAATTGTAAATATAGCAGCCCATTGAGCCGCACCGCCTTGAAGCTTTGGCATTAAAATGCCAATAGCAATCAACAACAAAGTATGAAAGAAGTGATACTTAACTCCTGTTTCAAAAACATCTAATCTACCTGAAGACTCTAACATTGGCTTTAAGGCATGTGCTCCAAAAGCTCCAATCATCACAGCCAAAGCACCTAAAACAGAGGCTGACATCAGTACTAGTTTTTGCATAATTATTTTTCGTTAAAATGGTTCCATCCCTGTGCTTGGATCGGCACGACATTTTGTTGTTTAGTAATTAAATTTATTCCCTTGCTTAATTCTTGGGCATATCCGATAAAATGAATATCATAATGCTTTTCCAACTTCTTGTAATCCTCTTGATCAATTGTAAATAACAACTCATAATCCTCTCCTCCATTTAAAGCACAGGTGATTGGATCAAGATTAAATTCCACAGCTGTATTATATGTTTCCCTATCAATAGGCACTTTATCCTCATAGATATTAAAGCCAATGCCCGAATGTTTGCTTAAATGAAAAACCTCGGAAGCCAATCCGTCAGAAACATCTATCATTGATGTCGGTTTTATTTCAAGCTCAGACAATTCGTGAATTATATCCATCCTAGCCTCGGGCTTTAGTTGTCTTTGAACAACATAAGCGTATTTTTCAATATCAGGTTGCATCTCAGGGTTAGCCAAATACTCCACCTTTTGCCTTTCCAAAACTTGAAGGCCGACAAACGCTCCCCCTAAATCACCTGTTGCGCACAATATATCACCTTCCTTAGCTCCGCTTCTTCTCACCGGCTCTTGATTATTTGAAGACTCGCCCAATACAGTCACAGAAATCACCAAACCGCTTCTCGAGGATGTTGTGTCTCCTCCGACCAAATCAACCTTAAAATTTTGACAAGCCGCCTTGACTCCACTATACAAAGCTTCCATTGCCTCCAATGAAAATCTATTGCTAACGGCAATGCTTACCGTTACTTGCTTGGGAACGCAATTCATTGCCGCCACATCCGAGACATTCACCGAGATTGCCTTATATCCCAAATGTTGCAAAGGCACATATGACAAATCGAAATGAACTCCTTCAACCAACATGTCCGTTGAAACCACCTGCAATCCCTTTGAAGGATTAAGTATGGCAGCGTCATCTCCTACTCCCAACACAGTACCGTTATCATTCAACTCGACTCCATCGGTTAATTTATCTATCAGACCAAATTCGCCCAATGCCCCCAACTCTGTTCTATTTTGTTGCATAAAGCATATAAAGTTTCCTATTACTCATTAATTGTTTAACTTTACAAAAATCACGAAACTTTTAATAAAGTAAAAGTGTATACGTTGTAAAGATTAACAAGAAAACAATCAAACTCGACCTTATTAATTTTCTATGATAAACATTACAGATAAAGCTAAAGAACAAATAACAAAATTACGTAGTGAAGAAGGGCACAGCGACCAGCATTTTATTAGAGTGTCTGTGAAAGGAGGAGGTTGCTCAGGTTTAATGTACGACTTGAATTTCGACGATCAAATCACAGACAGTGATGATTCGTTTGAAGATAAAGGTGAAAAAATCATAGTTGACAAAAAGAGTCTACTTTATTTGCTAGGAACTACGTTAGATTTTACCGATGGTCTGAATGGCAAAGGCTTTCACTTCAGCAACCCTAATGCTTCACGCACTTGCGGATGCGGAGAAAGTTTTTCTATATAAATTTCCCAAATAAATGAGGTCCTTACTGAGACCTCATTATTATCCTATCAATATTAGTATTCAAAATCAACGACTACCCTTTTCTCAACAACAGTCTTGATAAAGCTCGCGACTTTTTGGTGAGCAGGATGCACTTGATAAGCCTCTAAATCTTGGTTTGATTTGTGCGTTGTAATTAACACCAAGTCATAAGCAGCATCGCTTTCGTTGTAATTTACGCCTGTTTCCAGTGTTTCAATTTCAGAAATCTGGCCCTTCAGGCTATTTAGTTGCTCTACGGCTTGCTTTACGTTCGACTCTTTGTCGCCGCCAAAGCACCACATGACTACATGTTTTATCATTTCAAAGTTAATCTAATGGTGAATATAAAATTTACAACTTTTGGCATTTTTATTCATTCTTTTATGACACAATTCAATTAAAATTTCGTTAATTAAAATGTGTTATTTATGAATATAACCAAGGATTATAAAATAAGGTAAAATATTTGTGGTAAGCAACCACACGAGAAGAGACATTTTTTATTTATTGATTAATTTATAAAATTACCTATTGTGTTCACAGAGAAAGACCTAAATGACATTAAAGAGAAAGGTTTGACAATCGCTGCCATAGAAAGGCAACTTGTCAACTTTGAGAGAGGGTTTCCATTTTTTAATATCGTTAAGCCTGCCACACCAAACAATGGCATTATTCAATTGCCTGTAGAAGCTGTCAACAAGCTTGTGGACGAATACCCTTTAAAAGTATCAGAGAAAACAATCGTTAAGTTCACCCCTGCTTCCGGCGCAGCTACCCGTATGTTCAAAAAGCTTCATGAACTTAACAGAGGCATTATTAATGTAGAGGACTTGGATTCTGAATTATTGGAGATCTTCGACAATATTGACAAATTCGCGTTTTACGAAGAGTTGAAATCCAAGCTAAACGAAAATGGCTATGCCATCGACGATGCATTAAAAAACAAAGACTATCTGACCATCGCTAAATTCATATTAGATAAGCCTGGTTTAAATTATGGAAATCTACCTAAGGGATTATTGAAATTCCACCAATACGGAGATTATTCCAGAACTCCATTTGAAGAGCATATCATAGAAGGAATTGAATATTGCCAAAATGGAGACAGAAAGGTAAAGTTGCATTTTACAATTTCACCTGAACATCATGAAGCTTTTGAAAATCACTTAAATGAGACCAAAGCTTATTATGAATCGGAATTCAACATCAAATTAGATATTTCTTTTTCTTATCAAAAGCCTTCCACAGATACAATAGCTGTAGAACCAGATCTAACTCCTTTTAGAGAAGATAGCGGAGAAATTCTATTCAGACCAGGTGGACATGGCGCTTTGATAGAAAACTTAAATGAAACGGACGCGGACTTGGTTTTCATCAAAAACATAGACAATGTCGTTCCTGATCATTTAAAAGAAACCACTTATACATATAAGAAAGTGTTAGGCTCGGTGCTCGTTGATTATCAAAATAAAATATTTTCCGCTCTAAAAAAACTAGAGAACGAAAATATCTCGGACAATGAACTTGACGAAATCAATACTTTTGTCGAAGAGCAACTTTATGTCCATCCATACGACAAGGCTGAAAATAAAGAAGAGCTAATCGCCTATCTCAAGCAAAAGCTTGACAGACCATTAAGAGTTTGCGGAATGGTGAAAAACCTAGGAGAACCTGGAGGCGGTCCATTTTGGGCAATTAATGCTGACGAATCCGTTTCACTACATATCGTGGAATCGGCTCAAATCGACCTAAACAACCCTGTCAAGAAAAATATTTTTAGTGAGTCAACACACTTTAATCCAGTAGATATTGCATGCGGCCTTAAAAATTACAAAGGAGAAAAGTACGACTTATTAAATCACATTGACCATAACGCTGGTTTTATTACAAAAAAATCAAGAAACGGTCGTGAAATCATTGCTCAAGAACTCCCTGGCTTATGGAATGGGGCTATGTCTGACTGGAATACCATATTCGTTGAAGTGCCATTAATAACATTCAACCCAGTTAAGACAGTCAACTACTTGTTAAGAGATCAACATCAAATTAACCAAAAAAAAAATACAATGGTTGAATTTGCTTAAACAATATAAATTAATCAATAATCAAATAAATTAAATCAAAAGAGGTTCCTTAACAGTTACCTCTTTTTTTAATTCTATTTTTCCAACTCTTTTATTCTTTCGTAAACAGGTGGGTGAGAATAATTCACAAAAACAAACCAAGGATGCGGTGTCAAATTAGACAAATTAGTTACGGTCAACTTTTTCAAAGCACTAACAAGATATTTACCTCCAAAAGTCTGCTTTGCATATTCATCAGCTTCAAACTCATTTTTTCTACTAATTACATTAAATAATAGACCTAAAAGCTCAGAAATAGGTCCAATCAACAACATAAAAGCTATCAAATTTAAAATCAAAGTGGGAGTTGTCAATTGACTGCCTAAAGCAACAGACAACTGAATATTCTGAATAAAAAATGACAATACAAACAAAATCGCACCTGTCTGAATGATAGACATTACCAAGCCTTTGACAATATGCTTTTTCTTATAATGACCTACCTCATGCGCCAATACGGCTACAAGCTCTTCATTGCTAAGTTTTTCGATCAAAGTATCAAACAAAACTATCTTTTTCACTTTTCCCATTCCTGTAAAATAGGCATTCGCTTTAGATGAACGTTTTGATCCGTCTATAACAAAGACTCCCGAAAGAGGAAAATCCACCTTTTTGGAATAATCACTAATCGCATTTTTAAGCTCTCCCTCTTGAAGCGGAGTAAGCTTATTGAAGAAAGGCACAAATAGCTTTGTATATAGTAAATTGATAACAATTGAAAAAACAGTTATAAAAATCCAAAACTTCCACCAAAAGCTTGAGCCAAACCATTCAATTAAAAAAAGCAACACACCCAAAACAATCCCGCCTACTACAATCGCCATTAAATAGCTCTTAAGTTTATCAATAAAAAACAGCTTAGGTGTTGATTTATTGAATCCAAATCTCTCTTCAATATTGAAAGTTGAATAATAACTAAAAGGCAAGCTTAATATATCTGATAATATATAAAGCGACCCAACGAAAACTAATCCATGGACAATTTGATTTGAAAAGTGATGCATGATAAAATCACTATACTCCCCCAACCAGCCATTGATCAATAATATCAGAATAATCAAGATATCCAATACTGATTTAAATGTCCCGACCCTGTTTGTTGCTTTTTGATACTCTTTGCTTTTATCATGCTCCAAAGACGTATAAATCCCTTCCAACTCTTTTGGCAAAGGCTTCAATCCACTTTTCAAATTCAGATAACCCAAAATAGAGTCAACAAAAAATTGAAAAATCAATATTGATATTATTACTATTAAAATTGTATTCATTCTTTTTTCAAATTTACAACGCATTAAAAAAGCTCCTCATGGAGCTTTGTATTTAATATTCTTGCCAAATTAAATATTCTTAGAATTGAGGACAAGGAATGTTTCGTATATGTTTAGGCGGTCTTCTAGGATCTCCCGTAAACAATGAATACGAAATAGATATCTCATGAGCCCCCCCTGACTGAATCCCTATTTCTGACAATGTGTAATCAAAACTATAACCTACTTTAAAATCATTCATTGAATAGCCAATTAAGAAGACCAATGACTCGTGATTGCTTTTTCCTTCAACAGCTTTAAAAGGAACCCCTCTATACCACATACCCAATACAATCGGTTCAACTGTCAAATACATTCCCAAATCCATTTGGTCAAACTCGCCTTGTTTTTTGTACAAAATAGTAGGTGTAAAAGAATATTCTCTTATCACATTTCTTCGCCTCTTTGACAATACAAATTTATAACCTGCTGTAGCGGCAAACTTAATCGGTAAAATTTCCTGATCCAAACCTGATAAAGACTGGTCAGGTTGGGTTAAATGATCCGCTGAAACTCCTAACCAGAACTCACCCGTATATAAAACTCCTCCAAACCCTAAATCAAAATAATTCTTCGCTTGGCCATCTATATTGGGATTTCCATCTGGATTTGGCAGACCAGTATCTGGATCTATTCCTGTTCCAAATACTAATTTTGAATAATTAGCTGATTGTCCAACATAACCTACTTTTATGCCGGGCCTGAATGTTACTTTATCTGAAATTGCCAATTGGTATGCATAAGTCAAATGAATACTATTCAATCCGATCCCATAATTGCTTACCCTATCCCCTAAGAATATAATCCCAACACCACTGTTATAATCCTCAAAATAATGATCTGCAAAAGCCGAATAAGTTGTAAAGTTTGCTTCCAAAGAAGGCCACTGATTTCTATAATTCGCTCCAAATCTTGTCAACTGAGTAGCTCCTGTGAAACCCGGATTTAAATAAAGCGGTGCTGAAAAAAATTGAGAGAACTGAGGATCTTGAGCTCTCGCATCATTCACCGAGCCGAAAACAACGAATATTACAACGAAAAAAAATAAAAATACTTTCCTTAATATCATAAATTTATTCATTCTATAGAAAACAAATCTTCACATACAAAAAAACCAATAGTTCATTATAAAGTTTAAATAATATTAAAGGGTAAACTAAATTATTCTTCAACTTCATAAAATATGGTTTTTTACCCTTCCCTAAGCCTCAAGTAAGCAAAAATATATGACAATTCTCAATAATTATATGAATTACTCTCCCGAAATTCCTGAAAAAAATTATATTTGATAAAATATAAAATGACTTTCAGTACATTTTTGATGACACTTTAATTAAGAAACCCTTAAAACTTACACATATATGAATAATGTCGGCTATATTCATTTTGCATTAAAGTTAGTATTGTTTTTATTCATTTTTCCTCCTTTGCATGCGCAACAAAACTCTGTTGTCAACAACAATGAGTGGTACTTGTCAGAGCACAGGCTGATTGTTGGCCAATTAGGCGATGAATACACCGATTCACTTCACATTTCACCAAATAACTTGAATGAAAATGGGAATACTGCAGTAGCCTTCTCTCCCTTGAGCGATGAATTGTTATTTTATTCAGATGGAGAAACAATCTACAATAGGAACCATCTGCCCATGGAAGGAATTTCAATAAATAATTCTAGCGGTTATAATCAAAGAGTTGCTATAGCAAAATCGCCTAACAACCCTAACCACTACTATTTATATGTCAATTATGGAAATGTTGACATTTACACGATAGACATGAGTGATCCTGGAGGAGGAACTAACAATTTGCCATTCGGTAGAGTAATCAACAGAACTCAAAATGCGATAAACAATACTAGTGAAGGCATGCACACTTTCTCATCAGAAAACAATCAATATTTATTGACTCAAACTGGATCTGAGATCAAAATTTTTGAAATTGGCGACAACTCATCTCTAACAGAAATTAGTTCTTATCCACTTGCCAGCAACTCAATCCAGAACATTTCTACTTACTCCACAGACAATGAAATCATAATATTAAGCTCACCTAAAGGCTCAAATCAGTCGACTCGTATTCTTAGTTTCAATCCTCAATCCAACTCTATTGAAGCTCACGAAATTGATCTCATCCCTAATACTGGAGGTGCGACAGGTACTTATGATGCGGAAATGATAAACGATAGCATTGTCTATATTTCTTCATCCAATGACATCTATGAATATAATTTGAACCAACCGAATGCTCCAATTCGATCTATCAAGCCTTTTGATTATGAAATCGGCGAAGGCTTTGGATTGCAAAAAGCGTCTAATGGAAAAGTTTATTTTTTACACTCCCGAGAAGGACAAAGCAATATAAGTTTAGCTGTCATACAACCTGAAGTCATTATTGCCGACAACCCAATGACTCCAGATGTTGATGAATCTGAAGAAAGTCTACCATTTGAATTTAACACAGCAAAATATCAAGATGAAAATATTGGAGCGAAACAATTTCCTTCTTTCTTGCCTGAACAAGAACAAGAAGATATTACCTTCAACTTAACCCAAATCGGCAAATGCACCAATGAGCAAGTAAAACTAGTTCCTCAACTTGAGAAAAATGGAGAAACGATCATTGCTAATGAATATACTTGGTTGATCAATGGAGAAGCTTATGATGCCGCGATCCCTTCAATCTCCTTCGAACAAGCGTCAGCCAGTGTTACCCTTATCGCTACTATCAATGGTCAAGAACATGTATTCAATGAAAACATATCTTTAATCGAAAACCCTTTAGTTCCTGACAGTCTAATAACAAATCTTGACGGGAAAACTGACACTACAATCTGTAAATCTCAAATCCCATTCACATTGGAAGGAACGAATGCAGAAGCTTACAGATGGTCTACGGAAGAAACGACTCAAAATATCGAAGTATCAACATCCGGCAGATATTGGTTAACTGCCGCTCAAAATGGTTGCACAGCGAACTTTGAAGTAAATGTCCAAGTTTTTGAAGAAGAATTGCCTGAAGAACAACCGACGATTGGAAAGTGGTACTTTGGAAATTCTGCTGGAATCGATTTTGACAATCCGCCAAACGACTCTCCGAGGCCATTGGACAATAGCCTAATCAACAGCCCTTCTGGCGCAGAAACTGTTTATAACGAGAAAGGAGATGTTATTTTTTACACAGATGGCGAAAATATTTGGGGGGACCAAATAAGGGATGGAAATGATAACACGCATGAAGAAATTGATAATAACATAGGTGGACAATTCAATTCAAGTCAAGCTGTCAAAGTAATGATGGCTTATCAAGAGTCCAACAAATATTATGTATTCACAACAGAGAGTGTCGAGAGCAAGGATCATTTCGACTTGAAAGTTACAGTTGTGAATGTAACTGGAGTGGAAAACAGCACTCCCATAGAAATTTTAACAGAAGAAAAAGATCAACTTCTTTTCACTAAAAACGCTGAACGCATCGCAGTCACCGGAGGTGGCAACTCACCTGGATGGATGGTTACTCATGATTATTCATCAAACACATTCAGAGCTTACCCAATAGACACTATGGGAATTGGCAACCCTGTATACAACCATATAGGAGCTATATATGATGTTTCTAATAATAACGCAGCTATTGGAGAAATAGAGTTTAGCGGAGATGGGTCAAAAATTGCCGTGGCATATTCAACTAATGAAGGGAACTTCATTGAGCTATTTGATTTCGACCAAGAAACAGGTCAAATGTCCAACTATGCTCAAATTCCTTTGGGAGAAGACGATCTCCAAGCATATGGATTAGAATTTTCACCTGATAATCGAAAAGTATTCGTCACACTTAAAGGAGAAAGTAGGTCTGTATTAAAAGAAGCTTATATTGATTACAGCAGCATAGACATTGATGGTCAACCAACTCCAAACCCTGACTATCTGGAAGAAATTCTTGATCCTTCAAATGTTTCCACTGTAGCTAACATCTCTGGTGAAGCAGGTCATATTTCTACCGCTCCCAACAATCAAATTTATGTGGCCATAAACGGCAGCCAAAGCTTAGGCAGTATTCAACCAAACTCTGAAAAAGGTCAAAGCTCGAATTTTAACGAAAATGGATTAGACTTGGGAGGCAACACATCCACACTTGGCTTGCCTTCTTACACAACCCCTCCTCCGTCGAATTCCTCTCAAGAACCTAGTTTGACTGTGGATGGAAACTGTCTTGGAATCGAAACTGAAATGTCTGCTTCAGGCAAAACAACTTTCGATGTATTTAACTGGAATTTTGGCAATGGACTTTCCGCTCAAGGCATGCAACTTACTGACACTTCACAAATTTACCAATCACCTAGCGAGTACATTGTGCAAGTTAGAATAACGAATAAATGCGGAATGGATACCACTCTATTCCAAAACATAGAAATTTTCGAAAACCCAGACGAACCTACAGTTGGAAACTATGGTATTTGCAACGATATTGAAATTCAAGCTTTTGACAATAAAACAGATAACGAACTATCAGCTTTGGACATTACATGGACTGACTTTGAATCAGGTGATGTATTAAACGGGAACACTATTTCGGTAACGCCTGAAGACAAAGTTTATATTCTTGAAGTGAGCAACGAACATGACTGTAAAAGCTCTGATACTGTTACTGTATTGGATTATCGACCTAACCTTGAGCTATCAGATTTATCTATCTGCCAAGATGAGGAAGATCACACGCTCAGCACATCATTATCCGAAAGGTATGGACATAGATGGTTCATCAATAACATTCCACAAAACACAGAAACCAACTCTTCAATACAAATAAATGCTTCTATACCTGGAGAATATTACTATAAGGTTGAAGTTATTGACCCGGATAATCCAGAAGGGTGCGTGACTACAGACAGTGCCTTGATTATAATAAATGCTAATCCACAATTAACAGCCAGCACAACAAACACACAATGTGGAGATAGCGATGGAACGATAACATTAAATGGGAATAGCACTTTTGATTATGCTTGGGAAGATGACACTAATATCAACTCAAATGTAAGAACTGACCTAGCTTCAGGAATTTACAATGTCATTATCACAAATATCAATAATGGCTGTACTCAGGAAATCAACAACATAACTGTCGATGATGATGCAAATTATGACTTCACATCTAACGACTCTCAGATTCAATGTAATGGAGATCTTGAGATCGAAGTCGAAAGCTCCAATACTTCTTCGGACTTCCAAGGAACCTATACGATAAACTCTCCATCAGGCGAGGAAATTGACAATGGAAATGTTAGCATTAACGTTGGTTCATCGCACCCATTTAATGTAACAAATCAAAATTTATCAGGTGAATACAATATCTCCTTTATAGATAATTCAGGCTGCCAAAAATCTGTAAAAGCAAATGTTCTAGCCAAAGACAGCATTGAAATCAATTTAAACACAACTGAACTTGTCAAATGCTCCAATGACGACGACTCTCAATTTATCATCGAAAATCATTCCCCTGAAAACAAATACACTTGGTATGACATAAATGGAAACAGCAGCAATGACAATCCATATAATCCGCAAAGTGGAAATGGAGAGTATCGATTAGTAGCAACACCAAACGATCCTTCTACAGGAAAATGTCCATCAGAAATCATAGCTAGCTCCACGACATATAATACCCCTGATATTGATTTTGACATTACAGATGATTTCTGTAATGATGGCTTTATCACTCTCAATGGAACAATAAATAGCAATGGACAAAGCTTCAGAGAAGAATGGTTTGTCAATAATTCAAATTCTCCAGATGGGTTTTCATCCAGTTTCATCCATGATGAATCAGGAGAACACACATATACATACAAAGTAACTGAAACGACTACTCTATGCTCCAACTCAGTCACTAAGGATTATGAAAACCCTACGCTCATTGAATTCGCGCTAAACGCAAAACCAGCATGTCTTCCAGCTGATGAAAATCCTATTGAGCTTGAAATTGATTTAGTTTCACCTGAAAATGACGATAATATTATATATGAATTCTATTTAAATAAAGACGACGATTTGCCTTCAAACCCAAATAATGAATCAATATTTATCACAGACATTTTTGAGATCGAAGAAGGCAAAGTCATTGTCAAGGGAGAAGGTGATAAAGTATGTGAGGCCGAGCAGTTATTCTCCGTAAGTAGAGAAACCGAAGATATAACACTAAAGATTTTGGTTAATCAAAACAATCAAGTGATAGACACGCTTCAAGAATCTGGTAATTTGATCGTAGTTACTTGCACATATGATAGCGATCCTGATTCTCTCAAAACTTTAAATACTCTTAGTTCTCTTTATTCCAACTACCATTGGAAAAACAAGTCTAATGACTTTGAATCAAACGAAAGCACATTGGAACTAGATACTGAAGAGAAAATCGGGTTATATAATTTAACAGTTGAATCATTAACAAAATGCGAATATAAAATTGACTTCACTGTATCTCAAAATTGCAGACCAACTCTTGTATTGCCTAATGCGTTTACTCCATCACAATTAAACAATAGAGTATTCCGTATTGCATATGATAAATATATTTCCGACGACGGGTTCGAATGTTATATCTACAATAGATGGGGGGAATTAATCTTCTATTCTGATGATTACCAATCTTTCAAATCCGATAAATCCGACTTGAACTTCAACGAAGGAGGCTGGCAAGGAACCACACAAAATGGTGACGACGTTCAACAAGGAGTTTACACCTTTATAATAAAATACAAAAGCATTTTTGAGAATGACCCGGAACTATACGAAAAGCGGGGCTCTGTAATTCTACTCAAATAAAAGCTTAAAATGGCAATCTTTATCAGGTTGCCATTTTTTTATGCATATGACATTATCAACCAGCCATCAAAATCTTGGGCTCTTTCACTTTTCTCTGTGAGCCCATAATTCAAAACACCATTCAAGTCCTCATCAACATATTTTGATCTCAAAGCTGGAGATGTCGCCATTGGCAATCCCAGACCACCTCGCATCGGAGCAGAATCTAAGACAAATCCATCAGACCATTGGCCTTTCATCATTAACAAAGCATCATTCAAAGCTTTTGCTAACCTCAAAACTCCTGGCTCTAAAAGATTCACCTTAAATGTCATATCTGAATCAATATCAAAATCACCTTCACCCCAATACGCAGATTCTGACAAATAAGCTTCGCTTGGTACAATAATTTTCACATCACTTCCTGCTCCAGCACCTTTCGCTCCCGCTTTCGACTTACTTTTTGAAGAAGCAATAACCTCAAAATACCCTCTCTCTCCACTCTTATCTTTTCTTTCTAACAATGTCACTTTTTTCCCTGCTTTTAGGAAAACATCAGTCAATAAACTTCTACCAAAATCAAAGTTTAACAACTGGAAAAAATAAGTTCTCAAGCGATCTCTAACTCGCCCTTTCAAATCGCTCTTAAACAAACTAGTATTTTTCAACCTTTCCCAAATTCTAACTGATTCATCACCTAGACCTAAACCAGCAAAAGCCTCCCCATTCAATTCACCGGTCACCATATCCAACTCCATGTTTACAAGATCTAGATATGCAAATAAAGGAGGCATAATTGCATAATACTCTTCATAGTCAAAGCTACTTCCGACAAAATAGGGATGCTCACTGTGCCAGCGATAAATCGCTTTTTGCATACTAATCAATGTAGCCGCTTTATCCCTTAACACTGATAAGTCTTTGGACATCGACATCTTCTGATATGAATTGATTAACTGCCTGATAGGCTGTAAAGAACCATGTTCTGCCACTCTCGTCGACTTGCCTTTAAACAGAGCTTTGAAGCTTTTAACACTAATCAGACCTATAAAACTATCATCTTCAAACTTAATCCTTGCCTCTAAGCGAGCATCCTCATTGCGCTTTATATCTTTTCGTTTAAAGTCTGGATGTTTCCAAAATGAATGAGAAGCATCTTTAGAATAATCAGGCAGTGGCGCATCCATTTCATAATCTCTTTCAGGGCTTGAAAGCACAACAGTCATGGGTACTGGCACATCAAAATAAGGCCCTACTTTACTTTCATGATAAGTTTGTCCGACAGATCGGCCATACATTTTATAATAGCCCGTCTGATGCGGCTGAACATTAAGAGTCTTAGCTTCCAAATACTCAAAATACAAGTCCTCAACCTCTTCCATTCCCGCCGCGATTGCCCCCGCATTATGATTGATGTCCAAATTGCTCATTCGATCGACATCTAGTCCCATTCGCCTAAAGTAATGTCTTTTCTGGTCTACCTCCAGATCCATACGCCTTCTCAGTTCGATAGTCACATAATCTTGTCCATCTAAACTCTCCGCCATTACACCTCCGTGGTAATTCCCTTGCTCAAACATCGCCAAGTCCTCTTTATTCGTAGACTTCAAAAAGGTAACGATAGAATCCCCTACACGAGGTTGAGCGTATTGGTTAACACCAAGCCTTCTTTCAACAGCATCCATGCTGCTTCTATTATTCTGATATAAATCCGAATACGCTCGTTCAAGGTCATTATTCTCCTCAAAGCTCATATCCGCTTTTAGCTGATCTCTAATTTGTTCATCAGATAGTGTTGATGAATCACTATTCAAAAACAACTTAGTCAGCCCTCGAATTCCCATCACATCACCTTCCACTCCGGCCAAATTAGCCTTATTATCATCATCAACAAGAACAGGCTGTCCTATATCCCCATGAAACCTTATCCCAAGAGGCGTCTTGTGTTCTACTTGACTACTGTACCCGAACATATATCTCGTTGGATCAGAACTAGCACCTCTAAAGGGCATATTCACAAATATATTTTGCCTTTTTGTCTTCTCGCTAACACCGCCTTCTTCATTTGGGATTGCCTCCACCTCCAATAATTTAATAGCATTAGCCACCAAAGTATTTCCCGTTGGCAATAATTTAAGACATGACCTTTGCCTGCTCAATACTTTATTTGTTTTGAGTATAATTTCAGGATGAGCGAAAAACTGTTTGGGCCTTAATTTACCAGTCACGTCCAATACAGCCAAGGACATGTCATTCGAAAAAATATAATTGGCGGCATCTTGTTGCACTTCGCCTCTTAAATTATCAATCACCATGTATTCTATCCCTCCCACGACAACAGGTTGAAGATCACTCATCTGAATCTCCAACTTATCGCCTATATACTCAACATGCATATCTTCTTTTTCCTTGGATGGGAAAAAGCCTTGAATTGGAGCCATAGAAATACCTCCACTTCTCTTGGGCATACTATTTTTCGCACTGCTCACTTTCGCAACGGCAATCTCTTTCATATCAAATAGGATCCATACTACAGAGACTAAACTTCCCAAGTATTCCTTGGTTTGAAACTCAAGGCGCTAAAAATAAAAAAGGCCTATCGGAACCGATAAGCCTCATTCTTGTATATTACTTTTTAATTGCTAAGAACCAACAATAACACCAGCAACTGTAGCTGTCATCATACATGCCAGTGTAGCTCCCAACAATGCTTTCATACCCAACCTTGACAAATTCGCTTGCTGAGAAGGCGCGAGACTTCCTATTCCTCCAATCTGAATTGCTATAGACGAAAAGTTTGAGAAACCACACAAACCGTAAGTAGCAATAATAATTGACTTCTTGCTTAATGCTTCTTCAGCTATCATTCTTGACAAGTCTTTGTAAGCCACAAATTCATTAATGACTGTCTTTTGACCAAACAACGAACCGATCTGAAGCGATTCTGACCATTCCACTCCCATTGCCCAAGCAAAAATCCTGAAGAATTGCCCCAGAATATATTCCAAAGAAAAACCGCTAAATGCGCCATTAGTACTTGCAACTACCCATTCATTAATACCTGTCAACTCTCCAATAACTCCTGATAAAAGATAATTCACAGCATAAATCACAGCTATAAATGCCAACAGCATACCACCAACATTCAAAGCTAGCTGCAACCCGTCCGAAGCTCCTCTTGACAAAGAATCTATAAGATTAACTCCCAATTGATCGCTGTTCACTTTCAACTTTTTATCCACCTTTTCAGGCTCAGTTTGCGGTATTAATATTTTCGACATGACTACGGCCGCAGGCGCATTCATGATTGAAGCACTCAACAAATAAGCCGCGAACTTGGCTTTTTCAGCCTCGCTATCACCTCCAAGAAAAGTAACATAAGCAGCCAATACACCACCTGCAATAGTTGCCATTCCCCCAGTCATCAAACACATTAATTCAGAATATGTCATTCTTGAAATAAATGGCTTAACTAATAAAGGCGCCTCGGTTTGCCCTAAAAAGATATTTCCAGCTACCGACAATGACTCGGAGCCTGATAATCTCATCGTTTTAGACATTATCCATGCAATTCCAAAAACAAGCTTTTGCAACACTCCCAAATAATATAACCCAGCAGATATCGTGGAGAAAAATATAATAGTAGGCAATACCTGAAAAGCGAAAATCACCCCGTACTTATTCGTTGCCAAGTCGCCAAATAAAAACTTAGCGCCATCAATTGAAAAGCTCAAAAACTTCACAAAAGCTTTGCTAACAAGCTCAAAACCTGACGCCACAAAAGGAACCTGTGTTATTAAAAGTCCAAAAAGTACTTGTAATGCTATCCCTATCCCCACTAATTTCCAATCTATCTTTTTCCTGTTCAATGAAAAAATCGTTGCAACTCCTAAGAGCACAGCGATTCCCAGGAAACCTCGCATTATCTCCATCTCATCTATAATTATTTGAATATGTTGATTTAATTCCGTTTGTTGATTTCATCCCTTATTTTAGCGGCTTTCTCATAGTCTTCTTTTTCAATTGAATCCGCCAACATCTTATTCAGCCTATCCAAAGAGATAGATTGGAATTCACCTTCCTTGCCTTTTACTACCGCTGATTTTTTCTCTGGAGCTGTTTGTTCTGCCAAATTCTCCTCCGCTTCTCCTTGAATTTCTTCATCTTCATCGGATTGTTCAGACAATTCAATAGAAGCTTCATTCATAATCGACTCATTGGTAAAAATAGGTGCATTGAATCTAATTCCAATGGCTATTGCATCAGATGGCCTAGCATCAATTTCCATATTCTTCTCTCCATCATTGCAAATGATTTTCGCGAAGAACACTCCTTCCTTAAGGTTATGAATATAAACTTCCTTAACTATGAAATTAAAAGAATGAGCAAAAGACTTAAACAAATCATGAGTCATTGGCCTATTAGGAATGATTTTCTCAATTTCTATAGCAATAGCTTGAGCTTCAAACATGCCGATTATAATCGGTAATCTTCTTTTTCCTCCTTCTTCGCCTAAAACAAGCGCGAATGACCCTGATTGTGATTGGCTTGATGACAAGCCAAGGATTTCAAGTTTAACCTTATCCACTTAAATGTTATTTTTCTTTAATTTTTCTGATAGCTTCTGTAAGCTTTGGCACAAAAACCATTGCATCGCCAACAATCCCATAATCCGCTACTTTAAAAAATGGAGCTTCAGAATCTGTATTAATTACAAAAATTTTATGAGAACCGTTTACTCCTGCAATATGCTGAATTGCACCAGAAATACCAACCGCAATATACAAATTTGGACTAACTTTTACTCCCGTTTGCCCTACATGTTCATGATGCGGACGCCAATTCATGTCTGAAACAGGCTTACTGCATCCGGTTGCGGCTCCAATCTCAGCGGCAAAATCTTCCAGCACATTCCAATTTTCCGGTCCGCCCATACCTCTACCTCCCGAGACTATAGCGTCAGCATCAGACAGAGACATCTGTGTTTTAGCTTGCTCAATGCCAAGCAATTCTGTATTAAGGTCTTCAACTTCCTCGATATTCAATTCAACTATCTGAACTTCTTGACCCTGAGATAAATTAGGCTTCACAACATTCTTCTTCACCAATAAAACTGAAGCACCATTAATTTCAACTTTAATGTCCGCAAAAGCTTTTCCTGTATAAACCGCCTTGCTTACTTGTATAGAATTACCTTCTCTTTCTGCCAGTGTTACAACATTGCTAACAAAAGCTGAATCTTTTAGCGCTGAAATTTGTCCTCCTAGTATATTATTATCAAGATTCTGAGACAATATGTAAAATGAAACATCGTCCCCTATTTTTTCTAATATCGATTTTAATATTTCAAGATTCAAGTTTGCAAAGGGGCAATGATATACTGTCCCGACACTGCCTTTTCCCAACACCTCCAAACTTTCCCTAGCGACATTCCCTAGAACTAATACCTTTACATCTTCCCCAATCTTTTCTCCCAAATCCACACTATACGCCAACACTTCATCACTGCTATAAGGGATTTCATGTCCATCTACTTTTATAATTGCTAATACACTCATGCCTTAATCTTTTAATTCAAATCTAATTCATCAACAATGGCTTTTGCCGCTTCATCAATTTCATCTTCATTAAATATTCTAACACTACCTTTTGGTTTTGGCAGATGGTAAGATGTTATTTCCATATTCTTTGCAGTCTGCGAACTCGGTTCAAGAATTTCCATAGGCTTCGTTCTAGCGGTCATTATCCCCCTCATATTTGGAATTTTCCATTCTGCTATTGGTTCTTGACAACCCAAAACAACAGGCAATTTAACTTTCAACTGCGCAGTTCCACTATTCATTTCCTTTTTCACATTCGCAACACCTCCACTAACCTCCAAATCCATTATTGGCGTCACGCAAGGCAAATCCAAATATTTAGCGGTGAGTATGTGCACAATCCCTGAACTAAAATCAATTGTTTCTCTACCCATCATAATCAAATCAAAAGATTTATCCTTTGCATAAGCCGCTATCTCCTTTGCCACCTCTTGGCTGTTAGTTGGCACTATATTTATCCTAACCGCATCATCCGCTCCTATTGCTAACGCTTTCTTCAATGAAGGCTCTGTAGATGAATCTCCAACTGTCAATACTGTAAGACTTCCTCCAGATGCTGTTTTAAGATCCACCGCTTTCGACAAAGCATAATCATCATAAGGCCCTATTATATATTGCACACCTTCCGAATTGAAGCTATTACCATCATCAGTAAAAGAAATCTTTGCAGTAGTATCAGGCACATGACTTATACAAACTAAAATTTTCATATTATCTTTGTTAAAAAAACGACCAAAATGAATAAGGACAGAATAGAGCAACTACAAAACTTTTTAAAAAATGATCCCAACGACCCTTTTTTATTGTATGCTCTGGCAACTGAATATAAATCCAAAGACAAAAACTTAGCCAAGAAGTATTTTGACAAACTCCTCGTTGAGTTTCCTGATTATTGCGGAACCTATTTCCATGCGGCGGCTCTTTATGCTGATTTTGATGAAATTGACAAAGCAAAAAACATATACGAGGAAGGCATTTCACGTTGCGAAAAAAACAATGAACAACATCATCTTAGAGAGTTGAAAAATGCCTATAATAATTTTTTAATTGAATTCGATTTATTCTAATACCAATCAGTATTTAACATTAAATCAAGTATTTGTTTAACAATAAAACAATTCATCAAAAACAACTTTTACTCTTGCTCAAAGAATAATAAATTTGTAAGCTGCTTAATTTTAAAATCTCAAAACAATAACGAAGATAATGCATATCGCTGTTGCTGGAAATATCGGGTCTGGCAAGACCACATTGACAAAAAAACTTGCTGAAAAATACTGTTGGGAACCAAAATTCGAAGATGTAGAACATAATCCATATCTAGAAGACTTTTACAATGACATGGACAGGTGGTCATTCCACTTGCAAGTCTACTTTCTAAACAGCAGGTACCAACAAGTCCTAAAAATCAGAGAAAGCAAACAAGCTATCATACAAGATAGAACGATTTACGAGGATGCTCACATATTCGCTAAAAACCTTAATGCCATTGGGCATATGACAAACCGTGATTATAAGAATTATTTGGATTTGTTTGACTGCATGACCCAATTCATTCAAGCTCCAGATCTTCTGATTTACCTAAAAGCGGACATTCCTAAACTACAAAAACAGATTTCATTAAGAGGCCGATCATATGAGAATACTATACCAGAAGATTATTTAACCGCGCTTAATGTTCATTATAATAATTGGATAGAAAATTACAAAGAAGGGAAAGTTTTGGTGCTTGACGCCAACAGCCTGGATTATGAGAATAATACTTCAGACTTTGAATACGTGACCTCTGAAGTTGAAAGCAAGCTAAAAGGACTTTTTGCAACGATATAGAATCCAATTTTATTATGCACATAGCGATAGCAGGAAATATAGGCTCAGGCAAAACAACACTCACGCAACTGCTTGCAAACCATTTTAATTGCAATGCAGAGTTCGAATCGGTTGAAAACAACCCTTATTTGTCTGATTTTTACACAGACATGCCAAAGTGGGCTTTTCATCTTGAGCTTCATTTTCTTAACAGCAGATTCAGACAAACAAGAAGAATTCAACAATCCAATGAATGGGTGGTTCAAGACCGGTCTATTGATGAAGGAGTTCATATATTTGCCAAAAATCTCTTCGACAGCAAATGCTTGTCAAAAAGAGATTACAATACTTATATGACACTATACAATTTCATGTTGGAACAAATCAATAGCCCTGATTTGCTAATTTACTTAAAAGCCGATATTGATAAATTAGTTTCTCAGATTAAAATGAGAAACCGCTCATTTGAACAAGAGATCCCCGTCACTTATCTAGAAAACTTAAATGCACTTTACGCGGAATGGATAAACACCGTTCCTAAAGAAAGGTTGATGGTCATTGACATCCAAAGCACGGATTTCAAAGAAAATCCTAATGACTTTGAAAATATAGTGACTAAAATCGATTCTTTTCATTCACAAAGAGTGTAAATAAACAATGAGTGACCTCTTTTTACATGAGTCTATCATTGCTGATAAACTCAACAAACCCACTAGGTTGGACAAATACTTGTCAATAACCATAAAAAATAAGAGTCGGTCAACGATACAGGATTACATCAAAAAGGGCAAAATCAGGGTAAATACTAAAATGTCAAAAAGCAATTATGTCGTTAAAGAAGGTGACTTAATTGAACTGTTTGAAACATATGAAAAAGAAAATGGCATTAAGCCGATGAACTTTGCCTTGGACATCATTTTTGAAAATGATCACTATATCGTCATTAACA
Organism: Aureibacter tunicatorum; assembly: GCF_036492635.1. GTDB lineage: Bacteria > Bacteroidota > Bacteroidia > Cytophagales > Cyclobacteriaceae > Aureibacter > Aureibacter tunicatorum. The sequence goes on from NZ_AP025305.1 coordinate 2,915,024, forward strand.
AACCATCAGGGATGCCTATGCATCCCGGCCTTGGGAATTATGACAACAGTCTGTTAAATGCTTTAAGTTTTCATTATAACAACACCAAACAATTCGAAAACCTGCTTGAGGATTCATTAGTCCAAAGATTAGACAAAGACACAACAGGCTTAGTTGTTGTTGCCAAGACAAAAAAAGCATATGAAGGACTTTCAAAACAGTTCCAGAACAAGCAAAACCTTCAAAGAACTTACTACGCTCTGTGTTGGGGTACATTCAAAAACAAAAAAGGAACGATTCGAAATTACATAGGCAGAAATCCAAACAATTTAAAATCGATAGAAGTGTCAAAGGATAAAAGCTTTGGCAAATTAGCAGTTACTCATTATGAAGTATTAAAAACTTCAAATAACTTTTCTTGGGTCAAATGCACATTGGAAACTGGCCGAACTCATCAAATACGTGTTCATATGCAGTCAATAAACCATCCTCTTGTGGGAGACTTAAGATATCAATCGAAGCTTTATCCTCAACGCAACACTCCCAAATCTATCAAGCATCACCTTCTCCATGCCAGTATACTACAATTCAGCGATCCCGAAAGCTCAAACTTATTAACCTATGAAAATGATCCTGATTGGGGTGATTTTCAATTATAACAAGCATCCTCGTCCACTGGCAATTTATCAATCCGCCCAAAGCAGATACTCATGGGAGAAACTCATCCATTTTCATTATTAGAATTAATGATTGCATAAATAAAAAAAAAATAAAATTATGTTTTGTTTTTTACTTCAAAAAGATCAAATTTGGAAAACAAGGAAGAGGAAAATTTCCTATCCTTATTTACTCTAACAACAGAATTAATAGAATGATCTCTCTCCTCACTCAAAATATAATCGTCATTACTGTGAATGTCATTGACGTCATTATTATTGAATAATGAGGGAGGATTTGTATTATTATATAAAAAATTATAAAGCCTTTCTCTTGAATCAAATAAGAGAAAGGCTTTTTTTATACCCTCAACCTAAATTTACAACGAAGAACACTGAATCAAGAAATGGAAAAGGATCTTAACAAGTACAGCCAGACGATCACTCAAGATGAGTCTCAACCAGCCTCTCAAGCAATGCTATATGCTGTGGGCCTTGAGGAAAAAGACATGAGCAAAGCTCAAGTTGGCATAGTCAGCACAGGATATGAGGGAAACCCATGCAATATGCATCTAAACGGACTCGCTGACAAAGTCAAAATAGGCGTCCAAGAAAATGGCTTGGTTGGTCTTGTTTTCCATACTATTGGAGTAAGTGATGGTATTTCGAACGGAACTCCCGGCATGAGATACTCTCTTGTTTCTAGAGACATTATCGCAGACTCTATTGAAACCGTTGTAAATGCGCAATACTATGATGCGGTAATTCCTGTAGTAGGTTGTGATAAAAATATGCCTGGAGCCATGATCGCTTTGGGAAGACTTAATCGACCTGGGATATTGCTATATGGAGGAACAATCAAATCCGGGAACTGGAAAGGTGAAAAACTAAATATTGTATCCGCTTTTGAAGCATATGGAGCTAAAATGAAAGGTGCAATTTGCGAAGAAGACTTCAAAGGAATCATTCAAAACTCCATTCCTGGAGCAGGCGCATGCGGTGGAATGTACACTGCAAACACCATGGCTTCAGCAATCGAAGCTTTGGGTATGACATTGCCGTACAGTTCTTCAAATCCAGCTGTAAGCGATGAGAAGAAAGTTGAATGCATCAGCATTGGCGAAGCCATCAAAAACTTGATGATCAAAGACATCAAGCCAAGAGACATCATGACTAAGGAAGCTTTTGAAAATGCTCTAACAGTCATTATGGCATTAGGTGGATCTACGAACGCTGTATTGCACATGATCGCTATGGCAAGATCAGTAGATGTGGATATCACTATCGATGATTTCCAAAGAATAAGCGACAAAACTCCATTTATCGCTGACCTCAAACCAAGCGGTAAATATTTGATGGAAGATCTTCATGATATTGGCGGTTTGCCTTCATTTATGAAAATGCTACTTGAAGAAGGCTTCTTGCATGGGGAATGCTTAACAGTTACTGGGAAAACTTTAACTGAAAACCTTGCGGAAGTTCCAGATCTACCGGAAGGGCAAGATTTAATCAGACCAATTTCCGACCCAATCAAGCCTGAAGGCCACTTGCAAATACTTTATGGAAACTTGGCATCAGAAGGTTCTGTGGCAAAAATCACAGGCAAAGAAGGGTTAAAATTCGAAGGTCCTGCCAGAGTATACAACAATGAATTTGAAGCAATCGAAGGTATAAAAAGCGAAGTCAAAGAGGGTGAAGTCATCGTCATTAGATACTCAGGACCTAAAGGCGCTCCAGGCATGCCGGAGATGCTCAAGCCTACAAGCGCTGTCATGGGCTCTGGATTAGGTAAAAATGTGGCGTTGATAACTGATGGTAGATTCTCCGGTGGTTCTCACGGTTTTGTAGTAGGCCACGTAACTCCTGAAGCTCAAGAGGGAGGAATGATCGCCTTGGTTCAAAATGGAGACATCATTTCCATCGACGCAGTAAGCAATCAAATTAATGTTCACCTCTCGGATGAAGAGATAGAGAAGAGAAGAAAGGAATGGGTTCAACCACCATATCCAGCCTCAAGAGGTGTCTTAGCTAAATACATCAGATCAGTAAAATCCGCTTCAGAAGGATGTGTAACTGATGAAATTTAATTCATGTCGGACTTAAAACAAATTGATATAGTGGAAGCAACAACAGAAACTGAACAAATAAAGGAAACCGCTACCCCTAAGAAAAATGTTAGCGGATCAGAAGCGGTTATTCTTTCCTTGTTAGAGGAGGGAGTTGACACGATCTTTGGATATCCAGGCGGAGCGATTATGCCTATTTATGATGCTCTTTATGATTTCCAAGACAGAATCAACCACATACTTGTAAGACATGAACAAGGCGCAAGTCATGCGGCGGAAGGGTATGCTAGAATCAACAATAAAGTAGGAGTTTGTTGGGCGACATCAGGTCCTGGAGCTACAAATTTAGTAACAGGAATTGCGGATGCAATGATCGACTCTACTCCAATGGTATGCATCACAGGACAAGTAGCAAGTCATTTGCTTGGCACTGACGCATTCCAAGAAACAGACGTAATGGGTATCACAATGCCCATCACAAAATGGAGCTACCAAATTACTTCAGCTGATGAAATTCCTGAAGTAATTGCAAAAGCCTTTTATATCGCCAATTCAGGGAGGCCAGGTCCTGTATTGATTGACATAACAAAAGATGCTCAATTTGCTAAAACGGATTTTGAATATAAAAAATGCACAGGCGTAAGAAGTTATGTAGCTGATGTTACTCCAAAAGAAACCTCTCTTATAGCCGCTGCTGAAATTATAAATAATGCGCATAAACCTATGATTCTTGCAGGCCATGGAATTTTGCTTTCAGGCGCGCAAAAAGAATTCATAGAATTTGTGGAAAAATCAGGAATACCTGTCGCTAGCACATTGCTAGGGTTGTCGGCTTTTCCTGAAGATCATGAATTGTACATGGGAATGCTTGGAATGCATGGAAACTATGCTCCAAATTTATTAACCAATGAAGCTGATGTTATCATCGCTATCGGAATGAGATTTGACGACCGTGTAACAGGAGACTTGTCTACTTACGCGAAACAAGCAACCGTCATTCATATTGAAATAGATCCTGCCGAGATCAATAAAATAGTTAAAGCCGATGTAGCAATTGTTTCTGACGCAAAACTAGCTATTAATAAACTACTTCCATTAACTCAAAAAAGAACTTACCCAGATTGGTATCATAGATTCAATCATTTGAGACAAATGGAATTCGACAAAGTCATTAAAAACGATATTCACCCTAAAAGTGGGGGAATCAAAATGGCTGAGGTTATTAATCAAATCTCTGAAAAAACTAAAGGCGAAGCAATTATTGTAACTGATGTTGGCCAACATCAAATGATTGCAGCAAGATACTATAAGCATACAAAAACCGACAGTTGGGTAAGTTCTGGAGGTTTGGGAACTATGGGCTTCGCATTGCCGGCTGCATTTGGAGCTAAAATGGCTCAACCAACAAGAGAAGTAATCGCTGTCATTGGCGATGGAGGATTTCAAATGACTCTTCAGGAACTTGCAACAATCAAACAAACTGGACTTCCTGTTAAAGTTCTAATTCTTAACAACAGCTTCTTAGGCATGGTAAGGCAATGGCAAGAATTATTTTTTGAGAAGAGATACTCTTCAACAGAAATGGTAAATCCTGACTTTGTCGCTATCTCTAAAGGCTTCGGCATTGACGCCCTACAGGTATCTTCCAGAGAAAATCTCAACGAAGGCATCGACAAAATGCTCAATACCGATGATTCTTTCTTACTGGAAGTTATCGTGGAAAAAGAAGACAATGTTTTCCCAATGGTGCCTACTGGCGCTAGTGTTTCTGATTGTAGACTAGACTAAATAAACTCATGACAAGGCAATATACATTCACAATATTTTCTGAAAACAATCCTGGGTTACTCAACAGAATCACGAGTATCTTCAACAGGAGAAAAATGAATATAGAAAGCATTACCACTGCTAAATCTGAAATTCCTGGCATCAGTCGATACAATATTGTAGTTGAGACAAACCAATTGGAAGCGGACAAGATCAACCTTCAAATTGAAAAACAAATTGAGGTGATTAAATCACTCGTTTCCACTGATACGGAAATTATCCACAGAGAGGTCGCTTTGTATAAGCTTGAAAATACCAAAAGCAATAAAAAAGCTATTGAAACAATTATTTCAAGCGTTCCAACCAGCTTAATCGCTCGTGAGGAAAAAGAATACATAGTAGTACAAAATACCGGTAGAGAAGACGAGAACGAATCCGTACTTGAAAAACTCAGTCCTCTGGGCGTAAGAGAATTTTCTAGATCAGGTAGAATCTGCGTAATGAAAGCCATGGATCATATCAGTGAATATATCCAAGAAATATAATTTTTAAATCCGGCAGTCAATACTGCCGGTACTCTTTTCTCTCTCCTACTTTAACAAAAACACTAAATAATGCCTTCCGATAATATAACTAACACTAATGTCCTTGGTATAGATACTATACAACTAGCCTATCAAAGAATAAAAAATGTAGTAAGCAAAACACCTCTGCAACGTAGTAAAAATCTTTCGGACAAATACAACGCTAATATCTTTCTGAAGCGTGAAGATTTGCAAATCGTAAGATCTTACAAAATAAGAGGCGCTTACAATAAAATCAGTTCTTTGAACAGTGATGAGCAAGCAAAAGGTATCGTTTGCGCAAGCGCAGGGAACCATGCTCAAGGCGTAGCCTATTCATGCTTTGATTTGAAAATCAAAGGCAAGATATTCATGCCTAGCACTACGCCAAAGCAAAAGGTCAACCAAGTTAGAATGTTCGGAAAGGATTATGTGGAGGTAATATTAACCGGGGACACTTTTGACGATGCATACAACAAAGCGCTAGACACTTGTGAAAAAGAAGGCATGACCTTCATTCATCCATTTGATGATGAAAAAGTCATGGCAGGGCAAGGCACAGTAGGTCTTGAAATATTGTTGGATGCGGAAGAACCAATAGATTACATCTTCGTAGCCATTGGCGGTGGCGGTTTAGCTTCTGGGCTAGGAAGTTATATCAAACAAATTAGTCCACACACAAAAATTATCGGGATTGAACCTGAAGGAGCTCCTGCGATGAAAAACTCTCTTCAAGCCGGCAAAGTTGTCAAACTCGATAATATAGAAAAGTTCGTAGATGGGGCGGCAGTGCAACAAGTCGGACTTAACACATTTGAAACTTGCAAAGAGGTTTTGGATGATGTGATTTTAGTTCCAGAAGGCAAAGCCTGCACAACAATACTGAAACTGTATAATGAAGAAGCTATAGTCGTTGAACCTGCAGGGTCATTATCTGTAGCGTCATTGGACTTCTTTCAAGAAGAAATCAAAGGCAAAAATGTTGTCTGCTTGATCAGTGGTGGAAATAATGACATAATGCGTACTGAAGAGATCAAAGAACGTTCGCTATTGTACGAAGGCCTGAAACATTATTTCATTGTTACATTCCCGCAAAGAGCTGGCGCGTTAAGAGAATTTCTAGTGAACGTATTAGGCCCGAATGACGACATAACTCTTTTCGAATACACGAAAAAAAATAGCCGCGAAAATGGCCCAGCACTAGTGGGTATTGAGTCAAAATCAAAAGAAGATTACGATGAACTCATCAAAAGAATGGACAAATTTAAAATCAACTATCGTTTATTGAATGACGAACCAGGTTTATTTCATTACTTGATATGACAAAAAAAAGAGCAGGAGAATTTTTTCCTGCTCTTTTCTATTATAACTTTTCTAAAAGCTCGCTCACACTTAAACGCTTTGTATAATCTTCGTCAAAATATCTATACTCGATATTGCCATTTTGACCAATAACATAAACAGCAGGTATTGGCAAATTCTCTCCATTATCGCCATTGATAGAATTTAAATTAATACCATAGCCCAAGTATTTTTTCTTTATCTTTTCCGGCAGCTTAAAATCCACATCATAAGCTTTCATGATTTCCAAGTCCTTGTCATGAAGAATATTGAAACCTGCATCCAGTTTGCTTTGCACCTTCTTTATTCCTTCTTTTCTTTCAGGAGTAACAGCTATAATTTCCGCTCCTTTCGCTGAAATTAGATTCAAAGAATCTTGTAGATCAGAGAGTTGTTTCTTGCAATATGGACACCAAGACCCTCTGTAAAAAAGAACAACAACTTTCCCATCTTTTAATTTATCTTTCAAGTTTATATTTTCACCGAACTGATTTATTCCCTTTACTTCCGGAGCCTTATCTCCTACTTTCAACCCAACAGGACTGATGTCCTGTGAATTTACGTCTACGAAAGCCATTACTCCCACCAATACAATCAATGTTCTTAAAAAATTTCTTACTCCCATGTTTATCTTTTTTGCTCCTTAGTCGGATATGCTAGATTTTTACTTACAACATCGTAAAAAAAATACAATGAACGTTCTTGAACCTTGAATAATAATTCAATATGCGTGTAACTGTAAAATTTCGTTATCTTTGCAAATCTCGAATCAAGATATCAAACTGTGAGCCTAAGCCAACTAACAATACAAGAAGTCAAAGAGCGAGTAGACATTGAGGACGTAATATCCGACTTTGTCCCATTAAAGCGAAAAGGCAATAACTTATGGGCATGTTGTCCATTTCACGACGAAAAAACACCGTCATTCTCAGTAGCCCCAAACAAAGGCATTTATAAATGCTTCGGATGCGGAGCCTCCGGTGACTCTATCAAATTTGTCATGGATTTGGAAGGGTTGTCATACATTGAATCCATAAAGTATCTAGCAAAAAAATATGGTATTCAAATAACTGAGACCCAAGATACGCCTGAGGAAGTCGAACATCAGCATAAAAGAGATTCTTTGATGATTGTCACAAATTTCGCGAACAAGAGATTTCAAGACAACCTTCGAAATGATCCTTCTTCAAGGGGCATAGGCTATAGTTATCTTCGCGAAAGAGGCTTTTCTCCAGAAACTATCGACAAGTTTGAACTTGGCTACGCCTCATCCAAAGGGGATGATATTTTTGCATTTGGATCCCAAAATGGCCACACGAAAGAACTTTTGGTTGAATCAGGCTTAGTTATTCAAAAAGATGACCGATTTTATGACAGGTTTAGGGGAAGAGTGACTTTTCCTATTCACAATCTTTCTGGGCAACCCATAGCTTTTGGCGCCAGAATATTAACGAATGACAAGAAGCAACCAAAATACCTAAACTCACCTGAAAGCGAGATCTACCATAAGAGCAAAGTTCTTTATGGTATTGCCCAAGCCAAAAACACCATTCGTAAAGAAGACAATTGTTACCTTGTAGAAGGTTATACCGATGTCATCTCCATGCATCAGGCAGGCATTGAAAATGTCGTAGCTTCTTCAGGAACCTCTCTGACAAAAGAACAGATCAAGCTTATCAAGAGATTTTCTCACAATATCACAGTACTTTACGATGGAGATGCCGCGGGAATCAAAGCTTCACTGAGAGGTATTGACCTTATACTTGAGCAAGGACTAAATGTTAAAATTGTCAGATTTCCGGAAGGAGAAGATCCCGATAGTTATGCAAGAAAAAGCGGTGGATTTGGATTTAAAGACTTCTTGACCTCCCAAGCTCAAGATTTTATCAAATTCAAAATATCCCTACTCAACCAAGATGCTGAGAATGATCCTGTCAAAAAAGCTGAAATGATTGGCGATATCGTTCAGACTATTTCTCAGATACCGGACGCTGTAAAAAGAACACTTTATATCAAAGAAGCCAGTACTTTGCTGGAAATTGATGAGAACATTCTCATCAACGAGCAAAACAAGGTCATTCTAAATGAAAAGCATAAAAACCTAAATCGTCAACAAAGGCAAGAAAACGCTGTTTCTTACCAAAATATTGAGCTTCCTCCACTGGAAGGAATCGCGCAACCACAGCAAACTGAAAAATTAGACAAAATTGTCGAGTCTTTAGAAAGAGAAAGCTTGAAATTGTTGATCAATTTTGGATTCAATAAAATTGAAGAGGAATACCATCTCTATAATTATTTGCTTGAGGAACTTACAGAAGTAGAATTCAAAACACCAAAATTCAAACAAATCCTTGAGGTATTTAAAGGGTATTTGGAAAAAGGAATAGTTGCTGATGCCAAATTCATCATAAACAACATTTCTGATGAACTTAAACCTATCATTATAGACATGTTAAGTGAAAAATATGAACTTAGCAATAATTGGTTCGAACGACATCAAATTTATGTTCCCTCCACTGAAGATTCCCTTAGAAGCTCCGTTTATGTTACAATCATGAGATTGAAATTAAGGATGATCAGCAAAATGGTAAAAGACAGTATGGAAGAATTGAAACATATCAAAGAGCCTTCCCAACTTATGGAGCAATTATCTGTTGTCAAAGAACTAAAAGAAGCTGAAAAACACTTTGCCAAAGCATTGGGAATAGTTATAAACAGCTAAAGCTTTTTCATTTAACTTATAACTCTTAATTTTACTTAAAGAATCAAGAAGCAAAGGTGCTTTATAAATATGAAAGAAGATATTAAACTCGACACTATAGAAGAAGCCATAGAGGCGATAAAAAACGGTGAGGTTATCATCGTTGTGGATGATGAAGACAGAGAAAATGAAGGAGATTTCATATGCGCTGCCGAAGCTATCACTCCCGAGATTATCAACTTCATGGCCACTCATGGCAGAGGATTAATTTGCGCCTCTCTTGAGGAAGAAAGATGCGAAGAACTAGGACTTACTCCGATGGTACCTAAAAGCAACGCCACTTACGAAACAGCTTTCACAGTCTCTGTGGATTTGCTTGGACATGGCTGCACTACAGGTATTTCAGCCTCAGACAGAGCCAAGACTATACAAGCATTAGTAAATCCGGACACCAAGCCTGAAGACTTGGGCAGGCCAGGACACATCTTCCCATTAAAAGCTAGGAAAGGCGGTGTCTTAAGAAGAACTGGACATACTGAAGCTACTGTTGACTTTGCAAGATTGGCAGGATTCAAGCCAGCAGGGGTTTTGGTGGAAATTATGAATGAAGACGGCACAATGGCGAGATTGCCAGACCTACGCCTTGTTGCTGACAAATTCAATCTTAAGCTCGTTACAATAAAGGATTTAATTTCATATAGATTAAAGCACGAATCTCTTATCCAAAGAGAAATTTCCATAAAAATGCCAACAGCATATGGAAATTTCGATCTTGTAGCCTATAAGCAAAAAAATTCCGGTGAAGAGCATATGGCTTTGATCAAAGGCGAGTGGACAGAAGATGACCCTGTTTTATTAAGAGTCCACTCTTCTTGTGTCACAGGAGACATATTTGGTTCTTGCAGATGCGATTGCGGAGAACAACTTCATCAAGCACTTAGAATGGTGGAAAAAGAAGGCCGTGGCGTTGTTCTTTACATGAATCAGGAAGGCAGAGGCATTGGCTTGATGAACAAGCTCAAAGCATACAAACTTCAAGAAAACGGTCTTGACACTGTCGAAGCAAACCTTAAGTTAGGCTTCAAAATAGACCAACGAGATTATGGGGTTGGAGCTCAGATTATCAGAGACTTAGGTATCAAAAAAATCAGATTGCTTTCCAATAACCCAAAGAAAAGAGCAGGGCTTATGGGATATGGCTTAGAAATCATTGAAAATGTTCCATTAGAAATTCAAGCGAATGAATTCAATGAAAATTATCTTCAGACCAAAAGAGATAAAATGGATCATGAAATCATGAAGAAAGATAAAGAATAATCTCACTAAGGGGCTAATCAATTAAAAATTATTAAATGTTTTGCCCCTTTTTTACAATCTTAAAAACTTTTTAAAATTCATTCGGTTTTTTCTATTGTTAATATGTATAGCAATATTAAAAATCGGCCATGAGATACATTTACTCATTTCTCGCATTTGTGCTCTTGTTTATTTCCACCCTTGACTTAAGAGCTCAATCCTATCGTATTTCAGGTACGATATATGACCAAGATTTAAATGAGCCAATAATTGGAGCCAACGTAGTCATCAAAGACACTTCAGTTGGCACTATAACTGATCTGGAAGGTAATTTCACCTTTACCACAAATCTGCAAGGAGAACAAACACTTCATATTTCTTATATTGGCTATGAAGAGATTGATCAAAAAATTACAATAAATAAAGATCTCAAATTAGGGAAGATCGTAATGAAACCCACTTCCATTGGATTAAAAGAAGTGGAAATTGTAGCAGACGTAGCTATTGATCGAAAAACCCCTGTCGCTGTCTCTACAATCTCATTAAGAGAATTCGAAGCAAAAATCAGCAATCAAGACCTTCCAGAAATCCTAAAGTCGACTCCATCAGTCTATACTACTCCGGGCAATGGAGGCGGATTCGGAGACACAAGAATAAATGTCAGAGGCTTTGACGATACAAATACTGCTGTGCTTGTAAATGGAGTCCCCGTAAATGATATGGAAAATGGAAATGTCTATTGGTCGAACTGGGCAGGACTAGGTGACGTAACTAGATCAATGCAAGTGCAACGTGGTCTTAGCGCTTCAAAACTTGCGCTAAACTCCGTAGGTGGCACGATCAATATCATTACCAAAACGACGGATATCAAGAAAGGTGGAAATGCCTTTATGACTGTGGGAAATGACGGTTATTTAAAATTTGGTTCCACTTTGTCCACAGGCAAACTTCCCGGTGATTGGGCCATCACCGCATCCGCAACAAGAACAACAGGTAGCGGATATGTCAGCAAAACATTTATCGATGCGTATTCCTATTATTTCTCCGTTTCCAAAACATTTTCTCCAACGCAATCGCTAACTTTTCTAGTAATTGATGGGCCTCAAGTCCATGGCAGAAGGTTTTTCAATCTAGGATATGATATAACCCCAAACTCGCCATACCCTAAAAGAGCAAATTATGAATGGGGATATTATGACGGAAATGTCATCAATACCTCAGGTAATCAATATAGAAAACCACTGTTCATGCTGAATCATTATTGGACAATGAGTGACAAGACTGAACTATCCACTTCTTTATATTCTTCCATAGGATTTGGTGGAGGTTGGAGAACAAGGGCTGCTTCAGGGTTCAATTGGGACAACACCAAAGTCGACGGACCACAATCACCATATGATTTCAACGAGATTTACGCATTAAATAGGCAAAGAGCTATGGAAGGCAAAGGCGCTGCTTATTACCTTTCCATATCCAACAATAACCATAGGTGGTACGGACTTTTAAGCACATTAAACCATTCGATTAATGAAAAACTTAACTTTGTAGGTGGACTAGACCTAAGAACATATAAAGGAATTCATGACACAAGAGTTTACGACCTGCTCGGCGCTGACTATGTAGATGCTAGTAAAACTTGGGATGTTAATAGACCCGATGGATACAAAGCATATTATAACGACCAAATCATCTATTACAACTTTGGATTTGTTAATTGGGTTGGCCTCTTTTCTCAACTTGAATACAGCACTGACAAGCTAACCATCTTTGGATCGCTTGCTCTAAATAATACATGGTATAAAAGAGAGGATTTCTTTAGATACAAGCCTGGAAATCAGAAATCAGAGACCAAATCCATACAAGGGATCAGCGGAAAAGCCGGGGCTAATTATAATATAACAGATCATCATAATGTATTCATCAATGGTGGATATTTCTCCAGAGCACCTTTTTTCAATGCAGTATACTTAAACAACACCAATGAAATTAATTCTACGCTAAACAACGAAAAAGTATACAGTATTGAAGTCGGATACGGTTATCGTTCAGAGATTTTCTCAGCAAATGGTAACTTATACTACACCAATTGGAATGATCGCTTTTTGAGAAGAACCATTAATCTGGACACAATAGCCAACCTAACCGGGATTAAGGCCAGGCACATGGGGATCGAAATAGATTTTACATTCAAGCCAATAGACAAACTCAAGATCACTGGTGTAGCATCTATTGGCGATTGGATATATGAAAATGATGTTGATGCCGTACTAATTGATGAAGACAATAACGAAATTGTCGATTCCACTGGTATGAAACTAGAAGCAAGGTTGGCGATTAAAGGTCTAAAAATACCTAATTCGGCTCAATCTTCACTAGCACTTGGATTCAATTATGAACTAGTAAAAGGGTTAAATATCTATGGCGACTGGAATTACTACGCAAGACTATATGCCGACTTTGATATTGAAGACCGAATTTACAAACAAGATGTTGAACAAATTATAGATCGAAGCCAGTCATGGATATTACCAAAATACAGTTTGTTCAGCGGAGGAGTTTCATATTCATTCAACATTAACTGGGTCAGATTCACTGCAAGAGTAACTTCGAATAATTTATTAAATAGCAAATATGTAGTTCAAGCCACTGATAATGCTAAAAACCCTGAAGCTCAAACCAATCCACACACCAGAGAAGCGGCACTAGGCTACTGGGGCTTTGGTAGGACTTGGACAGCAGGGTTAAAGATAAATTTCTAACAAAAATACAATTATTTATAGAAATGATATGTATTATACTAAATTAGCTTTGGCTTTGAGTTTAGATATCTTATCTTTACGATATCGCTCAAAATCAAAGCTAATATGAATTATAACTATACATTTATAATTGCTATTGTCTGTCTATTTTTTTATTCTGAAGCCTCATTCAGTCAAAGCAATATCAATATTCTCAATACTCCAGCAAACGAGCATACAATTATAATCTCTCCAAAAGGAGACTATGCATATTTTGTCAGAGAAAACTCTAATGAAAATATTGGTGGAGCGATTGATAAAGGCGACATATGGAAAAGTAAAATTCTGTCAAATGGAATGTTTGGCCCTGCAGCAAACGCAGGCTCATTAGTCAATAATGAGAATGAAACGAAGTTGATTGGTTTCGACCCCACTGGAGATATCATGTATTTGATTTTTAAACCAAAGCTACAGTCCAACCCTACGCTTGGGTTTTCAAGACTTCAAAACGGGAGGTGGTCTCAACCTAAAATTATAAACATCAAATTCCTGAGCAATACAGCAAAAATCAATAGCGGATGCATTAGTTCAAATGGCAACAAAATAGTTCTTTCAATTAGAAATCAAGGCTACGAAGATCTTTATCTTATATCAAAAATTTCTCAAACCGAATGGTCTTATCCAATGCACTTGGGTGAGACAATAAACACTTCTTCTCAAGAAATTTCTCCTTTTTTAGCTGAAAATGACACTAAACTATTCTTTATTTCAAATGGACTGAAAGGAGAAGGCAGCAAAGACGTATTTTACTCAAAAAGACTAAATGACAATTGGAAAGAATGGTCTAAGCCAAAAAATGCCGGCACTCAAATCAACAGCCCTGGAATGGAAATCAGCTATTCACAAAATCTAGCGAATGACATCGCTTATACATCAACAATAATGAATAGTAAAACCTATGGAGAATTCAAGGCAACTAGCATCACTCCTCCTGTCCTTGCTAAAAAAGAACCCGTAAAAGAAGAAAGTAATCAAATTTTGGCCTCATTAGAAGAAAGCCCTACCAAAGAACCCGCTCCAAAAAAATTAAATACCGAGAAGTTCACCGTAGAAATCGTAGATGAACAAACTCAAAAAAAGGTCAAGCCCAAATTTGAAATTATTGATAAAGATGGAAATGTACATTCTTTTGTGATGGATCCTGACAAAGATTTCGTCGAAATCGAAAGAGATTTAGACATATCAAAAATTCTAGTCAAAGGAGATGGTTACAAAGCTAAAGAAATCAGCTATGACGATCTTAGAAAGGGTTTGAAATTAACTTTAGAGCCTTTCAAAGTCGGCGAAACTTTCACCCTAACAAATGTATTTTTCCAGCAAGGCACAGCCAGTTTTCTAGGCAATTCCAGTACCGTTGAACTTGACAAGCTTGTCAATATCCTTAATGATAATGATGATATGGTGATAGAAATTTCAGGGCATACTGACAATAGAGGCTCTCTTAAAGCAAAAATGAGACTTTCACAGGAAAGAGCTGATAAAGTAAAAGAATATTTGCTTAGCAATGGTATCGACAAAGACAGAGTTACTGCTAAAGGCTACGGCAGCATGAAACCTGTAACAGGAAATGGCACTGAAGAACAAAGAAAACAAAATAGACGCGTAGAATTCAAAATTCTAAAGCATTAAATAGATTTATTAGACAACAATTTATGTGCTATTTTATTATATCTATATTATCTAACACTATGATATATGAAAATAAAAATAGCACTTTTTATACTTTTATTAATTGTTTCTTATTCGAAATCTTATTCGCAAATCAGCAGAACTCCTTATAAAGGCACTAATATCATTCTCATCCAGACGGATGAATCAATAGAGAAATCTTATGAAAATTTCTTGCAAGTGCTAGCCGATTGCAATTTCAAGATCAAATCAATTAATAAAGACGATTGGAGCATTGAAACGGAGAAAAAATGGATCAGTGGAGCTAATTCAAGCTTAGCTATACTAGCAAAAGTTTATCCTGATGAGGGAAAAGATGGAGCTTTAATAGAGATTACGGGGATTGTAACTTCAAGCATGGGCATGTCATATTTTGAAACTAAAGTTACATTCAATCCAAATATGGATGATAGTATCACTGAGGCATTTCAAACGATGCAAAGCATAGCTGTCAAATACCCTAAAGGAAAGATATTCTATACTGAAGAGTAAAAGCAAGAAGGGCTGTCCCTCTTATGAAGAACAGCCCTTTTATCAAAATATTGCAGAAATTATTTTCTATCTCCAAACAATCTCAACAACATTAAAAACAGGTTGATGAAATCTAAATACAATGACAAAGCACCAATGATCGACCCTTTTGTAGCAAGTTCTCCAGTTATTCCTGAATCATTGATACGTTTGATTTTTTGAGCATCGTAAGCTGTCAGACCAACAAATACTATCACACCTATAAAGGAAATAATATAATCCATTGTAGAGCTTCCCAAAAATATATTAACCACGGAAGCGATAATAATCCCCAACAAAGCCATCATTGCCAAGTTTCCTACGGACGTCAAATCTCTTTTTGTCGTCATGCCATAAACACTCATTATCCCAAATGTTCCTGCAGTAATAAAAAACACCTGAGCTATCGATGTTGCTGTAAAAGCAAAAAAGATATATGAAATGGTTACGCCGTTCAATGCAGCATATATGAAAAACATCACCTTAGCTGTTAATGAACTCATTTTATGTATTGATGAGCTTAAGTACATAACCAACCCCAACTCACCGAATATCAAAACATAAAAAACTATCTGATTGCCATACACTAACTGAAGCAATGCTTCACTAGAAATTGTAACCATAGACATAACAGCAGTAACAACTAATGCCAAAGCCATCCACCCATAAACTTTAGAAATAAAGGACGTTTCTGAAGTTGTACTCGCATAATTTCGCGAAAACACTTGATCTCTCATATTTTAAACAGTTATTTGCTCAAATTTCGAAAAACAATAATCAGAAACAACGATTTTCGCTAAACTTTTGTTCTAATCTACATCTATTTTCTTTTTTCCCTCCAAAAAATCCTTGTACCAGTACCCTGAACCTTTAACAATACGCTTCTGTGTCTTATAATCTGTATAAACCAAGCCAAACCTCGGAAAGTAGCCTTCATTCCACTCAAAATTATCAGTAAATGTCCAAACAAAATACCCTCGACAATCCACTCCTTCAGCCATTGCTTTACTCATTCCCTTAATCGCATTCTTCAAATAATAAATTCGTTTTGGATCATTCACTTTACCGCCAATTACAAAATCTTTCATTGCAGCACCATTTTCAGTCACTATAATTGGAGGGAGATTTTTATACTTGTTAAACCTTTTTAGCATACGATACACTGCCTTGGGATAAACCTCCCACCCCATCTCGGTTGTAGGAACATTTCTTTTTTCGGGACTCACCAATTGGGCTTTCACATATGGCATCCACATACTGAATCTTACTTTTTCCCTTGTATATGTTTGCAAACCGACAAAATCTAAATCAGCTTTTAACTTAACATCGTCTCCGGATTCATAATATTTATAAATTTTCTTCATTACCGGCAGCGTATCTACTGGATAGCCTAATCCTAAAATTGGCTCGATAAAAATTCGATTGAAAATAGCGTCGCCTTTCTTTGCAGCATCCTGATCATCAGATTTTTCTTTTCTATATGGTTGAATATAGGAACATGAGAAAGTACTGCCAATATAACCATCACTAACTTCAGACTTCAATATTCTATATCCTTCGGCTTGAGCCAAAGCTGCATGATGAATCGCTGGAATAAAATTACTGAATCCTCTTAATCCAGGAGCATGCATACCTAGATAATGTCCCAAACCAGTAAACACCATTGGCTCATTCAATACCATCCAGTTTTTCACCGTTTTCCCAAATTCCCTACCGCATATGCTCGTATATTCTTCGAAGTATTTCAACACATCCCTATTGGTCCAACCTCCTTTATCTTGAATCCATTGTGGCAAGTCCCAATGATAGACTGTCAGCCAAGGTGTAATTCCATTTTCCAAGCACTTATCGATGACTCTGCGATAATAGTCCAGTCCTTTGGTATTGATCTTATTGCCCCCTTCTTTAATAATTCTAGACCAAGACAACGAAAGCCTAAAATTTGGTATAGACAATGACTGCATTAAATCCAAATCATCTCCATACCTATGATAAAAATCACATGCTTGTTTAGCGTTATCCCCATTTTTTATTTTCCCAAACCCTTCTGTGAACGTATCCCAAATTGATAGACTCTTCCCACCATCTTTATATGCTCCCTCTGTTTGAAAAGCTGCGGAAGAGACACCCCAATAGAAATTAGGGTCGAAATCATTAATATGCATGATGATTAACTATTTTTTATCATTAGAATTAAATCTGACCTGTACTAGCTTTGCCAATAAGGTTTCTCAAAGGTATACTTTTTAAAAGCTGGTATGTTATTGATTCTTTATGATAAAATTAAATATGAAAATCAAGCTTATTCTTTAATCCCTTTTTCAATCGCGATTCTCTTTTTGATATTGCTAAGCTCATTGCTATACTTAATCACAAGCTTTTTATGTCTATTCCTAAAAGCATGCAATACTAGGTCCGCTTCTGATTGTCTTCTTAGCTTCACCAAATTTTGCTCAAGCTCATTTTTTCTCTTAATCAATTCATTTAAAGTATTTCTCATCTTCTAACTTTTATAAGACAACCATGTTATAAATCATAACTACGTAGATTTACAACATTTATAATGAAATATATTTTATTACACTTGGCATTGAGCTTCATATTCATTACCAATGCATCGGCAAGCGACTCGTTGAAAACAGCAAATACGAATCCTCCCCAAAAGCATTCCTTTCTGAAAGTAAGCTTTCAACATGCAAATGTACTCAAAGGCAACGATTTTGTCGAAGGCATTAATAAAGATATGAAAAGAATCGAACATGCTTTCACATATGAGGCGCAATGGGGATATCAGTCAACGGGCACTAAGCACTGGCAACAACTTCTAAATTACCCATTCTACGGTTTTGGCTTTTGGGGAGCTCACTTTCCAACAACTGAAATAGGCAATCCATTTGGCGTTTATGGTTTCTTCGGAGGATTTGTTAAAAGGTGGAACAGGTTCAATATCGCTTATGAAGTTAAGTCGGGAATAGCTTATTACGGGAACCCCTACGATCCAGACACAAATCCATACAATATCGCTATCGGAGGGTATATAAACTACTTCATGGGAGTAGAACTCAACTTCAATTATATGTTAGCCGAACATTGGGACATACTTCTTGGCCTTAGCGCAAGCCACGATTCTAATGGCATGGTGACTGTTCCTGATTTTGGAATCAACCTATTCGGACCCAAAATTGGAGCAAGGTACAGGTTTTACAGAAGAGAATATCAATGTGATAAGCTTCCTGACCCACCGCTTGAAAAAGATATTTCGATGTATGTTACTTTCAACGCAGGAACGAAACAATACGACGACAGTCCAAAAGTTTATAGAGACAAAGCAAACTATTTTATTGGAAGTTTATCCGTAGCGGCTCACAAACGACTTACGTATATTTCATCTGTAGGTGGAGGTTTTGACTTTACTTATGATAATTCCCTAAGAGGAAACTACAAACAATCAGTAGGAACATACAATATACCTGAGCAAGATAAATACTCTGTCGCCTTTTTCGTATCGTACAAGGCCTCAATTTCAAGATTCAATCTAATACCACAAATAGGTGGATACATCATTAGAAAATCTATTCCTGATGAGCAAGATCCTATTTTTTTTCAACGAGTTTGTCTACAATATGAAATCACTGATCACATATTTGTAAGTGTGGGCTTAAGAGCGTATGATTTCTCTGTAGCCGATTTTATTGAATGGGGATTTGGATATCAATTTAGTTTAACCAAACAAAAATAAACTTTAACTGTAGATTCTTTATTAATCAAGATCTTTTATTTAACCAAATTCTTATGAAAAGCTACGACACGCTTAGTGAAGCAATCAACGATATGACATCAAGAGGCTATGAGCATGATTTTCAAATCGAGAATGATTATATCAAATCAAGCAAGGGTATAAAACTAGGTCCTAAAGAATTTGAAATAATCGAAATTCACAGATTCGAAGGCATGAGCAGTACGGATGACAATGAAATACTTTTTGTCATAGAAAGCAATGATGGTACAAAAGGCTATATAATTGATGCTTACGGAGTCTATGGAGACAATATTTCGCCAGAACTTCTTACTAAATTCAAAGAAAAATACTAAGTCAAAATTCCATTTCATCAAAATTAAACAATTAAAACTCATTTAAGATAAAATAATACGCATTTAACTACTTTTTATTCAGTAAATTGTAATAAAAAATAGTTTTATGCGATTTAATATACTACTAACACTATTTCTATCAATATTCTTTCTTGCTTCATGCGATCAAATAGACAGTATTTTCAATGGAGAAGATGATGACGACGCTTCAAATAAGCTCGAAATTCAAAATGTTTCGTTCAAATTAGCTCCAATTACAGATGAAACTGTATCCATTGAGGCTTTTGAAAGAAACTCGCAATCCTATGTGTTTCTTATAGACAATGGATCCGATACTATTGCAACAGACTCTATTACTGTTGTGGGAAAATTCAAATTCGACATTTCCTCGACAGACTCACTTAGCTTTCCTTGCGAGCAAATGATCATTTCATTCCAGAAAAAAGAAAGCGTTGACTTGCTTGAAATGAATGAAGATATGATTTATTCTTACACGGATTTGGAAATCGCACAAAAGAGTCTTTTTGAAAGCTATGATGACATTACCATTCAATACAATCATTGTGAGTTATTCTCAAGGTTTTCAACACATGATGACGCTTCTGCATTCCAATTGACAAACATTGAATATTCTCCTAATGAACTTGGAGAAATTAGCTTAAAATTAGAAGGGTACTTCGAAGGAATTTCTAGAACTCATGGAGATGCATCAAGTCCTGCTGGAGAACCATTATTCCACATCAGAGAAGGATATATGAATATTGAGCTAAAAGAATTGTAAGCTTAGCAATAAGAAATTTAAATAACAAAAGGCCTTCATGAACTTGAAGGCCTTTTGTATTACATTTGAATCGAAATATTACTTTAATTAATATTTCTCAATTATATCCGATAACATCATCGCATGCTCCTTGGAGTGAGTAGGGAAATTCGCTATTCTAATTTGCTTTCCTTTTTGTTGTCCATACCCACTGCCTACCACTAATTTTCGTTTTTTCAATTCATCAGATAAGTCGCCAAACACAACTTCATCAATTATATCAGTAACTATAACGGTATCAGACCTTAATTTCTCAGAACGCACTGACAATTCAAGGCACTTGCTCGCCTTGATCGCATTTGATATAATAATATTTTTATACTTTGTTTCATTGCTTATCAAGTCAAGACTCTTTTCATTCATATCTTGAGCTATTCTACCCAACAAATAAATTCCAAGCATATTAGGAGTCTCTGGCGTTTGATAATTTTCAGCTTGTTTTTCCATGCTAGACAACGAGTGGTAAGCGCTAACATGCGTTCCAGTCAATTCAATTTCCTTTCCTCTAGCTAAGCATTTCTCATTAACAATCCATACTCCCAAGCCTGAAGGCAATCCAAAGCACTTTTGAACTGAAAAATATATTGAATCGACAATATTATAGTCCAAGTCTATCACTGGAGCTGCTGAAACAACATCAACCATCAATAACGAATCAGCATATTTATTCTTCATTGCGTAAACAGATTCCATATCCGCTTTTACTCCTGTGCTCGTCTCGTTATAAACTACATTTATAACCTCTGGCTCAAATTCAACATTCGCGCTATCCAAATTTGGGAAAGCACCCCATTCAGATTCAATCATCTGAGCATTCTTCACCCCTGACTTTAATGCTGCATCATATGACTTTTTCGAAAAAGCTCCATTTACAATATGCAATGATGAATCTTTGATTAAATTTTGTGCAGTACGCTCCCACACTTCTGTAGCAGAACTCAGAAAAAAGATTTTAAATCCCTCGGGAAGACTCAACAAGTTCTTAAGCTGTTCGCTTGTATGCTTATAAATTTCCTGAAATTCATTAGATCGATGCGAAATACTGGCTATTTTCATTGCCAAAGCATTTTTTATATGATGATCTACAGTGAAATAAAGCTCTGAAGGGCCGGGAGTGAAGAAAATATCGTGTCTTCTCATACTTTGGTAGCAATAAATAGTGTAAAATAATAAAATAGAAGAGGTTGCCTCCTCCAAGGCAACCTCCAAAAACTAAAAACCACTAAACTAAAACTACATGAAACATTATACTTATGTATAAGAACAAGTTTGTAGTTAATACATTTTTGAAGGCCAATCCCCTACTTTTAATTTCATTTTTTTCTAAAAAAACAATTAGTCAAAGAAATACCATCTGAAACCGATGTCTATACCCGTCTTAGGTCCAGTATAATATGGTGTTACAAAATATCCTTCTCCTTGACTTTGTAAAATATTTGTAGCCTTAATATAAGCAGTTAACGTACTAATGGTAAAACTTATATATGCATCCAATACAGGAAAATTTTCCACTAACTGATTATTCTGAAGAATAAACTGTTGTGTCGTCGGATCATAATCGTAAGCGTAATACTCAGAAGTATAATGCAAATCAAGACCTCCTTGAAAATTAATCTTTCCGCCAAAGATATTATTCGCAAAATAGAATCTAGTATTTGTGTACAAATCCGGAATTCTAAAAATATCTCGTGATCCGCCAGTAACAACAGAATAAATTATACTCGTCTCAAAATTAAGATATTTGAAAAATCTCAACTTCAGGTCAAAACCAGGTGAAATCATTTGGGCAGGGGCTCCGGATTGTTGCGGGTTCCCATTTTCATCCAAATAAACAAAATCAAATACGTTAGTAAACGTAAAATGTGGCTTCAACCTCAAATTATTATTCCACAACGATAATTTTATAGCACCTTTTATTTGGTCCGCTTGATTAGCTCTAAAATTATTGGACCACGAATGATGATTGGATAAATAATCTTCATATAGATAAGGCACAGCAAATTGCGTTCTATTGTAAGATACATCAAATAGCTTATGCGTATATTTACCATATAAAATATGGTCTCCAAATTGATTAAATTCAGCTTTCAACTCAACATTGCTCAAAGAGTCTAGATCAAGCCTCATATAACCTCCAAGATAGTTTTCGCCTCTGCTCTGCAAGCCTGAGATATATTTTGTCTCAAAGAAAGTGTCCCTACGCCTAAAATAAGCCAATACATACCAATTTTTCCAATTTCCTTTCAGTCCCACCTCATTTGAAACTGAATTGAATCTGGACAACTCATTAGTCATACGCTCATCAAAAATTGGAGGATATTTGTACTTTATAAAAAGGGAGTCAACCGTCCAATCATCATCAGAAAAAGTATTTGTCTGAGATAATATATCCGCTTCGTGATAAGCAGTAAAACCATTAGCCAGCTCATACTGATGATACAAGTGATAATTAAATCGCATATCCTGCGATTGAGCTTGAGTCAAATAAACAGGAGCTTGCTCATTCAAATAAAATAACGAATCCTCATTAATAATCCCTCCTTGCTCAAATACCTTGTGATCAAATCTCGTAAAATTGAACAAAGCTTTATACTTGTTATTCTGAGACGTATAATTCGTAAAAAACTGAAGTTGATAATTCAATACATTGAAATCATTTTTTCCAGCTCTATCAAGTATCTTGTCTATAGAATAATGCGTAAACTTTAAACCTACATTCCATCTTGGGTTTACATTTCTAGTAAAACCAACATCCAATATCGACCTTGTTTGGCTCCCCAACACTAAGTCTATGCTCGTTACTGGAGATTTTGTATCATAATACTTAATCGAATTATGATCATTGAAGTACAAGTCATAATTTTGAAAACCAGAGTTTTTGCCAATCTGATCCGGCATTACAAAATATATAGGCCTTACTGCTGTCCCTGGATTTCCTAAATTTTGAACTAAATAATCATTAGCTTCTCTTGTTCCCCACAATCTTACTCGTTGCAATGTTGTGTCTATGCTATACCAGCGTTTTTGATCAAACTTAACGTCCTTCAATGTTGTGTATTGAATTGTTGACGCATCATATACTAGCTTCGTGGAATCATCAAGAATACTTTGTCTATTGGACTTCTCTCTTTCTACATTTTGAGAGAAATTGTCTATATTCTGAGCCATTGCGCTGATAGAACAAAAAAAGCCAACAACTACTAATAATACCCAACCAAAAATATTTCTCACCTGTCGTGTTTATTTAACTCCTATTAAAATAATTCTCAATCTTATCATTTATCACCTTCTCAAATCCAACAGCATCGTTCAGTTCCGCTTCTATTGGAATATAAAACAAAGGAAGGCTTTTAGAACACTCTGCCAATTCCTTGCTCAAAAACTTCACATAATCTTTTTCCGTAGTGATCAATGAAAGATTTTCATGCTCATCAACAATTTTTTTCAAATCCGAAATATCAGCTTCAGTATAATTATGATGATCTTTAAAAGCCTTTTTGCCTTTAACATTTAAAAAGCTATCAATGTGACCATGAAAAGGCTCTGGCTTGGCAATTCCCGTAAATATAAAAACATTTTCAGACAATGTATTTCCTTCTTGAAAAGGTTTTGGGCTTCCATATTTTATTTTTGAGAAAAAAATATTCGCATTCTCATTATATTTTCGAATGCGTGTAATGTATTCCTCTTTATTTTCTATGAGCTCAGGACACTTGGTAACTATGATAATATCAGCACGGTCAGCGCCTTTTCTCGACTCTCTCAATCTCCCTGCGGGTAGGACATAATCATTAAAGAATGGCTTCGAGTATTCCGTCAACAATATGTTGACATCCGGTTGAACATATCTATGTTGATATGCGTCATCAAGCAATATAAGATTCGTTTCTTCATGAGCCATCAAAATCTCAGGTATCGCTCTAGCTCTTTCCTCCCCTACTGTCACCAACACATCTTCTCCGTATTTGCGAAAAAACTGGAACGGTTCATCTCCCAAAGTCTGGGCCGAATCATCCAAAGAAGCTATTCTAAATCCTCTTGTCATACGACCGTATCCTCTGCTTAGAGTCGCCGCAACGTATTTTTCAGACAACATCCGAATTAAATACTCCACCATTGGACTTTTACCTGTGCCACCGACAGACAAATTCCCTACATTTATTATAAATGGCTCAAACTTCAATGATCTTTTGGAACCAATATTGAATAAATGATTCCTAAAGTCCGTCGCCTGTTTATAAATTAAAGAAAACGGCATTAATAGCAACTGGCCTATTTTCATAGATAGACAAGACTTTTGTTTTGTTAAATTCTATTTTTTACAGTAATTCGTGGCTACAAAAGTGACCTAAATATGCCTAAAATAAAAGAAGTCATTCAATTTTTAGAAAATATCGCCCCGTTATCTTATCAGGAAAGCTATGATAACTCAGGGCTAATTGTTGGCAACCAAAACACAGAGATCACCGGTATCTTGGTAACTTTGGACACGACTGAAGAGGTGATTAAAGAAGCTATCGAAAAGAATTGCAATTTGATCGTATCACATCACCCGATCATCTTCAAAGGCCTAAAAAAAATCAACGGCAAGAACTATGTGGAACGCACAGTCATAGACGCTATCAAAAACGATATTGCCATCTACGCCATTCACACGAATTTGGACAATGTCTCCGAGGGCGTCAACAAAAAGCTTGCTGACAAGATCGGACTAAGCAACGTAAGGACTTTATCTCCAAAAACAGGCTTGCTAAAAAAACTTGAAGTGTTTTGTCCACCGGAAAAGATGGCGGATATCAAAAACGCGCTCCACAAAGCAGGTGCCGGAGAAATTGGGAATTACGAGCAAGCAAGTTTCATATCTAATGGCACAGGAACTTTTCTTCCCAAAGCAGAAGCGAATCCATATTCTGGCGAAAAAGGGGAACTATCAAATGTCGAAGAAAAAAAGCTCGAGTTGATTTTCCCTGCTTATCTGGAAGGACGAATATTATCCGCTATGCAAAGCGCTCATCCATATGAGGAAGTTGCTTACTTTGTTCATGACCTCGGAAATTCTTTTCAAACCGTAGGCTCAGGCATGATTGGAGAATTAACAGAAGCTCTTTCACCCATTGAGTTCTTAACCCTTTTGAAAAAAAATCTAAACCTTGAAGCATTACGATACACAGAGACTCATAAGAAACAAATCAAGCGCGTCGCCATATGCGGAGGAGCCGGCAGTTTTTTACTGAGAAACGCTCTTCACCAATCCGCAGACGCTTTTGTGACCGGAGATTTCAAATACCATGAATTTTTTGACGCTGAACAAAAACTTATCATAGCCGACATCGGTCATTATGAAAGTGAAGTTTATACAAAAGAATTAATTTGCGGGTTTTTGTCAAAAAAATTCATTAGCTTTACGGTCTATCATTCTGAAATTAATACAAATCCAGTTCGGTATATATAATATAAGATGGAAAATACTGTAGCACAAAAACTTGAAGCACTTGTAAAGCTTCAATCAATTGATACGCAACTTGACGAAATAAAAAAAATAAGAGGAGCGCTTCCTGAAGAAGTTAACGACTTAGAGGATGACATCGCCGGATTCGAAACAAGAATTCAAAAATACAACGATGAAATCCAAGCGCAAGAAACGCGTATCGATGAGCTTAAAGTTGCAAAAAAAGACGCTGAAAATCTTATAGTAAAATATAACGATCAGCAAATGAACGTTCGTAACAACAGGGAGTATGACGCGATCACTAAGGAAATAGAATTGCAAAATCTAGAAATCCAAGTGTGCGAAAAGCGTACTAAAGAAGCCAATGCGACTATCGAACGAATCAATTCTCAGATCGAAGAAACAAATCAACTTTTGAATGACAAGAAAGAAGATTTGGAAACTAAGCAAAACGAACTGGGCGTTATCATCTCTGAAAGCGAAGATGACGAAAACAAGCTTCTTAAAAGCAGAGACAAGGCTTATAAAATCGTTGACGAGAGATTAAGAACTGCTTACGATAGAATTCGTAAAAACGCGAGAAATGGCTTGGCAGTAGTTAATGTTGAAAGAAATGCTTGTGGCGGTTGCTTCAACATGGTTCCTCCTCAAAGACAATCTGATATTCGCGAGAAGAAGAAAATCATCGTTTGCGAACACTGCGGAAGAATCTTAGCAGATGTTGAAATCGAGCTTGTTCCTGAAGAGAAACCGAAAAGAACAAAAAGAACGACAACGAAGAAAAAATCATCATAATTCAAAAGCTAACTTATGTTAGCTTTTTTTTATCCTGCTAATGCCTTTACAACCTAACCCAATATGCTGAATACTTCCATTCCCTTGGAGCAACTAAATGCGCAAAGCAAAAACACCCTTATTGAACACCTCAACATACGCTATACCGAGATTACCGAGTCTTACATCAAAGGAACAATGCCAGTAAACCCAACAACGCACCAACCTTTGGGACTATTGCATGGTGGAGCTTCTGCGGCTTTGGCTGAGACTTTAGCCAGCGTTGGAGCAAATCTTACTATAAACCCTAAGACTCACTATTGCGTTGGACTTGAAATCAACGCTAATCACATTAAAAGTGTCAAAGATGGCATTGTAACCGGAATTGCGACACCCTTGCATATGGGTAGGACTACGCAAGTATGGGAGATTCGCATAAGCAATGAGGACAACAAGTTGCTTTGCATCAGCAGAATGACTGTGGCTGTTATGGCTAAAAAATAATTATTTTTGAGGAAGAAAGACAAGTGCAGAAAGCTATATATGGAAACTATACAGGAAACATCAATGGCTAATACCATCTTCGAAAAGATGGCTGTTATTTTTAATGCGGCAATTGAAGCAAAACTTCCAATTGCAATATGGAGAAGTCCTAATTCAAATACTTTCAATACTGTTATTCAAACAACTAAATCTGACAATATTTGGCTTAATAGTATCGAAGATGTAATGAAACAAGAGGGCTTCATATTTGCTCCATTCAACACTGATTCTCGCAAAATCATTTGTATATCATCTGAATTAGCTTACGAAATTACTGAAAGCACATGTACTCATAACGCCACATCAAGTGTTGCAAGAGAATTTCATAAAACATTGGATTTTTCCTCATTGAAAAATTCCATCAAATACCATTTCCCTAATAAAGGCCAAGAAAAGCATCATAGCACGTATAAAGAAACGTTTATTAATAATGTTAAAAATGGAATAAAAAACATAAATGAAGGAAGCTTAACTAAAATTGTACCCTCTAAGACGAAATCTATCCAGCTAAGGTCTGATTTTGATCCATTGAACACTTTCCATAATCTTTCTTCATCATATTCAAACGCATTCATTTCCCTAATATCGATACCAGAAATAGGCACTTGGATGGGAGCAACACCTGAAATACTTATACAGGTGAATCAAAACCACATTTTCAAAACCGTTGCCTTAGCGGGAACCCAACTCTATACTGGCCAAAAATTAGGCGATGTGAGTTGGAAACAAAAAGAAATTGAGGAACAAGCTTTAGTTAGCAGGTACATCATCAATCGTTTCAAAAAAATCAGACTAAGGGAATTTGACGAATACGGGCCAAAAACAATCAAAGCAGGCAATTTGCTTCATTTAAAAACATCTTTCGAAGTTGATATGAAAGAAACAGAAAGGCCCGATCTGCCCCAAAAAATGCTTGAACTGCTGCACCCTACTTCAGCCGTTTGCGGCATGCCAAGAGAAGAGGCCTTGAAATTTCTAAATAATAATGAAAAAC
The DNA here is from genome assembly GCF_036492635.1 of Aureibacter tunicatorum. GTDB lineage: Bacteria > Bacteroidota > Bacteroidia > Cytophagales > Cyclobacteriaceae > Aureibacter > Aureibacter tunicatorum. The sequence continues at coordinate 2,943,041 of NZ_AP025305.1, forward strand.
ACGATAGAAAATATTTTAGTGGATTTTTAGGCCCAATAAATGTGCAAGACAATAGTAGCCTATTTGTTAATCTTCGTTGCATGGAACTTCTTGAAGGCCAAGCCATTCTTTATGCAGGCGCTGGAGTAACAGAGGATTCTGATCCTGAGTCGGAATGGAACGAAACAGAACAAAAGTGCAATACTTTATTGAACTATCTTCAAACAAATTTAGACTAATCTAGTATAATTAAAAAATATTCAATTTTTCTATGCAACGCTTTCAACCTATAGGGTGTCTTTAGTTCGGAGTTAAATATTACGTTACTATGATTAAAAACATCGTTTATTTTCTTATTTTCCAAACTATTGCATGGGGTGTATTTTTCAATTCAGATATCATTGTCAAGAATCAAGACCAATCAATTGACACGAATCTAGCTGTACTCATGTCACATGAATTTCACACAAGCTCAACAGTGAAAGACTCAGTTATTCATTCCAATCTTTTTGGAAACTTATTTCTTAATATTGATTATTTGAATTAATCCTTGATTTTCACATAATAGTCTGAATCACTGCAAGTATCTTTATTTTAAGCCATAAATTCATCTTTTGATGATTATTTTTGCATATGGCTAATACTGAAGACACACCTAACAATATTCCAATACCCAATGCATTCTGCATTATGCCTTGGGTTCATTTTCACTCTACTTACCAAGGAACCGTTCAAGCATGTTGCAATGCAAATATCAAATTTGGCAACATTAACCAACAAAGCATCGATGAAATTTGGAACGGAGATGACATAAAGAACATTCGACAAAATTTCCTTGAAAACAAAAAAGACAATCGATGTTCTATATGCTATAATCAAGAGGAGTCGGGAAAAAAAAGCTTAAGGCAAATTTCCAATGAGAAATTCATTACTCTTAGCCAAGAAATTATTTCTCAGAACACAACACATTCTCCCAACCCCAAATACTACGACATTCGTTTCTCTAATCTATGCAATCTACGATGCAGAACTTGCTGGCACGGATACAGTTCTAAATGGCACTCAGATGCATTAGCACTAAAAAGCACAAAAGCGAAAAAAGCATTGATCCAAAACGTCTCCGATATTTCTGATTTCATTAATCAATTCGCCAAACATATTAATGCAATTGAAGAAATTTACTTCGCAGGTGGAGAGCCATTAATCATGCAAGAGCATTATGACATACTCAAACTTTTGCATGAAAAAAGGCTTTTCAACATTAGAATTCGCTACAATACCAATCTTACCAAACTTGAATTCAATAATCATTCTATCTTGAACTTATGGAAAGACTTCACAAATATTGAAATTGGGATAAGCATTGACAGTACCACAAATCAAAATAACTATATTAGAAAAGACTCTCGATTCGAAAGTCTTATCGAAAACATTAATCAAGTTAAAAATCATTGTTCCCACGCAAAACTCACCCTCACTCCAACCATCAGCATTTTCAATATACATCGCCTGACATCGCTTCATGACTATTTCATTAAGCACAAATTAATTTCTCCCAATGACGTCTATTTAAACTTGCTAGAACGGCCTTATCATTACAACATATGCCTACTTCCCAAACACCTCAAGCAAGAATACTCTTTAGAAATCAAATCTTACACCCAATCCCTATTTGACCTTCAAACAATAAATGAAAACACCTATAATGACTTTCTTTCCATATGCGAATACATGCATGGCAAGGATTTAAGCAATAAAATCCCCAAGTTAAAACTCGAGCTTGATAAGCTTGATCAAATAAGGAATGAATCATTTCAAGAAAAAATTCCCGAATTGGGAAAAATTTTTCAAAAAAATGCTTGGAAGTGAAACCTTTTATTCACAATATTTGTAAATACAAATATCAATAATACGAATAAACTTAACAAACATGAAAAAGGTACTTTACATTGCCCTAGCGTTGATCACTTTTGCTTTTACTAACGCATCCGCTCAAACAGTTGACTCAAAAAAAAGCTCTATCCAGTGGACTGGAGAAAAGGTTACTGGCAAGCACTGGGGGCATATCAACATCAAATCCGGAGATGTTGAAACTAAAAATGGCAAACTAGTGGGCGGACATTTTGTGATAAACATGAATTCTATCACTTGCGATGACATAGAAAACAAAGACTACAATCAAAAATTGGTAGGCCACTTGAAGAATGAAGATTTCTTTGATGTTGCTAAGTTCCCTGAAGCTAAGTTTGTAATCACCAAGGCTGTTGAGAAAAAGGGCAAAAATGGCAACAATTATGAAATCACAGGAGACTTGACAATCAAAGGCATTTCTCACTCGATCACTTTCCCGGCAAGAGTAGACATCAAAGGAAATTCTGCAACTGCTAATGCAAGTGTTGATATCGACAGAACGAAGTGGAATGTTAAATATGGTTCAGGATCTTTCTTCGACAACTTAGGAGACAGAACGATCTATGACGAATTCAACTTGAAAATCTCTTTGGCAACCAAAGAATAAGCTCAAAGCCTAAGAAAAACGCCAAACTTGCAACCAACTTAGCAGGTTTGGCGTTACTTTTTGTAAAAAACCGGATGCACCATTTAGATCCTAATATACTTTTTAATGGAGATCGTAAGATAAAACTTAGCGAATTTTCTCCGAATTATATAAATCATTATCACTCTGAAAAAGAAGCTTTATCCAAGCTTGCAAATGACATTGAGTCGCTTAAAGCCCTCCAGTACAAACTTTACGCTCAATCCAATTACTCTATACTTATCGTATTGCAAGCAATAGACGCAGCAGGAAAGGATAGTTTGATAAAACACGTTTTTAGCGGAATAAACCCTCAAGGGTGCAATGTACATAGCTTCAAAACACCAAACGATGAAGAGTTAAAACACAATTATCTCTGGAGGTACTATAAAGCATTACCCCCCAAAGGAATGATAGGGATTTTCAACCGCTCATATTATGAGGATGTCTTAATCAAAAAAGTTCATCCTGAATTAGTTCTCCACGAAAACCTCCCAAACATCAAATCCACCAAAGACATTGATGAAAAGTTTTGGAACGCGAGATACAAAGAGATCAAACGCTTGGAAAAAACTTTATTAAACACAGGAACAATTATCCTAAAATTCTTTCTTAACTTATCCCAAGAAGAACAAACTAAAAGATTCATATCAAGAATCGATGAAGAAAGAAAGAATTGGAAATTCTCCAACTCTGACATGACTGAAAGGCAATATTGGAATGACTACCAATTAGCATTTGAGAATATGCTGAACAAAACTGCTACAAAAGAAGCGCCATGGTACATCATACCTGCAGACAACAAATGGTTCACAAGAGTGGCAGTTGGGGATATCATTTCTTCAAAACTAAATGAACTGGACCTGCATACACCTGAAGTAAGCAAGGAAAAGAAAAAAGAGCTCAACAAAATTAAAAATATTCTAAAAAAAGAACTTTAAAATGGCATCTATCAAAGATTTAAAAAAAGTCAGCAAACATTTAACGAATGACATCATAATTGAGGCTATGTTTTACTATGAATTCAGCACGACTGAGGAAAAAAGAAAATCAGCAGAGGAAATCATGCGTGAAGCGGCTAGCTTGCAAAGGACTGTAGTGTCTCAAATCAACCACTTCAGAAAACAAAAAACAGAAAAGGCCAAACCATATTTTGATAAAACCTTCAAACTATTGGTCGATAGCTCTGACAAGTTAATAGAAAGACTCTATCAAGACAATTAATAAAAAGGCCAACCCATTTACAGGTTGGCCCAATATTTTAAAATTAAAGTTGAAAACTTAATCAGCTACACAGTCTCATCCAAAGTATTCACCGCCTCTACTGATTTTATCTCAGGCACAGCTTTTTTAACAGCTTCTTCCACCCCAGCCTTCAAAGTCATCGTAGACATCGGGCAAGAACCGCAAGCTCCAAGAAGCTCTACTTTTAAAACCATTTCTTCTGTAACCTCCACAACTCTAACATTGCCTCCATCAGCTTCCAAATATGGCCTGATGTTATCCAATGCTTTTTCAACTTTTTCTAAAAGCTCTTCCATTTAAGTATTATAAATTAATGAGTTGAAAATTCTACCTTTTTCGTCGCCTCCACATTAGCATTTCTAATAGCAACTTGTCTAGCTACTTCTTCGCCTAATGCTCTAAACGCATTTGCTGTGACATCATCTTTCAAAACCGCAGGATAACCATTGTCTCCAGACTCTCTAATATTCTGAACCAAAGGAATTTGACCTAAAAACGGCACTTCATGATTTTCAGCCAATTGCTGGCCACCATCTTTCCCGAAAATATAATATTTATTGTCAGGAAGCTCTTCAGGTGTAAAATAAGCCATATTTTCGACAATTCCGAGAATTGGCACATTGATTTGCGGTTGCTTGAACATACCTACTCCTTTTCTAGCATCCATCAAAGCGACTTTCTGAGGAGTTGTAACAATCACAGCACCTGTTACTGGAACAGTCTGAACCAAACCTAAGTGGATATCGCCTGTGCCCGGAGGAAGGTCAATCAATAAATAATCAAGCTCGCCCCATTCTGTATCAGTAATAAACTGCTTCAAAGCCGAGTTTGCCATTGGACCTCTCCAAATCACCGCATTGTCCGGACCTCCTGTCAAAAAACCAATAGACATAATCTTAACGCCATATTGCTCCACAGGTATGATTATGCTCTTATCTCCCTCCTTCTTAACTTCAGGATATTCCATCTCACAATTGAACATTGTTGGCATAGATGGCCCATAAATATCAGCGTCGATCAAACCAACTTTCGCGCCACCTTTAGCCAACGCTACGGCTAAGTTCGCGCTTACTGTAGATTTACCCACACCGCCTTTACCTGAAGCGATAGCAATAATATTCTTCACATCAGGCAATACAGGAGAATTATCCCTTATCGATGTCACATTGGAAGTCATAAATGGCTCAACAACCAAATCAGGATTTCCAACCTCTTCTCGAACAGCTTCAATACAATCATTTTTGATTTTTTCCTTCAAAGGACATGCAGGCGTGGTCAATACGACGCTAAAGCTTACTTTTTCGTCAGACACCTCAATTTTTTCAATCATGCCCAAAGTAACTAAATCTTTGTGTAGATCTGGGTCTTGAACCTTAGACAGCGCTTTAAGCACTATTTCTTTGCTAATATTCATAAGTAATATTTATTCGAAGCTAATTACAGAGTATACATTGTTATGTATTAAAGCACATATAATTCCAGCTAATGTATAAACGAAATCAAATTTAACTTATTTTTCCAAAAATGACAATTACACACATCTTACAAAATGAAAAAACCCCGCATCCGCGGGGCTTTGAAAAACTATAGATGCCATACATGAAAATTCATTCATAGCATCATTAAAAAAATGAAACAAAACAACACTATTTATTATTTAACGACGAATTTAATTACTGATCTTTCATTCTTTTTCGTCTCAATAATTTGCAATAAATAAATCCCTGAAGGCAGCTCCGACACATCAAGCTTGTATTTGTTATCTCTAACCATTCCTTCTTGCTGAATCACCAATTGCTGATCAATGCTCATCACGCTGATTTTCAATATTGACGCGTTCGGATAATCTATAATCAACTGATCATCCGCAGGTTGCGGGTAAATTTTCAAATCAACTACCTTATCAATAGATGTCAATCTAGAACCGCAATTCTCAGGAGCTACAACAATTGACTCCAAACCAAAATTAACTGTTGGATCTTCTTTCAAATATGCGTAGACTCCCAGCTCGTCACCAGCAATACCGATAAACTTGACTTTTAACGTTTGTGGACTTGACATCAAAGTAAATGTTTGATCATTAACAACCACTTCTTTGCCAGCTAAACCTTCAAAGGCAACATCGATATCTTGATAGAATTTTCTATATCCATCAGCACAATCCGTTTTATCGCCTAAGGTAATGGACTTGATCAAAGGCTTATCCTCTTCTTCAACCTCGCAAGGAATAGGAGCTTGATACGCTTCTTCCTCCTCATAAACACAAGACGGCTTTTCACTAAAGTAAGCTTGCAATTGATGCGTTCTTCCATCAGCAAATAGTCCTTCCAAATGAATCCTCTGAGAATTTTGACGATAATCATACTCAAAACTTACTCCTTCTACTACCAAATAACCATATTCAGGCGCATTGTCATATTCCACAATAGCAACAATCGCATGCTCTTTAGTATTAGGATCACAAGCATCTACCTCAACAACATCAATACCCATAATAGCGCAGTCAGAGTTTGTACACTCTGGAGCCCTGAACAGATTATTTTCATTGAATAAGCAATTCTCTTTCTCCGAGAAATAAGCATCTATTGAAACAAATTTCCCATCCGATTTCAGATTTTTTAATTCAACTATTTGGGGACTGGATTCAATAGAATACGACTGTCCATTCACCACTAAACTTCCAGTGTTTGGCGCATTTTCATAGTACACAAGCACCTTTTGATCAAATGATTCATTCAAACCATCGCAATTGGCTATCGGCTCTACCACTTCTACAGCATAAATCTCACACGCATCACATGATTCCGGACTATTAAAAGCGTCTAATACTTCATACTGGCAATTACCATCTGAAAACTCAACACTTAAATCAACAGAACCTCCGTCAGCAACCAACTCTTCAAGTACAACAATCTGCGGACTCTCTAACACAGAAAAACGTTGTCCATTGATCACTAATTCTCCTGTATTGGATTTATGCTCATAATGAACTTGCAATACTTGCGAATATGTATTAGACCCTGCCATGCAAGATGTTTGTTCTTTAATCTCAACGTTCAGGATTTCACAAGCTGGCATTTCGCATTCAGGAGCAATCAACAATGATTCATTATTGTAAGCACATTCAGGAATTCCATCCATGCGAACTTCAACAGCCAAAGGTTCTCCATCAGCATTTAAGTTCTCCAATAAAATTGACTGAGGACTTCCTGTCGCTTGGTAAACATCTCCATTAACAATCAAATAACCGTCATTAGGAGCATGTTTGTAATGAACAAATATTTCTTGCGCAAACAACCCATCTTTGCATGTTCCTAATTCTTCAAATGTAACATCTGTAATTTGACAGTTTAGACATGCCTCAGGAGAATTTATCAAACCATCAACTTCATACTCGCATTCGCTTCCATAGAACTTGGCTTTTACATCCAGTGAATTCCCATTAGACTCTAATTCGTCCAATATCACTCGAGCAGGACTTTCTTCAACGACAAATTCTTGATCATTAACTAACAACACTCCATGCGAAGGTGCATTTTCAAACTCAATAATCAATTCTTGCTTAAATGTATTTGTCTCAGAATTACATGCTTCTTGCTCGCCTAAACTAATGGAAGTAATCTCACAAGGCGGACATGGTTCTGGAGATTCTAAGAATTCCTCTCGTGTAAATATGCATTGTTCATTGTCTTTGACATAAACAGTCAAGTCTTTGGAAATGCCATTGGCTTCAAGATTTTCCAAAACCACTTTCTGTGGACTCGTCTGCAATTCAAATTCCTCTCCATTTACAACAAGAATATCCGTGTCACCTACATTCTCAAACTCAACATATATTGTTTGACTATATTTATTGGTTAGCGGGTCACAAGTACTTTGATCACCTAACACCACACTAGAAATTAAACAGTCTTCACAGGATTCCGGAGCTCTGAACAATTTAGTTTTCATAATTGAGCATTCTTCATTTTCCGAGAAGTAAGCAATTACGTCAACATCTTTGCCGTCAGCTTTCAATTGATTAATCTCTATATCCATTGGGCTTGCAGTCACCTCAAGCTCCTTATGAAATTCCGCTCCTGAAATTATCAATACCCCTGCATTATCAGCATTTTCATGTGCAACTCTTAAAGTAGCAGAATACTCGTCATTAGCACCATTGCATTCACCTACTTCAATAACTTCCAATGAACTTATTTCACAAATCAAGCAAGATTCAGGTGCAACATAAGCATCTTCCAATAGATAAGAGCACGCTTGATTCTCCGAAAATTCAACTTCAATATCATGAGCCAATCCATCAGAATCAAGACCTTCCAACATAACCACCTGAGGGCTCTTGGAAATTTCAAAACTTTGACCATTTACAACCAACTCCCCTGTCTCTGGCGCATGGTCGTAACTTACAGATACATAAAGATTAAATTGATTTGTCAATGGATTGCATGCTGTGTTTTCCACTACATTCACCTCATTAATGATACAAGGCTCGCAATTACCCGGTGCTTTATACGCTTCTTCAATAATCAATGAACATGCTTCACTATTATCAAAATCGATATTCAAATCATGATATTTCCCATCAGCATCCAAACCTGTCAATTCCACAATCATTGGACTTTCCTCCAACTCGAACAATTGGTCATTGACCTTTAATTTTGCCCCATCAGGCGCATGTTCATAAGCAATTTTCACAGATACTCCATAACCATTTGACATTGGAGAACACTCGCCCACCTCAATTACAGTAGCTTCCAAAATATTGCATTTTGAGCATTCTGCTGGAGCTTGTATCAATTCACTTGCTTCATAAACACAATTTGGAGATGCCGTAAACATCGCATCAATATCCAATGGTTGTCCATTTGCCTCCAAGCCATTTAACTGAACAAGTTGAGGACTTTCTTCAATTTCGAATTCCTGTCCATTCACAAACAAGCTACCGTGACTAGGAGCATTCTCAAATGAAACTTCAACCATGGCTTCAAAAGTATTTGTTTCTGGATCACAAGACCCTTGTTCCACCAATTTTATATCATTGATCATACATGGAGCACAAGTACTTGGAGACTCAAAAGCTTCCTCTAAATTAAATTCGCAATCATCTTTTTCAGAAAAATAAACATTCAAGTCAACTGAAGCTCCATTTGTTTCCAAAGCTTCCAAAATGACTTTTTGAGGACTTCCGGTTATCTCAAATTCTTGTTCATTGACAACCAAAACACCAGAGTTTGGCGCAAATTCGTAAACAACATACACTTCTTGAGAATAAGTACTAGTCAATGGGTCGCATATGCCCTGTTCTCCAATTTCCACTTGTGAAATTTCGCAAATGCCACAATCAACTGGCGCGACATATGCGCTTTCAACCAATTTTACACATTCCTCATTTTCACTAAACCTTGCGATCAAATCCACAGGGTTTCCATCCGAATTCAACCCACTCAAAACTATCTTCTGAGGGCTTTCTCCTATTTCAAACTCTTGCTCGTTGACGATTAATTTGCCTCCAGCAGGGTGTTTATCAAAATGGATAAATACTTCCTGATCATATGTACCTGTTTCTGGATCGCATTCACCAACTCCTGTAATTGTAATATCGAAAATATCACATGGTTCGCAGTTTTCAGGTGCTATAAACAGAGATTCTTTAAAATATTTACAATCTGTACCATCAATTTTCAAATCCACATGCACAGCTTGTCCATCCGAGTTCAAATCACTTAGCGTTATTTCTTGAGGGCTTGATTCGATCACAAACTCTTGGTCATTTACAATCATTATACTTCCTGCCTCTACACCCTCGTATTCTACAAGTAGCTTTTGAGTATAAGTATTTGTTGTCGGATCACAAATCGATTGTTCAACAGCTTCCACAGAAATTATTTCACAATCATGACAAGGTTCTGGGGCTTTTATAAAACCTTCAGCTTCAAACACGCATTCTTCAGCTTCAGAAAACAATACGCTGATGTCTTTTAGTTCCCCATCTGAAGGCAAGCCTTTTAGAGTTACTATTTGCGGACTTGTCTCAATAAAATGCTTTTCGCCATTTACAATCAAATAACCTTCAGTAGGAGCATTATCATACTCTACTATAATATCCTGAGAAAATGTATTGGTAAAAGGATCACAAGAAGATTGATCACCTAATTCAACTGTTTCAATCACACAGGAAACGCAAGGATTTGGCGACCTGAAGAAAATTTCTCGCTCTATAATACACTCAGTATTTTCTGAAAAGAAAACAGATATCCCCATCGTCTGACCGGTTGCTTCCACCCCTTCAATTTCAATTCTTTGAGGGCTTCCTGTCACCTCCACCTCTTCATCTATTCCTTTACCTAGTACCTTAATAAAGCTATTTTTAGGTGGTTGAACATACTCAAAATCAAAAGCAAAGCTATATGTATTGTTTTCCGGATTACATTCGCTTAGCTCAACCATTTCGATATTATTAGCTTCGCAAGGACGACAAGACTCTGGCGCGCTGAACAATCCTTGTTCAAAAAATGTACAAGGTCCGTCAGTTCCATCTTCAACAAATCTAACATTCACATCCACAGGCTCTCCATCCGCATCCAAATCATCCAACCTAACTGTCATAGGAGAAAAGAAGACATCGAACAACTTTCCATTCACCTCAATTTGTCCTGTCTTCGGAGGATGAATATACTCAATCTGCAAATCTTGAGAATATTTGTTTGTGATTGGATTACACTCTGTTTGATTTACAGCTGTTACACTCAATATTTCACAAGGCTCGCAACCTTCAGGTGAAATAAACAACTCTTCAAAAATAGCCATGCATTCATCATCGCCTTCAAAAGAAACTGTCACTTCATGTTGCAACAAATCCGCAGGCAATTCTAAAATCAACTCTTGTTCAGATGTAAATTCATTATTGGTCGATCTAACTACTGGGAATCTAAAAATGCCCGGCACATCTGACACCTCAACCAATATATCACCATCTTCAGGCGCTTTCTTATGGTTAAGAACTAATTTCCTTTTATAAGTATTTGTAGCAGGCACGCATTCAGACACTATACCTCCATCCGTTAGCGACAAAATTTCGCAAGGCTCGCAATTTTCAGGTGCTTGGCCAATTTCCACAAACCTTCTGCACTCTTCATCATTCTCGAAATATGCTTCAAATGGAATCGACATTCCATCAGCCACTAAACCTGTTATTCTTAATTTTTGAGGGCTTTCAGTAATATCAAACCTCTGGCCATTGACAATAAGCTTGCCCGACTCAGGCGGTTTTTGATAGTCCACGATTATATCCGCATAAAACCTGTTGGTTAAAGGATCACAAGCGCTCACTTCTCCTTCTTCATCCAATGCAATATCCCATACACGACAAGCCAAACATGTCTCAGGTGCAACAAATAACTCATCTGCAACCCAAGCACAACCAGGCTTTTCTTCAAAATAAACTTCAATGTCTACCGGCAAACCATCGGAATTCAAATTTTCCAATGTAACAACCATTGGACTCGGAGTCACATCAAATTTTTGATCATTAACCACCAACTTGCCAGTGATCACTTCCTCGTCAGTATAAGTAATCGTCAGTTCTTTAGAATAAATATTATTATCAGGATTGCATTCCTCAAAAGGTGTGATTTCCTCCTCTACAGTCACTGACACTATCTCGCAAGTAGAACATCTTTCAGGAGCTTGAAAAACGTCTTCAAATGTTGAGTTGCAAAACAATACATCTTTCGTAAAATAAGCGTTCACATCCACTAACGCTCCCGTAGCAGGAAGATTAACCAATGTCACAACTTGAGGACTTCCAGTAATATCGAATTCTTGCTTATTCACTACAAGCTTGCCTTCAGTTGGATTGTCTGTATAATGAACTCTAACTTCTTGTGTATAAAAATTTGTTTGCTCCACACAAGCTGTTTGACTACCAGCGACAGACTCTATTTTTGTAATCGCGCATGGCAAACCTGATGATGTGACTTTCACCAAGTAATCTTCAGCCTCGCCACTATTGTAACCTTCACAAGGACCGTTAATCAAACTATTGGAAGAGACTACTCTCAAAACCATTTCACCTTCTATGGCTGGTCTAGGCACTGTGAATGTCCCTGTTGAAGTTGTCGCATTATCCAAGATCTTCTCATTGTCCTCAAAAGTTCCATTTTGATTCCCATCAATCCAGATTGTAGAATAAGTAAGCCTCTCGTCTTTCAAAATCTCATAGTCGTAATCTAAGTCTATTCCCAAATAAGCAAGCTCAACACTACTCTTAAAATTTTGATAATTATAATTGGTGCTGTTGTCTCTTCTATAACTTTGACATCCAGAGTTCAAATTCTCCAATACCTCGTTTTTATTATCATTTCTGGCAATTGTGAAACCTCTGATTTTTCCACCGTCGCAATTTTCCGAAAAATGAGGCAAACATTTATCAACGACTTCGACTTCAACCACATCCGAGTAAATCGATCCATTCCCGTTTGAAGGCTTGACTCTATAATAATATGTCTTTCCTTTTTCAGCTGTCATATCGGTATACTGCTCCACATTAGGACCTACACCGCCTCCGCCTAAGCACAAAAATCCATCATCAGGAGACTCTGAACGTTCAATTAGATAACCTGTTTCATTTACAAAAGGATTTCCTTCTATATCAGTACCGGTTCCATCCGCAACATCTTGCCACTTAATTTGAACAACGCCATTAATAGCAAGACCTCCAATATTTTGAGGCACTGGAACATTATCAAATGGATCACTAAAGCTATAAGATCTGTGTGACTTTCTTACCAATAAAAAATCCTCCATTGCACGATATTGTTCCGCTGAGAACCTATCCTGACAACCAGAATAATAACTCATAATATTTCTTATAGGAGGCTCATACAAAACTCCATGCCGATCTCTGCTATTTCCAGTATAAGTACAAGTTTGTCTATTCCAGTTAGGATTTCTAAAATTAGCTCCTGGATCAGCATTTGTATCGCAAAATCCATCCCCTGCCACATCGCAATTGGCTTGGCTTCCCGTTCTTGCTACATTTTCAGCTGTAAAAGCATTCGGATTATACGACCAGTCCATACCAGCCTTCCCTGTGCCCTCAAATGTGTGAGCCAAACCGAAAAAGTGTCCGACCTCATGAATCATGGTGGTACCAACAGCTACTCCACAGTTCCTCATCAAGATACGAGTGGAACCAACTGCGTCAAATGGCATATAAGCATATCCCATGGTTCCCGAACAGCCATTCCCGCCAAATAAAGTACCAACAAAGTATACATTGACAGCGTCTCGCACATCATTGTTATTTGCAAGCCCCGGCTCTTCGCCTTGATCAAAATTATAATATTGAGTTCTATCGATATAATTCGGCTCGCCAGTAATATAAAACTCCATAAAAGAGCCTTTATAATACTTGTTAAGCCAGGCAACCATCGAATTAACATCCGCCATAGGAAGACCTCCCGTACCATCATCACGCCTTACAATATGAGGCTTAATAGGTATGTAAGTCATTTCTCCCACATCTATGGCAACACGACTAGACCTGAGTCTCTCAAGCTGTTCAAGAAGTTCTTGTTTTTGCTCATGAGTATGATCTGGAGCTCCACACTTCCATTCATCATATTGAGCATGAGATTTTACGAATATTAAAAAAAATAATATCAGTAAAGTGTATTTTTTCATCATAATGTTAAAGTCTAATTGTACTCTATTACTATACTTTTAGATTTTACATTACACCCTTTCATAAATATAATAAATATTATGCTGTAAATAAACTTTTAACGCATTTTTTTAATAAAAACTATCTTTATTGAATATTTATAAAAACATTGAATTAACAAATAGATAAAATAATACATTTACATATATTAAATATTATCTAAATATTTTCAGAAATCTCAATAAAAACGACAAATTAAAATCAAGTTATAGAATTATTAATGTTTTGGATAAAATAACACCTCAATATATCAGTAGACACTTTCATATAACTATCTTATATTCAATAAATACATTATGCCCTCCACAAACATTTTCTAAGATTCAAACTCATTATGAAAAGATATTTACTAATCATACTGCTACTGTACGCCCCCCTGTACGAGCTATTTGCGCAGTGCGATCCAATACCAGAAAACGTCCTGCATCATAATCAAAGAACTACAAATGTCAATATAGGTGGTATTGAAAAAGAAGTAGTTGTCATTACTGAAGGAGAAACAACCAGCTTAAGCCTTCCTGATTCCTATGAATTTAGCGAGAATACTACATTCCAATGGTTCGACAAACAAGGCTTGTTAGTTAGCGAAGAAAAGTCAATCGATGTCAGTGAAGAGGGCTCTTTCAGACTTGTCATCAACCAAGTTCTTGATGAACAAAACCTTATAAACAATGCTAGCTTCGAAAATACTTCTCAAGCAGTGGGCAGCGATTACGTATGGAAAAACAGAAGGTTCAATACAGCTTTATGGAATGAAGGCACTTACGCCCTTGGGGATAAGCCTCAAGATTTTCATAGATTCTTTCCAAATTGCCAAGCCAAGGATCAAGACAATATGATGATCATCAACGGTGCTCCTGATACCAACCAAGAAGTATGGTTTCAAAGAAATATACCCGTTGAGCAAAACACTTATTATATATTCATTGGCTGGGGACAAAATATTGGCGGAGGAAGTCCAGCTAAATTAAACTTCACATTCAATAATAGAGAAGTTGGAAATGCCATAAGCCTTTCTAAAGGTTCTTGCAACTGGGAACGCTTCTACTATGTATGGTATTCAGGGAATAACACGATAGTAAAGCTAGGCCTTGAAAATGCCAATCCAAGCAGAAGCGGAAATGACTTTGCCATAGACAATCTATTCTTCGGGAAGCCTTGCGAATACAATTTCGAAGTAGATGTAATCTTTGGACCCAAAGTAGAGGTTGAGGACCAGATAATTTGTCCAAAAGAAACTAAGACCATAGATGTATATGGCACAACTGCTGCTGTAAATACAATCACATGGCACAATGAGGATGGCACAGAAATTACTTCTGGAAATCAATTTGACATCACTCATAGTTTTGATTTAAATTCGATTGAAAAGGATACTATAATAAAATATCTTGTCAAAGCAGAATACCAAAATGTAGACTACACTGACACTTTCGAAGTAAGATATGTAAAACCTGTCTTGGAACTTGATGCTGATCAAATAACTTGTGCTCCGGATTTCAACATTGCTGCATTAATCGATAGCTCAAACGAACTAAACAATAGCAAATTAAGATACGAGTGGCTTTACAACAATACGTCACTGACTGACAATAATGATTTGGATAATTTCTTAGCGACAAACTCAGGAGAGTATGTTCTAAGAACAAATAGGTACGGCTGTCCTACCCAAGACACCATTAATATTGAATTTATCACTGATTTCAATTTAGACTTAGGTAAAGACACTATACTTTGCGATCTCAACGAGTTTAAAATCACAGGAAACATTAGCCATCCTTTGACTCAATATGAATGGACTAAAGATGCCGATCCTACGGTAATCGGAAACGAAAGAAGTTTAATCGCAACAGAAGACGGGACATACACCCTAAAAGCTACTTTAAATGATTGTATATCTGAAGATGAAATAATATTAACTTTTAGAAATACGCCTGAAATAACATTTGCTGATGACTTCTTCTTCTGTTACTACGATACCGAAAAACAAATAAGAGCTGATCAAGATGAAAACCCGAGCACTACTTACGAGTGGAGTCTATTAGAGGATCCTAGTTTCAGTTCAAACGATTATATATTAGACATTTATCAATCTGGAACTTATCAACTCAAAGCGAACAACTTAACTTGTGTAAATGAAAAAGCAGTAAAAGCTACAATTTCAGAAGAGATCAAACTAAACATCCCTGATCATTTCGACCTATGTAGAGGCGATAGCATTCATATATTTAATTTAGAAGCTTATAAATTCGACAGCGTCACATGGGTAAATAAATTGGACAACACCCTAATCTCAACAAAAGATACTTTAGTTGTTGAAAATTCAGGCGATTTTATCTTTACTGGCTACAAACAAGGTTGCTTTAGAAGTGCTGAGGTGAATGTTACAGAACGAAATTTGCCTTTCTTTACTTTTGCAGAAGACTCCATCAATTTCTGTTCATATGATACGCCAATAGCAAGAACAGTGGAGGATGAAATTTATCCTAAATACCAATGGAAATTAGTTAATGGCTTGGGAGCTTTAGAAACTTCGACTTTTGAGCTAAAAGATATGAGCGAAGGCTTATACGAATTGACTACTGAAAATGAATTTTATTGTCAATTCAAAGACTCTATATATATTCATATCAAACCCGAAATACAAATCGACTTAGGCGATGATATCATACTGTGTGAAGGTGGCACTGCTACTTTGTCCAATCAATTAAATCAAGATTATGATGAAATATACTGGACGAAAAAATCAGATCCATCATTTAGGGAAAATACGGAGACAATAGATGTAACTGAATCTGATATATATTACCTAAACATAACAAAAGACAATTGCACAGGAATCGACTCCATTAAGTTTGATTTAATTCTCAACCCAATCTTCTCATTCGACGCTGACATGGTGCAGTTTTGCCACGAAGATTCAAAAGTCGTCTCTCACTCAGGAGATTCGTTGTTATTCAATTATGAATGGAGAAAATCTGGCGAGACAGGACCTGCAATTAGTTCAAATCATTACTTTACAGTCCCGGAATCCGGAACGTACGAACTTGAACTATCAACGAAAGAACTAACAACCGAAGGCAATTCTTGTAAAGTTGCCAACAGCTTGCAAGTCAATATCATTGAAGAAATAGATGTTGACCTGCTTGAAGATCAAGTTGTCTGCGAAGGGAACCAAGTAATCCTTAACAATAATGAAGCAACAGATTATGAATCCTTGGAGTGGATAAATTTATCGACAAACAATACTATTGGCTCTGATAATCAATTACTTGTTACTTCTTCTGGAAATTACAGACTTATTGTCACTAATCAAGGTTGTACGCAACAAGATGACATAAATGTTACTTTTAGTTCAAACCCTGAGTTTGTACTGAAAGAATCGGAACTTTTCTGTCATGAAGATCAAAAAACTGTCAATATCATTGGCCCTTCAAGTTTTGATTATCAATGGTATAGACAAAACGACCCAATTAGCGGCGAAACAAACAAATCCCTTCAAGTGGATGAAAGCGACGACTATAAAGCTATCGCAAGCAAAACACTTGTTTCAGGAAATGTGTGTCAATTCAATGATATCATCAATGTTACTGTTGTCGAAGAAATCTTGGTAGATCTAGGCACTGAACAACATTTATGTTCAAGCGAAACTATTGATTTAAGCAACTTGGCCAATGTCAATGATCCTTCATCATACAATTACACATGGTCATTAAATCAAACTGAAAATGTAATATCTAATAACGAAGTGATCAGTAACATAAACGTATCGGGAACTTACGAACTACAACTTGAAAAGATGGGATGTGTTAATAGCACTCAAGTCCAAATCACTTTCAATGAAATACCGGACTTCTCATTGGCAACTAGTGTGAAATTCTGCTTCGATGAATCCGAAAAAGTAATTTCAGCTGATGGCATCGAAAATCCTGAGTGGGAATACACTTGGCAAAAAGCATCCGACCCAGCCTTCATATCCAACGATTACAAATTAGACGTAAGCGTTTTAGGCTCGGACATTTACCGTTTGACAATAAATGATCGCAATGCTACTGCCTCTTGCCCTTCCATAACCAAGGAAATCGATGTGAAAATTATTGATGACATTCTTATTGACGTGCCTTCTGAAATTGAAGTTTGCTCAGGAGAAAACATATCAATTGAAAATAGAGCGAACTTTACGGCAGATCAAACAGAATGGTATTTTGCAAACGATCTTGATACTCCTGTTTTTATTGGTGAAACTTTAGTAGATCCAGTTGATGATGGCATATACACAATTAAAATATACAAAGGCGACTGTTTCAAAACTGCCCAAACTAGAGTAATTCGCAAGGAAACGCCTACCTTTAGTATTGAACCGGTGAGCTATTTCTGCTACGAAGATGACATTAAATCGCTTATTGCTAATGGTGATGACAAGTACACATATCATTGGTATGAAAATAACGACTTAATTCATACTGGACGCACTTTCAATCCTTCATCGGAAGGAGATTTTGAAGTTTCAGCGGAATATATGGGATGTCAATCCAACTTAATGAATACTAAAGTTGAAATTTCTAATAAAATTGAATTTGATATATCTCCATTATCTCCAATTTGCGAAAACAACTCTACCAACATTAGTATTACAAGCGATCAAAACCTAAGTTATGAATGGTATCATAAATCAAATTTAATCGCAACTGACATACTTACTATTGAGACGGGAGATGAAGGGTTTTACACAATTAGTGCATCTAAAGTATATCATGGCAAAACTTGTTCTACAACTAAAGAAACGGAACTTGTTGTAGCACCATTGCCTCAAGCTACAATTAAAGGCAGATCCAATGAAACACATTGTTCTACAACAAAGCATATTTTGGAACCAAATGAATCAAAAAGCAATCAACTTAGATACATTTGGAGCAAAAAAGCTAATGAACAAGACGAGTTTACTGAAATAAGCAATGAATATATTCTTGACATAAGCAATCAGCCAGGGATTTATCAACTTGTAGTAGAATCAATCGTAGCAGGTAAATCTTGCTATTCTCACCCAGTAGAGGCTACTAGAAGATTTGTTGATCCAGGAACCTCGTCTTATAGCATTGATACAACCTTCTGCGAAGCTAATATAACTAATTCAGGTATCGCTTTAGCGACTCCATCAGACCTTAGTTATAGTTACGAATATTATTACTTTAAAGACGATGTTGAACAGCACAACATCAATGACATAGTTGTATACAATAGTACTGATGAAGGGATATTTTATGAAAGAAAAACTTTGATAGACAATCATTGCAAAGTCGTCGAAACAACAGAATTCATAGTCAATATCGACCGCATGCCTAAGAAAGAAGAGTTTCTTTGGGAAGAATCTCATGAAAAGTGCTTGGGAGAAAAGCTTGAAATAGCTCCTCCATTGAAGGATGGATATTTCTTCATCTGGCAAGATTCCATTGCAAGCGATAGGTTTTCAACTTACAGTGCTGGAGATATTAATCTGGACGTATACAATGGCAAGTGCGTATTAAACTTGCAAGCTCAACTAAAAACGTATGAACACCCGTTTCTTAATCTTGGAGCGGACTCATTAGAGCATTGCAATCTTCCATCGCTTGAACTTTACGCAGGCAGTGACAGTACTAAATATCAATATTCTTGGACTGCAACAAATGAGAATAAAGAAATCTTAGAAGGCTATGAATCGGAAAATCAACCAATATTGAATGCTACTGAACAAGATCAATACATCAAGTATACAGTAAAAGCAAACAATATTAGCCCAAACAATACTGTTTGCTCATCTACAGACTCTATTTTCGTATTGCTTAAAACGTGCAACAGCCGCATGAAGCTTCCAAATGTATTTACTCCAAATGGAGATTTCACCAACAATTCATTTGGTCCTTATGACTATGACGGTATTGATGAATTTAATATGAAAATATATAATAGATGGGGAGTTCTAATGTGGGAAACAAATAACATCAAAGAGAGATGGGACGGCAAGAAAGACGGCAATGACTGCCCTGCTGGAGTATATTTCTGGGTTATAAAATCCACATACTTACACCCAAAACCTGAAGATCTTATAGAAGACTACAGCAACAACGCTGGTTCAGTCACCTTATTAAGATAAACAAAAAAGCCTCTTCTCAGAGGCTTTTTTTATATTTCTAATCTTTCCAGCACTCAACTCCTTCATCCAAGCCAATATCAGAAGCCTTGAACTTAGGATCTTTTCCTGCCGATTTTTGCTTATAATAATCCAGCAAAGCTCTTTTAGCAATCGGTGACAATCTTATAATCGCATATAAATTTATTATAGCCATTAAGCCCATGAAAAAATCAGCCATATCCCATACGAGACTTACTTTAGCAACCGAGCCAAAAACAATCATTGACAAAACAAAAACCCTATAAAAGAATACCATCTTACTATCATCTTTGATGAACTCAATATTGGATTCTCCATAATAATAGTTGCCGATAATGGAGCTAAAAGCAAACAAAAAGATACATACCGCTACAAATATACCTCCCCAATCACCAACTTGGCTTTCCAATGCTTTCTGAGTCAATTGAATCCCGTCCAATTCACCATTAGTATATTCTCCTGAAGAAAGGATCAAAAAGGCCGTCGCAGAACAAATCAACAATGTATCGGTAAATACTCCCAAAGTCTGAATCAAACCTTGCTTGACCGGATGTGTGACATCAGCAGCTGCGGCGGCATTAGGAGCAGAACCCATACCTGCCTCATTTGAAAACAAGCCTCTTTTAATACCATTCATCAGTGTCGCTCCAATCGCACCACCTGCTACTTCCTTGATACCAAAAGCATTTTCAATAATCAAAGCGAAAACTTTAGGCAATTCGCTGAAGTTCGCAATCATCACGTAGATAACCACTAAAATATATAATATCGCCATGATCGGAACGATCTTCTCCGTTACGCTGGCAATTCTTCTCACACCTCCAAAAATCACTAAAGCAGCCATTACAAACAAAGCCAAACCTATATACAGTGGATCAATCGAAAATGATCTGGAAAATGCCATTGAAATTGTATTCGCTTGGACGGAATTAAAAATAAAGCCAAAAGAAACAGTAATAAAAACAGAAAAGACAACCCCCAAGCTTCTATTTTTCAAAGCTTTCTCTATATAATAAGCTGGACCTCCTCTAAATGAATCAATATGTCTTTCTTTATAAATCTGGGCTAATGTACTCTCCACAAATGCAGATGCGGAACCAAGCAATGCAATCACCCACATCCAAAACACAGCACCTGGTCCACCAGCAACAACAGCGATAGCCACACCCGCCAAGTTACCAGTACCTACACGAGACGCTGTACTCATACAAAAAGCTTGAAATGAAGACACTCCGTCTTTAGTACTGCCCGCGCTTTCTGTCAAAAGGCGTATCATCTCCCTAAACCCTTTGAACTGTATAAACTTATTTTTGAATGTAAAATACAATCCTGCACCAATCAGCAAAATGATCAAAACATATGACCAGAGAATTGTATTAGCTTGTGAAATAAATTGCTCGAGTACTTCTAGCATAGATAAAATCGTTTATTAAAGTGAAAAATTGGAAAACTCTTGTTTCATGAGCTTCCTGCAACTGGAATAGTGTCGGACAAATAATCAAGCCTCGACTACGAAATTTTAATTCGCACAGTTTTGAAACGCTTCATTTATTTTTTTAGTATTTTTCAAACAAAGCTTTCCTTTTATCACTTTTTCAATTCAATTAATAAAATTTGTTTTTCAATGCTTTCCTTCAAGTCATTTTTTTGAAAAAACGCAATAATCAAAGGCGAACTCTTTGACTACAATTTGTAAAACCAATGTCTTTAAATTCTGTTCATCAACTATTGACAAATAAAAAAAGGGGCTAAAAGCCCCCTTAATATCTTATAGTCTTGAATTTGAGATTAATAAGCTCTCAAATGATCATTTCCTTCATAGAAATTAATAAATGACTGATTAACAACTCTATTACCACCAACTGTAGGATAATCACCTGTAAAATACCAATCACCTGAATTATTTGGACACGCCACATGCAAATCCTCAACTGTTTGATAAATCACCTCAACTTGAGCTTCCATCTGATCAGGAGTAACAATTTCCGCAATCTTATCAGAGATTTGCTCATAAGTGAACTTCGAATAAATCTCTTTCACATAGTTGACTGTTGAGTTTTTCTTAACAGCTTCTTTGCACTTGTGATAAACCTCTTCCAACAAACTCTCTTGATTTGTGTCTTTCAACAATTCCAAAATAGCTCTGAAAGCAACAAAACTTCTCATCTTGGACATATCAATGCCATAGCAGTCAGGAAACCTAATTTGCGGAGCTGAAGAAACAATTATAATCTTCTTAGGCTCCAATCTATCCAACATCTTCAAGATACTCTTTTCCAATGTCGTTCCTCTAACAATAGAATCGTCAATAACCACCAAGGTATCAACTTTTTTCTTCACGATCTCATATGTAGTATCATATACATGGGCTACCAAGTCATCTCTATGCTCATCGTCCGTGATAAAAGTTCTAAGTTTCGCATCTTTGATCACCAGCTTCTCTACCCTAGCTTGCAATGAAAGAACCTCATCTATTTTAACTTGGTCTCCTGTTTTGATCACTTCTTTTCTCAAGTCCACCAAATATTCGTTGATTCCTTCGATCATTCCAATGAACGAGGTTTCTGCCGTATTCGGAATATAAGAAAATACAGTATCGCAAAGATTGTGATTTACTTTTTCCAAGATTTTAGGAATCAATAGCTTCCCAAGCTCTTTTCTTTCCTTGTAGATATCTGGATCAGATCCTCTTGAGAAATAAATTCTCTCAAAGCTACAAGGCTTTTTCTCCAATGGCGTTGTAAATTGCTTGAATCTAAAATCGCCATTTTTCTCAATGATTATCGCATGGCCTGGATCAAGCTCTTTAATCTCATCATAGTCAGCGCCAAAAGCTGTCTTGATAGCCGGCTTTTCTGATGCGATAACAACCACTTCCTCATTAGCATAGTAAAATGCTGGTCTTATTCCCGCAGGATCTCTTGCCACAAAAGCAGATCCAAATCCTGTCATGCCTGCCATTGCATAACCTCCGTCAAAATCCTTGCATGATCTTGATAAAACCTCTCCAAGATCCAACTCTTCTTCGATCTTTTGCGTGATCTCCACATTATTCATAGACCCTCTGTATTGATTGAAAATCTTTTGATTCTCATCATCCAAGAAGTGTCCTATTTTCTCCATCACAGTGATTGTATCCACTTTCGCAACAGGGTGTTGTCCAAGGTCCAAAAGCTTTTGATACAACTCTTCAACGTTGGTCATATTGAAATTACCTGCAACCACCAAGTTTCTGCTTCTCCAATTGCTTCCTCTAAGCATCGGGTGGCAATTATCTATGCTGTTGCCTCCATGAGTACCGTATCTCAAATGCCCCAACCAAAGCTCCCCAGTAAAGTCGCAATTATTTTTCATCCAATCAGGATTCAAATAATTTTCAGGCTTTTTCTCCTGAATTTCCGCGAATTGACTCGATATTTTTTTGAAGATGCTTTCTATAGGCTTAGCATCAATCGATCTGTATCTGCTGAAAAATTTCTTCCCAGGCTGTATATCCAATTTGATGTTAGCGACACCTGCCCCATCCTGGCCTCTATTGTGCTGCTTCTCCATCAACAAATACAGCTTATTCATACCGTATGTAGGCGTACCATACTTTTCATAATAGTATTCCAACGGCTTTCTCAAGCGGATCATTGCAATACCGCACTCGTGTTTAATAGCGTCACTCATCGAAAGAACTTCAGTGTTATTAAAATTATATATTTAGCGTAGTAATCGTCGTTTAAAGATAATCATTTATTAGCTATTTGTCCAAACTGTCCACATTTAATGTGAAATTATAGTGTTGACATATCCACAAAAGCTATATACAATTTCCGGCTTAAAAAATAATATTAACAATGGAAGTGTGAAAATTATTAAAACAATGCAATCCAATGCATTTAGAGTAAAATCTTTGAACGGTTCTTTTTCGTTATCCTTAAAGTACATGAAATACGGCACCTTCAAATAATAAAATAAAGACACAACCGTATTGACCAAAGCAACGATGATCATACCAATCAGCCAAGGGTCTTGAATCGTCTGGCTTGCTTCCCATAAAGCGGAAAATATCATCAATTTACCTGTAAAACCAGCTGTAGGAGGCAAACCGGTCAATGAAATCATAACCACAACTATGACAACGCCAATAAAAGGAGCCTTATGTCCCAGACCTGCAAAACTTTCAATACGATCATCTCCAAATTTATTTTCAACAACTTGAACTAGGTAAAAAGCCGCAAAATTCATAAAAGCATAAACTATCGCGTAAAATAAAACAGCTTTCATTCCCAACGTTGAAAAACATACAAGTCCGGCCAAAAACATTCCGCTTTGAGCGACAGATGAATATCCAAGCATTCTTTTGACAGATTGCTGATTTATCGCCAGAATATTCCCGAGAGTCATCGTCACAGAAGCAATCACTACCAATGTCGCTCTCCAGATTTCAACAGCATCAAGCAACTCAAAACTATTCGTCATCGCTTCAAGCATTCTAAATAAAATCGCGATCCCCATGAATTTAGGCACAGTAGAGAAAAACGCTACTGATGGCGTTGGAGCGCTTTCATAAACATCTCCTACCCAAATGTGAAAAGGCACTGCGGATACTTTAAATAAAACCCCTACCGCCGCTATGCATGACACACCAAACACAGCCCAAACCGCGGGCTTGCCAAAGTCAATCGCATAAAGATTTAATTCATGATTAATACCATACAATAGAGAGAAACCATAAAGCATAACTGCTCCGCATACAGCTCCAAACAATAAGTATTTAAGGGAAGCTTCAGCGCTTTTCGCGCTATGTCCCAAATTCGTTATAGCATAAGCGCAAAGGGAAACAAACTCTATCGCTATGAATAATAATAGCAAATTATTAGACTTAACCCCAATTACCGCACCTAACAACATCCCAAGTATCAATACATAATATTCACCAGTCTTGCTCGATTTCAACAGATAGCTTTTGTTCATTACAATAAACAACAGCGTCCCAAGCATAATGACAATCGTCCATATCAACCCAAAAGAGTCAACACTCATCATTCGATTGAAAATCAATTGTCCTCCCTGACCACTCACAACCTCCAACAGATTAATATTAACGGCTAAAGCCATTAAGGTAGTCAAAGCACTAATGCCAATATATATCAACTCTTTCAAACCTTTAGAAATTGGCAAAATAACAACTATAGTTACCAATATAATGGCTGCGATCAAGAGCAATTCGGAGGTGATATAACCGAAACTGTCTATTATATCATTAAGCTTATCAAAAATGCTAAGTTGACCCACTAACTTCGATTCCACGATTTATTTACTTTACAAAAGGCCCAAAATGACTGAGAAAAGAAGCTACCGTAGTACTTGTCAAATCAAATACAATATTTGGCATTAATCCAAATACGATCATCAACGCGACTAAAGGAACCAAAACCAAGTACTCTTTCATGTTTAGATCCTTAAGCGAATCTTTCCATGAATTTTCCTTCACAGAAAACTTTCCAAAGAACATTCTTTGCAATGTCCATAGATAATATGCCGCCGTAATCACTAAGCTCAACGCCGCTACCACTGTCATCCATCTTGGCAGAAGAAAATTAGTAGTAGAAGATCCAAAGGCTCCTAAAAACACTAAAATTTCAGCTATAAAACCCGAGAAGCCCGGCAAACCTAAAGAGGCGAAAAAGCTTATAATTACTATGGAAGTAAAATAAGGCATTTTCTTAGCCAATCCGCTATAGTGATTTATCATTCTATCATGCGTTCTTTCATACACTACTCCTGCGATCAAGAATAAAGCGGAAGAAATCAATCCATGACTGAACATCTGATACAAAGCGCCGCTCACTCCTTCATTAGTCAAAGAAGCTAATCCAAGCAACACAAATCCCATATGCGACACGGAAGAATAAGCAATCAGTTTCTTCAAGTCTTTCATGGCCAAAGCATTCAAACTTCCATACAGTATAGTCACCACGCCAATCAAACCTACAGTCCATGCCAACTCGGTAGCCATATCCGGGAATATAGAATAACCAGTTCTAATCAAACCATATCCACCAATCTTCAATAATATTCCCGCAAGAATAACCGAAATCGGTGTAGGTGCTTCCACGTGAGCATCAGGCAGCCATGTGTGAACTGGCACAGCAGGCAATTTAATCGCAAAGCCTATCAATAATGCGATAAATGCGATCATTCTCAATGAAACGCCCATGAACAAATCTGTATTTGCGATATCCAACAAGCTTCCCGGTATAAAATTGGCGGAATTTTGCATTGCTATTATATCAAAAGTTCGCACCAATTTATCCATTTGAAGCTCGCCACTAGCCAGCATAAGCTGAACTTTTTCAACGATCTGAGGAGTCACAAGATTCTTGCTTTCCGCCAAGCCTAGATTAACAGCGGTTTCTACAGGGTCGATTACTGATAAATACAGCCCAACCATCGCCAAAAGGATAAAAACAGACCCTAGCAAGGTATATAAAAAGAACTTAATTGCAGCGTATTCTTTTCTTGGACCACCCCAAAGGCCAATCAAGAAGTACATTGGCAAAAGCATAAATTCAAAAAACAGGAAGAATAAGAAAAAGTCCAAGGCTAAAAAGCAACCCATAACAGACGTTGCCAAGAGCATCAACAATAAATAATAACCTTTAGTTTTTTCACTAATACCCCAGCTTGAAAATGTGCCTATGGCCATAACAATACCTGTCAGCAAAACCATGCTAACGTTAAAGCCATCAACTCCCAAGTAATAATCTATCGACATTGAGCCTAAACTGCCCAAATCAAGCGATATCCAATCCACTCTCTCAACAAAATTGAACAATCCAGAGCTAGCTTCGTAACAACAAAATACACATACAGAAGCTATAAGCTGGAGAATAGATCCAATATTTGCCAACAAGCGGATCAACCCTTTCTTTTCTGAAGGAATGAAAAGAATCACCAATGCCATCGCCAAAGGAATGAAAACGGCAAAGCTAAGTAGGTAGTTTGTCATTTTTTGCGTTTGAATGTTTAATCAATTGTGCTGAATAGTCTACGAAATTATGTATCATAGGCATCTCATGCAAGAAATATCATGAGTTCTTATTAAGAATAATTATTAACACTTAAAAAACAGAGCAATATAATACAGCACAATGCGAATAAGTTAACAATACGCACCAACTAAAGCCAAGAGTCTTGACAAAATTCATGCCTTATAGCAATTCATTTAACTCTAAAATCACCATAAAACGAGCTTATCCTCCAGAGTTTGCTAAAAGTTTCATGTCATAGACAAACAAATTTCTTAGATTTGCACTTAATAGCAGTATTTAGAAGAACATTAAACAACAACAACTTGAAAAGCTTCTCTGAATTGGGTGTATCCAAATCATTCATCAAAGGCCTTGATGAATTGAAAATCCAAAAGCCAACTGAAATCCAAGAAAGAATCATTCCGATTCTTCTTCAACAAAAAACAGACATCGTTGGCTTGGCCCATACTGGGACTGGTAAAACTGCCGCATTCGGCCTTCCTATCCTGCAAAATATCGACCCGAAAGATAAAAAGATTCAAGCTTTAATTCTCGCTCCCACTCGAGAGCTGTGCCAACAAATACAAAAACAACTGTTTCGTTTCACGAAATATTCCGAAAAAATATTTTCAGAAGCTGTTTATGGAGGCGCTCCGATTGACGATCAGATATTCAGGCTATCACGTCCTACCCACATAATCGTAGCAACTCCTGGAAGACTTTTGGATCTACTTGAAAGAAAAGCTCTAAGCTTGGAGCATATAAATACAATCGTTCTTGATGAAGCTGATGAGATGCTAAGAATGGGCTTCAAACAAGATATTGATAAAATTCTTAAGAATGTAAAAAGCCAAAGAAACATATGGCTTTTCTCCGCAACATTGCCTAATGGCATACAACAGTTAATCAAAAGGTTTTTAAAGCCAAACGCGCCTAGGGTTCAAGTAAAGAACATTTCGGAAGTTAATCAAAATATACAACACCAATACGTTCTCAGTCCGGGTGTTGACAAATTAAAACTGTTAGTTTATTTTCTTAATGCTCACAAAGAAGATCGCGGGATCATATTTTGCAGCACTAAAGCAAGTGCTCAGAAGCTTTCAAGAGATCTTAATCAAAAAGGTCTTTCCATTGATGTTATCGAAGGAGACATGACTCAAAAGGAAAGAAATAAAGTTTTAAGAGCATTCAGAGCCGAAAAGCTTCAATTTCTAGTAGCCACAGATGTTGCCGCCAGAGGACTGGACATTCCCAACCTAGCTTTTGTAGCTCACTTTGAGCTTCCAGACCAATTAGAGTTTTATACCCATCGAAGCGGTAGAACAGGTCGAGCTGGAAACACTGGTCTTTCCGTAAGTTTTGTGGATGACAAGCAATACAAGGACTTAGTCAAGATCTCAAAAGAATTGAAATTTTCATTAAAAATGGCAAAATAATCATTTTGCCATATGCATGATAAAAATACTTAAGGCTCACAATAACGTGAGCCTTTTCTTATTTATGAGCAGGTGTTAATGGCTCAGCAGGCCGTTCGCTTGGCATAATTGGTTCCGCAGGCATTGACTCGGGAGGATTAATCGGAGTCCATGGTGTAGTCTTCGGTGGCTGTATAGGATAAGCCGGGATCTCTCTATGATGCGGATGAGGATGATAGGGATAAGGGTATGGATAGGGGTAATAACCTCCACCACCATAAAAGTAAGGATCAGGATAATAATGGTAATGATAATGAGTAGCTGGAGTCGATTGTGAAGCACACGATGTTGCAAAAATCGCTATCAGCCCTAAAACAAAGAAGTGAAGTTTCATGACTTTTTGATCAAAAAACTTCACTTCCAGCAAATTTGTTTATTGTAAACCTAATACTTAGGCTTAGTTCATGCTCTTCATTTTTTTCTTCAAATCCTCTACCTTATTCATCTCAGTAGTAAGCTCTCTTCTAAGCTTCGTTTCTCTTTCCAAAACACGCTTCTTATACTCTTCCATTTCCAATTGAAGGTCATCAAAGCTCTTCTTCGCATCCTTAGCATTTTTCACGTTGACTTTTCCTGTCACAAACATCACTGCAAGCAACACGATCAAGATTAAAATAACGCTTATGTTGATGAATTTATAGTTTGATTTTGAAAAATCTATGCCAATGAAGCTAATATGATCTTCCTTAAACTGGCTTTCAGACAAAGCGTTTCTTGTCAAACTCAATGTGTCTTGCGTACTTACCAAAGATTGATCACGTTTGATGATTTCTTCTTTCAGCAACGATATCTCTGATTGCTTTTCAGCCAAAGAATCACTCACCACATTCCAAAATGCATTCAATTTTGGTTCGTCAATAATCTTAAACCCTTTCCAAGAATTGCTTGACTTCTTCAATTCCATAAATTGATTTGCCAATTTGTCATCATTTTGACTTGGCGAACCACCTCCAGCAACTTGTTGAGCACTGCAAACTGTCGTTACCCCCAACACCATGCATGTAAAGGCCAATAGAGCCTTTTCTTTCAAAAACTTTCCCATGAATATATTATCTTATCTTTCCAATCAAAACCTAATAGATTTCACAAAAATATAATGAGCCAATCGAAAAAAAAAGTATTTGCGCTGATAGAATAAGCTCAATATTAAAATTAGAAACTTCACTATTTATCCCACAAATCTTCAAAACTGATAAATATAAATTTACTTCGCGCCATCATAACTATGTGTTGTTCCTAAATAAAGCAATCCAAAGACCCAATATTACGTAGTCTATTTTAACATTATTTACCATTCATATTATCTAGCTGTATCTTGAGGCCTCTCAAATATATTGACAAATCTCAAGACAACTATTTGACAAAATTGCATAAATTGTGCAAATAACTTTTAGAACGAATTATTATCAACTTTTCTTATGAAAGATCCAAGAATAAATAAACTCGCGCATAATATTATCAATTACTCATGCGCTCTTAAACCTGGTGAAAAAATCTTAATAGAAAACTTCGGACTCCAAAAAGAATTTGTCAATGCCTTGGTGCAGGAAACCTATAAAGCAGGCGCAATTCCTTTTGTAAGCTTAAAGGATGCTCAAGTGGAAAGAGAGTTGAGGCTTGGCGCTACTAAAGAACAATACGAATTGATGGCTTCATATGAATCCAATGTCATGAAAGACATGGACGCATATATAGGTCTAAGGTCAGGCGACAATGTAAGCGAACTGTCAGACGTTCCTTCGGATAAAACAGCCATCTTCAATGACACTGTGTTAAGACAAGTGCATTTTGACATAAGAGTAAACAAAACTAAATGGGTCGTGCTTAGGTTCCCTAACGCTTCCATGGCTCAACTTGCCAATATGTCCACAGAAGCATTCGAAGATTTTTATTTCGATGTTTGCACGCTAGACTATGAGAAGATGGGTGAAGCTATGGAATCATTGGTTGAATTAATGAACAAAACCGACAAAGTTCGCATCACTGGGCCAGGCACGGACTTATCATTCTCCATCAAGGATATTCCTGCTATTAAATGCTGCGGCAAGAGAAATATTCCTGACGGTGAAGTATTTAGCGCACCGGTAAAGGATTCAGTGAATGGAACAATTAGCTATAATGCTCCTTCTCCATACCAAGGTTTCACTTTTGAGAATGTAGTTCTCAAGTTTGAAAACGGCAAAATAGTGGAAGCTACAGCCAATGACACCGAAAGAATCAATAAAATCTTCGACACGGATGAAGGCTCCCGATTTGTAGGTGAATTCGCTATAGGTGTAAACCCGTACATCCTGCACCCTATGGGAGATATTTTATTCGACGAAAAAATCGACGGCAGCTTTCATTTCACTCCAGGACAAGCCTACGAGCAAGCATATAATGGCAACGATTCAAAAGTACATTGGGATCTTGTAAACATTCAAAGAGCAGATTATGGAGGTGGAGAAATCTACTTCGATGACGTACTCATCAGAAAAGACGGAAGATTCGTAATTGAAGAGTTGCAAAAACTGAATCCAGAGAATTTGAAATAGAGATTTAAACCATGCTTATCGCATGGTTTATTTTTTCCTAATCGCAACGATATTTTGAAATGCAAACACTTCGCAAGTTATGCTATGATACTTTTCTATTTTCAACATGCTATCCGGCATTAATCGATAAACATCATAATTTTCAAGCAGTTCATAAAAATCTTTGAAAAACACCTTGCTTACAGTATTCATCTGATCAAACTCAAACTGAATAACATTAATTCTACCGCTATCAATCATCTGTTTTGCTCCAATCAAAACACTTAATTCATGACCTTCTGTGTCTACTTTTAAGAAATCAATTTGCTCTATCCCATTTTCATCGCAATATTCATCCAAAGTAGACAAACTGATATCTATTTCATTAACAGTCCTTGAACTATTTTCACTATGATTAGCAACAACTTCTTTGAATAAAGATGCTTTGGGTGTTCCTTCTTTGTCCCCAATATCAAACAGAGTCAACATTCCTTTATGATCCGACATACCCATGTTATGAAAAGAAATATTATCTCCTTTGATCTGATTTTTTAACCGTTGAAAAGTATCAGGATGAGGTTCAAAAGCATGCAAGCTATCAAAGTCTATATATTCTTGAAGCATTTGAATATATTTCCCCTCATTAGCACCCACATCAAAAATCACTTTGGGAGACATACGGCTCAATACTTTGGAAATAAAATGTCTTTCACCTGTCAGAAAGTGATTTTGATAATTCAATATTCCAAGCCCCTTCATTCCCCATATGACCAAAGCCTTATGAAATCTCGCAAATATTGGTTTGCAGAAAAACCTTAGATAGATCGCAAAAAAAGCATCTTTCATTTAACTAAATATTTTTTTCATTCGATATAATACATAAGATGGAATATGCTTTATCTTATTCCACCAATAATATTTTCTATACGCTTTGTATACTTGCTCATCAAGCTTTTCCAATGGTTTCTCGAACTCAATCTCATCAACTACCTTTGAACTCAACTTGATATTGAAATGCGTCCCAGAGCCATCATCTCCTATAGTTCTAACCATGGATTTAGTACTTATCAAGCACAGTCCGCCACGAAGATAAACCGATGCGTACCAACGTACAGCCCATGAATCAATCACCCCTTTAGCCGCATTATTCAACATTCTGTAAAAATTCATGCTTCGATCAAAATCAAAACGCTTTTTATCAGTAGAGTTGAAACCCTTGATAAGCAAATTCACATCATCTTCATAATATTGCCAAGCTCGCTTCCATGTCCCCCAACCTAATGAATGAGGCAGTTGGCTAAAGCTAACTTCTTGATAACCCACCGGTAAATCCAAAGGCGGAACATAAGCGCTTACATGCAATACTTTTTCATTATCAGCATACTCTTTCAAAGCTCGGTGCATAAATGCCAGAAAACCGGTACTGAAAATCAAATCATCTTCCAATACTACTATGCTTCCATATTCATCCAAAACATCCCTAACTCCGCTAGTCACATTTTTACGAAGTCCCCAATTTACTTCTCTTTCAATGATTTTAATATCAGCATAGCCTTTTTGCAACTTCATCAATCTCCTCACTTCAGCAATTCCTTGCAAATCTTGTTCAGACGCTCCTTCTCTAGGGCCATCAGAATAGACAATCAAAAGAGAGTTTTTTGCTTCTGGATTATTAGCCAATGAATCCAAAGTTCTTTTTGCATGTTCTGGCCTATTGTATGTAAACAAGACCAAAGGCGGATAGCTTTGATTCAATTTATTCTTTTCTCCCATAAATTTTATTTAAAATCATTCGCTCGATATTGCTTAGAAGTTCCTTTAAGTCTATTGACACATTGGTTTTCTTTACCGCTAAGTAAAATAACAAGGAAATGACTAAAGATCTCATTAGAAATTGTAACATAATGGAATCAATATTAATCCAAAGACTAATTAAAGCAATCATTGAAATCAAGGCAAAAGCAATTAACGTATTCTTGTCAAAAGGCCAAACGCTCAATACTCTCTTCAAAAAAATCAATCTAATTGTATTAAGGATCACAACAGACAATAGCGTGGCAAAAGCGGCTCCACTAATACCGTATTGAGGGATAAGCAGGTAATTGAAAAGAAACATGAAGAAGGCTAAAAGCACATTGAACCAATAATTGTATTTATAATATTTAGAAAAATAAAGAAGCTCGCTATTCATGCCAAACAGTAAATCAACAACTTTAGAAAGCCCTATAAAAAGTATAACAAGTTTTCCTTCTTCAAATGCTTTCCCATTAGGCATAATATGAAATATGAAATCAACATTAACCCATATCATCAAAAACAAAAATGCCCCTATAATCAACTGAGTAATACTTGATTTAGAATATATTTTCATAATTTCTTCAGTGTCGTTATGTTCAAATGCTTTTGAAAGAATTGGCAATGAAATTTGGGTAAGAGCCCGCTTAGGAATCTCTATGAATGCAGCCATATAAAAACAAGTAGCATACACTCCCAAGCTCGCAGCTGATGAAAAATACGGAATCATCAAAATATCTATTTTATTAACCAACAAGCTTCCTGCACCACCTAAAAACATATACATGCTAAAGGTTAGAAAATGCTTCACTTCTGGCCTTTGAGGCTTCAATACCCCTCCTTTTGACAAAACTAAATCCCGTTCATCATAAACTAACAACAGCATATTTGCCAGATATGCGAAGGTCGTTAACAAAATAAATCCACCTAGATCTATCCATTTCAAATAAAAAAGAAATAAAAAAACGATACTAGCAACCCTCAATAACAACTCTCGATAAAATGCGGGCCGAGAAACTCTCAATGACGCTCTAGAAACCGCTTCCAAAATCGTTCGGTATAATACCAATATCATCAACGGTATGATATAAACTATATATTCACCTATCATTGGTGAACTTTTTAAATAGCTATCAACAAAAAAGCCTTTCCCAAAAATAAAAACTATAATAAATAAAGATAATATTGGCGCTGGATACAGCATTAAAAACTTGACAAAAGCAGCGGATTTATTTTCTTTGGCGTACTTTGGAAAATATCTATCGGCCAAGTTAGCAGCTCCAAACTGAAGAATTGTCCCCAAAAACACGCCCATATCCACAACATATCTATATGCTCCAATCTCCTCAGGCGATAACAGCTCCGGCATTATAAAAATGGTGATCAAAGCGCCTAATGCCACTCCTATATAGCTAATGAATGTTGTTTTTATGCTTGATTTGATTATTACTCCCATTACGGAAAATCTTCATTTCGTTAAAACGCCACAAGTTACTAGTTTCAAAGCAAAAATTAGCATATTTTTAAAACTACATAAGCATCGCTAATCTCTAATATTGATAAAACCAATGAATATAACCTTTTTAAATAGTTTTGCTGTCTCTGGAGGCGCCGCAAGCGCAACAAATAGATTATACAAAGCATTGAAATCTAAAGGTGTAAATGTTAATGGAATTGGTTTATATAGGGAAAACTCTAATTTTGATTACTACTTTTACAAACATGGTCTTGCGCTACTGGCTCTAGAAAAACTGTGCTTTCTACCGTACGAAAAAAATAAAAATGTTAGGTTTCAATTCTCAACGGCACTATTTGGCAAAAATCCAATCAACAACCAACTGATACAAGAAGCAGATATCATTCATTTGCATTGGATCAACCAAGGACTCCTTTCATTGAAATCTCTCGAAGCCCTAGCGGGTCTTGGCAAACCAATCGTTTGGACTATGCATGATATGTGGCCGATAACTGGCGGATGCCATCATAGCAGGTCCTGCGATCATTATAAAAATGAGTGTGGTGATTGTTTTTATTTGAGAAAGCCCCGCAAGGACGACCTGTCTCATAAAATTTGGGAAAAGAAAAAAAGAATCTACAGCAAAGGGAATTTTCACCTTATTGGCGTGAGTGATTGGATAACTAGCTTCGCTCGAAATTCATCATTAGGCGAAGAAACAACTATACATACCCTCCCCAATCCGCTGGATACAACTCTTTTCCAACCCAAAGAAAAAGCTTCCATCAAGGAATTGAAAGGCATAAGCCCTGAAATAACGACCATTAGCTTTTCCGCTTTCAATCTAGAAAACAAACAAAAAGGGTTCTACATATTCAAAGAAGCATTATCCATCTTAATTAATCAAAAGCCTGAATTAGCCAACACATGTCTTCTGCTTCTTAGCGGTAAAATATCAAATGAGATAGCACTTGAAACATTGCCCATTCCTTATCAATATCATGGGTTGATTACTAATGAAGATGAAATGGCTCAATTTTACCAAAGCTCTGATATCTACGTTACCTCATCACTGGAAGAAAGCCTCGGTTATACGGCAATGGAAGCGCTTGCCTGTGAAACTCCAGTGATTTCTTTTTCCTCAGGAGGCATTATTGAGCTAGTAAAAGATAATGAGACGGGATTAATTGCCGAATTCGGCAATGCGAATTCATTGGCTGAGAAAACCCTGCAATTAATAGAAGACCAAAATCTTAGAAAAAAGCTTGGAAAAACCGGCGCCAAAATGATCATTGGTAAATATAGCCCTGATGTCGTCGCAGAACAACATATTAAACTTTACAATGATATAGTTTAAAAATTCAAACAACATTCCCTCTCAATCTGTTGATTGATAAATGAGGAAAAAGAAAAAGAAAATAGGGTTAACACTTAGTGGAGGCGGGTCAAGAGGAGTCATCCATATTGGCGTATTGCATGCTTTTGAGAAATACAATATAATGCCAAACGCCATCTCAGGCACAAGCATGGGAGCTATCATAGCTGCATTTTACGCTCATGGGATTTCGCCATTAGAGATTTTGAACACTTTCAAGAAAAGCAGCATACGCAACTTTTTCAAGCTTTTAATCTCTAAAAAGGGAATTTTCAGTCTAAAAATGCTAGAAAAGCTTATTGTAAACAATATCCCGCATGATAACTTCAATGACTTAAAAATCCCACTTTTTGTTTGCACAACAAACCTCACCTTAGGCCAAACGCACTTTTTCTCTTCAGGAACTTTATCCAACAAGCTTATGGCTTCTTCAACTATTCCTATACTTTTCCCTGCTATTGAAATTGATGGCCATCAGTATATAGATGGAGGGCTGCTCAACAACCTTCCTATTGAGCCAATATTAGAGATATGCGATACTACAATAGGCGTGCATGTCAATAATGTTCCTCCCAGCCCAAGATACAGCAATATGAGAGAAATCGGCATCAGGACTTTTAGCTTAGCTATAGCTCAAAATGTCAAGCAGAATTCATCAAAATGTGATTACTTAATCGAGCCAAAACTCAACAAGTACTATGACTTCCTGGACTTCAATGCTTTAGACGAACTATTCAGCATCGGATACGAACATGGAGAAGCCTTGATAAAGAAACACTTGCTTTAAATAATGTCTATCTATTGGGCATAATGAAACCGAATTTAGCCCAGAGCCTTTCCTATTCAATTATTTTTTAATACTTTCCATTTTCAATAATCTTATTTTTAAATGACTTACGACGTAATCATCATCGGAGCTGGTCCATGCGGACTTTCTGTAGGTATCGAAGCCCAAAGCAATCAATTATCGCATTTGATTTTGGATAAAGGCACTGTCGCGGAATCCATCAGGCAATACCCTCTTCAAATGAAATTCTTTTCAACAAGAGAGAATATTGAAATAGGCAACATTCCTTTTGCCATAAGGGAACCAAAAGCCAGCAGAGAGGAAGCTCTTACATATTACAGAAAAGTAGCCGAACACTACCAACTCAATCTTGAATTGCAAACTGAAGTAGAATCAGTCGCTCAATTTAGTGACGGCTTGAAAGTTCAAACAAAATGCGGCAAGAATTACATTGGTAAAAACGTTGTCATTGCGACTGGGTATTTTGACAATCCTAGAAAACTAAATATACCAGGAGAAGAATTACCTCATGTTGAAAACAAATACAGAGAACCTTATAAATACGCATTTTCGAGAGTCATCATCATAGGTGGAGGGAACTCAGCTGTTGAAACCGCTCTAGACTTGCATCGCAATGGCGCCGATGTTACCTTATTGGTAAAAGAAAATGACTTCAAGCCAACTGCCAAATATTGGCTGGTTCCGGATCTTAATAATCGAATCAAGGAAGGCAAAATCAAAGCTTCCTTTAATACCACAGCAACTGAAATTGAGAAAAATCTTGTGCATACAAAAGATGCCGCTGGGCAAAACACCTCTTTTGAATGCGATTATGTATTAACATTGATAGGACATACCACAGACACAAAACTCTTAAAGAGTTGCCAAATCAAATACAGTGAGGACCTCATTCCTGCTTACGATGCAAATACCTTTGAAACAAATATACCAAACCTATACGTTTCAGGAACAGTTATCTGCGGCACACAAACTGAAAAAGTTTTTATAGAAAATGGACGATTGCATGGCAAAGCAATCATTAATAATATTTTGAATAAGCAAGCTATTCTTGAAGCATAAAAAGAGGGAGTTGATTAACTCCCTCTTTTATTCATTTATCAATTTTAATACTTTAATAAGCTATCTGCACATAGCCAGTGATGTCTTCCATATCCTCCACCTTGATGATATAGAAATATGTTCCCTGACTCAGCAACTCATTGCCAAACGCGCTGCCTGAGTTTGAATAACCAGACCAGTCATCCTGATAGTCTTCAGACTCGTAAACCTTATTGCCCCACCTGTTCATAACGATCAAGTGAACTCGCTGAGAAGGCTCTACTATTGTCACTTCAAATCTATCGTTCTTCCCATCTCCATTTGGCGTCAACACTTCTGTAAGACCTGTTGATTGCGACTCTATATAAACATACGACTCAACACACTCCCCTGAAAAATCACAAGCTCGGATTTTCACTTTATCCGTAAACTTCGATGAAGTGAATGGAATGTATGTAAATTCTCCGTCATAAAATTCCGCCTGACCATGAATCAAAGTGCCATCTTCCTGAACAACTGTATAAGTATCAATGTCATCCAAGGTATCCTCGTCACTTAAGTCAATATTTATCCTCGCAGGAATTCCGTCTCGAATCGAAATATCTACATCTTCCATTTCCGGAGCTGTATTGAAACGAACTATTTGCAAAGTGTCATACGCTCGACAACCGTCGTTATCTTCAGCCATGAAAGAATATTCAAACAAAGAATCCTTCTCAACAATAATCTCTACAGGCTGCCATGTAAAATCAACTCGATCTGCAATCGTCTTCAAATCCGTTGAATCATTAATATTCCATCCAAAATACTCTTCCTCTGTTCCTAGCAAGACCAACTTCTCATCCAAAACCTCATACTTGCCTATGCGGAGCGTATCTGAAAATAAATATAAATCATCCTGTTGATCATATGCATAAATACCTACAGAAGGACCTGTTCCACGTTTAACTTCTATTAAACCTGATTTCTGAGGATTTCCACCTGCATCTTTCAAAGTATATTCATACACTCCTACACTTAAGATTCTACTCACATCGCTTACAACGCCTGAAGGTGTAATTATAGTGGCTTCGCTTCCTGAAATGATCGCCCAATCCACCTGATACGCCTCATCATCGCTCACGGCAACCAATGTATCTGTTTCACAAACTGGTATCACAATTTCTCGTGAGCTTGGTAAAATAAATACAGTAACGGTCGCTGTTGAAGTATTTGAATGAATATCCGTTAATGTATAATCAAATGTCTGCTTAACTATGGTTGTCAAAACTGGTGTTTGATTCGCTGTGAAATTGATAACTCCTGTCGAAGTCAACTCACCCTCTCCATATACCCATTCTGCATCCGGATCAATCGCAACCGTTGTCGTTGAAACAACACCTTCATCATTCCCCAAAATATCAATTTGCCTCAAAACATCATCTTGGTACATGTAAATCGTATCCGCTATGGCTTTCAAAGAACCTCTAGTAAAATCAAATGTAAATTCAACAAAGCAATTATAAGTATTATCCGAAACCTTAACCTTATACTCCTTGGATGCCGCCGGATTAGGTGTCAATACTTGCTCATTATTAGATAATACTTCTCTTTGAGGATCAGTAATATCCGACCACTCAATAGTAGTATTAGCCAAGTCAGCTACATTAATTTCAAACGTTTGGTCAATATTATTCTGATTAGCATCTACGACAATTGGATCTCCGGAAACAATATTAACTATAGGCA
This sequence comes from Aureibacter tunicatorum, assembly GCF_036492635.1. Taxonomy (GTDB): domain Bacteria; phylum Bacteroidota; class Bacteroidia; order Cytophagales; family Cyclobacteriaceae; genus Aureibacter; species Aureibacter tunicatorum. The sequence continues at coordinate 2,981,885 of NZ_AP025305.1, forward strand.
AATCAGCAAAAGTTATTTGTTGCGAGAATACTATTTGATCACCTATTTCAAATCCATTTACATTATCTAAATTAACTTTATAATTGAATTCTGCAATATCCAAATCAACGTTATTATCATCAAGTGCACTTTCTTTCCACTTCAATTTGAATGTCACCGTGCCATCTTGATTTCTAACAGGAGCTTCTTCGCTTTCCAATACATCAGAATCAACAAGCTCATAAACAACGTTCGCTGTACTTGCATAAAAATCAACAACCTTAACCTCAAACGAATCATCAATTCCTTGACACCTCCCTATTTCAAGTGATGGAATATCTATCAACTCAACTTCAAAAGTTGCTGGCGACACACCACAACCAAGAGTATCTTTCGCCTCAACAATATAAGTATACACACCTACATCCAATGTCTCAAGTTGTGGCACAGAACTCATGTTATCGACACTTGCTTCCTGTGTCGGGGATTCGCTCCAAGTAATTGTACTTTCATCAACAGCATCGTTTAATTCTTTCAATCTAAATGTTTCAACTGCGCCCCCTTTAGTCACCACAAACTCATTCAAATCAATCGCTTCAACAGAAACAGATGGCAATACAGTTATCTCTACAACCTTTACCCATTCATCTCCTGTTAGATTATCTGTAATCGTGCATTTGAATGTCGCTGATGTCGCTCCTTCATTTACCGTAACATTTACTTGCGCTTGTTCTAAATCAGCCCCTGGCTCAAATGCTCCATTCGTTGCTTCAGACCAAACGTATGTCAAATCAAGCTCCTCTCCTTCTACCTTTAAAGAAATTTCATGCAATGTGGATCCATCTGCTTCGCAATAACCTATAGTTTTATCATTTGGTGTGATATCCAAAGGTTCAATAATTTTAACCGTTACAGTATCCATTGTATTACAACCATAAGCATCATCTAAACTACCAACATAGATATAAGTATCTACTGCCCCATAATTAGGAGAAATCTTTGGTGAGTTGGTATCAAAATCAGTTTCAACTCCTGCATTCGGTGTTAGATCCCAAACGATATCTGAAGCTGTCTTCATTCCGCTTGCATCCGTCACATTAACGTCAAATGTTATTGGACTAGTTGAATTAGTGCGTCTAGTAAATTCATCTTCACTAAAGGTGATGCTTGGCTCTGCTAATCTTGTAACAGTAATTGAACTAGTTTCTAACTCAACTTCTGTCAACAATGTCTCATCAGTTACTGGGTCTTGTGTAAACTGGTTAGTCTTAACAGTATAATGAAAAATGTGAGAATCTCCTGTGAACTTCACTTTAACAGAATGGGTATCTCCATTTTTTGCTTCTGAATTAACAACTACCTCTCCATTGGCATTGCTTGCAGACCATTCAACTAGCAATTCCGCATCAGGAACTGAAGCTAACTCAAAACTTATTTCAACTTCCTCTTCACAGCTACCTATTGATACTTCAGAGTCTACATTCAACTCAGCAAATCGAACAATAATATTTTTCTTAAACAAAACTTCTTCAGCGTAATCCTCATGCCACTCTTGTATAAATGGCATATTTTTAGAACCGAATGTATCATCCCATTTTCCTTCGATACCAGGAACGTTATTCCCCCATCCATTACTTGGATCTCCTCCTTGAGGCACAACATAAGCTACATAACCATTCGTCGTACTATTTGGCTCGCCAATAGCCCAAGGATTATAGCCATCGAGTCCTGTAAATAAAGTTCCATTCTCTACAAGAGTTTTATCATTAGACCTCCACTGCCATTGTCCGGAAACTTTCTGTAGAGCTACCCAGCCTCCCAATCCATCAAATTGAAATTCTCTTTCAATAAAACGCCATTCATCCGCCGATTGAAAAGTTGCAAAATAACTCAACATTTTATTTAAACGATGTCCTTTGTCTTGTGTACCTGGTCTGTTTGGTTCAGTAAGATTTCTAGCTTGCGACCAAGTTTTCATCTGGTCTTTGCCCCTTACTGTATAGTAATGTCTTTTCCAATTTGAAGGATTATCATCAGACGTATCTTCAAAAATGAAATAACCTCCCAATATGTACTCTATTGTTCTGTCCGCTTCTTGAGTTAAATCAATATTTGGATTAGTATTTTTATAAATAATTCTTGAGAATAAAGCTTTGTACGCCTCTTTATTTGCATCTCCTCTTATTTCAAGCTTTTTATTATTTCTATCATAGAAGAAAGAAAACCTCGATCTTGCAATTGTTTTTATCTGTGTATTTGGATCAATTCTAACATATTCAACATTATAAAACTCCTCTCTTAAATGCCTAAAAGTAATTTCATTTGTTGAAACTGTATCTACTATTTGTCCTGCTAAATTTAGATCAACATCCTGTAAATATAAATTGTCAAAATTTTTCTGATAATTAAAACTATTATCTGGATATCGAATATACACTTTAGCCTCATCCAAATCACTTTCTGTCCCATTGACCAGATTAATGACGGAGCTATTATCATTTACAACAAGAGATTGGTTCTGATAAGTATATACTTTTAATGTATCTTTTACTTCGAGCTCTAAGTCTCTATCAATTAATTGGGCAAATGAAGTATGCGAAGAAAAGCATGTCAACATTAATACCCAAATAAGAATTTTCAACTTTTTGAAAAATCGTTTGTGTAGTTTCATTTTATTTAATTGTTCGTAATATGACTTAATAGGCGATATATTTTAATTGTATTTAATTCGTCATTCAAAATGTCTACTATTAATATAATTGAATAAAAAACAACATTTTAGAATAAAATTACTTAAAATTCACACTAGGATAATCTTTAACATATTTTAGATTACATTGTATCATAATCATTTCAACATCAAAGTAAGGCACTAAAAAAAGCCGCTTCTAAGAAACGGCTTTTTATGAGTGTTTTAATACTTTAATAAGCTATCTGAACATAGCCAGTGATGTCTTCCATATCTTCCACCTTGATGATATAGAAATATGTTCCCTGACTCAGCAACTCATTGCCAAACGCGCTGCCTGAATTTGAATAACCGGACCAATCATCCTGATAGTCTTCAGACTCGTAAACCTTATTGCCCCACCTGTTCATAACGATCAAGTGAACTCGCTGAGAAGGCTCTACTATTGTCACTTCAAATCTATCGTTCTTCCCATCTCCATTTGGCGTCAACACTTCTGTAAGACCTGTTGATTGCGACTCTATATAAACATACGACTCAACACACTCGCCTGAAAAATCACAAGCTCGGATTTTCACTTTATCCGTAAACTTCGATGAAGTAAATGGAATGTATGTAAATTCTCCATCATAAAATTCCGCCTGACCATGAATCAAAGTACCATCTTCCTGGACAACTGTATAAGTATCAATGTCATCCAAGGTATCCTCGTCACTCAAGTCAATATTTATCCTCGCAGGAATTCCGTCTCGAATCGAAATATCCACATCTTCCATTTCCGGAGCTGTATTGAAACGAACTATTTGCAAAGTGTCATACGCTCGACAACCGTCGTTATCTTCAGCCATGAAAGAATATTCAAACAAAGAATCCTTCTCAACAATAATCTCTACAGGCTGCCATGTAAAATCAACTCGATCTGCAATCGTCTTCAAATCCGTTGAATCATTAATATTCCATCCAAAATACTCTTCCTCTGTTCCTAGCAAGACCAACTTCTCATCCAAAACCTCATACTTGCCTATGCGGAGCGTATCTGAAAATAAATACAAATCATCCTGTTGATCATATGCATAAATACCTACAGAAGGACCTGTTCCACGTTTAACTTCTATTAAACCTGATTTCTGAGGATTTCCACCTGCATCTTTCAAAGTATATTCATACACTCCTACACTTAAGATTCTACTCACATCGCTTACAACGCCTGAAGGTGTAGTTATAGTGGCTTCGCTTCCTGAAACGATCGCCCAATCCACCTGATACACCTCATCATCGCTCACGGCAACCAATGTATCTGTTTCACAAACTGGTATCACAATCTCTCGTGAGCTTGGTAAAATAAATACAGTAACGGTCGCTGTTGAAGTATTTGAATGAATATCCGTTAATGTATAATCAAATATCTGCTTAACTATGGTTGTCAAAACCGGTGTTTGGTGCGCTGTGAAATTGATAACTCCTGTCGAAGTCAACTCGCCCTCTCCATATACCCATTCTGCATCCGGATCAATCGCAACTGTTGTCGTTGAAACAACACCTTCATCATTCCCCAAAATATCAATTTGCCTCAAAACATCATCTTGATACATGTAAATCGTATCCGCTATGGCTTTCAAAGAACCTCTTCGCTCAAAGCGCAATGTAGTATCTGCAGTACAACCATACTGATCCGTTATCGAAGCAGTATAAACTTGACTTTGCAATGGATTTGGCGTCAAGCTTAAGCCTGAAATCACATCCGTATCCAAGATCGGGTCCCATACTACAGAACTTCCAATTGGTTTCACATCAAGGTTAAAACTCGTTGTATTATCTTCTCCTTCTTCTGCTATGATCACTGCAACATCTGAACTAATCTCTGGCGCTTCAGCGACATTGATTGTTAATACTCCCTGCAAGATATCTTCTTGATCAAATCCATTCATCACAATTTGAATATCATAAGAAAATTCTACTTCTCTTGGATATACCTTATTTACTTCAATATCATTCCAGTAAGCTTTGTAAACAGTACTTGTAGTACCGACTACAGGACCACCTACAATAGTCAATTCATTAGTCGATTGAGCAGTGACAATAAAATCCGCATCAGGCAATACTGGATGACTAAGCACAATATCAAACATATCATTTTCATCCATACCTTCACAAGCTCCTAGTGGTACATCTGGAGAAAAAGTTTTAATAGCAACAACTTTGAAGTCTACTGAGATACACTCTTCCCCATCTATGCTAGCTGTGTAAATGTATTCTCCTTCTTGTGGAAAAGCTTCTGTGACTTTTACTGAATTCCCAGTCATTGCATCCAAAGCTGGATTAGAAGCATCATATATCCAGTTAATATCTTTATTGTCAATTTGAGACACTACAAATATCACATCAGTATCTTCTTCAGCCATTACAAAAACTGTCGAATCTGAAGCGTAATCAAGCGCACTTGGCTCAGCCCTCTTCACCAAGACTGCATGAAGAGAATCACTCCCTAGGAAATTATCGGTAATCTTAAGAGACAACTCAACTTCTTCCAAATCAGAATCTAGTTCTATTTGAGCATCTTTTACTGTTTTATCTACATAAGAAACTCCCTCAACATCCTGCCACTCATAAGTATAATCGCCATCAGAGTCTGTAGTTACATTGACTGTAATCATTGCTTCATCACTACAGTTTGGCACAATCACTTCAGGTATCTCCACTTTGATATCTTCTTTAACATTGATAACTACATTTTCTTCAACAGTACAAGGCACATCTGTTAGTACGGCAGTATAAGTGTGATTCCCTGCAATAAAAGGCTCAGACACACTTGGTGTTAAAATATCAACTGTAGTAGCATCAAAGTCAACCTCATCTCCGGCAATACTTGAAATTGTCCAGCTGATATTGGTATGATCAAAACCAGTTCCTGGTGTAACTTCAATATTAACAGAATTTTCAGAACTTACTCTTCTGTTGAACTGCGTCTGCTCAATAGTCATTGTAGGTCTGTCTGCGACAGTAATAGTAACTGTTTCTTCCCATACATCTCCTGTTAGTTCATCTGTAATTTCACATTTGAATGTTGCTGTGCTAGCATCATCATTTACTGTTACTTGTACAGTATTCTGAGTTAAATCTGTGCCTGCATATGAGCCATTTGTTGCTTCAATCCAGCTATATTTGATTAGATCAAGCTCAGGACCTGCTACTGTAACAGAAATCTCATGCACACTATCAGCGCCCGTCTGACAAAAACGAAGATCTTTACCAACAGGTGTTATAACCAAAGGTTCAATAATCTCAACCGTTACAGTCTCTAATGTATCACAACCATAAGTATCCTCCAAAGTAGCTGTATATAAATAAGTACCAATATCTCCAAATTCAGAAGAAATCTTAGGTGAGCTTGTATCAAAATCAGTCTCAACTCCTGCATTTGGTGTAAGGTCCCAAACTATATCTGAAGCCGTCTTCGTACCGCTTGCATCCGTTACATTTACATCAAATGTTATTGGATTTGTTGAATTAGTGCGTCTAGTAAATTCATCTTCACTAAAGGTGATGCTAGGAATCGCTGCTCGAACAACTTTCACTTGTTCAGCATCCGCTACAATATTTCCCGAAATCTTATCGGTAACAGTATAAATCAAAACCGCCTCAAAAGTAGTTGGATCGTTCGCATCCGCTTCTTTCAGAAACTTAACCTTGACAGTTCTTCCATTCGCTACTCCGACAATCTCAGCGATATCAGAATCACCCACTGTCCATGAAATATCAAGATCATTAGCTAGGTCGGCATCTGAAATTCCCACACCATCTTTATTTATCAACAATGGAACTTCTATTGCGTCAACGTCATCATTCCCTTGGCAAAATCCAACCTCTACATCAGTCGAAATCACTTCATAAGTTTCATCCACAAGTAGAATAGTTCCTGCCCATAAATTATCTGTAACATCCTTCCCCCTATATTCGGAGTAATAAGAACTCAAGTCTGATGAATTCTGAAATGCGTCATCCCAAGCTCCTGGCTGATCGTCTCCCCAGCCTACTGCATCTCCTCCTTCAGGAATAATCCAAGCTCCTAGGTTTATATTTCCTCCATTAAAATTATCCGGCATCGGCCTAGCCCCCCCCTCTGCATTAGGATAATTACCTGTCAAGTACCTTGGATCAGCAGTATTAACATACCAATTTGACCAAGCCACATCAGTGTCTACCAAATACTCTTGAGGCTCGTTGGCTTGATCATCCAATTCTTTAGACTCTTTCACCCACTTCCAACGACCACCATTATTTTTCACATCTCCCCAAGTTCCACCAACATAAGCGCCAATCCAACCTCCTTCTCGCGATAATATTGCATACTGAGTAACGATTTCGCTTTCTTGAGTTGTCTTAATTGTAGCCAAAAATCCATACCCCTTATAATCTCCATCATTGTCTCTATCGGCAGAGATTAAAAACCGTTCCCTCGCAGATGTTTCAGCATCATACCAACGAATAGAATTATTAGTAATTATTGACTCATAAAAGTGCCTCTTGCCTTCCACTTCAATAGTTAGCATTCCTGCTGTTAAGATATTTACTTTTCTAGTCGCTTCTTTACCATTAGCCCGAAACTGAGGGCTATTGTTTCTATATGTTAATTTCTCAAGTAGTTCTTCATACGTCTCCACAGAGGCTATTCCCGACATAAATATTGAATTGCCAATCTGTCTAATAGTAATTCCATTAAATGTGTTTCCTACTATATCCAGTGCTAAATATTCCTCATCATATAAAGCATCTTCCAAATATGCAGTGGCTCCATTTAAATAGATCATATTTTGAGTAATTAAACTCAAATCATTATTTTTTCCTAAATCAATAACATTAATAACCTCTCCTCTATTTTTCGGCAATGGTGTTCTATCTTTGTCAAACTCAACAGACAAATCATATGTATGATTTCCAGGTCTTACATTCATTTGCAAAGCCTGAGACCTACCTCCAATATTTGTATTAATATTCCTAGTATTTTCAAGAAGAGTAATACTCAAATTATGATACTCAACATTATCCAATACTCTTTGCAAATCTTCCTGAGACAGGTTTCCGCTAATCCATAAATTTGTGGTGGCGTTTCCAAACACATTAATCCCAAGCTCTGAAATCAATATATCAGCATCTCTTAAAATAATAAACTCATTGCCAGCTCCATCAAATTGTGTAGGAAGAGAAAATGTCAAAGCCCCATTCCCTCCTGAAGTTGCTGTTATGTTTTGTCCCAATCGTAAAACTCCCCCATTAAACTCAACAGGGCTTTGAATATTTACTGTTTGAGCAAAACTCAAAGTAGGGAAAGCGCCCCCCAGGAGCGCAAATCCCATGATCAACATGAATATATTCGAAATTTTCGTGTGTAGCTTCATTGTATTTGTTGTTCGTAAAGTAAAAGAAATTGGACTACTTATTCTTTTGCAGACAGTTTGAATTCTGTTCTACGATTAGCTTCTTGCAAGCTGTCATCACATGGCTTGCCCTTACAATCATTTAGCGGCTCACTTTCTCCAAGCGCTTCAAATGTCAATCTGTTTTCATCAACACCTTTAGCCACCAAGTATTCTAAAACCCTTTTAGCTCTCTTTTCCGAAAGCGCTTGATTATAACGTTCGCTACCTTTTTGGTCAGTATGAGCTCTCAAATGCAATGTTAAATCCGGGAACTCCGACATGTACCCTGCAATTTGATTCAACTTATCATGATACTGAACATTAATTTTATCACTATCAAACTCAAACTGAACAGGTTTCCAACCTTTAATTTCTCTATTTATTTCCTCGGCTATTTCTGCAGGAACAGGTATTGGGTCCAGATACAATGTCAAATGTTGATCCTCACCTAAATATTGAGTTGTGACTTTTCCTGCTTCACTCGCATTAAAGCCATCCTTTTCAGCCTTGAATTCAAAATCAACAGCGCCTCTTACTACTTTTTGCAATTGCCCACTGGCCAAAACGTATGTAGTATCTGTGCCTTCCGTAATATTTTTAGCCAATAGATTCGCTCCTCCAACAAGCATGCTGTCCTTAGCGCTCCTGATCTGAACCCAAATATTCAATCGGTCATCCACTGAATAACCATAAATATCATCATCTCCTAATCCCCCCTCTCTATTGGACGAAAAGAAGCCTTTGCCTCCTTTGTTGTAAATAGCAATTCCAAAATCATCCGCTTCGCTATTAATCGGCGCGCCAACATTAATTGGATTCATTTGATCGATCGGAGTTCTGTATATATCCAATCCTCCCATTCCTAAATGCCCATCGGATGCGAAATAAAAGTATTCCCCATCATGCAAAGAAGCTACATATGGAAACTGCTCTTTACCAGCTGTATTAATCTTTTCTCCTAAATTTTGAGGCTTTGACCATTGTCCGTTTTTCAATTCAGACTTATAAATATCTGTTTCTCCAAAACCTCCCGGCATATCCGAAGCAAAGTACAACGTTTTACCATCAGGAGATATCGCTGGATGGCCAACAGAATAATCATCATTATTATGAGGAAACTCTCCAGCTACTTCCCATTCACTCCCATTTCTTCGAGCAATATAAATTTTCAGATTGCTTACTCCTTCCGAATCCTTACCGTATTTCTTATCATAATAATTATTTCTGGTAAAATACATTGTATTGCCGTCGGGAGTAAAACTAACTACACCTTCGTGAAACTTCGAGCTTACTTCTTCTGAGAATTTTTCAACTGTCGAAGCTACTGAACTGCTTTCATCCACGCGAACTTTATACAACTCCAAAAACGCTTGGTCATTAACGCCATATTTCCTCTCGAACTTCTTGCCTGAAGACCTGCTTGAGCAAAACACCAACTCTTCTCCTAACATTGCCGGACCGAAATCCGAAGCTTCGCTATTGAATGACTGAGACTCTACTTTATACTTTTTGCCATTGTCAACCAGTTCCGCTTCTATTTTACGCCATTGCAACCTCTCCGCAATCCACTTTTCATTAGGATGCGTAGCATAATAATCTTGATACCACTTAGCTGCTTCTTGATGCTTTCCTGATTTGCTTAAAAACTTAGCGTACTCGATCTTATCCTCGTCAGTAATTATAGAAGATTTAGACATCAACTTGCTAAAAGTTTCCGCCTGCTTCTCTTTTTGCCCTGACTTTTCATAAGACTCCACTAGCTTTCTTAAAACATGCTCGTCATTAGGATCCTTAGCTAAAACATTTTCATATATTTCAATCGCTTGTATGACCTTGTAATCCTCCAGATATTCATCAGCCAGCTTAACCCTTTGCGACTGCGCTGAAAGACTTACACTTGCAAACATGCAAGCAGATAATATTAATGCGTATTTCTTTTTCATATTTTACCTTTGCATTTTTTTCAAATCTAAAAATATCTTGGAGATTTCATCTTCTTAGCAGGAAGATTAAAGTCATATCTCAAAGTAAATTCATGAGTACCTCCAGCATAAGAGGAAATTTCAGTAGTCATAAAATCGTAAGAATAGCCCATTCTCAACTGATGAGTCAATTGGTATTGTAGAATTGCACTCACTGAACTATCATATCTATAAGATGGGCCGAACCAAAGCTTATCATGCATAACTAGCATTGCTCTGACATCGAAAGAAACTGGAGCTCCCTCTGTTATTCTCACCATAGTGGAAGGCCAGATTTTCAAGGATGGAGTCAAATCAAACAAATAGCCACCCATTATATAATAATGCCTTTGAACGAATGATTTCTCTCTTGACAGATTACCTTCCAAAGTATTTGCTTGCTGCTCCAACACTTTAGGCACTGACACCCCGATATAATATTTTGGATTAACCAAATAAAAGCCTAGCCCAATATTGAAATTCACTTCTCCATCGATATCATAAGCAACCACTTGATCATCATAATGCTGTTTTTCAAGTTCGGAAAAGGACACTCTGTAATGAGACATTATTGTCTTAAGGCCAAATTGCAAATGACTTTCTTTAGACACTTGCAAGCGATAAGAAAGATCCAATGCACCTTCAGTGGTTTTAGTCACTCCTATTTGATCATAATCGAAAGTGGCTCCAACTCCAATATTATACCTTTTAAGCAAGGTATTCCCAGACAACACGCCACTCTTAGGAGCCCCATCAAATGATGTCCACTGGTCTCTGTATATCAACATAAGTTGCGACCCACCTGTAGATCCCACATAGGCAGGGTTAATTGAAGCAGGGTAATTGAGATATTGGGTAAACAATTTCTCCTGCTGCGCGAAAAGCCGGCATGTTCCTAAGAAAAACACCGCCACTCCTAGTAATAGTAGACGTTTCATTATTATTCTGTTATTGTTATGTTTTAGTGATACTTTGTTTGCAAAAAGAAACTCTTTGTACTTTTAAAGAGATTTTTTTCGATAGTCACACATACAGAATATAATAAAAACATAATTCAATCCATAGCTATCCCTTTTTAAAAATCAGAATTTAATAAAATAATACAGCAAAAAATTCATTTTATATCAGGTATGGATAATTTTATTTATTGTAAAAAAAGATGATATTAATAATTTGTATTATTTATTAGAAATAGGTAATGAAAACATTTAACCAGTTTCCATTCATTTAAAAACTTTAAACTTAGTTGGCATTGAATTTGGTTTTTGTAATGTTTGTATAATATTTCCTGACAATAGAAAGCAAAACATCAAAACTCCATTAAAGAGTATTAACTCAAAACCTACTTTATATTCTGGAAGCCATTGCTCTAATATTAAGCTAAAAATCCATGTTCCAATTGGAGAAAGGATTGCAAAAATCGGCACAAGCCTATCAAAAGTTTTAATATTAGTAAAAAAACCAAAAACAAACATTCCTAACAAAGGTCCGTAAGCATATCCTGCAAACTTAAAAATCATGGTTACTACGCTTTGGTCATTGAACCTATAAAAGCAGATAATTATCAGAAATAAAATCACTGAAAAGGCTATATGAATCCGTCCTCTTTCCGATATTTTAGATGATAATTTTTCATTATCCCATGACAAAATATCCACACAAAAAGATGTAGTCAGAGAAGTCAATGATGAGTCCGCGCTTGAGTAAGCGGCGGCGCACACACCCAGTATAAAAAGCAATTGCAAGAAAAATGGAAAATGATTCATCGTAAGATAAGAATATAGAAAATCTGTCTTTGCAGGCACCGTAACAGCAAACACATCAGTAAATTCAAACAAACCAACTCCCAAAATCAAGAACAATAAATTTACGATGACAAAAACAATACTGAATGAATATATATTTTTCTGACCATCAATGGAATTTTTACAAGCTAAATTCTTTTGCATCATATTTTGATCCAAACCATTCATAACTAATGTCAGAAAAAAACCTGCTACAATTTGCTTAATTGCAAAAGTTGGAGACTTCCAATCCCAATCCATCACAACAGCGGACCTGCTGCCTCTTAACGCATCCAAGCCTCCTACCTGATTTATGACATATGACAAAGTCGCTATCATTGCTCCTAATAATAAAACTGTTTGAATAGCATCAGTCCATACAATACTCTTCAAGCCTCCACGACGAGTATACAGCCAAATAGCAAATACAATAATCATCACTGCGACTTCAAAAGGTATTCCTAAAGGAGAAAAAACCAACTGGTCAAAAACCAAGGCCACTAAAAACAACCTAAAAGCAGCTCCCGCCAATTGAGCAACCAAAAAGGAAAATGCTCCCGTTCGTTGCGACATCTGCCCATATCTTTCTTGAAAAAATTGATATATGCTTACATATCGCTTCTTATAATAAAAAGGCAATAAGTAACGTCCAATGACAAGATATCCAAGAAAATTACCTATTACGAATTGAAAATAATGCATACTATTATTAGACACTTCTCCTGGCACTGACAAAAAAGTAACTCCAGACAAGGAAGTTCCTATCATTCCCACAGCAATTATATACCATGGAGCTCTATGGCCTGCTGTAAAAAAAGACAAGTTATCCGTCTTAGCTGAAGCAATCTTTGAAATTCCCCACAGCACAAAAAAGTAACTTACAAAAGCAAACAGAATCCAATAAGAAGACATACGTTTATTATTAAATTAAAAAAAGCGCCAACTCCACAGAATCGACGCTTTAATAATATCTAGCTTTTTAAGCTTAAATCAAAATCAACCTACAAAGTAGCATTGCCATTTTGATCCGAGCCAATTGTCAAATTATCTATCCAAATACGAGTACCATAACCAGAAGTGTTCCTAATTTTCAATTGAACAGCTTTCTCTCCTTGGTATTTTGACACATTAATGGATTCTTTTCTCCAATCTGATTTTTCAGTTGGTATCCAATCATTAGAATCATTTGTGTCAATTGCTTTCGTTTCCAAATCAGTATGGGTTTTCTTATACACAGCCTCCCAAGTCTTCCCAAAATCTTTAGAAACCAAAACTTCCAAAACATCTGGGCTTTGATCATCAAATTTAGTATAAGCCACATCAAATGTGATATAAATGGAATCAACAACAGTTGAAAAATCAAAATACTGAGTCTTGATTTCATCAATAGTTCCCATATTACTATTGTCTGTATTATTCATTACTAAAACGCCTTTGCCTCCAAGACCGGCATCCTTACGTTGTTCCCAAGTTACGCTCTTATCAGGGTTCGAAATCACCCACCATCTAGGCGGAAACTCTTCACCAAAAGACTCTGTCATTGGAATCGGATCAGCACCGATTTTCACTGCAAAATCGTCATTCCATTCGGACTTTCCAGATTCACTCTTCAAAGACAAACTAGCTGAATATTCTCCTTCTTTTTCATAAATAACTGAAGCTACTTTCTCTTTCAAATCACTGGATTTACCACCTTCAAAAGCCCACTTTCTCTTAGTTGGAAATGGATGAGAATAATCGAAAAACTGAAGTGTGTCTCCAGCAAAAGCTAACTTTTGTGATTGATAAACACGTATGATTGGAGCAACAGGCTTACTATCAGCAAGAGAAACGGAAGCTTCCCAACCTTCAGCTCTACCTTCCATATTCGAATGGAATCTAAATGTCAATGCCCCGCTAGAATGTGTGGAAATTATTGTCCCAGGATTTCTATCCATTTCAAACCTACCAATCAAGGTAGTAGTATCCGCACCGTCAAAAACTTCTAAATAATCTGTGTTCGACTTGTTCTCCAATTCAAAAGAATCAAAATCAACTTTAACGAACTTCCCTTCTGTTTTTGGCTTCAATACTAACAATGCATCCGTTCTGTTACCATACTTTCCTCTTTTGTTAGCAAGGCCCTTGCCACCCGGATCAAAAAATTTAGCTTCAGAAACCTCAAACTCACCATTTTGCATAGCGATATTTGAAGATACAATCATATAATTTTCTTTGACAGTAACCTCTTCATGTCCGTCTTCAGCAGTGACTTTCAATATCGCAGGATAAACACCTTCATACTCATATTTAACTAATGGAGGATTCTTGCCAGTATAAGCGCTTGGCTCGCCACCAGGAAATGTCCATTCCCAATATTTGATTTTCTTACCACTTACAAATGATTGATCTGTGTACTTCACACTATTACCTACAGCTGTAAAGTTCTTTTGAGCATAAAAATCCGCCCATAAATCTTCCCCCTCAATACCAGTCTTCACTTTATTATCATCTTCAAGCATCTCAGGGTGGTTATCGAACATATACAACCACATCTTCTTCTTCTGGCCTTTTGTAAACATTGCTGTGCACTGACCGTAATCCATATAGTTCTGACGATTTGCAAGAACTTTGTTGCCTTCTTCATCCTTGCAAGGATACTCATAATGCTCACATCCTTGACCTACATCTGAAGGAGGCGTATCATCAACTCCGTCCAAGTTATCACACCCTCCCGCAAAAGTATGCGCCAAGCTGAACCAATGCCCAACTTCATGTGTCATGATCTTAACATGAGTAGGTCTTGCTTCTCTTGTTCTACCAACAGCCCAAAAAGAAGAAACCACGCCATCCAAATCATTATCAATGGCATAAGCCCAAGCAGATCCTGCATGATCTCCAGCAGCTCTAACTACAAAAATATTCAGATAATTCTTTCTCGGCCATCCATAAGCTTGCTTCATTTCAATGTCAGATCCATTATTTGTTTGAACTGTCCACTCTGGATTATAATGTCTCAAAATACCAGAAGTTCTATTGCCATTTGGATCTTTACGGGCTAATCTAAACTCTACCCCAATATTAGCTCTAATAGGTTTAAATTCTGGAATAATTTGATCTCTCCAACGATCTCTATCATTATAATCCTCATTCAACTGCGCCATGCATTCGAAGATCTGGTCATCTGTTATATTTTCGATGCCTCCTCCATGAACAATATGAAAGACCACAGGAATCACCACCCCTTCTTTAGTAGCATAATCCTCGTCATTGGACTGTGCTTTCACTCCGCTAGCTTGCAAAAGCATCACTAGACTAAAAATGCTAAATAAGTATCTGAACATGTTAATTTTTTAGATAAAAGTTTATTTATCAAAGATAGCATTTCATTTACTTATTCCTAAGTATAAATAGTCTTTCTCTTACCAAGATTTTATCCTCTTTTAGGTCTCAGGCATGGGAACAAGTTTTCATTTTCATGTTTAATATCTATGTCTATAAATCGCTTGGAAATTTTACGTGTGATTTTATCTGATGAACTAGCAAAGCTAATTGCGGCAGTTTTTTCCTTTAACAGTTCATCCATTACAAAAGATGTTATCTTTTTTTTCATATCATCATCAATTCCGAAATAATCGAAAACAACGAGTTCTTTATTTTGAAACCTTGAAACAATAGTCAACAGTTTCAATTCTAAACATGTCATTTTACGAATTTCCTGCAATGGATCTAAACCAAACTCTGACAATAATAGTACAGCTTCACAAGGATTCAATTTTGCTTTATCCATCAAGAACTCTCCAGCAGTCATCGGAAATACAAAATCCAGCAAGCCCATTTTAATATGGCCTGTACATTTTGACCATTTCAAAGCTTCTATGTTATCGGGCATAACAATCACTTTTTCCAAAGCTCTTGTTATTCTTCGCAACTCCCTTTCATAATGATCAACCATATTTCCATCCAACCAGAATCTCAACATTTCCCCTCGCTTCAATTCCAATGGACAGTTATGATTGATCTTCAACTCGATATTTCTCCCCCCAAATACCTTCATCTCCAATCAAATTTTAATAAAAAATACTAAGTAAATTAACTTTTGACTCTAATACCTTAAGTGCTAGAGCTGAACCATCATTTCCAAATAATCGCTATTCAAGCATCTCGTTCTAACCTCAGAATTTAGAATAATACTTTATAACCTTAATATCCCAAACGAAGGCAGTCTTAATTTTTGTATATTAATTCATATAATTAATCTCTACATCTTAGCAGAAAATGCTTTTTTTAAACTCAATAAGTTTTAGGTCTTTTGCAAAATCCCCATCGAAGGTTAATTATAGTCTTTGTCTTCGATTCGCAAATACTAATAAATCAATTTTAGTCATCAATAGTCATAATCATAGATTTCAATCCCTTTTTCTCAAAATCTTTTTGACTAATTATGGCTAAAGCATCAATGTTTTTTACTGATAATGTTATATTTGCTATATCTATTAAAAAACAAAAAGTAATACGAATAAATAATGGACAACTCGGTAATCAATAAAGCGGCGGACAATATCCGTATTCTTTCTGCCGCGATGGTAGAAAAAGCCAAATCTGGACATCCAGGTGGAGCAATGGGAGGAGCTGATTTCGTTAACATCTTGTATACGGAATTCTTAAACTATGACCCAAAAGATCCTAAATGGATTAACAGAGACCGTTTCTTCTTAGATCCGGGACATATGTCTCCAATGCTTTACTCTGTATTGCACTTGGCTGGCTATTATACTACCGAAGATTTAAAAAATTTCCGCCAATGGGGAAGCCCTACACCAGGTCACCCTGAAGTGGATTTCGACCGAGGTGTTGAGAACACGTCTGGTCCTCTTGGTCAAGGACATGCGATGGCAGTTGGTGCTGCGATTTCAGAAAGATTCCTTGCTGCTAGATTTGGAGAATGGACTGCTCATAAAACGTATGCATTCATTTCTGATGGTGGTATCCAAGAAGAAATTGCTCAAGGAGCCGGACGTATTGCAGGTCACTTAGGATTGAACAACCTTATCATGTTCTATGATTCTAATGACATTCAGCTTTCTACTGAAGTAGACGAAGTAACTGGCGAAGATACTGCAGCTAAATACAGAGCTTGGAACTGGAATGTAATTGAGATCGACGGTAACGATGCTGATCAAATCAGACAAGCTCTAAATGATGCTAATGCTGAAGCTGACAGACCTACTCTTATCATTGGTAAGACAATCATGGGTAAAGGCGCGGTGACAGAAACTGGCGACAGCTTCGAAAGAAAAGTATCTACTCACGGTCAGCCATTGACTGGTGCAGGAGCATCATTTGCTAAAACTATCGAGAACTTGGGCGGTAACGCTGAAGAGCCATTCACAGTATTCCCTGAAGTAACTGATCTTTATGCGAAAAGAGCTGAAGAATTAGCTAAAATCGCTGCTGACAGAAAAGCTGAACAAGCGACTTGGGCTGCTGAAAACCCGGAATTAGCTGCTAAGCTTGAAAAATTCTACTCTGGCGAAGCTCCTGAAGTAGATTATGATGCAATCGCACAAAAAGAAGGTGTTGCAACAAGAGCGGCTTCTGCTACAGTACTTGCTACTTTGGCTGAAAATGTAGAGAACATGATCGTTTCTTCTGCAGACCTTTGCAACTCTGATAAAACCGATGCTTTCCTTAAGAAAACTACCGTTCTTCAAAAAGGAGATTTCTCAGGTGCTTTCTTGCAAGCTGGAGTATGCGAATTAACAATGGCTGCTATTGCTAATGGTATTGCTCTTCACGGTGGTGTTATCGCTGCAGTTGGTACTTTCTTCGTATTCTCTGATTACATGAAGCCTGCTGTAAGACTTTCTGCTCTTATGGAAGTTCCTGTAAAATACATCTGGACACACGACGCATTTAGAGTTGGAGAAGACGGACCTACTCACCAGCCGATCGAGCAAGAAGCTCAAATCAGATTGATGGAAAAAATCAAAAATCATTCTGGTGAGCAAAGTTTGTTAGCTCTTCGTCCTGCTGATGCTGATGAAACTACAATCGCGTGGAAATTGGCTATGGAGAACACAAATACTCCTACAGCTTTGATTCTTTCTAGACAAAACATCAAATCTCTTCCTGCTCAAGCTAGCAGATATGAGGAAGCTAAAGCTGCTGACAAAGGTGCTTACATCGTAGAGTCTGTAGAAGGGACTCCTGATGTTGTATTCTTAGCTAGTGGTTCTGAAGTAGCAACGCTTGTTGCTGGCGCTGAAAAATTAAGAGCTGAAAAAGGTCTTAAGATTCAAGTTGTTTCTGTTCCTTCTGAAGGATTATTCAGACAGCAAGACAAAGCTTATCAACAAGAAGTTATCCCTGCTGGAGTGCCTAAATTAGGTCTTACAGCTGGTCTTCCTGTGAACCTTGAAGGTTTGGTTGGGCATGAAGGTATTGTGATCGGTCTAGATCACTTTGGCTACTCTGCTCCTGCTGGAGTTCTTGATGAGAAATTCGGTTATACTGCTGAGAACGTTTATAATAAAACAATTGAATTATTAGGTTAATATAAACCGGACATAGTTAAAATATGTTCTAAAAATAAATTGAATAACAGCATGATTAGCTCTGCTGTTATTTTTTTTGTTCATAAAGTTTTAGATAATCATCAATGCTTTATTTTTTTAAGAATTCCACACTCTTTTTCTTTGCAAATCCAATGATCCCTCCACTATTTACAGAATAATACAGCAATGTCATCGTTATTTACATGCTTTTAGTATATTGAATAAAATACGCTTTAAGCGAATAACATGAACATAATCTACAACTAATGGATACACCTAATACTTTTCATAACTCCAACTTAAAGATCATTAATGACATCAAGCATTATCAAGACTCTTTAAGACAAGCTCAAAAATCTTTGATAAAAGAGTTGGGAAAAGATGATCAAATGACCATTGTAGTCGATTCCAATTTTGATTTGATAGCATCTTCTGACAAACTGAATGAACTAATCAACAAAAGCCAAAATACATCGATTAAATCAGAAGAGACAATAAATAACATTATCTCCCAAGCTAAGCTTTCTTTTAACACTGAGAGTGAAACGAACGCAAGCTTTGAGATTCAAGAAAAAAGCTTGCCCTCAATTCACTTCGCAATAGAATCTCACGAATTAGACACTAGCTTATTTCACTCCATAAATCTTATTTCTCTAGAGAACAACAATACAGAAGCTTCTTCCTTCAAAACCGAAGATATCATAAAAGAGATTGACGAATCTCCAGTTTTGTTGCGGCACACTAATAGGAAAAAAGAATTTATTTACTATGATAATAAATGGGAATTATTTTTAGGAAAGAATGAAGAAATCCACCAAAGCTGGAAAGATGCTATCCATCCTGACGATTTTGACAAAGTGCTTAAGCGTATAAAATTAGGCCTTGAAAATAAACAAGCCTTCGATATCGCTTATAGAATTAGAAATGCTTCTGGAGAATTCAAATGGTTTCTTGAGACGGGTATTCCAAAAATCACAGCTGGTGGCCATGAATACTTTGTTTGCGCATCCATTGATATTACAAAAAGAAAAGAACTTGAAGAAAGCCGTAATTTTCAAAATTCAGAACTTATGGCTGAATCAAAAATCAATCATTTTCTCAATTCGTCAAGCCTTATATCCATATCAATTAACAAAGACGGGAATATACTGCATGCCAATGATCTTTTATTAAAATTAACTGGTTTTGCAGCTGATGAACTGAGTAACAAATCCTTTATTGAAACTCTAATTCCTTCAAGCAAGCGGGAAAACTCCTACATAGTCTTTCAAAATATCAAAGATAAAAAAGACATTCAGTCGTTAGGAAAGACTGAGCTAGTTACCAAAAAAGGGAAAGTTATTACTATTAACTTTAATATAATCCCTTATTATGATAAAAACAAAGAGCTCTCCAACATTACCATACTTGGTGAAAATGTCACAAGCTCGCAAAAAGCTCAGATTGAGTTAAAACAGACCAATCAAAAACTTGCCGACTTCTTCGACAATGCCAGCGACTTGATACAAATCATGAATTCAAATAATGAAATCATTCAAGTCAATAATGTGTGGCTCAAAACTCTAGGCTACAGCCGTGAAGAAAGCGTCAATTTAAGGTTTGAAGATATCATTCACCCGGATGCTCTTGCTGAAACCAAACTCATCCTTAAGAATCTTGACCATCATCCAAATAAAAAGTTTGAAACGAGCTTCATTTCGAAGCAGGGTAAAAAGATTCATGTTTTAGGAAGTTTGAATACTGGATTTCTCAATGGAAAGATCATAGAATACAGAGGAATTTTTCACGATATCACCAATAGACTCAGAGCTGAAAAATCACTCAAACTCTACTATAGTGTCGCCAACTTGGCTAATCAAAGCAATGACCTAAAATCTCTTTTCAAGAATATTCACAAGGAAATCGCTAAGATAATTCCAGCGAGAAACTTCTATATCAAATTAGATAGAAAATACTTTGACGACAAGGAACTCTCTTATATCAAAGATGAAAATCTTGAAAAAAACAATAGAAGTATCGATGAACTTCTAACGACAAAACTCACTGAGCATGTCATTAACAACAATCAAGCGCTAATACTCAATGATAAGGAAATCACATCTGTACAAGTAAAGTCAAACTGGCAGAGCAGTGATGAAAAAATAAAAATTTGGCTGGGTGTGCCTCTTCGACTCCATGGAAAAATCATAGGTGCGATCGCATTGTATTGCTATGAAAGTGTAATTACATACAATCACAAAGATTTAGAGCTGTTGAATTTCATTTGTGGTCAATTAGCGACTTCTATTGAAAAAAAGCGCAAAGAAAACACTATCAAAACCCAGCTTGCTCGACAAAACGCAATTTTTGAAAGTGGCACTCACCACATATGGTCTATCAATCGCAATTATGCTTATACGTCTTTCAATACAGCTTTTGAAAATGAACTTAAAGGCTATCTAGAGCCAAATATTGAAAAAAATGGTTATGTTATAAATCCCAATCTCAAAAATGAAAACAGGCCATTTGATTTTTGGAAAGAAAAGTACGACTCGATTTTCCAATCTGGAGAAAGCTTGAATTTTGAGCATCAATATGTAGCGCCCAATGGCCAAGAAATTTGCCGAGAAGTGTTTTTAAACCCAATTTATTACGAAGATGGAGTTGTAAAAGAAATTTCAGGCTTTGCCCATGATATTACTGAAGAAAAGCAGGCAATCATAAACCTGAAAAAAAGTGAAGAAAAATTCAGAAACATATTCGAATCTTTTCAAGATCTATATTTCCGTTGCAAGCTAAATGGAGAACTTACCATGGTAAGCCCTTCTGTAATGGAACTTATTGGCTATAGCGAACAACATATCCTTGGCAATAACATTACTGATTACTATCTATACAATAAAAAGACTAAAGGCCTAATACGTAAATTAATCTCTAACAAAAATGTCAGAGATTTTGAAGCTCAATTAATCACCAAAACGGGAGATATAATTCAATTCATTTGCAACATCAGAATCATACATGATGAATACGGCAGACCATATGAAATAGAAGGTATCGCAAGAGATGTGTCGGAACTAAAGAAAAGCAATGCTGAATTGCAAAAGGCTAAGAACTTCGCTGAAAAGTCTCTTAAAGTCAAAGAAGAATTTCTAGCCAACATGAGTCATGAGATCAGGACGCCAATGAATGGTATCATCGGAATGATAGACTTAATCGCTGACACAACGTTAGACGAAGAGCAAACGAGCTATGTATCAACGATAAAAAAATCGTCTGAAACATTATTGACTATTCTCAATGACATCCTTGACCTTTCCAAAATAGAAGCTGGTAAAATGCAACTGTACAAAACTCCAGTATCTATTAATAATGTACTTGATAAACTTTACTCTCTGTATGCTCAACAAGCGATAGATAAATCCATTGATTTTTACTATCAAATTTCCCCGGAAGTGCCTGTGGGAATGATCATTGATGAAACAAGATTTCTTCAAGTATTATCAAACCTAACTTCCAACGCACTGAAATTTACTCCTGAAGGTGGAAGCATTCATATCTTTATTAATGAGGAAAAAAGAGAGAATGATAACATTACTTTAAAAATTGAAGTTAAGGATTCAGGAATTGGTATTTCCAAGGAAAGTCTTGAAAAGATATTCAAGAATTTCACTCAAGCTGATGTATCTACAAGTAAATCTTATGGTGGTGTTGGTCTTGGATTAGCGATTTCAAAACAACTATGTTCGCTGATGGATGGAAAAATAGGCGTAAATTCGACATTAGGTAAAGGAAGTAACTTTTGGTTCACCATTCAAGCCAAAGAAACAAAATTGGACGAAAAGAAATTGTCAGAAACTAATCAAATCAATCCTAAAATCAACGAGTTTCTCGATGAAGAGATAACTCCGAACATACTATTGGTGGATGACAATCAAATCAACCGAACTGTTTCCAGTCAGATACTAGCTAAAGCCGGTTGCGAGGTTGACTTGGCTTCAAGCGGTCAAATGGCAATCGAAAAAGCTGAAAGCCACGAATATGACATCATATTCATGGACATTCAAATGCCTGGCATGGATGGCATAGAAGCAACGCAAAAAATCAAGTCCTTGGATAAAGATAGCTTGCCTCCTATTGTCGCAATGACGGCTTACGCTATGAAGGAAGACAAAGAGCGCTTTCTTAATAGTGGGTTTGACGATTATATCCCAAAACCTATAAAAGCTAAAGATTTATTGCATAAAGTTAGCGAACTATCCAGCTTAAAAAATGTTGATAAATCAAGAAAAGATTCTGACGATAAACAACAGGAAAAGGAAGAAATCATCTCCATGGCAGTCATTGAATCCTTGAAAAAGTATGCTGATGATGAAAGTTTATACAATATTTATAAGGACTTTGATTTAGAGGCTAATGAGCAAATTGAAAATTGCAAATTTTCGATAAAATCAGAAGATTACAAAAATATTTTAAGTAACTTGCATACATTAAAAGGCAATTCTGGCACACTAGGAGTCAACAAAGTATCAGAATTAACTATAAAAATTGAATCAGATGTCAAAAAGGGAGATGTTGACAATTTCGAGAGTGATATGAGCGAATTGGAATCCCTTTACATGGAATTCAAGAATAATTATAAACAAATAATATTAAATAAATAAGAAGATGGCAGCTAAAAGGGTATTAATAGCAGAAGATAGCTCAGTAATTCAAAACTTGACGCGAAAAATTCTTATCATCCAAAATTTCGAAATCGACGCAGTTAAAGACGGCGAAAAAGTTCTTTCCAAGTTGGAAAAGAAAAAATACGATGTAATCATCATGGACATCAACATGCCTAAAATGGATGGTATGGAATGCGCAAGACAGATAAGAAGCAACAAAGATCCAGAAATAGCAAATTTGCCTATTATCGCAATCAGCGGAAACGCAAAGAATTACACTGAGGAAGATTTCAAAACAGTTGGATTCAATGACTATCTGCAAAAACCTTTGGATTTCGACTTTTTAGTTGATACTGTAAAAAAATACACTGATCAATAATAATCAAACCGGCTTAAGCCGGTTTTTTTATATCTCAACATTGACAAGATCCCTTACATTGATTAATTTGTTGAACTTTGTAATTCTAAAAGTGAAAATGCATGGTTCCAAACAAATCGAATCTTAGCAAACTTGAAAATATTTTATCAAAAGTTGGTTTCAAGATCAGATATGAAAAAGGTAATTTCAAATCTGGCTTTTGCCTGCTAAACAAAAATAAAATCGTTATTTTGAATAAATATATCTCTATTCCAAACCAATTCGAGATATTGAAAAACCTCTTTCAAAATAACAATATTTCAAAAGACAATCTGTCTGAAGAGGAAATACTTTTTTTAAAAAAGCTAAACTTGTAAGAGATTGAAAATAACTTTTCTTGGAACAGGAACTTCCCAAGGAGTGCCTGTAATTAACTGCAATTGTCCTGTTTGCAGTTCGTTAGACTTTAGAGATAATAGATTGCGAACCTCTGTTCATATAGAAATAGAAGACAAAAGCATTATCATCGATACAGGACCAGACTTCAGACAGCAAGTCCTGCGAGAAAACATCCATAATCTTGATGCAATCTTATTTACGCATCAACATAAAGATCATGTTGCTGGCTTAGACGATGTCAGAGGCTTCAACTTTAGTTTGAAGAAAAGCATCCCGATATTCGCCCGCAAGCAGGTACTTGACCAATTAGAAAAAGAGTTCCCTTATATTTTCAACCCTGGTTCATATAAAGGAGCTCCAAGAATTATTGTTAATGAAATTAAAAATGAGCTTTTTTCTTTCAGTGACATTAATATCATTCCTATTGAAGTCATGCACGCCACGCTTCCTACCTTCGGATTTAGAATAAATGATTTTGTCTATATTACTGATGCAAAAACGATTAGTGATGAGGAACTTGAAAAAACTAAAAATGCTGAGATATTAGTCGTAAATGGATTGCAATATGAAGAACATATTTCTCATTTCACTATTGACGAAGCATTAGAGTTCATTGAAAAAGCTAATCCCAAAAAAGCATACATAACCCATATAAGCCACCGACTAGGCATGCATAATATAATTGACAATAAGATGCCTGAAAATGTGTCTTTAGCTTACGATGGCCTTACATTAAGTATATAACTAGTGCACAATAATTACTACTTTCTTAAAAAAATAAGTGAAGAGCTTTCAGAAAGCTTAATCGATTATTCCTTAACAGCATGTTCTTGCCAAAACAAAGACGAAATTGTCTTTAGCTTTGCACTCGGAAAAAGTGAATTCTTTATGAAAGCATACCTCATGGGTGATTTCAGCTGTTTGTATTTTCCAAAAGATTTTCGCCCTGCAAAAAGAAATCGCATTGATCTTTTTCAAGAAATTATCAACAAAAAAGTCATTGGGATTAAGCAGTATTTGAATGAAAGATCTTTTTCAATAAACTTTGAGGATAATTTCAAGCTTCTGTTCAAAATGCATGGCAATCGATCCAATCTCATTCTATTCCATGATGGAAAGCTTACTGAAATTTTCAAATCCCACTTGCTCAGTGATCATGACATCAATATTGATGAATTAGACCGCAATCTAGATTTAACAAAAGAGAACTTCATAGAATCAGAAGGAAATCTAAAAAAAGTCTTTCCTACTTTTGGACTAAGAATTCGAAAAGAAATCGAAAGCCAAGGATTCAACACTGAAACTACATTAGAAGGCAAATGGAATATCGTATCTAAAACTCTTGATTATATTGAAAACCCGAAATACTACTTAGGTTTCGAAAATGGATTATACTATTTGACATTCTTTCCAGAGCAAAATAATAAACTCGTCCAAGGAACAGCTTTTGAAGCCATCAATGAGTTCTTCATTACATTCTCGAAAGATTACCACCTCAACCGTGAAAGAGCTGAGGCCACAAAATCAAACAACCAACAAGTAAAGAAAACCGAACAATACATAAAAAAGGCGGAGAAAAAAATCAATGAGCTTGTCAATGGGGTAAAATACAATGAAATCGCGGATGTGATAATGGCCAATCTGCATGCAATTCCTCAAAATAGCGACAAAGTTGAGCTTTATAATTTCTATTCCGACAGCAATATTTCTATCGCTCTAAAAAAGAATCATACTCCCCAGAAAAACGCAGAAATCTATTATAAAAAATCAAAGAATCAAAAGATTGAAATAGACAAACTTAATCAGAATCTGGATAAAAAGTTGGAAGAGTTAATAGAACTTAATATTTACTCCGATGAACTGAAAGCTTCTGACAACATCAAAGAATTAAGGAAGCTTATCAAAGCCCACCAACAAGTTAACACGAAAAAAAGCCAATCAGACTTATTGCCATATTTTAAATTTCATTTCAATAAGTTTGAAATTTGGGTCGGGAGAAACCCAAAAGCTAATGATTCTTTAACTCAAAAGCACGCTTACAAAGAAGACCTATGGCTTCATGCTAAGGATGTTCCTGGCTCTCATGTCATCATTAAGCATCAAGCTAACAAAGCCTTTCCTAAAGACGTAATAGAGCATGCGGCTCAAATTGCAGCTTATTACTCTAAAAGAAAAACAGATTCATTATGCCCTGTGACTTACACTCCTAAAAAGTATATCCGAAAACCAAAAGGTTTAGCGGCAGGGAAAGTTATAATTGACAAAGAAAACGTTATTTTAGTTCAACCTCAAAGGCCCTAATAATAAAAAAGCTCATTCGGATGAATGAGCTTTTTTATTATTAATTCACTATTTATATTATCGCTTAAAACCTATAACACTGCCTCCGCAATATGTAGGAGCATCCTTAAAAGTATATGCGATATAATAAATTCCTGTAGCGTTACAAGGAAACTTAATATTTGAATAGAACTTTCCATTAAAATAATTAGTCCCTACTAATTGCCTTTTGGAATTGTAAAGATTCACAACTATCCCCTCTTCTCCATCATCATTGCACACATTCAAGAAGTATTCTGTTCCTTTAGTGAATACATAAGATGTTTCTACTTTATCTTTTGTTCCTCCCTTGCCGTCTACATCTATCTTTTTAACAAAAGTAAAATCTGTATTCATCTTGCCAAGACAATCTTCCGAATATCTATCAGTATCGCATTGAGCAGCCACATCGCTTGGCATAGCCAATGCAACGATGAAAAAGAATAATATCCAAACTATATTTTTCATAATAATCAATTTCTTAAACGTCAATAAGCTTATTTCTTATTTGTTCGACAATCTTAGTTATGTCCTGAATCTGTTCTTGGCTAACTTTAACAATAGTCGTGCTATTGTCTTCTATCACAAGCTGCCCATCTCTTTCAACAAATTTTGGTTCCTGATAATCGTACTCAAAATCTACGCCTGAGTATGCATCGCTCAACAATTTCAAGTCTGTAGAAAGATCTGCAATATTAGGATCTGTGTTTTTATAATAATCCACAAGAAGAACAATATTGTCTAGAACGATTTTCTGCTCCCCGATTTTTTCTTTCAACTCTTCATTCGCGAGATTAGACGCGTAAACTTGATTCGTAACATGCAAAGCCTCTAGCCATCCTCCAGTTAAAATCAAAACACTCAAATTTGCTCTTCTGTTATCCTGAAGGTGTGAATTGATTTTGTTGAAATTTTTTGTAGTAATCAACAACAAGCTATCCAAGTTTTGACTATTC
Organism: Aureibacter tunicatorum; assembly: GCF_036492635.1. Lineage (GTDB taxonomy): Bacteria > Bacteroidota > Bacteroidia > Cytophagales > Cyclobacteriaceae > Aureibacter > Aureibacter tunicatorum. The sequence goes on from NZ_AP025305.1 coordinate 3,008,929, forward strand.
GTTGCCAGCCTTTTGATTGTTTTGAAATCAAAGAACTGCCCAATATTCAAGTCGTTCGACAAGCTTTTGATCGACGTTAAATAATCCAACGCATCTTGATTCTCATTATAAATGTTGGCATAACCTAGATCAGTACCAAATATACCTAAATTAATCGCCTTCTTAAAATTACTGTTGTATGACGTAACCTTATCAGAATTATTCAATATCTCATTGGTATATTTCGCCCCGGAATTCTTTATTAAAAAAGATATTTCCAAAGGAGTTGGCACTTGCTGGATAATATCTCCCACAACTTCCTCCGAAACCGTAGGTTGTTCCAATGTCATGCTATCAAGACTATTGATAAACGCTTGGTCATCATTATTCTTCTTCCCATCGTTTCCACAGCCGTAAAAAGCTAATATTGAAAAGAAAAGTGCAATCCGCTTCATATAACACATTGATTTTCTTAAAATTTAAATTTATATACTTAAAGAACTAAAAATACTAATTTTTGAGCAAAAATCCGACACTTAAGTGCTTTTACTTTTTATCCAACTTTGAAAAAAAATCTATCACTTTTTTTAATAATTCGAAATATAATGTCACGTACAAAAACAAAAACATCGACCAAATTACAAAGAGATTAAAGTAATAGGTATCCCACAACTTCCCAAGAAAATGCTTGTATGGCGCAAAAAAATGGGTTCTATAGTCCAATAGAGACTTATCCAACGTAGGCACATTGAATATTGGATCTATTTGTTGAAACAATTGACCTTCATATTCAATAATTCTATCTTTAACTGACAAATTTCTAAGCAAATCATTTAATGACTCATTAAAATGAGTATCCTTTAATTCACTTAAACTATAGCTAGGGTTCTTTTCAAAATAATGTATCAGCTTTTCTTTTTTAACTTCCTCCAATTTATACTTGTCTAGATAAAAGTTTCTCATTTCTTCCAAATAAGTATTAATCAACGCTACACTTTCCTTGGAGTAGCTCTCAAGATTAATTTTACTCATCAAAGCACCTTTATTAAATGAAGTCTTAAAATTCTCATTGCCTAGTTCTCTTTTTAACAAAGCAAACAACTCGACCAATCTCTCTTGATTTTTCTCCTTGTCTTCAGCCAATTCCTCAATATCAGAAACGACTCTTTTAAGCTCTTTGTAATAAAATGAAGCCTTAAAGTCCGCTTGCCTTGCCTCTTTTTCAAACTTAAAAAATGGTTTTTCGAAATCATTCGCCATATACTCCTTGACAGCAATTGCCTCATATGCCCAACGCGAAACCATAGCATCAGCTACTAAAGGCACTTTACCTTTATTGCTAATAACCTCATTCAACTTATCAAAACTAAAAAGCAATCCGCTCAATATCATCTGAGGAATGATCAACAATGGTATCAGGATATAAACTGTAATGGCAGAATTAAATGCTGAAGAAATATTCAATCCAATAACATTCGCAAAACACGACACTGAAAACAATATGAGCCAATGATAAAAATACATTCCTTTAACCTCAAGAATTGTATCTCCAACCAAAACAAATGCAAGCGTTTGAATTGCTGATAGACTAAATAATAAAGTCAACTTTGAGACTAAATAGCTATTCCAACTAAGATTAAGAAAAGCCTCTCTTTTCAATATTTTTCGATCGCGAATAATCTCCTCCGCACTTACTGTCAAGCCCATGAAAAATGCAACAATCACGCACATCATGATATAAACGGGAATATTTTCATTGAATCGATATATATATCCAGAGCTATCCGTATCGTTTTTATAACGAATAATAAAAGCCAGTATGGAAGCAAGCAATGGAGCTTGAAGCAAATTTATAAGCAAATATTGCTTATTGCTTAACTTCGCAAGCATATCCCTTTTTGCAAAGATCAACATCTGCTTCCACTTCGAAGGTTTATTCAGTGTAGAAACTGGCAACTCTTCTTCATCTTTCACCCAACTGATGGCAAAATTCTGTTTGAACTTATCATGCCATTGACTAGGGCTTATCTTTCGCTTATTCGTAAATTGGCCGAACTCATCCACAACTTTTCTTTCAACATTGTTGAAAATTTGCTCTGAATTCACATTCCCACATGTAATACACCTTGCAGCTGAGTTAGCGTCAACCTGTTTTGTCTCTACTCGGAAATATTCTACAGCCTCTATTGGATTGCCATAATAAATCATGTAACCTCCATTATCCATAATCACCATCTTGTCAAAGATCTTATAGATATCGGATGATGGCTGATGAATTACCACAAATACTAGCTTGCCTTTTTGCGACAATTCTTTCAGCAAATCCATTACATTTTCGGAATCTCGCGATGACAAGCCAGAGGTTGGCTCATCGACGAATAAAACAGATGGTTCTCGAATGAGTTCCAACGCAATATTCAAACGCTTTCTCTGCCCACCGCTAATTGTTTTATCAAATACGGAGCCTACTCGCAAATCTTTTCGTTGATCCAAGCCCAAACTATCCAATAAATTCAATACCTTCTCTTCGATCTGCTTTTCCGATAAATCAGAAAAACAAAGCTTGGCATTATAATACAGGTTTTCGTATACGGTCAACTCTTCAATAAGCAAGTCATCTTGGGAAACATACCCGATAACCCCATTCAAAAGTTCATTTTCAGACTCTTGATTTATATCAATTCCATTTATCGAAATAGTTCCAGTACTTGGCTTCTCAATACCTGAAAGCACATTAAGCAAAGTGGTTTTACCTGCACCGCTTCCTCCCATGATGCCAATCAACTTGCCAGGGCCTTCAGAAATATTGATATCCCGCAAGCCTACGCCTCCATTTTTAAACCTATAATTAACACCTTTGACATTAAAGGAAAGCGCTATATTATTCTGATTATTGAAAAAATGCCTGACAATCTCACTATAATAAAGAACTGTGCCATCAGCAATTTTCACAGCACTGCCATGAGTAAAGAAATGAATACTATTCCTCTTCAAAAAATTCCCATTCAGAGTAACATTTTCATCACCATCATATTGAACAAAATAAGTATCAACACTTGGCAAATGGACAAAACGAACCTCCCCTTTTATATGAGCATTAATAAAAGTTATATTTTCGGCATATTTATTTCTTGCTCCAACAACAAGCATATTTCTCGAAAGAAGATTGTCATTTTTCCTTCGAATAAAATTGTCAACAGCTTGATATTCCTCATCGGGAATATTAAATGATTCGGAAACCGTATTAATGATTTCCATTCTATTGTCCGTAAAATTATCATCCGCTGCAACAAGCTCAAAAAGCTTAACTAAAACAATCGTTTTTTGCTTTTGAGTAAGTGTCTTATTTATCTTGCGGCAAATCCCCAATGTCTTAACAGAATCATTTACAGGGGTAAGCCTTCTTTTTGCTGGCTTAGCTTCAACTTCACCGTCAGCCAATTGCCTTTTCTTGGCTCGTTTGTTCTCACCAATAAACTTATCATACAAGTCAATGTATTCTTGCTTGGAATCTTGATCGAGCTCTGATTCAAAAAATGAAATTACATAATCTCGTTCAGCCTCAGTTACTCCTCCGTCTTGTTTGGTAATAATTGCAAAAAGTTGTGTCAGTGCCTTCAGTATTTCTTCACTCATATATGACTCCTATGAATTTTTAACTCGACTTTACTATAAATTACTGAAATATAAAGAATTTTAGCATGATGAAAAAAAAAAGGGGCTAAAAGCCCCTTTCTTATTTATATAAATTTAATTTTTTCAAAAATCAATAAGAGTGAAACTCGAACGGCAACTCAACCAATTCTGAGAACTCTTCTCCTGCTTCCTCCATATCCTCATCATCCTCTTGAAAATACCACATAATCTGAGTTGAATCTATATTCTCTAAAGATGTCAGGATATCCAAAATAAGTTTAGATGACGCTGTGTTAAAGTATTCTAACTTGAACTCGAAAGAAGTGCTGGAATTTGGGCTCTTAGCATACTCCTTAATCCAGTCAATAACAGGCTGATAGAATTCAGCCGAATCCTCAGGCAAAGACCTACCAGATATTTCAAATATCCCATTATCCTTGTCCAACAAAATTTTTGGCGTATCTTCCGTACCTTCCAGATTGATAACTTCCATTATAATATTTTTTTAATTAAGATCTCGAAACGCTTGTTTTTAAAGAAAAGAATGAATAATCCTGATTAATCGGTTTGAAACTGAATTCAAGCTGATTGCCTGACTTTCTTGCCATGTCAACAAAGCCCAAACCAGCACCGCCTTTATCTGAGATCTCAGCATTTGTTATTATATCTCTATACAAAGATTTCAATCCATCCTTGTCTAAAGAATTTATTTTCTCCAAACGTTGCTGAATCGTAGCGACCTTCTCGTTTTTAACAGGATTACCAGATGTTATAATGTAATCAGTATCAGATTTACCAATCATGAAAATGGCAGAATGCAATGTCTTATTATCATCACTTTTCACATCATCACTGTGTTTAACAATGTTTTGCAAGCTCTCAACCATCACGTTAAATACTTTACGCTTGATGCTTGACTGCTCCCCGAAAGAATCCATATTCCGTTCAGCCATTGCCAAAACCGACTTGGTAACCTCTTGAGTAAATTCACCTTCATAAACCAGAATCAAATGTCTGGAAAGCATTGTCTTATGCAATTCAAAAATATACTCCATAGGTTTTATTTATTATTCCGCAACCTCAAAAGCTATTATAAAAAATTACTACAAATATAATTAACCCTACCCCTCGAACAATCTAAACACAATATAAGAAATAAAGTAGAATATACATATATCTAATAAAAAAAAAGCTCTAAGAAGATTACAATTTTTAATCCATTAAAATTTTATTCCTATTAATAACATATCATCTGTCTGCTTTTTGTCTCCTTTCCAGCCCATCCACTCTTCACTGAATTTGTCGTACTGGTTTCGCATTTCCAAATGACTATTATTTCTAATTAACTCTCTTAATCTTTTCACACCATACTTTCTATTTTCAAAACCACCGAACTGGTCTGTAAACCCATCTGAAAGCATGTAAACCGAATCTCCCGTTTTAATATCAAATTCGTTTGACGTAAAATCGGTCTGATTTCTGAACTTACCTCCGCCAATAGGAAATTTATTTCCTTTTATCTCAATCAACTCTCCTCCTGACATGATGAATAAAGTCCTATGAGCTCCAGCGTAATAAAGCTTGTTAGTGCGTTTATCAACTTTGCAAATAGAGATGTCCATTCCATCTTTCATTGAAGACAACTCTTGATCTTGTCTTAAAGTCTTTGTCACTTCTCTATCCAAAATATCAAGAATTTCACCTACATCCTTTGCCGCTCCGCTTCTAATAATATCATTAAGCAAAAAGTAACCTATTAATGATATCAATGCTCCAGGCACTCCATGCCCTGTACAATCCACGGCTGCGATATAAGCGTATTTTTCATCTTCAGCAAACCAAGGAAAGTCTCCGCTGACCACATCACGCGCTTTATACAAGATGAATGAATTTGGAAATACATTTTTCACCACATTATTATCTGGCAAAATAGCACCCTGAATTCTTCTGGCATAATTTATACTTTCCGTGATTTTTTTGTTTTTGCTCTTAATCTCAAGTTCAATCAACTTACGATCTGTCACATCATGAGAGACAAATAACACCGATTCCAACTCTCCATTATTATCCAACTCAGGAATAGCATTCACTTGCATTACCTTATCACCTATTTTTGAAGTGAAAGGAATCTCCTTGCTCTCTTTGACTAAACCATCCTTGACATTATTGAATAAATTTGCCCATTCAACATAAATGTTATTGGTAAACTCCTTGTCAAAAATATTTTTCCCTTGAAAATGGTCAGGAGCAAAACCTGTATATGTTTGAATAATCGGATTGATATAAAAGAAGTTCCCTTCGATATCCAAACGAACGATCAAATCAACTGAATTTTCAGATAAAGCCTGCATCTTTGACCTCATTCTCTCTTCTCTTTCAGCTCTCAGACTCTCTGTTATATCACGAGTGTTTATCACAATACCTTGAATAGCGGCATCCTTCAAAAAGTTGTTTGCTGTTGCCTCTAACCAAATCTCCTCTCCATTCTTTTTCTGATAAGGATACTGAATGGTAATTGGCTCAAGAGGATTATTAATCACCGAAACGAACAAGCTTTCCATCTCTTCTTTATTAGAGTCATTCAAGCCAATATTAAAACTTGTTCCAACAAGTTCATCAGCCTGATACCCCAAAATTCTCTCTACTGATGGAGAAATATATCTAACCGTTCCATCACTTTCAAATATGGTAATAATCTCTGAAGCATTTTCAAGCAACAACTGCATTCTAGTCTGCGCCCTATTTACTTCATCAACCTTTAGCTCCAATTGTTGATTTGATGACTGCAACTCCTTCTGAGTTGACTCCATCTCTTCAGCATTCATTCGCAAAATCTCTTGCTTTTCCTGCAATTCATTACTCATCTTTTGCGATTCCTCAAGCAATCTTACCGTACGGTAATTAACCTTCACGTTGAAAATAGTTCTTGCTATAATAATACTGATTTCATTGACAAACTTTACAACCTTGTCAGGAAATCTTTCAAAACCTGCAAATTCGAGAACTCCATACACCTTTTCATCAGTGATTAATGGCACAACTAAAAGGCACGAAGGCTTCACATCTCCTAATAACCCAGATGTGATTTTCACATAATCATCCGGGATTTCCGTTCTCAAAATCACATCTTGCTCAATCGCAGCTTGACCGATCAAGCCTTCTGCAAATTTATATCTGGCTTGAATGTATTTCTTCTTATTGTAAGCGTAACTAGACTTCATCTCAATGAAAATATCCTCTGGATTATCGTCATTGACAACATAAAACGCTCCTTGAATAGCACCTATTTGCTCAGTAACATATGCTACTATCGTATCTCCCAATTCTTCCAACGTATCACTCTGGCGCAATATATTGCTAACCTCTGTTACTCCAATAACAATCCAGTTTCTCTCCTTATCTCTAGATTCGCTATTCTTAATACTTGAACGCATCGTCATCAAAGAAGAACCTAAAGTATCCTTAGCACTTAATGGAGTATACTCAGCTTCATAATCTCCTTCTCCAATTTTATGCGCAAACTCAGCTGTCTGTTTCAATGACTCAACCACATCGCTTACAGCTGTCGCCATCTGCCCAATCTCATCATTTGATCTTTTTCGAACATTATTGACCAAAACCCCTTTGGACAACAACTGCAATGATTGATTCAAATTCAATAATGGAGATATAAGCATCTTGGAAAATATCAACGCTATCAAACCAGACAATAATAAAACTATTGCTCCACCTTTCACAAAATTTACAACCAGTTGATCAGTCTGATCTTTAATTTCAGCTTGATCAACTTTAGAAACTATTCCCCATCCAATTTCAGGAATATAATTCCAAGCTGTTAATACTTCCGTTCCTTTATAGTCTTGACCAAAGCCAGCACCATTTCCTCCTTGAGCGGCTTTCTGCAACGAACTCCCTCTAAACTCTCCCAAGTATATAGAACGAACCGTTCCTTTAGCCTTTTGAGGTTTGTTGACAAACTTAAGTTTTTCATTATCCAATACAGCAGCGACTGTCTCTCCTGACTCTCCCAAATTTGTATTATCGTTAAGAATCTTAAGCATTGGCTTCGCATCGGATTGCATGACAATAAAACCTGAAAATTTCCCATTCTGGTCAGCTATAGGACTTACAATATTGAAATAAGTATCTCCATTAAAATTATAAAGCGGAGAAAACTGCACTCTACTGATCGCATTTACTAAATCATTTCCTCCACTATCTTTATAGAAGCTATTTACCGTATTATCATCTTCACCGACAAAAGTCGTATAAAAAATCTTTCCTTTCTTATTCGTTACCCAAATCTCCGAAATACCTTGAGCTTTGCAAAAAGGTATCAATACTTGATCCAATACAGGTTCAATTTGATAACTCAAACTATCCGAGCCACTATTGCCAACCTTGTCAACCTTTTGCATTATTTGCTTCAAGACTGAATTTTGGCTAAGCTCTTTAGCTTTGTTCTCCTGCTCTGTGAAAAAATAAGATATTTCTTTTGTCTTCATATTATTCACACTCTTGAGGCTCTCAACATACCTTTCCTCGAGTGTATGAACTACGAATTTGAAGGCTATAAAGCTCACCACAGTAATGGACAAAAACACAAGTCCTAAAACCAATGCGGCAATCTTACTCCCTATTTTTATATTTTTAAACATTATCAAATAACTTTATTAAAAGTTTTGTGATCGAGATTATAATAATAACAAAATTTGACCTTAGTGAAAAACTATCTTGTAATTAACTGCAAAAATGCAGAAATCACTTTGTTTTAAACTTTTACGTCCAAAGAAATTTGTTCTGACAAAAATTCACAATACCAACTTATGATACTCTCATTTTTACCATTAATAGGCGCAAACGAAGCCAATTCAAGAACGCCAAGCAATACCCCATCCTTCATAATTGGCATAATTAATAGATAAGCCTTACTAGACTCCCCAAGACCCGAAAATACTTTAATATGCCCTTCTGGAATTTGCTCTATTTTTAATTTCTTTTTCTGTTTTGCAACTTGTCCCGCCAAGCTTTCTCCAAATTCAAACCTTAATATCCCAGACTCAGCCAAATTCAAGGCATATCCTGCAACCGATGAAATGTAGCGTTTATCTTCATCTTCTTCCTTAAGGTACAATACAGCTTGACAAGAGTCCACAGAAGAACACAATCTCCATAAAGACTTTTCATACTTCATAATCGTTCCTTCAGCATCTTGATAAGATTGTTCGATAGATTCAATAACGCCTTCAACAAAATTCTCAATAGACTCTTCAGAAGCCTTCCTAACATTCCTTGTTTGTCTGACTTTGAGATCTTTTGCCTTTAATTGATTGTTTTTTTCAACACTTCCCCCCTTTTGCAATAGAAAGAATACAAAACCTACCAAACCCAAGATTACAGTAGCAAACACAACAGAGTTGTATAGTTTATAATTACCATTATTAATGATCTCATCAGCTGACAAATCAAAATGAGGAGGCACCAATAACAACTTATTAGAAAAATCAAGTTGAAAATAAAGCAACACTCCGCTCGCAATAGCAAAAAGCATCAACAGCAAAAAGCCAAAAGTTTTTGCGTTCTTATCCATATCTGTCTATTTTTTATAGGAACTGTAAAGCAAATTTAAAAATCTAATGATCTCTTCAACGCTCAATATACAATCTATTTTTGACATTTTCATAGCCGAAAGCGGCATTGTGTTAATTGTGCAATCTTCAGGGTCCTGAACAATTGTCAATCCTCCTCTGTCATTCAACCTTTTCATGCCAAAAGCTCCATCTTTATTCGCTCCTGACAATAGAATTCCAATTACTTTGTGACGAAACACATAAGCAGCTGTTTCAAAAGTTACATCTATTGACGGTCTGGAATTATTAATCATATCTTCAGTTGACAAGGCAAACGAATTGCCCAGCTCAAAACTGAGATGATAATTAGCCGGAGCCAGATAAACCTTGCCTTTTACCAAAGACTCCTTATCCAAAGGTTCCACCACTCCTTTGACGCTCTTAATGGAAAGAGCTTCCACAAAGCCATTTCTTACATGCTTAAGCCTATGCAAGCACAATACGATTGGCAAAGGAAAATCTTCAGGAATGCTTGACAGAATTTTAGTAACCACTTGAAAACTTCCTGCCGAACCCCCGATAACAACAGCTTTGTAACTCGTATTAATTTTATCAGATATTATATTCGACCTCATTGAAAGTTATGAAAGTTACTCCCTAATTTTTTTAAAAATTTTCTCTTCATTATTCACTACTATGAATTTATTTGAGATATCACACCAGATTAAGGATTCTTTAGAACCTATTGCCAAGTAACCATACTTGAACAAACTCTTATGCAAACTCTTGATTACTTGGTTTTGCAGCGTTTGATTGAAATAAATCATAACATTACGACAAAGTACCAGATCAAACTTATTGAATTGATCTCCTTTAACTAAATCATGCGACTTAAACGTAACATTCCTTAGCAGGCTACTATTCATCTTTACTTCGTTATGACTTGCCAAAGTATAATATTCCTCCAATGTCCTCTCACCTTGAAACCTAATATAATTTTTGTTATTAAGCTCCATTTTTTTCTTGCTATAGATACCTTTTTTAGCTCTATCAAGAATCGCTTTATCTAGATCCGTGGCGTAAATTCTTACTTTGTCGAGCAAATTCATTTCTTCCAACAAGATCGCCATAGAAAATACTTCCTCTCCGGACGAACAGCCAGCATGCCAAATATTAATCGACTTATGATTGATAAGAATATTGGGGATTACATGCTCTCGAATAAACCTCCAAAAAGAGGGATCTCGGAACATCTCAGTAACATTGACAGTAATTTCAGATAGAAAAGTTTCGAAAAACACCTTATCTCCATCAACACGTTCTATCAATTGCTTTACCGACTCAAATCGATACAAGTCAATCACCCTCGTCACCCTTCTTCTGAAGGACGACATAGCATAATTGGTGAAATCCACATTGTACTTTTTGTGCACCAATTCAGCCAAGGCTTTTATATCTGATATTTCAATCTCCTGCATAAAATTTGGTATAGGGGGTTTTTAAAAAATGCGAACTAAAATTAATAAAGATTATGAAATAAATTACCCTATTTTAAAAAGTTTTAAGTCATTAGTGGCTATTATAGCCCCAAAAAATGTATTCAATTAAAGAATTTAATATAAAATCAATTCGACTTATCAAAAAATAACACAAAATTGAAGAGACCTTAGCCTCCTCAAAATGACATCAATAATAATAGATTACAAATTATCTTTTGTAAAAACCAATGGCAGCAAGGTTTTCACATTTGACAATTTCAATATCTTATTATTAGCTCCTTGAAAAAGAATTTCAATATTTTTTCCCTGCTTCCATTCATACTCGACCATGACTTGTCGACAACTACCACAAGGACTCACCTCCACAAATTCATTCTCGGAAAAACGCTTTGCAACGATCGCTACTTTTTTGATTTCAACATTCGGATATAAAGTCGATGCAGAAAAAAATGCTACTCTTTCCGCGCATAAACCAGACGGATAAGCCGCATTCTCTTGATTTGAACCGATAACAATCTCACCATTCGCCATCAAGACTGCCGCTCCAACACAAAACCGTGAATACGGAGAATAGGCTGATTCGGAAGCTCTTTTAGCACTTTCCCAAAGCACTTGATCCTCAGCGCTCAGCTCTTCTACACTATTGTATAGGTTATATTCTATTGTTTTTTCCACTTTGTTACCCATAATATCTAAAAAATCATTTAACAAATTACGAAACAGATAATATTTTATTATATTAAAGTACTAATCTACCAACATAGTCTCGCTTTTTGTTTTTTAAGCTTTTCGAGACCCTAATAGTTTTTAAATCCACAGTATATTATGAAAAATATTTTAATCATAGGCGCAGGAAGGTCCTCAAGCTCTTTAATCAAAGAGCTGTTATCTACTTCAATTGAACATGACTGGAAAGTCACTGTCGCAGACATCAATCTTCAACTCGCTCAAGAAAAGACACAAGACTACTCTACGGCAACAGCAGCTCAAGTTGACATTTCAAACGAAGATGAGTTATCCAAACTCATTAGCAATCATGATCTTGTAATATCAATGATACCTGCCAGATTTCATATTCTTATTGCTAAAATCTGCATTGAGCTCCAAAAGAATATGCTTTCAGCATCTTACGTCTCACCTGATATCGAGACTCTTAATGACTCAGCCATTAAAGCTGGAATAATCATATTAAAAGAATGCGGACTGGACCCGGGCATAGATCATATGTCAGCGATGAAAATCATTGATGACTTGAAAGCAAAAGGTTGTAAACTCACTGGATTCGAATCATTTACAGGAGGCTTATTAGCTGACAACTATGATGAAAACCCTTGGGAATACAAATTCACTTGGAACCCTCGAAATGTAGTCATAGCTGGTAATGGCGTTTGCAAATTTTTACAAGAAGGCAAATTCAAATACATTCCTTACCATAAACTCTTCTCAAGAACAGAATTAATACATATTCCGGATCACGGATATTTCGAAGGGTATGCGAACAGAGACTCTCTAGCATATCTTGATGTTTACAATCTTAGAGGAATAAAAACTATGTTTAGAGGCACTCTCAGAAGAAAAGGATTCAGCAAGGCTTGGAATGTTTTCGTCCAACTAGGCGCAACTGACGATTCTTTCGAGATGGAAAACGTTGAAGAAATGACCCACAGAGACTTTATCAATTCGTTTCTATATTACAATCCTAACGACTCGGTAGAGCTCAAGCTTGCTCACTATTTGAATCTTGAAATAGAATCTGATGAAATGTTTAAATTAAAATGGCTAGGGATATTTGATGAAGAACGTATAGGTTTAGATAAAGGAACTCCCGCTCAGATCCTAGAGCACATACTAAAGAAAAAGTGGACTTTAAAATCTGATGAAAAAGACATGATTGCCATGTGGCACAAATTCGATTATATCGAAAATGGCATTGCCAAGCAGATTCAATCACATATGGTTATCAATGGTGATGACCAAGTCAACACTGGGATGTCAAAAACAGTTGGTCTTCCACTAGCAATAGCCGCAAAAGAAATTTTATTAGGCAATATCAACTTAACGGGAGTTCATCGACCTATCCAAAAGAGTATTTACGACCGCATACTTCCAGAATTAGAAAATCATGGTATTAAATTCATCGAAAGAGAAATAGAGTTGTAACAAATAAATTTAAGCGTCAATTATCTCTTTGACGCTTAAATTTAAAGATAATAAGGCTCCATTAATTGATTAAAACTTTCCGTCCACTTATTATCTAGATTTCTATAAATCAAAACGCGATCTTCAATTACTCTATTTAAATCGTGCTTTGAAAAGCTACAAAACCGCATATGCTCTTTTTTATTCATATTGTGGCTTACATGAATTACTTCTTTTAAGTATAATCCTTTTCGAGCATTTAAATCTACCGATTTATCCATCTCATTTGGAGGCATCATCAACCAAAATACTCCATTATCAGCCAAAACAAGTTGAACAGCCTCAGCCAATTCCTCCATAGACAATGAATCATCATGAAATGCTTCTCTTCTATTAGAATTCAAAGATTTCAACGATTGTGAGAAAAAAGGAGGATTTGCGACAACCATTTGGTAAGAATCTTTGACAGAATGAGCATAATCCTGCACTCTTGTCTTTATTAATTTTATTCTATCATTCCATTCGGAATTCTTTACATTCTCCACAGCTTGCAAATAAGCCTCATTATTTATCTCAATGGCATCAATTAAGCTATTTTCAAATTTTTGAGCCATCATCAAAGCCAGCAACCCTGTTCCAGTCCCAATATCAAGAATTGAATACGGGTCAATATCTCGATTAACCAAAGCTCCAAACGCACATGCATCCTGAGTAACTTTCATTCCACAGCTTGATTGATTGACCTCAAACTGTTTAAATCTAAAAAAATCTCCCATCTACATCCCTACAGCAAAGAATTATTCTCCTCTGTCAAAGCTTCAAATTCTGCATCGACCAACAATTCGCTTCCTGTCGCTCTTTCAACTGCTAATTCATCACACCGTTCATTTTCCGGATGACCGGCATGTCCTTTAATCCAAACAAATTCCAAATTCTTAAACTGCGCAGAAATCTTCAAATACCTTCTCCAGAGATCAGGATTTTTCTTTCCTTTAAAGCCTTTTTTTTGCCAGCCAAACACCCACTTTTTATTTATAGCATCAACCACATACTTTGAATCAGAAACAATCCTAATTTTCAAATCATTTCTTTTCATAGCTTCAAGCCCTACTATGACAGCTAAAAGCTCCATTCTATTATTTGTAGTCAATCTATATCCTTTACTAATTTCCTTAACGTTGCCTTTATACCTCATGACAACACCGAAACCTCCAGGCCCAGGGTTTCCCCGAGAGGAACCATCCGTAAATATTTCTACCATCTCATTCATTACGCATCATCTAAAAGTTAATGTGTGTTTTAAAAAGCTTAATAGCTATCGCCAACAATATAATCCCAAAAACTTTTCTTATAATAGAAAATCCTCCCGGACCAATTTTTCTCTCCAGCCAAGACGAACTTTTCAAGACCACAAACACAAACAATAAATTAAGTAAAATCCCTACTATAATATTCTCCAAAGCATAGACAGCTCTTAATGATATTATAGTCGTCATTGTTCCCGCTCCTGCGATCAAAGGAAATGCCAAAGGCACTATCGAAGAAGCGCTGGCTTCCTCAGGCTCTGACTTAAACAGTTCAATACCCATGATCATTTCCATTCCCATTAGCAAAAGAACAATACCACCTGCAATCGCAAAAGAGCCTATATCGATTCCAAACAAATTCAAAATTGATTTGCCAAAAAATAAAAACGCGATCATTAAAACGCCTGCGACCAAAGTCGCCTTGAAAGACTCAATATGACCGGCTTTCTTTCGTAAATCAATAACTATCGGAATCGAACCAATGATATCGATAACTGAAAACAAAATCAATGTTACTGAAAAAATATCTTTTACACTCAAATTCATCACCCACTAAGTAAAATTTTCAACAAAAAAATCTTTCAACAAATTTATTCCTTTTTCAGGCATTGCCGGAAAGTTAGCGATTCTAAAAGTAGACTGCTTCCATTGGCCATAGCCATTACCCAAAACCAAACCAGCTTCTTTTGATATCGCTTTGATTCTCTCAACCATTTCCTCTTCAGCTCTCAAAGGCAACACTGTCATTGACCTTACTTCAGAATTCTCCACCAAAGGCTCGATTCCATCGATATTTTCGAAGAAATTAATCCAATTATTCATTCTTCCCTCCAATTTAGCATCAACTTCGCCAATTTCCTCAGAATTCTTCAATACCCTCATCAACATATAAATATTGATTACATTAGGCGTAAATGTCGTCTGAAAATCTCCGATCATATCAATCATAAAAGGCAAGCTATTGTATCGTCCTCTAATATCAAGAGATTCAGCCCTTTCTATTGCCTTAGGAGAACATACAATTACAGCCATGCCTGCTGGCAAGCCAAAACACTTCTGAACCGACGCATACCAAAAATCAGCCAATGAATAATCTGTCTCAACTCCAGCCATAGCAGAAGTAGCATCAACACCAATTAGGCGATCTGGAAACTTTAACCTACAGGACTTCAACTGTTCCATACTTAACTGAGTACCATTGGAAGTTTCATTTTGTGTCAACCCTATAAAGTCGTATTCTTGACCTAATTCCACATCATCAAATGATAACTTCTCTTCAACATCAAACTTCGCTCCCTTGCTGTTTTCAGTAATGTTATGGGAATACTCCATCCACTTCTGTCCAAACGCTCCATTATAAAAGTGAAAACTTCCATTTTCAACCAAAGATTGGGCTGCTATTTCCCAACATTCTGTCGCGCTTGAGGCAAACATTATCGTATAATCCTCAGGGATATTCAGCTTCTGCTTCAATAAGTGAATAGTCTTTTGACACAACTTGACAAACTCATCGCTTCTATGATTAATTGATAAAATTCCTTTATCATAAGCATCCTTAAAGTATTCAGGCAACTCAGAATGAACTTGCGATGGCCCCGGATAAAATGAAAATGACTTCTTCAACACATTATTATTTATTGATAAAATATTCGATTGCTAATTTATAACCTTGCAAACCCAAGCCTGTTATCATCCCAATGCAATTTGGAGTTAAATAGCTATGATGTCTGAAAGATTCTCTTTTATGAATATTTGAAATATGAACCTCAACTGCTGGAGTCGTTACTGCTGCTAAAGCATCAGCAATCGCAACAGAAGTATGAGTATACGCGCCTGCATTCAATATAATACCATCATAATCAAAGCCTATCTCGTGAATTTTATCAATTATACTCCCTTCATGATTGGATTGAAAATAAAATAATTCCACATTATCATATTCTTCTTTAAGCTCCATGAAGAAATCCTCAAATGTTCTGTCTCCATATATGCTTTTCTCTCTTACTCCCAGCAAATTAAGATTCGGTCCATTAATAACAATAAGTCTCATATTCATTTTTATAATTTAACTTACACTATTCGAAAAATACACCCAAAAATATGAAACTAATTGTTACATGCTTATACAATTATCCAAAAATTCAACATCAAGCTTAAGCGAATTCAACCTTTCATTAAGTCTTTATGATTTTTTTAGTATTTTGCGACATGAACTGGGAAGAAGCTATCAAACAATTCAATGATTTCATCAAGCTGGAAAGAGGCTTGGCCGAAAATTCAATTTTAGCCTATATTAGAGATGTCAGCAAACTTAAGGAATATGCTGAAATGGTCGGGTGGAAAAAAACGCCACTTGAAGTCAACACCAATGATATTCAAAATTTCCTAACTTACATCTTCAAACTTGGCATGACCACCAACTCCCAAGCAAGAATACTTTCCGGTGTCAAAGCATTCTATAAATACTTGCACTACGAAGAGCTTATCAAAAAAGACCCGACAGAGCTCATAGAAGCGCCTAAGACAGGCCGCAAGATTCCCGACACACTGAGCATCGAAGAAATCAACAGACTTGTAGAAGCAATTGACTTGGAAAGTTCGGAAGGGCTTAGAAACGTAGCAATCATTGAAACGCTTTACAGCTCTGGCCTCAGAGTTTCGGAACTCATTGATTTAAAAATAACAAACATCTATGAGGACTTAGGTTTTTTGAAAATTCACGGAAAAGGAAATAAAGAACGATTGGTTCCTATCGGAAAATCAGCATTAAGCGCTATAAAAATCTACATGGAAGAATCACGTCCATTTCTAAAAATCAAGCCCGGCAACGAAAATATTGTGTTTCTCAATAGACGTGGAGCTCAGCTTACTCGTGTGATGATTTTCACTATTATCAAAAGACTTGCAGACAGCATACAGCTTAAGAAGAAAATAAGTCCTCATACATTCAGGCATTCTTTTGCCACGCACTTAATCGAAGGAGGCGCTGATTTAAGAGCTGTTCAAGAAATGTTAGGCCATGAATCAATCACCACAACAGAAATTTACACACACTTGGACAAGGATTACCTTAGACAGGTCATTCACGAATACCACCCTAGAAGCTAAAAAAGCCCGAAATACGGGCTTAAATTTTTTTTAATACAAGAATAAGGATCTTAAGCCAAAACTTCTTTGTCCAGCTCTCTAAAATCCAGCCATTTATCAGCTTCTTGTATGGTAGTAAACTTCGACGAAATCGAGTTTGGCGAATTCCCTTCCACTTCCATTAGCACATTATCAGCCACCACTTCAGCAATGTTCTGCACACCACTATTTCTAAGTAATCTTTCCACTTTGGAATGAAACAACTTTACTTCAGGTGGGTGAACTTTCATATCGCTCAAATCAAATAGAATGCTAGCTCCACTTTTAATCTTAGTCAAAGCTTGCGTCAAATGTTCTTCATAAGCTTCAACTCTGGCTGTACTTGGCCAGAATCCATTCAATTTACAATAAATCCTATTTTTTCTTGGACTGAGATGAATGTGGTAATATTGATTCAAAGCAACTTTAAACATAATAAAAAAAATTAATATAGAAACCGCACAATTATTTTACTTACTATCTTATATAACGAACAAGCTCCCCTAATTGTTGGATTATTGAAGTCACAAAAATAGCGTAATATTGAAATACCAAAAACTTAACCAAACATAGTCAAAGTATTGAAAATAAATAATTTACAAAACTTCTAAAGAGCCTACTAATTATTTTTTTATGATAAAATTATCAGAATCCAAATAAGCCGGAAACTTTTCGCGAAACTCTTCTTGTCTTGATTTATTCAGATTAACGATGATTACTCCACTTTGATTATCTGTAACGAGATCTGACTCGAACCCTTTATAATCTAAAAGTTTGGTCCCTCCATCATATTCCATATTATCATCGCTACCGACTCTATTAACCCCAATCACAAATGATTGATTTTCAATAGCCCTCGCAGTCAACAAAACATCCCACACATGCCTTCTTGATTTAGGCCATGAAGCCATAAAAACAAAAAGATCAACCGTCAAACTCTCCCCCACACGATTATTTCTACACCAAACTGGAAACCTTAAATCATAGCATATAAAAGGAGAAATTTTCCATCCTTTGAGTATAAATGTCAAAATTTTACCTCCTGGTGCCAAATGGGTGTTTTCATCTCCCATCCTAAACAAATGCCTCTTATCATAAAAACTTGTCTTGCCGTCTTCATCGACTACCAAAGCCCTATTGTAAAAGTCACCTTTCTCTTTGATCAATATCGTCCCCAACACAGTACATTGATAACGTTGCGCCATAAGCTTCATCCAACGATGAGTTTTTCCGTTCATAGGCTCAGCAAACTGAGTATTAGAAGTGAACCCTGTATTAAAAGTTTCGGGAAGCACAATCAAATCGACATCATCTTCATACAAAGCCTCATCCAGCTCCTCTTCCAAATTCGCTAAATTAGCGTCGACATCCTCCCATACCAAATCGGGTTGCGTCAAAGCAACTCGTAAATCATTCTTAAATTCCATAGGCAAAAAAAAAGAATGCTAATGCATTCTTAAAACATACTATTTCGGAAAAACCATTCTATATCCGGATTTCACAATCCCTTTGCTAATGTTGGTTAACTTCTTTTTGATTAACCTCTTTTTGAAAGCAGATAAATAATCTATAAATAAAACCCCTTCTATATGATCATATTCATGCTGGATAATTCTAGCTCTCAACCCATCAAATGTCTCCTCGTGCTCTACCCAATTTTCATCTAGGTAATTTATTGTTAGTGTTGAATGTCTGCTAACAGCCTCCCTTACATCAGGTATACTCAAGCAACCTTCCTCAAAATCCCACTTTTCACCTTCCTCGCTAACTATGATTGGATTAATAAAAACTTTTTTAAAGTCTTCCAACTTCGGATCTTCATCCGCCATAGGACTACCATCCACCACAAAAACTCTAATGCTTTTACCTATCTGTGGAGCGGCTAGTCCCACACCATGAGCATTGTACATGGTTTCAAACATATCTTCAACAAATTGTTTGATGTCAATGCTTTCTTTATCAATCTCTTCAGCCACTTTTTTTAAAACTGGATGTCCGTAGGCTACAACTGGATATATCATCGAATATTTGTTTGTTAAGTACCCTTAATTAATAACTAACTAGCAATGTTGTTTATTGATTTTACAATTGCTAAAAACCCACTCAACCATTCAAACAAATGGCGTTGAACAGCCAAGTAAGCAAAAATAAAAAGCATGCCGCTTATATGCGACATGCTCAATTTCATCCAAAGTTAATGATTTTAGCTTAAGCCTTCAATTTTTCCATCAACAAAATCAATGTGCAATGCTTGAGGAACTTTTGGCAATCCAGGCATTCTCATGATAGCTCCAGACTTCGCAACGATAAATCCAGCTCCAGTATTGATAATCAAATCATCAAATGTGATTTTAAAATCTTCCATTTTACCAAGAGCGTTAGCATCATCACTGAACGAGTACTGAGTCTTAGCAATACATACTGGGTAATTTTCAAGACCTAATCTCTTAATTCTCTTAAGCGCAGTCTTAGCTTTCCCTGTCAATTCAATTCCATCAGCACCGTAGATGTTCTTAGCGATTTTAGACAACTTATCTTCAATGCTATCCTCAAGATCATATGCATAATTGATCTCAGATGAAGGATTATTCTCAACAGCATTAACTACAGCGTTAGCCAAATCAACAGCTCCTTTGCCTCCATGAACAAATGCTTCCAAAATCTCACAAGCAGCACCTTGAGCAGCACAGTGATCTTTGATCATTTGAATTTCCTCATCAGAATCTGTATGGAATTTATTGATAGCAACAACTACAGACTGTCCGAATGACTGCAAGTTTTTAATATGTCTATCCAAGTTAGCGAATCCATTTCTCAAGCCTTTCTCATTAGCTTCTTTGATAGCATCTTGAGGCACTCCACCATGGTACTTCAATGCTTGAGTAGTAGCCACCAAAACAGTAGCTTTAGGAGCGATTCCCGCATTTCTACACTTGATATCCAAGAATTTCTCAGCACCAAGGTCAGCGCCAAAACCAGCCTCAGTCACAACATACTCTCCATAAGAAAGAGCCATTTTAGTAGCCAACACAGAGTTGCATCCGTGAGCAATGTTAGCGAAAGGTCCACCATGAATAAACGCAGGCGTATTTTCAGTCGTTTGAACCAAGTTAGGGTTCAAAGCATCTTTCAACAATACTACGATAGCTCCAGCGATGCCAAGATCCTTCAAAGTGAATGGATTGTTATCGAAATCGTAACCTAATGTAATATTTTCCAATCTTGTTCTCAAGTCCTCAAGATCGTTAGCAAGACAAAGAATCGCCATAATCTCAGAAGCAGGAGTGATATCAAATCCTGTCTCAGAAGTAACTCCATTTGCATTACCGCCAACACCAGAAATCATAGATCTTAGATTTCTGTCATTCACGTCCTGAACTCTTTTCCAAACTACTTCTTTTAACGCCTTACCAGTTTTTCTATTCTGAAACTGATAGTTGTCAATCATCGCAGAAATAGTGTTGTTCGCAGAAGTAATCGCATGGAAATCACCTGTGAAGTGCAAGTTGATATTTTCCATAGGCAACACTTGCGAATATCCTCCACCAGCTGCTCCACCCTTCATTCCAAAACAAGGACCCAAAGAAGGCTCTCTCAAGGCAACAATAGCTTTTTTGCCAACTTGGTTCAATCCCAACGACAAACCAACAGAAGTCATCGTCTTACCGTTACCAGACTTAGTAGGTGTGATAGCAGTCACCAAGATAAGATTGCTGTTCTTCACCTTTTCTTCGTCAATCAATGACAAAGGGGTCTTCGCAATATGATGTCCGTAAGGGATCACATCATTAGCATTGATGCCAATGTTGTCAGCAATAGTCTGGATAGGCTCAAGATGCGCCTCTCTAGCAATTTCAATATCGGTTTTCATAGTAGAAAAAGTAAATTTAATAGTACTTTATTTGTCGTTTGAATATTGGTAATTCAGAACGCTTTTAAGTGCTAAATTAGCTAAAAAAAGTAAACTAATGCGATTTTAGGGAAAGAATAATTGATATTTATATTTAAAAATCTGATGGTATATTATCATCAGAAGGCTCATCACTTATCGGAATTGAATTTTGTTGAGACTGTGCATCATCTTTCCTTTTTTTGGACTTTTTACGCTTCTTCTCTTTCTTCTTTTTGTCCTTCTTTTTCTTTTTCTTCTTTTTAGAAGATATCCCTTCTATATCAGTAGCAGAAGTTTCAAATGTCACATCCAAAGGCTCTGCTTCCTCTTCCTTCTCAGGTTCAGGATCAGGTAAATATTCCGCAAAATGAAGCATATATATATACTGGTCCCAATTATAATGATATTTGGTTGTCGTACTATCCAACACTTCTCCTTTGCTATTTTCAGCCAGCTCTTTCTCATAAAGCAATTCATCTGAAAACATGGAATCTATAGCAGCCATAACTTCAGCAGAAGGTATCGAATCTGTAGCGTCCTTCTTTGTCGTGTCAGGATACATAGGAATAGTATTGAACTTATCGAAAAGCTTATTTTTAACCTTCGTCGTTATTGTATTCTTTGCAATACCTGTTTTCTTGTCTTTTTTCACCTCAACAACTTTAGGTTCTCCTTCAGGAGTCATCGTCGAGAAAAAGTTCAGTCTCTCCCCTTCATCCAATATAAATGCAGACTGATAGGCAGGACAAGTAACTGTCTTCTGGCAACTTATCAGAGCAAATAATATTGGCACAATATAAATTCTAGAAATACATCTCATGTTTTCAAGCGGGGGGACTAAAAGTAATTATTAATATAAATTACAAAATAACGAATATTACGCTTTATGACAACTAAATAAAACCTTTATTTAAATTAATCTTTTTACCACCAAGTATATTACACCTAATAAAAATATAATAATCGCCACCCTATTGATCAAATGCATCGCTTTGACTGTGGACGATGCATTTTTTTGGCTTGAGCCTTTTATTAAGTATTTGAAAACTTCCTTTATATTCAAAAAGTCCTTCCAATTGTTTTTGCTCTTATCTTGCATATCATCAATCCTCCACTGTTTCCGGCTCTATCCAACGACCATTCTCTTTTATAATATTTATCAACTCTTCTACAGCATGATCCGAAGGAACGCCTCTTTTCACCACTTCTTGGCCTTTGTACAGAGTAATTTTCCCCTTGCCTGATCCAACATAACCAAAGTCAGCATCAGCCATTTCTCCTGGGCCATTGACAATACATCCCATGATACCTATTTTCACTCCTTTCAAATGATCGGTTCGTTTTCTAATCTTGGCAGTTGTTTCTTGAAGGTCAAACAATGTTCTACCACAAGACGGACATGAGATATATTCCGTTTTCGTAATTCTTGTCCTTGCAGCTTGCAAAACACCAAACGCAGTGCTATTAACTATTGAAAGTTGATCAATTTGCTCCTTTCTGCTTTTTTCAATGTCATCAGTTTGAATCAAAACACCATCTCCCAATCCATCAATCAACAAAGTGCCGAAATCCGTAGAAGCATCCAACTGGAAACCTTCTTCGTCTTCCACTTTATAGCTTCTCAACAGAACAACAGGCACATCAATTTCTTTATTCAATAATTCGGCAAAAAACCTGCGTTGCTCAACAGCTCCATGTAAATTTTCCGTAAGCAAAACCAAAACCACATTATTCCCGGCATAGATTTGACTTTCGTTATTTATTCCATCAATAGACTTAGCGTCAACAATCACAAAATTCAATTGTTTATGCACCTTTGACGCAACGACGAATTCTTCCGACTTCCACATAGGAAATGAATTCAAATCCTCTTCACCTTGAAGCCAAATGTCAGCATTCAGTATTCTCTTCAACCCATTTGGCAACATAAAAGGCACTTGTCGACCTCCCGTATAAATATAATCAACTCCAAGGTCACTCATTTTCCATTTATCCAATTCAGGAAGGTAATGATGACCAACTGGTTTCAAATCTTTAGGCTCTAGTATTTCCGATGAGCTGTAATCCGCAATGACTCTTGGCACATTTTCTTCGCCAAAATTAACCACCTCTTTAGTTTTGCGCCTCTGATAATTGAATGGATCTATCGGATATTCTGACGAAGTAATTTCACGAACTAATTTATGATCTTCCCTATTATCATACCTAGAAACCAAGCGTTGTGCAACCGGCGACTCAAACTCAGGATCTTCTGTCAAAGAAACCCTTACTGTATCACCAAGTCCATCTTCAAGCAAAGTGCCTATACCAACAGCAGATTTTATTCTTCCATCTTCTCCTTCTCCTGCTTCTGTCACCCCCAAATGCAAAGGATAAGGCCTCAAACCTTCTTCATCCATTTTATTCACCAACAAGCGATAAGCTTGCACCATCACTTGGGGATTACTTGACTTCATTGAAATAACTACTTGATGATAATCCAACTCATCGCAAATCCTCAAGAATTCCAAAGCAGACTCAACCATACCTTTTGGCGTGTCTCCATAGCGACTCATAATTCTATCCGACAAAGAACCATGATTTGTCCCTATTCTCATAGCTGTGCCATGTTCTTTGCAAATCTCCACCAAAGGCGTAAAGCGTTCTTTTATTCTTAACAGCTCTTGGCTATATTCTTCGTCAGTATATTCCAGCGATTGAAATTTCTTTTTATCAACATAATTCCCTGGATTAATTCTGACTTTTTCGACAATTTTCGCAGCGACTTCTGCGGCATTAGGCGTGAAATGGATATCCGCCACCAAAGGAGTCTCATAACCTTTTGCTCGCAACTCAGCTTTTATATTCGCTAAATTCTCCGCCTCTTTGACACTTGGCGCTGTTATTCGAATATATTCACAACCGGACTCAATCATCCTAACACACTCCTCGACTGTCGCTTTTGTATCCATAGTATCCGCAGTAGTCATTGATTGAACACGAATGGGTTGATCTCCACCTAGCGGAATCCCACCAATGTTCACTTCCACAGACTTTCTACGACTATAATTCGACAAATCGTTGCAATATATTCCTTTTAACACGCTAGTATTCAAATTTTTCATCTCAAGTATTTCAGCTTAGCCGAAGTATATATTTCAATAAAATTAAATATTTAAAAAGACCATTAATCAAGATCTCCGAGCTGAGGCCTAATCAACAATTCCTCAACAACAGCTTGATCTGACAAACTGTAGCAAGACCATATCGCATTCGCAATATCCTCTGGCTTTATAAATCTTTCCTTAGGCAAGTCAACTCCATCCCAACTGGCCGTATAAGTAGCGCCAGGAAGAACAGCTGTAACTTTCACCCCATATTGTTTCATTTCTTCTCTAAGCACTTTAGTCATACCCAAAAGCGCATATTTTGAAACACAATATGAACCGCCATTTACATAAGGCATTATACTCGCGGTAGAACAAATATTGAAAATTTGCCCATCTTTTTGCCCAATGAATTGATCAATCAAGCCCCGTGTCAGATGATATGCGGAATAAACATTCGTATTTATCATTGTCTCAAGAGCTCCGTCTTCTTCCTTGTGTATTTCTCCAGGGATGTAAAGTCCCGCATTATTTATCAACACCTCTAACTTCCCGTCAATACTCTTTACATATTCAGAGAAATTTAGACAATCTTCTTTTATTGATAAATCAGCTTTAAATACATAAACTTTCGCTGGCTTATCCGACATTTCCTTTTTCAAATTATCAAGGTCATCGGAATTTCTTGAGCAAGCAATCACGTCAATTCCTTCCGAGGCGAACTTTTCAACCAAAGCTTTGCCTATGCCTTTTGTACCTCCTGTTATAACAGCTAATTTACCCATATTTAGATCAAGCAAGTTTTGGTTAAAATTAGCATGATGACAATTAAAAAACCAATTTTTCCTCAAATTTAGAAGACTTAAAGGCCATATTGCAAGTCATAAATAAAAATGATAAACAATTCATTTTTTTAAATAATTTGTTATTTGAGGCTAATTTGATTTTTTTTATCCCTTAATTTGCTTGACCCTTATAAAGAAAGGCCCTTAAAAGCAATTTAAGATAAAGAAAATAGTATTAATACATTTATTATATGGTAAAATCGATTGGAAAATACATCTTGTTTCTAGGCTCGTTATTTGTTAACCGAGAGTCATTCAAAACATATTTCAATCTCGTCATTTATGAATGCGTAGCCATTGGCATAAGTTCTATAATGATCGTTTCACTTGTATCCATTTTTATCGGAGCTGTAACGGCTATCCAAACAGCCTACAATATGACTTATCCATTTGTGCCAAGAGATATAATAGCATATATCGTTAGGGAAATGGAGCTGCTTGAGTTAGCGCCCACATTCACCGCGATAGTATTCGCTGGAAAAGTCGGGTCTAATATAGCCTCGGAATTAGGCACTATGAGAATTACAGAGCAAATAGACGCCATTGACGTGATGGGAATAAATTCCTCATCCTACCTTGTTCTTCCAAAAATAATTGCAACAACCATCACATACCCTTTATTAGTTATCTTTGCTATAGCTTTGGGGTTATTTGGCGGATACCTGTCTACAACACTAACAGGCGAACTTACACCTGTGGAATATATCAACGGTATCAGATTAGATTTTGCCCCATACAATATTTATTTCGCGCTTATCAAGTCTGTTATTTTTGGATTCTTGATTTCATCTATTTCTGCATTCAAAGGTTATTTCACTTACGGAGGAGCTTTGGAAGTAGGTAAAGCGAGTACTAGCGCGGTAACCAACAGTTGTATCGCAGTCCTTTGCGCTGATTATCTTTTAGCCCAACTATTATTGAACCTATGATCGAAGCGAATAATATATCCAAGTCTTTCAAAGGCAAACAGATACTTACAGATGTTAGCGCCAAATTTCTTCCGGGAAAAGTCAACATGATCATTGGCTCGTCAGGAACAGGGAAAAGTGTATTCTTAAAGAATATTGTCGGATTAGTTGAGCCTGATGAAGGTAATGTGTGTTTTGACGGAAGGAATTTCACTACATCGAATAGAAAAGACAAAAACGTCATCCGTAGAGAAATTGGAATGCTCTTCCAAGGCTCGGCATTGTTCGACTCTAAAACAGTTGAGGAGAATGTTAGGTTTCCGCTGGATATGCTAACAACCATGTCTCCACAAGAAAAACTCGATAGAGTTAATTTCTGCTTGGAAAGAGTCGGCCTAGAAGGAGCCAATACCAAAATGCCATCCGAACTCAGCGGAGGAATGCAGAAAAGAGTTGGCATAGCCAGAGCTATTGTCAACAACTCCAAATATTTATTTTGCGATGAACCGAATTCAGGATTGGATCCTCAAACCTCAATATTGATTGATGATCTCATCATGGAAATTACTAAAGAATTCAATATCACCACTATTGTTGTGTCGCACGACATGAATTCTGTAATGAAAATTGGCGAACATATTATTTTCCTATTCAAAGGAAAAAAGTTGTGGGAAGGCACAAACGATCAAATCATTGACACTGACTGCAAAGAATTACAAGACTTTATTTTCGCTAACAACTTAATGAAGGCCCTTAAAGAAATGAAAAGTTAATTTGAAGGTTATTTAAACCTTCGCTACACTTTTTTTAACACTTTAAATTCATGTATCTACAAACTGAAGACATTCTCGATAGATTCCTTTCTTCCAAAGGAGTAACAACTGACTCAAGAAGCATCGCTGAAGGGCAAATATTTTTCGCTCTTAAAGGCGACAATTTCAATGGTAACAAATACGCAAAAGATGCTTTGAACAAAGGGGCAACATATGCAGTAATTGATGAACCTGAATTTCAAGATGATGGCAGGTTCTTATTGGTAGACAATGTTCTAGAAACTCTACAAGATCTCGCTAGGTTGCATAGAAGAAGATTCAACATTCCTGTATTGGGAATAACAGGGTCTAATGGAAAAACTACTACTAAAGAACTTCTTCATGAAATATTAGATAAAAAATACAATGTCCTGGCGACAAAAGGCAACCTTAATAATCACATTGGAGTCCCTCTAACCCTGCTGAATCTAAATCCAGAACATGAATTCGCGATCATTGAAATGGGAGCTAACAAAGTTGGCGACATTGCAGAACTTTGCAGCATAGCGGAACCCAACTATGGGATTATCACTAATATAGGCAAAGCTCATATTGGACCTTTTGGGGGCTTTGAAGGCGTGATCAGAGCGAAAAGCGAGCTCTATCAATATTTAATCACGCATAAAGGCACAGCTTTCATTAATGCCGACGATCCTATTCTTTTCAACATGTCCAAAAGATTTTCAAACCCAATTCTTTATAGAACCGAAAAGAGCATCTTCGAGCCTATAAACAACTCTGATGAGGATAATCTCTCCTACACTTTCGATAATAATATCCATAAAACCAATTTAATCGGAAGCTACAACTTCAAAAACATCTCCGCAGGTGTTTGCATAGGCCAACATTTTGGCATTAATCCAGATGATATTTTCGAGGCCATAGATAACTACACCCCAAATAACAATCGATCCCAACTTATCACAATTGACAGCAACAAAGTATATCTCGACGCTTATAATGCCAATCCTAGCTCAATGGAAGCAGCAATACAGAATTTAGGCAAACAAAACAACTCACATACTGTCGCTATCCTAGGTGACATGTTGGAACTCGGGAAATACTCTGAAAATGAACATAATACAATAAAAGACTTATTACAATCTTATAAGATTGATGAAGGATACCTTTGTGGACCGGAATTTCACAAGTTTGTAAAGCCAAGTGATAATATAATGATCTTCGACTCCAAAGATGAATTAGAAGCTTATTTAAAAACCAAAAAATTCGAAAACAGCATCATTCTGATAAAAGCCTCTCGAGGTATTGGTTTAGAGACCTTAATCAACGTTCTGTAATAAAAAAAATAAAGCTCTTGTACTTTTTTTCACACAAGAGCTTTTCTATACTCTGTCAAATAACACTCTTTACTTAAGGAATGTGGTTTATAATTCAACGATAAAGCATTAACCATTTTAGCAAAACAGTTCAAATCTACAGAACTCGCCTTTTCCTTCGATTTTAAAAAATCAAACAAACACTTCATTTCATTGCGCTCAATCGCACACATCAAATCTTTTTTATTGGATTTCAGATCAAAACCAGACAAACCTTGCAAAATCATCAAGCTCCAACTGAAAAAGTCAAGTTTGTAAGGATGAATAACACCCTCCAAGCCCCACCTTAAAGGAGAGTACACCGGTGTTGCAAAATCAAATTGATTGATCTTATTATTTTCCAAATCAATATATGAAGAAGCTCCAAAATCAATCAGCTTCACTCTATTGTTAGACTCAGTGATTGATGCAAAAACATTCTCTGGCTTAATATCACCATGTATAATATTTTCAGCATTTAAAACATCTATTGTTTCCAGCAAACTAAGAAGCCTACATTCGAGAAAAGGAATAAACTTCTCTCTCAAAGAAAAATGATGGAACAAGGGACCTTCTACATACTCCAAAACCAAACCCAATTTATCGCCCAAAACTCTCATCAAACCGAATGCCTTTATGATGCAAGGATGATCAAAGTGTTGAAGCACTTCAAATTCACGCCTTAAAATCCATTCAAAAGAATTTACCTCATATTGATCGGAAAGAGTCTTAACTGCGTATAACTCATCACTTGAAGAGCATTTAGCCATATAAACATCGCAAAATGCTCCCTTACCCAGCAAGCCTTCTAAATATATCTCTTCGCTGATCTCACTCACTTATTAACTGCACCTTAGTACTAACAAATTCTTGAGACCATGCATCATCTTTTCCTTCAAAATAAGATATCTCTTTTATCCTTATCTTACCTTTCTTTCGCTCAATAATCTCTGACAAAATATGCCCATAAGGTTTTATTCGAGCCAATTGTCGCCGAATTCTATATACTAAAATATTCAAATAATAGATATCAACATCTTTTTGAAGTTCTTTAGTCAATAATACTGTAAGCTCTTCATTTTTAATCCATCCTTGTTCTTCGACTCTTAATTTCTTTAGCTTGTCTTTTTCTCTCTTTCTAGCCAATACCAATAAAAGATGATTATGCACTCTGTCTCCCAAATCGCAAACCCATTCATTATATCTTAACTTGAGATCGACATTCTCTTCGTCAGTGCTAAGTTTAAAAAAGAACAAAATTGATCCAAAAATTTCAACATTCACTACAGTTTCATTCAAAGGATCATTTTCAAAAAACAACCATTCCTTGCCTCCAATTTTAAGAATTTGCTTATGGGCAATTTCAAAAGTCATATCTCCATTATCCAACATCCATTTACTGTTCTTTGATCTAAAAAATGAACAAACAGGATTTTCACTATCAGGGAATAACATTCCTTCTCCCAAGTCATAAAAGCTATCATCATCCTCATTGGATAAAATATAACTTGTAGGCCTTTCTGAATCGCATAACTCCCAGACAGTATCATCATTACCCCCAAACTGAATCAAAGAATCCTTATTCAATGCGCATACAGAATGATGTATGAGATGAAAATCAACCAAAGTTCCATTTCGACTGTGATCTTTGAGAAACCAACGCCCTAATTGCCAAAATATAGTAGCATGCAATCTAGAGATATCCAGCAAGGGAATATAGAGATGATTTGATTTTGACCTTCCAATAGCATGCTGGTAGTTCAATACATGCTTTTTCCCTGTTTTTTGGTTTTTAATAAATGCCATTTAAAAAATTGGGAGAAACCCGTTATCATGAAAAACACAAGCGACCAAATTGATCGCCTAACTTTGAAAATGCTAAATAGCCATTAAATTTAAATCAATTTTCAAGCCAAAAAAAACGGGAATAAGTAATAACTTATCCCCGTTTCAAACTTTATCTTTATAATAAATTTTCTAATTATTTTCTTTTATATAATCATCAAGAAACTTACTTTTCAACTCCGTTTCAAACCGATCTATCATTTCTAATTGCTCCGGCTCCATCTCATTTGAGTGCGCAACAGACTCTAAAACCTCGATGAAAAACAAATATTCAGCATCAGGCCCATTTTCCTTGCAAGTATCTATAGCTTTATGATAAGCATACTCCATAGTAGTCTTCCTTGACTTCTCATAATCAAATGACCATTTGATCTCTTTAGCCCTAGGATGATTTTCCAAACAAGCTTCTAAAGCTCTTACTTCTTCACCTTGAACAATCCCATCAGCTACAGCAATAGCGTAAATCAATTCGCCAAAAGCATCATACAATCTATTTCTATCTATCATTTAGTTTAGGTTTTTATTTATATTTTCATTTAGCGAATCACGATCACCTGTCGCCATCGCATTCAGGCTATTAGCTATCAACTCAATCTGCTCAAGCATTTGCCCCATTTGATTTCCTCCAGCCAGAGCAAATCGTTGCTTTTTCATAAAAGCGTCTTTTATTCCATTCCAACGTTCTTTCTCTTCTGCACTCAAAACATCCAAAAGCTCTCTAAAACGCAACAAATTAGCCTCTGCTCCACTCGTCAAAGTCTGAGCTTCTCTTTCATAATGTGAGAAGATCAAAGTATCCAATTCCTCATCATTCATAAATGGAATAATTTTCTCAGCCATCTTATTCATATCACGATAAGAACCTTGAAGTTTGAATGGAGGCTCAGTGCGATATTCTTCTGCAATTCCAGCCGAACGAATATATTCCATATTAACTTTCAGAATTACATCTCTTGCTTTTAACAGCTTCTTTAATACTTCGACATATTCGTTGATTTCTATAGCCGAATGATTCGCTTCGAACTCAACTCCTTCTCTTTGCCCTGTTTCTGCAATTTTGATAATCGACAGTACATCTTTATGACTTTTGCCTGCAAGACGCGCCATAGTAGCATTGGAAGTCAGACAATTTTCCAGATAAGAAAGCTTAAATTCGTGATCAGCATCTCCCAATATATCACCAAGATTATATATATCAGCTCTGTTTGCCAACATATCCGGAATCTGGAATTTATCTCCGCTTTCTGTATATGGATTACCAGCCATTACTACGCAGACTTTCTTTCCTCTGAAATCATAAGTCTTTGGCTGACCTTTATAAACTCCTTCTATTTTTCTCTGACCATCACACAATGATATAAATTTCTGCAAAAACTCAGGATTACAATGTTGAATATCATCAAGATAAATCATCACATTATCTCCCATTTCAAAAGCAAGATTCAATTTTTCCAATTCCTGCTTCGCCCCGGCATTTCCTGCTTCAGAAGGGTCTACTGAAGTGATATCATGCCCTAGCGCTGGTCCGTTAATTTTCATAAAAATAAGGCCTAAGCGATTAGAAACATATTCCATCAAAGTTGTCTTACCGTATCCCGGAGGAGAAATCAAGAGCAACATACCCATCAAGTCTGTTCGCTTTCCTGCACCTGCAGAACCTATTTGCTTGGCAAAATTATCACCGATTATTCTTAAATAAACTTTATCGATCAATTGATTACGAACAAATGAGCTCAATACTCTCGGCTTAAATTCATTTAACCTCATGTCTTTAGCACAACTTTCAGTCATTTCAACTTTTACTTTTTGAAACTCTTCGAAAGCTTGTGTTTCAACATTTCCAAACAATGATAATCTTCGCTGAAAACTATGAAGATCGAGTGTGTATTTTCTATCTTCAATCAAATTATGCGTCCCCGACAATCCGTCTAATTGCTCAGTAAGCACAACTCTATGCACATTTCTTTTCAGATCAGCTCCAAGCATCAGCAACAATGCCGACTCATTGACAAAACTCGCATATATTGATTTGTCTTCAGAAATAAAAGCTCTTAGCCATCTGATTATTGTCTGATATCGAACTTCTTCATGAACTGCTTCTACGCTTGCTTCAAAAGCCTTTTGCATTTTTCGCCCACGAAGTTCCGCATCAAATTTATTAACCAAATCAACAGCAAGTCCATCAACAACAAATTCATCACCCTGTATCAACTCTTCGAATAGATAAGCTACAATACTTTCAATATTGACCTTTGAAGACACTTCGGATTGAGTAACAAAAGTTGTTAACCTGACTCTTAACTGATTCTTTATTGTTTCAAACTCTTTTGCATCCGGAAATACTTGCAAAATCACTCCAGCACCTTTCAACTGCTGTGAAAGCTTTTCCTTTTCTTCTTTATTTTCCCAAACCTGCCAATAGTATCTCGCCAAAGCTCTTTCTTCAGAACTAAACTTCAAGAGCCCCGCATGCTGATACTGTTGTAATAAAGCATTCAGTATTATCAAAGCATCCTGATCATGCACTCCTTTGACATAACCTTCAGCATATCTCATAGACATGAATTTTTGAATTACATTCAACAAATCCTTTCTATCCATAATGAGAAGATCATCAAAAGACAGATTAACTTTCTTTTCGTCTATTTCAAGCTCTAAATTACCTTCTTGCGCAGAATGAAGAACCTTATATGCTAAATATTCAGCTCGATAGACTTCTCTGTTTTCAGAAATTAATGTCTGATCCCAGAATCTACTGTATTTGATAAATTGATTATCTTCAATCAATTCGAAATAATTGGTTCCAGTCAAATGAAAATACATATTCCCATCCTTATGAACCATCGTCAATCCAAGCCCTTGAGTATTGACTGTAAACTTATGATTTCCTAACTGAATAAGGTTCTCGCCTTCAGCAAATAATTCCGACTTATCTTTCAGCTGGCGAATACTCTCTTCT
This sequence comes from Aureibacter tunicatorum, assembly GCF_036492635.1. Classification (GTDB taxonomy): domain Bacteria; phylum Bacteroidota; class Bacteroidia; order Cytophagales; family Cyclobacteriaceae; genus Aureibacter; species Aureibacter tunicatorum. Next base: position 3,041,848 of record NZ_AP025305.1, read on the forward strand.
TTTACAGACTTAAGCTTACTCTGTATATCATCAGACTTAACAGTATCACCTAATTCTTCAAGCTCTTTAACAATACCCCTAAGCTTATCAACCATTAAATCTGAAGCGAAATAACCATTAATCTCATTAACGTCATCAAATCTCGAAACTCTGCTTCTTACTGATTTGATGATACGCTCCGCCGCTTGATTAAGCGTATTCGCTCTTCTATTTCGAGCTTCAACCAAGCTTATTTTCTTACTCTCAAAGGCATTGTAAAGCTCTTCTCTTTTTTGACTTATTGTATCAATAAACTCATCGAACTCTGAGAACTTCCCCTCGAGCTCTTCTAGCTGAACCATCAATTTCGTCAGATACTCATCACACTTATCAGGAGTATCACAAAGATCAATATAATTAACCACTCCTTGATCGATCAGCTTTATCTGCGCATTGAACTCTGCTTTTCCTTCCTCTCCTAGTAACTGCTTTCTTTTTCGCTTTAAACTAGCTTTTATCTGGTTAAAAGAAGCGTAAATCTCAGAAATGCTATCAATAATTCGCGTCGTTTCTGTCGCATCTTCTATATCCAGATTGCTCACTATCTCGATTAGCATTTCCAACTCAGAAGAAACTTTGACAATATTCTCTTCCTGCTTATTAGCATCGATTACCTTGGCTACTTTCTCAATTTCTTGATCTATCGTCGTAACCTTCTCTTTATATGGATTTAAGGCATCTTCTTTAAGCAAAAACGAAGCACAAGATTTGGATACGTTCTTAGTAAAGTCTTCCAATTCTTTATCATACTCTTCAACCGCAACTTCATTGACATACCTTAAAGTTTTCAATGAAATCACTTCACCTCTTACAGTTCTCAACGAGGTCAAATAAGAAACAAAATCATCAATAACATGAGGATTTTCTCTTTTCAGTTTACGAATCAGTTCGTCTGCCTTCTTAGTAACTTCATCAAATTTATCCTGAGTATTCTTCCTGATTTGCCTTACCTTTTCATACTCGTCTACCGCTTGAACTGCCGTTGATTTAATACCATGAAGTTCTTGGCTTAAATCATAAGCTTCCTCTCTGTCAAGCCAGTGATAAGTATCTATGATATCCGTGCTAAGCTTTATGATATCAACATACAAATCATTGTAAGCTTCTTCACGACTTGTCAATACCATCAATGCATGACATTCAGCCATAGCTCTTACAATATCTTTATTCCCTAATCTATAAAGGTAAGAGTCGTCTTTTCCTTTGATCTGAAAGTCAGGACCGATAAAAGGAGTTTGCCAAATTTGAACAACATGATGCTTTTTAGCTTCCTTATCTGTCTTGAACAAACACATTTGTCCATTTTCAAATATGGAAAAACCACTGCACAAAGTAGGGTTCTCTACTTTTTGTTCGATCAAATTGTAATTTAAAAGAAAATAAACCCCCTTTTCTCTATTATAAAATACATATAAAAAATCTTCGCCATTTGGAGAAGGAATACATCTTTCAAACAACATATGCTCGAGATCCTGCTCAAACTGCTTAAATTCTCCTGTCTGCAAATAATATCCATCTGAAAAAATTAGGCCATGGCCTTCCGGCAATAAAATACAAGACTCTTCTATCGTATCTATTCTCTTGACTTCCTGAAGCTTGCTGTTATAAACAAAATATCTAAAATCTTCTTGATAAGGCTTTATCCTCATCACTACCAAGTGATCAATCAAAGAATACTCAACAATTGAGTCTTCCAGCCTCTGCTCCGCAAGCTTCACAGGCTCATTATAGATTCCCTTGCCATCTTTCGTATTGTCTTCGACCTTGATAGTCAAATCCCCACCTACAGCTTCGACAAACACCACATCCTCTATTGATATGTGTGGGTGTTCTCCTTCACAATAATCATCTCTTGTAGTTCGCTTCCACTCAAAATCATGTTGGCTTGGAAACTTAAACTCATGATCGCTACGACTATCAACATACTCTAGCGCATGATCATGAATCATCCACTTAAATGTCTTTATATCCTGCACATTATCTCCTATGCGGAAAACCATGTGAAGGTGTTGCCCAATTTTAGCAAATTTAGCAAAGGATGTATCCCTATAATATTTATATAAATTATTAAACTCCTGTTTGAATACCTTATCATTGATTAGGTCCAAAGTTTTTTGATGAAACTCCCCATTTTCAAACTGAAAAAAGCTAAACACATCTTCGAGCTTAGTTTCAGTCTTTAGCCCCATGTGTATATTATAACCAAACAAAAAATGATCTCCGACTGGGAACATGTCTCTTGGAACGCAATTATACTCTGTAGAAACTCTTTCGTTAGCAAGCAAGCTCAAATCAATTGACCCGAAAACACCTTTACGATCTCCATTTAGCTTTCCAAGCTTTTCCCTCAAATTTTCATTCTCTTTTCGAAGCCTTTGCTTCAATATCTCATATGTGCCTCCGTCAAGCTGTAAATCATTATTTTCAAGATTCAAGTCTTCTTGTTTCATTTCAAAAGCGTATTTATTTGGAGAAATATCGGACAAAGTCCTTTTCAATTATAGAAGCGGAACCCAAGTTTTGAATCCCTTGATAAAAATTGATTTTATAGCAAACTCCACAATGAATATAGCCTAAAAAATAATAGAGTTGCTTTGAGAAAGAATGGGGCAATCATTGTAATAATTGCCCCATCATTTATTAATTCAAACCTAAGCTTGCCGGAGTCTTTTCCTCAACTCCCATCACTTTCGATAGTTGTTGAAGATTTTTAAGCATGTTTAACGAGCCTTCATCTTCCGCCTGTTGCGTTAACTTGAATAATAATGCTGAAATTGATAGATTTCTTAAATCCTCAGAACTTACGCCAAATTGATCAATAAAATCTTTGAAGTTTTCTTTAAAATGATTTCCATCTTTACCATTAAAGAAAGTGTCTTTAACTTCCGTTAAAACAGTACTATTATCCAAAGCTTTATCAACTGCTTTTCCTGTTGTAATAGCGCTTGTAAGCTTATCAAAGAACATTGACTCTCCACCTACTATATCGATATTCGAAGACTTAAGCGCTTCAGCCAATACAGATGCTTGAGAAGCCGCAACTTCCTTACCAGCCAATATACGAGCCATTTCGATTTCCTTAGCTTGCTCAAGACGCAATCTAAACTCTTCATGCGCAACACTTGATGGATCAAGAACTTTCATTGCATCAGCTTTCTGACGTATACCTTCCGCCTCAGCAGTAAGCTTTTCTGTCATAATTTTAGCTTCCACAAGGCCTTGCTTCTCATTAGCGGATGCTTGCGTCTCTATCACTTCAGCTTGAGCTAAACCTTTTTGTCTTTCCACATCAGCTGCCACGGCTCCAACTTGCTTATCAGCCTCTGCCTGAGCAGCTCCTTTCACTTCTATCCCCTTAGCGTCTGCTATTGCTATCGCTTCAGTTCCTTTAGCCTCTGCTATCGCCGTTGCTTCCACTCCTTTAGCTTCAGCCAATGCTTTTGATTCTACAGCCAATGCTTCCGCAGCAGCTTCTTTTTCTCTCGCCTCTGCCTTAGCTTCCATCACTTGAGCCTCAGCCATACCTATAGCCGCTGCTTCAGACGCTGATGCTTCCGCCAATGTCTTAGTTGCTTCAGCTTCATGAACAGCCGCTACTTCCCTACTCTTAGCATCTATCTGAATTTTTTCACCTTCAAGTTTCGATGCTTCTTTAGCAGCCTCTGCTTCCTTGATTTTCTTTACGAGAGCAGCTTCAGCATCCCTTTCAGCATTAGTCAAAGCCACTGCCTTGCTTCTTTCCGCTTCCGCATAAGCTTGCGTGTCTTTGATCTTCTCCTGTTCTTCAACAACAGCCTTTTCTACAGATACTCTTTCTCTAATTACATCTTGAATATTCTTTTGCTCTTGTTCTATAGCTCTTTGCTTTTCAATACGAGCAAGCTCTACAATTCTTTCCTTCTCCGTAGCTTCCAACAATTGAGCTTGTTGAACCCTTTCATTTTCCACTGCTTCGGTTCTCTCTTTGTTTTTTTCTGCTACTACAACTTCGCGCATTCTATTCTCTTCAGCGATTTGAATTTGCTCTTCGGTAGCTATTCTTGCTTTTTCTGCTTTCAGGCGTTCCTCTTCTCTGATTCTGTCCACCTCGGCATGTTCTCTAGCTTTAAGCGACTCAATTTCTCTTCTTTGCCTTTCCTCAGCTTCGACTCTTTGTTTATCAAGATTCAAAATAGTCTCTCGAGCCTCAACATCCTGCTGCTTTATTGTCTTTTCTTTTTCTCTCTCCACTTCATTGGATTGAATCTTTTGCGTAGATGTCAATGCAATAATCTTTTTGATACCTTCCGCATCCAAAATGTTATTCTCATCCAAATCCCTTACTGGAGTTTGTTCTAGAAAATCAATCGCACAGTCCTCAAGCTTATAACCATTCAAATCCGTACCGATAATATTTACAATAGCTTGATTAAATTCTTTACGTGAAGTATAAAGCTGAACAAATTCAAATTGCTTACCAACCGTTTTTAAAGCCTCAGCAAACTTCGGTTCATATAATTGTCTTAATGTCTCAGGGTCTGAAGCTCTGTCGCAACCAATTGACTTTGCTACTTCAGCAACCTTATCAACATTCACTCTCACAAAAAATGTCACCTTAATATCCGCTCTCATGTTGTCCTTACAGATCAAGCCTTCTGAGCCTGTACGCGAGATAGTGATTGTCTTCACACGAATATCCATTTTCTCCAACCTATGAATAACAGGCACTGAAAACAAGCCCGATGAAGATACTTTAGGTTTTGTATCAGCACCTCCTAAACCACCCGTTCTAACTAAAACTTCTCCTTGAGCGGCCTTATTATACATTTTAACTAAAACAGCAGCAATAAAAAGTAGAACAAAGGCTACTCCGCTAATTATCACGAATACCATTGATTCATATAATGATTCTAACATAGGTTATTTTTTAAATAGTTAAATATTCGATTATAAAAAAGTTATACATTTAAATGTAGTGTCTCTACATAATAAAAATCTTGATCTTCCACATGCTCAATGATCACAGCTTGATCTCCTTCAGAAATATGTTTTCCTTGAAGCGCTTTAACATTCAACCGGACCTTGTCTCCAGCCCATTCCATCTCAGCTTGACTTAAAAGATCTCCTTTAGCATCATATAAGACAGTACAAGTTTTTCCTTCAAAGTTGGTATCGATAGTACCATCCAAGCCTTCCCATAATTTAGCGACTGGAATACAAGCGTATTTTGCAAAAAACAACGAGACAAAAATAATAGGCAATAATAAAATCAAGCCTAGCCAAAATGATTCTATACCCAATAAATGATTAATCAATATCGACATTACCCACATTGGGAATACGACAAAAAAAAGATAAATCATAATAGGCATTCTGCCTATATTGAAATAAGAAAGAAATCCTGATACTCCGCTCAAGCCGCCCTCAGCATCAGCATCAACATCAGCATCCATATCTATGTCAGCATCAGCATCAACGTCTAAATCAAAGTCAATGGTATCAAAATCAATCAAACCCATAAAGGCGATCATACCATACATCAACACAAAAACCAACAAAAAAGTAGGGATAATATTAGCTCCCTTCACCGCTTCCTGTAATAGTTCAATCATACGCTCATATTATTAGATATAATTCAAAATTCAATCAAATCACATTAAACATTACGCTAATAAAAATAGAAATGTTACAAAAAATAGAACAATAAAATTATTTATCTGATTTTTTGAATCAAAAACACTTATAAAGCATTAATTAATGAAAAATGAATATTAATAAACAAATCTAGTTAATCTTTTAGATTATATTATAAATAACCTATGAAAAAATTTAACTCAAAAAGTAAATCATGTAAATCTTTTATTTAAGTTTCAAATAAAATGAAAAACTGCCTTTACATGATATTAAATTAGCAAATGAAAATTTATAGACAAAAAAAAGCGCTAATAAAATACAATATTTTATTAGCGCTTATGAGCCTCCAGTCGGATTCGAACCAACGACCTACTGATTACAAGTCAGTTGCTCTGGCCAGCTGAGCTATGGAGGCGATAATAATTATTACTTGGAGGTCTCGAGCGGATTCGAACCGCTGTAAATGGTTTTGCAGACCACTGCCTAGCCACTCGGCCACGAGACCTTATCTCTATATTTTGAGCCTCCAGTCGGATTCGAACCAACGACCTACTGATTACAAGTCAGTTGCTCTGGCCAGCTGAGCTATGGAGGCGATAATAATTATTATTTGGAGGTCTCGAGCGGATTCGAACCGCTGTAAATGGTTTTGCAGACCACTGCCTAGCCACTCGGCCACGAGACCTTATATCTAAATTAGAGCCTCCAGTCGGATTCGAACCAACGACCTACTGATTACAAGTCAGTTGCTCTGGCCAGCTGAGCTATGGAGGCGATAATAATTATTACTTGGAGGTCTCGAGCGGATTCGAACCGCTGTAAATGGTTTTGCAGACCACTGCCTAGCCACTCGGCCACGAGACCTTATCTCTATATTTTGAGCCTCCAGTCGGATTCGAACCAACGACCTACTGATTACAAGTCAGTTGCTCTGGCCAGCTGAGCTATGGAGGCGATAATAATTATTATTTGGAGGTCTCGAGCGGATTCGAACCGCTGTAAATGGTTTTGCAGACCACTGCCTAGCCACTCGGCCACGAGACCTTATCTCTAAATATTGAGCCTCCAGTCGGATTCGAACCAACGACCTACTGATTACAAGTCAGTTGCTCTGGCCAGCTGAGCTATGGAGGCGATAATAATTATTACTTGGAGGTCTCGAGCGGATTCGAACCGCTGTAAATGGTTTTGCAGACCACTGCCTAGCCACTCGGCCACGAGACCTTATCTCTATATTTTGAGCCTCCAGTCGGATTCGAACCAACGACCTACTGATTACAAGTCAGTTGCTCTGGCCAGCTGAGCTATGGAGGCGATTAGATTTCACACACCCTTCGTTCAAAGGGAATGCAAAAGTAGGAATTGCTTTATTAATTCCAAAGCTTTGACAAAAAAAAAGCACCCTAAAGGTGCTTTTTAATTATTTTCAATGAAAAGTCCAATCAATTATTTAGACTCGCCATCATTTTCCATTTTTTGCTTCAACGCTGTCAATGCATCAAGATCCCCTAGAGTATCTTTCTCTACATCAGCAGCAGTTTTGTTAGCAGCAGCTTTCTTCTTAGGAGCCTTCTTCTTCACTTCAACTTCATCCTCTTGGTATGTAGCTGTGTGAGAAAGAACGATTCTCTTCTCATCCTTGTTGAATTCAACAACTTTGAAATCCAATGCTTCACCAACACCTGCTTGCCCGCCTTCTTCTTTGTTCAACGTCTTAGTCAAAGCAAATCCTTCGATGCCATATGGCAACTCAAGAACAGCTCCTTTATCGTTTTTACTCAAGATTGTAGCTTTATGAACAGATCCTCTTGTGAAGATAGACTCGAAAGTATCCCAAGGATTTTCTTCAAGTTGCTTATGCCCTAGAGCAAGTCTTCTGTTTTCAACATCCAACTCCAACACTTGAACATCCAAGTTCTCTCCTACTTTCACAAACTCTGACGGATGCTTGATCTTCTTAGTCCAAGACAAATCAGAAACGTGAACTAGACCGTCGATACCTTCTTCAAGCTCGATGAACAAACCGAAGTTAGTCAAGTTTCTAACAACACCTTGGTGCTTAGTACCAACAGCATACTTAGTCAATACATCACCTTTAGTCCAAGGATCTTCAGTCAATTGCTTGATACCTAGTGACATTTTTCTTTCGTCACGGTCTAAAGTAAGAACAACTGCTTCAAGCGCATCACCTATCTTGATGAAATCTTGTGGATTTCTCAAGTGCTGCGACCAAGACATTTCAGAAACGTGAATCAATCCTTCAACACCTGGCATGATTTCCAAGAAAGCACCGTAATCAGCAACATTAACAATCTTACCTGTTACTTTAGAACCAACTTGAAGATCTTCTGGAAGTGAATCCCATGGATGAGGAGTCAATTGCTTCATACCTAGAGAAATTCTCTTCTTTTGATCATCAAAATCAAGAACTACAACGTTCACTTTTTGATCCAACTGAAGAACTTCTTCTGGATGATTGATTCTTCCCCAAGAAATATCAGTGATGTGCAATAGACCATCAACACCACCAAGATCGATAAACACACCGAAATTAGTCATATTCTTGATAACACCTTCAAGAACTTGACCTTTCTCAAGGTTATTAAGAATCTCTGCTTTTTGCTTCTCAAGATCTTTCTCGATAAGAACTTTGTGAGAAACTACAACGTTATCGTTAGTGTAGTTAATCTTAACTACCTTAACTTCCATTTTCTTACCAACAAATACATCAAAGTCTCTGATTGGCTTAACATCGATTTGAGAACCTGGCAAGAATGCTTCAACACCGTAGATATCCACGATAAGACCACCTTTAGTTCTTCTTTTAACAACTCCTTCGATTACAGAGTCATTATCAAGAGCTCCTTGGATTTGCTCCCAAGCTTTAACGATCTTAGCTTTTCTTCTTGACAATACCAATTGTCCTTGAGCGTTCTCTTGCTCTTCGATGTAAACTTCCACTTCGTCACCGATCTTCAAATCAGGAAGATCACGGAATTCAGTTGAAGAAACTAGACCGTCGGATTTGAAACCAATGTTCAAAACAACATCACGATCATTGATTGCAACTACCGTTGCTTTTACTACTTCTTTCTCTTCGATTTGAGAAAGTGTAGCTTCGTACATTTTTTCTAATTCTTCTCTGTTTTCAGATGAATAAGAATCGCCGAAACCACCTTGTTCTAGTTCATCCCAGTTAAAATCTTCTGGTGAATTTGCCATAATATTAAGGCTCTAAACATACAGTCAAGTGCGAGCCAACCACTTAACCCATTAATTAAACATTTTCGGGAAGCCCCGAACCGCTCACTCGAACGATGCGCAAAGGTAATAAGTTTTTGAAACACAATCAAATAGACTTATTAATAAAATCAACTTTTCAGTAAATGATTCTATAAAATCACAGCAAGTTTGTAAGCTTATGCCCAAAATCATTTAAAAAAATGACCTACCACTGTTTGTCAAGAAAAAAATATGGTTTAATTTAGCGGTTCTGAGCCGTTAGCATACGGCTAGTCAAATAAAAGTGAAAGTCAAGAACAAAAATGCTTTTTAGTTATTTATTTTTTTTTCACTTTTGTAATCCTTTGCTTAAGCATTAGGATATAAATTTAATCGCAAGAATTGACACATGCAGCACAACGACTGTCATAATGTATGGAGTAATTGTTTGGCCATTATAAAGGAAAACGTTAATGATCAAAGTTTTAAGACTTGGTTCATGCCCATCAAGCCATTGCAGCTTGTTGAAAACGTTTTGACTATACAGGTCCCAAGCCAATTCTTCTACGAATATCTGGAAGAGCATTATGTGTATCTTCTAAGAGCCGCTATCGACCATGTATTGGGCAAAAGCGGGCGATTGGAATATTCTGTTGTCGTAGACAATGGTTTTGAAGGTAATCAGCCATACACTGTAAACCTACCCAATAAATCGAACAGAAACGGAGACGGCAATGGCCTTAACCTTAAAGGTAGTGACTACTCAAGTCCTTTCGAGCTAAAGTCAGTCGAAGATTCTGTAAGAGACTCCCATCTAAATGATCAGTACACATTCGAAAATTATATCGAAGGCGACTGCAACAGACTTGCGAGATCTGCAGGATTTGCTGTAGCTCAAAAGCCGGGAATTACTTCTTTCAACCCATTAATGGTATATGGAGGAGTTGGTCTTGGCAAAACTCATTTAGTTCAAGCCATTGGGAACGAGATAAGAAACAATATTGAATTGGGAAATAAATTCATTCTATATGTTTCTTCCGAAAAGTTCACCAATCAATTCATCGAAGCTCTTAAAAGCAACAGACTCCAACAATTTCAGAACTTCTACCTTCAAGTAGATGTGCTTATTTTGGATGACGTGCAATTCTTAGCTGGCAAAGAAAAAACGCAGGAGATGTTTTTTCATATCTTCAATCACTTGCACCAAAATGGCAAGCAAATCATTATGACCAGCGATTGCCCTCCTAAAGACCTTAAAGGCCTTCAGGAAAGATTGCTTTCAAGATTTAAATGGGGCTTAACAGCGGATCTTCAAACTCCGGATTTTGAAACCCGTATAGCCATCATCGAAAGAAAAATGCAAGCGGATGGCATACATGTACCAAAGAATGTCATTGAATACCTTGCTTATACAATAGATACAAACATCAGAGAACTTGAAGGTGTATTGATATCCTTAATCGCTCAAGCCTCTTTGGTAAGAAAAGATATTGATCTTGAATTAGCTAAATCCACTTTAAAGCATATTGTTGAAGATGTGGACACTGAAATGAGCATAGACTATATTCAAGAAGTTGTTTCTGAATATTATAATCTGAGCCCTAAAGACCTTAAAGCCAAATCAAGAAAAAAAGAATATGTAATAGCAAGACAAATAGCTATGTACTTTTCCAAAGAACTCACTCAACATTCTCTTAAATCTATTGGCTACCATTTTGGCGGAAGAGATCATAGCACAGTCATACATGCAGTACAATCTGTTAATGACATGTTATCTAGCGGATCTAAACACAAAGGAGAAATTCAAGAAATAGAGAAAAAGCTTAAAGTAAAAGTTTCATAACATTCAAGAGAGAGCCTTAGGCTCTCTTTTTTTTATTTCAATTTTTAAAGAATATCCCCCTCATTATTCAACTCCATCGCAACACGTAATAATACAAACAATAGGGAATAAATCAATTAATCCCCTTGACAGACTCAGCACACACATCTTTTATTAAATTTAATTTTGATTAAGTTCAATTTTAACACATCGATTAATATTCCTACCTAATTGCAGTATAAAAGCAATACTATATACCCATAGTTATTAGGCATATAATTAACATTTTTTTATACTATTTTAGCGAAATAAAAGCTTTAAACAATTATTTTTTCAAAAAGGAATATTATAAACTCATGTTTAAAAAAAAGACGTTTACTTTAAACTCTCTTAAAGGAAGGATTTTACTCAACAGCATTGTCATAATTATTTTCGCCTTAGGACTCACAAATGGGATTAATTACTACAACTCAAATAAATTAATAGAAGAAATAATTACGAAGAATACCATTCCCGCCCATATCGAAAAATCCACCTTATATCTCAAGGTAGTATTTATGAATATCAACAATTTTGTTGAATCATCGCTAGCCAATAACATTTTAATTACTCATTGGATTGAAAATGACAATAAAGATATCAACATCATAAAGAATCATTTAAACAGATCCAAACGATTTGATGAAAATATATTAGACATTGGTATAATAACTACCCAAGGCAAAGTGCATACATATATGCACCCAAACGATAGCATGAACAACCTATCCTATAAGTTCCCATGGTTCAATCAATTTCTTAAATCTCCTCATGACAATTACTTATACAAAGACTCTGATGGAGATCAAGGGGCCGTTATTGGAGTCAAAAAAATATATAGTGAAAACAATCAATTATTAGGAGTAGCCTTCAGCACCTGCGATCTTGATCAAATGATCAATTATATCACTTCCAAAAAGCTTGGGCAAAAAGGAAAAAGTTATCTGATCAATAACTCAGGAAACATTATTATTTCTAATAACAACAATGATTATAATAGAAGCATTTTTGATTATTCAGGCCTAAATAAAGATTTATTAAAACTTTCCGACATACCTGAATCTGGCTCTAAAATTAATTATAACGATGGTGATGACGAAAGGCAATTGAATATAACGCCTATTCATTTATCCGACTGGATGTTTGTCATGGACTTTTCCAAAACAGAACAACTAAAGCCGTTAAAAGACAGCCTAAAAAGCACAATATTAGTATCCTTTATATGCTTTATCATATCATTGGTAATTGTTAATATTGGAGTTAAAAAACTAGACAACTATATTCAAAGGCTAGTCAAAAAGGCAAAAAGCATTAGCCAAGGAGACTTCAAAAATGACATTTCATTACAAAGCTTTATCCTCGAATTTCAAGCGATTGAAAAATCATTCAGTAGAATGGAAGACGCATTGATTAAGGCTACTAAATTCGCTCAAAATATAGGAAAAAACGAACTCGAAACTGAGTTCAAGGCATCTGGAGAGAAAGATCTTCTTAGTAAATCATTGCTTGAGATGCGTGACTCTTTAATTGACTTTCAGAATAAAGAAAATAAAAGAATTTGGATCACTGAAGGCATATCATTGTTTAACGAGATCACAAGAAATGAAAGGGAAGACCTTACTTCTTTAGGAGATGCAATAGTTAAATCTCTAGTAAAGTACACTAATGCAAATCAAGCAGGGTTATTCATAACTAATATTAATATCAAAGGAGAAAAAGAACTAATACTTGCCTCTACTTATGCATATAACAGAAAAAAACACTTGCAAAAAAGTGTAAAACCTGGCGAATCACTAGTCGGACAATGCTATTTAGAAAAAGAACCTATTTATCTTAATGAAATTCCTGAAGATTACATAAACATCACTTCAGGACTTGGCACTTCAAACCCTAAAAGCATATATCTGACTCCTATGATTTATGATAATCAAGTTGTAGGAATTATCGAAATCGCATCATTCGCTACTTTTGAAAAATATCACAAAGAACTCATAGACAATGTAGCTCAAATTGTCGCATCTTCAATTTCCACAATCCAGATAAATAAAAACACCCAAAAACTGCTTGAGGAAACAAACCTGCAAACACAAGAGCTTAGAGAACAAGAAGAAGAAATGCGTCAAAATTTAGAAGAATTAATGGCCTCTAGGGAAGAAATAAATAGGCAAGAAAAAGAGTATTTATTAAAAATAAACCGCTTGGAAGAAAAGATAAAAGAATTAGAAGCAGAGGCTAAGTAACGATACCTATAATAAAAATAGTCCATATGTTAATGGACTATTTTTTTCTTAATATTGTATAATCAACCAACCCCTTAAGCGCTTTTTTATATTCCGAGTCATCAAATTCATTTAAAATACTTAAAGCTTCAGAATAAAACTCTTTCATTTTATTTTCAGCGTAATCCAAACCACCTGATTTTCTCACAAATTCTATGACTTCTTTCACTTTCTCCGGCTTATGACTCTTGTTTTTTATTGTGTAAAGCACTTTTCTTCTTGTAAGCCAATCAGAATTCCTCAAGGCATGAATCAAAGGAAGTGTCATTTTCTTTTCTTTAATATCTATCCCCAACGGCTTACCTACTTCGTCATGTCCAAAATCAAACAAATCATCTTTGATCTGAAATGCCATACCGACTTTCTCGCCAAACAACCTCATTTTTTCCACAACTTCCGGACTTGCTCCTGAACTACAAGCGCCTACAGAGCAACAAGATGCAATTAATGATGCTGTCTTTTGCCTTATCACTTCATAATAAACCTCTTCAGTAATATCAAGTTTTCTGGCTTTTTCAATTTGAAGCAACTCTCCTTCACTCATTTCTTTGACGGCTGTCGAAACAATTTTCAACAAATCAAAATCTCCATGATCAACAGAAAGCAACAAGCCTCTTGACAAAAGATAATCTCCTACTAGCACAGCTATTTTGTTCTTCCAAAGAGCATTCACAGAAAAAAATCCACGTCTATAATTCGCCTCATCAACTACGTCATCATGAACCAAAGTAGCTGTATGCAACAATTCTATCAATGCAGCACCTCTATAAGACTTTTCTGAAATACTTCCCGTAGTCCCTGCAGTCAAAAAAACAAACATGGGTCTCATTTGCTTTCCTTTTCTTTTGATTATGTAAGACATTATCTTATCCAAAAGAAAAACCTTGCTTTTAACCGACCCTCTAAAATGCGTCTCAAAAGCTACCATTTCATCTTGAATGGGTGCTTTTATATCTTTAATTTCCATTGTCATGCCTATCGTAAAATTAAGCACAACTAATCGGGTTTCAAAAACTTTCCGCCTAATAATTAAAAAGTACAAGACAATGACAAGCATTGCATAAGTACCCTGATTATTCTTATGTAGAATTTATGTTCAAATTTTGAATTAATTAAGATCGAAAAGATTTTCTCTCTTGTTATCCCCTCTCAAAAGCAATATTTTGCAAACCTCTGTATTTCTTTTTCTGATAAGCTTATCTCGCTCATTGATCAAGTCCATTATCGCGGAATTTTTCTCAACCCACCCCATGGACTTGTCCATATATATAACATTTAGCTTTTTTAAAAAAATATCTTTGCTTATAATCTTTTCTGTCATCATTTGCATACGTTATTGTAGTAATATCAATCCCTGTCGGATCAAAAAGTTTAAAAATAAATAACTATAAAGTCACATGTAGCTAAAATGGTTATGCCGCAATTTTCAATCCAAAACAATAATTGACAAAAAATTACAATATCAATCTTTTAAAAATTGTTCAATAAAGATCTTTAATTTATCGTCATTGTTCTCAAATAGTACAGGAACCTTTTTCGCTTTGCTTAGAATACTGTACAAATAATCATTTGTCCCGGAAAAAAATATCTTGCAATTTGAAAAGCTTCCTCTTACAGCCTTCATAATCATCTTTAATACTGGTCCTAAATCCGCAGCATCTTTCTCAATAGCTTCTAAAACAATCGCCATCTTAGTATATTCTGAAGAAGATTTTAATACATGATCAACAAATAAGTTCTCAGAATAATTATCCATATCAATGAAGTCAACCTCTTCGTTGCGCTCCTTTAATGACAACATTAATTGATTGTTAAAAGAAGAACTTATTGGATCAGCTTTTATATCAATAAACAGAACTAGCTTACTCATGTACCATTACCTTTCTTTTCGCTAAAACTTCACCCTCGCTTGTAAACACAAAAAAATACATACCTTGAGTTTCAAAGCTGATATTCAAATCATTTATTCCTGAAACTAAAGCCATAGGTTCAAAAATCAATTGTCCAAGAGAATTATAAATTGTTAGTTGAGATTTATCCTTAGAAATTACCTTTAGAGAATTATGAACCCACAAATTTTGTGGATTTGGGAAAATAACAAAATTATCCTCAAATTCTTTGCTCTCATTTAAACTCACTAAGCCCACCCCACCGGATACACCTCCCAGCAAACAATAATTGCTAAGTCCATCTTCAATTTTCAACAACTGAGTCTTTCTGCCTGATATAAAAGAGTTTTCTTGGCTATCATAACCTAAAGGTTGAACATGGTCCGCACTTCGATCCCATTCATACCATTTACCTTCAGTATCAATCAAAACAAATGTATTATCTTCAACTTTTTCTATAAAGTATAAAGGCATCATCTCATACTTATCAATATCTATAAACGGATCTAACTCTTTGCTAAATTTCAAATTTTCTTCAATTTGATAAGTATCAATAGTCCCTGAACTCTTAAGGACTAAAAGCTCCAAATCTCCATCATCATCAATATCAAGAAAAATATAATTATCATTTCTTGATATCTCTACTTGAGTTTCAATGATTTCACTTACTGAAATTCCATTTTTAAAATCTGTCAAATAAGATAATCTTCCCGTTAATCTGCCTTTATCTATTTGATTTATAAACAAATAATCTCTCCCATTCAAATATAAGTGTCTTGGAATCACGTTCATCCATTCATTTTCAAAAATCGAAAACCTATCAGTATCAATATATGCAAACTCCGTCTTGGAAATGCCTTTATAATAATTAAATTCAGCATTAGTGACCCCGTCAATCAACTGATCACTAGAAACTAATAAATCCTTTAACCCATCTTGATCGAAATCATAACTTACTAATACCGAGTTACTGCCAAAATCTAAATAGTTTTCTAAATTAAGAGTCCTTGGGGTTTCAAGACTTCCAGCCTTCACAAGTGAATAGTAGATGGACTTGGAATTATCGTTTCTTGGATCATTTTCCAAATTTGTTGAATAAAAAAGAAACTGCCTTCCTGATATCCTCACATCATAAACTGAAGGGTAATAAAACAAATCAATCGATCGACCAGAATTATCTCTTAACAAATCAAAGTCAGTAAAACTATACTTGTTATAATTTTTATCTCCTACTAAAAACAACTCCTTGCACTGTTCATGCCCCGCAATTATAGAATAGTCACCACTTTCAAAGACCTCTAACGATTTACCTCCTATATGCTTTATCCTACTCCCACTCACGGCATTGCTGTAATCACACTCTGCACCTTGAAACACATATGGAACTTTTTCGCAATCGCATTCTTTAAATTCACCAAATGATGTTGTTTCTAATTTATAAATTAAGTTCAGATTGTTGCCTTCATTTTCTTGGCTATAGTTTCTATAATAATACAAGTCCTCACCAGTTGAGAAATTATACATTAAAACATCTAAATCTCCATCATTATCGATATCCCTCAATATAAATATGTCTAAATCAGATGGATTCAAGTTAACTTCATTATTAGACAAGCCCTTCACTAACAACGGATCGGCAACCAAGTCAAATTCAAGATTTACACCTCCTTTATTTTTATACACTTTCACCCCTAGATTTGACGCTGTCCAAATATCTGTATTCCCATCTCCATCATAATCACGAAATTTAACCCAACTTTTCGGGGCAACAGTAAATTCATTAGTGAACTTTTCATCTAAATAAAATTCCTCATCATTTTCGCTAATAGAAAAAAAGTATAATTTTCCAGATGTTCGGTCAAACACAGCTAAACGTTCAACTTTATTATGGACAAATAAATCAACTTGCACAGCATTCAAACCGCTTATCTGATTCAAACTAACTGTGCCTTCACTAGTGTTAATAAGAAATTCTCGGTCTGAAGAGCTTATATTAAACCGACTTTGAGGGAATACATTGATAGCAAAATGAAAATACAATACAGTAAAACAAAATAGATTTTTTATCATTTGCTTAAAGGGTTCGGGTTTAATTCATAATACTATTTTGATCTTAAATTTCCAATTTTTCATCTTGAAAATCTACAGGAACTGTCTCAGACATGTCAAGAGATAGAAATATATTCCCATGCTTTTCAACACATGTCAGATTAATATTCATACTTGCCAATATTTTCTTGGCAATCCCAATTTTAATAAATGAATGAGTATTCTTTTCATCAAACTGAAAATCGAATAAGCTTTCAAGCATTTGCTCATCAAAATTCAAACTATTCTCAAATTCAAGTTGAAAAATCAAAGAATCTCCCAACATCTCAAATCGATATGAAATAGATTTGTCAATTGTGCTCAATTGCATATAGTCAATAAAAGTAACAATCGAATTCACCAAAAGCATCGTATCGACAATAATATATTGATCATCCAAGCTTCCCTCTCTTATCGCATTAATATTTCTTATATATAGCTTTTCATCCAATAGATCGCAAAATGTAACTATTTCTATTCTTCTAAGACATGGCTGAGCATCTATTGCATATTGTTGAAAACTCTCTACCAAACTAGTTAATTCATCAAAATGCATATTAAGCAATTCCAATTCTTCTTGAATCTGATGGTTTTCAATCTGATCATATCGCATCTTTCTTCTGATCAAATCAAATTTCAGCTTCAATGGAGTCAAAGAAGTCCTAAGTTCATGTCCAACTTGTTGAGATAAATGATTTATGGCTTTCAGTTGTTGGATATGCGCATAATGCTCCTTTTCCTTATGAATTTTCTGAATCATCGACTGATAATCTTTTTCAAAGAAATCATCCTTGTATACCGAAGTTTCCATCTGATAATCATTTTCAAAGCCATTTGCTTTTATCTTGTCAGTAAACATTTTAAATGGCTTCAACATCCAACCAGAAATTAAAGTCGAAATCACAAAGAATGCTATAAAAGCAAATGCGGAACATATAAAGAAAATTTGCAATGTTGAGAGCAATGAAGCATTAAAAATATTCATTGTTAATCTCAAGTAAATTCGCTCGTCCCCATAGCCAAAAAAACGATGATAAACATCTATCCCATCAGTTCTCCAATAGGTAGACTCATTTTCCATTTTACTAAATACCTCAAAGGGCATATTTAATATCGAAAAACGATCAGTAGATGACAAAAAGAAATGGCTGTTCCATCCATGTGTTTGAAGCAATGTTTGTTCTTTTAACTCAAAAAATGATTTCCGAACCTTGTATTTCATTTCCGACATCTCTATTCGAAGACCTTCAATTTCAGCCAATGAATTATTCCTAAAATTTTGCTTATCAATATCACATTGAATCAAAAATATAAAAAAGAAAATAACGATAAGCGAAACGAAAAATGAAGTATAAGAAAAAAACTGAAGTTTAAATAAAAATGGAATACTCTTCTTAATTACTAAATATCTCAAAATAATCAGTCCTGACAGCACATAGAATATCATACACTGGCTTATCAAAGTCAATGAGAAAGCTTTTAAAAAATATCTCGTATTAAACATCCATAATTCTTCTCTTTGAAAAATTCCGATAAACGATTCATTCTCAGCTCCTTTGATTACTGTGAGCAAAATAGAAACACTAAGGGCATTAAATATAATAAACACAGAAGCGCTCTTGAACACTGAATTATTAAGATTATTGAAATTCAATTTAAATTCTCCAGTATATGTATAGTATATCAAAGCGACATTAATCATAATCCAAAGAACTCCTAATAGAGAAAAATTATCCGTCAATAATAGAAATATCAAGGATGAGATTAACAATATTGATAATAATGCTATATTTTTTCTTTCTTGCCAATAACTGTTGACAACCCTCACGGTAAGCAAGCTCAGATTAAAATAAAGAACAATACACATGGAAAAGAGACATGCGAAACCTAGAATTTTAAACACGTCATTAAAGTGAAATATTCCTTCAAAACCCAAAAAACTAATAGCAGTATTTACAGCATTGACAGAAAAAACGTAATAGAGTTGCACTAAAAAAATGACAATAATAAAATTGATGGTTCTTGCCCAAAACTTTTCCGAAGTGAAAAATTTTGTAGTTTTCATAAAATAATTAACTGACAAAATCAGCATGGGCAAAATAAACAACAATCTAATTATTCTAAAAAACTCAAAACTTATTCCATATAGTTCATTAAAATACTCTATATATAACAAGTTCAAGATTATTAATGACATTAAAACTGAAATCATAGAAAATGACATCCGTTTCCATTGTGCTTTAAACTTATCTGGGTTTTGATTAAGCGACCAACAGATCGAAATATCAATCAAAAGAGAAATTAATGTCAATACAAATATTGCTAGAAGAAAATAGGATGTGAAAATATTTTTTGAGCAATCCAATAATAAAATCGACTTGCCCTCAATATCCTTTAACTTAATAGTATACTTTTTACTTTGCCCATTCTCATATGTGTTTCTTACACACTTCTCACTGATCACATCACCGAGTGGCTTCATCAGTACAAATTCGAATTGATTTCCTCCATAAGAAGCCCTGCCTTTTTCTAAAGCAAATAAATTCCCTTCTTCATCATCTACGATCCTCTTTCTTAAGGTTTCGGGCTTGAATTTCGAAAATATATAATCTTCAAATCTCCATTGATAAGGCTCATCATTCTTAAAAATCACAAAATTTCTAAACTTGGAAAAATTAGAATTTGTGAAAAAAGTTCCGTAAAAATCTTCTTCATTAAACTTTTCAGAAAATGTCTGCTTCTCACTTCTTAGATCCAACAGCTTTTCCGTCAAGCGCCCCTGAAAATAACTTTGCTGATCGTTTGCACTCTGATGATTCTCAATCTGGGCATTAAGAATTATAATTAAAAAAGTTATTATAAGTACAAAAACGCTTCTTGTCACCATATACCTCCCTTATTTCGGGCAAACCTTTTTAAAACCAAATAAAAAATCTAATAACAACAAAAAGTAAGCCAAAAGGTTCAAAGTCATGAACCTTTTTAGTATATCATCATGAAGCTTTTAAAGCCCTGTTCTTTTTTGCCTTTTTATACCATACATAGCCTATAACTGCCGCTATAATATAAGGCATAGCAAATAAATACATTATTCCAAGATTCAGTTTAGCGGCAAGAGATATTGACTCTCCCTCGCTAACATTATTCTCGACAGAAGCTCTACACATAGCGCACTGAGCTGCGACATCCATCAACCCTAGATACATTATCACAGTTAATGATAAAAGCTTTATGACAATTTGTTTTCTCATATTTAGAACTGATAATAAGGTTTCAACATCATATATACCACAACGCCAGTCACTGACACATATAGCCATATTGGATAGGCAAAACGAACTAATTTCTTATGTTTCTCATTCAAGCCTTTCAAACCGAAGTAATATGACATCAAAACGAGAGGAAGCACAATAGCCGCAAAACAGATGTGAGACAGCAACACGCCTAAATACACATACCTCATTGCACCAATTTGAGCCAACTCAGCACTGTCTACAATTCGATCTCCATTAATATCGCCAAATTTGGTAGATTCAACGCTCGAATGGTAAACCACGTAAGAAATCAAAAACATGCCTCCCAATACAAAAGCGACTAACATTGACTTCTTATGCGCTTCAAAATTCCCTTGCTTAACAAAATACAATGCCAATACAAGAATAACAGCTGTAGTGCCATTTACTAATGCATGAAAAGAAGGCAAGATATGCACCCAATCACTTGCTATATTCAACTTAGCCGGCACAAACAAAAGCACTGCCACCAATACTGGCACTAACGCTGAGATTATACCTATAGCCCAAAAAGACTGTTTATTAGACAATTCTATACTGCTCATTTATTTGTATTTTAATATCTGCAACTCCAATGAAATTCGATCAAACTCCTCCTCATTCGACAAATCATAAACACCTCTTAATTGCCTGCCTTTATCGATAAGCAAAGCCTTGTTTATAGCTTCAGGAAATTCTTCCACAACCAACGGTTCTGTGAAATTCAAAAAAGCATTTGATGAATCTAATTTCCATTCTATACTTTCGTAATTCTTATTGACAATAAAGTAGTCTTCGGAATTCTGCTTTTCTCTATCACTATCTGTGTACAAAAACAGCTTAACATCTTCATGTATTTTTAATTTGTCAATGATCCTATCCAAATTCTGAATAATAAATCTTCTATCTTCCTCTGTTCCAACGCCTACATTGATATAAACTCCTATTTCTTCTGAAGCAATATTTGGATTCAAATATTCCACAGACATTTTTGAATGTAAAACAGGTAGGGAGTACTCATTTTTCCCGAACTTTTTCAAAAACACGAGTATTGCCAAAGGCAACAACAACATTACGCCTAGAAAAACGCCTTTCTTCATCCTCTCCTCTCTTTTATTGATAAATGAAATTCTAAATCTTTGGGCTTAATATTAATATCATAAATTTAACAATTTAAGAACTTTAAACCATAGACTTACAACAAAAAAAGAGGTCAACTAAAAAGCTGACCTCTATATCTTTATCTGCTAAAAAAAGCGAGCTTCAAATACGGCTCCACCTTCATTAAGCAATGCTATTATAAACCATATCAGAAATAAACATGGCAATAAGATTGACCAAATTAATGTTTTATTCTCATATTTCAAGTGCATAAACTCAAGCACAATATAAGCAGCCTTAAGCATTGTCAAACCGATGAACAACGAATAAAGAAATAAACCTCTATCCAATGTGTACGCCAAAACAAATTCACCTACTGTAATCGCGAAAATGATAACAGCAACTTTTAAAAGCTTTTTGATCGTCTCAGGATTCGCTGGCTTAACTTCTTTTTTTGCTACTGGTGTTTCTATCTGTCCCATAGTATCAATTAGATTAAGTAGAAGAATGTAAATACAAATACCCATACAAGGTCAACAAAGTGCCAGTAAAGACCTACTTTTTCAACCATTTCGTAATGACCTCTTCTCTCATAAGTACCAATAACAACATTATAAAAAATGATAATCAAAAGTACGATACCAGAGAATACGTGGAAACCGTGGAATCCAGTAATAAAGAAGAACAATTGCGCAAATGCCTGAGGACCATACTCGTTATATGACAAGTTTGCTCCATGAAACAATTGATCTACAAACTTGCCATCAATCAATTGATTGACAACCGTTCCTTTACCTGCTCCATGAATGAAGTGACTCCACTCCCAAGCCTGGCAACCTAAGAAAGTTATACCTCCAAGAATCGTCCAAAGCATCCATTTTTCAACTGCTTTTTGATCCATTCTTTGTCCTGCTTCCACAGCCAATACCATAGTCACAGAGCTAATGATCAAAATAAAACTCATCAAAGCAACGAATACCAAAGGCAAATGCACTCCATGCAAAAATGGAACTGCAGTAAAAACCATCTCTGGCACCGGCCAATAATCAGCGCTAGGCACAAAGTTTTCTGGAGTTAGAATCTCCGCAGGATATGCAGGAAATGAATAGCGAATCATTCCATACGCAATCAACAATCCCGCAAATGTAAAAACATCCGATAGTAGAAAAAACCACATCATCAGTTTTCCATAGCTTGCATCAAGAGGCTTATAAGCACCGCCCCATCTTGTTGACGCATCTACTGTTGCTGTATTTGCAGCCATAAATATTCTGTTTTAAGATTTTAATTATTCAATACTAAAAAAACGTGTAGATAAACCCACAACAATCCCAAGAAATGCCAATATGTAACAGCCATATCCATTGAATTCATATTCGTGGAGCTTACTAGTTTTTTAGCCACTTTACGATACATATAAAGCAACACCAATACTCCAGAAATCAAGTGAACACCATGAACGCCCATCAAAACATAAACAAAGGAGCCTGATGGAGGGCCTACGAAGTGAACATTGTTTTCAACAAACAATACCCACGACCAATATTGACTAGCTAGAAAAGCCAAGCCTAAAATCACTGTTATCGACATACCTATATACAAACCAGAAAGGTTATCCTTCTTGGCAGATCGGTAAGCCCAATGCAAGCTACCACTGCTTAACAATACGATTACAGTCGAAACTATAAACGTATACGGCAATTCAAATTCAAACCAGTTGCCTTCCCCCTGCTTTACAATATATGCACTTGTAAATGCGGCAAAAAGCATGATCACATTTACCATAAAGATCCATAATGAAAATTTATGGGGATTTATGGAAAGTGTGGTTTGAGGTTCTTGGGTTAGTATAGATTGATTGTTGGTCATAATTTTATAACTGATCTAGTAAATACGCAATTTGAACAATAGGTAGATAGAAAAACGATCCAAACATGATTTTCAATGCGGACTTTCGCGAGCCATCTTTCATCAATGAAAAAGTCTGCGTAAGAAATAAAATACCGCAAATCGTTGCCACAACCGCAGATGTGGCTCCCGTCATTCCTGACATCGCAGGCAATAAGCCTAACGGAATCAAAAACAAGGTATAAATCATAATCTGAATTGCTGTATTCAAATCCTTGCTACCTCCATTTGGAAGAAGTTTGAATCCAGCCTTTTTATAATCTTCGTCAGCCACCCAAGCAATCGCCCAAAAATGAGGAAATTGCCAGAAAAACTGAATAGAAAATATAACCAACCCCTCAATTCCAATTGTTCCCGTAGCAGCTACCCAACCCAATAAGGGCGGCAACGCTCCCGGTATAGCTCCTACAAACACAGCTATTGGTCCCTTTCTCTTTAGCGGAGTATACGCAAATGCATACAAAACCAGAGAGAGCAAAGACAGCATAGTTGTCAAAGCATTGGTATAAACCATAAGCAATACAAAACCAATAAATCCCACAAGAGCGGCATAGATATAAGCTTCAAGATCCGAAACTCTGCCTGTAGGCAAAGGACGGTTAGACGTACGCTTCATCACTTTGTCGTACTCTTTTTCCTGAATCTGATTAAGCGTAATCGACGCTCCAGAAACAAGAAATCCCCCTAAAGACAACATCATCAGATTAAGCCAATCAAAATTGCCCTTAGTGCCTATCACATATCCGAATGCGGATGAAAATGCCACTAAAAACGACAATCTGAATTTCAGCAAGGCCAAATAGTCTTTGGCCTTAGCTGTAATCAATGCTAACGATATCTCATTATTGTATTTTGTTGCTATCATAGATCAATGTTGATTATTGTGCTTTCCCCTCTTTTAAAGCTTCTTCTTCATGCGGAAGATTCGAGCTTCTAGTCTCTGACAAAGGAACTGTCTGAGCTATGAAGTCTTCATCCGCTCCAGGCTTAGAATAATCGTATGGCCAACGATAAACTTGAGGAATTTCCCCAGGCCAGTTGCCATGTCCAGGCTCTATTGGTGTTGTCCACTCCAAAGTAGTCGATCTCCAAGGGTTCTGTGGAGCTTTACGACCTCTATAAATACTATAGAAGAAATTGAACACAAAGATCAACTGAGCACTTACAGTTATAATTGCAGCGACAGACACAAATGTATTCAAATCAGAGAATGAACTAAACGCGTCAAAATTAGTGAAAGAATAATATCTTCTTGGGAATCCAGCGATACCAATGTAGTGCATTGGGAAGAACACCATATAAGCACCTACAAAAGTCAACCAGAAATGAACATACCCAAGATTGTTATCCATCATCTTTCCAAACATCTTAGGGAACCAGTGATAAACACCTGCCATCATACCAAAGAATGCAGCACTACCCATCACAAGGTGAAAGTGAGCAACCACAAAATAAGTATCATGCAATTGAACATCAATAGCTGAGTTTCCTAAGAAAATACCTGTTAGACCACCTGATATAAACATCGATACCAATCCAATTGAGAAAAGCATCGCTGGTGTGAATACCAAGTTACCCTTCCAAAGAGTCGTCAAGTAATTAAATACCTTTACAGCCGATGGCACCGCAATGATCAACGTTAGTAGCATGAATACAGATCCTAAGAAAGGATTCATACCAGAAACGAACATGTGGTGAGCCCATACTACGAATGAAAGAATTGTAATCCCCAACATAGAGCCAATCATCGCTCTATAACCAAAGATTGGCTTTCTTGAATTCGTAGCGATAATCTCAGAAGTGATACCCAAAGCAGGCAACAATACGATATATACCTCAGGGTGACCTAGGAACCAGAACAAGTGCTGGAACAATACAGGGCTACCTCCAATATTTGGAAGAGCCTCACCTCCGATATAAATTTCTGACAAGTAGAAACTTGTTCCAAAGCTTCTGTCAAATACTAACAACAAAGCTGCTGCGAATAATACTGGAAAAGACAACACACCGATAATTGCAGTTAAAAAGAAAGCCCAAATTGTCAAAGGCAATCTTGTGAATGTCATTCCTTTTGTTCTCAAGTTAATGATAGTCGAAATATAGTTGATACTACCAATCAGTGACGAAGCGATAAAGAAAACCATCGCTACCAACCATAAAGTCATACCTAAACCAGAACCTTTAATAGCTTGAGGCAAAGCGCTCAATGGCGGATAAATCACCCATCCACCAGCGGCTGGTCCTGTTTCAATAAATAATGAGAACAACATCAAGGCACTAGATACCACAAACAGCCAAAAAGAAAGCATATTCATAAATCCTGAGGCCATATCTCTCGCTCCAATTTGCAATGGAATCAAGAAATTACTAAATGTACCACTTAGTCCAGCTGTCAATACAAAGAATACCATGATAGTACCGTGCATTGTCACCAAAGCCAAGTAGAATTCTGGATCCAATTTCCCTTGATCCGATATCCAACCTCCAAGCAGAGGCTTCAACCATGACAAGTCCATATCCGGAAAACCAAGCTGAAGACGAAAAATCAATGACAATCCACCACCGATTAACGCCCAGAATATCCCCGCGAATAGGAACTGCTTACCAATCATCTTATGATCGGTACTGAAGATATATTTTGATATAAAACTATCGTGATGCTCGTGCTCATCATGTGCATGAACATCAGCGTTTATTTCTATTGCTTCTGTAGACATTTTCAGAGTTATTTAATTTACAGTGTTGAATTAATTCGAAGCTGTCACAGCACCCGTTTTCAATAATGCCAATTCCTTCAAATCCTCAGGAACAGACGTTATGTACTCAGGATTTTTCGACAACCAAGACTTTTGGGAAGCTTTCCACTTTTCATACTCTTCCGGCTCGTCTACTACGACCAAAATTCTCATTGAAAAGTGTCCTCTACCGCATACTTCCGTACACGCGATTTCATAATTGAATTCTGGATCTCCAGTTTCTTGGCGCATCTCTTCCGTTGATTTAGTTGGCACAAACCCGAATCTTGTCGGCATACCCGGAACAGCGTCCATTTTTAATCTGAAGTGAGGAGCGTAAACACTGTGGATCACATCCCTAGCTCTGATTTTAAATTCTACAGGCTTGCCTTTTGGCAAGTGAATCTCTCTTGGAACAAAATCATCAAATGACGACTTGTCAGACAAATCCATTCCAAACAAGTTTACTGCATCGATCTTTTTGTAATCGTAATCGCCCAACTTGTTGTCTTTGCCCGGATATCTAGCTTTCCATGCGAATTGATAGCCCATGATTTCCACCACTTCAGCATTTTCAGGTGCCTTAGCAGTCATGTCGTTCCAAGTGAACAAACCAAAGAAAATCAAAACAGCCAATGCAATTGCAGGAACAACTGTCCAAGCGATTTCCAATTTATCATTATCAGGATAAAATTTCGCAACAGCATTTTCCTTAAAACTATACTTGTAAGAAAACACAAATAGCAAAATATGCGTAATGATAAAAACAATGCCTGTCACAGCCATAGTTACCCAAAAAAGCTGGTTAACCATAACTCCGTGCTCAGAGGCAACAGGAATTGTGTACTCATCAAAATATTTGAAAGAATACCAAGAGGCTCCGATCAACATCCCTGTGATAGTAAGACCAAGCAAAGCCGCATTGATTTTATTTGCATTATCAACCGGCTTGTATTCTTTCCCGTCAGATTTAGCCACACCCACTAGCGTGTAGATGCGGAAAATAAGAAATAAGGCGACGAGGACCAATATGCCCCCCGTCGCTAATATCAAGTTAATCATGAATTAATTATTGTGGTTGTGTTTGTTGTCTAGCCTTATTTTTCAATAAGCACTATGGGTTTAAATGTGATGATGCAAACTTTCTTTCATCATCGGGTGGTTCTTAGCGATCAAGCCAGCTTTAGAAAGGCTTGTCAACACTACAAATAAGAACCCAGACAAATAAACCAATGTAATGCCTATTTCAAAGAATCCTATTCCTCCATTTTCCTTCAAAGTACCTGGAGTAATCATCAAGAAGAAATCCAGCCAATGTCCAATCAAGATAGCCACACAAGCGATTTTGATTGTCATAAAATGGCGTTTAGAGTCCCTCGTCATTAATACTAAGAAAGGAAAAAAGAAATTAATAAACAAATTCAAGAAGAAATAAGGCGAATAATGATCATTCTTGAACCTATCTATGTAATAAATAATCTCTTCCGGAATATTCGCATAGTAATACAACAAGAATTGAGAGAACCACAAGTAAGCCCAGAAAACGCTAAATCCGAAAACAAACTTCCCTAAATCGTGCAAATGATTCTCATTAACAACCTTCAAATACCCAGCTTCTTTCAAGAAAACAACAATCAAAGTAATTGCCGCTAAGCCTGAAACCCACCAAGATGAGAAAACATACCATCCAAACAAAGTTGAGAACCAGTGAGGGTCGATTGACATAACCCAGTCCCAAGCGGATGTGCTTGAAGTAACAGCGAAAATCACTAAGAATATCGCTGAGTATTTTCTCATTTTGAACCAATGCTGATCGCCTCCCATTTCGTCTTCTTGCAATGAGATTTTTCTCAATTGCCAGAACAAACCAAACCAAAGAACAAAGTAAGCAACCATTCTACCTAAGAAAAATGGCGTATTCAAAAACGCTCTTTTACCAACTAAGATCGTATCGTAATGAGGATCTTTTGGATCATAAAGATATTCGTGCGTCCAGTGGAACAAATCATGATTACCTATTAAGAAAGTAATAATCATCAAAGCACCTCCTATAGGCAACCAAAAACCGAAAGCTTCAGGAATACGCTTGATAGGTGCTGACCAACCTGCTTGAGAAGCATATTGAAGAGCTACGAAAAACACTCCAATTATTGACAAGCCTACGAAATACACATTATTGATCCAAAGGTTGGCGAACAACCTCTTCGTCCATGAGAAGCCATGATGAGCCCCTTCAGCAGCAGCTCCATGAGCCGCAGCGTCATGATGACCACCAGAGTTCATCATAACAAAACCTAATACCGCAAGGATCACTCCCACTACAGCAAGAATGGTAATCTTCTTTTTAGCACCCGCGGTAAAAACAAATTTTTCTTCTAACATAACAATATTTTATAATAAGAATCGGGCTAACCCGATCCAGATCTAACACATCAAATTATTGTTGTTGCAATTTTTCGACGTAGCGAGCAATAGCCCAACGTTCTTTCTGATTCAATTGCGAAGCATGAGAACGCATACGTCCTTTACCGTGAGTAATCACGTGGAATATATGTCCTTGCGAGACATCCTTAACCCTACCTTTGTTATATGCAGGAACACCTTTGAAGACTTTACCTACAGGTCCGTCACCTTGACCGCTTTGACCATGGCATGGTTGACAAAACTTAGTGTAAAGGATTTCTCCATCAGCCAATACTTGCTCAGAAGAAGCCAATGGATTCTTCATGATTTGCGCTGCGTAATCAAGGCTGTCCGCAGGAATTCTGTAAGGCAAGAATCCATCATCATCTCTTCTTACAGTATTTGCAGGAGGTACCCTTTCATTGATAGAATGCTCGTTGTAAGGGTTAGAGTTGTAATACTCACCCAAACCATCCGCTCTATTGCTTAACCACATACCCGCCTCTTTATCAGTAATCTGAGTCAATGGCTCGTAAGGCACTGAGTGGTACATATTTGGAGCGTATTCCAGTCCTTGATAGTTCCCTTCCGACTTGCATGACGCAAATGCTACAGGTACCATAAGCACTAAAGCCGCTTTATATATTTGTCTTATATGCTTTTTCATGACTGTTATGCTTCAAAAGTTTTATCCTTAATTTCACAAGCTCCTGAACCAGTCAAAATGCTTGTCAACTCCTCATATGATTTAGAGCTATTCTTATCCAGCTCTATCGCCATCACATGCATGTCATCCGTTTGTCTAACATCAAAGATCTGAGCCTTTTTGTATGGCTTAAGGTCATTGCTTACAAAGAAAGTACCGACCATGCCAAAAGCTCCCAAAAGAACCGTCAACTCAAATGTAACCGGAATAAAATCAGGAACCGCGGCAAAATCTTTACCACCAATTATCATCGGCCAGTCAAAAACCATCATGTAAAACATCATAGTCAAAGCCAAAGTAGTACCTGTAAGACCAAAAGCAAAAGCAGCTTTTGGCAAGAATGACTTCTTGTAGCCTAGCGCATGCTCCAAACCATGAACAGGGAATGGTGAAAATACTTCATGAATTTTCACTCCAGACTTGCGTACCTGCTTAACCGCATCCAACAACACATCCTCGTCATTGAATATACCCAGTATATATTTTTCTTCTTTTACTTGGCTCATCTTAGTCTTCTTTAATAGTTCCTGAAGTAGATTTCAATACCGACTTCACTTCCGCCATATTCACCACTGGGAAGAACTTCGCAAATAAGAAGAACAAAGTGAAGAACAATCCGAATGTGAACAAATACACTCCAACGTCATACGCAGTTGGCGTGAAATAAGCCCATGAAGAAGGCAAGTAGTCTCTATGAAGTGATGTAACGATAATCACAAATCGCTCAAACCACATACCTATGTTCACTACTATTGACAAGAAGAAAGTAGCAGCGATGCTTCTTCTGATCTTCTTGAACCAGAAAAGCTGAGGAGAGAACACGTTACAAGTCATCATCGACCAGTAAGCCCACCAGTAAGGTCCAGTCATACGGTTGATGAAAGCATATTGCTCAGCTTGAACACCTGAATACCAAGCGATAAAGAACTCAGTAATATAAGCGATACCCACGATTGAACCTGTAATGATAATTACAATGTTCATCAACTCGATATGAGTCATAGTGATGTAATCTTCAAGCTTGTATACTTTTCTAGTAATGATCATTAGCGTCAGTACCATAGCAAATCCTGAGAAAATCGCTCCAGCAACGAAGTATGGAGGGAAAATCGTCGTATGCCATCCAGGTATTACTGATGTTGCAAAGTCAAACGATACAATTGTGTGTACTGAAAGTACTAGAGGTGTCGCCATACCTGCCAAAATCAATGATACAGCTTCATAGTGCATCCATGCTTTCGCAGAACCATTCCAACCTAAACTTAAAGCACCGTAAACAGCTTTAGGGATAGCGCCTTTAGCTCTATCACGAACTGTCGCAAAATCAGGAATAAGGCCGATATACCAGAATACTAATGATACCGAGAAATATGTCGAGATCGCAAACACGTCCCAAAGTAGAGGCGAGTTGAAATTCACCCAAAGTGATCCAAATGCATTTGGCAAAGGCAATGCCCAGTAGAAACCTAACCAAGGACGTCCCATGTGAAGCACAGGGAACATCGCCGCGCAAATTACAGCGAAGATTGTCATCGCCTCAGCAGCTCTGTTAATCGATGTTCTCCATTTCTGTCTGAACAACAACAATACTGCGGAAATCAAGGTACCCGCGTGACCAATACCTACCCACCATACGAAGTTGGTGATATCCCAAGCCCATCCAACAGTCTTGTTCAATCCCCACATACCGATACCGTCCCAAAGAACTCTGTATACTGCGTATGATCCAAGGCCTAATACTGTCAATGATACGGCAAAAGCCAGCATCCACGCAGGAGTAGGCTTACCTTCCACTTGGCGGCATACATCCTCAGTAACATCCTTCATGGATTTTCCACCCGTCACTAACGGCTGTCTTACAGAAGCCGTAATGATCTCGTGAGATCCATGAGTACTTTCTTTTAATGAAGAAGTAACTTCCATATCTAAATATTTTTAAATCTAATTAAGCTTTAGTCTTTTTATCTTTGTTTCTGATCTTAGTCATGTAGTACACATTTGGAGAAACATTGATCTCCTCAAGCGCAGCATAAGCTCTAGGCTCACCTGTTTGTACTTGACCTTTATCATTCTTCGTGATCTTAAGCAACTTAGAGATTTTAGATTCAGAGTTGTTCATATCTCCAAATACCAAAGCTCCAGAAGTACATGAAGCAGCACAAGCAACAGAAACATCGCTATCCTGAACTTCTCTTCCTTCTTTCTTAGCTGCTAGCTTACCAGCTTGAATACGCTGTACACAGAAAGAACATTTCTCCATAACACCTCTTGAACGAACAGTTACATCCGGGTTAAGAACCATCTTACCTAGGTTGTTATTCATTGAAGTGTTTTTGGCGAACTGATCGTTGTTTTCAAAGTACTTGAACCAGTTGAATCTACGAACTTTGTACGGGCAGTTGTTAGCGCAGTAACGAGTACCGATACATCTGTTGTAAGTCATTTGGTTAAGACCTTCAGTACTATGTGTCGTAGCGGCAACAGGACAAACAGTCTCACAAGGAGCGTTGTTACATTGCTGACACATCATAGGCATGTAAGTCACTTCAGGATTTCTTGAAGCAATCTCCAATGCAGCATAATCACCAGCTTCAGCGTCACTGCTGTAGTATCTATCGATACGCAACCAGTGCATTTCTCTTCTGTTGATTACCTCTTGCTTACCTACTACTGGAATATTATTTTCAGCATTACAAGAAACGATACAAGAACCGCAACCATTACAAGCATTCAAGTCAATAGCAAGACCCCAATGGTGATTCTCATATTTATGTCCTTTCCAGATACTTACAGAAGAAGCTTTCATTTCTCCTTCCATACCTGTGACATGGATAGTTTCTCTACCAGCGGCAGGGTTTTTCTTATATTCTCCAAATGTAGCTTCTTGAACCACATTTGTTCTTCCCATTACAGTTTGGTGTGTTTGAGTTCTAGCGATTTTGAATGTTTCATTCGCATTCGCAACACTCACACCTTTTGTTATATACCTGTTTTGAAGACCGTCAAGCGTCGCAATGTAAGGGAATGCGTTAATACCCACACCATCTGCTACCAAACCACCTTGAGTTCTACCGTATCCAACAGCTAAACCAATAGTCCCTTTAGCCTGACCCGGCTGAATAATTACAGGAACCTTGATTGATTTACCATTAATTGTAACATTAGCTGTAGATGTGTTTTCCTCCTTGATCGCAAAACCTAGCTCTTTAGCATCTGCTTGAGAAACAGTAATGTAGTTATCCCATGTTACTTTCGTGATTGCGTCAGGAAGCTCTTGCAACCAAGGGTTGTTAGCTTGAGCGCCATCAGCGATAGCGAATTTAGAATAAATCACCAATTCAAAACCAGAACCTTTAGCGTTTTTGCTAACCGCAGATCCAGCTGAAGCCACATCAGCATTGAATACATACTCAACAGGCTCTACTTCCGTCACAAACACACCTGAGTAAAGCGACGAATCCCAGAATCTATCGAAATCAAGCTCAGCTGTTTGCTTAGCGAATTGATTCGCCTTCCACTCTGATCTTAAGAATTCATAGTAGTTGGCATTTTTATCTCCAGCCCAAACCAAGAACGACTCTTCAGCCTGTCTTGAATCAAAAATTGGAGTTATTGTCGGTTGAACCAATGAATATGAACCTTGAGCAGGCTCAGCGTCATTCCATTGCTCCAAATAATGTCTATTGATTGCTACATACTTAGACAACACAGACGTTTCGTCTTTTCTATCTGTAGTAGACACGCTTAATTTAGCTTTCTTAATTCCACCAGCGATAGAAGCTCCTTGAGCAGTATCATAAACAGGGTTACAATCGAAGAAAATAACACCTTGAACTTTACCGCCATTCAAATCCTTCACAAACTGAGCGAAAGCTTTATCATCACCTTGACGGTAATTTACAGGTCTGTTAAGATCAATCGTCTTACCATAGTTCTCCAAAATATTATTGATTGCATTAACCAACACTTGAACATTTGGATCATTAACACCTGAAACTACTAATGAGCGACCTTTTGCATTCCATAGGTCATTCGCACACTTGGCAAGGTTAGGAATTTTATTTTTAGACGCAGGCACTGCAGGCAAATTAGCAGCTTTAGCCAAGTAATTATACAACTGAGCAACAGCGTCACCTATTTGAGAAGCTTTGATCGGAGATCTGTAATCCGCATTAGATCCAGTCAACGACATATTCGCCTCAAAATGATAATGACGAGACATTTTGCCTCCATTATCGTATATTCTTCTAGTTTTAGCGTACTGATGAGTGAACTCTACCGGAGAAACCCAGTTATTCATAAAATCAGCGTCAAAACTAGCTATAACATCCGCTTTAGAGAAGTCATATGAAGGAATGATAGCGCTTCCGAATGATCTCTCATTCGCAATCGGCAAAGCATTCAATGAAATCGGATCATACACTACATGAGAAGTAGTAGGATACTTTTCAGTGAATTTAGCAATCGCTTTGTTAGCGCTAGGGCTCAATACAGTCTTGCTTACTATTGTGATTTGACCGCCATTTGCTGCGATAGCATCCAGCTCTTTGATCACATCAGCGTCAAGCTTTTCCCAAGTTGTCGACTTTCCGCCTGCCAATGGCTTCTTGTATCTTTGCTCATCATACAATGACAATACAGAAGCTTCAGACTGAGCAGAACCACCACCTTTGGAAATCGGCGACTGCGAGTTACCCTCTATCTTAATTGGTCTACCTTCTCTAGTCTTCACTACTACCGAGCAGTAATCACCGCCATTCATATATGTAGTAGCATAGAAATTAGGCACACCTGGATCTACCTCTACCGGCTTATTCAAATAAGGAATAGCCTTTCTAACAGGAGCTTCACAAGCAGCCAATGTAGCAGCAGAAATACCGAATCCCATCAACTTCAAGAAATCACGTCTCGATGCGCCACCTTCGGCTTCACCGTTCTGCTTATTCTCATTGATAGGCAAATACTCTGGAAATTCATTCTCCGCATTTTTGACAAAGTCAGTGTCATTCGACAGCTCTTCCAGACCTTTCCAATATTTTTTCTGATTATCTTTCATATCTATATATCAGATCAATGAAATTCTTAATTAAACAATTGAATTAGTAGTGACACTTCGAACATTCAAGTCCTCCGATATCGCTCACTGTCATCGACTTGCTTGAACCATGAGCTTCCAACAACTTATCATAGTAAGCATTGCCTTCAGCATTCACCTTAGTTTCTCTGTGACAGTTAATACACCATCCCATAGTCAAGTTAGAATGCTGTCTTACAACTGCCATCTCCTCGATAGGACCGTGACATGTTTGGCATTCAACACCACCAACCTTTACGTGTTGCGAGTGATTGAAATAAGCCAAGTCAGGCAAATTATGAATACGCACCCATTCAATAGGCTTGTTATTCTCCACCGCAGCATAAATCTTCTGAATCTCTTTCGAATCAGTTTTCACTTGGCTGTGGCAGTTCATACAAATGTTAGCAGAAGGGATGTTTGCATTTTTACTCTTCGTCACACCTGTGTGGCAGTAGTTACAATCGATCTCGTACTGTCCAGCGTGAATTTTGTGAGAGAATGCAATAGGTTGTGTTGGCGCATAGCCTTGTTGCACACCTATTAGGAATAAGCCATCGATCACTGTCTTACCAACTACAGCTACGAAAATCAACGTAGCGAAGAAAATAGCAGGCTTGCTAGTGAATAGCGACTTAAGGCTAAACTTCTGATTTACAATCTCGCGATCTTCCTCAGACAATCCTTCCTTGCCATTCAAGTACTTTGTAAGCACGTTGATGATCAAAGCAAGAACCACCAAGATCAAAACTAGAATAGCAACATTGATTAAAAGAATCACTTGAACGTACTCCGATGATGTAGTCGGTTGTTGAGGGACAGGTAGTCCATCTACTACTACATCTTCACCTCCAGGAGTAGGTGTAACAGTTGACTCTTGTTTCACGTAAGCAAGAACAGATAGGATTTCCTCTTCTGAAAAATCAAAAGAAGGCATCTCTGTTTTGCCAAATTCTTCGTACAATTTCACAGCGGTTTTGTCACCAGACTTGATAACTTTCTGCGAATTGCCGATAAATGCCTGCAGCCATGCTACAGACCTGCGCTCTGTCACATCCTTCAGGGCAGGACCAACCACTTGTTCGTGAACAGCGTGACATACTGTACAGTTGTTCTCGAAAAGTGACTTACCCGCACTGATCTTTGCGTCGTCAGTCGGTATGCTCGATTCAGCCTTCGCGGATGCGAAAACACCCGTCACTAGCGTCAGAGCACAAATTAATGTAACCGCTAGCGAGCTTCGAGCAATCATTTTTCTAAAAGACATCATACTTAGTTTTTTAAGCATTGAGTTTATTGAGTAATTATTATTAGGTCAAACAAATCTAACATCCTGTCATTTCATTTCATAATATAAGTTTTTCTATTTTTAAGACATGACAATAATCAGAGAGCGCAAAGAGACACCTAACAGACTAAAAAAGAAGCAGTTAAGAAACAAAAGCAGAACCTTAAAGCTTATTTAGAAAAAATATAAATTATTAATTCTTACTACAAATCATACATATCTAACCTAAATCCATTTTTCAACTATCGTGATCATGTCATTAACAGACAATTATCATGTTTCCGCTATGTCACTGGAAGGAAAAATGCAATTTAATGAACAATTCGAAGTAAAAAATTTCATTTTCTAATGATTTTAATTTGCACTCTATCATAAAAAATATCGCCACAACTATCCTTTCAAATTATTCGTCTAACTAAAAACCCTTAGTACAATAATTGATATGCATATGTTATTGACATTATTTCGCTATATTTAGTGAAATCATATTATTTTTTTAAATTTATTACATACCAAAAATTTATTAAATAAAAACATGACCTTTGACATTGAAATGATCAAAAATGTCTACTCAAACATAAAAGAACGAGTAGACGCGGCCAAAAAACAAACAAACACACCACTCACCTTAGCAGAGAAAATCCTATATTCTCACTTATATGACCCATTAGCAATATCCAATTTTAAGAGAGGCGAAGATTATGTAGATTTCGCACCTGACAGAGTGGCGATGCAAGACGCTACTGCTCAAATGGCTCTATTGCAATTTATGCAAGCAGGAAAGAAAAGAGCTGCCGTGCCGTCAACAGTGCACTGCGACCACCTTATCCAAGCCAAAGTAGGCGCTGAAAAAGATCTAGACGTAGCCAAGCACACTTCCAGCGAAGTATTTGATTTCCTTGGTTCTGTTTCGAACAAATACGGGATTGGTTTTTGGAAGCCCGGCGCCGGAATAATCCATCAAGTAGTGCTAGAAAACTATGCTTTTCCTGGCGGCATGATGATAGGCACAGACTCTCACACTGTTAACGCTGGCGGACTAGGAATGGTAGCGATAGGTGTTGGTGGAGCTGACGCTGTAGATGTAATGGCGGGAATGCCTTGGGAACTTAAATTCCCTAAGCTTATTGGTGTTAAGTTAACAGGAAAGCTAAACGGCTGGGCAGCGCCAAAAGACATTATATTAAAAGTAGCGGGCATTCTTACCGTAAAAGGAGGAACAGGCTGTATCGTAGAATACTTTGGAGAAGGAGCTCAATCGCTATCATGCACAGGCAAAGGAACAATCTGCAACATGGGAGCTGAAATTGGAGCGACTACATCAACTTTCGGTTACGACGAGTCAATGAAACGCTACCTTGACGCTACAGGTAGAGAAGATGTAGCAAATCTTGCTGACGAAGTAAAAGACTACTTGACAGGCGATGCTGAAGTATACGCTAATCCTGAAAAATATTTTGATCAAGTTATCGAAATCAACCTTGATGATCTTGAGCCTCACTTGAATGGCCCATTTACTCCTGATAGAGCAACTCCTATTTCTAAAATGAAGGAAGAAGCAGAAAAGAATGGATGGCCACAAACAGTTGAATGGGGATTGATTGGTTCATGCACAAATTCGTCTTATGAAGACTTATCAAGAGCCGCTTCTATCGCGCAACAAGCTGTAGACAAAGGATTAGTAACTAAAGCTGAATTCGGTATAAATCCTGGTTCTGAGCAAGTTCGATATACTGCAGAAAGAGATGGACTATTAAAAACATTTGAAGATCTTAATGCTAAAATCTTCACCAATGCTTGCGGTCCTTGCATCGGACAATGGGCAAGAGCAGGCGCTGAAAAGGAAGAAAAGAACTCAATAGTTCATTCATTCAATAGAAACTTCGCCAAAAGAGCCGATGGAAATCCAAACACACATGCCTTTGTAGCTTCTCCGGAAATGGTAGCAGCGATTGCTATCACTGGCGACTTGACATTCAACCCGCTTAAGGACACGATCACAAATAAAGATGGCGAGCAAGTAAAACTTGAAGCTCCAGTTGGCGATGAATTGCCAGCTAAAGGTTTTGAAGTTAAAGACAATGGATACCAAGAACCTGCGAAAAACGGCGAGGACATAGAAGTTATCGTAAAGCCTGATTCTGAAAGGTTGCAAATCCTTGAAGCGTTCAATCCTTGGGATGGCCAGAACATAAATGGCGCAAGACTCCTAATCAAAGCCAAAGGCAAGTGTACGACAGATCATATTTCTATGGCAGGACCATGGTTGAAATACAGAGGACACCTTGACAACATCTCCAACAATTTGTTGATCGGCGCAGTAAATGCGTTCAATGATGCGACTAACAGCATAAAGAACCAGATAACAGGGGAATACATTCCAGTTCCTGATGCGGCAAGAGCTTACAAGGCTGAAAGCATTCCTACCATTATCGTTGGCGATCAAAACTATGGAGAAGGTTCATCAAGAGAGCATGCTGCCATGGAGCCAAGGCACTTAGGTGTAAAAGCTGTATTGGTAAAATCGTTCGCTAGGATACACGAAACAAACCTGAAGAAGCAAGGAATGCTTGCATTGACTTTCGACAATCCTGAAGACTATGATTTGATTCAAGAAAATGACACATTCAATTTCACGAATTTAAGCGATTTCGCACCAAACAAATCCTTGAATATTGAAATCATTCATAAAGACGGATCAAAACATAATATCACTGTCAACCACACATACAATGAAAATCAAATCGAGTGGTACAAGGCTGGATCTGCCTTGAATTTGATTAAGCAACAACAAAACTAAACAATAAAAACCGAAAACAGGCTGAAGAAATCTTCAGCCTGTTTTTTTTATACTTGGATTATAATTTCGCTCTGATGCCAATATTGGCGGAAAAGTAATTCAATCTATTTTCGATTACTTTCACATCATAATACTCATACTTTCCAGCCACATTCAAATCAACTCCGTCAACCAATTGAAAATTAAGTCCCAGCTCTCCCATAAAAGCAAAAGTAAACCGCGTCGATTCCGACACTCCATAACTTAACACATCCTTGCTCGCTTTACTAAAAGCTCCTCCCCCTCCAATGCCTAAATAAGGCTTGAACTTTCCAAAAACTTGCTGAATATTTCCTTTCACCAAAATGGGAATCAAAAGCGTATTGAAATCATCAACAACGATACTTGTCTCTCTAACCTCAAGATTGCCTTTTGAAAACTGATGAAAAGCCGCTGTCAATCCAACTGAGACAAAGTCATCAAAAAGATATCCTCCTTCCAGCCAGAATCCTTTGAAATCAGGATCTTTGTAAATATCATGAAATTCTCCCACAGGGAATGACATTGAATATTGAGCAGATATATACCAATTGGACTCGGCTTCAGAATCTTGAGCCATGCATTGAGCATACCCGAGAACAATCGCAAGAATCAATAGTAAGCCTTTTTTCATAATCATAACATTCTATTAAGTACCAACACAATAACAGATGCTATAGATGTAATGTTCATGAGTACAAATAAAAAAAAGCAACCCGGAGGATTGCTTCATGAACCTAATAAACCTTTAACTCTTCTCGCACGCCTAAAATTTTCTTTTCAGAACCTCTTGCATAACAAAAGCTTCCTTTAGTTTGCTTTTCGACTTGAATGCTCGAGCGTAAGAATTTGATGTCTTACTGCGTTCAATAACGGCCTTTCGATCATTAAGTTGCCTCAAGCCAGAAGAATTTTCATATTCTGAATCACTAAGTTCAACATTTTTTTCCAAAACCTCTCGATCTTTTATAAAAAAATTATCCGTATCTGTTTGAAATTCATTGGAAACCTCCGCCACAAGCTGAGGTTCTTCTTTCTTTTCGTCCATAGGCATCCCCAACAAGTCCTCCAACAACTTTTCCATATCCTCAGGCTTTTCATCTTTCAACTCCTCAACCTTTTCTTTTTCCTCTTTAGGCCCTTTATGCTTCAAGATTCTTGAGATCAAAGCTATTGCTCCTACTATCACATAAAAAATCAATTGTAAATCATCCATAAGTCAATACTTATATTCAAAATAAAAATTTATCTAATACTGGTATATGCAAAACATCATTTTCCTAAAAATAAAAGGACTTAACGACATTAAAAATTATCTTTATAGATTATTAACTAACACGACTAGCTTTTTTAACTATGCTTCTGACCAAATTAGAGATCAAAGGCTTTAAGAGCTTTGCTGATAAAACTGTCATCAATTTCAATGAAGGCATCACAGGTATTGTCGGACCCAATGGCTGCGGCAAATCCAATGTTATCGACGCCATTCGCTGGGTTCTGGGTGAGCAGAAAACCAAAGCCCTTAGGTCGGAGAAAATGGAGAACATAATTTTTAACGGCACAAAAAACAGAAAAGCGGCTCAAATGGCAGAAGTCTCCTTGACTTTCATCAACAACAAATCAATACTGCCGACCGAGTACAACAACATAACAATCACACGAAGATATTATCGCACTGGAGACAGCGAGTACGAACTAAACGGAGTCAAATGTCGACTAAAAGATGTGACGAATTTATTCCTTGACACTGGAATAAACTCTAATAGCTATGCCATCATAGAACTTAAAATGATAGATGAACTCCTCAATGATAAAGAGAATTCGAGACGAGGCTTGTTCGAAGAGGCCGCAGGCATCTCCAAGTTTAAAATCCGAAAAAAGGAAACTATAAAAAAACTTGAAGGAACAGACAAAGACATTGAACGCATAGACGATATACTTTTTGAAATAGAAAAGAATATGAAATCGCTCGAGCGTCAGGCCAAGCAAGCAAAAAAATATTTTGACCTTAAAAAACAATACAAATCCACCAGCTTAATTCTCGGCCAAAAAAAACTCAAAGAATTCGAGTCGAAAACAATTACTCTGACCAATAAACTATCGGAAGAAGAAAATCTCCAAGTTCAACTAGCCAAAAAAGCAGCTCAATGCAATGCGAGCCTTGAGCAGATGAAAACAGATATTCTTATCAAGGAAAAGAATTTAAACTTCAGACAACGAACATTAAATACTCATACAGGCAAAATATATGAGCTTGAAAACAATCAAAAAATAAAGCTTGAAAGGCAATCCTCCATCAAACAACAGTTAGATCAACTACACATTCAAAAAGAAAAAACAGAAACTGAAAAAGAAGAATTTAAAATTGAAAAGCAATCAATTGCAATGCAATTGGAAAGTCTTCAAAAAATAAATGCTGAACATTCTATCTCCCTCGAAGAAAAAAAGTCCAAACTAGGCAAACTCAAAGAGCTCATCAATGAGAAGAAGATAAAATTTGATTCTCAAAAAGAACTTCTAAACAGTCTAGAAAAACAATATTTTGATTTAGTCAAAGAAAAAGATATTCTGGAAATCAAAAAACAACAAAAAAGACTGGAAGCTGAAAGCATGTCCGAGCGTTTTCAAACAATTGCAAATGAAAAAACTCATTATTCAGATACTCTCAAGGAATTAAAACATAAAGTTCAAGAAGACACTGAATTATTAAACAAGATGTTTGTTAGGCAAAAAGCAATCAATGAGGAAAAAGCCAACGCTACAATAGACAAGGAAAGACTACAAGATTTAAAAATTCAATTAGAAAAGAATTTCGCTGTAAAAGAAAATGAATTTAATCTTCAAAAAGAATTATTTGAAAAACTGGAAGATTATCCGGATTCTGTAAAATTCATATATGAACATCCTGAATTGGAAGGCAAAGTGCATCTTATTGGAGATCTCATTCAAGCAGATTCCGACAATGAAGCATGGCTGGAAGAGCTGCTTCAACCATATCTCAATTTTCTAGTAGTTGATAGCCATGTTACAGCTCGTACTGCAATCAATTTGCTAAATAAAGAAGGAATTGGCAAAGCAACTTTTATATCCGTGGACTCATTGAAAGATATCAAAAACAATAATCTTGATATCAGTAGCCAAAAAATTAAAATCAGGGAAAAGCATCTTCCGATTCTGCAAAGGATATTATCCTCTTTTCAGACGACAAATGAAGATAGTTTTCAAAAAATAAATGGTGGCTTCCAATATGGATATATATTTCGAGGCGGAAGCGAAACTTCAACAAATCAAAGCTCCAAGATTGGCAGAAAAGCGAAGCTGGAAAGCATGACTAATGAGCTTAAGAATCTTGAAAAGGAGATGTCAAGCATAACTACTCAACTTAAAAACTGCCTAGAAAAGCTAGAAGAACTTGACAGAAGATCATTAGTAGAGCTTATAAACTCAAAAGAAAGAGAATTAGACCTTCTTAATAAAGAAATTCAACTGCATAAAGCCAAGGAAGGACAAATTGAAGAATCGTTTCAAAGCATTCAAATACATGAACAAGATCTACAGGATGAAATTATTGAACTAACAGAAAAGTTCGATCTCCTGCCCCCGAAAATCGAGCTACTCTCAACACAAATTAAAAAACATGAATACAATCTTCAATTCCTAGAAGAAGATCTTTCAATTGAGAATGACAGTCTTTCTGTAATAGAAAAAGAGTATTCCGAAGCTAATATCACTTTCATCCAAGCAGAAAGTCAAACAGAATCTTTGCATCAAAAAGAATCATTTCTTACAAATCAAGAATCAAAAATCAAGAGCCAGCTAAAGGAAATAAACGACAAACAAGAAGAACTGGAACAAGACATGCTTGCCCTTAACGACATACAAGAGACCGATTATGAACAAATCAATCAATTGAAGTTAGAGCAAGAAGAAATAGAAAATGGAGTAAAAGAATCTGAAAAAGAATATTTCAATTCTCGTAACGAGCTGGAAAAAACCGATAATGAACTTAAAAGCATTCAAAAGAAAAGGGATATCAACAACCACATCCTAGGAGAGCTTCGCGAGGAATTGAATCAATTCAACTTGCAAATGCAATCTGTCATAGATCGATTACAAATAGAACTTGGCATTGACGCACAGCAAATACAAAACACGACTGATTCAGAGCTTGAAAACAGCGAATTTTACACTTTGGCGATTAAAGACTTGGAACACTTAAACTCGAACATCAAGTCTCAAATTGACAAAATGAACAATATTAATCCAATGGCTTTGGAAGCTTTTGAAGAAATCAAAGAGCGACATTTGTTTATCAACAATGAGAGGCAAGACTTGATTGACGCCAAAGAAACGCTGTTAAAAACTATCGAAGAAATAAACGAAGTTGCTCAAACAGCGTTCACATCCGCATTTCACAATATCAAAGACAGCTTCATCAAAGTATTCAGAACTCTGTTCACGGCTGAAGATGATTGCGACCTTACACTGACAGATCCTAATCATCCATTAGAGTCAAAAATAGAGATTATCGCCAAGCCTAAAGGAAAACGCCCATTAACTATCAATCAATTATCTGGTGGAGAAAAGACATTGACGGCGATTTCCTTGCTATTTGCAATCTATTTACAAAAGCCAGCCCCCTTTTGTATTTTTGATGAAGTTGACGCTCCTTTGGACGATGCCAACATCGACAAATTCAACAATATTATTAAAGAGTTTTCCAACCAGTCACAGTTCATCATAGTAACCCACAACAAGCGTACTATGGCTAGCACTGAAATTATGTATGGCGTGACCATGTTGGAACAAGGCATATCCAGAGTAATACCTGTAGACTTAAGAGAACTTAGCGCCTAACAAACAATGAAAACATTAGAAATAATACTAGCGTCTCAATCACCAAGACGTAAAGAAATATTAGAAAAATCGGGATTTGAATTCAGCACTATAAGTTTAAATGCCGATGAAAGCTTCCCTTCAGACATGCCAGCAAAAGAAGTTGCGAAATATTTGGCTGAAAAAAAAGCATTGGCTTTTAAAGGGAATCTAGAAAACAAAATCCTGATCACATCGGATACAATTGTCATCTGCGACAACAAAGTGCTTGGCAAACCCAAAGACAAAAACGAGGCAAAACAAATGCTTAAAAGCTTGTCCAACAACACCAACCTAGTCATAACAGGTGTTTGCATAAAGACAAATGACG
This sequence comes from Aureibacter tunicatorum, assembly GCF_036492635.1. Classification (GTDB taxonomy): domain Bacteria; phylum Bacteroidota; class Bacteroidia; order Cytophagales; family Cyclobacteriaceae; genus Aureibacter; species Aureibacter tunicatorum. Next base: position 3,085,350 of record NZ_AP025305.1, read on the forward strand.
AAACGATAACTTTCGACGATACCACCGAAGTTATATTTCGAAGTTTAAACGATAGTGAGATTGACCATTATATTGACAAATACAAACCTTACGACAAAGCTGGAGCATATGGAATACAGGAATGGATCGGAATGATAGGCATTGAAAGAATCAATGGTTCATATTATAATGTAATGGGATTGCCTTCGCATAAAGTATATGAGGTGATAAAAAAGAAGCAAGACCAGAAATTTTCATAATGAAAATCCGATCTTGCTTTAACCCAACATTAACCTATACACGAAATTAAACAAAAAAAATACCATTAATAAACTTTTGAGTAAAAAAAAATCTAAAATTAGGTCAGTTGTACTAATTACAAGTATATTTTCCACATTTCAGATAAAATCAGACTCAAATTAAATAAAATAGTATCACAAATGAATATTGGAGATAAAGTAAGACTTTTGCATAGCAATGACGAAGGCATAATTTCTAAAATAAAAGGAAATATCATTGAAGTTGAAATCGAAGATGGCTTCCATATACCTGCGATGAAAAATGAAGTTGTCTTAATCACTAAAGAAGAAGACAAATACTTTGACGAACCCGAAGAAAACTCAAGCTCGTCAAACACCAAAAACAAGCCATTACCTCAGATTAAAGCAGAAAAGGGCATCTTCATAGCTTATATTGATAATGGAAACGATATTTTATCCGTATACTTCATCAATAATACTGATTACTCTCTTCTCTTTTCTTTCTGCGAAAAAATCAACCAAGCCAATAAAGGCATAGTTTCCGGAAAGCTTGAGGCTCGTAGCAAGACGAAAATAAAAGAACTCAACTTTAACAAGTTCGAAAAATGGACTCCATTATTTGTTAGATACATGATGCATTCCAATGACTTTTTCCCTCATACCTCTTTTTTTGAAAAAACCATCAAGTTTAAAGCTTCCACTTTTCACAAAAGCAAAGGCACAGCGCCAATATTGGGCCAGCCAGGACATATCATACAACTTGACGCGGACATAAGAGAAATAAAGCCGGAAGTGCTAAAAAGCAACATGATGGAAACCGAACCATCAAAAGAATCAAAAACAGAACCTACCGCAATAATAGAAAAGCCATCTACAGTAATTGACTTGCATATCGAAAAGCTAACCGACGATCATGGCAAAATGTCAAATTCCCAAAAACTAAAATTGCAACTTGAAACCTTTGAAAATAAACTGCACGATGCAATCGCTACAAACATGGATGAAATCACATTCATTCATGGTCTTGGAAACGGAACACTTAGAGACAATATTCAAAAAAGCTTAAGCAAGGCTGAAGATATCAAATATTTCGAAGACGCAATGAAGAATAAATTTGGTTATGGCGCAACTAAAGTAAAATTAAAATAAAGAACTTTTTAGAAAAAATTACATCGAGTCATTTTTTTCAACTTTGCACTTACTAGCTAGGCATGATCATTCTCTTTGTCATTTGAAAGCAAAAAAGAGCCAATCTGAATGTATATTATATTTTTTTTAAGAAATTTTAAAAAGTTTTACATTCAGATTGGTTACAATCCTTACATAAATCGAACTTAAACAAGTAAGTAGCAAATAGCTATTATTCGAACATTTTCATATTTTCAATACGTATTTAAACCAAAACAAGAAAATGATTACAAATTCATCGGAAAGTTTTCTTGAAGAAGAATAAGTCGTAGTTTTGCGTGATTTGCAAGTTGTCTTATCGCTCTTGGCTTGACCAAGTGAGGAAAGTCCGGGCAACACAGAGCATCGTACTTCCTAACGGGAAGGCATATGCCTAGCATGTGACAGAAAGTGCCACAGAAAACAAACCGCCTCATTGAGGTAAGGGTGAAAAGGCGAGGTAAGAGCTCACCGCTTGGCAGGCGACTGTCAAGGCAGGGTAAACCTTACGAGTTGAAAGGCCAAATATACCAGTGCTTGAGGGTTGCTCGCCCGATACTGGAGGGTAGGCTGATTGAGTCATTTGGCGACAAATGATCCAGATAAATGATAAGAACTCATTATGAGTACAGAACCCGGCTTATAGGCTTGCAAATTTTTTTCTTCTTCAAATGACTCCGACGAATTGCAGGATTTTTTCATCAAGACATTACTATTATGCCTAAAATTCTACTCGTCGACGACGAACGAAGCATCCGTTCAACCCTTAAAGAAATTCTTGAATACGAAAAGTACACTGTTGAGGAAGCTGAAGATGGCGAGCAAGCTATCGAAAAGCTGATTACGCATAAATACGACGCTGTACTGTGCGATATCAAAATGCCTAAACTTACTGGTGTAGAAGTGCTTGAAAAGGCAAAAAAACTTGATATCCAAACTCCATTCATCATGATCAGCGCGCATGGCACTATTGAGCTTGCTGTTGAAGCCACTAAAATGGGAGCTTTTAATTTTCTTCCCAAGCCTCCTGACTTGAACAGATTGCTCATCACTCTAAGAAATGCGCTTGAAAAAAACGAATTGGTAGAGGAAACCAAAGAATTGAAAAAGAAGATTGTAAAGGTGCAAACCAAAACAATCGTAGGCGAATCGCAAGCTATACAAAAGCTAAAAGAAACTATTCAAAAAGTGGGACCAACAGAAGCTAGAGTCTTAATCACAGGTCCTAATGGATCCGGGAAAGAACTTGTAGCCAGAGGAATCCACTCTGCCAGCAATAGAAACAGCAAACCTATAGTAGAAGTAAACTGCGCGGCTATTCCGGCAGAACTTATAGAAAGCGAGCTTTTTGGTCATGAAAAAGGATCCTTCACTTCAGCGATCAAGCAGCGCAAAGGCAAATTCGAAGTTGCCGATGGAGGCACATTGTTCTTAGATGAAATCGGAGATATGAGCTTATCAGCCCAAGCTAAAGTCCTTAGAGCTCTTCAGGAAAACAAAATAACCCGTGTTGGAGGAGAAAAAGAAATAAAGGTTAATGTAAGAGTCTTGGCGGCAACCAATAAAAACCTAAAAGAGGAAATTGAAAAAGGCAATTTCAGAGAAGATCTCTATCATAGACTTAGCGTAATTCTTGTAAAAGTTCCGCCATTAAGAGAGAGGCTTGACGATATTCCATTGCTAGCAGACAAATTTTTGCAAGACATTGCGAATGAATACGGGCAAGCCAAAAAAGAGCTATCTCTGGAAGCTATAGAAGAACTTAAGAACAATCCTTGGACAGGAAATGTCAGGGAATTGCGAAATGTCGTTGAACGACTTGTTATTATGTCTGATCAAAAAATTATCGCTGAAGATGTACTGCAATACACAGAAGCATAGATACTTTAAAAGGAGCCAGCTTTAAATTTAAACTGGCTCCTATTTACAACTATTACTTCTTACTTTCAGGTTCAACATGGAAAGCCATATTGTTTCGAGCATACATTTCTTCTTGAATCACATTATGAACTTGAATCTTTAATTTTTCAATGTCTTTCAAAGTCAAATCATTCGTATGAATTGGCTCATGATAGACAACCATATTCTTATGCCAACGCAAAGTAAAATCACCATGGTGTCCAGGAAGTATCTTCCAATTATATGGCAAAGTCACCGGAACAATGGGAATACCCTTTTCAATTGCAAGCAAAAACGCTCCATCTTTAAACGGCAACAATTCAGGCGATTGCTTTGAAATCGTTCCTTCTGGAAATATAGCCAAGTTATACCCTCTGTCAAGCGACTCTCGACAATCGTCCATAGCCTTTTTTCTACTTCTAGGATTTTTTCTATCAACTATTATATTCAACTTCTTATAGATGTATCCAAACACGGGGATTTTCACTAGCTCTATTTTCCCTAAAAACAACATCGCAAAAGGCCCACCACCCACAGCGGGTATATCCAAATAGGACGAGTGATTTGGGACAAACAAATACTGTTTATCTTTCTGAAGCTTTCCTTTATAAACTTTATTAATGGGCATGCCTATCAACCAAAACAAAGAAGTACCCCAAAATTGATACAACTCATAAGCATATCTTTCCAATGATTTAAACCTGATGTAAAGCCAAAAAAAAGGAAAAATCATCAGCATAATCCCTAAAAAAACAATTAGTCCATAAAAGGTATATATCTTCCTGATAATCTTCATTCAAATTAAATTTTTGTACACCATAAAAATAACGATCATGCCAACACATTGGTATTTGATCGCATTTATTTACGGTCTTTGGTATCAACTATTATCGTCACAGGTCCATCATTCACTAAGCCGACTTTCATATCCGCCCCAAACTCGCCAGTTGCCAATTTCCTACCCAGCAAACCTTCAAGCTCAGCTATGGTCTTTTCATATAACGGGATAGCAACATCAGGCTTTGCAGCTTTGATATAAGAAGGGCGATTGCCTTTTTTTGTACTCGCATGCAAAGTAAACTGGCTTATTAACAAGATCTCTCTTTCATGATCCAACAAGCTCTTATTCATTACCTCATTTTCATCAGGAAATATTCTCATATTGACGATTTTCTTTGCCAGCCACTGAATATCCTCATAAGCATCGGCATCTTCAATTCCCAATAGAATCATCAAACCTCTGCCTATCTCTCCCTTTACTTCTCCATCGATCTTCACACTTGCTTCCGAAACTCTTTGAATTACTGCAATCATTTTTCTTCTCCTTTCTCCATTAAAATATCTGATTCATATACCGACTCTCCCATACTTCCTTCCGAAGCTATTTTATGCATTGCCTTGGCGACAACCTCCCCTTCTATGCCTCTGTACTTTTTTAATTTCCCTATTAACAACCAGCCAATTGCTTTCATCGCAAATTTAGCAGAATCCTCTCCTACCCTTTCCTCTGACCTCTGTCCCATCAACAATGATGGACGAATTATAGAATACTTATCATAACCTAACTCTGAAATTGCTTTCTCCACTTTGCCTTTGATCTTATTATAATAAAATGAAGACTTCTCATCAGCTCCCATAGCTGAAATCAATTGAAAGCTACCTGCTTTGTACTTCAACCCTAACTTCGCCAATTCCAAACAATATTCATAATCCACTTTTTCAAATAAGTCTCTAGTCTTGGCCTTCTTAATTGTAGTCCCCAAACAACAAAACACCTCATCAATATTAGAACTCAACTCGACTTGAGCAAGCGAATCAAAATCAATCATGACAACTTCTAATTTATCATCAGATATTTCTAAAGGCTTTCTTGAAAGCACGATTACTTTATCGTAAGCATTGTCATCGATGATCAATTTCAGCAAATGTTCACCTACCAAACCTGTAGCTCCAGCCAGCAAAGCTGCTTTTTGACTTTTGGGCATCATATATTAATTAAAAGTTTCTATTCTTTAAATGGTAAAACACCACTCAATCATGTTTTAGTTTTTAAAAGTCTCTTTTCTGAACTAGATTTGCAAGATGTTGAAATCATTTTTTTCAGAAAATAAAATAGAGGCCGGTTGTGATGAAGTAGGAAGAGGCTGTCTAGCTGGCCCGGTAGTAGCCGCCGCGGTAATACTACCTAAAGATTATACGCACGAAATACTCAATGACTCAAAAAAAATCAGTCCTAAAAAACGAGCCCAGCTCGCTGAAGAAATTAAAAAAGACGCCATCGCATGGGCTATTGCCGAATCAACGGTTGAAGAGATTGACCAAATCAACATACTAAACGCGTCTTACCTTGCCATGCAAAGAAGCATTGACAAATTGGACAAAATACCGGAATTGCTTTTAATTGACGGCAACAGATACAAGCCTCATAATGAAATCCCCTATAAATGCATCGTAAAAGGCGATTCTAAATTTCTATCTATCGCAGCGGCTTCTATTTTAGCCAAAACATACAGAGATGAGCTAATGGAGAATTTAGCCGTTGAACACTCAGGATATGGCTGGGAAAAGAATGCAGGCTACCCAACCAAACAACATAGAGAAGGTATTGAAAAATTCGGGATAACTGACTGGCACCGCAAAACATTCAAACTATTCAAAGACAAAACGCTTTTTGATTAACTTATAGCCCCTAAAACTTTAACTACAGACAAAACCATGAATAATTCGGTTTCTTTTCTTTAATGTCAGAACGAATTTTGCATTTGATTCTAATTAAACTTATGCAAAATTCGATTTTTTATATACTTATTAATTGAACTTCAGAGCATTCATATTGACAATGTGCTGGGTATTCTCTTCCTCCCTTAGTTGGGGACAAGAGCACCCGCCTCAAAGAGTTGATTCTATTCCGGGATTCATAAATGATTCTATTAGAATCAACCCTTTAGTCAAGCCTCCTCAAGAGGTAAATGACATGCGAAGAACAAACAAGAAAATTCTTAGAGACTTAAAAAGCGAACAGTTCTACGATTCCCTATACCGTAAATCCCAACGGAATTTATTCACAAAAACACTATATGATCTGATATTCAAATCAGGCCAAAACCCCAGTGGAAAAATGAAGCTTGACTCAGTCATATCCATAGAAAGTGAAAAACCTTTTGCTCCTTATGAAGATCTTATCATAAACAATATTAGAATCAAAACTCTCAATATTTATGGTGGAAGCGTCACAGACACTACATACACCCCTTTATCATGGTTTGAAAAAACTGTCAATAGTCTTCATGTCACGACCAAGTCCTTTACGATCAAACAGAACTTACTATTCAAACCTGGTGATTACGTAAATGCCGTAAAACTCTCAAACAATGAAAGGCTTTTGAGACAACTGCCATTCATACACGATGCAAGGATATATATTGAGCCTGTCAAGGATTGTCCGAATGAAGTCAACATACTCGTAATAACCCAAGACAACTGGTCGATTCTTCCAGGGGGTAGTGTCAATGGCCGAACACGGTTTAGAGTATCATTAAATGAAAAAAACCTAGCAGGACTAGGCCACCAATTCAAAAACACAGCTTTTTATGATGAAGAGCGTGATCAAATGTGGGGTTATGAGGGAGACTACTATGTAAATAACATATTAGGGACATTTATCGATGGAAGAGTAACTTACAATAATCGATGGGATAGAAAAGGCATTATTAGCAATATAGAAAGGCCTTTTATTGTCAATGAAATTTCTAATGTCGGACAGGCGAAATTCGAACATCAAACTAGAGTCAATGACTTTTACTTTTACGAAAAAGATACGACTTACGATGACTTGACTTACGATTATTTAGAAACTGACTTTTGGTATGGACATTCATTTGGAATTATTCAATCCAGCTTAAAAAACCCTACTCAATTAATGATCTCAGCCCGAACCAAATACAGAACTTACCATACACGTCCTGAAGGCGTTTCAGCAGACTCATTATATTATTTTCATGATTCCAGAATCTATCTTTTTAGCATCAACTTCTTGAGAAGCAACTTTATCAAAGGCACGAGAATTTATGGTTATGGAAGAACGGAAGATGTTCCTTATGGATTCCAATTGACATTTACATCCGGTTATCAATTTCAAGAGTATGACCTTAATCGACCTTATACAGGTTTTTTATTCAGTAGATCTCTTTATCAACCCAATAAAGGGTATTTATATTATTCTTTCGCCATTGGCACATTTTGGAATAATGGCCAAATGCAAGATGGGGTTTTCTCATTTAACAACAGACTGTTTTCCAAATACATTAAATGGAGAAAATACGGGATTCGACACTTCTTCAATCTAAATTACACTTATGGAATCAATCAACTAGGTGAAGCCAGTATTACTATCAATAGAGATCAAAATCTCGGAGGAATTAAAACATCAAATAGAGCGGGTATACAAAGACTCACAGTCAACTATGAAACAGTATTGTTTTCTCCATCCACATACGCTGGTTTCCAGTTCGCTTTGTTTTCATTCGCGGATTTGGCTGTATTAGCTGATAGGTTTCCAATGAGAATAAGCCCAGAAGCGTACTTAGGACTTGGTTTTGGCGCAAGACTTGTAAATGAAAAGCTAATTTTCAGCAATTTTGAAATCAAACTTGCCTACTATCCTGTGATTCCAAAAGATGAAAGAAGCTTCATCGCTGATCTCGATTCTTATCCAGAACCAAGATTTGACAATTTTACAGAAGTAAAACCACGAGTCGTTCCATTCAGATAACATATTTTCTTGAAAAATTCGATTTCCTAATTTTTTAACCCATCCAAGTAATTTATCCCACAAGCTTTCGTTGCGATTATGATTATCCAAAAAAATTATGGATACAATTAAACAACTTAAATACTTGACAACTTGATAAATTTTTACAAATCAATGAATAGCTTTTCCAAAGCAGTCTGCTTGTTGGCTGTTTATGCTTTTTCAATAAACTTCGTCAACGGACAATATTTGAAGGATGAATCTTTTAATAATAAAAGCTATGAAAAAGCTGAAAAAAATATTGTCGAAAACAGAAAGTGGTATGATATCATAAAAATAAATGGTTACATACAAGCTAGATACAATGGACTGTTCGAAACAAACCCTGACTTGGCTGTGGAGCAAGCTGACAAAAACTGGGGCAAAGACAAGGGAATTTCATTTCGAAGAATTCGAGTAAAACTAAGCGGATGGCTTCATCCTAAAGTATACATGTATGTCCAAGGAGATTTCGCAAGCGAATTTTCACTTAAAGATGCATATGGGGATTTTTACGCTGACAATGAAAAAAAATTATGGCTGAGGGTTGGTCAAAGCAAAGTTCCGTACGGATTTGAGAATATGCAGTCTTCTCAACATAGAATCGTTTTGGACAGGAACGATCCTTTCAACAGCGCATTGAAAAACGAACGAGACATGATGGCTGTCGCTTACTACACTCCTGTTAAATTTCGAAAAGTGTATGATTACCTTAAGCGAAACAACTTAAAACACAGTGGTAATTATGGAGCTTTTGGCCTTGGCGTATTTAATGGACAGACAGCAAATACCCCTGATGAAAACGATGAAATGCATATCGTCGCAAGAACCTCATACCCCCTTATGTTGCCAAATAAGCAGGTTTTTGAGTTTATACTACAAGCTTATTCAGGCAATTATGTGGTAACAAATACTTCCGAAGGAGTTAAAACAACTATCATCAATAATGAAGGTCATGAAGAACTTATAGACGCAAATGGCGCTGAATTTGAAGATTCAAGGATTGGGGCAGGGGTTATTTGGTACCCTCAGCCTTTTGGTCTGCAAGCCGAATACAATATTGGTCGAGGTCCTGAATACGACCCAAGCACCAACACGATAAAAGTGCAAGACCTTCATGGTGGCTATATCATGGCAATGGGAAAAATAGATTATCGAGAGCATTCATTTTTCCCCTTTATAAGGTATCAGTTTTACGATGGAGGCAAAAAGTTCGAACTCGATGCTAGAAGCTACACTGTTGATGATTGGGAAATTGGTCTGGAATGGCAACCAATGGATGCTATGGAAGTTACCGCCATGTATGTGATTGCTGACAGAAGATATGAAGATGGAGAATTGCCCGAAAATGAAGAATCCGGCAATTTATTAAGACTTCAAATGCAACTAAATTTTTAATTCATTTTATAAAACAAAAAAGGCGGAACAAACTGCTCCGCCTTTAAAACCTTATCTTTTAGCACTATTTAAACAGCTTCCAAACATCATTTAAAATCACAAAAGCCATTAAGCTTAACAGAATAATCATTCCTGTTTTCTGAGCGATTTCCATGAATTTATCTCCAGGCTTTCTTCCTGATATCATTTCATATAAAAGGAACATCACATGTCCGCCATCCAAAGCAGGAATCGGCAACAAGTTCATAAAAGCCAAAACCATAGACAACAATCCAGTAATACTCCAAAATTTAATCCAATTCCATGTTCCCCCATAAATTTGAGCAATTGCGATAGGCCCTGAAAGAGAGCTTGCAGGATTAACCTCTCCTGTAACCATTTTCCACAAGCCTTTAGCATTAGTTACAACAACTTTCACTGCTCTATCAGTACCCACGACTACAGACTGGCCAAAAGTAAAATCCTTATGAGAAACTTGAAGCAAATCATTTGGATAAAAGCCCATTTTACCATCCTTATCAATCGGAATGCTCAATGTTTTCTCCTTTCCACCTCGATCAATCACAGCACTTACTGTTTTATCCTTATTGTCAGCCAAAACAGCTTGAAGTTGATTAAAATAAGTCGTCGGATGACCATTTACAGACAATATTTTATCCCCTTTCTCAAGACCTCCTTTTGAAGCTCCAGAACCCTTGATAACTTCTTTAACATCATATGGCGACAATGGAGTAACAAAGCCTTCCGTTTTAGATTTTTCAGCATATTGCTCCAGAAAGCCTTTAGGTATTTTAAGGTCAATCACTTTCCCATCTCTCTCTACCGTATAATAGCTATTATTTGAGATCAACACCTCTGGATCATAAACATCGCTAAAATCCTCAAAGTCTTTACCATTGATTTTAAGAATCTTATCTCCAGTCTTAAATCCAACCTCTTTGCCTAATGGCAGTGCTACTATCCCTTTTTTATTTACCTCATCTTTAGAATAATATGTTGATCCATTCATCCATGTCAACATAACAAAAATCAGAATACCAGTAATCACATTCACTATGATTCCACCCAACATAACGATCAACCTTTGCCAAGCCGGCTTTGATCTAAATTCCCAAGGCTCTGGAGGAGCTGCTAATTGATCTTTATCAAGAGACTCATCCATCATACCCGAGATTTTAACAAATCCTCCTAAAGGAATTAAGCTCAAGGCATATTCCGTTTCTCCCCATTTGAAGCTGAATATCTTTGGAGGAAAACCTATTGAGAACTCCTCTACTCTCATACCAAAAGCCTTTGCGGCCAATAGATGTCCCATTTCATGAACACCCACCAAGATCGAAAGTCCCAAAATAATCTGGGCTGCCATTACTAATATTTCCATATTGATAGTTTAATTTCTTCTTTTTTAAAAAATCTGCTTAACTTTTTCCTCAGCGACCAACCTTGTTTCTTGATCCGTTTGAATATAATCTTCCAAAGTTGGAGACTCTATAAATGATATTGAATTCATGCATGACTCAATAACATCAGACATTTCCAAAAACCCAATTTGGTCTTTCAAAAACTTCTCCACAACCACCTCATTGGCCGCATTCAAAACACAGGCGGTATTGCCTCCTTTATTCAAAGCTTCGTAAGCCAAACCTAAATTCTTGAATGTCTCCATATCCGGCTTCTCGAAAGTCAACTGGGGGTAATCCAAAAAAGAAAATCTTGGAAAGTCAGCCTTCATTCTATTTGGATAACCTAAGGCAAACTGTATAGGCAATCTCATATCAGGCAATCCTAACTGGGCTTTGATCGAAGAGTCTTCGAATTGAACCAAGGAATGAATAATCGACTGTGGATGAACCACCACATCTATTTGTTCTGGGCTTAAGTCAAAAAGCCATTTAGCTTCAATCACCTCCAAGCCTTTGTTCATCAAACTTGCCGAGTCAATAGTTATCTTCGCTCCCATTTCCCAATTCGGGTGTTTAAGAGCTTGCTCTTTGGCTACACTTGACAAAAACTCACGATTCTTACCTCTAAAAGGCCCTCCTGAAGCAGTCAAAATAATTTTTTCAATTGGATTATGGAATTCTCCTACCAAACATTGAAAAATCGCAGAATGCTCAGAGTCTACAGGAAAAATATTAACGCCTTTTTCCTTAGCTAATCTTGTTATCAGATCTCCCGCTACGACAAGTGTTTCCTTGTTTGCCAAGGCTATTGTTTTACCAGCCTCTATAGCTTTTATGGTAGGCAATAAGCCTGCATAACCAACAAGAGCTGTCAAAACCGTGTCAACGCTATCCATTTGAACAACTGAAGACAAGGCATTAGCACCGCTATATACTTTAATCCCTTGAGGGTCCAATGCATCAAATACCAAGTCGTATTTGTTATCGTCACCAATAACTACCACATTTGGCTTGTATTTCAATGCCTGTTTAATCAAAAGCTCAGCGTTGGAATTGGCAGTCAATACCTCTACTGAAAAATGATCCTTTTGTTGTTCAATCACCTCCAAAGTTTGTGTTCCTATAGAGCCTGTTGAACCAAGAATAGCTATTCTTTTCTTTATATTTTTATCCAAAATGAAATTTCGATTTATTCTTTACTTCCCTAAAATAGGAAATTAAAATTCGCAGTCTGCAAAAATAAAGATATTATTGAAATAATAAATTAATTCATAACATAGGATTGCATAGGATCTGCTATTTTACGATCATTTGACAATCTTGGGACTTTATTTTGACCTCCCAACTTGCCAATTGACTTCATATAATCTTGAAAAGATCCCTTCTTCAATGATTTTACCTCAAGCGGCCTTAAAACACTGCCTTCAATCAAATCATAATAATATGTATTCAATGTTTGCATTTGCAAATCCAAATGTTTGGCAAATGCATCAAGATTCTCAGGTTCTTTAGCAAATTCAACATACCATTCATGCAAAGGCAATCCATTATCAGGATTCACATTAGGAGCTACGCTAAACTCAACCACCTCTACTCCTTTAAACTTGTCCACTGCCGAACGCATCGCTTTTTCCACCTCTTCACCTATCACATGTTCACCAAACGCGGAAATAAAATGTTTAATTCTCCCAGTAACTACCAATCTATATGGATCTTTGGATACAAACTTCACTGTATCTCCAATGCTATATCCCCATAAGCCTGCATTGCTATTGATAATCAAAGCATAATTCTTGTCCAACTCCACTTCGCCAATAGTCAACCTGGTTGGTTTCTCATCAAAATATTCATCCGCTGGTATAAATTCGTAGAAAATGCCAGTATCCAACTGCAGCAACATTCCAGACTCTTTTTGCTTATCTTGAAACGCAATAAAACCTTCCGAAGCTGGATACAGTTCTATGGAATCTATCTCCTTTCCTATCGAGCCGAACAACTTCTCACGATAAGGCTCAAAATTAACACCGCCATATATAAATAGAGATAAATTTGGAAATACGTCTTTGACTTTTTGACCCGATGTATCTGAAATCTTATCAAAATACATTTGCACCCACGGAGGAATTCCTGAAATCAATCTCATATCCTCCGTTATCGTCTCTTCAACGATTTTATCAACTTTCGCCTCCCAATCCTCCATGCAATTGGTTTCATAGCTAGGCATTTGATTTCTTCTCAAATAATCTGGCACATGATGATTGCTTATGCCACTTAATCTACCTGTTAATATTCCTGCAACCGTCTCCAAAGTAGGCGAACCTGAAAGAAAAATCAGCTTGCCGTCCAAAAAAGAAGCATTACCTGTCTCATTCACATAATGGAGCATCGCATTGCGAGCGCAATCAATATGATTGGATATTGAATCTTTTGATATAGGAATATATTTCGAACCAGATGTTGTCCCCGAAGTCTTCGCTAAATATAAGGGTTTACCAGGCCAAAGAATATCTGACTTCCCATCTAAAATTGCATCCACATAAGGCTTCAAAGACTCATAATCTCGTATAGGCACGTTTTTTTTAAATGACTCATGATTATTAATTTTATCAAAATCATGATCTTGACCAAATTTTGTATTTCGAGCCTTATCAATCAATTCTTGGAAAACCTTATTTTGAGTTTCAACAGGTTTGGCCATCCATTTATTTTGCTTGTTCACTACCCAAGCTGCAACCAACTTGCTCAGAGAAGCTAAAATTCCCATAATAAATTTCTTTTTAAAAAATCAGACCTAAAGATAACGATAAGAAATAAAAAAGTCGGATAAGATGAACTCTTTATCCGACTAAAAAACTTTACTAACTGAACTTAACTATATTGCTGAACTATAAATTGCTAATTATAAATAATATATATCGACGCCGTCAACTTCCATCAAGAAATCAGCTGAAATCACATAAATCGCTCCATCCGCATCATCCTCTTTGCCTTTGAATACCAAATTGCCCTGATGATCATATATTTCGACATCTTTATCCATAAAGTTGTCTAATAATGGGTCGTTACCAAAGTACTCGTCATAAACCTCTAAAGCTTGACGATAGAGCATTTGCTGAGAATTCTTTTCTTTTGTATCAGCATTAACATTCATATATGCTATGGCCATCAAAACTACGACCGAAACTGATAAGGCTGTTTGTTTTAGGTTTTTCATAACTTCCTCATTTTGACGTCGAACTCATATTCATGTATACGCAAAATAAAAAGTTATGTTCCTAATAATTATTAGTTTTCATTAGAAAATGGGTCGTATTTTTTTACTATTATTTCTCCGACTTTTTCAGTGGTTAATTCAAGTTGTTGTATAGGCAAACTTTGTATCTGACTTACAGATCGTTCCAAAGAATCCAAAACAATCACCAACACCCTCAAGCTATCTCCCTCGCCATCTGGCACATACCTATATCTTGGGCTTTGAGACCATAACACAAGCTCATTGGAAACCACCTGATCATCCGTACTGTCTCCAACATACCAAACTCCCAAATTCACTAATGAATCATTCTGATACCCACAGTTTTCTTTTAATTTAAATTCAAACATTACAGGGAAAAAACTCTGTGTCGGCGTCCTATCTCCTTCTGTAACATAAACTTCAGCATTTTGTATATATCTCAAAGCAATTGAATCACAAGAAGTCAATTCTTTCTTTGTTCCATTTATGTCCAATTCGCCTAATTGCCAACCCAATAAACCATTTGCATTCGCCAAGGCATATCCATATTGAGCGGCAGTATATCCTTCAAAATTGATCGTTTCCCCGCAAGAAAAACATAACATCAACGCAAATAATGAAGCTAACCAAATTGGAGTTTTCCTTTTCATATAAAAGTAAATTTGTGTTAAATCCCGAAATTAAGTATAATGAACCTATTCTGAAATGATTTTGTTAAAAAGCGACGCAAAATATACACAGCACATATGGCACTCAATTACATTTGGATATCTTTTTTTGTCATCTCATTTGTCGTAGGTCTTGTAAAATTGATCTTCTATCATGACACCAATATCTTTCCTGCGATGATGGAATCTTGCTTTGAAATGGCTAAAACTGGTTTCGAGCTATCTTTATGGCTTACAGGAGCAATGGCTCTCTGGCTTGGCATATTAAATATTGGTGAAGAAAGCGGCATCATAAAAAAACTAACCAAAGTAGTTTCGCCATTTTTCAAAAAGCTCTTCCCCGAAATTCCTGAAAATCATCCAGTGCTTACTCCTATGATTATGAACTTTTCAGCGAACATGCTTGGTCTTGATAATGCGGCTACTCCATTAGGCTTAAAAACCATGCAAGGTCTTCAAGAATTGAATCCGCATAAGGATAAGGCTTCCAACGCTCAAATCATGTTTTTGGTTTTGAACACAAGTGGATTGACACTTATTCCTATTAGTGTGATGATCTATAGACAGCAATTTGGAGCCGCAAACCCAAGCGATGTCTTTATACCTATACTTCTCGCTACTTTCTTTTCAACACTTGCCGGATTAATTTCGGTTTCTATTTTCCAAAAAATCAATCTTTTTGACAAAACTATTATCGGTTTTCTTGGTGGAATGACCCTGCTTATCTCATGCCTGATTTACTATTTTTCAACTCTGGAAAGTTCCGAAGTCCAAATTATTTCGAAAACAGCAAGCAACGTCATCTTATTTGGTGTAATTATTGGAATAATCCTTCTTGGTTTAAAAGCGAAAATAAATGTATACAACTCATTTGTGGAAGGCGCGAAAGGAGCCTTTGATATCGCAATCACAATCATCCCTTACTTGATTGCCATGTTGGTTGCCATTGGTGTATTCAGAGCAAGCGGTGCTATGGATTATATCATTGAATTAGCGAAATCAATTATAGGAGTTTTTGGCGTAGACAGTCGCTTTGTTGACAGTCTCCCTACAGCCTTTATGAAACCCTTAAGTGGCAGTGGCGCTAGAGGAATGATGGTGGAAACTATGAAAACTCATGGAGCGGATTCCTTTCAAGGTTTTTTAAGCAGCATAATGCAAGGCTCAACGGAAACTACTCTTTATGTTGTCGCTTTATATTTTGGAGCAGTAAAAGTAAGAAACAGCAGACATGCCATTACATGTGGTTTAATCGCCGATGCAGTGGGTATAATCGCCGCAATATTTCTTGCGTATATTTTCTTCACGGAAACCAAATAAAATTATGAATATCAAACAAATCTCATTATATTGTTTCAATTTTCAAAGTTAGTAATTTTTGCCAAATGTTAATTTCTTAGAAGAATATGTGCAAAATCGTATTAATCTTAAAGAATTTTGCTTATATTAAGCTTTTAACGGGAGGGAAATTCAATTTTTCATATTTTCCATATAAACATTATCAATAAAAATACTGTTATTTTTAGGTATATAATTATTTGACGAATAAGGTAAACTTTATGGGTGAGCAAGACGCAAATGATATAAAGAAAAACAAACTCAATAAAACCATATATGACAATGCAAAAAATCACTTTTTGGGAAATTTTCCTGAGCACTTGCCAATAGAGCAAGCTTATGTTCATATAGGAATTTATCTTGGGTGGGTGATTGACAGCAAGCTATATTCGGATTTTTTCTCTGAAGAAGCTGAAACAGAAATATACAGATTCTCAAGAAGAGAATTTCCTTGCACAATATTAAGTGAGATTTGGGATGGATATTTAGGTTTCGAATTATTCAACGAAGTAGGAAACTTGTTTACAAATTACTACTACGGAGGAGGTCTGTATCACAGGGATTATCGCGAAAACTTAGCGAATATTCTGCCTTCAATTTATCATGTTGAAGACACATGGGATAATTATGAAAAAATGTCTAAAATCATCAATACTAGATTTGAAGATTGGAAAAGATTAATACATATTGGGTAACCCAACCAATATAAAACCACTCATAAAATAACACATGTGTGCCGAAGTTTACTTTTCAGAGATTAATATTCGGCACATTTTAATTTCTCCTCCAATAGTTTCTTTAAGTAATTCGGCTTTTTAAAACCTCCTTCATGCATTTCTAAATTATAAAAGCTAAGCTCAGCCAAAAACAATTTCTCTTCTACTTTCTTTTGATCAACTGAGGTAAAATCTATCAAAGAGTTATCTGTACCTATCAAAAAATATTTTCTTCCTGAGTACTCCCCACCTGCCAACGCGCTATATATTTCTACATTCTTAAATAGCTGAAAAAAAGATTTGCAATTCGAGTCAAAACTTGACTCATTCAACTCTTTAGTAACTATAGGCATAACATAAATTGCATCAGGAGCCCCTTTTTCTTTTATCTTTTCAATGCTAAACTCATTATACAATAATGAATTATCCAAATCAATAAGAATCAAGTCAAACCTAATTCCACTGCTATTCTTCAAGAATTCAAAAGCATCCTGATTAACTACTTTCAATCTATCATCTTCAAATGCATTTGAAATTATCTTAAAATGTTCTTTTGAAGCCTTCATTACTTCTGAATCTCTTTCCACGAGCCTAATAGCGTCAATTTCAGAGTATTTAACTAATTCAGCCAACAGACAACCATCTCCTCCTCCCAATACTAAAACATTGCTTTTTTCTCGCAAAAACATTCCTGGAACATGAGCAAACATTTCATGAAAAACAGAAGCATCTCGTTCCGTTATCACTGCATTTCCATTCAACGCTAAAACTTTGCCTAATGCATAAGAATCATAAACTTCTACTGTTTGATATGAACTTTTAGCAAAATACAATCGTTTCCCCTTTTGTCTAAAAGAGAAAGCTGTATCCTCATCTCTTTCTGTAAACCATATATTTCTAGACTGAACAGACGCTTGGCTAGGTTTGACTATAGAATCCGATACTAATGATGATTCCTTCATCAATCGTTTTTCTCCTCTTCTCATCTCAATAGTGGACCCATAATCAGCATTCAAGGCCTTCTTCAAATATTCATAAGCTACCCAAGGGTCGACAGTTGTGCCACAAGTAAACAAATCCACTGCGGCAAAACCATATTCAGGCCAAGTGTGGATGGCGAGGTGGCTTTCTTGAATGACGACAACTCCTGAAACCCCAATAGGAGAAAAATGATGAAAGGTGGTATTCACAACAGTGGCACCTGAAGCTTCCGCAGCTTTAATCATAGCTTCTTCTATTCCGGGCACATCATCGAGCTTATCCCTATCGCATTCAAATAGCTCTACCAATATGTGCATACCTAACGAATTCATCATAATTTCGACTTATTTAATTCAATACTTTCAATTCTTCCCCGTCCAATAATGGCACAATATCAAAAACATCCTTGCTTAAGCAAAAATCGATATCCTTTTCAATATTCAATCGCTTCAACCTTTGAACATGAGAGGATTGCTTTACATATTCCAGCAAATTATTCTGAGCATCCAGCCATAAGTCTCTACTCATCAAGACTGCATCGCTATCCGATTCAAACTCATCTTTCAATGATTCTGCCAACGCACCTGCGTAAAGCGTATCCTCAAGATTAACTCTCCCTTTCCAACCAGCGCAGACAATCAACAAATCCTCAGGCAAGTTTTTTAAATATTCAACAACAGCGCTTAAATTCAAAAATGCTCCAATAATTACTCGTTCTGCTTCCTTGGACTTTTCAATCGCAACGGTCCCGTTCGTAGTAGTAACTGCAACAGACTTCCCCTTCACGCTTGCCTCCATGTAACTGTATGGAGAATTACCTATTTCAAAGCCTTCCACCTTAGCTCCATTTCTTTCAGCGGCTCCAATATACCCCTTGCTTCTCAAACTTTGGCATTCCTCCAAAGTCATTACTGGCTTTATGGACTTTACTCCATTAGCCAAACCAGACACCATGCATGAAGTAGCTCTTAATATATCAGTCACAACCACGTTCTTTCCTTTCAGATCATACAAATGTATCATCTCCGGCGACATGCATATTTCAACTTTTCTCATATAAAAATATTTTAACAAGGCCCAAAGGTAATATATTCTTTTCTTTCAAAAATAGTGGATGACAATTTTTCTATAATTTTAAGAATATTGCAACAAGTCTAAAATAAAAAAGCATCAAGATAATTCATGAAAAAGATTTTTTATAATTATAAAAATATCATTAGATTATAAAACAGATAAAATATGAGCACTTTATGAAAAAATCATTCATTATATTTTTCCCATTTCTAATTTTTATAACGGCTTGCCAAACAGAAGATTTAAGCCAAAATGAACTGATTAACGGAAATATTTATCAGCAAATGGACGACATCTACTTATGGCGAGAAAACATGCCATCATCATCTAGTGTCGACCGAAACCAAAAACCAGAAAATTATTTCGATCAATTAATATACAAATCAAAAGACAAATGGTCTGAAATCTATAATGAACCTATAGAAAATATAGCAAGTTCCAAGGCACATAATGCAGGAGAAAGCACAGGCTTTCTTGCATTAGCTTACCCTCTTGACTATAGAATTCAGCAAAATGGAATAATTATAAATTACTTCAGTTCTTTATTCAATTATTTAGATAATAACAAACCTAATCAATACATAGGATGTATCGGTTATGTTGAAAAAAATTCTTCTGCAAGTATGATGGGGTTAAAAAGGGGAGACTTTATAATTAAAGTAAACAACGAAACATTAACCAATACAAATGCTACTGACTTATTATACAATACAGACGACATGAATTTGGAAGTTTTAAGTTCTAATGAAGACGGGTCTTACACAACAAAGAACATGTCCATTTCCAAATCAAATATAAGTTATAATCCCTTTTACTTTAAAAACACCTATAATATTCAAGGGAAAAAAATTGGCTACTTAGTTTTCAATTCATTTATATATGAGACTTACGATACTCAAATGCAGAGTATCTTTAATGAGTTTAAAAGTCAAAATATTGATGAATTAATTTTAGACCTAAGATACAATCTTGGCGGAAGCGTAGTAACAGCGAATTTAATGGCTGATTATTTAGCGCCATTAAAATCAGACGGGCAGCTATTTACAAATAAAATATGGAACGAAAGGTACATGCAATATCTTAAAGAAAGCGAAGGAGAAAACTCTTCCAATCTTAAAGATTTCATAGGCAAGAACAGAAACAACCTTGAATTAAATAATTTATATATTATTACAGGATTCAATACTGCTTCAGCTAGCGAGCTAATCATTAATGGACTCTCACCATATATGAATATAATACAAATTGGTTTAACTACCGCAGGCAAATACACAGCATCAATCCCAATATCCAATGAAGCCGATAAGAATTGGACGATACAGCCGATTGTTTACAAAAGTGAAAACGCTTGGGGAGTTACAGATTATGAGGATGGTTTTTTCCCTGACTATCAGGTTCCTGATGATTTTTGGAATCAACTAGGCGATTTAAATGAAGCCCGTCTTAATGTAGCATTTCAACAAATCATAGGCATTCCATCTTCTGCCCGCAGAACTACTACTGAGCAAAACTTCAACCAACCTTTAACTATTCCTAATATCAAAAGCATGCATGATCATTTAAGGTAAAAAATAATTCTAACTGATAACTATATCTATCAGTTAGAATTAACTTTAAATATCAAGAGCCTCAATTATTATCATAATAGTGTTCGCAAGCCAAAAAACACTACTAACAAAATCATCAATATTGACACAACCACTATCGAATCCCTAAACGGCTTGCCCAGCGAATCTAAGAAATGTAATTTATGCAGCATTGAAAAGCTCAAGCCTTCCAATCTTTTGTAATCATCAACCATAACAGAAAGTGATGAAGTATTATTCTCTACATAAACCGACAAATTATTTTCTGACTTAAAATTCACTCGATTTACTGGCAATTTTTTATTAATAAACCCATAATCATGATTGAACTTTCGAATTAATCCGACAGATTCTACCTCTTTTAGTTCTTTATCGGCAAATGTTGTCGCCAAATATTTGGCATAATCATCATCTGTGAAATTTATCTTCTTTCCCTCCAAACTATAAAAAGACGTTTCTTTAGTTGAATTAACTCTAAAAGCATTTTCTTGACCAATTTGAACCAAGTGAAAATTTGAAACTTTCATATCCGCAACCGCGAAAGGGTTAAAGTTTATGGCGGATGTTTCAAATTCATTTTCTAAAAAAAACTCATATCTGTTGTCAAGGTCAAATTTTAACAAAGCATGAAAAATTCCACTAAAACTAAACATCAAAATAAAAATACTCGAAATCAAGCCTACCTGCCTATGCCTTTTTCTATTTCTTAGCTTCGGCAAAGACTTCATTCTTTTGTACTTAAACCAATTTCTGATATATATCCAAATTCCAAATATGGAAGAAATCAGCAATACCATTAGCAAGATGATTACTCCTATGATTCTAATTGGGTTATCACTATCTAGAAAACTCCAAGTATGAAAATTTCTAAAAAACCATTGGTAATAAATCTTAGCATTATCCATCAGAGTAGCAAGGCGAGAGTTATTGACATCCACATAAAGCGTCATATTATCATCTCTTTTAAATACTACTTTATAAACTGGCAAATACCTATTTATAGGCAAATATTCATTATCAAATTCATCGATATACTCAACCGATATCAGATCATGGTTAAAATCTTGTATAAAATATCTCGCTAAATATTCCGCATAACTTGAATCTCCACCTATTAATTTCTCCCCGCTTTCTGCATTTATAAAATGATTGTTCCCAGCTGCTAAAAATTGGTAATAAACAGAATCATCGATCATTACAGCTTTTGCATTATTAATCTTCGACTTGTTTAACACACCCAAAGCTGCTTGAAAAGACAATAAGGAATCATGGTTATCTACGTTGATCGACTCCACTCGACGCTTTGAAGGCTTCAGCTTAAAAAAATTGGACATAACCGGGTGCATAAAACCACTCAGACACCATAACACAACAGGCAATGCGCAAATTATTCCCAGCCACTTATGCCAACGATACAAACCTCGGTTCAAAGTTACTCCACTTTGAGTTTTTCTTTTGACTTTTACTTCTTCTATCATGCCTACTTCATAAAAAATTAAGAGGCGGACTAACATCTCGCCTCTTAACAACAAACCAACTACAATCTTTTTCTTTTGCCTACATTTATATTCAGCCCTACTTGAAAGGTTCTAGGCAACCCAGGGGTGTATTGCTTTCTTCCATAACTCAATGAAGCTCTCGTAGCATACAACTCATCCGTAATATTCATAATGTTTCCCCATACTTCAACAAATTTAAACGTATAAGAAGCTCTGGCATTCAACAAATTATATCCTTCATATTCTTCCGAATTCTCCTGATCCATGAAATACGAACTTACTCTCTGCCACTCAAAACTAAACTTAAGCCCTTTTACAATTACAGGTCGATAATCTATCCCCGCATTAAAGATCCAACTAGGAGCGCCAGGCATTTCATTCCATCCAAAGTCATTTCCTTTTTCCACATACTCCATATACCTGTGCACAGAATTGCTACCACTCGCTCTCAAGGCTAATTGTTCTACAGGCTTGTATTTCACACTATACTCTAGCCCATAATGAAGCGTTTTACCAGCATTTCTATTGATAAAAGAGTCATCTTCCAGCCTTACGGATATGATCTCATCATGGCCAATCATTGCATACATTGCAAAATCCAGAATCAATTTATTGGATAGGAAAGAGCGCCAGCCACCAAGTTCAAAATTATCAAATTTTGCAGGCTTTAGCTCAGGCACTTTCACCCCTCTATACAACTCACCCACAGAAGGAGGAACAAATCCTCTGCTGTAGTTCCCAAACATTCCGAAATCATTTGTGAAATTATAAATAACCCCCACTCTAGGAGAAAAGCTTCTAAAAACATCTTTCGAATTTGGCGCTCCGGAAAATGACTCCTTAGAAAGAAAATTTCTATAATCATACACAAAGCGATCCAACCTAAGACCTAAAGAAACTTGCAACCGGCTTGTAAATTTCAACTCAAAATTGGTATAAGCCGCCATATTTCTCACATCCACTTCATAATCTGTCAATAAAGAATCTGTCTCCTCATAACTCTCGAAAATTCCATCCTCTGACTTATTAACTTTAATCAAATAGGCTTCGTAAGCCATAGGAGAATTATCAAAACTCACCCCACCAGTCAAAATCGCGCCCTGCAATAGATTAAATTCCTGAGTGTGTTGAATCAAACCGACATAACTACTAAAGCTATTACTATTTATCTCTCCATTATTATGTCTAGGACTTAATCTATAAGATGGAATTTGATCCGTTGTATTGTTTCTGTATTGAAAAGTAAAAGATGTTTTCCCAGACTCGCTCCAACGATGATCTACTCTTGTTTTCACTCTTAATGCATTTACATCTCTTTCTGTAAATCTATGAAGGCTCTTGAATTCATTAGCGAAAAACCCAGCACTATCTATCGAACCAGCCATATCCGCTCTATAATCCACCCAAGTCATTCCCGCTGAAACATCCGTTTTATTAGATAACGCATAAGTTAAATTAGCAGTAATCGCGTTTTTCTCCATGTCACTATACTCACGGTATCCATCTTTTTGTCTCGCAAGATATCCTCCAATAGCAACACCAAGTCTTCCTTGAGTTCCTGTAGCCTTAAAGTCCGTTCTTGCATACCCTTGATCTGATATTCTCACGCCAAATCTTGCTTCTGGCGAATGCGTTGGTTTTGTCGTAATCAAGTTGATCGCCCCACCTATCGCTTCGCTTCCGTAAATAGATGAAGCAGGACCTCTGACTACTTCTATTCTATCCATCATCGCCATATCCATCTCAAGCATTGCATTGTGATTAAAATTACCTGTCGGTCGAATTGGAAGGCCATCTTCAAGGTATAAAAATAAACTTTTCGTTGAAATAGGCTGACGAATGGACATCATATGCTGTTCATTCCCTAAATCCACCATATGAACACCTGGAATAGTATTCAAAACCTGATCCAAAGAATTAGGCTTGAACTTATCAATATCATCGCTTCCGATCTTTGAAATCGCCATAGGCAACTCATCTCTTCTTCTCTCATCTCTATTTCCTGTTACAAGAACCTCTTGTAATCCGATGCTAGAAGCTTTCATCAATACCAATGATGAATTTTTAGACCTCATTTCCTTGTTGTCATAGCCCATCATAACAAAGTGAAGCAAAATCTCCCGATTTGGAACTTGAATAGTAAAGTTGCCATACAAGTCAGTCATAACTCCAGACTTTTGGCCTAAACTATCATAATACACACTAACACCAATTAATGGCTCTTCTGTTTCCAAATCAGCGACTCTTCCTTTCACTTCAAATTGGGCATAGG
The DNA here is from genome assembly GCF_036492635.1 of Aureibacter tunicatorum. GTDB lineage: Bacteria > Bacteroidota > Bacteroidia > Cytophagales > Cyclobacteriaceae > Aureibacter > Aureibacter tunicatorum. The sequence continues at coordinate 3,109,614 of NZ_AP025305.1, forward strand.
ATGCCTGCCCAAGCAAACACATAAGTATGCTTAGATATATGTATTTCATAACTATTGTTTATTAATTTTTATTATTGCCCATAACGTATAAAACTAATAGGCATAGCGGTATTCGATACTTTACAAAGAATTAATGATGGTTCGAACCCAAGGCAATCATTAATCCCGCAAAGAGAACATTATCAAATAATTAAAGATTACAGGAATTCATTCATTGCAGCAATACAACTAACATAGTGTTATACTTGAGACCTCAAAATGAGATATCCCATAGGACACAATCAATAGTGTTGCATGCATGAACTTATGGCAAAATAATGTCCATAAGCTTCAAAAAGCTGTTAAATGAATTAAATAGGAAGTGTTATTTAGGCGATTGGAGGCCTGAAAATCGAAGAATGGTAATCTTGAAGAGACAAGTCTTCATAAAAAACATGCTTGGCAATGTGTTCAACATGCTCTAATCTTGAAAAAATAAAGGAATTCGCAAGCAAATTAGAAATTGGATAATCATTCATGTCGATAGCCAAACTCTTATCTTGCTCATTCGCTTTTTGCAATTCTTTGGATAAATAGCATTTCCCTCCGCATATTGTCATAGGCTTCTCCTTATTAATACACAAAAACTCGGCTATATACTCCTTGTTAAGCTCAAACTCAACATAAGGAGCAACCGGCCTTAGCATACCAAGGACATATAGGAATACCAATATATAAGCAAAGATTTTTCTCATGAGCTGCTAATTTCCAAAATTCTGAAACAACAATCAACAAAAAAAGTGATTATTATCACTCTAAAGTTTATCTAAAAAAATCATTCATATTGAAAGTCCAATTTGTGCCTGAATTTTGCTAAATTATTAGAGAATAAATGTTTACATTTGTGTGTTATAAAAACGCTAAATAAGATATAGATCGTAATATATAATAATATGAAGTTTATAGTTTCTTCTTCCGCATTGCTCAAGCAATTGTCGAATATCAATGGTGTGGTTGCCACAAACACTATTGTTCCAATCTTAGAAAACTTTTTGTTCGAAATCGATGGAGAGCAAGGCAAATTAACCATTACTGCTTCTGATTTGCAAACTTCAATGATCACCGAATTGGATATTGAAGCTAAAGAAAGCGGTAGCATAGCTGTCCCTGCCAAAATACTCATGGATACTCTCAAGAATTTGCCGGAACAGCCGGTAACTTTCAGTATTGAAGAAGATTCTTATACGATAGAAATCAACTCGGAAAATGGTCGTTACAAGCTTGCAGGAGAAAATGCTACAGACTTCCCTAAAGCCCCAACTGTTAGCGATCCTTTAGAAATCAAAATCAGTTCGGTCGCGCTTAGCAATGCAATCAACAATACCATTTTTGCAACAAGCAATGATGATTTGAGACCTGCCATGACTGGTGTTTTCTTCAATATCAATAGCGAAGGAACAACTTTCGTAGCGACAGATGGTCATAGATTGATTAGGTACAGAAGAAGCGATGTAGTTTCTCAACAAGAAAGCTCTATAATTATTCCGAAAAAAGCGTTGACGCTTCTTAAATCCACAATTCCAAGCGAAGACACTGTGGTAAAAATAGAATTCAACCCAACAAACGCTTATTTTGAATTCGGAAATATTAAAATGATATCTCGCCTGATTGATGAAAAATATCCGGATTACGAAAATGTAATTCCGATGAATAATGACAATCACCTGATCATCGATAGACTATCTTTCCTAAGCTCATTGAAGAGAATCGCTATTTATGCCAACAAAACAACAAATCAAGTAAGGCTTAACATTGTTGGCAATACGGTAAACGTTTCCGCGGAAGACTTAGACTTCTCAAACGAAGCGAAGGAAAGCTTGATCGCTGAACATTATGGAAACGACATTGAAATTGGATTCAATGCCAAATTACTCATAGAAATGCTTAACAATATGGATAGCGACAAAGTAAACCTTCAGCTATCTCAACCAAACAAAGCCGGCCTTATGATACCTAATGAAGCAAAAGACAATGAAAATATCTTGATGCTCATTATGCCGGTAATGCTGAACTCATACCACGTTTAAAATAAAAAAAGAGGCTTAATAGCCTCTTTTATTTTTTATGAAAGGAAATAACCACCTTTCGATATTGTCTTCTTTCATTGATACTTTTGTGATCGCTGCCATCTACCACTCCTTTTCCTTCCGCATCTATCATTTTAAACTCTGGCCAAGCTGTTCGCAAATAATTCTTGACAGCCTCTGCTCTTTTCTCCGACAAAAGTTCATTATAATCCCTGTTGCCATAATCATCAGTATAACCAAACACATCCAATCTAAGCGAGCTTTCTTCTTTTAAATTGCTCATGGCTTTATCAATTGCCTTTTTTTCGCTGTCAACTAATGTAGAACTATTAAAATCGAAGTGAACAACAATATTGCTAGGCAAAACAGCAACTTTTGGTTTTGGAGGCAATTTAGGTGATGGTTTTTCAATTTTCTCAGGCTTCTTTGGCGGTGCAATCTTCTCTTCTGTGATTTGATAAAGTTTTGCATAAGGGCTGTTTCTGTTACTGGAAAAAAACGCCTTATTTCCAGTAACAGAATAATATGCGTCAAATCCATTGGAATTCACAGGTTCTTTCATCAACTCAACCTCAGACCAATCCACCCAATTATCCGTCGACTTTCTGCTCACCTTATATATATCATAATCTCCTACTCCTCCGCTTCTATTAGACGAAAAATAAAGAGTCATCATATCCTCTGTCAAAAATGGCGATATTTCATTGCTCGTTGTATTCACCTGACTAGGCAATCGGATCATTTTCGACCATTCATCGTTTTCATTTTTATAAATCAAATAAATATCATCGCTACCAGTATGTCCATCATAGAATGAAACTAATATAACATTCCCAGCAGAGTGCACATTGAATCCAATATTTCCTTGTGGTTTTTTCTTCGCTATTTCTTTAATATCTTCATATTTCTCAGGCACCGACCATTCCTTGCCATTATAGTTGGAAACAGCCACTCCCATCGTTTGACCAATCAAGCCAGAAGGATATACATCATTCAAAAATAATTTATCTCCATTCAATGACACCCCAACCACAGCGTTGAAGCTATTATTATTTATGACATAAGGCAATGGAGTTGGATCTTCTATCCACTTGCCATCTTTATCTTGCTCAATCCAAAATACCCTTTGCACCAACTGATCATCATCATTACAAGCGGTTCTGACAAAGTATAATCGATTTGCTGCTCTCGAGTATATTGGCGACAGAACTTCGCATTTATTATTTACATTGGCTCCAAATTCATTCAACACCATTTTTTTTTGTTGTGCCAAAACAGCAAATGGCATCATCAGACATAGTATTATAATCGCATTTTTCATACTTCACTAAATTAAAGATTACCAAAAATACTTTTTCCCCGATCCTGCAAAGAGGTTGTACCCCAATACGATCTCATGGCTACCATCACTCATTGTTTCCATTTCAGGTGTAGGCAAATCATATGAATAAGATATATGCACTTTGTTTTTAATATTAAAGCCTATCATTCCTGCTACTGCTTCCTTGTCTTTGTAAGCAAAACCAAAATTCAACAAATTCTTGTAATCCGCTCTCAACGAAACCAAATATGCATCTTTATCAGAATTCAGTATCTTATAATGAACACTTGCCATCAATGACCAAAAAACATTAAGCCTATACTTATATCCCAAATCAATCAAATGCCCACGATAGCCAACCAATACATCAAGTTGATCGTCTGTTACCGACGTTCCAAAATATTGGCTGAAAGTATATCCAAAATATACATTTCGACTATGCAAAGCCAATCCAACATGTAGATCATAAGTTGTCGATTTGCCTTCTTCATTCAACAATCTTAAATACCTGATATCATCAACCTCTCTAATTCTTAAATTATCAATATCAAACCGTTGATGATCCAAATAGAAGCCAACGCCGGAAGACAGCATCCATTGACGAGTCAAAGGGACGTAATAAGCATAAGATATTCCTCCAACCGTATGGTCATACATTCCTGCTTCTCTTTTGTACACAAAACCTCCTAAACCATGTCTGGATACTCCTCCCATGATCGGCAAATTACTCTCATACTGATCAATTACCTTATCGTTCGAAAGCCACAAACTATTATACGGTTCATTCGTATTGTGAGAAATAGGCAATATTCCATTCAATCCCAAAAAGTAATTATTCGGAGGATTGTCTATTCCTGTCATCGACCTTCTATACCCGACATCAACACTCCAGAAATTATCAATTCCAGAAAACGCCGGATTCAAAATCTGAGGATTTTGATAATATTGACTATAAAAATTCTCTCTCTGCTGAGCCTTCAATACTTGGCATGTCAACAGAAAACATAAAATATAAATTAAGTTGATTTTTTGCATGACTAGAAATTTTTATAAAGAAGGCTGTTACACAGCCTTCTTTCTTCATCTATTTTACAATCATTAAAGGGCCTTTATAAGAAGCCTTATTTTCCACAGTAATCTCATAATAATAAGTACCATCTTTCGCTAGTTTTCCACGCACTGTCCCATCCCACTCATTATCACGGCTATAATTCTCTCTTTCAAATACCAAATTTCCAAATTGATCAAATACCCTGACCACATTGCTATCATATAGAGATAGATTTACAATATTCCAGCTATCATTTTTCCCATCATTATTTGGCGTAAAAATATTTGGAATATCAAGAGGCAAAGCTCTTGGCTCAAAGACGAATTCAAATACCAACTCATAAGTATTTTGAGACTGATCGCCTTGCGGCGGGTCTCTTTCTATTCCGTCATCCACTATGATTTTCACTTCAACACTTCCAACAAACTCTTGGTCTATAGTGACTAGATCAACCCTAAAGTTCCCGTCTCCAAGATCTTCAATATTAAAATTACTCTCACTAACAACTCCTTTTGGACTTGTCTCAATTGTGATAACTTGAGGACTTACTGGTTTACCTTCAGGATCAATTACTGAAATTTCTAGGCTTGGAACCCCATCTCCTACATCAACATTTTGCACCAAGTCCTCATCTGTATCCACGATCAAAGGATCATCAACTTCAATTACTTCTATGGTAACAGCGCTTCTTACTTCCACGCCTTTATCATCCTCAACCACAAATACTATTTCATGAATTTTTCCTCCATAATCTTCACCTGGTATCCATTCTATTTCTCCAGAATTTTCATCAACCTTAACTCCAAATCCATTAAACCTTGAATCAACTCTAAAAGTAAAGTCTTGAGCTGGAATATCGTCATCGTCAACCAACAATCTGAATTTCACTAGCTCTCCTTCTTTGACTACCTTATGTTCAACTTGCTGGATACGATGAACTTCATTCACTTCCTCTACTTTAATATTCAATGCAGTACTTGTAATCAACTCTGGATTCACTCTATCTGCCACATACACTTCAAATGAATATTCATTAGGCCCATTTTCCTCAGATGGAGTCCAAGATAAAAGTCCTGCTTGACTAATTGACAATCCTAAAGCTATCGCTCCTTCTGACAAGCTATAATCCAATGGATTTCTATTCGGGTCCATTGCTTTAACTTGATACAACAACTCTTCTTCCTCATTTACAACAAGTTCATCAATTGGATCAACGACAGGAGGCAATTGCATTTCGTTCACTTGTACTTGCATAGAACATGAAGCGCTATTTCCTTGAGAATCACTAACGGTCCAAACTATTGTAGTAAGACCTAATGGATAAAGCCCTGAAGCATCACTTGTTTGATTAAAATTATTCACCAATGTCAATCCATTAGCACAATTATCTGTATACGAAGGCTGTGGCACCAATACAGAAACAGTTTCATCATACGGAGAAATTAAAGTTTCAATATTTCCTGAACAGGTTATCTCTGGAGAAATTTCATCTTCAATAACAATTGTGATCTGCTCCGATGATTGATTTCCAGAAAGATCTGTTGCTGTCACAGTTAGTATCACATCTCCCAAATCTTCACAACTAAAAGTATTTCTATCAATACTCAAACTAAAACTTCCGCAATTATCTGTTGTCCCGTCATCCAAGTCACTTACAACAATAGTTGCTTGTCCATTTTCATCCAATGCGAGTGTCAAAGGTTTCAATTTCAAGACTGGAGCACTAGTATCTTCGACTTTCACCTTTGCTGTTCCCGTTTGAATATTCCCATGATTATCAGTCACTGTCAACACCACTTCATTATCTCCAAGGTCATCGCATGTAAATGAATTCGGAGAAACAGAAATACTCGAAACTTCACAATTATCTGAAGAACGATCATTGACTTGATCAGCAGTAATAGAAACCATACCATTTTCATCAAGACCAACTTCAATATCCATAGTTCGAACAAATGGTTTTATCTGATCGACAACTTGTACGTTAAAAGATTGCGTAGATGTATTTCCGTTAACATCTTCCGCCTCAAAAACCACACTTACAGAGCCAACTTCATCACAATTGAATATTGTTTGAGAGATGGATATAGACGCTATACCGCATGCATCAGAAGTTCCTCTATCTACATCTTGAGCAGTCAAGACAGCTTTGCCATTTTGATCTAAATAAACCGTTTGGTCCTCTATAACAATATTGGGTTGAATATCATCAACGATAGACACTATAGCTGTTTCACTATTTGAATTACCACTAGCATCTATAACATTCAATGTGATCGTATTATCTCCAACATCAGCGCATGAAAAAATCGAGTCACTTAAAACAAAAGACTGAATCATGCAATTATCTGTCGAACCATCATTTATATCCAAAGAGGATATCGTTGCATTTCCATTAATATCCAAATAAGCTGTAATATCCTGTGTGATTACCACTGGATCTGTATCATCAACTACTGTTTGATTTACTTGGCATGTTGTCGTATTCCCACTACCGTCTGTTGCCGTCAAAGTGATCGTCGTTGTACCCAAACCTAAGGTAGAGCCTGCGGCTGGTGATTGTGTAATTGTAGGAGAACCCGTGCAATTATCTGTTGCCGTAACCTGACCTGTCAAATCGGGACAAACCGCTTGACAATTTGAATTCGCGGATAAATTCGATGGGGTCGACGCGCAAACGGTTATCACTGGATCGGTAGCGTCAACTACTGTTTGATTTACTTGGCATGTTGTCGTATTCCCACTACCGTCTGTTGCGGTCAAAGTGATCGTCGTTGTACCCAAACCTAAAGTCGAGCCTGCGGCTGGTGATTGCGTAATCGTAGGAGAACCCGTACAATTATCTGTTGCCGTTACCTGGCCTGTCAAATCAGGACAAACCGCTTGACAATTTGAATTCGCGGATAAATTCGATGGTGTCGACGCGCAAACGGTTATCACTGGATCGGTATCGTCAACTACCGTTTGATTGACTTGGCAAGTAGCTGTATTACCGCTACCGTCTGTTGCGGTCAAAGTGATGGTCGTTGTGCCCAAACCTAAAGTCGAGCCGGCGGCTGGTGATTGCGTAATCGTAGGAGAACCCGTACAATTATCTGTTGCCGTTACCTGGCCTGTCAAATCAGGACAAATCGCTTGACAATTTGAATTCGCGGATAAATTCGATGGTGTCGACGCGCAAACGGTTATCACTGGATCGGTATCGTCAACGACCGTTTGATTGACTTGGCAAGTAGCTGTATTACCGCTACCGTCTGTTGCGGTCAAAGTGATGGTCGTTGTGCCCAAACCTAAAGTCGAGCCAGCGGCTGGTGATTGCGTAATCGTAGGAGAACCTGTACAATTATCCGTTGCAGTAACGCTTCCTGTTAAATCTGGACAAACCGCCTGACAAGAGGCATTCGCTGATAAATTCGATGGTGTCGACGCGCAAACAGTTATCACTGGGTCGGTATCGTCAACTACCGTTTGATTGACTTGGCATGTTGTTGTATTGCCGCTTCCGTCTGTTGCGGTCAAAGTGATCGTCGTTGTGCCTAAGCCTAAGGTCGAGCCGGCGGCTGGTGATTGAGTAATCGCTGGAGAACCCGTGCAATTATCTGTTGCCGTTACCTGATCTGTCAAATCGGGACAAACAGCTTGACAATTTGAATTCGCTGATAAATTCGATGGGGTCGACGCGCAAACAGTTATCACTGGGTCGGTATCGTCAACTACCGTTTGATTGACTTGGCATGTTGTCGTATTGCCGCTTCCATCTGTTGCGGTCAAAGTGATCGTCGTTGTACCCAAACCTAAGGTAGAGCCTGCGGCTGGCGATTGTGTAATTGTAGGAGAACCCGTGCAATTATCTGTTGCCGTTACCTGGCCTGTCAAATCAGGACAAACCGCTTGACAATTTGAATTCGCTGATAAATTCGATGGAGTCGACGCGCAAACGGTTATCACTGGATCGGTATCGTCAACTACCGTTTGATTGACTTGGCAAGTAGCTGTATTACCGCTACCGTCTGTTGCGGTCAAAGTGATGGTCGTTGTGCCCAAACCTAAAGTCGAGCCTGCGGCTGGTGATTGTGTAATTGTAGGAGAACCCGTGCAATTATCTGTTGCCGTTACCTGGCCTGTCAAATCAGGACAAACCGCTTGACAATTTGAATTCGCAGATAAATTCGATGGTGTCGACGCGCAAACGGTTATCACTGGATCGGTATCGTCAACTACCGTTTGATTGACTTGGCAAGTAGCTGTATTACCGCTACCGTCTGTTGCGGTCAAAGTGATGGTCGTTGTGCCCAAACCTAAAGTCGAGCCTGCGGCTGGTGATTGCGTAATCGTAGGAGAACCCGTACAATTATCTGTTGCCGTTATCTGGCCTGTCAAATCTGGACAAACCGCTTGACAATTTGAATTCGCTGATAAATTCGATGGAGTCGAGGCACAAACAGTGATCACTGGGTCGGTATCGTCAACAACCGTTTGATTGACTTGGCATGTTGTCGTATTCCCACTACCGTCTGTTGCGGTCAAAGTGATGGTCGTTGTGCCCAAGCCCAAGGTCGAGCCGGCGGCTGGCGATTGGGTAATTGTCGGAGAACCCGTGCAATTATCGGTTGCTGTTACGCTTCCAGTTAAATCTGGACAAACCGCTTGACAATTTGAATTCGCTGATAAATTCGCTGGTGTCGACGCGCAAACAGTGATCACTGGATCGGTATCGTCAACGACCGTTTGATTGACTTGGCAAGTAGCTGTATTACCGCTACCGTCTGTTGCGGTCAAAGTGATGGTCGTTGTGCCCAAGCCCAAGGTCGAGCCGGCGGCTGGCGATTGGGTAATTGTCGGAGAACCCGTGCAATTATCGGTTGCTGTTACGCTTCCAGTTAAATCTGGACAAACCGCTTGACAATTTGAATTCGCTGATAAATTCGCTGGTGTCGACGCGCAAACAGTGATCACTGGATCGGTATCGTCAACGACCGTTTGATTGACTTGGCAAGTAGCTGTATTACCGCTACCGTCTGTTGCGGTCAAAGTGATGGTCGTTGTGCCTAAGCCTAAGGTTGCGCCTGCGGCTGGTGATTGCGTAATCGTAGGAGAACCTGTACAATTATCCGTTGCAGTAACGCTTCCTGTTAAATCTGGACAAACCGCCTGACAAGAGGCATTCGCTGATAAATTCGATGGAGTCGACGCGCAAACAGTGATCACTGGGTCGGTATCATCAACAACCGTTTGATTGACTTGGCATGTTGTCGTATTGCCGCTACCGTCTGTTGCTGTCAAAGTGATGGTCGTTGTGCCCAAGCCCAAGGTCGAGCCGGCGGCTGGCGATTGGGTAATTGTCGGAGAACCCGTGCAATTATCGGTTGCTGTTACGCTTCCAGTTAAATCTGGACAAACCGCTTGACAATTTGAATTCGCTGATAAATTCGATGGTGTCGACGCGCAAACAGTGATCACTGGATCGGTATCGTCAACTACAGTTTGATTGACTTGGCACGTTGTCGTATTGCCGCTACCATCTGTTGCGGTCAAAGTGATCGTCGTTGTACCCAAGCCTAAAGTCGAGCCTGCGGCTGGTGATTGCGTAATTGTAGGAGAACCCGTGCAATTATCTGTTGCCGTTATCTGGCCTGTCAAATCGGGACAAACCGCTTGACAAGAGCCATTCGCTGATAAATTCGATGGAGTCGACGCGCAAACGGTTATCACTGGATCGGTATCGTCAACTACAGTTTGATTGACTTGGCATGTTGTCGTATTGCCACTACCGTCTGTTGCTGTCAAAGTGATGGTCGTTGTACCCAATCCTAAGGTAGAGCCGGCAGCTGGCGATTGCGTAATCGCTGGAGAAAGCGTACAATTATCTGTTGCCGTTATCTGGCCTGTCAAATCTGGACAAACCGCTTGACAATTTGAATTCGCTGATAAATTCGATGGAGTCGATGCACAAACAGTTATCACTGGATCGGTATCGTCAACTACCGTTTGATTGACTTGGCATGTTGTCGTATTGCCGCTTCCATCTGTTGCGGTCAAAGTTATTGTTGTTGTACCCAAACCTAAGGTAGAGCCGGCAGCTGGCGATTGCGTAATCGCTGGAGAAAGCGTACAATTATCTGTTGCCGTTATCTGGCCTGTCAAATCTGGACAAACCGCTTGACAATTTGAATTCGCTGATAAATTCGATGGTGTCGATGCACAAACAGTTATCACTGGATCGGTATCGTCAACTACCGTTTGATTGACTTGGCATGTTGTCGTATTGCCGCTTCCATCTGTTGCGGTCAAAGTGATGGTCGTTGTACCCAAACCTAAGGTAGAGCCGGCAGCTGGCGATTGCGTAATCGTCGGAGAACCTGTACAATTATCTGTTGCCGTTACCTGACCTGTCAAATCTGGACAAACCGCTTGGCAATTTATATTTGCTGATAAATTCGCTGGAGTCGATGCGCATACAGTTATCACAGGATCTGTATTGTCCACTACGGTTTGATTTACTTGGCAAGTAGCTGTATTACCGCTTGCATCTGTAGCGGTCAAGGTAATTGTCGTTGTCCCCAAACCTAAAGTAGAGCCAGCTGCTGGCGATTGCGTAATTGTCGGAGAAGCAGTACAATTATCTGTTGCAGTTACCTGACCTGTCAAATCAGGACAAATCGCTTGACAATTTATATTTGCTGATAAATTCGATGGCGTCGACGCGCAAACAGTAATCACTGGATCCGTATTGTCAGCAGTTACATTTACTGTCACCTGTCCACAACTTCCCGCTGTCACACAACCTCCTTCACCTCTAATAAAATAAGTCGTTGTTGTAGTCGGCGATACATTAATAGTAGATGATGTAGTTGTGCCTATTTGGGTTCCTCCACAAGAACCAGTATATACATGCCAAGCAGTAGCGTCATTCAAACTTCCCGTAATTGTTAAAGTAACACTCGCTCCAGAGCAAACTGAAGAAGAAGAACTTGAAATCGTTGGCACAGCAGGGTCTGTGCAACTCCCAGAAACTGTAAAAGCTGTAGAAGATGCCCCATAAGGAGTTCCATTATCAAACTCCCATTTAGTATAATCCATTAAATTTGTCAATAAAGTCGCCTTATCTCCAGTGTGCAAAGAACCTCCTTTATATCTGGCATTATCCACTTCGCTATTTAGACCATTTGGAAATAAACCAATAAAACCATTGCTCGCATTAGTCTTGCCAGTCGGTATCACTGAACCATTAGTTGAAGATGCCGCTGAAGTAAACCAAGCATTTCCTGATGAACCACTCACCCCATTATCCGCATGCAAACCTGCTATAACATTTGGTCCTGTTTGGAAAACAAATAAATTATCTCCAAATGAACCAAGCATGTTTCCTAATGTTGGTGAGAAGCTTCCAACTGAACTCATTGTAAAAGGCGTTGCTCCACTTGTGGTGGTATAAGTCATTGTCCCACAAGTCACATGCACTTCTTCTCCCGCTGATATAGCTGAATTAACCACAAACTTAATCGTGGACTCATTGCTATAAAAGCCAGTTCCATTCCAACCCTCATCCGTAATAAAAAACTCAGTGGAGGCTGTTGCATCAACTAAAAAGACATATGAGAATGTTTCATCATCTGAGTTGTACCTGGTGAAAGCAATATCACCATCTGTAAAAGTAGTTTGTCCATTAGCGCTTTGATGAAACGTTATCAAAGCTCCAAAAACAAGCATTAATCGTAAGAAATTTTTCATATCTATTAGTGAAGAATTATTAAACTATAATAACATGCAGCATTATTTCGCAACGCATCCTTCCTCCTTCACTAAATATTCACCCAAAGCGAAATCACTGATCATATACACTTTCAATGGAGTCAGTTAAGACTATTTAACTGACTAGGAAATATTCCAATTTTGATTCCTACTGAAGGTTTCAAAACATATTTCCCTTATGAGCGATTTTCTTTAGTATTTTTTACCCATAGCTTCGATATTTTAATTTGAAAAATCACAATTTATCTTATCTCCTGCTTAACCATGCTTTGCTCTATGGCAGCTCTTATCCAATCATTAGGTTGCATGTCTATTGTTAAATTAATCCTCTCTTTACTCCCTGAGTTGACAACTTTATGAGGATCTGTTAGTCTTAAATACCAACATTCGCCTGCTTCCATAAGAACCTCTTGGCTATTCAGATAAAATTTGACATCGCTTTGAACTGTAATCGGCACAGTCAACCTTATCACAGATTCTTTCACTTCCAACCCTAAAGTAGGGTCAACATGTTCCTCAACAGTGCAATTTGGAGCTAATCTCAGCAATCTGACCAAAGTCACTTTCGTATGCTCAGCAAAAAAGTCAACTACCTCTTTTAAATAAGGCGAAGTTTCCAAATCTTCCGTATTCATCCAATCTGTCCATGAACCGTCTGCATAATTATCAGATGGAGGAGGAAAAGGCAATGAATTGTCCACAACATGTGCAGGCGCTCTTAATGGCAACACATTGTAATACGTAAAATCCTTTGTAGCCAAGCTATCAACTTCCTCCATCATCCTTCTATAATCAAATGTGAAAGGCAATCTTATACGGTCATCAAAAACTATTTCTTCGGTTTCCATTCTAAAAAAATTCATAAAAAATAACCAATCTATTAAAGACTAAATTGTTTCGATCAATTTTCAAGCCAATTCTTACATTGAACTTAAGCGTATTCTTCAACCAAATCTTGGTTAAACTTTACCCTCAATTTTGAAAAAGGCGACAAGTGGAAAGAGAGCTGACATTCATCAAATGATTCTAATTCTCTCATATCTTCGATACACACCGGCATCGTTATATCGCATTGATTAGACTCGATAACAACATCGTCGCAAACTTTAATCTTTGTAAAAACTTCCAAAAAAGGATACTCCTCAAAGTCTTCACGTCTAATAATAAATTCTGACGCTGGGAAATCAACTTTTTCCGGATTTTCTTTCCATTGTTCAGAAACTGCTTTTATCGCAAATTTATCGAAATGAAAAACGGATGAAACAGATTTAGTATAAGGTTTTCCGCCTCTACCAATCATATTTCCATGTTCAAACCTATCGGCGTTCATCAAACCCGCACTCAAATGAATGTCTTCAGGTATCATAATCACATCTTCTTTCAATTGGGAAAGCAGATTAATGCAGATTGGTGCCTGAAATTCTCTCAGCAGAGCAGGCTGCATTGTTTCACATAACAACACATCGATTTTGTCAGGATTAGGCACCACATGTTTAGTCGCATCGCACTCCTCTATCGACAAAACAAATTCTTCCAAGTTCGTTATTCTCAAAAAATCCCTTAACTGAGAACAACTTAACGGGTTAATCTCCAAGCATCTTATTTTTAAATCAGAGGGAGAAAACTTGCTCATTAGCGGCAAAACCAGAGCTGCGAATGGGCCTGTTCCCGCATACATCAACTCCACATTTCCTTGCTTTTTCAATAAATCATTGACCACTTTATATGTTCCTTTCACAAACATTTTGGTCCTAATAATATCATCTATGCATTGAATCGCCCAATGAGGGCCTATCGCATTTCCGTACTTAGTATGTATGCAATCTTTATTCGAACTTTTAGTAATATCATATTCTGAACACTCAATCAGCAACTGTTTATAATCACTACACGCCTTAGCAAGCTCTTCCATATCAAGCTTATCCTTCAAAAATATATCGGTCAAAAGCTCTAAGCGAGAGAAAAAATCATTTCGATCCATGTATCACCTATTTATATTTTCTAAAAAATCATATTAATTCTTCTTCAAAGCTTTCCACTGGAATAGAAGTAAATCTCTCTTGAGCTTGAATGCCCAAGGCCGCGAATTTCAAGCCACTAAATACTCCTTCAGGCATTTGAATTACATTAATGCGCAGAATTTTCTTATCCTTGCATACCACAAATACCCCCATCTGAGGATCAGCTCTTACAATTGAACCTGCATCCATAAAAATCAATTCATTATTGTCGATCGGACTCACTTCGATGATTCGAACTTTTACCCCTCTGAACATTGTTGCCGCCCCATTATATTTCGGGTTGGCGGCATTGATCAAACTTTCAATTTGATCTGCTGTTTGACTTTCCCATTGAATGCAAAGATCCTCTTCAGTAGGTCTCGGTAATTGAGCGACAGGAACAGATTCAGTGTTTTCATAATGATCCTTCTTGATCGTCTCAATGACTTGGTTGATTAAGTTTGAGCTAAACATACTAAGACGACTTCCAAGCAATCCGTATGTCTCACCCGGTATGATTTGTAATTCCTGAGAATATACGACCTCGCCGCTATCAAAATATTGATTCATTCTATGCACAACTATATGCACTTTGCTCTCTCCATTTTTGAGAACCCAAAATAGTGGATCTGGTCCTGCATATTTTGGCAAATCGCCAAAATGCATATTATAAATTCCTTCTGAAAAACTTTCAAAAACCTGTTTATCAATTTTATATGGAAAACAAAAAACCAAAGCCAATGACGCATTCTTCCCATTGATCCAAGGTGTTAATTCATTCTCTTGATCCTTATTCTCAAGCTCAAACCATTGGACTTCCAATATTTCCAAATAATTGCAAAGAGCACTATTATCAACTCCTGAAGGCAACACAACACCTCCCAAAACACCTTCCTTATGAAGTTTCTCCACGACAGGCATTCCCCATATTCCGTTTGTAAATAGAATAATTTTCATAATCTTAAAAAATTTAATAGCACATATAAGGGTTAATAAATGATGAATTCATCTCGAATAAAGGAGCAATACTTTCCTCATTCTTAAGATCTTTTATATCGAATTCATCTATAATTCTATAATTATTCTTGTAATTAGAACCTGAAAAAAGGCAAACCTTTCTTTCCAACTGATGCGAATCAGGGTTCATTGATATTGTTTCAAAATCCGTATCTTCTTGATACGCCTCCCAAGTTTCAACTATCACTTCAAAAGTGTCAAGCTTACTCTCCAGCTTCTCAAAAGCCTTTGATAGAAACTTCCCTTGTTCAAAACCAAGATAATGGAATAAGTCAAGCTCAGTGCCCGGAAAATACTCTTGCACTCCAGTCTTCAAACTTCTAAAAGATTCATTTTCATGCCTCCAATTCGGAAATGCCCATAGTTTTCTTTTCCTATCATTCCCTTTGCAGAATGGCGAACATATTATGTCTGAAAATGAGCTGTTGTAAGTTTCTAAAAAGTTGCTCAGCATATTAGGATGCATCAAACATACAGCTACAGCATCTTTTTTTTCAATTCCTTCCAAATCCAACTCATCTTTCAGCTCTTCCACATTATTAGAATGAAGGGTAACATGTTTCTGTATAAAACCCTTGGATGCTTCCAAGCCATAATTAAACGCTCTCAAAGGATCATAACCGCTATCAAAAAAGCTGCTTAAAGAATATATGCTCTTTTCCCTGTACTGCTCGCCGACATGCTTCCCTAGATAATAATATGATTGCCAGTAATGCAAGCCATGAAAAAATAAGTGATCATAAACTTGATCTTCAGAAATAGCGGATTCTCCTAAATTGCATATAAGGATAGGAGTTTTCGTACCCTTTCCCAAATCTCCCAACATCATACCAGCCTGAGAGGATAAAAACCCAACAACACAAGTCAAACCACCTTCAATCATCAGTTCCTGCCAAGCCTTTTGAACACCTAGCAAAGATCCTCCCCCCACTTGTTTAATCTTCAGTTCTACCTCTTTTCCTTTAAAGGCACTTTTATGCAAAGTAAAATATAATTGAAGTCCTCTCACATAGTGGAGAGGAGCTTCTGGGTATGCGTGTGATTGTGGAATTAAAACTCCAACTTTTAATTTATCTTGTCTAGATGGTTTAGATAACATGTATTCTTTAACTTCTAGATGGAAAAACTCCTTGTAAACAAATAATATAATTCACCACAAGATATGGTTGCATATTATTATGATACTGAGAACCTCCTGTATTATAAACTGTAACATTACCAGTTACAGTTACAGGAGAAGGTCCCATAGTAGTAGTTGGAGTATCATTTGAATATATTTGATTCGTTCCGGCTATATTAGCTGCTGCCAGATAATGATTAGTTGGGTCTTCCTGATTTGCTGAATCAGCAACTGCAGAAATATTCGTGACACCTGCTGTTTGTGTAAATTGTGCGATATGAGTGTGCTGTGGCATCTGATTTTGCGTCAGAGTTACTGTTTCTGTTCCGCTACGCGAGCCTAACTTGCGTGTACTTAACCCTGGACCAGTACCTGCACTTAAAGGAGCTCTTCCTCTCAAATCTGGCAATCCAAAAGATGTTCGACCATCCCCTCCGTAAGTCGTTCCTAATATTGAAAACAATGCTTGATTCGAGCTTATTGCTAATAATTGTCCCTGACAAAATGCCCAAGCTCTTGGCGCAAAATTCCCGCCAAACATTCTAATTTCGCCTATTACTCCTTCCATAATATTTATCTTTAAAGGTTTTCTTAAAAAATTGACTTATTTAACTTCTAGATGGAAATACTCCTTGCAAGCATATAATATAGTGCACCACTAAATAAGGCTGCATATTATTATGGTCTTGAGATGCGCCTGTAAGACCAACAGCTACAGTCCCAGTAACAGTCACAGGAGAAGAAGCCAATTGAGAATCAGGTGTTTTATCAGAATAAATCTGATTCGTCCCTGCTATATTGGCCGCAGCTAAATAATTATTCGTAGGGTCTTCCTGATTAGCAGAGTCAGCTACAGCATTAATATGTGTCACTCCTGCAGTTTGCGTAAATTGTGCCGAGTGATTATGAGATGGGATTTGCAACTGACTTAATACAACTGTCTCAGTACCACTACGAGCACCAAGTTTATGTGTACTCAAGCCAGGGCCTGTTCCTGAACTTATAGCAGCCCTGCCTCTTAAATCAGGCAAAGCAAACGTAGTTCGTCCATCGCCTCCATATGTCGTTCCTAAAATTGAAAACAGAGCCGTATTTTGAGCAATCGACAATAATTGTCCATTACATAAAGCCCATGCTCTAGGCGCGAAATTGCCGCCAAATAGACGGATTTCTCCAATTGTTCCTTCCATAGTGTGTTTTTTAGTATAAATGATAAAAAAAGAATTGACGAATAAGCAAAGGTTATGCTGGGGCAGTACATGAATGGATTATTCAAGATTAGTCCATACATAAGACGTATGGATATCCAGATCAAAAAACTGATAATAGAAAAAATGGAAAAGCTTGGCATTTGAAAAAATTGAAAATGAAAATTATAAATATTGCAATAACCAAGCCAGCACATGATATTTCATATTATTATTGCATAATCTTCATTAAATTTATATCACCTCGATTACCTTTAACAAATTATCATCATTACTTTATTTCGTTCAAGGAAGGAATGAACTTAAAGATTGAAAATCAATTATAAAAAAGATTAAAAAAATATAATTTATCAATCTTATTTAAATTGAATAAGACTTAAAAAAAATCAGAACATATCAAGTATACTCTAATCACCAAGCATCAACCCATGATTTGAATGAATTCGCTTTCAATCTACTAACGGTTATAGGCTCACAGATGTCCTTTTTCAAATTAACCGTCAACTTGCCTCCAAAATAAGGCTCGAAATTGTCAATAGCGTCGATATTTAAAATCACTCCTCGGTTCGCTCTGAAAAAATGCTCCGGATCGAGTTGAAACTCCAACTTTTCAAGCGTTTGCTCCAACACATGCTCCTTTCCGTCAAACATATGCGCCAAACAAGCTCCTCCCTCGCTTTTAAAAAAGGCTATTTCCTTTACGTCAATTTTAAAATACGATTTAGGTCCGCTAACCATGAATCTGTTTCGATAAACCTTTGTCCCATTTTTGATCGTCTCCATGATCCTGCTGTAATCGACTTTTTCAGAGACTTCATCATCCTGGGCATGCAGCTTTTCAAATTTTTCAAAAGCATGCAACAACTTGTCTTCTTCCACAGGTTTCAACAAATAATCAATACTATTGACTTCAAAAGCTCTAATAGCATATTGATCAAAGGCCGTGGTGAATACAATAGGACATTCAACATCCAACTTGTCAAAAATTTCAAAACACAAGCCATCCTTCAATTGGATATCCATGAATATCAAGTCCGGGTATTCCGACTTTGAAAAATACTCCACAAATGTCGTCACTCTGTCAAACACCGATACTAAAGACCATTTCGGGCGAAGCTCTGAAATATACATTTCAAGCATCCTGGCATTTGGCTTCTCGTCTTCTATAATTACGTATTTCATATTCACTAAATTATCGGAAGAAAAACTTCAAATTCTTTATCATCTTGCTCGATTCTCACTGGCAAGGATGTCAAATGGGCAAATCTTCTTTTCAAATTTGAAAGACCTTTACCTGTTGAATGATAAGTGGCTTTCCTCTGGAGATTATTTCTAATTACCATATATTCCCCCTCCACCTCTATGCGGATTCTTAACATTTGCTCCTCAGTAGCAATATTATGCTTTATAGCGTTTTCAACCAATAGTTGTATAGCCATAGGAGGAATCTCTTTTTCCATATACTCATCAGGAATGTCTATCATCATTTCAAGGCCATCCTCGTTTCTGATTTTTTGCAGTTCAAAATACTGTTTTGTGAATTCAACATCCTCGGCCACACTAACAGTAATCCAATCTGACTTTTGCAAAACATATCTGCATATAGATGAAAAATCTTGTATAAATCTTAAAGCTGACCTCTCTTCTTTTAAAAGAATCAAGGATTTTAAAGCGCTCAGGTTATTGAAAAAAAAATGCGGATTAAGCTGGTCTTGAAGCGCTTTGTATTTCAATTCCATTTTTTCCAGCTTAAGGCTTTCCATCTCCTTATTCAACTCTATCCAAGTTCTAAATACTCTTATCAATATCGAGATGAAACTAACACAAGTAAAAAGGAGCAACATGGTCAGAATAAAAAATGAGGATGCCAGCACAAAATTTTCATCATCCAAAAATCTCTTGTCATAAAAAGTAAAAAACAAGACCAAGAATACGAAAATCGTAAAACCCCAGCTAAACCCAAATTGCATGGAAATCCTTCTGGTAATATTATTAAAGGACAAGGGCTCTTTGTACTCCAGATACAAATCCAATAGCACAATAAATTCCGAAACAACCAAAAAAGCTAACACGACTCCAATGATATCAACATAAATATTGATACCGGGAGGAATGTCCACAAAATACATCATGAATAAAGTCAGGCCGACTGTAAAAACCGTGATCAGAGCCAATCGCCTCATGATCGACCTGAAATTATAAACAGTCGTCTTCTGCAAATATCCTTTAATATTCATGACTTAAGTTTTATCTTGTTCAATAATGTTTATGACGATTAGGTTTTTTATGGTTTTCTTGCTCACCCTCCTTTGTATTCCCCCCAATAGGAAATAAAGTGGCATAAAAAATCATTCGTGATAATATTTAATTAGAACTCAAATTATTTTTCTCTGGTTTTCGCGCATAATTGACAAACCTTATCATGCCAATCCACACCATGATATAACTCAACATTTCCATTCCTTCCCTAGAAGTACTTCCAAACAAATATTGGCCATCGCAAAACACATGGCTTGCCGCCAACTCCACTATGCGAGAAAAGACTATCAAAACAGAAAGTCCCAAGGCTATAATTTTTGTAAAACTCCTCTCCATTACCAAATCGAAAGTTTTCAGAAACTCTTTTCGATAAATGTATACAAAGGAAACCAATGCTGTCTTCAGCGTGATCAAAATAAGTAATGGAGCCACCGGAGAAATAAATTTGCTAATCACCATATCAAGCTCATAAACCAATAAAGCGGTGAATAAAAGCCCTAGGCTTGACAAATAAACTTTCATATAACTCGCTTTGAAATACAAATAAACCAAACAAGCTATTATATTCATCAAAACCACAACCTCAATCAGCCCGCCATACACTTGTTCATTAAACAGATAAACAATGCTGCTGTCAATAGCTATCAACAAAAAAGCCAATGTGAACAAAGCACTATGCGCCAACACATCTTTAAGCCAGCATAAATACAACTTCAAACTATCAATCATCATCCCTTATTATCCTATTCCATGTAATATTAGCGTAATGTTAAGCCAATTGTTCCATTATTGTCGTTATATTTTTTCCAAAAAATAAGGAATGAGCTAATCCGCCGCCCACTCCTTAACATAGCACAAAAAAATCTAATCAATATTATGGTTAGTCAACGCTCCAATCGCCTTTTCCCAAGACGTCTTCTTAAGCTCATAATCTCTCAAAGCAATGATCAAGTCAAAATGCGCTTTTTGCCACTCCGCTTGAGCATTAAGCACATCAGCGGTCGTGTTAAGCTGAGCGTCAAAACTCACCTTCGTCTCCTCCAAGCTTTCTGTCGCTTGTCCAACATTCTTGATGGACATCAATACTTGTTGATAATTCTCCTCCAATTCAAGCGAGATTTGCTTGATTTCCAATGTCACATAATCCTCCGTTTTGGAATAGTCATTTTGAGCTTTTTCCTTTTTGATTTTGGCTAGCTGCTCTTTCTGCTTTCTCTCGCCGAAATGAAACACAGGAATGGAAACTCTACCTCCAACAAGTCCTATCGGATCAATATTTTCACCGATTTTATCAGCATAAGCATACATGTAGCCTGCTGTAACGCCTGCTTCCGGCAAATAGTCCGCGCGAGCTATTTTCCTATCATACTCCGCCAATAAAATCTGGTTTTCAGCAAGCTTCAACTCATTTCTGTTATTCAAAGCTTTTTCAAGTCCACCGTTCACATTCACCCTATTGTGATCATCATCAATCAATGCGTCCGACAAGATAATTTCAGTCTCTAACTCTTGTCCCAAAAGCTGATTCAAATAAGCCGTCGCTATCTCAACGCCATTTTTAGCCTTTACAAGATTTATCTCCGCTTGATTTTTTTGAACGCCAACTTTAAGCTTTTCACTTGCAGGCGCCAAACCAACTTCATACATGGCATTCATCTGATCTTCCATTTCCGTCAGCATTGTCAAATAATTATCCGACAATCCCACAGCCTCTTTAGCCGCAGCTAAATTCCAATACGCCTGGTCCGCTAAAAGCAAGATTTCAGCATGGGTCAATTCATAGCTTTGCCCAGCCATCTCTTGTCCAATCTTTGCCTGAGCGTTAATCGCCTTGATCTTACCTCCAGCATAAATCGGTTGAGACATCATAACATCCGTAGCGAACATGCTTAAGTTATTAGTCATCATCTCAGGTCCTAAGACCAATTCCAAATTCGGAGAGTAAATTCCTGTCGCAGACGCCTCCACACTTGGCAAATAAGCTTTTTTCGCAATCTTCATATTAGCTTCAGCTTCCTTGATTCTCAATTCTGCTTCCTTAAGATCCTTGTTGTTTTCAACAACCAATCTTCGGCAATCCTCAGAGCTCAGTGTAACCTGAGCCTGGGATCGCGTAATCATCAAACCGCATAATATGATGAGCAATACTATATATTTAAATTCTTTCATCGGATTTCTTGTTTAGATGTTTTTGACTTGTTTGGCATCGACATTATAGAACAGCGCGTAAAGCACCGGAACCACAAACAATGTGATCAATGACCCTACGAGCAGGCCAAACATAATCGTGATAGCCATTGAGATAAACATTGCATCCCATAACAGCGGCAACATTCCCAATATGGTAGTCAATGAAGCCATCATCACTGGCCTCATCCTCGAAACAGACGCATCAATTGTCGCTTCCGCAGGATGCTTTCCTTCTTTGATACCCAATTTGATTTCATCCAATAGCACTATAGCATTCTTAATCATCATTCCTATCAAGCCAAGCGCTCCGATAATACCCATGAAGTTCAAGAATTCGCCTGTAATCAAGAATCCCATCACAATTCCTATAAATGCCAAAGGAACCATAAGGAAAATAATCATCGGTTGCTTTAGATTATTGAATAATGCCACAATGATCAAAACCATCAGACCTAATGCCATTGGCAAAAACTTAAACAACGCTTCATTGGCATCCTGAGAAGCTCCTACCATACCTTTCCATGACAATTCATATCCATCCGGGAGTTCAATAGCCTCTACCTCTTTTTTCACATTAGCAACAAGCTCTTCACCCGTATGACCATTGCGAACATCGCTTTGCACCTTAATCGCTCTTTTGCCATTTCTTCTAAAGACCACTTGATCTTCCCATCCTAATGAAACAGAATTAGTAATCTGGCCCAGCGGCACACTACCTCTTGACATAGATCCCCATACAGGTATGGAATTCATGTCTTCTATATTATCAGACAACTCTCTTGAAGATTTCAACATCACAGGAATCTGCTTGTCGTTCTCATTCACTAAACCTATTGGCATACCTGTACTGGCAACCAAAATCGATTGAGCCATGTCTTTTCTTGTCAGTCCCAATGCTTGCGCTTGATCATTGTCAAAGCTTGGCATATATCGCTTGGTCTTGTTGCCAAGATTGTCATCTATATTCTTTGCCGTAGGCTCATCTCTAAGCACTTCTTTTACCTGAGCCGAGATGCCTCTCAAAACAGCCGGATCAGGACCTGTAACCAATATCTCAACAGGGTAATCCTCAAACGCAGCTCCATACTCCATCACTCTCACTGTAGCATGAGGATAATTAAGCTTGAAGTATTCATTCACTTCCTTCATAGCTTGCTCCACATCATCCAGTTCCTCCATCTCTACGATCATCTCGCCATAATGGCTTCCACCTTGGGCCATTGGTCTCAACATCGTATATCTTGCTGGAGTAGATCCAATAGCTGTTGTTACGGACACAACCTTATCTATTTTCATTACATCCTTTTCAGCCTTATACATATCCGCCTCTACCGACTTGATATCACTGCCATTATCCAGCGTGTATTCAATGATAAATTGATCATAAGGCGTCTTTGGAATAAAATCCATCTTCACATATCTGAAACCAAAGAATGACAAAAACAACACTACGGTGCAAAAAGCCACGAACCCTCTTTTATGCCACAAAGTCCATGTAACCATTTTTCTAAATACCTTATAGACTTTTGAATCATAAACACCATTATTATTGTCATTTGACGCATCTTGGTTCACTTCTTTTCTATAAAAGAACTTGGCCATGAATGGCGTCTGAACCATTGCGAAGATCCAACTCAGCAATAATGAAATTACCAAAACTGTAAACAAAGAAGACAAAAACTCTCCCGCGGCGTGCGGAGCCATTCCCAGTGGCAAGAAAGCCAAAATAGCAATCATTGTCGCTGCAAGCAATGGCCAAGATGTTTTCTTAGCTGTATTGACGAATGCCAATGATGGCTTCATCCCTTTTTTGAGATCTATCAAGATACCGTCAGCAACTACTATGGAATTGTCAACCAACATACCCATCGCAAGTATGATAGCCGCCAAAGTCACTCTGTGCAATGGAAGGTCGATTGCATTCATCGTAATCAACGTCGCTAAAATCGTGAATACCAATCCACTTGAAATCAACAATCCCGATCTAAAGCCCATCGCAAACAATAAAACGATAATCACAATACCTACTGACATTACCAAGTTAAGCACGAATTCATCCACTGAATTGTCAACTCTGTCCGGTTGAGAATAAATAGTCTCCACCTCAATACCCGCAGGCAAATTTTTCTTTATTTCCGCTAGACGCTCATCGACTCTAGCTCCCAATTGAACCACATTAATATTGCTTTCATTAGACAAACCTAAGCTTAAAGCCATTTGACCGTTGAAATGCAATGCGTTTCTTTTCGGCTCGTAAAACGAACGATTCACCTTGGCGATATCTCCCAATCTCACAGATCCTCCTGAAGGCATTTGAAGCAACAAGTTGTTCACATCCTCCAAGCTCGTCATACGATCACCAACATCTATTCTTACTGATTCCGTACCCACTTTCACAGTACCCGAATTCACAATTTCTCCTTGAGACTGCATTGCTTGCGCAATCATCATCGGATTCATCGACATTCCCGCCAGCTTCTCTTCGGAAAAAACGATTTCTATCGCTTCATTTTGCATACCGAAGATTTGCGACCTCTTCACTCCCGGCACTGTCAACAATTCACGCTCAATGTACTGAGTGTATTTATTCAATTCCGGCAAAGAATGTCCGTCTGAAGTCACAGCGTACAGAATACCATAAGTATCTGCAAAGTCGTCATTGACTATTGGCTCATAAGCTCCAGAAGGCAACTGAGATTTGATATCTCCTACTTTTCTTCTCAAGTGGTCCCAAAGCTGAGGCAATTCCGAAGTTTTAACATCATTTTTAATGTTCACTTTGATTACGGAAAGACCGGCTTCAGATCTTGACTCTATATAATCTACATTTTCCAATCTTCTGATGCCTTTTTCCAGCACATCAGAAACTTCCAACTCTACTTCATGCGCGTTAGCTCCCGGATACATGGTGATTACCATTGCTGTCTTGACTGGTATTTCAGCATCCTCAAGCTTTCCTATTCTCATATAAGAATACAAACCGCCTATCACCACGCCGACAAACAACATTATCAGCAGTGCTTTTTGTTCCAATATCTTCTCCAGCATTACAACAGCCCTCCTACATTGGTTGAACTTGCATTTTCAAGCACTTTCACTTTTTGACCTTCAAGCAAAGCATTCACACCAGCTGTAACTACCCAGCTATTCGCTTTTAGTTGATTACTGCTAAGCTTCACTTTTCCTCCATTGGCCAATCCGATCAAATTAACCTCGATCTTTTTCACCGATCCATTTTCTTGAACAGTCCATACATAGTCTTTTCCAGACTCTCTTAAGATAGACTCAACAGGAAGATGAATATATTCCACATCTTTGGCTGGAAGCTTGATATTCACGCTTGCCAACATTCCTGATTTAAGTTGTTCGTTATTATCATCTGCAAATGAAAATTTCACTTCATAAAGGTCATCCATTCCTGATTTTTGACCTACAGAGACAAACTCCAAAGGCAAGGACTTCAATCCAGCGCTAGGAATTTCAGCTTCCGCCATAACATCCTCGCTAATCAATGATATTCTGCTAGAAGGCACCTTCACAATCACATCCATCGCTTGCACGTCTATGATTGAAATCACTGGAACTCCCGGGCCAACTGTTTCAAAATTATTAACAAACTTGGCTGACACATAACCTGAGAACGGAGCCACCAATCTCGTATCCCTTAATTGATTTTTGCTATGGTCATAAGCCACTGTCGCCAACTCATATCCTGATTTGATTTTTTGATAGGAATTTTCAGGCAATTTACCTTTTTCAAACAATTGCTTATAACGCTCATACTCTCCCTTTACTTGATCATACTGAGCTTTATTCTGCTTTACTTGAATCTGATAATCCCTAGGATCTATCTCCGCCAGCAATTGACCTTTTTTAACAAAATCGCCTTGTTTGACTTTCATCTGATGCAAAGGCCCGCCAACTCTGAACGAAAGCATTGCTTCCTTTTTTTCTTTTATCTCACCATTTACTTTCAACTTTCCCTCACCAACTTCATTGGCTATTTGAACTGCTTTCACCAACTTCTCATCTGCTTGAGAAGACTCCTGCTTAGATTGGCAACTAAAGCCATAAGCCAAAGTCATAAGAATCATAAGTTTAATAGCATGTCTCATCATTTCGTTTCTTTAGATCAATTGCGGTTTTTTAAATGATTTATAATGCAAAAGTAGCCCTTAGATAGTCTCACAAGATTATAAATTCAGCTAAGTGATAAAATCAGCAACTGAAATGACAGATAACAAAGTTGAAGTGAATCCATCCAAAACCTTGAATTTCAGAAATCGCGTCGCAACCACCTCATGTTAAGATCTGGTTAATTCGCATTTAAAATTTCATTACTTATACAGCTTAAACATTATTAAATTTATAATTAAGGATTGGAAATTTACAAATAACGCATATAGAATATAACTTCATGTTCGACAATGACAAACCACTAAACTTATCAACACAAACATGAATCGTCGTTATATTTTAGCGCTAGGCTTTTATCTCATTAGCGCTTCAGGATTCGCTCAAACCCCGGCAAACCCTACGAATCCGATTACTATTTCAAAAAAAACCGAGATCAAAAACACTATTGAGACCGAGACGGGAAAAATCAAATCAAATCCCAACAATGCCGACGCCTATCTCGAAAGAGGAATCGCATGGCACATGATCGATGACAATCGAAAAGCTCTGGTGGATCTAAACAAAGCTATCTCATTGAATCCTAATAACGCTAAAGCCTATCATTATAGAGGAAAAGTCAAATCCAGCCTAGGCGACAACCGCGGCGCTGTAAGCGATCAATCGGAAGCTTCCAAACTTAGTCCCAAGGACTCTAAAATTTTCCTAGCCAGAGGCATCGCTTATTTCCAAATGCATGACAACAAGAGAGCGCTTCAAGATTTTGACAAAACAATAATTTTAAGCCCTAACACCTGCGAAGCTTTTTACCAAAGAGCTTTAGTAAAAAACAAGATGGGATATAAAATGGACGCTTTGAATGACTTCTTCAAAGCCACTGAATTGAACCCTAACCACTTGGAGAGCTATTTGGAAAGATCGAAAATCAAATTCCAACTCAACAACCATAAAGGAGCAATAAAAGACTTTAACAAGATCATAGAATTGGCGAAAGGCGACACTCCCGCTGAAGTATTTTCAAATCGCGGAGTATCCAGAGCCACTCTTGGCGACTTCAAAGGAGCTGTAGACGATTACAACAAAGCCATCATCATCGACCCTAAAAATGATGATGTTTATTACAACAAAGGCGTGGCTCGTTTTAATCTCGGGGATGCTAATGGAGCAATAGAGGATTATTCTAAAGCCATCGAACTAAATGATAAAAATGCACAAGCATGGCATGACAGAGGCGTTGCCGAATTCGAATCAGGTGACAATAATCAAGCCTTGCAAGATTATAATTCAGCAATATCCTTAGGACTTAAAAATGACATTGTATTTTCAAATAGAGGCGTTGTCAAATATATGTTGGAGGACTATAAAGGCGCTTTGAACGATTATACTACTTCTTTGGAAATGAACTCCAAAAACGAAAAAGCTTGTTATAACAGAGGAATGGCGAGGCTGAAACTTAAAGACTACAAGGGAGCGATCAAAGACTTTACGCACGCCATAGACCTTAGTCCTGAAAATGCCGACGCTTACTTCAATAGAGCTGAGGCTAAAAGACACATTGATAAAACCAATTCCAGCTGCATGGATTGGTCAAAAGCCGGAGAACTTGGATACTACGAGGCTTACGATATGATCAAACAACATTGTAATTAATACTTTCTCAAGCCTGCTATTTTATGCGGGCTTGAATTTTTTAACATTTTTCTTTTTCAGCAACCAATTCTGATTTGCAAAATTATTGTTATTGCAAATATTAAATGACTGATCATGAAAGAACTGGTATTTGAAATTAAAGATATCAAGAAGCAACTTGATATTTGGAAAAATATTTTTGGAGGAGAAATCAAAGGCAACTCGCTTGAGACTTCCATTGGCACAGCTAAATTTTACAAATTCGATTTTCATGACGTCCTCGTGCTCAAAGCAAAAACCAACGAGGCTTGGCATATTAAAAGAATTCAACAAAACGACTCCAACCTTTTACTCATTCGTTTTTCAAATACTATTAATTTTCCAGAAGCGATGAGTTCTCTAAATGATTTGGAAGAATTTGGCGTGGAAAATGTCAAAGAGGCTAACATACTTTTTACCAATATCGATAATGAATACCTGCTTTCCGAACCTACTATCTTTCAAAATGTAGTCATTAGAATTCAAAAAGATCAAATATTTCGATTCATACCCAAAGACCACCCATTGCAAGAAGTCTTCACTTCCAATAAACGTTTTTACTGGTATGAATCATTTTCACCTTCCATCCTAAGACTTCACAAGCAAATTCTATTGCCTTCCGATAATAATCCTGAACTTATCAATCACAATCTAATCTATGGTCAATCATGGGAAATGCTTACCCTTTTCATGCAAAAACTTATCTTCAGAAACGCCGAAAACTATCATGAAATAGACGAAAAGCATATTGAGAAAATTCAGCAAGCTAAAAACATGCTACTCAACAATCTCGCAAAGCCAATATCTCTGGAAGAAATTTCTAAAAGTGTTGGCTTGGGTAAAACATCACTTCAGAAGTACTTTAAAATCGTTTATGGCCTCAGCATGCATAAATTCTTTCAAAAGTATCGAATGAATGAAGCCAGAGATATGATTCTCTCAGGAAAATACAATGTAAGCGAAGCTGCTATTAATGTAGGATATATTCACTTCAGTTATTTCGCCGCTGAATTCAAAAAACATTTCGGTGTTTACCCTAGTGAATTAAGAAACAATGCTAAAAAACGTTAAAGCGAATTTTTAAGCTAATTCAATAACTTTTTGCGTCAGCGCAATAAGCCTCTTATTCATAGCTTTGTAAAAACAATGGAGAATTGCTGTGTTAAGCCTCGAAGCTTATTCCAATACAAATTGGAATAAGTCAGCCACTTTGCCGTGACTGTCATCGAAGCGAAACAGTCAATAAAAATTGACAACCCAACATAGCTTATCCCCCTGAAGTCTGGCATAGTACCCCCTACTTATCGCCAGACTTTACCCCTAACTTAAATTGAGCAATTATGAATAATTCAAAGACAAGTTTCAAAACATTAGACTATCTCGACAAAGCTCCGTATAGATTCGAAAGAAAAATTGGAGACGTTGAAATTGATTTATTATGATTGATTCTCATAGCCAAGGCTGCTGAACTTTATTCCTTGGCACTGCCCCCTGATAATTCATGGGGGCAACTTTCTCTAAAGCTATTTTAATACAAAACATCGTGAGAGGTTTGACGAATAGCTTTTTTAATGTGGAACACAATCCATTTTTTACTTATAACAGCTTACGTGGTGCTTAATCTCAAGCTGCGGTCCAAACTAACATTTTCAGTTTCGGGCTGCGGCTTTTTACCAAAATCTCTTTCTTTCAAAGAAAAACAAGCCTAATACGCAACTGTACACTGCATATAAAGTATACATTAAAGCACCATCAAAGGCTAAGTATGAAAGAATTTGTGTTTGAAATCACCGATTTACATGAACAATTGAAAATATGGCAAACTTTATTCGGTGGTGAAATCATGGACAACACGCTACACAGCCCTCTAGGAATTGTTGAATGTTACGAATTTGACACCCATGACATCCTTATCATGAAAGCGAAAGCGAAGGAACCCTGGTTTATGAAAAGAATCCAGCAACCGGACATGACTTTCTACCCCATTTGGTTTACCAACACATTCAGCTTTTCAGAAGTAATGGACAATGTGAACGATCTTGATGATTTCAATATTACCAAATCCAATGACGCCGGCATACTTTTCACCAATTTCAGCAATAATATAGCCTTTGAATCACCCGCTATCTTCCATAATGTTGTCGTACGTCTGAGAAAAAACCTTATTTTCGAATTCGTGCCTGAAGATCACCCTTTGGTGAATATTTTTAAAAAAGACAAACCATTCTACTGGTATGAATCCTTTTCTCCCGCCATCAACAGCTTGTATAAACAAATCATGTTTCCGCCTTCCAATTACAGCAAAAAGATCACTCGAAATATCCTGAAAGCGCAATCTTGGGAATTGATCAGCCACTTTTTTGAAAAGCTCCTTAACAGAGACAAAAGCCAATTCCATAATATTGGCGAAGCGTACATAGATAAAATACAAATGGCTAAAACATTGCTCTTGAAAAATCTGCACAAGCCTATATCTTTGGACCAACTAAGCCAAGAAGTTGGCTTAAGCAAAACCAGCTTGCAAAAATACTTCAAAATAGTCTTTGGAATGAGCGTGCATAAGTTCTTTCAAAATTATCGAATGGACATGGCTCGAAACATGATTCTATCCGGCAAATGCAATGTCGGAGAAGCGGCAATCAACGTTGGCTATCTTCACTTTGGCCATTTCTCCGCAGAGTTCAAAAAAAAATTCGGAGTATTACCTAGCGAACTGAGCCAATAATGCCAAAATTTGTTAACGCGATATAATCGGATAACAGCACACTTTTTTGGAGCAACAAGAAGGATTTCATCCCAATATATTTGTACAAACAACAAATTAGTACAATGAAAGCACCAAAAATATTGAACGGAGCAGGCTTGGGAGCTGCTTTGTTAGCAAGTGCATTCGCTCAAGAATCAACTGCTAAACCTTCCAAAAACAGTGACAAACCCAACATTCTAGTCATTTGGGGTGACGATATAGGAATATCCAATATAAGCTCATACTCTGACGGTATAATGGGATACAAAACACCAAATATCGACAGAATCGCCAATGAAGGAATCAGATTCACTGATTACTACGCTGAGCAATCATCAACCGCAGGAAGGTCGGCTTTTATCACAGGTCAAACTCCAGTGAGAACGGGATTGACCAAAGTAGGCATGCCTGGAGCAGAATTGGGCATTCAACCTGAGGATGCGACAATCGCCGAAATGCTTAAGCCTTTGGGCTATGCAACAGGACAATTCGGAAAAAATCACTTGGGTGACCGAGATGAATTTCTTCCTACGAATCATGGTTTCGACATTTTCTTCGGAAACCTCTATCACCTAAATGCTGAGGAAGAGCCTGAACATCCCGATTATCCTACCGATCCTGAATTCGCCAAAAGATTTGGCCCTAGAGGAGTTCTAAAATCCACTTCGGACGGAAAAATCGAAGATACAGGTCCATTGACGAAGAAAAGGATGGAAACCTGTGATGAGGAATTCTTGAACGCCACTATCGATTTTATCAAAGAAAAAGTCGACGACGATCAACCGTTCTTCACATGGTTCAATACTACTGGAATGCACTTTCCGACATATCCAAGACCTGAGATACAAGGTCAATCAGGGCAAGGCTTTTACAACGACGCCATGATGGAACATGATAAAATGGTTGGACAGCTGCTAGACCTTCTGGACGAATTGGGGATAGCTGAAAATACGATCGTAATTTATTCCACAGATAATGGTCCTCACTTCAACATGTGGCCTGACGGAGCAATCACTCCTTTCAAATCTGAAAAGAACACCAACTGGGAAGGTGGATACAGAGTGCCTGCCATGGTCAGATGGCCTGAAAAAATCAAATCTGGGCAAATCAGCAACGAAGTAATGTCTCACCTTGACTGGGCTCCAACATTGCTAGCCGCCGCCGGAAATCCAAATGTAAAGCAACAATTATTGGATGGAAAATTTGAAGCTAATGGCAAAACATTCCGCAACCACTTGGATGGCTACAACTTCTTGCCTTACCTTACCGGCAAGGATGACAAAGGTCCTCGCGAGAACTTCTTCTATTTCAATGATGACGGCATGCCTGTAGGAATGAGAATGGGAGATTGGAAAATGGCTTTCGCGGAACAAAGAGCCAAAGGCCTTGACGTTTGGGCAGAGCCTTTCACAGTGCTAAGAGTTCCTCATGTAATCAATCTAAGAAGGGATCCATTTGAAAGAGCTATAGAGCATTCTGACAATTATCAGAAATTCAGATTAGATCGCGCATTCTTATTATACAAAGCTCAAGATGAAATGGCAAAGTTCCTAAGCACATTTATTGAATATCCGCCAAGTCAACGCCCTGCAAGTTTTAGCATTGATCAAATCGCCGAGAAATTCTTGCAGCCAAAAGAAAATAAGTAAGTTCCACTTATCTATCATAGGCTTGGCGTATGCCCCCAGCATATCGCCGGCCTATAATATTTTCACACAACGCGATACTCCAATAAAAAACGAATATCGCACATTAAGCGTCTAACAGTACTCTAATTGTTTAGACATCAATATTTCTGCGACTCAACCTGAAATGCAAATCGAGTCGCAGATTTTTTTATCTACAACTTACTGGAGTAATAATTAAAAAAGCTCGCCTAAATTAAAAAGCGAGCTTTGTTATACTACTGAATTAATTTCATTCTACTTTCCTTTTTCAATCAAATAATCCAGCACATTGACTAACAATTTCGCTGGAATAGGGTCATTCTCCGCTGTATTCAACTCCAACTCGCTGGCGATAATAACATTACCACCCTTGTCAATCTCAACCATAGGAGCGCCGCTATATTTTGGCAAATATTTGGATGCTCCCATTAGGTATGAATGCGTTCGAATAAATGTTGCCAATGGTTTTACGCTTTTAGAGTCAGGATCAATACAAAATGATCTTCTCACTATTCCAAGGACTTCATTTTCACCCATTGTCCACCAACTCATTTCCATTCGTTTGATTCCGTCAAATACAGGATGATCCTCTTCAGACATATTCGCAAATCGTCCTTTTCTTAAATAATAATGATTGAAATCGCCTGCCATCATATGCTCCATATGATGAGCCGGGTGCAATAATAAAACACCTGTTCCATTGGATGCCATAGTTGATAAATCGCCAAGGTTGTAGAACTCCTCATATTGAGAATCAAGATTAGCCGCAACCAATACATCGACATCGTAAACTCTTGTCTGAGTCAAATCTTTCAACTCAATAAAATCAATACCTAAACTTTCAAATGCTTGTTTGGTCTCTCCAGTTGCGTCATACAAACCTATTTTTTTACCCTCCAATTTTTCTTTCACCTCCAGCCAAGCTCTTTCCGCAACAAGAACAGGGTAGGCATTGGAGGAAATTTTCTTGTTTTCCTTCCATAGCTCCAACTCAAATTGACAATCAGCTTTGCTTACTGGCAAATCCAATGGAAGCTTTCCTTCAATGTCAACAAATGACTGTCCGCCATGCTCTGTCTTTGGAACATCAGCTTCACCTGAGATCAAATCAACACCTTCATGGGATACTTTCCACTTCAACTTCGCATTCTCAATGGACTCGCCATCATGGCTATCATTATTAATGCTTATTCGTGAAGCAAAATCTGTCCCCGAGAAATAATGTCTTGCATACAACTCAGCACTCACTAATACAGGCGAATAAGCCATTTTCACAGCGTCAAGCACTGGGTAAGGCTGGATTTTATCAGCGTAAATCACATCTTTAAACCATGTCAAATTGGCAAATAGGTTCAGACCAGCAGACTCTGGACTTGTTCGTCTCACGGTTTCAGCAAACTCCTTGGTCAATAGCGCATGCCTTTCCAAACCGTATTTTGGATCCCTATCTTCCCAAGACAAATCACCAATGTATGCATGCGGCACATAATGATCGAAAATGTACTTTCTGGTAAAATGTCCATCATCATTATTCGGATATCCTGTTGACGCTTCCTGGCTATAAAAAAGCCTGTCTGGATTGGCTCCAGGAGTCCAATACATTCTTTTATCCCACTCTCCTTTATATATTTGATAAAAATCCCTGTTGTACCAACAGAAATAGATATGCCTGTCATCCACATCTCCATCGTCAATGCCATTAGGCTTAAGATTTTGCTCATAGTCCTCCGGCAATCTTCCATAGCCAGAATCCGCTGAAATCGGCTTTCCGGGATCTAATTTTCGAATCTCTTTGATCACATCTGAAATTACAGTCCATTTCTTCACTTTGAATTCCTTGGTCTCATTGTGAGAAAACATCGGAAAGTACATCTCATTATTTATAGTCCACATCATAATAGACGGGTGATTCCTATACTTCTTGACTAATGCCAGTTGTTCCTCTCTCCATATTTTCAACAGCGATTCGTTTGGCATAAAGTTAGATTTAATCATCATCCAAGGCCAACTGCCTTCATAACTTACCGCCACGCCTTGCTTGTCAGCCGCATCCATCCAAACTTTAGTAAATGGACTTCCGTGAGTTCTCGTTGATAATTGATTCCCTTCATTCATGAATTTCATGAACTTGTTCGCCAGCTTTTCATCGTTTGGCCGGATACCGCAAGGAGGATGATTTGCTCCCCATGCGTGAAATACTTTTCCATTCAAATAGAACTTATTTCCTTCCTTGGTAAAGGTTCTGAACCCAATATTCAAGTCTTTTGAATCTAAAAGTTGACCATCATTTTCTACTAAAACTCTTAATTTATATAAATTCGGCGACCACGGTGTCCAAGGTTTCGGATTTATTTTTCCAGTCTTGCATACAATCTTTCCTGTTCCATTAACAGCGATCATAATCGACTTTTTTCTCTCGCTCTTGAAAAACAACTTGCCTGTGGACAGATCATAAAGCTCGATCCCAACATTCATAGTTCTCGATCGGTTGTCCATGTTTTTCAACTCAATTTCCATGTCTCCGCCATCTGTTCTTACATTTGCAAACACATCTGAAATATACGCCTTTTCAGTAGCGACCAATTTCACTGGTTGCCAAATGCCTCCTTCTTCTCCATAAAACATTCCTCTTGGCAATGAATTTACCATATCGTTGCTCACTTCTATGGTTACGGCCACAGTCACATTATCATCAGCATCGTCAGCTCGTTCCTCATCTCTTGCTCTCACCAAGACAGCCACCAAGTTTTTTCCGGGCTTGATCTTGTCTGTCACATCTATTTCAAAATCCCCGAACATTCCAACATGTGAACCTGCCAACTCGCCATTGACATACACTTCAGCAACCTTTGACACGGCATCAAAATGCAAGGAAAACCTTCTGTCTCCTAAATCTTTGGGCATGTCTATCCATTGCCTATACCAAGCAGACCTAGTTTTATCAGAATCAAAAGTATAAGACTCCACTCTCTTATGCTCCTCATCCAAATAATTGTCAGAAGCGCCATAAGTTTTCTTTTTCACGGATTGATGATTCCAATTGCCCGCCAAATTCCAAAATGACGGGACCTGCATAACATGCCAATCATCATCCAGCTCGCTCGGCACTGAAGAACTTTTACCTTCTCCAGATTCATAAGTAGGCATGAACAGCCAATCTCCGTCTAGAGAAACCTCTGTTCTTCCACTCTCAAGCTTTACTTTTTTTGTCTTGTACGATTTTCTTTGTTTTTGTCTCAACGTTTCTTTTTGCTGAGCTGATAATTGCGGGCGTTCATAAATATCCAAAGAAGCTAAAGCTTCAAACTCTGCTTCATCTATACGAGCTACATTAGGTTCAGAGAAGTTTACAGGCAACCAACCGCCACCCAAGACAATTTGCCCATCCACTATCGGAAGATCATCCTCCACGGATATTCTAGGTAATTTCTCATCATTCAAAAAAACCAAAATTCGTGATCCATTTTGAACTACTGTGATCTTGTACTTCTCTCCGGGCTTTGGATTAAAATCAAGCTTCTCCAAGCCCAGCATTTTATCATTTCCTCCAGAAGTGTACCTGTTTAGATAAATATCATTGTTATTGCCACCTCTCAATCCGATAGCATATCGATTATTACGATCTTTGTATCCAAACCCACCCCAGATCTGAACTTGTTCCACACCTTTTGGAACTTCCGCCTCAAAAGAAAATCGCATAGGAGATGCATATGAATCATCATACACAAGCAAACATTCTTTCAAGCTTACGGACTTTTCCGTCCAATTGACATTTCCTCTTCTGATTTGAGACCATTTTCCTTCAACCAAGGACTGTGAGAAGGCTTGCGCTATAAAAAAGTAGAATAGCGCAATAAAACTTATTCGCTTCATCATAAATACTGAAATTAAAAATCATTACTGTCAGCTTTAGAACGATGAAGCATTCTGTTTACTTGTGAGCATGTTTAAAAAAAGATTCCACATTTTAAGCTCTTAAAAAATAATTATCCAGCGATCTCTAATCACAATAAAAATTATTGATTTTGAGCTATTTAGCCATACTCCTTAATTTCAAAACTAATTTTTTCAGATTGTCTTTTCTATTCGGGTGAAAATGAATATCAGCATCAAAACAAGTCCATTTCTTGGCGTATGATTGATTCGCAATTGCCAAATGCAAAAACCGATTTCCCTTTCTGCGAACGCTTTCCACTTGAGATCTCAATCGATCTTTCAAAGCCGGCAATTGACCATCCGTAATGATAAGCACATCGGCGTCTTCATAATCCTTTTTTCTAAGTATATTAAGACACTCCTCCATCGGCGAATTTATGTCTGTGCCTCCATGGAAGGACTGTTTCAACAAAATGATTATCGCATCCAAATCCATCGTTTTTGGATCAATTTCTTTGACCAACACTTTTTTCGCAAAAGTAACCAAATAACACTTTCTTCCTTGGATATATGCTTGACGAAGAATATACATTCCTATTGACTTGGCATATAACTCGGCTTTTCCCATCATAGAAGCACTTGAGTCAAGACATATGACCACAGGCCCCTTCTCATGAACCAAAGAAGTTTCTTCTCTTTGAGATCTTCGCATTTCAGGCTTGACCACACTTCCCTCAAACTTGTACGACAAAAGCCTTTTTTCCACATATTTTTGATAAAAAACCCTTTCTGTATTGGCTTCAGACAAATAAGCCAATTCCACCGGCAAAACGCTATCCAATCGATCCCCGGGGAAAATATCCGTAATCTCCTCTTTTGAAAATTCACATTTGGTTTTTATGCTTCCCAATTCAACCTGATCAAGGTCTTCGATCATAGCTTGTCTTTCCAGCGTATTGATTTGCCCTAATATTTCTGAAAGCTCCTTTAGAAATAGTTCTTTTTGAAGCAACATATCGCAATGCTTCTCAATATCAAAGTCAACTTTTTGCAAAGTTCCTTCCTTGTCAAAGCTACCTAAAAAGCTGATAAACGGATCCAATGAATCCACCGCTTGATCATATTTCTTGACTTTCTTTCTCAAGTTTCGCTGAAACTTTTTAGAATGATAATTTATCATTGCCTTATCCGCGCCTTGGGTAAGCCTGGCTAAAAACTTCAAAAGCCTATTGATCCACTTTCCTGCTTTATGCCACGCGGAAGCTAAAAATCGGAATTTAACAGCAGGCAACACCATTGCCATAGACAAATGCCCCATGGAAACGCTGCCTCCCAACCAACGGTGAATACGCTCTACTTTTTGATTATGGATAAGCAAATCTCTTACAAACTCTTCTCTAATATCCGGATATTTGACAAAAGCATCTTTCAATTCAGGAGTATCGGCGAATGTATCCAACATCGTACGACAATACTCAAACGTGCCCTCGATTTTGGACGCGTCACCAAACTCGCCTACTTTCAACAAGTGCATAAGATAATCCGATAGCATCTCCCGTTCGGATATTTCTCCCATCATTCCAAAAAACTTGAACTCCAACAGTTCATTAACGAGATTCTCCATAAGACTTCATCATTTTTTTCAACTCGCTCACCATTCCCTCAAGTTCCGCTGATATACTATGGACCTTAAGCTTGTAGGCACTCTTTAAATCATTAGATAAAAACAAATGGCCTTTATGTTCATCCACTTCTGAATTGAGTATGAATGTTATCTCATCTTGGGTATGCTCAAAAAACACACTTAGCCTACGATACTTTTCTTCCAAGGATTTC
Source organism: Aureibacter tunicatorum (assembly GCF_036492635.1). Lineage (GTDB taxonomy): Bacteria > Bacteroidota > Bacteroidia > Cytophagales > Cyclobacteriaceae > Aureibacter > Aureibacter tunicatorum. Next base: position 3,147,525 of record NZ_AP025305.1, read on the forward strand.
AATTCTCTTGAGCCGCATCGTTTGGGGATAAGTGTTTTCGCCTCTTTTCTAACACATCTTAATCTGAAATTATGCTTATTGCCGTTCATAGAAACCTCAAGCTCTGTATTCGACAATCTAGAAATTTGATAGGTTTCAAAATCAGCGGAAGCCGCATACAAACGACAAGGAACCACCGTATGCCCCAAAATATCAAAATCGTCAGCCAATATTCGATTATGGGGAAAAATAGAGTTTTCAAGCAAATAGTATTCGCCATCCACCAACTTAGGTACATCTTTTTTCACCATTTTCTCTTCTCGGGTCAAGCGCTTGCCTAATTCGTCAAACTGAGCTATTTGTTGCTTGGCAGACTCCAATCCAAACTTTTCATACAGCCCAATATTTCCAACGACCTGCAACAACCACCCTTTCACTAAATCAAATTGATCATTCTTATTCCATAGACAATGAGACAATAACAAACAATCGGAAAAAGAGACACTTTCCCTGTCATTCAGAAAAGCGGAATATTTCATCAATCTGACCATCTTCTTCCACCTTCTGTCTGACACATAAATCTTTTCAGCATTCACGGCTTCCACATTATGCTTGTGGATCAATTTTCTGACATTCGTCAATGCTTCCAATATATACTTGGGCATTTCAATATGGTCAACAAGCTGACTCCATTGATTCAGTTCGTAATCGCTAAATCCATTCGTCACCAAAGGCTCTTGAATTTCAGCATCTGAAATCATTTGATAAAATAGGCTTTCGTCCTGAATATTCGAAACCTCGTATCTAACTAAAAACCTATCCCATAAAGCCTCAAGACCTTGCCCTTCTTCAGGAAGTTCGTTTGATGCGGCGATAAAGGCCTTCATCTTAATTAGTTCCGTCTTGTCGCCATTTCTATATACTCGCTCATTGAGAACTGTCAATAAAGTATTTTGTATAGCCGGACCCGCTTTCCATATTTCATCCAAAAAAACGATGGTCGCATCCGGCAAATAATCTTTGGTGATTCTCTCGTATTTATCTTCTTTGCTCAGCTTGGTAATGGAAATTGGCCCAAAAATTTCATCGGTAGTGCTGAAGCGATTCATCAAATACTCAAAAGCATTCGATTGTTCATAAATAAGTTTCAATCGCCTAGCCACCATACTCTTGCCTACTCCAGGCGGGCCAATCATAAACAAGCTTTCATTAGCCAAAGCGGATAGCAAAGCCAGCGAAATCGCTTCCTCCTTTTCATAAACCCCTTTAGATATTTCCTCCAATACGCTTCGCAGGCGATTTTTCCTTTTTGAAATTGATGCGTCCATTGAGATGCTATTTTAAAAACTCTGGATTGCGAAATGAAAAAACTCCGAAATAATCGATTTTGGCCAATCGCATCCCAGAGTTTTATCGCTCTCTAATTTTAAAAAATTATCTCAAACCTTGCAAATATTACCCAAATCAAAAAGTTATAATTTGCGCTCAACACCAAATTTAATTTATGATGTCACAAAAATTAACCGAAAAAAACAATAGTTTTTGATCAAGTCGCAAAATTAAAGATCAACTCAATCCTTAACACCTTCTTTTCTATTGTTTAAAAAATACTCCATCAACTGCCTTACCCCAACATTCACTGGCAAAACATCATTGCTCACTTGTCTTTCGATATTTTTCATCAAAAACGCCATGCCCTCGTCTTGATAAAACATTTGATTCAGTTTGCTTTGAATATTCTCCTTCAGCCACTTTAGATTTTGAGACGCTCTTTTCTCTCCAAAATACCCATTGCTTTTGCACAAAGACTCATACTCTTTTATAGTGTTCCATATGTGATCAAGCCCTGAATTCTCCACAGCCGAACAAGTCATGACCTTAGGAATCCAACCTGAATCGCTTGGAGGAAATAAATGCAATGCATTCTGATATTGCCTCGCGGCCAACTTGCTTCTATCTATATTGTCACCATCACTCTTGGTAATCACCAAAGAGTCGGCAATCTCCATAATTCCCCTTTTGATACCCTGCAATTCATCTCCTGCCCCGGATAGCATTAGCAACAAGAAAAAGTCAACCATTCCTTCAACGGCAACCTCCGACTGGCCAACTCCAACAGTTTCTATCAAAATCACATCAAATCCCGCAGCTTCGCATAACAACATAGTTTCACGTGTTTTTTCCTGAACCCCTCCCAATGAATGGCCCGATGCTGAAGGTCTCACATAGGCATTCGGATGATTGGACAAAGATTCCATACGAGTTTTGTCTCCCAATATACTGCCTCCAGATCTTTGGCTGCTGGGATCAATGGTCAACACCGCCAGCTTATGGCCTTGATTCGCTATCAAACTACCAAAGCTCTCTATAAATGTGCTCTTGCCAACACCGGGCACACCAGTGATCCCCACTCTTATTGACTTTCCAACATGCGGCAATATGATTTCCATCAACTTCTCTGCAATTAAGCGATCCGATTCCAATCTACTTTCCACCAATGTAATCGCTTGACTCAACATCACTATATCGCCCTCCAGCAGCTTCTGGGCGTATTCTTCCGGTCTGAACCTTCTTTTCATGACAATTATCAATTTAAGTTTTGATATAATTCCTAAAGCCGAATGACTCAGCTAAATGAATCACGAAATGGATTTCTCTACTTTGAGAATGATTTCGAGAAGAAGGTGTGATTATTCGAAATTATGAATTTTTGTGCAATAATGGCACTTAGTAAACTATATTTTTTAATTTAAATTTTTAAACTAATCATGAACATCTCACACATTGAACATATCGGCATAGCTGTAAATGATCTTAAAGAAGCTATTGATTATTATGAAGGATTGCTGGGTTTGAAATGCTATGCCATCGAGGAAGTTGAGGAGCAAAAAGTGAGAACAGCATTTTTCAAAGTTGGCGACACTAAGATCGAACTGCTTGAATCTACGGAAGCGAATGGACCAATAGGCAAATTCATTGAAAAAAGAGGCCAAGGAATTCATCATATTGCTTTCGCAGTGAAAGACATCCAGAAAAATCTGGACGAAGCTGTTGCCAAAGACGTTAAAGTCATCGACAAATCGCCTCGAAAAGGAGCTGAAGGACTTGACATCGCATTTTTACACCCTAAATCCACTTTTGGAGTACTTACAGAACTCTGCGAAAACAACAATTAATCTTTTTCGAAATAATTTCAAGAAAAAGCAGAGAACTTGACCAATGCAAAATTCAAGCATAACGTCAAATATTATTAATCTTTTAATCCGTTGATATCGTTTTCACAACGAAGCTATCAACGCGACTATTATCGCAATGGAAAAAAACCAAGCTAAAATAAAAGAGCTTATCGACAAAAGAGCCGAAGCTCGATTGGGAGGTGGTGAAAAACGCATCAATGCCCAGCACAACAAAGGCAAGATGACAGCCCGCGAAAGAATTGAGTTGCTTATGGATGAAGGCAGCTTCGAAGAGTTCGACATGTTCGTAACTCACAGAACAAAATCTTTCGGGCTTGACAAGCAAAAGTATCTTTCCGATGGTGTTGTAACTGGACGAGGAACTGTGGATGGAAGAATTGTTTTTGTCTTTGCCCAGGACTTCACTGTTTTTGGTGGTTCGCTTTCAGAAACTTACGCTCAGAAAATATGCAAGGTCATGGATCAAGCCATGAAAGTCGGAGCTCCTGTCATCGGATTAAATGATTCTGGAGGCGCTCGTATTCAAGAAGGCGTTCGAAGCTTGGCTGGATATGCGGAAATCTTCCAAAGAAACATCATGGCCTCGGGCGTTATTCCTCAAATCTCTGGAATATTTGGGCCGTGCGCCGGCGGTGCGGTATATTCTCCAGCGCTCACAGATTTCATCATCATGAGCGAGGAAAACAGCTACATGTTCGTGACGGGACCAAAAGTAGTTCAAACCGTTACAGGTGAAGTTATATCAACCGACGATTTAGGCGGTGCCAATATGCACGCGACCAAATCCGGAGTCGCTCATTTCATGTCGCAAGACGACGAAGAAGGAATATTGTTGACCAGAAAGATTCTTAGCTATCTTCCATCCAACAATCTCGAAGATCCTCCAATATTGGAAAGCCATGATCCTATCGAAAGACTTGGAGACACGCTGAATGAGATCATCCCTGAGGATGTAAACAAGCCATACAGCATGCATGATGTCATCCACGAAGTAGTTGACAACAATGAATTTTTGGAAGTGCACCGCAACTACGCGCAAAACATCATTGTAGGATTTGCCAGATTCAATGGCCGCCCTGTAGGGATGGTAGCGAACAATCCTTCGCACCTTGCAGGTGTGTTAGACATAGAAGCGTCGAGAAAAGCCGCACGATTCGTTAGGTTCTGTGATTGCTTCAATATTCCATTGGTAACAATGGTTGATGTGCCGGGATTCCTGCCGGGCAGCAATCAAGAATATGGAGGCATCATCGTGCATGGAGCGAAATTGCTTTTTGCCTATGGAGAAGCTACCGTTCCTAAAATAACTATCACTCTAAGAAAATCTTATGGCGGAGCTCACGATGTAATGAGTTGCAAGCAACTTCGAGGCGATATCAATTACGCTTGGCCTACGGCGGAAATCGCTGTTATGGGAGCTAAGGGAGCTGTAGAGGTCCTTGAAGGAAGAAATATTTCCAAACTCGAATCGGATGAGGAGAAAGTGAAATATGTTCAAGAAAAAGAGGAAGAGTACACTAAGAAATTCGCTAATCCTTACGAAGCCGCAAAATTCGGCTATATCGATGACATCATCGAGCCAAGAAACACTAGATTCAGAGTGATCAGAGCATTGGAAGCATTAGCGAATAAAAAAGATCATAATCCTCCAAAAAAGCACAGCAACATACCATTATAAATCAATAATATGGATCAATCACTTGCAATACAAGAAGGCTTGGCCATTTCGCTTACGGGCATATTGGTGGTATTCATGGCATTAACATCTCTGGCTTTGTTTTTCCATTTTGTCATGCCTTTCATGATGACTTTGCCTGACAGACTCAAGGAAGCCAAGACTCAGAAGGAAAAGGAAACGCTAATGAAACGCATTAACACCGAACCTTTGCCTGGAGAGGAAAACGCCGCCATCGCAGCCGCAATACAGATGTATATGAATGAACTGCATGACGATGAGTCAACAACTCTAACCATCAACAAACAACCAAAAGCCTACTCCCCTTGGAGTTCTAAAATTTATTCAACGCACCAGGTTAGATAAAAAATTTCGAAATGAAACAATATAAATTCAAGATAAACGGGAATAAGTATGCTGTGGACATCCATTCCGCCGAAGGCAATATGATTGAGCTTGAGGTGAATGGCACTGCCTACACGGTAGAAATGGAAAAAGAGCTAAGCGCCTCTAAAACTCCTAAAATCGTAAGATCCCCGATCAAAAAAGCCGAAGTGCCTGCCACAGGCCCTAGCAACAAAGTCAAAAAGGTAACCGCTCCTCTGCCTGGAACTATTTTGGAAATCAAAATCAAAGAAGGAGACCAAGTAAATCGAGGCGATATCCTGTTGGTGATGGAAGCGATGAAAATGGAAAACAGCATTGGAGCTGAAAATGCAGGCGTAGTAAAGTCTATCTCTGTAAAAGCCGGTGACAATGTGTTGCAAGGAGATGTGATGGTGGAATTAGGATAGAATGATATGAAAAGGATATTAACATTGACCGGAATATTCAGCCTCATAGGAATCATATGGGCTGTTGCCGGCGAATCAACTATAGGAACTCTATCCAGCTTGAATGTATCTGCTGGTTCGAATAGCGCTTTGGGCTTGATCGTATACAAAGTTCAAAGCGGCCTGTTGGAGTTCTTTGGAAACACAGGCTTTCTTAATGCTTCCATTGGAAACATTGCGATGATCTTCATCGGCCTTATCTTCATATATTTGGCCATCAAATTTGATTATGAGCCGCTGTTGCTAATACCTATCGGCACAGGCATACTAATAGGAAACATTCCATTTGTAGCTGGAAATCAAATTGGCATTTATGAAAGCGGATCGGTATTGAACTACCTATATTTTGGAGTTGTGAAAGGTATTTACCCTCCCTTGATATTTCTGGGAATTGGCGCAATGACCGATTTTTCAACGCTTATCGCCAATCCAAAGCTCATGCTGCTGGGAGCGGCAGCTCAGATTGGGATTTTCGCGACATTCCTAGGCGCATTGTACCTTGGTTTTGCCTTGCCTGAAGCGGGAGCAATTGGCATCATCGGAGGAGCTGACGGACCAACATCGATCTTCCTTGCCTCAAAGCTTGCCAATGGCGTGAACATCTTGCCGGATGGAACTACAGTGAAAAACCTTATTGGCCCGATAGCCATAGCCGCTTACTCTTACATGGCATTGGTGCCGGTAATTCAACCTCCAATCATGAGACTTCTAATCTCCAAAAAAGATAGAAAGATCAAAATGAAACCGCCGAGAAGCGTTAGCCAAACAGAAAAAATCTTATTCCCAATTATCGGTTTGATACTTTGCGGATTGATTACGCCTAGCGCTCTGCCTTTGCTTGGCATGTTGTTCTTCGGAAACTTGCTTAAAGAGTCCACTCGCACCAACCGCCTTGCGGATACTGCCAGAAACTCAATGATCAATATTGTAACGATATTGCTTGGTGTTACTGTCGGAGCTTCGACTCAAGCTGATGTGTTTATCACTAAGGATTCTCTGTTAATCTTCGGGCTTGGAGCCTTATCTTTTTGCGTAGCCACCGCATGCGGACTTTTTGCGGCAAAGCTCATGAACGCATTCTTGAAAGGAAACAACAGAATCAATCCGCTCATCGGAGCCGCTGGTGTTTCTGCTGTGCCTGACAGCGCCAGAGTAGTGCAACATGAAGGACTTAAATCAGACCCTTCCAACCACTTGCTAATGCATGCCATGGCTCCAAATGTATCCGGAGTAATTGGATCGGCAGTAGCGGCTGGTATACTGCTCAGCTTTCTTAACTGATACGACTCAACCTAATATATTTTTTTTCAAACATGCGACATGGGCAAAAGGCCCATGTCTCTAGTGCCGACAGGCATTTTTTAACCAACAACAAATCATGAAGAATAAATTTGTTAGCGCTCAAGAAGCCACATCGCTTATACAATCCAATTCAAGAGTTATTATCCAAGGAGGAGCAGGAACTCCTATGACGCTTGCCCAAGCCATGACGGAAAGAGCTGAATATTTGGAAAATGTTGAAATCGTGCATTTGCATACGGAAGGACCTGCCAATTACGCATTGCCTGAGTATTTGAATAGTTTTCATACCAATGCCTTTTTTATCGGAGGCAATATCAGAAAATATGTGAATGAAGGCAGCGCCACTTATATACCTATATTCCTTAGCGACATTCCTAAGTTATTCAGCAGCGGCAAAATGCCGATTGATACCGCTTTGATTCATGTTTCCCCGCCTGATGAAAGAGGTTATTGCTCATTAGGCGTATCAATAGATATTATCAAGCCTGCTTTGGAAGTTACGAAAATTGTCATTGCTCAGGTGAATCCAAACATGCCTAGAACATATGGAGACGCTATCATTCATGAAAGCATGATTGACGCTATGGTCAATGTGGAAGACCCTGTTTATGAAATGAAAATCAATCCTCCCACAGAACAAGAAGCTCAAATCGGAAAGAATGTCGCAAGCTTGATCCCTGACGGCGCGACTTTGCAAATGGGGATCGGAGGTATTCCAAATGCTGTGCTAGGCTACATGAATAATCATAAAGACCTCGGCATACATACGGAGATGTTCTCCGATGGAATTATTGAACTTGTGGAAAAAGGCATTATCAATGGCGAGAAGAAAAATATCAACCGAGGAAAAATCACCTCAGGTTTCGCCATGGGAACGCGCAAGCTCTATGACTTCATGGACAACAACCCAATGGTGGAAATGATGAATATCGGCTATGTAAACGATACAGCCAATATCAGAAAAAACGACAATGTAATGGCCATCAATTCAGCCATAGAAGTTGACATCACTGGACAAATTTGCGCCGACTCAATCGGCACACGCATGTATTCGGGAGTTGGAGGCCAAATGGACTTCATGAGAGGAGCGGCATTGTCCAATGGCGGAAAAGCAATCACAGCACTGCCTGCGAACACCAATAAAGGCATTAGCAAGATTGTCCCTACGCTAAAAGAAGGCGCAGGCGTCGTAACGACAAGAGCTCATGCGCAATATGTCATCACTGAATTCGGCATAGCGGAATTACATGGAAAAAGCTTGGTTCAAAGAGCTCATGCACTTATCAACGTCGCTCATCCTGAACACAGAGAAAGCTTGGAAAGAGCTGCAAGAGAAAGATTTGGAAGAATATTCGGTGTATATGCTTCCGCATCCAATACCGAACTAGTATAAAATATTCACCATCCGAGCCTAACAAATCACTCTTTTCAGGCTCGGATATCATTTGCCTGCTGATGCATGGCAACAAATTTTTTAAAGCGAAATAGAGATCAAATATGGAAAACTCGCCCCTTACTTTTTCAGAATTCAGCCCAACAGGAAAAGACGCATGGGTTGAAAAAGTGATAGCTGACTTGAAAGGAGCCGACTTCAATAAAAAGCTTGTTTGGAAAACTGAAAATGGACAGCAAATTCAACCATTTTACACCAAAGAAGACTTGCCTGAGGAAGACTACACTTCTATCATTCAAAATAGTCTGAAAACAGACTTTGCATCAGACCCCTCGCCTCGACAGTGGACGAACTTCATGAAAATCAATGTCGAGAGCAATGAACAAGCGCATGCGGAAGTCCACGAAGGACTGCAAAACTCCGTTGAAGCATTTGTTTTCGACATGAAAAATGTCATCAGCCTGGATTTCAAAACGGTTTTCAAAGGCGTAGAGATCGATTGCATCTCCATAGCTTTCACAAATGTTAAGAATCCAGCCAGAATAGCTTTCGAGCTTTTGGAGTATGCTGACAAAAATGGTTTTGACTTGAATAAGCTCAATGGATTCATTGAGGCAGATGTTCTTAAAAAGATGACTTCAGGCGCGAAGGTGAGCGAAGAAAATATTCAAAGACTCGCCCAAGCCATCGAAATGGTCTCCAAATGCCCGAATTTGTCATGCTTTGTGATTTCAGGCCAAGAATTTGGCGACGCCGGAGCCAATCATGTGCAGCAAATTGCTTTCACACTCAACAAAATCGTTGAAACCATTGACCTGCTTGAAAGCCAAGAAATCTCCGTTGAGGATATTATCGACAAAGTACAGTTGATCACACCTGTCGGAGTTGACTATTTCCATGAAATTGCCAAGTTCAGAGCTTTAAGAATTGCGGTCATCGACATGTTATCCGTATATTCTACAGATATCAATGGCCAAAATATAAAGATCACGGCTACTTCGTCCTTTTGGTCAAAATCCATCTACGATCCTCATGTGAACATGCTTCGCAATACAACCGAAGCCATGAGTTCCGTGCTTGGCGGCGCGAACAATTTGATCATTGACGCCTACGACGACACATTCGCAAGATCCGATAAATTCAGCAAGAGAATTTCTTACAATATTTCAAGACTGCTCAAAGAGGAATCATATTTTGACAAAGTCGCTGATCCTTCAGGAGGCTCGTATTACATCGAAAACCTGACGAAGAATATCATCGAAAGCTCATTGGACTTATTCAAAACCATTGAAAAGCATAATGGCTTCACCAGTGCTTACGAGAAAGGAATCATCTCCGAGCTTATCTCGCATGTAAGAGAAGACAAATACGCCAAGTATTCTTCAAGAAGAACAACAATCGTTGGCACCAACAGATATCCAAACAACAACGAATCTGTGCAGCCTACCGATCCAAAAGAAAACCTTGGCCTTGGTAAGCATCGAGCGTCTGCGGTTTTTGATAAATTAAGACAAAATACCGAAAGGTATGTGCTCAATGGCAACAAAAGACCCAAAGTGCTTCTATCGCTTTACGGACACCCTGCCATGAGAAAAGCAAGATCAACATTCTCAGGCGATTTCTTCGGCACGGCAGGATTTGAGATTGAAGAAAAATATTTCAACTCGGCTCTAGAGGCAGCTACAGCTTCGGCAAATTCAGATGCAAGCATTGTAGTCATCTGCGGATCTGATCAAGATTACGCTAACGAAGGTGTGAACTATTTGGAAACCTTTAAAGCCATAAACAACAACAAATTGCTCGTGCTGGCCGGAAATCCTGTTGATATTTTAGATACGCTAAAATCAGCGGGACTTGATGGAAATATCCATGTGAAAACCAATGCGATCAATGAGTTGACAGAAATTCAACGCAAACTTGGTGTCATCCAATAAACCTATTATCTTATGAGACCAGACTTTTCTAACTTAGAAACATCTTATTCGCCTAACTCGAATCAAAAAGACGCGAATAATAACGATACAGCAAATTCATGGAATACTGCTGAGGACATTCCTGTAAAATCCTTTTTCTCAAAAAAGGATATTGAGAATATGAAACACCTTGACTATGGCGCGGGGCTGCCTCCTTTCTTGCGAGGACCTTATTCGACCATGTATGTCATGAGACCTTGGACGATCCGACAGTACGCGGGGTTTTCCACTGCTGAAGAATCCAACGCATTCTACCGAAGAAACCTTGCCGCCGGGCAAAAAGGCTTATCGGTAGCCTTTGACTTAGCGACTCACAGAGGTTATGATTCAGACCATCCAAGGGTGGAAGGCGATGTCGGCAAGGCTGGAGTTGCCATCGACTCTGTGGAAGACATGAAAGTGCTATTCGACCAGATTCCATTGGACAAAATGTCCGTATCCATGACAATGAATGGAGCCGTAATTCCAGTGATGGCCTTTTATATCGTAGCCGCTGAAGAACAAGGAGTAGGCAAAGAACTATTGAGCGGAACGATTCAAAACGACATTTTGAAGGAATTCATGGTGAGAAATACGTATATATATCCACCAAAGCCTTCCATGAAAATCATTGGCGATATCTTTGAGTACACCGCCAACAAGATGCCTAAATTCAACTCGATATCCATCTCCGGATATCATATGCAGGAAGCGGGAGCCACCGCTGATATCGAGCTTGCTTATACCTTGGCGGATGGCTTGGAATATATCCGAACAGGTCTTGCTTCGGGATTGACAATAGATCAATTCGCTCCCCGGCTTTCATTTTTCTGGGCTGTGGGCATGAACCATTTTATGGAAATTGCAAAAATGAGAGCGGCTAGAATGCTCTGGGCTAAAATTGTCAAACAATTCGATCCCAAAAATCCTAAGTCCATGGCGCTGAGAACTCATAGCCAAACATCCGGATGGAGTCTGAGCGAACAAGACCCTTTCAACAATGTATCCCGCACATGCATCGAAGCTATGGGCGCTGTACTTGGACATACGCAATCTTTGCACACCAATGCGCTGGATGAAGCGATAGCCTTGCCTACGGATTTCTCGGCTAGAATAGCTCGTAACACCCAGCTTTACATACAAGAAGAAACCAATGTTTGCAAAGTAGTAGATCCTTGGGCCGGCTCTTATTATGTCGAATACCTTACCGAGCAAATCGCTGAAAAAGCTTGGAAATTAATCCAAGAAATCGAAGAACTTGGCGGCATGGCCAAAGCCATCGAAACAGGCTTGCCAAAAATGAAAATCGAGGAAGCGGCAGCTAGAAAACAAGCCCGAATTGATTCGATGAAAGACACGATTGTCGGTGTCAACAAATATCAAACCGGCGAAGAGCTTGACTTGGAGCTGCTTGAAGTAGATAATACCATCGTAAGAGAGCAACAAGTCAACAGACTCAAAGAGCTTAAAGCCAACAGAAACAACAATGCTGTTGAACAGGCATTGCAGAATTTGACAAATGCTGCAGAAACAGGGCAAGGCAACCTTATGGAACTAGCTGTGGAAGCTGCAAGGCACAGAGCTACATTGGGTGAAATTTCCGACGCCCTTGAGAAAAAATTCAACCGTCACAAGGCAGTGATTCGTTCAGTATCGGGCGTTTACAGCAAAGAAGCGGCTCAAGACAAGCATTTCACTGAAGCTAAGAATTTATCCGATTCATTCGCCGAAAGAGAAGGACGAAGACCTCGTGTGATGATCGCCAAAATGGGACAAGATGGCCATGACAGAGGAGCGAAAGTCGTAGCTACGACCTTGGCGGACTTGGGATTTGACGTGGATGTCGGTGCTTTATTCCTTACTCCTGAGGAAGTTGCGCGTCAAGCCGCGGAAAATGATGTGCATGCTGTTGGCGCGTCAAGTTTGGCAGCTGGACATAAAACGCTCATTCCGCAACTAATCAGTGAATTGAAAAAACTAGGCAGAGAAGATATCATGGTCTTTGCGGGCGGTGTTATTCCTCCAAACGATTATGACTATCTATACGAATCAGGAGTTCATGCAGTATTTGGTCCAGGATCCAACATACCGCTTTGCGCTAAAACGATCTTGAATCATTTAGAACAAATTCATTTCCAAGATGAAGATGAACTTGAAAGCTTAAACTAAATCCATAAATTCCATAGACTATTGTAATGAAGCGCACGCAATCTTTGCGAGCGTCTTCATTACTCTCACTAATACTTTCCAGCAAAGGGATAAAAATGCTCTACCATGATTCCCGCAAATCCCCCTTCAATCTAATCATCTTGCATGACTTTTCGCTGATTCCGTCTCTCCGATACTAACCAAAATTCTTCGCTTGTTCATTTCTCTGATGTGAGCTATTATTTAAACGGCATCTCTGATCCGAGTTTAAAATATGCATCGGAGATGCCAAATAAGAGTAGGTTCGCATCAGAGATGACGAACCAGCATTTAAAATCTTCCGCACTTTCAATTCCTAACTTTCTAAACTAGTCTCGTATGGAGCATAACTCTATTATGAATCAGCTTAAAGTTAAAATTCTCGACTTAAGTACTTTGGATCTCCAGCTCGAAGCCTTCGTTTAGGTCATAGATTCTGCAATTATGCTTTCGATTTTCGTCTTCGGGAAGAGCCTCGATGGCATTTTTTAGCTTCTCGCTGATGCAAAGACCATTAAACTCAACCTCACATATGTCAAATTGGAAATCAGCTGTCAAGGACATTCTGCCATAGCCAACATAGTCCGCTCTTTCTCCTGTGCCGGGAATAATACGTTCACCTTTTTCATCCCTTTCCATTTGTCTTCGGAGAAAACCAATCTTTTTATAATCGTTTCTACCTTCAATGAATTGCACCAATTTAGCTGGAAATTCTTGCCTGCCTTCATAATGTGAATCTCTCCAATAGGCTAGCTGGCATCTTTCCATATCAAGATATTGCAAAAACAACTCTTCGTCATACTTCAAATGATAATAAGTGAAATACTTATTAGAATCACTCTCAAACTGTACTTTTACTTTGTAAAATTGATAAGATTCTTCAGGTCCTAAATTATATACAGGACTGCCATTTTCTGTTCTGGTGATCTCGTTATAAAGGCGTTCTGATATCAAAATGCCACTCGGCCCTCTATGGTCATAGGCAATAAAGTCATCATTACGCTCTGGATGTGTCTGCTCTTGTGTAAAAAACTGCATAGTCCATTCTTTGGCAAAGCTTTTGGCATCATCGCTATAGATGAAGCTTACTATATCAGATGCAACTTCCAATTTTACATCTTCATCTAAAAACAAAGCCATAGCTGCACTATCTGTCACACCGACAGAAGCTATTCTTTCAAGTGTATCCAAATTTGATCCTCTGCCAGGTATCAAACGATAATATTTATTATTCATATCCCTATATTTATATTACTTTAAGTAAATTAATACTTTTTAATTTAAATATACTTGGTTAAACAATCGATTTTAACATTATCCACCCCGAGTTTTAATCTCATGCATCTAATGACACACTCTCGCTGGGTACGACTCTCCGATGCTAACCTCAAGCTCTTGGCAGCTCTGATCCTCTTAAATGCTGAGTTATTAAATTCCAATTTCAAAAAATGAATACTAAGCAAAACGATAATCCATTAAAGACCAACAGGTTCACAACTGAGTCGTGAACCTGCATTATCCAGCATAAATTCAAAAAGCTATAGTAATGAAGCGCCCGCAATCTTTGCAAGCGTCTTCATTACTCTCACTAATACTTTCCAGCAAAAGGATAAAAATGCTCCACCATGATTCCCACAAATCCTCCTTCGACCTCGTCATCTTGCATAGCTTTAGGGTGCGTATATGCTCTCAGGATTTCAGCTCCTGCTCCTTCCCAAGTAAATGGAATAGCTCCCGCCTGCACTAATCGATCGATAGCTCTATTATGCGCGTCAACAGTCGCGTCTCCCATCAAGTCCGTTAGCACATACACTTCGTAACCATCCTCCAAAGCATCAAGCGTAGTATAAGTCGGACAACCGGATGTCCAAAGCCCTGTCATCAATATCTTCTTGCGACCTGTCTTTTTCACAGCGTCGATCACGGCTTTATTTTGCCAAGCATTCAAAGAGATTCTGTCGATATTCTCAACATCATCGCTGATCTCGCCTTTGATGCTCTCTACAGTAGGCTTATTGGCACCCAACTCAACACCGATGGTAGTCTCAATTACTGGTATGTCAAACACATTTGCAGTTTTCACCATCGCCTGTATGTTATTAGTCAAGACCTCTCTGTCAATGTTTTTAACCATCCCCAACATCTCCTCTTGCCAGTCGATTACCAGCAAAACTGTATTTTCCGAGGTCAGCAAATTGTCAGTCTTAGGATTCTTCGGAATATAATTCCTGCCCGGGTTGCTCTCATCTTTTGAGTCATTTGCAAAGTTGAAAGCCATAGTTACAGCCGCTAATGCAATCGCAGCCATTGCGAATAAAGTGAACTTTTTCATAGTTTTTGTTTTGAAATGAGGCCTCGCCTCGTCGTTTTTAATTTATTGTTTTGATAGAATTCTTCTGTCTTTTTAAATCATGGAATGTATTTCCTGACTTTCATATCAGTTTATCCAGCCAAAATGTCCTTTTCTGAAATCTTCATAGGCTTGATTGATTTCTTCCTGAGTATTCATCACAAATGGACCGCCCAATACTATAGGCTCCCCAATAGGTTTTCCTGTCAGCAACAAGGCAATGCTTTTCTCATTGAATTTCAAACGCAATGCGCTCTTAACCTTATCCAGTTCAGCCAAATGCTTGGCCTTAACGCTCTTCCCATTAATCTCAATTTCTCCTTCAAGCACATAGACCAGTGATGTATTTTGAGAATCGATGCTTGACAATTCCATTTCACAAAGCTGATCACCATGCAACATTCCAATGCTTGCCTCTGAGACTAAATTCAAAGCTCCTTTTCTGCCTTCCAATTCTCCTGCAATTACTTTCATTTCGCCTCCTTCAAATTCAATAGCTGGTATTTGGCTTTTCACCGCCACTTCTATTCTTGGTTCCGACATTTTTCGTTCGCTTGGCACATTCACCCATAGCTGCATCTCATGAAATTTTCCTGAATCTTCATCCGAAGCCATTCCCCCTCCATGCACAATTCCTTTGCCCGCATTCATACGCAAGGCGGAGCCTGATTTCATCCAAAATCTATTGCCCATGGAATCTCGATGCTCCATTTTGCCTTCCAGCAAAATCGTCACAGTTTCAAAACCTCGATGAGGATGAGCTCCATCCTTGCTATCCAAGGAAAAGTTCGGAACTTTCAAGGTTGAGCTGCCGATATGATCAAGCATTATAAATGGATCGAAATAACGCTCTTTATACTTTGGGAAAGCTCTGCTTCCCTTTACTCCCGGCAATATGCCTTCAATGTTCAATGCTTCATCTATTTTCATAATACATACAATTATTGTACATACATCATTTAATTAAAATTCATTCAACAATAAATCTCTAAAGAAATATTTTCACGCTATCAAGCGGTTAATAAAATTTATTCGTGCAATAGCCTTAGCCGCGACTAATCCTTTATGAATTTTTCGAACTCAATCCAAACCCGAATACTTGGTCAAAATCTTATCCAAAGCCCTCAATTCCTCGTCGCTAAGCTTTTGCTTCAAAGGCTTATGAAAAGCGGATACTTTTTGATCCAACAAGGCTAAAATCGAATGCCCCTCATCAGTCATGGATATGTCCATTTTACGCCTATTATGCTGGCATTCCTTTCTGCTCACATAGCCTTTGGCCAACAATTTATCTATAATACGCGACACATTGCTGCTACGCTGAACCATTCTATCTTGAATCTCCTTCACTGTCATCGCTTCATCGCCGGAAGAAGACAAAATTCTGAGCACATTGTATTGCGGCTCTGTTATGTCAAACTCTTTCAACTCAGCTCCCACGCAATCGGTAATCCAATGCCCTGTTCTAATCAACTTATGTATAGCTTTAAGATATATATTCATGTAATTACAAATGATGTACATACAATATTACGAATCATTTTTCATATAGTTTATTAATTCATGTATTTTTTTCTAAAAAAAATCATCCGTCTTTCAGAACACTTCTGAATAAGCCCATGCATTGCTAAATAAACAATTTAGATGTATCTTTGATTAAAATTTAAGCTTGTCTAAAAAAGCTGATTTATATCATAATATTCGAGCTTATTCCACTAAATAATTTTAAAACACAAACCGATAATGAGCGCTAAACTCAAAACTTCTTTTCTTCTAGTTGCCATAACTTTCATATTTTATTCTTGCGGTTCCAGCCAACAGGCCAAAAACAACAAGCTTCAAGTGGTCACAACCACAACTATGATCACTGATTTATTGCATAACATAGGAAAAGACAGCATAGAAGTGCAAGGCCTAATGGGCCCTGGAGTTGACCCTCATTTATACAAAGCCAGCGAAGGCGATGTCAACAAGCTTTTCAATGCTGACATTATTTTCTATAATGGATTGCACTTGGAAGGAAAATTAGTCGACATCTTCGAAAAAATGAGCGCGCAAAACAAAAACGCTATCGCTATCAGCGACACAATTCCCCATGCGCTGCTTATCGAATCAGGCGAGTTCGCTGACAACTATGATCCGCATATCTGGTTTGACACAAGGCTTTGGAACATGTCCGCTCTGTATGTCGCGGCTAAACTTGCCGAAGCAGACCCGAAGAACAAAGCGTATTATCTCAAAAATGCTAAAGAATATTCAAACAAAATAAAAAGTTTGCGAGCTAATCTAAATACGACTGTCCAAGAACTTCCTGTGGAAAAAAGAATATTAATAACAGCTCATGATGCTTTCAATTACTTTGGCAAAGAATTCGATTTTAATGTAATCGGACTCCAAGGGCTCTCCACAGCTACTGAAGCTGGAGTTAAGGACGTTCAAAAACTTTCCAAATTTATTATCGAGCACAAAGTGAAAGCCATCTTCATAGAATCTTCCGTTCCTCAAAGAACTATTGAAGCCCTTAAAGAATCGGTCGCTTCCAAAGGGCATGAAGTAAATATCGGCGGAACGCTTTATTCCGACGCGCTGGGAAATCCAGGAACTGAAGAAGGAACATACTTGGGCATGTACAAGTACAACACGAACACTATCGTATCTGCATTGAAATGAAAGAAAAAATAGCCATTCAAGTTGATGATCTTACTGTAGCCTACAACTACAAACCTGTGCTTTGGGACGTTGACCTGAAAATTCCTGAAGGCGTGCTGATGGCCGTAGTCGGTCCCAATGGAGCGGGAAAATCTACCTTGATCAAGTCCGTGCTCGGCATTATCAAGCCTTTGGCCGGAACTGTCAGCATTTTTGGCAAACCGTATAAAAAGCAACGTTCGAAAGTAGCTTACGTGCCTCAAAAAGGAACTGTTGACTGGGACTTTCCCACAACAGCTCTGGATGTGGTTACCATGGGAACCTACGGGCGTCTTGGATGGATCAAACGCCCGGGTCTGAAAGAAAAGAAAGAAGCTTTGGAAGCTTTGGAAAAAGTAGGCATGCTGCCCTTCAAAGACCGACAAATCTCACAACTGTCAGGCGGACAGCAACAAAGAATATTCCTCGCCAGAGCATTGGTGCAAAATTCGGAAATCTTCTTAATGGACGAGCCCTTTCAAGGTGTGGACGCGACAACTGAACGCGCGATTATCCGAATTCTTAAAGACTTGAGACAAGCAGGAAAAACAGTGGTCGTGGTTCATCATGACCTGCAGACGGTTCCCGAATACTTCGATTGGGTTACCTTCTTAAATGTGAAGAAAATAGCCACAGGCCCCGTCAAAGACATTTTCAACGACGATCACCTGACCAAGACTTACGGCATCAATTACAAAGTCAGCGCTCAACAAATATGAACATAGGAGAATATTTTTCATTGCTTGGTTCTGATTACACATTGCGTACGATTACCATCGGAACCGGACTTTTGGGAGCAATCTGCGGAATGCTCGGCAGTTTTGCGGTATTGAGAAAGCAAAGCTTGTTAGGCGACGCTATTTCGCATGCCGCATTGCCCGGCATAGCTTTGACATTCATATTATTGCAAACGAAAAATTCCATGTCGTTTCTGGTTGGCGCCTTGATCAGCGGACTTATCGGAACCTTGTGGATACGAAGCATCATCAATAATACAAGACTGAAATCCGACACGGCTCTTGGTTTGATTCTATCTCTGTTTTTTGGTTTTGGAATGTTGCTATTGACATTTATCCAAAAAATGCCCAACGCTAACCAAGCGGGTTTGGAAAAATACCTCTTCGGCCAAGCCGCTACACTTGTCGCGTCGGATGTATGGATCATGGCCGGAGTGACAGGGATTTCATTATTGATCACTTTGCTGTTTTGGAAAGAATTCAAAATCATTCTTTTCGATCCGGATTACACAATGACATTGGGCTTCAACAATAGACTTATTGATACCATGATGATGACATTCATGGTATTGGCAATAGTGCTTGGCTTGCAGACTGTAGGCGTAGTATTGATGAGCGCCATGCTGCTTGCGCCTGCCGCCGCGGCTCGACAATGGACCAACCACCTTTGGAAAATGGTGTTGCTAGCCTCTTTATTCGGAGGTTTGTCAGGCATTATCGGCACAGCGATATCCGCAAGCCATAATAATCTTTCCACCGGACCTGTGATCGTATTGGTTGCCGCAGGATTTGTATTCTTCTCTTTCATTTTCGCTCCACAAAGAGGTCTGTTGGCAAGAAAAATCAAATTCATGAAGAACAAGAATAACTTGGAACTTCACAAGACCTTGTCTTTTCTTTTTGAAATAGCCAACGAACATCAAAATTACTCGCATCCGCACTCCATAAAACTTTGCTACACCATGCACGGATTCTCGCCAAAATCATTGCAAAAAATGAGCGAAAACGGATGGATAAAACTTAGCGAAGGCATGTGGTCACTTACCGAAAAAGGATTTGACGCCGCGAACAATCTATACAACCAAAACTTGAAAGACAAATGACCATTGCTCAAATCGAGATACAACTTGTCGCCGCTATCGTGGCGGCTGCCTGCGCCATACCCGGAACTTTCCTTGTATTGCGAAAGATGGCCATGATAAGCGATGCGATCAGCCATTCCATATTGCCCGGCATAGTCATCGGTTTTTTCATCACTCATGACATCAACTCGCCATTGCTTATTTTGCTAGCGGCGATGACCGGCGTTTTGACAGTTGTGCTGGTTGAGTTCATCCAAAAAACCGGATTGGTAAAAGAAGACACTGCCATAGGCCTTGTTTTTCCGGCGCTGTTCAGCATAGGCGTATTAATGATCGCTCAAAAAGCCAACGACATACATTTGGATGTCGACGCAGTATTGGTTGGCGAGTTGGCCTTCACCCCTTTTGACAGAATGATCATCAGCGGAATGGATTTAGGCCCAAAGGCCATGTGGATTTCAGGGAGCATACTGATCTTTAGCATTATTCTGTTAAGTCTCTTTTTCAAAGAAATAAAAATCTCCACGTTCGACCCTCAGCTGGCTGCCACATTAGGGTTTTCACCGGCAATTATTCATCATGGCCTTATGGCAATGGCTTCAGTCACCACTGTCGGAGCTTTTGACGCTGTCGGAGCCATATTGGTAGTGGCATTGATGATCGCTCCCGCGGCGGCAGCATATCTGCTGACAGACGATTTGATCAAAATGCTCGTCATCGCTGTAGCCATAGGCGTATCGTCCGCCATAGCAGGATACTGGACTGCCAACCTACTCGACGCATCCATAGCTGGAGCGATTACAACAGTCTTGGGCTTGATCTTCTTCATCACTTTCCTTCTTGCGCCAAATCGTGGCTGGATATCCATATGGCAAAAAAGGCGCAAGCAAAAAGTCGAGGTTTCCATGCTAACTTTATTGCTTCACCTGAACAATCACAGTGACAAAAATGAAAGAACAGTCAATCACCTTAACGAGCATATCAATTGGCAAAAAGCACGGTCTAAAAAGGTGTTGGCCTTCGCTCAAAAAAACAATATGATAAACATCGAGGAAGGAATTGTCAACCTAACCACCAAAGGCGAGCTTTTCGCCAATGAAGCCATCAATCTTATCACAGATTCAAAAAGCACCGCGATAGAAAATATGAAAGAAGATTTCTTTTTATTTAGAGCATAAAAAAAGACCGATATCGGTCTTTTAGTTTATTTGTTTGAATTAATAATTAAGGCTATCATACTTTGTTTACTGAATATCTTAATTTCAAACTTAAATTGCTATGATCATAAAAACACTCACCTTCATCAGCTTATTGCTAATATTTAACATTAGCAATGCTCAAAATCAAAAAACTCGATTTACAATATCCGCATCTAATTTAAGCGAAGACGCAAGTCTTCTGTCATCAAATAATGATGAGGTTTTATTCCTCGTTTATAAAGATGTTGATGGTGATTTAGGCAAACCTGTAATTGTAGAATACTTTGTCTTTGACTCCTTGAATACAAAAGCAAGTTTCGATATAAACTTGGATCAAACAAGCTCCTACAAATACTTTCTTTTGGAAATGGACAGCGACAGGGATTATATTCAAATAGATCCAATATTACGTGTACACCATCAAGCAATCAAAGAGTGCCATGAAAAACATGACTATTTGGCTGTGGAAAAATACTTGAGTGATGAGGATATACTCGGATTAGGCGAATTTAAAATCCCTGATGAAATCGATATCAAAGGAATTTACAAAATAGACAAATATTCATATCAAATCAATATCGCTCTCAAAAATAAAAAATTAGATTAGCGGCTTTACTCTATTGCTTAGCAATTTAACCCTTCATTTTTCTCTAATACTACATTTAACACTTCAAGACAACCTCAAGTCTTCAAATTCCTGCCTGCTAACTTCAAGAGTCATACATACCCAATTAGTTCAATGACAAGCTCTCTTAAAATGCATCCACTTCATATATTTGCATCAAACCCACAATGTCATAAAAATCCAATAATCACAAATAATAGCATTAAAATTTAAACATAGAAACACTAAAAATATATTTTTTAAAATTTTTATAATTATATATATTTATATCAATAAAATAGTTTGACATAACTTCATAGTAAAGACCTTTATTATTCCAGAACAAATAGAGCATGGAAGTCCAAAAGAACATATTCTTTTATTTTATCATAGCCATTATTTTCATCATACTAAAGTTAGGCTATACACAAGCAAATAATGATAATCTAGTTTTTCTTCTGAAGCCTACGGATAAAATGGTTGGAATTTTATCAAGTTCTACATCAATATACCATGCTGATCAAGGGTACTATCATGAGAAATTGAATATTCTCATTGACAAATCTTGTTCTGGTTTCAATTTTTGGTTGATTTCTTTTCTTTTATTTAATTATTTGTCAGTAAAGCATTTTCGTCACGCTTTTCAAAAAGCTTTATCAATACCGCTTTCATTATTTGTCGCTTACTTGCTTACCCTGTTTGCAAACACCTCCAGAATTTATACTTCAATAATAATACATACTCAATCGGTTTCATTATTTCCTAATCATCAACAGATTATTCATGAATGCATAGGTATTATTACAAATCTCACTTTTTTGATTATAACCTATTTACTTTTAGATAAACTATTAACCTACAACCAACAAAATGCGAAATTTTCTTAACCCTAAATGGCTTTTTGTCATCAACACATTACCTATTGCCATCCTATTCTTTCTTTTCTTTGGACAATTCAACATCATCAAAACATTGCTTGATGAGAGCAACATCCATTTATGGAAAACCTTTGGTCTAGCCCTGGGAACACTAGGTGCTCTTAATATCACCTATGCAATTTACTTGACACTAAATAAAAAAAATGTTTCAATCACTTATGGAATTGCATCCTTGATTGCTTACATAAGCTTTATTTACCTGTACGGCTATCATATGAATGAAATCATTCCATTTTCAATTCCTCGATGGATGATTTCTAGCAATCTTATTTTCTATGTAGGAACATTTCTTATGCCTACGCTTGCTTATTCTCTATTTATTTTGGTTGCCCACTTTACACCAGCAGGTAAAGAATATAAGGCTTGGGTAAATTTTCTGATCGCAATTGCCACACCTATAACCTTTTACTTATTCAGTCAAATTATTCAACCATTATGGAAAATCGTTGATGAAAAATTCCTTTTACATACCATTGTTGTCTTTTTTATTACGATCACTCTTGTTTTTCTATTTTTCTTAGTTAGAGGTGTTTATGTACTGTCTACAAAAAAATCCGCTTTCTGGGAAAAAAATCAACTGGTCTGGAAAGTACCTATAGCCATCATATTGCCTCTGATTGGATTATCATTAAACAATGGTCGCCTGTTCTCTGAATTTAATCGGTATGGGTCGGGAATTTTCGGCGACTTCAATAACGACTGGTTTTATATACTAGCCTTAGTCAACGGAATTTTAATTTGCTTGCCAAAAACTCAAAATCAAAAATATCGTTTGGCATTGTTTACGGGCAAATGCATCACATTATCTTATTCATTTTATTTCTTTTTAGTATTCTTGCCTTTTCTTCCTTTCTCGGTAATTGCCGTTATCGCAGTTGGCATGGGCTTTCTAATGCTTAGTCCCTTGTTGCTTTTTGTGACTCATGTCAATGAACTTTCAAAAGAATTCGCATACCTCAAGAAATCTTATGCTAAAAACCTTCTAACAAGTATTTTAATCTCCGGATTTTTGACAATTCCTATAATTATAACAACCTCGTACCTTGTAGACCGAAGCGTATTGAATGAAACGTTATCATACTTGTACAGCCCTGACTATTCATCTAAATATGACATAAACAAAAAATCCCTACAAAAAACACTCACTCTGATCAAAGCCAATAAAAACAGACGAAGCGAAACTTTCAGCAGTGGAACGCCTTATTTGTCATCTTATTTTAATTGGTTGGTATTGGATAACCTTACTTTGTCCGATTCAAAAATCAATACTATTGAGAAAGTATTTTTTGGACATCCAAATATTACGTTTCGATCAGAAAATATTCAAAATAAAGATGTGCAGATAAGCAATATTTCTACCAATAGCACTTTTGACACCACTCAAAATGTGTGGAAAAGTTGGGTTGATCTGGAAATTACAAATAACACAAATAGCTCTTGGCTTAAAGAATACGCGACAACATTTAAATTGCCTGAAGGGTGCTGGGTCAGCGACTATTACTTGTATGTGGGAGATAAAAAAGAATCAGGTATCCTCGCCGAAAAGAAATCAGCTATGTGGATATTTTCTCAAATCAGAAATGAAAATCGCGACCCGGGATTATTGCACTACATGACGGGGAACAAGATTGCCTTCAGAGTATTTCCTTTTGCAAAAAACGAAATAAGAAAAACAGGCATAGAGTTTCTGCATAAAGAGCCTATCACTCTTAATATCGACAATCATTCTATCAGCTTAGGCAATCATACGGAAAATGTTGATAAAGAAATAGAAACAAAAAACGTCATATATGTCTCAAAACAGCAAAAAAAATCCTTAAAACCTATCAAACGCAAGCCCTATTTTCATTTTCTGGTTGACGCCTCTCAAAACCAAAAAGACAATATCAAAGACTTCACTCATCGAATTGAGAAAGCTTTGAAAGCCAATAAACCTTTAGCTGAAAATGCTAAGATTAGCTTTGTCAATAGTTATATAAACAAAACTTCTATCAATGAGAATTGGAAGGAAGCGTATAATATGCATAATTTCGAAGGCGGATTCTACCTAGACAGAGCAATAAAAACTACCCTATTCGACACTTATCAAAACAAGTCGAAAACCTATCCTGTCATGGTTGTTGTTACAGACAGCATTCAAAATGCAATTTTAAAAGATGATTTTTCCGACTTTAAATTCGCGTTTCCTGACAACAACTTATTTTTCAACCTAAATGATAATGGCGTATTAATAAGACATTCCTTGATCGAATCTCCTTTAGAGGCATTGGCTAATTCACAATCTGAACACGAGCTAACCCATTCAGTATTGGAATACACTTTACCAGACAATTCAGTTGAATACTTGATCAAAAATGATGAACCCAGCATTATATTAAAAAAGAACAATTTTGATATTTCTGAATCTGATATCAAAGAAAAAAACTGGCTTTCAGCTCTTACTATGCAGGGACAGTGGATTGCCCAAACCTTAGAACCAAAAAAATCGGAAAATGATTGGGTGAATATGGTTAAACACAGCTTTATGTCAAAAGTCATGACGCCTTTAACATCCTATATTGTTGTCGAAAATGAAGCGCAAAAAGCGATGCTAAAAAAGAAACAAAATCAAGTACTTAACGCCAATAAGTCATTAGATTTAGGCGAAGATGTTCAAAATATGAACGAGCCAAGCCTCTTGATTTTAATCACACTTCTTGCCCTTGTTATTTGGCAAAGAGAAAAAATACGCAAACGAAGAATACATGAATTGTAAAAAACTATAGTTTATGACGATTTTAAATTAGAAAATAAGCGATCAAGGTACTCTTAAATAGATAAAAACATATTCCCCATCAAACAATAAAACATGAACGACAACGAACTCACTACTAATACCAATGAACATACCGTCGAAATAAATGGTTCTGAGGCCATAGATCAAACTTACCCTTCAAAACCAAAAGTATCATCCGGAAAAAATCAGTTTTCGACCTCAATCATAAGCGCAGTGATTTATTTGGCTTCCGCTCACTTTATTTTGAATTGGGATCTAGGCTTCATTCTTAAAGTAACAGGAGTCTTAGTTCTCCATGAATTAGGTCACTTCATGACCATGAAATTATACAAATACAAAAACCTTAAGATGTTATTCCTTCCAATGCTTGGAGCTGCGGTAATTGGCGACAAAGATAAAATCACACAAAAAGAAAATGCCATTGTAGCCTTAGCTGGTCCTTTGCCCGGAATAATCTTAGGAGTGTTTCTATACGCTTTTGGATTAATTAACAACAATAAAGAATTCATAAGCCTAGCCAATATAGCCATTATCATCAATGCCTTTAACTTGCTCCCTTTTATGCCGCTTGACGGAGGCCGTATTTTCAATTCTCTATTTTTCAATAAAAGCAAAATGCTCGAAGCAGTTTTCATAATAATTTCTATCTTATGCTTGACGAGCGTCGCTGTTTATATAGAAAACTACATACTTTTAATTATACCTCTTTTCTTGGTACTAAGACTTGTAAACTCTTATAAGTTGAAAAAAGTGCACTCTAAACTTGATCAAGATAGAGTATCTTATAACAAATCATTTGATGAACTAAATGATGAAGAGTATTGGAAAATCAGAAAGGAACTAGCTGCGCATTTTCCAAATATTGCCAAATTAGTAGGAGATAATAAACTGGCTGAGGCTAAACAAGAAGAAAAAATTATAATGCATGTGAAAAATGCGCTGGAAAGAAAATATGTTAAGGATCTAAACCTGCTTGGCAAAATCGGATTTGTCGTACTATGGCTAACTGCATTCGCTCTTCCACTGCTTGGCATTGGACTAGCGCATTTGTATTTGAATTAATGAAAAATATTTAGCGACTGAAAGGCTGTTTCTTTTATAATGAAACAGCCAAACTTGATCTATAATACCATATATTATTAAGCTAAAAGAAATAATCTAATCTTCTTATAAATTCACAAAACGAATATTTAAACACATAAAAACTTAAAATGGAGGCATACTAAAAACGTACACGCCAAAGCTAAAATACTAACTCCCAAAATGAGAAAATCACTACTACTCCTATTCAGTATATTACTGACTCAACTATCTTATGCATGCTTGAATGAATACAAGACACTTCTTAACGGCAAAGTGGTATATGAAGGCTTTATTAGTGGCAAAGTACGCACAAAAGAAATTGATTCGTTAAAACTTAAAAAGCAATCCGAGAATTTATTAAAACAGTACCTTATAACTGACTCCATAGCATATTATTCTGATTACGCCACTACGCTAACGTATCTGGGCGAATATCAAAAAGCAAAAACAATATTCATAGAAATCGAGCAAAACTCACCTCACTTATACACTACAGCATCCAATCTAGGTACCATCTATGAACTAATAGGAAAGCCAGATTCAGCATTAATATGGATAAAAAAATCAATTGCATTAAACCCTAATTCACATAACGGCTCGGAATGGATTCACATAAAAATTTTAGAATACAAGCTTTCAGGTAAATCTGACGTTAATATGTCAATTCTTGACTTAGATTTTGGCAACAATAAAATTCCTGAAAATACTCATAATTACGATCTTAATAACATAAGAAATCATATCTTTCATCAATTAGAAGAACGTACAATATTTGTGAAGCCTGAAAATAAGATTGTGGGAAATCTATTTTTTGATTTAGGCAATGTACTAGCTATCACTTGGGATGTGCAAACGGCTTTGGAAAGCTATGAGGAAGCGAGAAAATACGGATTTAATTCTGAATTGATGAAACTCCGCTCGAAAGAATTTGAGAAACTAGCACTCAAAACAGTCCCCTATCAAATATTAATGGATAACAAAAATCTAATTAGGAAATACTGGATTCCATTCATTATAATATCAATACTCTCGCTTTACTTTTTATTAAAATCAATCAAAAAACGTAAATCAAATTAACACTAACATGAAAATACAACATGCAACATTTATATTAATCCTTCTAAACTCAGTAGCTTTTGGTCAAATCAAGCTAAAAGATTTAAATGGTGGATGGAAAGTTGCTAATGATTACAAATCTGACACTATCATTTGTTATAATGACATAAATTTTCGTTCTAATTCATGCATGCAAATAGTATGGAAAATTAAATCTTCAAATTTAAAAATTCATCAAACCAATATTTGCATTGAACCACCTATTTCATCCTCTTCCATTTACAAAGAAAAAATACATTTAAAAAATACTGACCATGGTCAATTTCTATATTTAATAAGAAATAATGAATTCATTGATAAATTTAAAATTTTAGAATATAAACAACTTGAAAATAACAATAACTTGACTCCCTCAAAGCAATTAAAGCTTTTGAGAATTGATAAAATATGAAAAGAAAAATTCTATAGCTACATAAAGTCTATCATTTAAAGGCAATCTACCTTTCAAAAAATATCTTGAAGCATATCAGGCTCATCTATATATTAAAATTCTCTCAAAACACATAACTTGAAGAGTCTTTAAATATACTCTCAAATTAATTGGACACCCTAAGTAATTGATTTATCTTACTCTAAAGTAAACTTCACGCTTTAAGATTAAACTAGAAAGAACCGAATATTAATGAGTTTTAACCCCGAAGATTTTTATTCCTATTTTAAAGAATGCTACAAGCTCGATTATAAAGAGTATTCTGTAAACAACATTTTTTTACCCAAATATCAATTCAAGTGGTTTGTATCAAGATATGAAGAGTTGCTGACGCATTCTTTGCCATACATACCCTATGCGCATAAGAAAATCGAAGATCTTGAAAAAGAGATCGAATTATATCGATTAGAAAAGAAGCTCTTTTATGCTTGCTTCTTTATATTGGGAAAAAGCTCGAGCCTATTAAGCAAAGATAAACGAATATGCGCTCCATTGCTGTTGTTTCCAGCCAATATCGTGACAGTCGATGATGAAAAATATTTGGAAATCGAAAAAGACGAAGTTCTGGTAAATCAATCCATTTTATCAAAACTTGAACTCAAAGATCAAAGCTTAACAAAGGACTTGTTCATAAAAGACATATCCGAATTAATAAAAAATCTGCATGAGAACTGCACTGAACTCGTAAAGCTTCTTGATAAATACTTCATAAACCTTGACACCGAAGAGCTTCTATTGCACCCCAAAGTATGGCCTGCCTCCAAAATAAGAAAGCATCTATCCAATGCCGATTTTGAGGAAGGCGAATACACCATCGTGCCGGCTGCGGGCACAGCGCTTTTAGACAAATCGAAATCTACTCTCAAAGTAGTCAACGATCTCAATGAAATCATAAATAAAGGTACATTCAATACTAGTCTTAATAACTTATTGCAGGGAAACGCCAATGAAAATGAGTTTCAGGAAAGCCTCTACAAGTCAAGGCTCAATACTGAACAAGCTAAAGCTCTTGAAAATGCATATAGATTTGACAATTCTGTCATCGTCGGGCCTCCGGGAACTGGAAAGTCGTATACCATCACATCAATTATTTCCGATCTGGTAGCCAACAACCAATCCGTATTGGTCGTCTCTAAGACAAAACAAGCGGTCGAGGTGCTTAGATCAATGCTCATAGATGACTTTAAGCTCAAAGATTACTTAATACACACTACAGGCACACAGTACAAAGCAAGTTTAAAAGCCAAGATAAGAAAATACCTAAGCGGAATCTTGTCAAAAACGAGGCATAATCTTGATGAAAAAAAGATAAAAAATCAATATCTCAAACTGCAAAAACTTGAAAACAGCTTTGAAGAATTGGTAGACAATGAGCTGTTAAAATCCGATCTAGAATTTAGCTCGGACTTGTCGTTTTTAGATAAATTGAAAAAACTGTATTTCAACAGCAGGTTTTCTCAAAATACCGACATATGGAAAGTCTTTGATGATATAGGCCATAGCCTAAAAAAGCTTGACCACGAAGTCAGCTCTTTTTCCAAGCGCAAGATTCAAGCAAATATCAAGGAGAATTCAAACATCTACAGACGCGATATTTCATTGTTTCATGATGCTTTGGATTCACATAGTTTTACAGAATACAAAGAGAGATTAGAAGATGTTTATCATTCCAATATTCTAAAAGTTTTTCCAATTTGGTTAGTCAATTTAGCGGATTTAAACACGGTTTTGCCATTGCAAAAAGAGCTTTTTGACGTAGTGATCATAGATGAAGCGACCCAATGCGATGTATCGATAGCTTTGCCTGCGATTTACAGAGCTAAGCGAACCATCATTGCCGGAGATCCAAACCAGCTGCGACATTACTCGTTTGTTGCGAAATCTCAACAACTTGAGTTGCAGGAAAAATTCAACTTGCCCAATGACAAACTCTTTGATTTTAGAAACAGAAGCATTCTGGATTTTTATATATCAAAAGTTGCCCAGCAGGATCAGATCACTTTTTTAAGAGAGCACTTTAGGTCCACGCCTTCTTTGATCGAATTCAGCAATCAGACTTTTTACGACGGCCAATTGGAAGTTATCAAATCCACTCCAAAACATACTACTTACAAGCAAATTGAGCTCATTCGATTGGATGGAAAAAGAGATCAAAAGGGAGTGAATAAAGAAGAAGCATTGGCTATTATTAAAAAGCTTAGGTTAATTATGAAAGAGCATCTCAATAGCAGTTCTCTTCCTACTGTAGGAATCATTTCCCCCTTCAGCCAGCAAGTAAATTATATAAACAAACTGTTGAGGGAAAATTTCGGACTTGATGAATTGAAAAAATTTGATATATTTTGCGGAACGCCATACTCTTTTCAAGGTTCGGAGCGTGAAATTATTTTATTGTCTTTTTGTCTTTGCGATCAATCCCATCATTCGGCATTCGTACATGCCAATAAACCTGAAGTCTTAAATGTGGCCATTACAAGAGCGAAGTCTTATCAGTATGTTTTCACTTCAATAGCTGAGCATTCAAATCGAAAGACATCTTTGCTGCTTGACTATTTCAACTTTATAAAATCTTTTTCGCATACAATAGCGAGCGAACAAGAGCAAGACGAGTTTCAGAAAGATGTATTGCTTGAATTGGGCAAGGCATTTGACGAAATAAAATGCGGTTACCCTGTCGCTGGAAGTTTGTTGGATATTTTAATCACTCATAATGGTTCTAATTATTTTATTGACTTGATTGGCTATCCCGGGATATTTCGAGAAGCTCTTTCATTGGAACGCTATAAAACTTTGAGCAGAACAGGGATCAAATGCTTGCCCCTGCCTTATAGTTATTGGAAAAATAACAAAAAAGAATCAGTGGAGAGGATTACCAAGTTAATAAAAATGTAATTTTTAAATTAAAAACCATATTCATAATGTTAACTAAGTATTTTTTAAATCTGTTTGTAATACAATTCAAACCTGAAAATAAGCCATTAATTTAATATTCAAACTCTGTATTTTTAAATCAAACCACTCACAACATGTTCGACAAATTATTTAATAGCTCTAAAGAAAAAACAAACGACAAACCTATCACTAGAGATCAAAACGCAACAGTGATTAGAATGCCTCAATTGTCAGAGACAATGGAATACGGAACCATAGCAAAATGGAATTTCAATGAGGGGGACTATATCAATTCAGGAGATACCTTAGCGGATATTGATACGGAAAAAGCCACAATCGAATTGGAATCGTATGAAGATGGAATCATACTGTATCAAACAGAAAAGATTGGCAAAATTGCCGTTAATGAAATTATAGCTATCATTGGAAATGAAGGTGAAAACATCGAACATCTTTTGGAAGAAAATGACTCTACTATAAATGAAACTCCATCGCAAGATTCTGTTGATGAGCTAGATAGCATCATTGGGGAAATAAAAATGTTTGCAGGCGAAAAAATCCCAAAAAATTGGATAAAATGCGATGGCTCCACTTTTCGCAAAGAAGACAAGAAAGAGCTATTCTCAGTTATTGGCTACAAATTTGGCGGTTACAGAGATCAATTTCAGGTTCCCCATCTTGAATCCCAAAACGGCATTGAGCACATAATTCGTGAAAAATGATTCTTTGCTTTTGATCAATCATAATCGCATCCTTAAACTCATTGATTAAAATCCAAAAAGATAATTTAAAAATTAAATATTTAAATAAAATGCTTGTCTAAGCGGCATTCCGTTTATATTATTGTGTTTTATATATATAATTTTTAAAATACATGAACCTAT
Source organism: Aureibacter tunicatorum (assembly GCF_036492635.1). GTDB lineage: Bacteria > Bacteroidota > Bacteroidia > Cytophagales > Cyclobacteriaceae > Aureibacter > Aureibacter tunicatorum. The sequence continues at coordinate 3,178,822 of NZ_AP025305.1, forward strand.
TTAATTGTCAAAAATTATTAACTCTTCTCTTCGTTTTCACCTTGTTTTCCAGCTGCGGGGATGATAAAAAAGAGGAATCGACTCCAAAAAATCATTTCACTTACGATGGAGAAAGCTATGAGTTGACCAAAGGATATTTAACTTTATTAGGAAGTAACTTTAATATTGAAGGAGCCTATTTTGACATCGTACTTTCTTCTTCGACTTTGAGTCTTAATCAAAAAACAGAAGAATTAACAGGATTTGGACATGTTATTTATTTAGACTTGAATTCATCATCAGTGACAGAACTAAGTTCGGGGACTTACACATTTGATTCTGAATATTTTATGTCGAATTTTGGTTTGAGAAGTCCTAACACTTTTGTTGATGGATTAATAGTAATGAATGGAGATGCGAAAACAGGAGCAGGAGATATCTATTCAGTATATGAAGAGACAAAAGGCACCGTGAAGGTTGCTAAATCTGACGAGCAATATGTAATAGAATTTAGTTTTACAGTTGAATCGGGCAAAAAAGTAGAGGGCATATACACAGGTCCTTTGAAGTTTTCTGATTCAACTTCAATGATTGACGATGAGTCTGCAAGATTAAAAAGAGGGATTTTGAAATAGCTGTAAATTAAGAATGCTGTACAAGCTTATGAAGATTTAGGTATGGATAAATTGAATTACGCAAATTATCTGTTTTAAAATCAATCGTGATAACCTATATTTAACAGGAAAAATCCTCAACAAATTATCAAGATTGATAACGTGTTGAGGATTTTTCAAATGAACTTATCTCAAATACAATTTAGATTTTTTATTGTCTACCATCTCTTACAGGCCATATTCCAAAACCAGTTGTTGCTCTTGGAAATCCAAATGTAGTTCCATTATCAACGTTAGCTACTTGAGTTTGGCTCAAATCATCTGGATTTAAACTGCTAGATATACAACTTCTTCTACCTGATGCGCGCATATTGGTGAAAAATGCAGGTCCATCGGCATAACACCCATTTCCAGTAATATCCGGAATACTAGGCGAAGGGCAAGATGATTTCATAAAAGCTTTCCATTCTTCGATCGTTGGTAGTCTCCAGTCTCCGGGTGAAGAATTATCAGTCAATCCACACTGCCCATGAGCTAATCTTGCGGCTTGATCATTTCCATTTTTATAATTTTTTGCTCCAAAGCATCCAACATTCTTCAACCAAATCAATCCAGTCAATTGATCTGTAATCGTTCCATTACCACAATCTACAAAACGGTTGGCATTATCAAAGCAAGGTGCATCCGCTTTTGTCGTAACGGTTCCCCCGCCATTGCTTAAAGTAATTGAAGAGCCGGATTTTGAAATCGTTTGAATCTCATTAGTAGTTGAACCATCAACTTCAGACGTTAAATAACCATTATTTCCCACAAAAGCATCAACTTGAGCTTCCGTCAGTTTTGTATCGTCCAAATATGGCGTAAGATCAATAACAGTGGCAGAGCCATTATTGGTTATCTTAAGCGTATTTCCCACTAACTGCAAGTCTTGAATCTCATTGGTAACTGATCCGTCAACTTCCGAAGTCAAATAGCCATTATTGTCAACAAAGGCGTCGACTTGGGCTTCCGTCAGCTTCGTATCGTCCAAATATGGCGCAAGATCAATAACAGTGGCAGAGCCATTATTGGTAATCTTAAGCGTATTTCCCACTAACTGCAAATCTTGAATCTCATTGGTAACTGATCCGTCAACTTCCGAAGTCAAGTAGCCATTATTGTCAACAAAGGCATCAACTTGAGCTTCCGTCAGTTTCGTATCGTCCAAATATGGCGTAAGATCAATAACAGTGGCAGAGCCATTATTGGTTATCTTAAGGGTATTCCCCACTAACTGCAAATCTTGAATCTCATTGGTAACTGATCCGTCAACTTCCGAAGTCAAATAGCCATTATTGTCAACAAAGGCGTCGACTTGTGCTTCCGTCAGTTGCGTATTATCATTGTCAAGATAAAGCGAAAGATCAATCTCAGTAGCAGTATCGTTGTTCGTTACAGTAAGTATATTTCCCTCCAATTTCAAATCTTGAATTTCATTGCTTGGATCAGCATCGGCATCGTTTACCAAGTCGTTGGCAACTTTATCCGCAGTTTTGGCATGCAAAGCATAAGGCACGCTCATAAGCTGGCTAGTTCCCATTACAACGTAATTATCGCCACCATTCACATCGATAGCTATTTCGATAAAATAAGGTCCTTTGCTCCAATCAATAGCTGAAAAGTCACCGCTCAAGGCTGTGCCATTGCCTATATTAAGATTTACCAAACCATAGGCACTGGTTGTTGGCGCAAATGCTTCTTGATAAACAATCACTCCGCCTACATTGTCTTGCAATATACTCATTCGCATGCCTACAGAATGGTTTTTTAGTATACTGTTGCCGGCATCTCTGACCACCGCTTGATATTTTATGCCCTCAGGTGTCTGCGCGAATGCAGTTATTGAAATCGTCAAAATTGTTAAAAGCGCAAGTATAGATTTTTTCATTATTTCGAATGCTTAATTAATTTAAAAGTTTTTAGTGATTGTTTGCCATCCCGCAAGGTCAACAGATAGCTTCCTGAGATTAAATCTCGAACTTCGATGGTTGTCAGATTGTCTTCAAGCTCATTTTGCAATATCAACCTTCCTTCAAGGTCATAGAGATTATAAGTCACATTCCGAAACTTACTGGTCTTGATATTCAAAATATCCGAAGTAGGATTGGGATAAACAGACACTTCGTAATCAGGAAGATCATTTCTAAGTACTGTGACCGCCCAAACTGTCTGATGAAAACCCTGGGTAATATCGTATACTCCATCTGTGCCCATTTCTATGATCGCCTCGCCTATGGTAAAATCCATATTCGCATTGGCATTAGAATAAGAGCCTCCCTGACTGGAGATTACTTCTTGGGCTTTTACTGAAATTGTAGCAAATAGCAAAAGAAGAATTAGTTTGATTTTCTTCATATAGCTTTATGTTTTAATTGAAAAATTCTAACATTCATCTACTTTAAAACCATAACCGCTTGGAGCCTCGCCATCGGCTTATGGATATCAAAGCTATTTGCTGATTGACAAAAATTAATCCATCACTGCATTTTCAATATTTTTAAAATATAAATAATTCAAGTTGTCAGTATTTAGAAGAAGCATTGTGCAGGAAGATATTGATTGGATTTATATTTAGTAAAATAGGTCGGGGAAGATAAAAACGAAGAAATAATCATTTGATCAGCTAAAGCCTATCAAGCTGCATAATTTGAAACAAACTATGAATCTATTTCAGACTATCTCGCCTTTTACTTTCCATTATAATCATTTTAGCTGAATAACTATCTCTATCAAAAGAACAACAGCCCAGAACATGAATCGCGAAATACTTTCTTATTAATTCTTTCCAAATCTTGACGATTGAATCGGGCATGTGAGTATAAAAAAATGTTCCTGCCGAGTTTAATAAAACATCAAGCGGCGGTGGAGATGGGAGAATCTCAGCTGAATTTGATTCGAAATGATCATTTATTGAAGTCTTTTCAAATTTCTTTATTTGATTTCCTGCAATTAATTTTCGGTCGCCTATTTGATAAAAATCAGCGCAAGATCCTTGTCCCATTTGATTGATAATCATGGTATCGGAATGTATTTTTCCTTTTAAAACAGAATCTACTTTAAAATACGCATTCCGGAAACTTTCTTCATTTGTATCCTCAGAGAACTCGTTAGAGTCATTATCTATGCCTTTTACAATATGACCAATCAAAATATAATCTTTCTCATGATAAATTTTTGCCAAAGTCAAACTATCCAATGGCTCGCACTGGCAAGCAAAGATTTGTTGAAGGCTTAAGAACAAAAACACGATAATAAGCGATAGTTTTCTCATCATCATATTATTTTAAAAGAGCTCTTCTTCTATGTTCTTCAAAAAATAACTCTGCATCATTACTATTTATATCAAATGTAGAACAAGATGATGCGACAAAAACACCAAACTTATTAATTAAGCTATTCCAAAAGTCAGCTTGATACTTTTCTGCTGGAAAAAATAAAGGTAGAACTTCAGTCATTCCTGGACAAGGTGGAGCAGGTGAAGGCAGATTTTTCTCTTCATAAGCATTATAATGCATAAATTTCTTTACTTCACTGCCAATAATCAAATAATCTTCTCCAAATCTAAAAAACTTCCTGCATGAGCCTTCATGCATTTGATTAATTACAATTATTTTCGATTTGAACTCTCCTTTTAGTACAGAATCTATTTGAAAATAAACGTCAAATCCACCAGTATTTTCCTCAAAGTTATCCAAAAAAGCTTCATCATATGAAGCTAAACCTATTGCCCTTCCAATAGCGATATATTCTGCTTTATCGAAAATTCTAGAAACAGAAATACTATCTAATGCCTCACATTGACAAGCAAAAACTTGTTGAGTCATTAAAAATAAGAAGAAAGTAAATAATAATAGTTTTCGCATATTAACAGTCTCTAATCAAATAATACAAATGCTTTAAACTAAACTATTTTGAACTGTATTCAGCTTCAACTATATATTCATAGTCATCATCTCCCAAGTAATTAATTTTTCCTGAATAGACAGGAATTTCTAATACTTGGTTAATCTTTTTTGCTAATTCATCTATTAATGCATCATCAGGTTCTTCGTTTTCATAAATGACCAGAATTGATGTAGGTTCTATAATACTAATTCTATCTAATTCATGGTCAAACAAGTGCTTTCTTGAAATATTTAACTCATAAGAATCATCATATAAGCTTGTTTCTATCCACTCATATACATTTTCATAATCATACTCAAAATCATTTATTAATCCCCTATCAAAAAAAAATTGTGACAAATTATTAAATGTCATCTCACAATAAAACCAAAGTTTATATTCTTTCACTTTTTTATTCATACAATTAATTATATTACTTTTATTTTCAATAATTATCTAAATTTAAAATAACTTAATAAAACCCTCAGAACATATAGCGTTTTAAAATTAAAAAAATTAGTAAAATATTTTCATGATATGAGAAGGCAGTTAATTAATTTATTTCTTAAAAAATAAATAGACAACATAAGTTTTTAACTTAAAAATTCTTCAGAATAGTCTTCTAATAATAAACCAACTCAATAATATTCAAACAAAAAACCTATGACAATACACAACAAAAAGCTAGCAATCATCAGTATCATGTTTATTATATCATTACTAATTGCTTGCAACAAAAGAGGAAATCATAATAATAATACGGTTCAAAATAGTAATAATATAACTACTCAAACACCCAAAGCCCTTGAAGAAAATGATGGTTTTGAAGTAAGCGATTTAAAAATTGGCAGAGGAAGGTTTGGGAGAAAAAGTAATAACATTGTAGATGAATTATATGATGAGGCATTAGAAAACAATCCTACTCTTCAAGCTTTGGAAAAACAAATTGCAATGTTACAAAAGCAAAAAACAGACAGTTTATCTCATTATCGATATTATACTCAAACAAATAATAATTATTGGTCAAATACTTCTTGGTATTTGAGCAAAATTCAGGATAGTACACTAGAATTATCCACTAAAAAAATAATCGATCAACATCGAAAAAAATATTTTGAAGATGTCTCTGAACTAGAAAAAATTGAAGAAGCTATTCAAAAAGAACAACAGCATTTGAAAGATTTACAAATTATAATGAAACTAAGCGTAACTCAACAAATGATCAAAGCCTATCAAAAAAATGAAAAACCAAAGATAGAACAAATGCAAAAAATTCTGAATGAGTATCAAGAGCTTAATGAAAAAGCAGAAAAATACATTGATGAATTAAAAAATTAAGCAATTATAAAGTATTTAGCTAGACAAACAATTCAATAAACTATGAAAACACTTTATATGTCATTATTAATAATTTGTGTAACTAATATTGTATCATTGGCACAAAATAATCCTTTTGAGAATCTCGAATACACTAAAGTAGTAGCTTATGAGTATAAAGGTGGCCCTGATAACTTAAGACAAATAGAAAAAATACTTACATCAAATAAAGAAAAAGAAGGCTGGCGAATCGACAACTCTGTTGTTCTTTCTAAGAAACAAATAAAAAAATTTGAAAAACTTTTTACTTCTGAATCTAGCTATGGTAGTTCAACTGCGGCTTGCTTTGACCCACATTTAGCATTTGTATATTTCAACGAAGAAAAAATTGTGTGTGTCATTGATATTTGTTTAGGCTGTAATTATTTACAATCGAGCATAAAGATCCCTCTAATTGAAGATAAAATAAGAGAAGGTTACGAAGAAAGTAAACAAGCTCCAATTGGGTTTAGCAAACAAGCAAGGCAAGAAATAATTCAATTTTGCAAAAAAATGAACTTTGTAAAATACATACCTAAAGAAAAATCAAAGTATGACTAACTCTAAAAATTTTATAAGCACCTAACCAAAATTACTTTCATATTTCTAATCACAAAGATACTTGAAAGAACATCCCCCTTAATCCCCCTTCAAAAGGGGGGATTTGCTATTTTCTAGCCTGAATACCGTACTTGATAATAGGAAGTTTATTTTGATCAACTACTTACATTCATATTCTCATCAGAGCTTGATGAAAAAATATAATTAATAATTCAATATTCTTCACTTCTTTAGCCTTAAGCCAAAATTTCTTTTCCAATTCGGCATTTTTACTGTTTGAATCACAGCTTAATAATAGAATTAAAATGACAAAGTGAATGATGTATAGAAATTTTTTCATAAGTGATTTTATCAGGATCATTAGATTTGTTTTGATAGAAAAAACTCAAATTAATTTTCCATATGATTTTTCAAATAAAAGTTAACTGCTCCAATAGGTTTTGATAATTCAAAATTCCTATCCTTTACCTGCACCAAAGTCAAAAATCTTTCATCACTCGCTATTCTGCTTCTTGAAAAATTACTAAATATATCAAGGAGTGTGGTGATATGTTCTTTATCCAAATTATTTAAATGTCTAAACACAATCACTGCACGATCATTAGGTATTTCATAATCTATCAAACAATCTATCAAGGCATCATAATTTCTACCAAAGTAATCTGGAAATTTTAGTTTTTGCTCTAAATCAAACATCAACTCCATCTTGGTTGTAATAAATTCTCCATCAATCACAATAACTTCATAATTCTTCTTTTCAAGAATACTAATATCATAATCCAATTTATCTTCATTTGAATAAATTCTTATAAACCCATCAGATATTATAGATTTATCAAGATAAATAAGATCTTTTTCTTCTTGATTCACTTTTTCTACCATTATATCTATTTACTGAACAAAAATTATTTAAAATTAAGCTCATAATTCCCTACCCAATCAAAAAAAATCATTTTTTCTGTTAATTATATTATTTTTTTTAAATCATTAATTGTTGCAATTCTTGATTCTGAAATTTGTGTTTCAGAGTTGAATAATCTTATCTCACCAAATTCACTTTCACAAAAAATATCTTCCAGATCAATTCCTTCCAACTGATTTTGAAAATCTTCAAAACAATTTAATTGTAAGAGAGAACTTAATCGTGATGTAGCAATGAGCAATTCAGAAATCAATTCTTTTTTATTTTTAGATAAAGATCTTAGAATCTCTTTTTGAATTTCAAGTAGATGTGTTTTTATGTTCATTTAAGCACCTGTTCAATATTATTTTCATATTTCTAATCACAAAGATATTTGAAAGAACATCCCCCTTAATCCCCCTTCAAAAGGGGGAATTCGCTATAAGCCTACTTCATCGTTGCTTCAAGCTTCTTATAAATCTCCTGAGCATTTTCGTTTTCTGGGTTTAACTCAACTGCTTTTTTACTGCTGAGCATCGCCAATTTTTTGTTGTCATTAGCTTCGTAAGCGTAAGCCAGATTAGTAAATGCCTCTGAAGAATTAGGAAATTTTTCAGTATTTAATTTATAAATCTCCACAGTTTTGTCAATCTGATCCATGCGAGCAAATCTTCTGCCTATACGATAAATAGCATTTTCATAATAAATTTCTTTAAAATCAGGATAAGTTGACTTCAAAATCCCAAGAACTTCCTCTCCTGATTTTATTTCTCCGATATGAAACAAATGATAAGCAATTTCTACCAATTCATACGCCTCAAAAGTTTCAACACGCTCCTGAATATGTCTTACTGCTTTATCTTCTCCTTCGTTTTTCAAAATATTCAGCGCCGTTTCCACTTGAACATGTTTATTCTGATCAAAAACTTTCCCGCCTTTGATAATTATCTTTTCAGCGTTAAAATTTTCAATATTTTCCAAAGGAGATTTTTCAAAAATGATCAGATCAGCCATCGAACCTTGCTTCAACACACCGATTTCATTCTCAATTCCCATGGATTCTGCGCCATTCCAAGTTGCGATCTGCAATACTTCTTCAGAAGAAAAACCAGCCTCGCCAAGCAAATAAAGTTCCGAGATCATCGATTGACCTGCCTCTCGATTATCCGTTCCGATGCGGATTTTCACTCCTTTGTCATGAGCAATTTTCAAATATGACATCATATCATCAAAGGCCTGTTTGAGTAATTCTCTTTGTTCGTCAGTATAATCTGGATAATGCGCATTTTCCCTAATCGGAAAATGGTTGAAAGATGAAAAGACATCCGTTTTGCCAGCCGCCGCCGCCAATATATGTATTGTCGTGCTCATCGAAGCATTATTTTGAGCCATCTCATCAAAAAGCGCCAATAATTTTGTTTCCAAATCTTTATTTGCTTTGATATAAGAAAAGTAAAATGCCATCGATGCGGCAAAGTCATCAATATGATCATAAGGACTCAAACCAAAACTTTCCTCCATCTGCTCACGATGCGCTCCAAACTCCAATATACTCGGAATCACAGTGAAAAAGTGTTCAAAATTTCTCACACCATAAGCCATCGCTTCCTGAATCGTCACCCTGTTATGATCCGTATGAGCAAAAACTTTCATATTTTTTAATCCAGCTTCTTTTACAACCGCACTTGCATCTTTATCATTGAGATGCGAATAAATTTTGACATATCGAACACCCTGATCATAATATGATGCTACTTTTTTCTTCGGATCAAGCACCACAGCATGATGCGGCGCCGGATTTCTTTTTTCTTTGGAGATCATTCCCGCTCCTGTGATATAATAATTAGGAAAATCTGCATCAGGATTATTTTGCCAGCCAACAGTCGTCGGAATCCATGACTCATATTGTGCCATGTCGAGAGCAGTGGTCGTGCCATAAGCTAATAATTTCTCCGCCAATTTTTTTCGGTAAGTTGCATCTAGTTTTTTTGGTGCATTTCTATTGGCTAGGTCAAGCATTTGTCTGAAGTGTATATGCGTATCCACAAAACCGGGACTTGCCAAGCGCCCATTTCCTTCGATAACTTTCAAAGCTGAAAAATTTTCATCAGCATCAATAATTTTTGCGATAGAATCATGACTAATCAATATTGTTTTATTTTTTATAACCGATCCGCTTTCACTATCAAAAATATCCACATGGCTTACCGCCAAATCATACTGTTTTCTGTCGCAGGAAAAAAATACCACTGCCAAAAGTAAAATCAAAAGAAGCCTTTTCATTGTAATGTGTTTTTTAGAATTAAAAAAATATAATTTATATTATAAAAGTTACATTTAAAAATTATTTTCAAACACATTTACATAAGGTATAGAATGATAATATTTAATAGTAGTATTCAAACTCTACCAATACACTAAAAAAATAAGCACCTTAATTTCAAAATATAATACCATAATAATGGCATCATATTAACTTTATGATAAGATTCTTTTTACTAACTTTTGATAACTATATTGTAATTTTCTCTTTCTTATACTTCCAAATATATATCCAAATACTTTATCTGATTTAGGTAAATATTCCAACCACTTTTCTGAGCAACCTCCGATAACATAATCATTTTCATCTTCATTTGGCTGACTATTTTCATTTTTTTGAGAGCTATATAATCCCAAAATATAAATTTTATCAATCTCAAATTGACGGATACTCTCTCTACAATCATATCCGTTGCTACCATAAATCTCAAACGTTCTTCGATTTACTTCTCCTTTAATTAATTCGAGAACTTCTATCTTTATTGACTGTACAAATTCTTTATTTGTTTCCCAAAAGTAATTTCCAACACTGTCTTGGCTATTAAATGAAGTCCCATCCTCAAAATGCCACAATTTTTCAACAACTTTAGCCTTAATAATTACCTGAGAAAATTTTGAGGATTTAATAAAATTTCCTCTCCATTCACAACTACAAGCAAAAGTTAAATTTGAAATAAAAACTAAAATCAGTGTCAGAATCTTTACTTTCATAATATTCGTATACTTTAAAACATTAAACACATCTTTCTAGCAATTTTAAATATCAACCAACCCCTCCTCTTAAACATTAAGTTTAATATAATTACAATAAATATATGAAATAAAAAATATTATCAATAAAAATAAACCAAACTAACTAAATAACATGCAATAAATATATAAATAATTATTCTTTATCTTCACAATTAAATTCCGATCTATAATCAATGCCAAGCCATTATAGACGACTCCTCATCGCCGACTCTTCACCCTAGCTTCCAACTTCTTTAAATTCTTCTTTCCAGCAGTATTATCCGGATTGAGTTCGATGGATTTTTTATAATACTTGATTGCCAGTTCGTCTTCGTGATTCATCATCAACACTTCACCATAGCTGTCATTGGCATTGGATGAGTTTGGAAAAGCTTCAAGATTTATTTTCAAGACCAATTTGGCTTTCAAAAGTTCCCCCTTGCCTATATATCGATAACCCAGTGCATTTAAGACATCTTCGTCAAAAATATATTCATCAGCATGAGACTTTTTTAATTCCCAATATTTTTTTGTTGCAGCTTGGAAGTCATTCGCTTCAATATATTTAGTCAATACGTTTGCTATAGGAGGTTTAGGAATATTTTCTAATGGAAAAGCTACTGAATCTAAAGCGTTGTATGCCAACCACTCTCCATCAAAATAATCGGCAGAATTCATCAGTACCACGACTCCTTTTTTGGTCTTTTTTTCAAATACTATAAATGAGCGATAAGCTCCAGTAGCTCCTCCATGTGCTATGAGCTCTCTATCCTCAATATCAATTACCATCCATCCCAAACCAATTTGGTAATTTAGGTCATAATCGGTTGTTGCTTCATGACTTAATTGCATAGCGGGGAATAAGTTGGACTCTTTTAGTCCTAAGTTGTAAGCCAAATAATCTAACATATCTTCAGTATTGGAACGGATAGCACCCGCTCCTGCCGAGGCTGACAGAAAATCCCAGTGTAAAGCTTCAACTCCGTAAGCATAACCTTGTGTCAAATGTTTTTTCATGGATTTACTCAAAGATATTCCTGTGTTTTCCAATCCCAAAGGCTTTATAATCGACTGATGCAGAAACTCCTCATAAGTCAATTGATGACTAGAGGCTAACAGGTGCCCAAGTAAACCAGTGGCATAATTAGAATATTCGAATGTTTTTCCTATCGGTCGAGTGAGTTGATATTGATTTAAAGAGTAGTACAAATCCGTTTCTGTATAACTCGAATAGGGACTTGTATAATTAGAGATCTTAAAAATGGGATCTAGTCTCGGTAAAGCGGATGAATGATTGGCTAAATGAACGAATTGAATCGATTCATTTCCCCACATTGGAGCCGTAACTGTATCAGGCAATAGATTTTGTATGGGATCATTTAATTTTACACTTCCTTTGAGCACTTCGTTGGCAAGTAAAACTCCTGTAAATGTCTTGGAAATCGAACCAATTTCAAATACAGAGTGCTCATCAATTGGCTCCATAGTCTCCAGTGATTTGACTCCAAAATTGTGGTAAGTTCTTCCTTCGGGACTTATGATTCCAATAGAAATTCCTTGGTATGAATTATTTTCAAGTCGTTGTTTGATTAATTTTTTTAATTCATCCGAAATCTGGTGAGTTTGTGCCTCTACACTTAATAAGGCCAACTGCATGAAGACAAATAGAAAAACGAATGCTTTTTTCATAATGGTAAATTTTAGTTCTTGTTTTAACAGGAGCTAAATTGAAAATCATCTAGAAAAAAGGCGTTCAACTTTGTAAAAAAAAGGTACTACTTTACACAACCGACTGAATTTCAGCAGAATTACGATATTGACTAGGCGTTTGGCTAGTATATTTCTTAAAAGCCGTATTGAATGGCGTTTTGGAATTAAAACCGACATCGTACATGATTTCTTGTATTCTATATTTCTTCTTGCCAGAGTCTGTCAACATCTTCATAGCTTCTTTGATGCGATATTCATTTACAAAATCAAAAAAGTGCTTGTCCAATTCTTTATTCAAAACTTCTGACAATTCTCTAGCCGACATATCCAGTTGAGTCGCCAATTTTTGAACAGTCAAGTCAGGCTCTAAATAGGGTTTTTCACTTTCCATCCAATTCAAAATAATCGCAACACGTGCATCCGTTTTAAGGTTTTCTTCTGCGCAATTTTCTGATTTAAATTCATCAAGCTTTTCACCTTCTGTAACTAAGTTTGAATTGATGCCTTGGAATATTTGAGGAGCGAAAAGCGCTTTGCTGAACATCCAAGAGACATATAAAATCATCGACACTAACATGAATATGATCAAATTGATTGTGACCTGAATATCACCATCCATAAAACGATAATTCGTCTTTATAAAAGCAATAAGCGTTGAAACCACGCAGATCCATAGATATTTTTTCAGCCAATTATAATTAATAAGCGAATTGGCATTGGTGTAATTTTGCTTGATGATTGCTTTGTATCGATATAATTGATAGAAGCTAGCAAAATAAACGATAAATGCTTCGCCCCACCCCATGACATTAAAAAATATGCTTTCTGGCTGATCATAGTAATTATATAGAAATGTTCTTTGCCCTTCAATATCTTTTAAAAAGAAACTTGGGATTAAGATCAGAAACTTCAAAAGCATCGGTGTGAAAAACAGCAGATGAATTTTCTTTAACTTAAAATTCTCATAAAGCAAAGACAGAATATATAGATAGAATAATGGGGATTTTAATCCTGCAAGCCCTTCCATTCTAAGTATTTCAAGCCAATAAGGAAAGCTCAGAAATTTATGGTAAAAAAATGAGGAACAATCTAAAGCGATCACAAAAAAATAAATCGCCAATAGCGTATTGGTCAATTTTTTGTTGGTTTCCACTTTTAGCAGATAAAAACCAAAGAATAAAAATAAAACAACACCAAAGATCGCGATTACTTCTAAAAGACTGAAAGACATTTATTATTTGTTTGAATATATAAATTGCAACGGAATGAAGAAAGCATAGCATATTGATTCGCTGATGCCCCATCATTAAGTATAAAATAAATTTTAATTTTTTGCATTAACTAACTTTTGTCATAAAAATTCGTCCCCATTAATATTACTTTTATTCAAATAAATATTTCAGACTATAACCCTATACAACGATGCAAAATAACGACTACGACAACTTGACTTCTGAAGCCATTGTACTTCTCAAAATTGGCAAAAACAAAGATGAAGTATTTACTTTATTAAGAGAAAACCACCCTGACGGACAGGTGAAAAAATGCATCAAAGATGCTGAGAAGACTATAATCTCCGAGTATACGGAACTATGCTCAAAGCTAAAGGCTAGCGGACACAGCAAATCAGAGATAGTGAACATGTTGGAAGAAGAGCTTGAAAAGAATCTTACAATCAAAGTCTTCAATAATTTCGAATTACAAGTTAAAAGCTTTCTATACGAAGAAATAAAAGTCAACCTGCCTGCACCTGAAGCCATCAAAGACTTTGAACTAGATACTTACATAAAAAAATACCAAGGAGACTTTGTAAGTTACGAGGAAGTAAAATCGCTCGTGATCAATTATTACAAGCACAAATATGACATAGATATTAGCCAAAGCGAAGTATCGATCTAGCAAAATATTCTTAGTAAGCATTTAACTTTTTGGTTCATTGATATCTCCGAGCTGGCAACTTCAAAATGAAGCAAACAGCTTGGAGATTCATTAACTAACGATTTTCATCTCTCCTATCTTTATCACTTTCGCTTTTTTTGAGATGTTGAGTGCTAGCTCTTGACTATAACTGTTTGGGTAATAGTGAGGATAAGCAACCTCAATACACGCTCCTCCCCTTTGTATAAAAGATTTTATAATAAGATCTGTTAGATCTAAAATCATCGCAGGAAATCCACATGTATCAATAAAAATGAATTTGTGAAAAAGAGTCATGAGATAGATATTTATCGCTCTTTGCCATTGAAAAGCTAATTTAAAAAAACTATCTTCTTTCTCAACACCTCCATTTAAACTTGCCATAAATCTAAAAAACAATTCAATTTGAAAATCGCTTGCTCCATGTTTCTGCATATATTCATCGACAGAGATACCATTTATGTAATAATCCCACCAATAGGCTTTCTTATAAGCATTTTGAACTCTTTTGACTTGATCGTTTTTACAATAATTATCACTTAAAAATTTGACTATTTTTTCTCTTATATGATTTAATGAAATCCCTATTTCTATTCTGACATAATCATGCTTCTCTGTATCCAGTTCTTCAAACTCCAATTTTTTATAATTCAATCGGCTTAGAATCATTTGTTTATATTTATGATTAAAATTCATAAACCAATACTTGTCAACATATTGATTGCATCCAAATTGATAAAGTAATTCCACTCATCAATCCTTCACAAGACATTCTTCATCAAAAATTTAATGGATTGCTCTTTAAAATATTTCTCTTGACCTCGCCTGGATGAACTACATACACAGGCACTTTTATCTTGTAAAACTTTATATACTTGTTCACCGCAGCGTCTATCTCTTTCCATGAATATCTGCTTGAGAAATGATTAAGAATCAAACTGCCCACATTGATTTCGCTAACCATTTTCATTACTTCATCCAAGCGACTGTGTTTATTGCCTTTAGAAATGATTTCTTCGCCATTTTCTCCCGGCAGAAAAGTAGCTTCATGAATCAAAACTTCCGTATTATCCCATCTGGAATAATCATCAACAGGGGTATCGCCGGAAAACGATAAAATATTCTCACGGATTTCCTCGGTCAAATAATTCTTGCCGTATTGCGTACCTATTTGCTTTAATTCAATTCCTGATAATCCAGAAAATTCATTTTTCAGCTTACTTTTCACTCGAAACACTTTATAACTTAAGCTTTTATGAATGCCAATAGGTGTCTTGATATGTTCATTTCTTAAAGCTTGAACCTCAATATCATTTTTAATCCTGAATATTTGCCGATCTTCGATCCCTGTCCAAACAGCTCCCCTCATATGGTGATCAAATTTTCCCAAAAAACCCTCCATAGCTGGAAATGAACCTGAATTTTTAGGATAATAAATTCTCGGCAAGCCTTCTCTGGTATTCAATTGCAAAAATTGAGGCAAACCCATCATATGATCCCTGTCCGCATGTGTCACAAACACATCCTTGACTTTTCCTGATTTCGCTAACAAGCCAGCGGACAAACCATCCCCCGCATCAATCAACAAATTCAATTCCTCCACATTGATCCACGTCGAATACAAAGCGGTTGAATACATGGTAATGTTAAACTGTTCTGTCATTTTTGATATTCCAACAAGTTCTCTAGCCTATCCTCGTACCATTCTTTACTTTGCGATCTGGGCCAATCAAAGCATTGCCTTCTCCTTCTTCCATGCCTGCCAACAACAAACACTCGCTCATAATATTCGCTATTTGCTTCGGAGGAAAATTCACCACTGCGATAACTTGTCTTCCTACCAATTCTTCAGTTTTACACAGCTTGGTGACTTGCGCGGAAGTTTTTTTGACACCCAGCTCACCAAAATCCACCATCAACTTGTACGAAGGATTACGAGCTTCTTCAAAAACCTCAGCTGAAATAACGGTTCCTATTCTCATGTCAACTTTAGTAAAGTCCTCCCATGAGATCTGATTTTCCAAACCCTCTGCTTGCATTTATCTCTATGTATTTGGGTAATAAAATTTATACGAAAATTGGAGCAATCACTATCGCTTTATTATAACCTTTGCATTACAACTAGCTATAGCAATTCCTCCAATTAACTAAAATAAGTCAATATAATATTTGCTAATCAATCCATTCAAATGAACTCATTGAAAAGCCAATGAAACAATCATCAGCGCAATTATACGGGAAATAGCCGCATGTAGAAATAATCCCCAAATCATTTGTTTCAAAGGTAATTTGATTGGCCTCGGAATCCACTTCCAAATAATCCTGAAGACACGTTTCATACAGCTCATCAATAGTCAAAGGACTAAATCCTTTTTCATGACTGCCGACACTAGCACCTTTCTCATTATATTCCTCAACAATATTTTTCTCATTAGTATTCAGATCACGAGTATACTCTTGATAATTTCTCTCAACTACTTCTCCCGACTCCACAATTATTTCAGTGACATTGCCAAAACCAGCAAAGGACTGGAATTCTATCTTATAAGAATAACCATCTGAATTTTCAGCCTTCAAAATTTCCCATTTTTCTATACTCTCTTCATATGTGAGCGAATCAAACTTGTCTGTTGTATTGCCTAAATGCGCATCTTCAGGCACGCAACTGAATATCAGCGTTGCGAATGCGAATAAAAATAAGTTGTGAGCAGTTTTCATTTTTTTATATTTTAGTAAAAAACATAATTAATTTAATAAGAAAATATAATTACTCCTCATTATTGTCGCAAAATTCTTCAAAAACTTCAAACTTATTTAACATTTGAACAGATTTAGCACTTAAATCAAATTCACTATCGCTAGGGTCTGAAAACCAGACCAAAACAAGCTGGTCATCTAGCATCCAAGAAAATCGGCCTTCTCTTGAAAGCTCTTTCATCGCCTGCAAAATCGCATCGAAGATATTCTCCACATTGCGTTGGTCATAATGCTCGCTTTCTTCATTGATCGAATAATTTCCAGCTTGATAAATATCCTCAAAAGCTTCGCTGCAAATTTCAAACTGCTCATGCAAGTCTTCAATGATCTTATTCGGCTTTTCAAAATATTTCAAATCCGCTTGTTCAGTCCATTCATCCGGGCAGTATTTCAGATATTCCAGATCCTCATCATCCGAATACATCATCTCACCGTTCAAATCATCCGAAACCAAATCCATAACAACGGAAATATGCGACAAACCACTGCAGGTATACACTCCGTATGCTCTCACTTTCTTGCTAGATTCGTCTTTGAGAAGATCTTCCATGTGCCAAAGCAAAGCCTCTTTAGTTGAATTTATCAATGGCCTATAATCTTGTTCATACCAAGGCTTCCAGGCCTTGATCGCTTCATCTTCGTATCTATTCAAATCGCTTGCATTATTTAACAACTGTTACTTTTTCCTATCTAATTCAATAAAAGTGCTATAATTTTCATCTTATTCAATAATCAACTTTTTCTGCTTAGGATACTTAACAGCGTATTTCAACTCCAACTCTTTGCTTGCCTTAGGCTTTAAGTCAAACACCCATTTGATTTCGCCATTTTCCACATTTCGTTTCGCTCCTGAATCCTTTAAGACCTTTACCTCTATTTCTTCCAAGACAGAAACTGGCACTTGATCCAAAATCATCATATTTATAGCCTGCGCTTTGTTGTTTTTGACAGTTGTTTTCCACGCTCTGGACTCTTCCTTTTTTGTTCCTATGAATTTCTTGGTAGTGAAATCCACCATCTTCTCACGATTTACGCTTACTTGCTTATCTGACCCCAAGGAAATTTCCAATGTATCGGATGCGTATCGTGTATCCATGATCGTCTTGCCAATATATGTTCCTTCAAAAAACACATTCGCTTCACCTTCCAAGAAATTATACTTTTCCCAATCAATAACATTCGCTATCAAAAACGCACTCTTGTCAATCTTAGGAACAGCATAGTATTGATACTCAGCCGGCAGTTCATAATGAGCCATATCCACAGCAAAACTTTTATTATCAGATTTCACACTATATGGCTTATCAATAGTAAAGTCCACAGTAGTTTGATTTTCTTTTTGCTCAAGAGGAATGGACAAACTAGCTGCTCCTCTAATTTTCACTTCAGGCTTTGACTCTAATTTCACTCCAGCAACTTTCCCTCTTAATTTCCTTGAAGGTCGATTTCTGTCGATTCCAAAAGCAGTCACAACAACTTCATCGAGTTCTCTAACATCAGCTTCAATATCAACATCAATAACATTTCTATCACACCTTACCGTTTGAGATTTATAACCTATACCCGAAAAAACTAAATAATCAGCATTATCGGGTACCGTCAAAGAATAATTTCCACTAAAATCTGTTTCTGTTTTTATCGTTGAGCCTTCCACAACTACATTCACACCTATAGCTCCTTCACCTGAAGCCTCAGTAACTTGGCCAGTAATCTGATTGCCTGTTCGCTTCTTATATACCGGCGGTCTAGATCGATAACCCAAAAAATAAGTTGAAAGCTCGGGAGCAATGCTTGACTGATTTGGCGTCGCGGAAGAAAACTTCAATTTCACATTTTCCCAATCAACCTTAGTATCTTGCTTTACATTGGCTTTATATACAACTTCTACCGGCTCCTCAATATTTTTCGCTCGGATATCGTAAGTGGGATACCAGCTTGCATTTTTCACCAAATATGATAATGCAATAGGAAAATCTCCCGAAAGCTCAGCATCCACCTTCACTATTACTTCTCCCTCAGGATACACTTTTTGATCTATAAGCTCATCTATTTTATCGTTTATCGCTTTTTCGTCTTTCTTCAACTTATCAATAACCGATTTACGCTCTATTTCTTTCATCTTGAGCGAAGTGAGTTTTTTACCATAAAACTCTGATGCCAACTGCAAATTTGAAACGCTAACTTGCTCGCTTTTGCCACCAACATGCCTATTCTCTATCAAAAATTTTAATTCCTCGGAAATGATATCCAAATGCGTTCTTTCCAATAACAATTTCTTGTCTACTTCTTCAAGCTGTTTCTCAAGGTCATCAAGCTCTTTACTCATTGATTTTATTCCAAGAACTTCCTTTTGAAAATGAACAGATAGCACCATCACTCTTCCTTGCGCTTTTACCTGAACGCTTTTGGCATCCACATATGGGGATAAACCTGTGAACTTCAAAATTGTCTCTCCCTTAGGAATGTAAACCGTTTTCTTTCTCTCGATCTGAGCTCCCTCCAAAAATACCGTAACGTCATTAACCTTTGTGACGACCTTCTTTTCAGGAACTTTTTGGGCTTGAACTCCTAAACCAAAAAACAAAATTATACCAAGAAAAAATAAGCTTAGACTCTTCATACAACACCAATAATATTGAACAATAAATTATATTAAGACTAAAATAATTAAAATTTATAGACATATTAAATATAAATGAATAAAAATATTTAAATAAAAAAAGCCAGCGATTAAGCTGGCTCCACATTTTAAACCCAAATGTAAAATGTATATACCCGTTATCTTTGAAGCAATATCATGCTTGACAATTCTTTCATTTCCAAAGTTCCGTCCAAGTCAACAATATCTCCAGTCAACAAATCCTCGAACTTGCCCTGAAGCGCTCTATCAGCTACTTGAATAGCCTTCTCTTCTCTATTGAAAATCGCCAAAATATTATGCTTGTTGTCAAATCTTCTATATCCTAATATCAAATTAGAACTATCGGCCAAGAAATAATTTGTCTCTCCGTAAGAAAGCACCGGGTGATTCTTTCTTACTTCGATCAGTTTCTTGATGTACTCTTTCAAAGCCAAATCCGCCTTGACTTCCTCTTCATTTTTTTGCAAGCCCAAAGGCGCTGTTTTCTCAGCATCAAATTCCATTTCCGGCCATATCATTGGCTTTCTGTTGTCAGGATCATCGGCGCCCCACATGCCTAGCTCATCTCCATTCCAAATCTGAGGCGATCCAATATGCGTGAACTGATGCGCCAACATCATGCGTTGAATTTTCTTAGTATGCTCATCAGGTTTTCCTAGCTTGTAAGCTTTATCATCTCTTGGATTCACCGCATTCTTATACCCTGAATGGCGATTAAAAATCGACGTGGCAAAACGAGGAGCGTCATGGCTTGATGTCAAATTCATCATCGCCCTGTTGGTGTAGTCAGGCAAATCCTTTTGAGTGCTGTCCAATTCATATAAAAACTCGTCTACAGTCATTCCTCCATCCGTCTGCGCAAAGAACCTTCTCGCAGGCTTGTACCATTGATAATGCATGACCGCATCGAATATATCTCCTTGCAAATACGGCCTCGGATTCATCAATTTGTCCGGCCATTCTTCCCACCAAATTTCACCAATGAGATAAAATTCAGGATTCAAACTACGAACATATTTTCTATAATCTCTCCAGAAGCCCAATGGTACCTGATCAGCCACATCCAACCTAAAACCATCTACTCCATCGGAAGGATCCCCATCTCCATTCGGATCAATCCATCTTTTAGAAACATTGAAAATATGCTGTTTTGGTCCTTCATGAACATTGCCCTCGTATGGCTTTCCATGCACTCTTTTTTCCGCATCAACCTTTTTCAACTCCGGAAGCGTATGCACGCCGGCCCATCCTGTATATTTGAATTCGTTTTCGTCGGTTTCCGGATCGTCAAACGACTCTATTTCGTACCAATCCGCATACTTTGAATTCTGTTGATTTTTCAATATGTCCTGCCAAGCCCAAAATGTCACTCCAGTATGATTCCATGAGAAGTCCAATACGACTTTCATCCCCTTTTGATGCGCTTTATCGATAAACTCCAAAAACATGCTATCAGCTGAAGTCATCACCCAAGTGCTGGGATCGTCAGGTATTTCTTGAGCGATTTTTTCTTCATCGCCCTTAGGGTCATTCCCAAAATTTCGGTCAATATGCCTGTAGCTTCTCGCATCATACTTATGCAGCGACGGCGCGTCATTCATTGGATTGACATACAAAGCCGTAACCCCCAGATCCTCGAGATAGTCAAGCTTGTCCAGCATGCCTTGCAAATCACCTCCATAACGTCTCATCTGCACGGTATGATAAAAGTCTTTCTGAACGGACTCTTCCCAATCATCCAAACCATACCAATCACTTGTCCAGCTTTTCACTCTCCAGTTGTCAGGCAGTACTTCCGGCCAAGCTCCCTCAATATCATGCAAAGTAGGATCATTGGCTGTATTTCCATTAGCGAATCTTTCAGGAAATATTTGATACCAAACGGCTTCTTGCGACCATTTTGGAGGTTGCTCAAAAGGCAATATGTCAGCCGAAGCACTTGATTTTTCGTCATTTTGAGAACACGAAAATTGCATGAGCCCCAACCCAAGCATAAATAAGAACTTTCTCATAACTTCAAATTGTAAGTCAACGAAATATTCACTGAAACCTAAAATATTTCATCCAAAAAATATAAAATAAGACAAGAGCTTCATCCGCTGATCAAGCTCTCGAATTAAATTAATCAAGAAAGTTCACTACGCCATCCAAAAGCATGGAAAGGCATGGAAAAATCACCGCAAACGATTTAAATACTCACAGTGTCATGCCACCGCTAAAAACAAAGACATTCCCAACATCGCTATTGCCGGATAAGACTTCCTCATGGGATCTTTTACTCTAAAATGCATGGAAATCGCTCCCATCATCAGCAAAACAAGGCCATAAGCAGCAGGCCTTACAAACTCCGGAAACCAAAGTCCGAGCACAAGCAATGACGCGCACAATAACTTCAGAAAACCGATAAAGCCTAAAAACCATACAGGCAGTCCATAAGCTTCAAACTCTTCTTTCATATTTCGGGCATTGGAACCTCTCCATTCAGAGGAATGATTGAAACGTATCAACCAAACATTGAAAATTCCGAATGCCACCAACAATTGAATAATGATAAATAAAGTTTTCATATCTTCCCCACATTGTTTTCAACAGAACAATATGAAGAAACTCATGTTGTCAAAAAATCGATTAATGCTTATTTTACTGGAGAGAAACTTGATTTAACAACATTCAAATCAATGTTAATCATATATAAAATAAAAACGCCTCCATTTTTTTATGCTTGAAGGCGCTTGTTGTTATCTAATAAGATTGCTGAAGTATCGTTCTCACTTGCGCTGGGCCTATATCTTTTCGCTCGCCCATTTTCAGCCAGCCTCTTTCTTCAAATCTTTTCGCTATGATGTCATCCACTCCATCATAATCATCAGTGTACTCGCTTAGCTTGGTAGGTATGCCTATAGAGTGCATGAATTCGATGATTTTATTAATCGTTTGTCGTGCAATTTCTTCCTCGCTCATTCCTGATAATTGGAAAACTCGCGTTCCAAGCTGAGCCAGCTTCTCTTTCTTTTGCTCAAACTGATGTTTGTAATAAGGCTCCAAGACTATCGCCAAAGTCCTCGCATGGTCAATTCCATACAATGCCGTCAACTCATGGCCAATCATATGAACGCCCCAATCCGAAGGAACTCCTTTTTGAATCAAACCATTCAAAGCCATAGTGCATGACCACATGAAATTCGATGCGGCCTTAGCGTCTTTTGGATCTTCCAATATACGAGGAGCCAGTTCTATCAAAGTTGAAAGAATGCTTTCGGAAAGCCTGTCCTGCAACCAGGCGTCAACCGGATAAGTGACATACTGCTCCAACACATGCACAAAAGCATCCGCTATTCCATTTTGAATCTGACGCAAAGGCAATGTGGCTATTACTTGCGGATCCAATATTGAAAACTGTGGAAACAAGCCCGGTCCTCCCATCGAAAGTTTCTCTTTGATTTCCGACCTTGAAATCACGGCTCCGGAATTCATCTCCGACCCTGTAGCGGGAATTGTCAATACACAGCCAAAAGGCATGCCTTTTTCCGTTCTAATACGCTTGGATAAAATATCCCAAGGATTGTCCCCTTCAAAAAGCGCGGCGCTGGATAAAAACTTCACGCCGTCAATAACTGATCCTCCACCAACAGCCAATAAATAATCTATATTCTTGGTCTTAATTACCTCCAAAGCCTCAACTAAAACACTATATTCCGGATTCGCTAATATTCCACCAAACTCCTCGTAATAGTTACCCTTCAAAGCCACCTTGACTTGGTCTAGGATTCCGTTCTTTTTGACGCTTCCTCCACCATACAGGATCAAAACTTTGGCATCTTGAGGCACTTCTTCTTTAAGCTTTTCAATTTGACCTTCGCCAAAAATCAATTTTACCGGGTTTTTAAACTCAAAACTCAACATATCTATCGTCGTTAATCTTTCATTTCTTCCTACTATGCTACGAAAGATCAATAAAAATGATACATAATCACCAAATAGATTCATAAGCGAATTCAAAATCAATAAACCTTTAGCATATTGCTCAATGCAATCACCTAAAATCACTATTCAAATCGCATTTTATACTGATAGAAGAACTGATAAACATTGAGCAGGTTGACATGTTTCCTATAATAACAATCATTTAATATCCAGCGGTTCTTCTTGATGCACATACATTCACAGCTCACATCTACTTTGCAATGCAAAAAATCCATAGCTGCGAAACATGCTATCTCCAAACTTCCTCCCTCACCGATTCAATGCCTAATTCCATCAAAGGATTTTGAACAATATGTATTTCAAAAAACTCCTACCTTAAATAAGCTCCCTTTAACAAGCGCTTTGCTAGACAGCGACACACAATTGCCAAAAACCTACACAGATCCCGTCCTCCATAAAATTCTCATTCATATTGGCCTTTTTGAAAATGCAATGAAAAAAGAAACAGTGGGTTTTCAGGTGTGCAAAAGCAGCCAACAAAGAGACCTGATGTGTTCGTTGATTTATCGTAAGATAGAATTAATAGATTACATAGAGCATTGCATTTATGAATGGCTGACTTTGAATCCAGTCCATAGCACACGAGACGTTCAACCTGTTGTTCCAGTGCTGTTGGGTATGCTGGAAGAGCTAAAACAAATCCATGAGAATCTTGTCCAAGATCTTATAGAATTTGAGCTGAACCCTTGGCTAGCTGACAAAGACCAAATGAATGAAGAAGAACTTTACCAAGCCAATTTGCTTTGGAAAATGCTTTCGAGATTCGATCAAGGAATACACTATCAATCGGTGCTCACCGAAGACGAGACATTTCTAAGAATATTGAATCATCAAGCTCGAATCAACGCTATGGCTATGTTCGCCAGACTTATTTCCAGAAAGTCCGGCAGGTACCTGCTTAGGCAACTCGCTTGGAGAAAAAACAATAGAAGCGTTGTCATTGCCATGGATGAGGATCCAACAAGAAGTATTCATACTGACAAACACCCTATCAAAGACCCTAAGAAACCAGCCAAAGAGCTTTATCAAGCCACTACTTTCATGCCCGCAGTAACCTACGACACTTCCCATGCGGTCAAAGATTCCAGTTGGGATCCAAATGAATTATTTAAAAGAGACAAGCACCTTACAAGATCAGACAGCGCAAGCGAATGGGATGAAATCACGCCGGACCAAATACCTTCGGAACAAGAAATGAACCTTGAAGGCAACGTTTGCCTTAGTCCCGCATTCATACACTTTGCCAGAGAATTAGCTAAAGCGATAAGAATCAATGCCGCCAATTATGCTTTTACCATGCCACTATCGGCATACTGCGATATGCCTTGGATAAAACCTTGGAGATCTAGAGAAGACGCCATAATCACTGAAGAAGTTGAAAATCCAATAAGACGAGAACACAAGCTTCCTCCAAGGTGGTGCGCTGATATCATCAGCTCGCCTCCATGGAAAGACTAAACTATTTTTTCTTAGACTTTCTAGCTTTGGAGTCGTCATCAAAAGCTTTCAAACTACTCGGCAACTCCAATTTCATATCTTTAAACGCTTTCACCACTTGGCTTTGACTCATAGACCTGTAAGGATAAGAGAACATAACTCGATCTTGTCGTTCTTGCTCTGGGAGCGGATCACTGCACTTTTTCTTAATCAAGGCAACCATTTCACGCCTAAGCCTCATCATGTCCTCGATCTGATGTTCAAAGAAATCTTGAGACACTTCCTTCGCATGAGCACCTTTTACATCTTCAGTAAGCCCCGCTTTTTCCATATTTTTGAGCATGGATTTTACTAAATGGTCATGCTCATCGCAAATCACACTATATTCCATCTCAAATGTCTTATTCGGAAAGAAAAATGTCGTCGCACGATATCCCATTAGTTCAGACTGAGCCTTCATGGCAAAATACAGTCCATCCATCACATTTTTTAGCCAAGTCAAATCCTCCTCGAGCTCATACATTCGTATCTCCAATAATTTCGTAGAGACCATCCAAGCGGCTTCGGAATTTATCGAGGTGCACATTTGCTCTTCGGACAAGTCGTTTATATCTCCTATCCAATCCAAATAGTCGCCAAGCTCAGGCACATCCGTTTCCATCTCAAGCTCATCAATAATATAATCCACCAAAGGCCCAATTTTCGCATCTCCCGCAACGTACTTTACATACATGCTTTGCTTCTTTTCTGTTTTTGGCCTTTTTTTCAGCTTTAAATCAATCTCTGTAATCAAGGACTGAAAATTCAAAAATGAAATAAATCTTTCGAAAAATGACTTTTCAGGCTTGGCTAACGCTTGGTCTACCTGACCAACCAAAGCAACTGTTCT
The DNA here is from genome assembly GCF_036492635.1 of Aureibacter tunicatorum. Taxonomy (GTDB): domain Bacteria; phylum Bacteroidota; class Bacteroidia; order Cytophagales; family Cyclobacteriaceae; genus Aureibacter; species Aureibacter tunicatorum. The sequence continues at coordinate 3,204,546 of NZ_AP025305.1, forward strand.
ATCAAGCACCTCATGAACATCCTCGCATTCCTCAGACGCTTTTGGCAACTCGACTTGACTTTCATGAACATCCGGTTCCTCCGGTATCTCAACAGATTCTTCTTTTCTCCAAAAGCGATCATTGTCAGCTCTGGACCACGAGCCTTGTTGAATTTCAATCCCAAAACCGGCATTAGCCAACAACTCATTGCACACTTTTCTTACCTGCTCCGAATCCGCCTGCGAATACTCGGCTTTGAACACTCCATCATGCTCCACAAATGGATGTCGGCGTCCCTCTTTGGATGGAGAGTAATGCATTTCCCTTACCTCCAGCGTTCTGGACCTATCGCTCAAAGACTTGGAGTGTATGTATATAGTCAAATGCGGATAAGAAGTGTTTGGCAACATCAAATAGCGTCCAAAGGGGTCTTTTTTAAATTTCTTCTGAGTAGTCCAATCTTTCTGATGAACGGATACCTTGGCGCATTGAATTGGAGAACCAAGCATTGGGCTTGGAGGGTGCATCGAAATGGACTCGCATCCTGCGAATTTTCGTTCCGAACTAATACCAGCGCTTTTTGTGAAAAATTCTCTCATCCACTCTTTTTGAGACTTCTTCTATGATAAAATAAAAGCGATTAGTTTAGTTCAACAAGTTTGGCTGTTTTTTTAATTATTACAAGATAAAAATTTAGGCAACGATTGAAGATGAACACAATACAAAAATAAAAATGCGCGATTTAGAGAAGCCAAACCGCGCCCCCGTACCGCCCACCCCAATCAAACCTAAAATTTGAAGCTAAAGAGCATGCCCGATATTCAAATCGCGACATGCTAAAATATACTGAATGAATTGGCAAAGAAAGCTCGTTGACATCATTCCAAAATAGCACTTAACAAATCAACATAAAACCCTAAAACGCTTTCACTCACCAATCAAATCAATACTTATAGCTTCTTACTTTCTCGCCATCCAAAGTCACTGTGTCTAGTTGCACCTGATGTCCCCATAAGTACTTCACACATCTCAACACTTCGGCAGCGCTTTTCTGTTCCAATACTTGTTCATTGTCTGTCGTATGCACAAGCTTCATTATCTTATCACCTTCCGGTTCCACTGACTCTATTTGGATATTCGGCACAAATGTTCCTCGATTATACTGTCTGCTCAAGGCCTCTCTGACTCCTTTATAACCTCTCCCATCATGGATCGCATTCACTTCATAATAATCATTCTCAAACTTGTCTTCAATAGAAAAAAGCTTCATATCCCTCATCACTTTTGGAGATAAATATTGAAGAATGAAACTATCATCCCTGAAGTTTTCCATTGCGAAATGAACCTCGTCCAGCCAATTTTTCCCTATCAAATACGGGAACCACTCCTTGTCCTCCTGAGTAGGCTCTGTGCAAATCCTCTTGATATCCATGAATATGTTAAAACCAAGAGTATATGGGTTAATGCCAGAGAAGTGGTCACTATTATAAGGAGGTTGATAAAGCACATTGGAGTGATGATGATAAAACTCCAACATAAACCCTTCGTCGAGATAGCCTTCCGTTTGCATTTGATTGACAATATGATAATGCATAAAAGTCGCGAAACCTTCATTCATTACTTTCGTTTGACTTTGCGGGTAAAAGTACTGGGCAACTTTTCGAACAATTCTCACCAACTCCCTTTTCCAAGCCGGCAATTTTTGCCCGTTTTTTTCAATAAAATAAAGTATGTTATTCTCCGGCTCTGAAAGCATATTCGCTTTGCTTGGCGTCTTCTCTTTCTCTTTGGAGGAGTGAGGAATTGTGCGCCAAAGATCATTAAAGTTTTCTCGCTTGATCTCAACCAATTTTTTCAATCGATCCTTTTCCTGCGCGAAACTTCGCTTATCCGGCCTTCTGTACTGATCAACTCCATGGCTCATCAAGGCATGGCATGCATCCAAGGTATGCTCCACCTCATCCTGACCAAATTCTTCCTCGCACCTCATGACAAAATCCCTAGCGAACACCATATAGTCAACTATCGAATCCGCGGACGTCCAATCCTTGAACATATAATTTCCTTTGAAAAAGGCATTATGCCCTTGGCATGCATGGGCAATCACCAGCACCATCAGGCATGTGGTATTTGTCTCCATGTTATAACTAATACATGGGTCTGAATTGATCACCATCTCATATGACAGTCCCATATATCCTTTGGAATACTTTTCTTGATTCATCGAAAATGATTTGCCGAACTTCCAATGAGGATAGCTCGTCGGCAAGCCTATCAGTGAATAAGCATCGAGCATTTGCTCAGAGGTAACCACCTCTATTTGGTTTTTATATATATCCAGTTTAAAGTCATTGCTTCCAATTCTTGAAGTCACTTCATCGGCAGCTTTCAGCGTGTCGATATTCCATGCCGCATTGGAAAACAATTCCCGATATCTTGCTTTCTTGTCCATAGCTTCAATATTTAGATCTGAAAATGAATAATGGTTTGGCAAGCCACGCACTCAGCCCGCCAATCCATATTCTTAGATGTGTCATCCTCGCCCTAAAAACTATAGAGCTTCTCCTTGTCAAATCAGCGGTTGGCTAATCCAACGACAAGTTCCTTTTGCGAAACAATCCTCTAAATACTTCCCATATTTGGTTTACTCGTTGAATCTTTCTCATGGAAAACAGTTGATCGTCGGATATTTCATTGTAAGCTTTCCAAAGATCGCTTTCCATGCCTTCACGGCTGATTTCGAGATATGCCATGTATTGCAATTTGTCCAACAAGCCGCTGCTTAATTTAGCTCTGCAATCTCTAGCATCTGCCAGCGACCATACATCTCCATCAGATGCCTGGCAAGCATAAATATTCCAAGCACTAGCATCGTACCTTTCGTCAATTATTGATTCCATCAATTCCAACGAAGGCAATACTTTGGTGCCCCCACTTTCACGAGAATTGAAGAAGTCATTTTCATCAACTTCCAAAGCCTCTGTATGATGTCGAATAAACACCACATCAACCTGCTTATATTGCTTCGTCAAAAACAAATACAATAACGTGAAGAAACGCTTGGAAATACCCTTTTCATGCTCAGTCATGGACGCAGACACATCCATAATGCAAAACATAACCGCAGAGCTAATTGGCACTTTCACTTCCTCGAAGTTCTGATACCTGATATCAACATCATCCATGAAAGGGACATTGTCTCTGTGTTTTTTAAGTTTTTCCACTTCCTCCAAAGCTTCCGCCAGTTGGTTTCCATCGAAAAGGCCGTCATCTATCTTCTTTTGCAAAGCTTTGATTTTCTTATCCAATGCTCCTTTGATGGCCATCTGTCTTGCAAGGGCTTCATGATAGCTTCTTTTGATATTGATACGCGAAGGCACTCCATAACGGACAAATCCCGCTCTTTGCTGCCTTGTGTCTTCCACTTTTTCCATATGCTTTTGAAGCATGTTTGGAAGCTCGAGCTCATCAAAGAAATATTTGAGAAACTCGTCTCTGGAAATGTGCACTACAAACTCATCTTCAGTGGGGCCTCCATCACCAGCTCCTTTTCCAGCACCTTGGCCGCCACCTCCTTGCGGAGGCGGCTTGGGTATTCTATCACCTTCTCGAAATCTATCATTGCCCGGCCTGACCCACCGTTTGTCTCCAGTGCCTTGGTCATGGCTAAAGCTTGGCTCTTTCAATCCCTTCACAGGAACTTTGACAGTCCCTTCAGAGCTTTGCTCGGTGATCGATTCCGAATTAATCACTCTTGGCAAATTATCCTTGATTTGCTTGTCAATTCGCCTAAGAAATTTCTGACGGTTGTTAGAAGACTTGCCACTAGCATTGGATCGACGATCTAATATAATACTCATAGCATCGCCCCTCCCTAGGCCATAGTTTTTCTAACTCTCATGAACCAATCCACAAGAATTCTAATCTGTTTATTAGTATAACCTCTATCGTTCATTCGCTTTACAAAGTCCTTGTGCTTGCTTTCGTCTTCGACATTCGACTTCGCAGTAAATGAAATCACCGGCAGCAAGTCTTCCGTATTCGCGAATATCTTCTTCTCGATCACATTTTTAATCTTATGATAAGAATCCCAAGTAGGCGTCTCACCTCCATTATTGGCTCTATAACGCAAAACATAATTCGTCACCTCTCCTCTGAAATCTTTAGGGTTGGCGATTCCAGCTGGTTTTTCAATTTTTTCCAATTCAGCATTAAGCACTCCCCTATCCAACATCTCACCTGACTCAGGATCGCGATAGTCATTGCCCTGCATCCAATTATCAGCGTAAATAACATACTTTTCAAAGATATTTTGCCCATAAGTCTGATAGGATTCTATATAAGCTTTTTGAATCTCATCGGCAATGAAGTCGACATACTTGCTCGCCAGCACGGACTTGATAAAATTAAGATACCTTGACTCAATTTCTTTATTCAACTGCATCTTCACCACTTCTTTCTCCAAGACATAAAGCAAATGCACCGGATTAGCCGCAACTTCATCATCGTCATAGTTGAATACTCGTGACAATACCTTAAAGGCGAAACGCGTGGAAATACCTGTCATCCCCTCATTGATTCCCGCCTCTTGTTTATATTCTTGAAGCGACTTCGCAGTAGGGTCTGTGTTCTTCAAAGACTCGCCATTGTAAACCCTCATTTTGGAATAAACGGAAGAATTCTCAGGCACAATCAGTCTTGACAAGACGGAAAACTGTGCCAGCATATCCAGAGTTTTAGGCGCGCAAGGCGCTTCTTTCAAATAACTCTCGCGAATCAATTTCTCATAAATCTTCTTCTCTTCATCTATTCTCAAGCAATATGGAACAGACACCTTGTATATCCTGTCCAAAAATGCCTCATTCTTCTTGTCATTAGTAAACTTTTCCCACTCCGACTCATTCGAGTGAGCCAAGATCACTCCGTCGAAAGGTATCGCTCCTATAGGCTCTGTTCCCTTGAAGTTTTTCTCTTGAGTTGCCGTCAACAAAGGGTTCAAAACCTTTATCGGCGCCTTAAACATCTCCACAAACTCCATAACACCTTGGTTTCCTAGACATAGCCCTCCAGTGTAAGAATAAGCGTCGGGATCATTTTGCTCAAATTCAGCCAGCTTTCTAATATCTACTTTCCCCACTAAAGTAGATATATCTTGATTATTGTCGTCTCCAGGCTCTGTTTTGGAAATGGAAATCTGCTCTTGCTCCGACGGGTACATTTTCACCACCGAGAACTTTCCTATTTCTCCGCCAAATTCCTGCAACCTTTTATGCGCCCATGGACTCATGCATTTTGGCACATAACGTTTTTGCACTCCAAACTCTGTTTCCAACATATCCTTATGATCTGAAAATAATCCCAAAGGACTTTCAAAAACTGGACTTAACTCATCTCCAGCCTTAAGCACATAAATTGGAAATTCTTGCATCAAGGACTTTACTTTCTCCGCCAAGGAGCTCTTTCCTCCTCCTACTGGCCCCATCAAGTAAAGAATCTGCTTCTTCTCTTCCAGCCCCTGCGAAGCGTGTTTGAAAAAGGAAACAATCTGCTCGATAGTCTCTTCCATTCCGTAAAACTCGCTAAATGCAGGATAGCGCTTGATCTTTTTGTTGGAAAATATTCGGCTTAATACCGGATCATGCCTTGTATCAATGATTTCCGGTTCGCCAATTGCTTTAAGGAGCCTTTCAGCCGCGCTTGCATAATACATTTTGTCTTTGGAGCACATCTCCAAATACTCTTCGACTGTCCATTCGTTTTGAACAGCTGAATAATTCTGCTTGATTTTTTCGAATAGCTTCATATCCATTAGGTTTGATTGAACACAAAGTTTAAAAAGCGTCGGATTATAGGCTCCGATAAACCTTACAAATACCTCATACTAAATATTTATTTTATACAAAGATATTTATTCAAAACTCAAGTATAACTCAATTATTAATAACAATATTTTGTTTTACTCATATCTCAATATACGAAATAAAATATTACATGAAAATATTTTTTACATTTTTGTCAAAATAATACATAGAAAAACCCTAAACAAATAAATGGTTTCCGGTAAAATGGAAACCAATTATCAAACATAAAACTATATAGAAAATTAAAAGACCTTAAAAACTTGGAAAACACACTAAATCCAAAGACAACAAATGAAAAATTAACAATTACAAAACATTGAAATATACAAAAAACAAAGCACTAATTTTATAAAAATCAATATTACTACACAAGCATAAACACATATAAAACAAGCTTTAAAAATTAAATATTTATAATATAATATATCTATGTTGAAATAAATCAATTATATTATATAAGAAAATTAGAATCAAAACAAGAAGATATTTATTAAAAATATACTAATTTTGAACCCATAACTTTTTCAATACATTTCAATTACATTTTCAATCATGATAGAAGAAAAAGCATTCGGAATGGAAACCACCACACCCGAAGCTAACATAATCAACCTTGGCTTGGGTGAACCTCATCATTCTCTCTTTCCAAATGATCAGTTAAGAGACATTTGGGAAATTCCCAAAATCAATATGTATTATCCATCTCTTGGAGATATAAATCTTAAAGAAAAACTCATTGAGAGGTACTACAGACAGAATAGTATTGACAACCTAATCATCACCAATGGAGGAATAGGCGCTTTGGATTTTGTATTTCGATCTCACATCCAAAGCGGAGATATCATTTTAATACCAGACCCCGGCTTTCCCCCTTACGAGCAACTGGCAAAACTTCATAAAGCACAGGCGATAAAATACAAGATCAACCTATCATCAAACGACACTTTATTCGATTGGGACTCATTGAATCAACAAATCTCCTATGAAACCTCAATTCTGCTCATCAACAGTCCTCATAACCCAACAGGAAAAGTACTATCCGAAACAGATCGTGATCATCTAGACCACTTGTTTCTCGAATACCCAAAACTCACGATTATTTTCGACGAAGTATATAGAGATTTGATATTCAATGGACAAAAACACATCAATCTTTACGAATGGAGAGAACGAGTTATCTTTATTGGCAGTTTTTCAAAAGTTTTTCCAATCCAAGGAGCTCGAATAGGATGGGTACTTGCGCCAACCGAATCCATAGAAAAAATCAAGCCTTTTATGCACAATTGCATTGGCGCCATTTCTTCATTTGGACAAGAAGTTGCCAAAAAACTTCTGGACAGCAATATCTCCTTCAGCCATTTCCACGATAAAAATGTATCATCAGCAATTAAGATTCTTGATCAATACGGTTTAGAATATATCACGCCTCAAGGAACTTTCTTCATTTTCATCAATTGCCATGCGCATTCTTCACAAGTATGCCAAGAACTAAAAAAGATAGGCATAGAGGCTATTCCCGGAGTAGCCTTTGGCGAGCATTCACACAATTATATCCGAGTCAGCCTATCCAATACTCAAGAGAATATCGAAGAGGGCATGCACAAAATTTGCCAATATATCAAAGGTCAACAAGATCAACACATATTTGTCAAAGATTATATCGCTGATTTTATCGCTGAAAGAGGCTTAAAACATATATTTGGAATGAGCGGCGCGAATATCGAAGACTTGCTATTTTCCATAAAGTCTAAAGAAGAGACTCAAGTCATTTTAGCAAAAAACGAATACAATGCTTGCCTAATGGCAATGAGCGCCTATCTAAAAACCAACCAAATTCAAGTTGTTTACACAACTTCAGGCGGAGGATTCATGAATACTATTCCCATCATCGCGGAAGCTTACACCAGCAGAATTCCAATAGTGATCATCAGCGGACAGGTTCCCGTGCATTTCGAAGGCAAAGGCGGTTTTCAAGACACATCCGGCAAGGGAGATTCATTCGATATCGTCGAAACAACACGTCCAATGACTGCATATTGCAAAAAAATCAAGGATAGTTCGGAAATTCCGAATACTCTCCAAGAAGCTTTTGCTATCAGCGAAATTGAAAAAAGGCCCGCTGTGATTTTCATTCCCAAAAATATATTCTCGGCAAGCTTCATTCCTACTAAACTTATCAAGTTGAATGAAAAAAAGGAAAGTGAAAAGACCAATGACTTATCAACTTTATTAAAAAGCATAAATCCACTGACAAACTCTTGTCTGGTCGCTGGAGAAGAATTAAGACATACAGACTCTTTTGAGGCATTGCAAGAAGATTTGGAGGAGCTTAATATTCCAATCATCGCCACATCTGCTGCAAAAGGAAGCTTCAGCAATGCGCACAAAAACTTCAAAGGCCTGATAGGAATGATGGGACACCAAACCGCAGAAGAAACAATCCTTCAAAGCGAAAATATCATATTCCTAGGCTGCGAGCTGAATGCCATCAATACCTTTGGCGTATCCCCCCTATTGGAAGGCAAGAACATTATCATAATCAATGAATTTCCAACGTTCGAAATCAACAATCTGAAGGCAAAATCTGTGCACAGAATAAAAATGAACTCTTTAAGGTTTCTTAAAGAACTTAAAGAAATTCAACCTTCTTCCAACCTATTGATCGAAACACAATCAATTACTACAGAAAAGCAAGATGAAGATTCATTTACTTCCGAAAACATCATTGCCTCCATCAATAAAACTCTAAAGCCCAAAGATGACATCTTCGTAGACGCCGGAAACACTGGAGCTTTTTGCGTGCACCATTTACGCTCTCAAGGCTTGGGATTATTCTATATCTCTTTGGGGATGGGCGCTATGGGCAACAGCATTGGGGCTGCTATTGGTGCATCCTTCTTTAATTCTCCATCTCAAAGATCTTACGTATTCATTGGCGATGGATCATTCATGATACACGGTTTTGAAATACATACAGCAGTCGAGTACCAACTTCCTATTACCTTTTTTATCTTCAACGACAACGCACATGGCATGTGCACTCTCAGAGAAAAAGTATTCAACTCGGAAGTAACGAACATAAATAATTTCAGGACAACAACATTCGGCAATGGCCTAAGGCATATTTTTCAAAATGTCGAGTCCTTTGAAATTAGCTCTATTCAGGAACTTAACAATACTTTACAATTAATAGAAAACAATAATAAAGTGAATATTCTATCTCTCAATATCGGCAGAGATGAAATTCCACCTTTTAAAATTCTCAATAATAAAGCATAATGATCGAAAAAACAGCAATCATCGAAAACTCACTTGACAGCATCCCAAACCTCACAAGATGCGAGCAAGTTTCCAAAGACGAAATGCAAGGATTAGCAGCGGATTTGACGCATGCGGTTTATTCTCATGACGAATTGTATGAAAACTTTTGCCCTGTGCATAGCTATATTAATTGCCCACCCGAGAAAGTTTTTGAATATATGAGCAACCCTCACTGCCTTGCCGAATGGACATATAGCATGCGAGAGCTTAAACCCGTTGATGACAATGGTCTTTACGTAGGTAGAGAAATGCTTGAAGAAGGCACAGACATTTATTTCAAAGTGATTTCAAACAAAGAAGCCGGAATAGTTGACTATCATTGCGCATGGGACCAAGGAGAAGAGCTTTGGATGGTATATTTGAACAGAATCGTCGACGCTCAACTTGTATTCAACAAACCGGGATCAGTGCTTTTCTGGCAAAACTGCAGACACCCATATTATGACAAAAATCCGCATAAAGATCTAGCTCCAAAAGACAGAGCTTGGGTCGGAGATTTTTGGGATCTTTTTTATGCAGGCCATTCTATTGAGCTACAAAACTTGAAAAACATTTTAGAACACAGACATGCAAACAATCTACCCATAGGCCCTTTAACAAATCTTTAAAAATGAACGATATAACTTTATCCATAAAGGACCTTGCCTACCATTTGCCAGAGCAAATAATTTATAATGATTACTTTGGTGAAGAAGAAAAGCGCAACAAAAGCAAAATGTTCGCTGGCACAAATGAAAGAAGACATTTCAAAGAAGAAGAATTAGCCTCCGATCATATGGAAATATGCGCTCAACAAATCATAGAGCGAAATAATCTAGATCCGGAACAAGATATTGACATGATAGTCACCAATGTTTCATATCCTGATGAACCCTTCACAGGCTCGGGAATTGTATTAGCCAAAAAAATTGGTGCGAAAGTACCTCATGTTTTTGACCTTCACAATACTGGCTGCGTGGCATTCATTAACATGCTTGACATGGTAAAAGCCTACATGAAAAGCTATGGCATCAAGTCTGCTCTAGTTTGCGCTTCCCAAACTGCAGGCGGAAGAATATTTGGCAAAGAAGATACTCGTCAATTAGCTCAATCTTGCGTGCCTGGAGATGGCACCGCCGTAGCTTATGTAACCAATGACAGCGAAAACAAAGTCAGTCATATTACATTGAATAACAACCCTGAAAATGGTGAAGATATGACGTTATACTACGAAGATGATAAAAAGTGGTGGCAAGGAAATAGATCCAGCGGCTCCATAGAATTCCCTGAGTCAAAAACAGCAGCCATATTCATGAGAGGCAACCGATTGGTTCCAAGAGCTATTAAGGATGTATGCAAGCAAGCCGAGATGAAAACATCGGAAATTGATTACTTGATTACCAATCAGCCCAATCCTATTTTCTTAAGAAATTGGCGAGAATCAATCCAGTTGCCAAAAGAAAGGCATCTTGACACATTCGAAAAATATGCTAATTTATTTGGCGCCGGTATTCCTATCACACTTGGCGAACATATGGAAAAAGGTACTTTCCAAAAAGGTGATACTATCTGCTTGGCGGGATTCGCTCATGCGGGAGATTTTTCTTCAGCGGCCATTGTAAAATGGGGTTGATCATTAAAATTAAATTCCCGCCATTGAGGCGGGAATTTAAATAATTATTTTTTCACAAAGCGCAGCTTTTTATTATCTACAGCGCTTCTTATTTCAATGATCCAAACACCTGAATTCATATCAGAAACATCAATGCTTTTCACATTTCCTGCCTTATACACTTTGCCTGACAAATCAATAATTCGCCACTCAATTTCTTCTTCAGCCGACTGAATATTCAATACATTACCCACCGGGTTTGGAGCAATATTCAATTCTCCATCGGTATCAACTAATAATTCAGGCTCGCCAGTTGACATGTCCATAAAATCTGGACCGCTCTGAGGGTTGATATTAACAGCCTCTATGGAAATCTTTATTTCACCAGCTCCATAATAATACGCTTCCGCGACTACATGGTATTTACCCGGAGCCAAACGCGCTTGAATAGTCGATTGTCTATACGTTTCGCACCCGCCATCATCATTTTGCATATATTCAACGCCTTCTTCTGTCAATAAGTGAATATAAGTATCATAAAGAGGTGATCCGCAAGTATTGATAGTCACATCAGCCTCCGTTTGCAATTCAAAATTGTAAAAAATATCCTCGCTCGGCTGATTATAATAGCCTTTGAAATGGTCACCCAAGCCATAAGTCGCTAATGTATTTGTATACGATCTTGATGGCTCATTAATCGCCAATAAGAAAGTTGGTATCGAAGCCGCCAATTCAGAGCCAGGCTTCATAACATACTCTTCCGTTTTTATTTGAGTATTAATCACTCCTGAAGAATTTGTGTAACCTTCCGACACAACATAATACACACCCGGCTCAAGCATTTCCTTCAAATACGAATAATGAGTGCTTGGACAAGATTCATAAGCCTCGTCATTTTCAAAAACCATATTTCCATTCGCATCCAAAAGGTGAATGAAAGTATCCGACATAGGCGAGCCGCAAGTAGAAACCTCCACCTCGGATTTTTTCTTTAATTCAAACTTGTAGAATATATCCTCGCTAGGCTGATTTGTTGAACCAACATACTTGTTTCCATAAGAATCATTGTCTCTGCTATCCACAAAATCATACTCCCACTTATTCTGACCTGTTGGTTTAGGAAGCTCTATTGGATTAAGGAAGGATGACCCCGGCTTTTCAACATAAACCTTAGACTTGATTTGCGTTTTGATGCTTCCATAAGCATCCCTGTAACCTTCAGAAACCAAAATATATGTTCCCGCGGACAACTGAGTTTTAATATAAGAATAATCAGTGCTTGGGCAAGACTCTCTGGCTTGATCATTTTCCAAAACCAAATTGCCATTTTCATCCAAAAGGTGAATATATGTATCTGACATTCCCGAGCCGCATGTTGAAAGCTCAACCTCAGAATTCTTGGTCAATGTAAATCTGTAAAAAATATCTTCGCTGGATTGATTGTTATAACCATTGTAATCATTGCCATAGCTTCTATTGTCTCTCGCATCCACGTAATCAATTTCTCCATTTGATCCAGCTTTAACTTTAATCGGATTTTCCAATATAGATCCGACTTTCCTTATATTATCCGGAATCACATTGAAAATCGCTCCATGATATTGCGTAAATCCTTCAGGATCATCGATCAAATAATAGTTTCCGTTGCCATAGCCTGTCCAACCTAAATTGATATGAAAATATCTATCATGGCTCCAACCGTCAAAAATCATCAAGTGCCCAGCTGTTTCAGATCTACCTCTATAAAGCACTGGCACGCCATTCTGCAAATGATCAATAATCTTTGCCACCCAAGCGTCGTCATTGTAGCTTGAACGATTTTCATAAACGCTTTCAGGATATCCCATTCCTCTCAAAGCTGTCGCCACCTTGCTCGAATATGCATTCGAACCATTGCAACTGTAACTCATATCCACCAAATCGCCACACTTTCTGATCAAATGAGCAACTGCGTCAACCTCAACCTCAGGCGTATTGTTTCTAAGCTCGTCAGGCATATTATCCCAATCAAAATCAAGACTCGGGCTACTTTCATATTTCCAATAAGCCAACACTTGGCTAAAGGCCAAAGCAACGCATCCAGCATAAGCTCTTCCGCAACTTTTAGTCTCACAACCAGTAACTGGAGCGAACTTGTTGTAAGTTCCGTACATACCGCAATCTCGATCATTGTTGTATGATTGGCCCCATTTAGTCGTAGTCATCGGAGCAACTGAAGTTGTATTTGTCAATCTGGAAGAACTACCCTGCTCTATATTTTCCCACTCTCGCTGGGCAGCAGGATTCTCAACACCTTCCGAGACTATTCCATTGACATATCTTTCATAACCTGCCAATAAAAACGACAAACCTTCCGGCATTGAGTTAGGATCAAATGTTCCTTCATCGGTGTAGCCTAAGATAGGTTGAGCATTGTCATCTCCGGAAACAATGGCAAAACCACCACCTTGGTAATTCACCACATAATAACTCTCGTTACCATCGTCCGAAGAAACAATATTTTGCACTTCGACATTGGAAACCCTTGAATTGGGATGGGATGCATAATAATGCTTTAGTGCAATTTGCTTCGCTTTTTCAGAGTTGACTTTCTCAGCGGAAGCATTCATAGCGTATCCTCCAAATACAAGAAGGAAAATCATGCTAAGTAATTGTTTTTTCATTTTTGAAATGTAATTGTAAATGTTGAAAAATAATGATGGGAACAAATCTAGACGTAGAATTAAGCTATTCCAAATTTGATAAGTCATATTATTATATCCACATTTAAGGCATTGAGTACCTTAAAAAGACAAATTGAGTCAATCACATTTCATTTATAATATTTATTAACTTTATCAATAGTTAAAAAGCTGATGTACAGACAAATGACAAACTAAGGAAAAACGAATAATCAAATTTGTCAAAGTAAGAATAATATTAACATTATATGAATAAATTCCATATAGAGATAGAGAAAATAGCGATTTATTTAATTCACCATCATTAAAATATTAACAAATCAGCCAAAAAATCAGAGTTCCTCCACTATAAGATATATCATATATCCCAAATATAGAATCATTAACAAGGCTCCCTCCCATCGATCAAGTTTTTTACGTTGTCCAGTCAGCATAAAAATCAAAAGCAACATGGTTCCGCCTAATAATATATATAAATCCAGATTGAATTTTGGGTTAAAACTTATTGGGTGAATTATTCCGCTAAGAGATAGAATAAGCAACAAGTTGAAAATATTAGATCCAATGACATTGCCAATGGCGATATCGCTATTCTTTTTCAATGACGCTACTATTGATGTCATCAACTCAGGCAAAGAAGTTCCTGCCGCTACTATCGTCAAGCCAATGATTTTCTCGCTCACGCCAAAACTTTCCGCGATATAGACGCTATTTACAACCACAAGCTGTCCTCCTGCCACAAGCCCCGACAAGCCAAGCAATATTAACCCTGCAATCTTCAACATAGACATGCTTGGAACTTCGGTTTCCTGCATTGTATTATTTTTCATCTGCTTGAACACATAATACAAAAAGATAAAAAACGAAACCAAAAGAGCTACGCCATCCGCACGACTCAACCGCGAAGGCAACACAAAGAAAAAATCATTCAGCAAAAAGATGACTATAATCGTTACCGTCAATGAAATAGGAATTTCTTTCCAAGCTGTGGAAGATTGAACCTTGATCGGATATATCAAAGCTGACAAACCCAAAATAATAAACAAGTTAAAATTATTGCTTCCTATAACATTTCCCAATACAATATCCGAGTGGCTTTGATATGCGGCGAAGGTGTTGACAACCAATTCCGGAGCTGAAGTGCCAAAGGCAACGACTGTCAACCCAATCGCCAAGTCCGGCACATTGAATTTCTTTGCCAAAGCAGAAGCTCCATCCACTAACCAATTTGCTCCGAAAATCAAACAAGCAAATCCTACAAGCACTAACAGTATTGAAACCATATCCGTCAAAATGATAATTTAATCGATCACTTTAAACGAATAACTAAAACTATATTATATAGCTTAAAAAAATATTTTGTCGGCAAAGAAACACTTGAGTTATAGATCTGAAAATATCCTTTTTCATAAGCCCTTAGCCAGTACAACCATGTGTTTCAGCTGAAGGCCATTCTCAAAAATAGGGCAAGGATAATTTTCCAAAAAGAAATTATGGCGGATAAATGACATTTCAAAACCCGCCTTTTGATAAATATAAAGTTGTTTTAAAGAAGCATCGCCTGTACCTATCAATAACTGCTTGCAGCCTATCGATTTTGCCTTTTCGCATGCATCCTGCAAAAGCATTTTACCCAATCCTTTTCCTTGCCAAGCATCTTTGACTGCTATATTTTTTATCTCCGATTGCCTGTCGTCAATTCTTGCTAAAACATAGACAGCCAAGATATCGCCTTCATGTTCAAGCAAATAAATATCCGAACCAAAGATATATTTGTCAATGGCTTCCTTCGATTCATCAGCGAGTAGAAGCAAATCATAGGGAACAGCCTCTCCCTTGTTTAACAACCTTATTTTCATGTAAAATAATTAATCGGCTGATGACATTTCATTTATCTTGCTGAATATGACATTATGGATATCTTCCGGCGACAGCCATTCTTTTTGATCCGAAAAACAATCTATACGATGAAAATCTGCCTGCTCATCCAATAATACATTGTACTCTTGGTAAACATTTCTCTGCAATTCAAAAGAGCTCTCATGTATATCCTCTTTGCCATTCAAATACGCTCTATCTTCTCCAGTGCGTTCCTTCTGCAACGATTTCTCGATAATTTCAAGGGGCACATCCAAAAAAAACGAGATATCAGGCTTTGGCAAATCATTATGATTGAACTCAAAATCTAATATCCAACTCTTCAACTCATCTTTTTCTGACTGTGTTGCTACTTTTGCGCATTGAAAAGCGATATTTGAATTAACATATCGATCCAAAATAACAACATAGCCTTCGCTCAACCATTGCAAAAGCTTGCTTTTATGCTCCTTTCGATCTTCTGCAAATAGCAAAGCAACGAGTGTCGGATGCACATCATCCAATTCGCCAAACTCTCCCCTGAGGAACTTAGCGATCAAACCACCATACACCCCCTTATTCAACATGGGAAAGTGAATGTATTTGTATTTCAATCCCAAAGACTCCAACTTCTTAATCATTAGATCAATCTGCGTTGACTTGCCAGCGCCATCCAAGCCTTCTATGGTTATTATTTTACCCAACATTTTAATTTATTTTAAAAAACCTCTTCGATAATCCTTCTGGATTCACATCGCTTTCTGTGTAAAGTTCCGCAATCACATCATTTTTGCGAACTTTTGAAAACAATTTCTTTTTTAACAAAACCCCATCGTACAATTTATCATCTCCCCCAAAGACATTCGTGCCCGCTCCCATTTCAATATTCAAAAAGTTTCCAATATTTCTTTGATAAACCTCTGAAATCTCACCATCTCTGTCAGCTAGTATTGGCACCTTGTTCAACGCATCCATTTTGCCAAATAATTCAAAATTATCAATCAAGTCCAATGTCTTGCCATCCACCTTATGAGAGGCCAACACCTCTCTAAAAGCATTATACACATGTCCTTTATCAAAAAATTCGTTAGCCATGGTTTCCATTTCTTCATAGTCCAGACCAAATTGCGTAGACAGAAGCTTTGCAGTCATTCTCACAACAAGCTCTTTTTGATCCGCAAGCAAACTCTCGTCATAAACGAACTTGCCATAACCTGACTCATTTCTCATGATGCAAATACTTTCCATGACTTCCAAGCAATTGCCTATGCCAGAGCCAAAGATCTTGTCTGTGTTTGTGTATTCAGCCAGTGCCTCTATATTAAACTTCTTAAGTATCAAGCTTATTTGATCAAAAAACTCAACTGCCAATTCCTTATTCGTCAAAAAGGCATTCTCGCCAAAACGTATATCAAGCATCAAAGTATCCACAGGATTGGAAATCTGTTTGCTGGCAATGCTGGAAACGATAAGGGGTAGAGAGTTCACTGTGTTGGTAATGCTTCGCAACTGATACAAATTCGTATCGGAAGGATTGTAGCTTCCTTTCGCCACCGTCATGCATACATTATGCTTTTCCAATATCTCCATCGTCTCATTTCCTGGCTTTGGAAAATAAAAATTCGGAACACTTGAAAGCTTGTCCCATGTTCCGCCGGTAAAGCTCAGTGTCTTAGCGACTAGAAATGGAGAGACTAAATTATATTTTTCGGAAAAACACTTTAGCAAGCTGGGCATAATCAAAGCAATCTTCTCTGAAACCCCTCCCGTAGGATACCTTCTAATTACTTTTCTACTATCCAAGGAGTCTGAATTTCTATAATCAAAAGTATCGCCTGAATAAGCCATTTTCAAACTCAACACATAAACATTATCCGCTGACAAACCTCTATATTTGATAAAATTCAATATTAACGTCAAATCAAGAGAGTGCTGATCAGGCTTTAATGACATATTCACTATAGATTCAATTTCCTGTTCATCAAGCGACTCTTTTTGATATATTTTCCTTAAAATCGTATCATCGACATAATCTCCAGACATAACAGACAGAGCTTTCTCCACAAAGCTAGAGACAGTAATGTCAGTATCATTCAACAGCTCTTCGCTTCTTTTAATTTCCTCTTTCAAAGACTCTTCTTTAAACAAAATTTGTATGATTGATGACAACAGCTGTTCTTTGTTGGAAGACAGGTCTTCGATATTTTGAAAAATCATTCGCAATAAATCCG
This sequence comes from Aureibacter tunicatorum, assembly GCF_036492635.1. GTDB lineage: Bacteria > Bacteroidota > Bacteroidia > Cytophagales > Cyclobacteriaceae > Aureibacter > Aureibacter tunicatorum. The sequence goes on from NZ_AP025305.1 coordinate 3,222,068, forward strand.
GAAGATCAATGCTTTTTTCAATGTTATTAAAAATGGTAGAGTAACTTAATTTCATAAATATGCATTTAAAATTCCGACAATTTTCTCAGCTTCTACTTTGGGATGGCTAAATGACTGTTCATGAATTATAAGCTTGCAATCATTTGCCGAGCAGTATTTTTGAACAGCGTCTATCATCGAGTCTTGTAATACAAATGACTCCTTAAAGTCATCCTCATTATCAATCACTCGATTTCTTTGTTTTATAAATTCTCTCCAAACACTTTCCGAGTTTTTCAGGAAAATAATTATATCAAAATCAGGGAGTAAGCTATAATCTTTTCGTGCGATGCTTACAATTTCATCATAATAATCATCTTCTTCTGTATAGAGCCATTTCAACCCTTCATCTTTATGATAAAGATAAAACAGCTTATCATAGCATGAATCAATAATGGACAGATCACCGCTCTTTCTGATCTGATCCGCTTCATAATAATACGGCACTCTTACTGATCGAAACCACATCATCGATGTGAAGCTTCCTATGACCTCCCTGTTTTTAACAGCTTTTCCCCATTCACACTCTTCAGGTTCAAGAAAAGCCGTAATGTTAAGCAATTTGCTTATTTCTTTTGTAGTGGATGATTTACCGCTTCCGGGCAAACCAAAGGCTCCTATGATTTTACCTTGTTTTGACATCGCCTTTTGAGATAATGAAAAAATCAATAATTGATTATCCAATTTAAAAAAACAATACAAATCAAAAACAATAAAAGATTATTATTAATGTATTTTTTCTCTTTCCTATCTCGAATCACTCTTTGCAACTCACATTAAAAAAAATCCATTGATATCGCCAATCGGCTCTGGAATACTATCTTCATCCTAAAGCTGTACTTTCTCTTGATATACATTTCGAAAAATTTAGTGGCAAAAAGCCAGAGTAATATTAGTCAACACTAATTGTTCTCTTCACGATTCATTCCATTTAATCAAAGACAAAAAATAAATTTAAAAAATTGAATAATAGCAGGAATAAAATGACAAAAATCACCTCTTTTGAAGCAACTGAATAAGTTATAATGATTAATTTAGCTTAATCAATTTTTATCTATCACTAAACAAAAACGAAATGTTTAAAACATTAAAAAATTCCATCTTCTTAATCATTGTATTCTGCTTTATCGGCTTGACAGCTTTTGCCAACAAAAAAGTGAAAGGAAGCGGAAATGTGATCAGCGAAACCCGAGAGATTTCATCATTTTCAGGGGTCAAAGCGTCCGGTATGTTTGAAATCTTTTACACACAAAATGATGATGTTTCTTTGGAAGTTAAAAGCGATGACAATTTGCTTCAGTACATAAAAACGGAGGTTAAAAATGGCACATTAATCATAAAATTTGAAAAGGACATCAGCTTAAAAAAGTCGACTAAAATGGACATTTATATTTCCTCGCCTGAGATGAACAGTATCACTCAAGAAGGAATCTGCAAATTCACTTGTCAAAATAACTTGAAAGCGGATGAGCTGAAAGTTGTCAATGAAGGCATGGGAAAAATAAAGCTCGTTGGCGATGCCCAATCATTAATCATTAACAATGAGGGCATGGGTAATATCGAGGCAAGCGAATTAAAGTCAATGAATGTCAATATCAAAAATGAAGGCATGGGAAAAATCGTAGTGAATGCGACTAATGAGCTTAATGTCAATAACGAAGGCATGGGCAAGGTTAGATACATAAGCGAACCAAGCCAAATAAGCGTGCAAAACGAAGGCATGGGTTCTGTTAGAAAAAAATAATTAATATCAAGTATCCAAGCTGTATCAGTCATGATTATAGCTTGGATATTATAAATCAAGCACTGAATAAATACTCCATGTTCTACACTGACGACACTATCCAAACCTCATTCACAACAGAAGAAATATTAGCGGCTATTTTTTTATTTCTTGCAGCTACTGCATTTTTTCTATACAGAATTCGCTCAATTAGAAATCAATCAGGAAAATCATTCAATACTAATTTCCTGAAATTTTTTATACCTCCTTTTATTTTTGCGGTAGGGGCAATCTTTTACGAATCGGAAATTCTAAACTTTTTCTCCGGCCAATCAGACAATCAGACTAATCAAACAAGCTCAAGACCGGCTAGCATGGACAGCAATATCGTTATTAGCGAAATCTCCGGTAATAACTTATATCATTGGAATGGTAAATCATTAAAAACCCCATCGGGAAAGCCCATCATCACATACACTAATCACGAATACCAAACACCATCAGGGAAAACATTGCTTAAATGGGAAAACGACTGCATTGTCACGCCATCAGGGAAAAAGTTATTTGAGCATAAAGCCGGAAAAATATCACAAATCAACGGCCCAAGCTTATTCAAAATTGAAATGGATAAAGTATCAAAGATATCCGGAAATAACATCCTTTCGATTAACAAACCTTACGAAATTCCCAGAGAGGTTGTCATATTCGCGACTTTGCATTATTTAAATCAACTCTGATTATTATTGAAAAAAATAGGCGTCAGCTATGCCGACGCCATCATTTATATTTCAATAAAAAATCTATCTTAATTTTTCGGATGAGCTATCACAGGGCAATTAATAATCGCATTGCTAGCATTTAACCCTGCAACATATGAGTTAACTGGACCTGCATCAGGTGTAAAGCTTACTACCCAACCTTTGTCTACCAAGGATTTCAAATCTTGGAAACTCGTAATTCGTCTTTGATATCCTTTTTCAATCGCCTCATCAGTCCATTTACTGATATGAGCGTCCCACAAAGGACTGTAGTTGTTGTTTTTTTCCAGCTCATTTTGAGGCTCAATAGGAAATACATTTATAGGATCCAAAGGAGCCAAGCTTCCTGAGCCATTTTGATCGCTTAGAATAGCCGAGCTAAGTCCTTGGCGATTATCACTTTGAAGGTCATCTATCCCATTTCCCACAGGCGAAAACCCTAATAAAGCCGACTCTTCATCCAAAGTTGATTGACCAAATTGAGGTATCTTTCCTAATTTTGGAGCATAAATACCTAATTCAATAGTCGCGGGCACTTGGTCATACGCATCTGTCACAAGGTGATAATAATACGCTCGTCCTCCTTGAAAACCATCCAAAATCTGCAAAGTCACCCACATTTCGTCTAGATCCAACGAACGTTCCCCTTCAGGAATTCGATCATGCAATCCCGTAACATTCTTAACTGGCGTCGCATTCAAAACCAAGTTGCTAGGCAAAACCACTATCGGCGAGTAATTTTCATCTCCAACAGCTCCTGGCTGAGCTACAGAAGGTGGAAATGCAAACTCTCCCGTCCCCGGCTCTATTCTCCTTACTGGAGAAAAATCCACCGAGCCTTCGAAAACCATATACCCGTCTCCATTCACAGTGGCTTTTTGAACGCCTTCGCTGCCTCTCGCGTATTTTAACTTCGGAGAATAATTAACTCCCAGCTTTTTAGCCATTTTAAAATCCGAGGCTTCAGTAATAATGTAATACACTTTTTCTCCATTGCCATCAATACCTCTAAGCATAGGCAATACAACCACAGGGGCGCTATGATTTAAATTTATTGTCAATGCATTTTGCATAAACACATTTTGCTCTTCAGTAAACTTGGTAGGCAACTCAGCATCATGGTATTTTCTATCCGCATCCTTTTCGTACGTTTCCATAAGAAAGTCAACCTCATTTCTCGCTAGGCTATAATCCAACTTATCATCCAAGGATGCGTAGTCTTTGCCATCTGGCGAGGGATTGTTATCATCATTCGAACAACCGGCCAAGCCCACACCTAAAACCAGCAAGCTCAAAATCAATCCTTTATAAATATTTTTCATAACAATATCATTTGATTCATTATTAAAAAAAATAAGCCTTCATTATGTTCAAATTCTTTAAGAAAATATTGCGATTAAAATCAAAACGGGTCTTTTAAGCGACTTAAGCATGTCATTGATGCTTAAATCCTTCATTTTCAACTGGCAGGGTTTTAGGAGAACATACCTAAAACAACCTGCCTCATGCTACTCAAAGTATTGATCTGTTTGACGTTCACTCTTTCTTATCCTATGCTTGCTTATCCCGAAGGCTTGAATGACTATCTCAAGAAAGCAGCTATGAATAATCCTGGACTAAAAGCTGAGTATAAAGAATTTGAACAAGCAATGCTTGAGCTTCCAAAAGCTAAATCATGGCATGACCCCAAACTTTCCTTCGGATACTTTATCGATCCTGTGGAGACTAGAGTTGGCGCCCAAAGAGCATCCCTATTTCTTAGCCAGACATTCCCTTGGTTTGGAACTTTTTCGATCAAAGGAGATGTCGCTGAAGAAAAAGCATTGGCGCTTTTTGAGAAATTTATCCAAAGCAGAAATGAAGTTTTTTTCAAAGTCAAGAAAGTCTACTATGAACTTTTAAAACTCCACCAAACTATCATTTTCCAAAAGCAACAATTAGAGATTTATAATGACATTTTAAAGCTAGTGTCAAACAAAGATGATTACGGCAAAGAGCAACAACTTGACATTTTAAGAATACAATTGAAAATCGATGAGTTGCTAACTCAAATCAAGGACAATGAGAATAAACGTCCAAGCTTGCATTTCGCTTTCATGTGTCTATTGAATGACAAAAAAATTAAGATTAATTACGACGAAAATCATCTGGAAAAGCCCGACTCTACCCTTATCAATCAAATCTACACTATACAAGGGAATCCGATGTTCTCAATGATAGAGCATCAAGAAAATAAAGCGAAAGCGCTCAAAAAACTAGCGGTAAAAAACGGGCTTCCTGATTTAGGCATAAGCTTCGCCTACATTTTCACTGAAAAACGAGAAGATGCTCCGAATTTAGAGCATAATGGACGCGACGCAATTCTTCCTATGCTTAGTTTATCCATTCCCATATACAGAAAAAAATACAAGGCTCAAAAAAAGCAAGCAGATCTCATGTTTGACCAATGGAAATTGGAAAAAAAAGATCTTATGAACCGTCTTAACACAAAGAAATACCGATGCATTTACGAAATCAATAGCGCATGGGATAATTTCAGGCTTTATTCAAAGAAATATCCTGCCGTAATGAATATGGCAAAACTTCAAAAGGAATTATATCTAAATAGCAATCAAAATTACATCGAATGGCAAAGACTTCAAGAAAAAGCATTGGAGTATCTGCTTTATGAATTAAAGGCTCGAAAAATGTTTTGGACATGCCATGCCGAAATACAATTTCTTACAGGACACGACTCTTCAAAGTTCCTCTCCGAGGAACAAATTAATTGGCAACAAAAAAAGTAAAAGCGCCAAACTATTAGCCCTAAGACTAAGCTTGGCGCTTCACCAACTATATCAACATTCAGCCATTAATAAACCACTACTTTTTGCTGGAATGTCTGGCCTTCAACTGAAACAATAACAGCATACAAGCCCGGCAATAAATTACTCACATCAAACGGCTTAACATCCGCTACTGAAGTATTCACATCAGCTATAATTTGAGTTGTCGCCAAATTAACTAAAGTGACTCTAACACTTGACTCTTCATCAAATCCATTGATCTCAACATTAAGCTCATTGTTTGTAGGATTTGGGTAAGCTTTAACTCCCGCTAAACCTTCAACCACAGCTGTAATCTCTGAAGTGCCTGTTCCCGCTTTTCTAGAAGAGGAGCTAGTTGTATATTTCACATACAATAAAGGCGCTCTTGAGGAACTGCCATTGTATGATTCCGCTGTTCTCACACCAGAACCGTTGATAATGAAAGCAATAGAATTATTTGTAGCATATCCCGATCTATCAACAATTTCTTGTACGATAGCCTTCAATTCAGGTGTTCTTTGGTCAGCTCCTGCAGCTCCTACTGAACTCCAGCTTGGAGGATTCCAGCTCACAGTCGCAGACGTTTTAGCTCTTCCTGAGATATTTCCAGACGTAGAAGTAAATGTAGACGCATTGTCAGTATCATGTCCATAGATACTCAACACTCCTGAAGAATACTTAGTCTCATCTACTGTGAATTGAATATAAGCTTCTTCAATTTGAGCGCCAGCTGGAATTTGATGATTATTGAATCTAATACCCACATGTTGGTTGCCAGCGCTTTGATGCGTATCATACACCAACTCCAAATCGCTACTGTTAAGATACATCGCTCCGCTTTGAGCTTCTTCCGCATCATCATTTCCTGTGCTTACTCTAACGCTTTTCTCCACTGTAACCGTTGGGTTTGGATCAGGATCTGGGTCTGGATCAGGATTTGAAGAACCTCCAACAGTATATTCAATATGCAACAAAGGGGCATTTGAGCTAGACCCATCATATGCCTCCGCTGTTCTTTCACCTGTACCAGTAACAACTACCACTAAGCTATTACCGCTGTTCCATCCAGATCGTCCTATCACTGGCTGAAGAATAGAAGCCAAGTTCGGAGTTCTTTGATCTGCACCCGAAGCTCCTACTGAAGACCAACCTGCAGGGTTCCAAGACACGCTGGAAGATGTCAATGAGCGCGAACTCACATTATTAGAACTTGAACTAAAAGCTCCCGCATTATCTGTATTTTGAGCTTTGATTGTAAGAGATGTCGAACCAGTATTTGTTTCATCCACCGTAAACTGGATATAAGCATTCGTTATTGTAGCTCCTTGAGGAATATTCACACCTGTAAACCTCATTCCTATTCTTTGGTTTCCTTTTGACCCATCAGCCACTAATTCCAAATCAGAACTATTTGTATACATGCTTCCGCTAGAAGACTCCTCAACGTCATCCATGCTTGAATTGATTCTTTTTTCAAATGTTTGCTGAACCACACCCACAAAGAAGCTTGACGTAGCGGTTGAAGTCTTTCCTTTATCATCTGTTGCTTCAGCCTTAATTGTATAAGTTCCATCTTGCGTAGGCGTGTATGAAGCTTGATATGGGCTCTGGCTATCAGTAGAAATCAGTGAGTTGTTAATATAAAACTTCACATTGGAAACTGATCCGTCAGCATCGCTAGCAGTAGCAGAGATAGACACCGCTTGATTTTTCGTTTGCTGAGAACCATTCGAAGGAGAGCTAATAGCCACTTGAGGGGCCAAATTGCTATTATCTTCGATTGTCACAACCGAACCATTGCTTGGATTCCAAATGTTCAAATTCGATGGCGCTGTGAAAATATCATTGTCAGAAACAGAACCTACAGAAGTCGCATTGTCAACTTGAATAGTTCTTACTTCAATTCTATCCTTGTCTACAAATATCCACTTGAACTGATTGAACCTTCCACTGTTTCTTGTCCAGTTTTTATCATCGTTATTGCTTCTCAATGGAGCTCCCCAGCATCCTTCTCCAGCATATACGGTACCATTGGCATCGTCTCTGATAAAACCTTCGTCGCTGCCGCTTCCTGATGAAGGAACTACAGGCCATGTAGTCTTCACTGTATGAGCATCGCACTCGATCACCAACTTCACTTTATGCTGTTGAAACAAAGAAGCCCAGTTTGAATATTGACTGTTTCCTTCAGACTTGGAGCTTACATGCGGCCTCATTGGCTTATGATATTGAGCCATTTTCCACTTCACTGAGGCATTTGAGCTTAAATCACCTGACAACCAAGAAGTTTGGCTACCGCTGATTGACATCTCAGTATTTAGCGTATATGTTCTCACCAAACCAGAGAATGTAATCGCATAATATGCGCTGGAACTTGGCGTATCAAACAAATTGTAAATCGTTGAATTTGAAGATTCATGATTCCCTCTTGCTGCAACTATTGGAATCATTCTCCCATCAGAAGCAGTTGTCAATTGCCAGTCATTGAACCAATTTTGCCACTGAGAATTAGTGTCATTGTCTGTCATATCACCGCCAAAAAACACTGCATGAGGCCTCAACTTCGATACCAATCTATTGGCATTTTGTCTTGGCGTTCTGTTGTTTCTAGAGTCACCTCCAGCAATAAAAGACAAACGAGCATTTGGATCATTTGGAGCTGTCTTGAACCAAAATCTTTGGCTAGTTCCTTCGCTGTCTCTAACCACAAAGTAATAAGCCGTATTCGCTGATAAATTAGTCAACCTAGCGAACTGGTTGTTCATTCCTCTGTAGGAAACCGACCTATCCACCGTTTTGCTATTAGAATAATTTTGCCAGTTGGTGCCATGGTCTGTAGTACCATAGTAAACTGTTGCCCCAGAACCTGAAATTTGATTCCAAGCAATTGTGATTGTTGATGACGGATCATCTCTAAGTACCAATCTGTACTTGTCGTTCGATGCTTTCGCGGTAGTGAGAAGCGCCAAGATCAAACTCATGAAAATGTAAATTTTTTTCATTTTTATAACTTAATTAGTTTGAGAATGAGGCAAAAGTATATCCTTTTCCAAGAAAGTGTATTAATATCATTTTAAAATTATAAGCAGAATTTATGAACTTAATGTTACTCTATTAATTTTAGATTAAATTCGCTTATAAGATTTTTACAAAAAAAGTTTTATCCCTTACTTGCTTTGCAAAAAGTAGTAAACAACATGCGATTCAAATCATTTTCTCAAATCAATCTCACTCATTTTCTCATTATTTTCACGACACTTCTTTTTTTAGGAAGAGCTTATCAAGCTTTTTTTTGGGACTTGCCTTTAAGAAGTTTTTTCTGGGATGAATCATTGCTTAAAGCCCCCGTAGAGCTGTTGACAAACATGACTTGGCGTGAATATGTCACAAGTCCATTGATAGAAAAATTCACTATCGCTATTTCATTTGTCATGGGAGCGACGTTATTGATTGCCGCCATCAACAATCTAACTTTCATCTTTTCCAAAGACAAAAAGTGGTATTACAACAAGCTTAATCTGGCAGCGTTTGTGGTTTTGTTCTGCATATCCTTGCTTAGCGCCAAAGATAAATTTTGGAGAATGGGACAGCTTATAGAATACAGTATCCAATTTGGCTCTCCTCTGGCAGTATATTACTTAATAAAGTTAAATGAACAAATTGATTCAAAATTATTGGCCTATTTGAAAATAATCAGCGGATTTACTTTCATAGGCCATGGTCTTTACGCTTTGGGGTTTTATCCAGTTCCAGGATACTTTATTGACATGACAATCAATATCTTGGGAACAACGGAAGATCAAAGCATAATCATTTTATATTTGGCTGGCATTCTTGACATCATTTTTGCAATAGCCATTTTTCTTCCCAAAATAGAAAAATATGCTTTGTGTTACGGTGTTTTCTGGGGATTTGCTACTGCTATCGCCAGACTTTGGGCTAACTTCTACACAGATTTCATGTTCAATAGCTTCTCGCAATGGACTTTTGAAGTATTGGTAAGACTTCCTCATGGAGCTGTTCCATTATTCTTGCTCATATATCTTCTTAAAAGCAACAAGCGTAAAATATCTGCTGCAAATGAGCGAAGCAAAACTACCTCAACCAAAATCGAATTAAGTCCTTCAGCATAATAAAAAGAGCATGCTCGTTATTTCACCGACATGCTCTATTAATATTCTTTATGACCGATTAGTCTTCTTCCGGGTAAGGAATATAAATGAACTTCGTAAAGTCATTGTCCACAACAAAAATACAGCAAAACTCATCAAGATCTTTATAAGATGCTTTGAAAGCTTCCTCTCCTTTACTATCGATAATGCCTCTTTGCAAAAATTCATCAAGATAAGACGCCGAAAAATTCCATTCGATATCAATATCCTCTGTTCCTATAAGAAGCTGTCCCAAAGGCTGCTTGACCTTGCTCACCACAAAAATAGGGTAATCAGAAAATCCTCTTTTCTTAATCTGATACGAAGCCTCTTTCAGTGTATCAGCAATCTGCACAAAGTCCTTGGTAATTTTGCCAAGGTATTTGCCATTTAATTCCGGATCGTTATGCATCTTTTCTCAATTCTAATTGAACTACATTTTCAATATGATGGGTATGCGGAAACATATCCACTGGCTGAACTTTCACTACTTTATACTTTTCATCCAACAATGTCAAGTCTCTGGCCTGCGTAGCTGGGTTGCAACTTACATACACAATCCTATTCGCCTCCACTCTAAGAAGCATTTCAACCACTTCCTTATCCATACCCGCTCTTGGAGGATCCGTAATGATCACATCAGGCTTGCCATGCTTTTCAAACAATTCCCGCGTAAGCATTTTCTTCATGTCACCAGCGTAAAAAGTCGTATTTTCAACGCCATTCAACTCTGAATTCAGCTTGGCGTCCTCAATAGCTTCTTCCACATACTCTATTCCTACCACTTTGCTGGCTTGCTTGGCTACAAAATTCGCGATAGTTCCAGTTCCTGTATACAAATCATATACTGTTTCATCTCCTTGAAGTTCAGCAAACTCCCTGGTCTTCTTGTACAACACATAAGCCTGATCGCTGTTTGTCTGATAAAACGACTTTGGTCCAACCCTGAAGGTCAAGCCTTCCATTTGCTCTTCGATATATGGTTTGCCACTATACAACTTCACTTCCAAATCATGAAAACTATCGTTTCCTTTGCCATTTATCACATAATTCAAAGAGGTGATTTGTGGAAAAGCATTCTCCAAATACTCCATCACCATCTTCACCTCCTTCTTATCATTTCTGAAAAATTGCACCAACACCATCACATCTGAGGTCGTTGAAGTTCTAATCATCAGATTCCTCAACAATCCGTCTTCCACTCGATAATCAAAGAAAGGCAAATCATTCTCACGAGCAAATTGAGCTAGCCCAAGTCTAATCTCATTTGAAGGATCGGATTGCAAATAGCAATGATCTACATTGATAACTTTATTGTAATGCTTGGGAATATGGAAGCCCAAGCCTCTTCGGTCTTGTTCTGTTCCTTCCCTTATTTCTTCGACTGTCAACCATCTAGCAGCGGAAAAAGTGAACTCAAGCTTATTTCTATAATATCTTGTCTTCTCAGACCCTATAGCCTCCAAAATCTCAGGATATTCGAACTTTCCTAAATGCTCGAAATTATCCCTTACTTGTTTCGTCTTGTAATATAGTTGCGACTTATAGTCCAAGTGTTGCCATTTGCAACCACCGCAAACACCATAGTGCGAGCAAAAAGGCTCAATTCTCAGATCAGAATACCCATGAAAGTTGGTGATTCTAGCCTCGGAAAAGCTTTTTCTGGATTTGGTCAACTGCAAATCCACTACATCTCCGGGTGCGGCATGATCTACAAAGATCACTTTGCCTTCATGCTTCGCGACGCATTTGCCTTCCGCGGCAAAATCCTCTATCGCGATATTCTCTATTACAACGTTCTTTTTTCTTTTTCTCATTCGTAAACAGTCAATATGCCATCTGAAAATTGCGGAAATAATGGCATTTACTCGCTTTGCCGATGACAACACACAAAATTAAGAAGCTTTATCGAAATTTATGGCATTTATTGCAAGTAAAAATTTGACTCCGCTTGAAGCTTGGTAGATATTCATTTATTTTTGCCAAAAATCTAAAGATAGAAAATGGAAAACCCGGTCATAATCGCAGGCGCCAATGCCATTGGCAAAGCCGCCTTGGAAATTTTCAATAGCAACAATGTCATTGTTTATGGTTTTTTGGATGATGATGAAAAACTGCATGGCACTCTCATCAATGAAATGACAGTTTTCGGATCCCTAGAAGACGAGACATACAGCAAACTAATAGGCAGCAAATGCGATGTATTTGTGGCGACAGACGAAATCTCTGTTCGTAAGTATGCGACAGACACCATCGTGGAAGAGAACAAGGCTATGCCTGTCAATGCGATACACAACAAAGCCCATATCGCTGAAACTGCGCATATAGGCCATGGAAACTTCTTCAACGCTGGTTCGGTGATCAACGCAAACACTAAAATTGGCAACCATTGCCTGATTCATTCAGGAGCCATAATCGACATATCAGCCGAAATAGGAAACTTTGTTCACATTGGCACAGGGAGCAATATCAGCGCTTCGGCCATAATTGAAGACGAAGTGTTTATAGGAGCAGGTGTTACAGTAGTCGGAGGAATCAAAGTCGGCAAAGGCGCTCGATTGGGAGCTGGATCCATCGTAATCGCCGATGTTCCGGAGGGAGCAACAGTATTTGGAAATCCGGCAAAGGAAGTTTAAAGTAATATGTATCACAATTAGTTTTTTATGATTTAAAAATCAATCGTGATAATGTCTAATACAAGCATAAAAAAACCGTCGGATTAACGACGGTTTTTTTATCTTATTTTCAATAGCTGCTAGTGAATCTCCTTCAATGACTCATAACTAGCCTTCAATATTGCCTCAACATGCTCATCAGTCAATGCATTGCAGATAAATAATGTCTCATACTGAGAAGGAGCCAGGTAAATTCCTCTTTCCAACATCGCATTGAAGTACTTTCCAAACAATGCTGTATCACACGTCTTCGCTGTATCAAAATCTGTTACTTTCACATTAGTGAAAAACAAACTGTGCATGGAGCCAACTTCATTGGTTGTATAGTCAAGCCCCAATTTTTTCAAATTCTCCTTTGTTCCTTCCGCTATCTTAGCTGACTGCGCATTGATATGCTCATATACTTCAGGGTGCGTATCCAAATGCTTCAACATTGCCAGCCCTGCCGCCATGGAAATAGGGTTTCCAGACAAAGTTCCTGCCTGATAAACTGGTCCCTGAGGCGATACATAATCCATAATTTCTTTCTTGCCACCGTAAGCGCCTACTGGCATTCCACCTCCGATGATCTTGCCAAGCGTAGTCAAATCCGCCTGAACGCCAAACAACTCCTGAGCTCCGCCTTTTGCCAATCTAAATCCAGTCATTACCTCGTCAAAGATCAACACAATGCCTTCTTGAGTACACAAATCTCTCAAGCCTTGCAAGTAACCTTCATTAGGCAGCACACAGCCCATATTTCCAGCTACCGGCTCAAGAATAATAGCCGCTACTTGGTCTTTGTTTGCTGCCACCAATTTTGTCACAGCCTCAAGATCGTTATAAGGCGCTGTAAGCGTGTCATTAGCCGTTCCGCGAGTAACACCCGGGCTATTTGGCTCGCCCATAGTCATCGCGCCGCTACCAGCAGCTATCAAGAAAGAATCTCCATGTCCATGATAGCAACCTTCAAACTTAATTACTTTTTCTCTAGATGTATATCCTCTAGCCAAACGAATCGCCGACATTGTCGCTTCCGTTCCTGAATTAACCATTCGAACCTTTTCAATGCTAGGTTTCATTTTAACGATTAATTCTGCGATATCAACCTCCAATGCTCCCGGCGTGCCAAAAGACAATGAATGAGGAATCGCCTTGCTTACCGCTTCTGTAATCTCATCATAAGCATGCCCCAATATCATCGGTCCCCATGAATTGATCAAATCTATATATTCATTGCCATCCACATCGGTCATGATCGCGCCTTTTGCAGACTGCATGAAAATTGGATCTCCACCCACAGCTTTGAAAGCTCTTACAGGAGAGTTAACCCCGCCAGGGATAAAATTTTGAGCTGTCTCAAACAAATGAACACTTTTGCTTTTATCTAGCATATCTTTTTAATTATTGAGGTAGATTATAATTCACTAACGCGCCGTCTTTCATACGGATAATCGGAACAAACTGATTGTCATTTCCATGATCATACTTGTATCCCACAAACAACTTGCCCGGAATAAACCGTTCATTAAAGCTGTTTTGGAAATAGACTCCATATTCATGAAGCATGTTTCCGATAAAGTATGTAAAGTCATATCCTAGAGCTGAAAATGTTGTCGGCTGTTGGAAATATTTTTCATTATAAGCATTCGCAAATGATTTGAATGTTTCTGAAGAATAATCAACATACCTAGGCGCTATTAAATATATTGCATTTTGATTGAACTGTTGAAGTGAAAGGAACTTGTGTTGAAGCCACTTTTCCTTGCCGATCAACTTAATATTATCAGGTCGACTGCTTATTCCGGAAATGGAGTTACCCGCCAGCAACTGGTCGTCAGAAGCTACGAAAATATGCCCTATACTATCCGAGGCAATATGCAAAGAGTCATAACGATAACGCTTTCCGTTTTTTAATAATGAATCCGTTCTCACCTCCGTTTTCGCCGTCAACAGTTTCAAAATTTGTTGAGCTTCAGATTTATGAAACTTCTTGTATTTAGCCACAACAAATCCTTCATCTTGAATTTTTTCTCTATATGTCGCAGCCAATAAAGAATCCTTTTTGCTGGTTCCATAAAAAATCATGCAATTGCGATTATCAGCCATCTCTTCCGATGCGAAATTAGCCGCGGCCTTAGCCTCAGAGACTACTGATGGCATAAACAAAAAGCTATAAGGATTATTTCCAACTACGCTTAAGCTGTTAGACACTGGATTAAAGGCATTCACCTTTTGATTAAACGAGAAATTTCGAACGGCCTCCACAGGCCCCGAATACAAAGGACCGACAATCAAATCCGCGTTTTTGATTTTATCAATTTGAAGCTCGCTTTTTGTCGTCTGATAATTTTTGTCTGTATCGTATGAATAAAAACGCAAGTCGATGCCATCATTGCTTAACTCTTCCTGAGCCAATAGCATCCCTTCATACATCTCATAGATAAAGTCTTTTTTACGTCTGGAAACAGTCGCTTCCTCGTATAAAAATGGCAACATTACCGCCACATTGTAACTGGATTTCTTGGAAGGTTTTTGCGATGTTTCAGACAATCCGTATGAAGCTTTATTAAAATCGAATTTGTCAACGATACTCACTAACAGCGTTCTGTCTTGCGTGCTTATAGGCATATCAGCAATTTTATTCGCCAAAGCTTTGCCGACATACACATTTTCAGGATTGTTGTCATACACTCGCTTCGCTACTGAATAATCCTTGTCCTGCAACACATAAATAATTTGCTTGCCTGCTTTATGCTTGATTGTGGATTTTTTGATCTTGTCAAAATAACTTAAGCCGGTTGAAAAATTATCTTTCTCCAACTCGATTTTCATCAAATAAAAATAAGCTTCAGGCAATTTATCCCACTTTGGATATCTTTTAGTGATTTGCAGGAACATGTTCTTAGCTATATCCCTGTCATTATCCTCATAAGCGCAGTAAGCATAATAAAAACAAGCGTACTTTTGAAAAGTATTGGGGTTGGAAACCTCCGTCAAAGGAGAAAAAGCACTCATGGCCAATCCATACTGCCCATTTTTCATCAATGCTTTCGCATTAAGGTAATTTTGCTGATCATTCTGCTGGGCATGGGCAGACATGGTTACCAACAAAGCGCATAAGATTTGAAATATAATTTTCCTAAACATATCAAAAACAACTATGAAGGCTTCTCAAGCAAATAGCCTTCAATGAATATAATCGTCAAAAAGCCTAGGCTTCAAGCCTAACAACTATTGGCACGGCCCATTTGGCCAAGCCTAAAATAAAGATAGGGATAGTCATTTCATAATTCAAACTATCCCTATCAATTTTATTTCATTTGCACTTAAGCAAGATTTTATTTCTACTTTTTATTCCCACTCGATCGTCGCAGGTGGCTTGGAGCTGATATCATAAACTACTCTATTCACTCCTTTCACTCTGTTGATGATTTGGTTGGATACTTCTTGCAAAAATTCATATGGAAGATGAGCCCAATCAGCTGTCATTCCATCAACGCTTGTCACTGCTCTCAAAGCAACAACCTTCTCATAAGTTCTTTCGTCTCCCATTACTCCAACAGACTGCACTGGCAACAACATAGCTCCTGCTTGCCACACCTGCTCGTACAATCCATGCTCTTTAAGACCATTGATGAATATATGATCAACCTCTTGAAGTATTCTCACTTTATCAGCAGTGATATCTCCCAAGATACGGATACCCAAACCTGGCCCAGGGAACGGGTGTCTGTTAAGAATATTCGGATCCATGTTCATAGATCTTCCCACTCTTCTTACCTCGTCCTTGAACAAAGTGCGCAATGGCTCTACCACCTTCAATGTCATATAATCCGGCAATCCACCAACATTGTGATGGGATTTGATTGTCGCAGAAGGGCCTTTAACAGAAACTGATTCGATCACATCAGGATAAATTGTTCCTTGTCCCAACCATTTGGCATTCTCAACCAACTTCGACTCTTCGTCAAATACATCCACGAAAACTTTGCCAATGGCTTTTCTCTTAGCCTCAGGATCAGTCAAACCTTCAAGCTCAGCATAAAATTTCGAGCTTGCGTTCACTCCTTTTACATTAAGTCCCATATGCTTGTAGGAATCAAGCACGCTCTCAAACTCGTCTTTTCTCAACAAACCATTATCAACAAAAATACAGTAAAGATTTTCGCCTATAGCCTTGTGCAAAAGCATCGCCGCCACTGAAGAATCAACTCCTCCTGACAATCCTAGAATAACGCGATCTTCGCCTAATTGCTCCTTAAGTTGCGCAACAGTCGAATCAACAAATGCGTCAGGCGTCCAATTCTGAGCGCATCCGCATATGTCAACGATAAAGTTTTCCAAAATACGCTTCCCATCGATAGAGTGCGTAACTTCAGGGTGAAACTGAATCGCGTACGTTTCTTCTCCTTTGATGCGATAAGCCGCCACATTGACAGACTCTGTGCTAGCAATCACCTCAAATGCGTCTGGCAATGAAGCAATCGTGTCACCATGCGACATCCACACTTGTGAATTCAATGGAATATCTTTCATCAAAGGACAATTAGCATCAACGCTTGTCAACTTCGCTCTTCCATATTCTCTAATCTCTGAAGGCAATACTTCTCCTCCATTTTGATAAGCCAAATATTGAGCTCCATAGCATACTCCAAGCAACGGAAGATTCTTTCTGTAAAGATTTTGATCAATTTGCGGTGCGTCTGCCTCTCTTACCGAATGCGGACTTCCCGAAAAGATAACACCTTTGATGTCATCAGTCATTTCAGGAAGGTTGTTATAAGGGTGGATTTCACAATATACATTCAGCTCTCTGACACGTCGAGCGATCAACTGCGTATACTGCGATCCAAAATCGATGATTAATATCTGTTCTGCCATAGAACAAAATTAATATGATTTGCGATCTATACCGAATTTTTGGAAAGATTATCTCCTAAAATTGTTTCAGAGTACGATTTTTTTCAAAAAACAACACTAAAAACTTCAAAAGGCAGCCCCTAAAGCTCTTGAATATACGAGGAATTCTTATTGCACACAAACTTGCAGGATGTTCAATTCCGCACACCCTTGTATTACATTCATACACATTCTGTATGAAGCAAAAACCTCAAAAATCTATCATTCAACCACTTACGCTTTTGGCACATTTTTGCATTTACAATAAGAAACAATAAAACACATACACTTATGAGAAATTCAATATTAATCGCCGCAGCTATCGTTCTAACAATAGGAATAAATGCAAAAGCTCAAAGTTCGAATCCAAGATATTTAGACCGTGCAATAAGCATCATTTCAGAAGCTTCCACTGACGATTGGAAAACACTTTGCAAACAAGCTCAGAAATGCGTCATTAGAAAAGAAAACTTGGATCAAGCCAAAAATTGGGCTTCAACAGCTCTTTCGGCAGAGCGAAACACCACCACGCTTGAAACACTTGGCGATGTATACAGAGCCAATGGAGAAAGCCGCAAAGCGGTGGAATACTATATAGAGGCTTTGCGAAACACAAAATCTTTCCACTCCAACAGATATAAAAACATCCAAGCGAAAATATACCACCTTAAAGACTTAATCTAATAAGCAAACTCTTTAATACTCTTCACTTTCAAAGACACCAAACAAAAGCACCTTTCGTTATGAAAAGTGCTTTTGTTTTTAAATCTAATTTTGAAACAGAATTTTAAATACATTTGAATTACCTTATCTCTGATTCATCGCTGATTTGAGATTTCAATAAACCTAAAATCAAAAAACCACTATCAACTTAAGATTCATGGATTTGAATTCAAAAAACATTACCTTTAATACTTCAACACCTAGTATAAAGCTTGAGACTGAACTTTGCCCTTTTATTCTTCATTATATTATTTTCTTCCGGAAATAGTTTTGGTGAAGGTTCTGAAAAAAAAATCTCACTGCTCACCAGCGATTTTGGACCAAATCTTTACGAAACTTTCGGACATTCCGCGCTAAGAGTCCTCGATCCGCAAAAAAAAGTAGACGAAGTATATAGCTTCGGCAACTTCAACTTCTTATCCAGTAATTTCTACATAAATACACTTAAAGGAAAGCTAACTTATAATCTAAAAGCCATTCCCTTTGATCAATATGTGCAAGAGCATAATAAAAGCGGACAAGGCCTGACCGAGCAAATATTACCCTATAAAAACAATCAAGTCACTGAAATCCATCAAACACTTGAAAAAATCGCAAGCTCTAGGAATTATACGCTAGAATATGATTTCTTTGAAAGCAACTGTTCAACAGAAATCATCAAAATTCTGGAAACACAAAACGCCAATCTCTCACTGCAAGCACCTGCTCAAAACTCCCAAACAACTTATCGGAAAACCTTCAATGAAGGCCTTAACAATTACCCTTGGAGCGGTTTTCTAATCAATATATGTTTTGGTGACTTAGCGGACATTCCGATTTCCGAGAGCAAGCAAGTCTTCTTTCCCGACAGGCTTCGCAAATTAATTTCTTTCGAAACATCCAACGAGTCAACTTATTACAACCCAGCCATCACTCGTTTGTCCGCTAACTTAATTTCTCAACATAACAAAAATCAAAACTCGCTACTTCCTCAACTTCTAGCCATTGCGCTTTCAATTGCTGTTTTAAGCTATTTGGAATGCGCAAAATCTCTCGATCTTACGCTACTAGACTCCTTAATCCTTATCCTATTTGGCGGTGTCTCCTTAATGATTATCGTATTCTGGATATTTACAAAAAATCACGCAAACCATATTAATTTCAACCTATTTTGGGCTTTGCCAAGCCATGGAGCTATGGGCATTTTACTTTTTTCAAAAAGATTCAAAAAATTTCTTTCTGCCTATTGGTTGATTACTGGATTCACGACAATCACTTTTCTCTTTATCATGGCATTTATTCCTCAATCGTTTCCCTCAGGGTTACCTATTCTTTTAATAATTCCTTTGATAAGGATGATATCAATTATCTATCGTCATCATTCTTTGCCTATTGCTACCAAATAAAAAAGCAGCTTTAAAAAGCTGCTCTTGACTATTTTAAATATTTTGAAGATTTACTTTCCTTTGGAAGTCGTATATTCCTGCTTGTACTTTTGAAAATCAGAATTCTCGTCATTATAAGCTTCTTCTTCAATATAATGCAAAATCACATCGAAGTTATTAGCGTCTAAATACCCAGCCACAGGAGTAATTATTCTGAATTTCTCATCCAAAAACACAGTTGATGGATAGCTCATTTTACCACCCAATAATTCCCAAGCAAGCTTGTTGATTCCTTTTCTACCCGTCTCTACGTACTCAAAATCATTCCCATTGAAATGAATGGTATTTTTATCTTCCGCATCGAATTTTACTGCGTAGAAGTTTTTATTTACATACTCCACAACCTTCTTGTTCTCGTATGTGGTCTTGTCCATTTTCTTGCACCATCCACACCAATCAGTGTAAACGTCAACCAATACTTTTCTTGGCTCTTTCTTTGAACGCTCTTCCACTTCCTCAAAAGTCAACCACTCAATTTTGTCTTGCGCATTTGAAGCCAGACCGCCAAATAGAAAGATGGTAAATAACAGAAATCTAAAAGCTCTTTTCATTTGTTGTATTTTTCTTAATCAAAATACAATATAATTCTTTTTTTGATCAATTCCAGTATCATTTTCATATCTTATGTATATACAACGACCTGTTTCTTAATTGCTCAAATGCCGAGGACAAGGCAAATCTCCCATTTTCTTCTTTTTTGGAATGAAAAAATGCTTGAAGGCAAAGTAAAACCCGCCATCGTCAATAGTTCCATTCCCCAACACAGGAGACAAATCATAAACGCCTAAAATTACCGGTCCCACTCTTAATCCAAGCCCTATATCCGCATTCCCATTGACATTTACCTGCAAAGGAACATAAGCGCCCAGTATCGCGGATTCCCATCTTGGTGTCAACATCAAAGTCGTCATTTTATTCGCTTCGTGATCATTCCAATTAACTTTTTGCAAGTCAATCAATACTCCCGCATTCACATAAAATCCATTGCCAAAATTATAGTCAATGTTAGCAGTCATATGCATAGGCTTTCCCATATGAAATCCACTAACATTATTTTCTTGATCCAATATGGTTCTCAATGTGTCAACAATAGACTCAAAATCGTCCACCCCGTCAAATTTGTCGGCATAATTGAAAATTATGGAATCATTCAACGTTCTATTATGGTCTGCGCTATAAGGGCTCGCTTTAAAATATATTCCCCCAATGTCTTTTAATGTAAAATCCAGCCTATATTGATAAGGCATATCTTTGGGCTTAAGCAGTGGTATTTTTGTGCCTTGGTAAGTCGGACACCTTTTGTTTAAACGTTTTTTTTCTATCCTAACTCCCAAATCCAAACCCCAACCCCAAGAATTAGGCAAATCGAATTGATAACTGTCCGTTGACACATTATTGATGTTGTCTGAAAACCCCATGGAATAATCAATATTCGACACAAAATGCTGCCCTTGGGCATCAAAGCCAAAATCGTAATCGTCAACCTTAGCATAACCAGCCGCCAAGCCCATCAATAACTTAGGAGTAGCTCCTACTTTTACTGTACTCCATTTGTCATCTTTTACTATTCTGGAATAATTAATGCCTAACTCTTGCCAAGCCAAACCTGTGACATAGCCTTTTTGGCCAAAAATAGTAGCAGGAGACTCCCTCATTTCTTCAAATCTATCCATCGCTTGATGGGCGAAATCCTCAGAAATATACTTGACATTCCCAACAGCTCTTAACCTTGGCACGATTGACAAAGCGCTTTTGGGATCTATTTTAAATAAAAATGCCAAAAAAACTATATCCTGCTCTCCATATGCGTACTTTCGATGTCCATCTCTTGTCATATTGCGGGCCATGCCGGTAAAATTCAAATTGAAAAAAGGGTTCTTTCTTTCCACATGAAAGGCATTATTCTCTCCAGCAAAATCACCTCCCAATAGCAAAAAATCAAAACTATACCTATTGTCTATTGAAGAAGCCGGTTGGTTAATCACACTTAAAACTCCGCCAAAATTCCCATCCGCAGGCCCTAAAAACTCTTGAGAAAACGCATCTACAAAGACAACAAAAAGCAAAATCAAACACAATAGCTTTTTTTCCATACACACCTCTTATTCAGTCTCATAATCTGAACAAGAAAATGTCGGCTTTGATTTATATTTTTTCAAATAAATAATATAACTATCATTCAAATGGCAATGAATTTGAAGCAGAAATTCATGTATATTTTTAAGTTTATATTTTTTATTTCTCAACGTAAAACTTATGGTATTGCTTTATCCATCTCTTCAGCAATTTATTGAAAACGTCAATAAGGAAACATCTCATTTACAACCAGATAGAATAAGGAAATTAGACACTTTGGCCAGATGCATCAAGTCAACATTGAAACTTCATGATAAAGCAAAGATCGTCTATGTATGCACGCACAACTCGCGAAGAAGCCAAATCGCGCAAGCATTGACCGAGGCTATCGCAGGATATTATGGGCTCAATAATTCTATGTTGGAAGTATATTCAGGCGGTTCTCAAGTCACAAGCATTCATTCCAATGTGATAAAAACACTCAAAAACATTGGTTTCAGAGCTCAAAAACAAACCAACTCCGACAATCCCGTTTATTACTTAGAGCATAGCATCAACCAAAAGGGGACTGAGTTCTTCTCAAAAAAATTCGACGACTCAAAAAATCCAAAAGACAATTACTATGCAATCATGACATGCAGCCATGCTGAACAAAATTGTCCAATACAAGTCGGATCCATATTTAAAGTTAGCTTGCCGTTTAACGACCCGGGAGAATATGACAACACTCAAAAGGAAAATCTAGCTTATTATAATTGTTGCGTTGAATTGGCCACTGAAATAAATTATGTTTTTGCCAAAGTTTTAGAAAAAACCAAAGAGGAAATGATAGCTTAAAGGCGTTTTCAATACCTTTAAGCTAAATGAATTATGCTTTCTTAAAATGTCTGAGCGTATAGCTCAGTTTTACCATAAAATACTGCTGCAATACTTGAACATTTCTTTCTTCGATATATGAAGCATTGACAGTTTGCGAGACGCTCTGGTTTTGTCCCAATAAGTCATAAACTGAAACTTCAACTTCGGCGGATTTGTCTTTCAAGAACTTCTTAGCCAAAGCCATATTCCATAGCGTATATTGCGTATTAAACTCTTCGTTGACTCCATGATAGATCTGATGCGACCAATCGCTTCTGAAGACAAAGCCATTGCCAAATATCACATTTATCTTGCCTCCTATATTCTGCAATGAATATCGATTGCTTCCTATGCTCTCCACACTGTTTTCCACCCAATTCCCATCAACCTTGTAGAATATATTGAAGTCAAAGTTTTCGCTTATATTGCTAACTAGCGACAGCTTCATGCCTGCGGTCCAAGTCTCTGAAATATTCATTTCATCATCATTAACGCCAGGCAGTCTGACATATCCTCCATTGGCAGTTAAATTCATTTTGCTTTTTATCCAAGGCACAATAAAGCTATAGGTAGTGCTATTGATCGCCGACCAATATCCGTCCAAATTAACCGGTTTGGAAACTTGCGCGCCTCTACTCAACGCGACACCATTAATCACAGTATCTTTTGCCACGATAGCCGTTTCATTTCCCACATAATCCTTCGTATACATTAGTCTAGTGAAATTGCTGAGCGATGTATTCTTATCCACATTCACTTTTTGAAACCTCAGCATTAGATTATGTTGATACGACTGATCCAAGTCTGCATTTCCCAAACTTACAAATAGCGGGTTGGTATTGTCAACCACTTCAAGCAATTGGGAAGTCGAAGGCGCTACCGTGCTTGTCTTGTATCGAAAGAAAATACTTGAACTTTTTCCGATATCCAGCTTCCCCATAGCCACAGGCAATAAATTCAAATAAGTCTTTCGTTCATCTCTGCCATTATCCATATTGTTTTGCAAAGACAAACTTTGAGCGACTAGACCTATATTGAAAAACTTTCCGAATTCCGTATTCGTGAAGTTTAAAATTCCCCTATGAGCTATTAAATCGCTATTAACATTTCCTGACAAAGCGGAAAGCTGGCTTTCGACAAATTCAGCATCTCCTCCTTCAAAAGCTTCTTTGGCAAACTCTCTTTGAGAAAGCTGAATTTCATATCCAGCTGAAAGAATGCCTGCGCTCCAAACAGGCTCGCTATACAATGCTTTGGCAGTAAAGCCTGTTTCAATCTGTTGATTATCAAAATTGACAATAGAATCCGCTTGATTATCACTAAAAATGCTTAAATCGTCCGAAGTCTTGTAATTTGTATTCAGATCAAATGAAATCGAACGTCCTATTTTCTCAAACTTATGAACAAATGTCAAGTCATTGCTAAAATTAAACACTTCCACATTGGATGAAAACACATTGTCTGTAGAGCTTAACTCTTCCCCATCAAGTGTTTCCGTTCGGCCTAATGTATGCTCATTGGACTCGTTTTTTTGATAACTCAAGCTAGGCTTCACCACCAACATGTTCTTATCATTGATATTGTATTCCAAACGAGTATTCAAACGATGATTATCATTTGTCGAATTACTCGATTTTTGTTCATTATATATCTGATTGCCATTTGGGTTGAACGTCTCTCTACTCAAAACCTGATCATTCACATTATTCCCCTGATTAAAAAAGTAACTTCCTTCCAGCAACGCTTTCTCTCCTAAATCATCCACATAGTTTGTTCCCAGGGCATGGGTTTGCGAAATTCCTTCTTGAGCTCCGGTCATGCTATTATCAGATTGCCCGCTTCGCATTCCTCTTCTTCGTCCTCCTGATATCCCCGCAAGATCCTCAGAACTAAAGTTCTGCTGATTCACATCATTCGACATTCCAATGACCGTAAGTCGCTTGTCTTTGTCAAACGCGCTTACATTAAATCCCGCCGAATAACGATCGTCTGTTCCGTACCCAGCATAAGCATTTCCAAACACGCCAGTACGTTTATCCTCCTTCGTTACCACATTCATTGTTTTGGTTGTATTTCCATCATCCACGCCAGTCATTCTCGACCTTTCGCTTTGTTCGTCATACACCTCAACCTTATCCACGACATCCGCAGGAATAGAATTCAAAGACAACAAGGGATCCTTTCCAAAGAAACGCTTGCCATCCAACAACACCTGTTCAACGGTTTCTCCATTAGCTGTCACTCCAGAACTTTCGACCACTATGCCTGCCATTTTAGATACTAAATCTTTGGTGTTGGCATCCGGGTTCACTTTATACGCATCTGCATTGTATACTATGGTATCTCCTTTTTGCTCCATGGGAACAACCTTTCCATCAACCTGAACAGACTCCAACACTTTAGAATCCGGTTGCAAATTCACCGCTCCTAAATCCACGCTTTCTTCGCCTACTCTCATCAAGCGTGAATAAGGCTTATATCCCATGGACTTGACTTTTAATTTATAAAAAGCTCTGTCAACATCGCGAAATGAGAATAAACCTTGACCATCACTTGCTACAAACTTTGAAGCTGTGGAATCTTTGATATTATACAACTGGATCGTGGCTCCGGGAATTGGCGAGCTGTCTTCAGCGTCTAAAAGTTTTCCTGAAAGAATTACTTGCGACAAGCCATTGCTAACAAAAAGAAAATAAGCCACTACAAATATTAAAGCATGCTTCATGGTTGCATGTTTTTATTTCGAGTCTGCATTCTTTTCTTTCTCTCCTCACGTTGTTTGCTTACCATTTCAGTATACACATTGAATTGGCTCTCATTCAATACGTCCTTCATCAAACCATCCTTTTCTTCAAACAACTTCATCACTTTCTCTCTCATTTGCGATCTGTCGCCTGACTTTCTAACTTCATTCCTTAGCTCTTTCATCGAAACCACCAATTCATCATATATTCCATCTATAATGAACGTTTGGTCTTCCGTCAAGTCATTCAGCTTGGAATAAAGATTTTGCTTTTCTCTCAGGACAAGTTCCTCCGGATTTATCCGCATTTGAGCTTTGGCATTAATCATCTGACCACAAGTCAAAACCACAAACAGCAATAAAAAAATTGATCTCGTTTTCATAATTTTAGCATTTTGATTTTTATGAAATTAGATCGAAAAAAAATGAATCTGAATTATTTTCAACTAAGTCGAAAAAATGAATAGCAAACGGTCGGTTTTTATCAATATAGGTTTCTCTTGACAATTATTCTTATGGGAGCCAAACCGCTCGTCGAACCCATGTCCACTTTTTTGTGCGCCAACCTTTCCGCAATATCAAAATGCTTGCGCTTTAGCTGTTTATATGCTGAAGGCAATGCTTCTTGCAAACTATACACCTTGGATGTAGACGGCATGAACTCCTTCCCTCCAAACAATTTGCGAATAGAATCCATATGCTCGGGAAAAACATGATGAAAATAAAACAATCCATATGGCTTGATTTCATTTTCTCTGATACGCTTGATTTCTGACGTTTCAACTATTCCCAATCCAACCTCAGGCAAAGTCGGCTTGCCCAAGAAATCCTCCCTAACGCTTTCCGGCAGTTCATGCAAACTTCTGGTCTTGCCGGAATAAAACAGATAATAAGACTTGCTGCCAAAATTTTGCTCATGCCTCAGAAGCCTGTCCCAAACTTGCTCTTTAGCCTTGGGATTGAACTTCAAATCCTTGTATGCGCCATTGAAATGCATGATATTGGTCTTCAATGCGTACCATCGATACTGCCCCGACTCTTCTTCCATGAACAAATCAACATCATTGCCATAAAAAGACTTCTGTTTCGACGGAATATAATATATCGAAACTTCAGCGTCTTCAGATTCGTCTGTAAACTTGCTGAGACCTTGAAAAAAGTGAAAATTCATCTCCTCTTTGGAGTAACCGAGATTGAAACTAAAAACATCTGTCAAAAACTTGAAAACCGAAACCGAGAATTCACTAATGTTTAAGCTTTCTGTCATATTCAATCCATTTAATGTGCGAATCATTCGTAAATATAGTCCAAAAATTAAGCTTGCAAATATACAAAAAAATTAAACTAAACTTGTTATTATTTGCAAATTTCAAAAAGCGACGCAACCTATCTCCCTTTATAATTTCATATTGAGGAGAAAATATCTTATCAATTCCATAGTTATACGATTCCAATAGCAAAAATGTTGCCTCACTGCTATCCAGAACACTATTTATTCATAAAAACTAAAGTGAAAGACCTTTACCGCCTATTAAAATCTTCACAATTAAAGACTGTTTGCCATGTTAATTAATATTTAACCTAAAGATTAATTACATTAGACTAATGTTGAAAAACTATCCTTTTTTCTTTCACCCTAAGAACAGAATTCATAAACATGAAATAAATCACAACGCATATCACCGAAGATCAAAAACAAAAAATATCAATCAAATAATTCATATTCAAGCCATTAAATCTAAAATTTTAAAGAAACCACAACTATATGCAAAGCATTCTTTATATTTTTGACAAATAAGCATTATTCAATTTTTTACACCAACTGAAATGAAATACTACTTAACATTCGCCTTATTTATTATCATGAGTTTAAATGTTCATGCACAAATCAATATGGCGGATTCTTCTTTTCAAGCCATAAGCTATTGGGACAAAGGAGAAGCTCACAGCTACAAAATCAGTCAAAACAAATACAAAGTCATTGGCAAAGATACGACTGTGGCAGAAGCCTATTCTTACAGCGTAGACATCTCCGTTTTGGATTCAACTGCTCATGAATACACCGTAGAGTGGTTTTATCATGATTATGCTTTGGAAACTGAAAATGAAATCATGGAAAAGCTTTTTGAATTGAACACTGACATGAAAGTGGTCATCAAAACTGATGAAATGGGAATGGTCAAAGAAGTCGTGAACTGGAAAGAGGTTTCAGAGTACATCAACAAAAGCATGAAGCAACTCAAAAAAGATCTTGCGCATATCCCCAATATTAACAAAATCATCAAGCAAGCATCGAACATGTACAGCTCGAAAGAAAGCATAGAAAAAGGGGCCATCAACGAAATCATCCAATTTCATAGCTTCCATGGAGGAAAATATCAATTCAACAAGGAAGTGCATGCCGATACTCAAGTCGCTAATATGTTGGGAGGAGAGCCTTTTGACGCAAATATCAATGTATGGCTGGATAATATATATCCTGATGATTATATCGTTGATTTAAAACTCCATCAAAAAGTCAATTCCATACAACTTACCAAAGTTACCTATGATTATCTATGCGAACTTGCCAAGATGATGAAGCAACCTGAACCGAAATGGGATGATTTTCCTACCGTAAAAAATGAAACTTATCTCTATAGCCAAATACACGATTCAGGCTGGCCTTTGTATTCTATTGAAACCAAAGAGGTCTCTTCTCAAAATACGCTTCAGATAGAAGAAAGAATCATCGACTTTATAAAATAAACAGCTGAATTAAATCAGTACAATGGAAGGGGCATATACTTCCCTTCCTATTACATCTTCAAAGCTCATTTTATCTTTAGAATAAAGATATCACTCCAACTCTCTCAATGCGACATTCCAAACCATTGTTAAAAATAACGTAATGCCCAAAGTAGACACAGACCTCACCCATATTTCGTTATCCAAAATAGCCACATTGAATAAGAGCAAAATCACTTCGAGATTTAATATGCAAAACAGTAGCTCAGGCAAGCAAACAGCTATTTTCACCTGTGTCAATCGAATGATCAATTCCGGCCGCTTTTCCATGTTGAAATAGATTATTTTTTCCGCTCAATATAAACCTATCCTTTTGACTATACTCCAAAAGAACGCAGAGCTAATCTATAACGAAAAAATCAATATCAACTATCACAAAATCAACTCATCCTATCCTATTAGACCGCCTTCAATCCGTCTGCTAAACACAATCTCAATAATTTTTATTTTCTCCATATTTTGACTTTTGAAGCGAGACTTTTCAGAAAATAACGATATTAATTATAGTGGAGATTGCATATATTTTTTGGCTTATTATCTTAGAGTATGCAAATGATCAATAGAATAGAAAATATGCCATGAAAACATATCAATTAAGTATTTTTGTAAGAATAATAATTCTGGCTGTATTTTCTTTAGCTTGCTTTTCGGTGATTGGAAGAGATAATTTTCTTCTTGGGACATTTCTGATTTTATTCCGCTGGGTATTGTTTCTTATCGCTTTATTGGTCTTTTATCTTCTGTATAAAAGGCAGAGCAAACGAAAATGGAAAACGATTCCCATTGCGACAATGTTGATATTGCTGTTAGAATTAAGCTGGACAAATATAGGCAAAGAGTCCCTGAAAGCTTCGGGCAAAACGACTGAAATATCATTTATGACCTATAATATTTTCTTCAAAAACCATCAGCCAAAATCTTCCATCAACATTATCAAAAAAAAGAATCCGGATATTATCGCAATTCAAGAACTGACACCAAAATTAAAACAATTGCTTGACAAGCAACTTTCGTCTGAATATCGATACAAAAAAACACTAGCGATGAAAGGAACTCATGGATTGGGCATATATTCGAAATACAAAATCACATCCAACGAATTTCTTTACAACTCCAATAACTTGCCATACGCGCAGGTCTTGACGGTGTCTGTCAATAAAATAAAAATGCAAGTAACCAACGTTCATCTGGCTTCTCCAGCAATCGCTGTTGAAAACCCTAACAAATTCCTTCCTCTCTATTTAAATAATTATGAACACCGAAAAAACCAATTGGCGCGAATAAATGGAAAAGCTGATGAAGAACAATTTGACGCTCAAATTTTACTTGGCGACTTGAATACAACTCATTATGAACCGCTAATCAGAGAATTGGAATCCCAATGGGTAGATCTTCATAGCGTATCAGGGACTAATCAAAGGTTCAACTTTCCCAACTCTGCCAAGATTCCTCCAATATTAACGCTGGACTATATCTTTGCTAAAGGCAAAATCAATCCAGTAAATGCTGAGGTTCTTCATGGGGGTGGCTCCGACCACTTTCCAATCTACGGGAAAGTCAGTATTTAATATTCAAGCTATTCATTAAAATCAATTATCAAAGAACTTCATACAAACAAGTCTGTTTGTTCGTTGTATATTTGATTATGACTATCAGTAAAACCCATGGCTAAAGAAAAAGCAAAGAAAAAAAGCGTCAAAGAAAGAACGATTGAGGCAGCTTCCAGACTTTTTTACGAAGATGGATACAATCAAACAGGAATCAACCAAATCATCGAAGAAGCTTCTGTCGCAAAAGCGAGCTTGTATCAGCATTTCAGATCAAAAGAAGATATTGCCGTAGCTTATCTGGAAAGAAGACATGAAAATTGGATGAACGCTCTTGAAGAATTCACATCCAAAGCGGAGCATTCGCATGAAAAAATAACGATGTGCTTCGATTATCTCGACAACTGGTTGACATCAGAAAACTTCAGAGGTTGCGGATTTCAAAATATCATTGCGGATTTGCCCAAAGATCAATTAAAAATCAAAGAGCAAGTTCTCTCGCACAAAAATTCCCTCAGAACATGGCTTCGAAAATCATTATCCAAAGAAAGCTCACTAAGCATAAATAAAACGAATGATCTAGCGGATCAAGTTCTAGTGTTAATGGAAGGAGCAATCATATTGTCCCAAATTCAAAATGCAGCTTGGCCAATTCATCAAGCAAAATCAGCTTGTGAAAAACTATTGAGTTAAGACAATGTATTTAATCTAACTCATGAATTGTCAGGCTTTGAATAAATCCTTCTATCTTAACAAAGACTAATTAGCCAATTAATTATCACAAAAAATGATCAACAAATTATCAAAGGAGATTCATCAAAATAATAAAGAAAAAGGGTTTTACGAAAACGAACGCAACATAGGAGAACTGCTTTGTCTCATTCACTCTGAAGTCAGTGAAGCACTGGAAGCTCACCGTATTGAAAAACATACTCATGAAATGCCTTCCGCTATTTCTCAAGGTATTCAGGCACCTAATCTTACGAAAGAAGACGCCTCCCTTTTCAAAAAAGAGTTTGAAGCCAAGATAAAAAACTCATTCGAAGACGAGCTAGCTGATACCATGATAAGAATAATGGATCTGGCAGCTTATCTAAACATTGACCTAGAAACCCATATTTTGGCAAAAATTCAATACAATAAACTTAGAGAGCATAAGCATGGCAAGAAATACTAAGCTCAAAATACTCTTTTGCTTAATATTACCATAAGTTTGCCTATTCTTGTCGCAAATTCCAAGATCATTCCTCGTTATTTGCAGTCAACCAAAACTATGACATATGTATTTGAGAGCTATACTTAGTTATTTGCGAAAAGGCAACCCAATGTACACTTTCCTATTTTTGTTGACTACAGCGGCGGCAATAGGTTTTCAAGGATGGAGAACGCTTTTCAATAATTTCGCAGTGGATGAAATTGGGCTCAATGGACTTCAAATCGGAGGGATTCAATCATTTCGAGAAGTTCCCGGATTCTTGGTCTTTACAGCTGTATTCATTTTAATGCTTGTCAAAGAAGAGAAATTCATTCTATGGTCAACATTGATCATGGGTTTGGGTATAATGCTTACTGGTTTATTTCCGAGCTTTTGGGGTTTGATGATGACTACTTTCATCATGTCTGTAGGATTTCATTATTATGAAACGATCAATCAGTCGCTAACACTACAGCATTTCGACACGCTAGAGTCCCCCAAAGTTTTCGCAAACCTTAGAAGCGTGACAGCTGTAGCAAATATATTCGTAGGGGGAATGGTCTATTTGTTGTCTCAAGTTTCAGATTTTCAACAATTATACATCGTGCTTGGGGCCTTGGTGATCGGTATCGCAATCTGGGCTTATATCAAAATGCCCAATGTCGAGCAACCTGTGCCTCAAAACAAAAAAATGATCATCAAAAAGGAGTATTGGCTTTTCTATGCTTTGAACGTACTCAGTGGAGCTCGTAGACAGATATTTGTGGTATTCGCGGTTTTATTGCTCGTGGAAAAGTACGGTTTTTCGCTTATGCAAATCACAATGCTCTTTGTACTCAATAATATTATCGCCATTTTCACAAATCCATTAATCGCCAAGTATATCAATAAATTCGGTGAGAAAAAAATGCTTGGCATCGAGTATATTTCGCTTGCCTTGATTTTTATCGCCTACGCCACAATAGAAAGCGCATGGGTGGCGGCCTTTTTATACCTTCTTGACCATGTGTTTTTCAATTTCTCGATAGGCATCAAAACTTATTTTCAAAAAACTGCCGATCCAAAAGATATTGCCCCTTCAATGGCTGTAGGCTTTGCCATTAATCATGTAGCAGCTGTTGTGCTGCCTGTTGTCGGTGGTTTTATTTGGTTGATTAATTGGAAACTTCCTTTTATTGGCGCCTTTGTATTATGCTTGCTTTCGCTCATTGTCGTAAAATTCATGAAATCAAAAGAAGAGCTAACGATGATTCAAACCACTAATTCGAAAATACTGGAAAAAGCATAAAAACTTTAATCTTCAATATTTCTTATAGCCTAGCCCCTCTGGATCTAGGCTATTGCCATTTTTTCATCTTCAATTCATTACTGCTTCAGACAAGCTCAATTGCAATAATAAAACAGCTAAATGCATTTTTACATTTTGTTTTAGTATATTCGAGGCGTGTTTTTTACATTTTACAAGTTCAATCTAATATATCATGGCTACGGATGCGATTTTTGAAGAGAAGAAAACTGTGAAAAGAGAAGGAGTTCCTACTCTTGAGCATTTTGATCAATTGGATATTGAAAACAAAAAGTACCCACAAACCTTAGTGAATAATATTCAAGCGCTTATGCATACTAAAGCGTGGTTAGTAGAAATCATCGGTTTTCGACTGAACAATTTTTCCGATGAATCAAAAAGTCATTCGAACATTTATGATATAAGGAAACAGTTTGCCATGGAAACCAATAGCCATTGGGACGAAATATCGAAAAGTTTCAATTTGACGCTTTCGGAGCAATTCCTTTTATCAGCTATATTCTTTTCTCAATTTGAGCCTCAATTATTCATAGAACTTTTTTCTCAGGAAGAACTAAACGTTTACTTTCAAAAAGATAAGCAACGTTTGATACCTACTCTGAACCTGAGAAGTATCATTTATCTGCTTTCAGGCGAAGATTATCTGAACAGGGCGGTTTATTTAAACCAGCTTGCCCAAAGCGTGCTCTTCAAAGAACGTATCTTAATCATGGATGAAAATGATTCGACTAGTTTTGAAGACGCTGTATTGGCAATTCATCCGGCTTATTATCAATATCTGCTCAACGGCAAAAAGCCAAAGCTTGAAGTCAGCGCCGAATTCCCTGCGATTCAGCTTACGACAAATAAAACAATGGACGACTTGGTTCTCAAAGACAGCGTCAAAGACCAATTGGACTTGTTGATGGATTTTGTTCGCCACAAAAATGCCATGTACTCCAATGAGTCCTTCAAGCAAAAAGTCAAAGAAGGATATGTCGCCATGCTTTACGGACCTCCAGGAACTGGTAAAACCATGTCCGTAGCAGCTATGGGCAAAGAATTGGGCGTAGATGTTTATGCTGTAGACTTATCAAGAATTGTATCTAAATACATTGGAGAAACTGAGAAGAATCTAGAAAAAGTCTTCGCAAGACTTGAGGACAAAGATTGCATACTTTTCTTCGATGAAGCGGATGCGCTATTTGGCAAAAGAACGGAAGTCAAAGATTCCAAAGACAGATACGCCAACCAAGAAGTCGCTTATTTGCTTCAAAAAATCGAACAATTCAAAGGCTTGGTGTTGCTTGCCAGCAACTATAACCAAAACCTAGACAAGGCATTCCGCAGAAGAATTCTCACTTCCATATTCATGGCGCCTCCTTCAGAAAAAGAAAGGTTGATCCTCTGGGAGAAAGCATTGCCTGAAAACTTCAGATACGAACCAGAAGGATTGCCTGCATATTTAGCAAAAGAACATTCGGTTACCGGAGCGAACATCGCCAATGTAATCAAGCTTTCATGCCTAAGAGCTCATACGCTCAACACGCAACAGATTGATAAAAAGACTATCGAATATTTCATCAAACTGGAATTGGATAAAGAAAAAAATTAAAATCAAAACCTTATAGGTTTAACTCCAAAGAGCCTTGCAATTGCAAAGCTCTTTGACATTTTTTATTAACTCAATGGAACAAGTCCACCTTTATTCAATAAATAGACAAGGTCTTCCAATTCTTGCTTTAATGAAAACGCCGATTTTAATCCATGATTATTCAATGGAATCTTCAACACATAGCAATGAGACTCTCTTTCGATATTTTCTTTAAAAATCTCGATATTATGTTCGATTTCATCATCAACTAACACCTTGAAACGAACAATATCAGGAGTTAATTTGGTATAAACATCCGCCACGATTGTAAAACCATTTATTTCTCCCTTCAAAACTAATGTTGAAAAATGCCAACGACTGCTTTCATACAAGTATACCTTTTTGAAGCCGATTTTCACCAAATCTGAAAAAGGCCAAGTACCAAAAGCTTTCTGTCTCTTTTTTAAATCCGTCTTCCCTTGTAAGATGCTTATTCCAAGCAAATACAAAGGCAGAATCAAACATGCAAAAAGCAATATAACAAGGCTTATTGTATTACTCAGCTGTTCCTCTAAATAATAAAATACGCTCCAAATTATTACAGCTACCACACTGCACACAAGAGAACAAAAGACAAAATAAAACTTGAGCTTCCATTTATTCAATTCAAAAAATCCCATGACATCAACGCTTATTATCAATAATCAAAAAAACTAAATCTTAACCGATCAACGATTAAGTACAAATTAATATAAGCATTTACTTCATATCAATAAACTGTCTTTGACTGTTCATTCAATAAAAACGGCAAAATATGCTCTTCAAATATTCTCTCAGGCTGCTGCACCTTGCCATTTCTGAAATTCGCTGATGTAATCACAACAACAGCGTCAAGCTTGGGAATCACAAAAACATATTGTCCTCCGGCTCCTCTTGCTTCAAATGTGGCAACTTCAAAATCATTATGCTCATACACTCCATGCCACCATAAATAACCATACATATTTTGGTCCTTCGCATTTTCCAAAGGCAAATATTTTTTAAATGACTCGTGGATCCATTCCTTAGATATTATACGCTCGCTTCCCCATACGCCTTCATTCAAATACATTTCTCCGAATTTCAACATATCTCGAGGGCTCAAGTACATGCCTCCACCAAAATAAGAATAACCTTCCCTATCGGTTTGAATAACATAATTCGAAATATCCAGCTTTTCGAATAAATATTTATCCATAAAAATATTCAACGGCTCTTCCACCATCATTCTAGCGGCTAAGCCTAACAGCGCCGGATTTGCAGTGCCGTAATTCGCATGCACATTAGGAGAATACAGCATTCGCGCTTTTAAAATAGTTTCAAACCAATCAAATGTCGATTGATATTTATCTTCTGAAGCTTGAGAGATGCTATCTATCCCAAAGTCAATTGCGTCCAGTCCAGAGCTCATCGTCAATAAACTTTGCAAATCAATTTCATTCTTCAAGCTATCTCGGTATTTTAAATACTTTGGGACCACAAAGTCAAAAACCGACTGGGAAGTATTGCTATAAAATCCTTGATCCTTCAATATTCCCATCACTGCCGACGATACACTTTTCGACATCGATCTGGTATCGTGTGGAACTTGTTCGGTATAGCCATTATAGTACTTCTCAAAAACCAACTTCCCATTTCGGCTTATCAATACACTATGAGTGTTTTCCAAACTGTTATTATTTATCAAGGAGTCCATTCTTATCAACAATGGAGAGACCTTTCGACTATCATCGCCCCTATCAACCCCATTAAAATCAGTATACTCCCATAAACCTTTTGATCTAGACATATTTACTTTTGAAACCAACATCTCATCTCCCAAGTAAATTGACATATTGATTCTACCCGGCTCTAAAATTCCTTTAAAATTCAAGCCTGTTTTAAAATCCTGAAAGGTAATTTCTTGATTATTTTTTTTAAAATCAGCACACCACGTTCCCGTAAATCTAGTTTCTGAAAAAATAGGATAAGCCTGATAGTTCTCACCAGAGCCGTTCTCCACACTCAAATATAATTTATCAGAGCTTAATTGATCCAAGATCAAAGCATTCAATTCACCAAAGTAAACTCCATTGCGTTTGTCTAAAACAACATGATATTGCAACAAACCAGAAGCAACAAAGCCTCTAATTTTCCCTTCCGATTCATAGCCCACAAATTCTACTCTTTCAGCCAGCTTGGCTTTCAAGAGACCATCATTAACAACGACTGGCTTTAC
This sequence comes from Aureibacter tunicatorum, assembly GCF_036492635.1. Classification (GTDB taxonomy): domain Bacteria; phylum Bacteroidota; class Bacteroidia; order Cytophagales; family Cyclobacteriaceae; genus Aureibacter; species Aureibacter tunicatorum. Next base: position 3,257,591 of record NZ_AP025305.1, read on the forward strand.
CATTTCAGAAACATCGTTTGATATTCTAAATAACGGCTCATCAGATCCCAAATTTAAAATTTCAACTTCAAAATCAAATACTGATTTGCTTTGCAATCGACCTTCCCAATCGCCATTATAATCGGACATATCTTGAGAAGTAGCGGTAAACCCTATCGTAAAGAATATTACCGAAAATACATAAAGTGCTTTCATAAAATTATCATTAGTTGATCCGCAATATCCTATGATTGGATAGACTAAAATTGTAAATTCTTAACCTGAATGATTTTTTTCAAAACTTTCAATGGCGTATGTCCATAGAAATTTCGAAACGCATTGGTAAAATGGCTTTGATCGTAAAACCCACACATATAGCATACTTCGGTCATTGAAAACTTGCCGGTATTTATCAACAATATAGCTTTGTTCAGCTTCATCTGTCTGGCATATTGGCCGAAAGTGGACCCAAAATACTTGCTAAACTCTCTGGACAAGTGAACGGGATGAATTTGCAACTCCTCACTCAACATCGTCAAACTCATTTCCACATGACCCTCTATCAACAACTCATTCAACTTCTTCAACCAGCTTGGATTTTTTATTGACATTAGCTCACTTCCCGAGTATTTAAAAGCATCAAAAATAGCCACAATCAATGCGTCAACCGATAATTGGCTAAATGTGTCATTAATCTTGGACTCCAAAAAAATTTTATTCATCAGACCTTTGATAAAAGGATTTTCCAACTGAATGCATCCTTCAAACCTGTTAAAATCAATATCCTTCATATTGAACCATGACGAATTCAATTCGATGTGAAACCCTCTTGTGTATCCTGGAGGCTTGATATTATAATGAGCTTCTTGACAATTGTGAAATAAAAGCGAGCCCGGCTTTAAAACATATTCCTGCTTTTTGTTCGCTTCAAATACACTGCCCTCAATCAGATAGGTAAAATACGGATTTTCATGATAGTGCCATTCGACTTTTTCATGCACATATTCAGTATCAGTGATCGTACAATCATCTAAAATCAACTTGTTATAATGAGTTCCAAAATATTCTCCTCTACTTAGTCTTTTCATGAAAGCATCAGTATGTTAAAAAATAGAAAAACTAAATATATGAAAAATAACATCCCTTCTTTCAATCTAAAAAAATTAATATGAATAGACACAGATAAATCAGCCCTTTACTTTGTTTCTATAGCTTTGAGGAGTAATCTCAAAGTGCTTTTTAAACACTTTTGTAAAATAAGATAAATCCGTAAAGCCCAAACTCATCGCTATTTCCTTGATGGATTGATCTGAATAATGAAGTCTTCGAGCGGCTTCTTGAGCTATGAACTTCTCTATAAATTGCGCTGGCGGAAATCCCGTCTTCATTTTGATCAAACCGCTTAACTTGCGAACTGAAACTCCCAATGAATGAGCGTAAAACTCAAGCTTCTTTTTTTGATCGAAATTCTCCTTTACCAAGGAAATAAAATCATTAAGCAGAGCATAATTGCTGTCTTGAGAATGGGAAGTATTTTGCTCGTTTGATTTTCTCCACCTATTGATTTTTGTCAATAAAATCTGAATATACAATCGACACAATTTCAACCGATCTTCATTATCTTGATCCTCGTAATACGCGCATAAAAGCTCGCACTCCTTATACATTATTTCACGATCCTTTTCATTCAGGTACAAGCAAATAGAGTCAGGAGAATAGGCCAATGCTTCCGCATATTCTTTCTCATCCGCCAGAAGCATCTCTGAAAAATTAATCACAAAGCCCTTGACTTTTCCTTCCGCTTGCAAATGATGGATCTGATGCGGCAATATCAAAAACACAGCACCGGGAAGAATTGGAAACACTTTATCCTCGATCAAGTGCGTACCCTTAGCATCTTGAAGACAAATCAATTGAAAGTACTCATGCCTATGCGGGCTTAATCCGTGTCGGGTAAATGTTTCCCAAGGCTCCCCATTAAGCATATTAATCGACATCAAGCCTTTATGACTTCCCAACGATACTTTTTTGATATAATCTTCCTCCATACAGCAATTTTCTTTTATTATAACCTATTAGTCAAGGTTTATTCACTAAAAAGTTAGAAGTTGACTGAGATAAGCAGAACTCTTTTCCAAAATATAAATCAACATTATGCTTCTAAATTGATTCTATAAAATAGATTCAGCATTGCAAATCGACAAATCGTTCTCCGCCATAAACGCCATAAAATAAAGGCATGTTGCTCATTTCAAAAGCAAAACATTCAAACCGAAAACGCAATAATAATCTGACCAGCTCGAATGCCTGTGTCAAGCAGCCTGTCGTGCAAGCAATGCTTAAACGTTTCAAGAAAAAGAAAAAAAACGAAGAAGAGGATTACGATGTCAGCCAATACGAAGTAACCGAAGAAGATGAATTTGTCGAAATTGTCAAAAAAGCGGAAAGCTTGGACATTGGAACCGATGACACACCTCCAACACCAGAGCCTCAAGAAAGCCAGGCTGACAATCTGCCAACATTGCTAGATCCGCAATTAGGCGCTATTTCTCTTCCACAACCTCCGTCATCTCCTCCCCCGGACTACCAACAACATGATGATTTTACAGAAACCTATCGCGAGAGAGTATTTCTACCAGACTACGATACACACAAGGACTTCACAAAAAGTTATTTGCACGAACATGTTGCGAATTTGGACCCAAGAGAAATAGAGATTCAGCGCGATGCCCAAAGAATGCTCAATGAAAGATACCCTGTTGAATCAATCATACCCGTAGAAGAGACAAGCTGGGGACAACGCCTATGGCGAACACTTACACGCCGTCGAGCTCAAGAAGGTCCTGCTCCAAGTCTCCCATCATTGCCTAATATTCCAGAGCAAACGATGAATCAGCCGCAATGGAGAATCGAAGCAGACCCATATACCAGCAATCCTTTATCAGACAGACTTAGAAGACTCAATAGAAGATATCGAGAAAGAATTGCTCATCGAATACCTGAATTTGATTGGAATGACAGAAATCCCACGCAATGGGATGGAGTTCATTCACGCATGAGCTTTTCGAACATTCCTGAGCAAATGACCGAAGCATATTATCACTATATCCGATTTTTTGAAAAAAGAGCCATGTACTTTGTCAAACAACTTGGAGCTGCCTCGCTTCAAAATATTAAAGGCATCTCCGACAGAAGGCTTTGCACGACTTATAATGAATTCCTTGATCATTTAATCGAATATTGCATCGATTGCACAAGTGAATCAAGCAGAGAAACCACCTACTCAAGGCTTCTTCAGCATGCGGAAGAAAAAAATGCTGAAATAGGAGTTATGTTTCACAAGAATTACCTGAGAGGCATGTGCCATGCTGCCCATTATTTATGGAAAAAGAAATTTGTTGATCCGTACCTGAGCTTTGGAGCAATGAATATCGAAGACATCGATTTCATACGAGAAGTCAGAACTCATGAACCATCCACGATGACAGGCAGGGAGCTTGTCGTGCATGGAATTCATTCAAGCAAAAGGAAAAGCTCTCAGAGCGAAGAAAGCCTTCTCGAAGCTTACCGTAAAATGTATTCTGATGTCAGAGTCACTGCTTATTCGAACAAATGGCATTATCTTCCCTACCAAGATGCTATGGCTGAAATTATGCGAGCCTTGCAAAACTTTAACATGTTCGAATTTGAGGATATCTTTCTTGACTCGCTGATCAAAGGCCTTGCCTTAAGGATTCTTTTTGAGCTTAGAGAAAAAAGGTTTTAAATCTAACCCTACAATACTACCTACTTGGATGGCCTGTTCTTATGGTCTCATTTTTTTTTAAAAAAAACTTCAAAACATGTGTCTTTTCGCATGCTTTCCAGTCTTCGCTATGAAAACAAAATAGAAAGGCTATGAAAACGGAAATCAAAATACTTCACGCGCCATGTTGCGGTAATGGAAACCCTCAAATAAGAAAGAGACTAGAATCTTTGGCTGAAAAGAAAGAAATCGATATTCAAATCATCGATATTACCGATATGGCGGAAGTGATGTCCTATGGGACAATGACATTTCCATCTCTTGCTATCAATGGAAAAATCTATGATTACAACAAATTAAAAAAAGCGGAAGATCTCATAAACGCGATCAAAGCATAATGAGCAAGGAGGTTTCAGGCCTCCTAAAAGCTCACCGCAAACTTCCACTAATTTAAAATTTTCGTCATGAAATTTCTCGAAAACATATACGGTTCAATGGCAGACTATATTGTCTACCAATTATTGCAAATGACAGAAGGAACGCCATATGCAAATGCTTTGCATTACTTTCTTAGTGGTGTTACTCTCATTATGACGCTAGTTCTATTGGTCACTTACTTGATGGGTTTCATCAATAATTATTTGCCAATGGAGAAAATCAAAGGCTATTTGGAAAGAAACAAATCGCTTGGCTTAGGAAACTTAATGGCTTCAATATTTGGAGCAATCACTCCATTCTGCTCTTGCTCGTCCATACCTTTATTCATAGGTATGATGCAAGCTAGAATTCCACTTGGAATCGCCTTGTCATTCCTCATCACTTCTCCTTTGGTCAATGAAATCGCTATCGTTATCTTCTGGTCCGCATTCGGATGGAAAATTACTGTCATATATATATTAACCGGAATATCCTTGGGAGTAATAGGTGGAATATTACTCGAAAAACTAGGCATGGCGAAATACGTTGCCGATTGGGTAAAAGATCTAGCAAGACAAGAAGTGAATAATACGAAAGCAGATAGTCCAAAGCTCAGCTTCAAAGAAAGATGGCCTGAAATACATCAAACTGCCATGACAACGCTTAAAAAAATCGGTCCCTATGTATTCTTAGGGTTAGGTATAGGCTCTTTCATACACGGTTTTGTGCCAAGCTCTTTCGTTGAAACGTATTTGTCAAGCGAAAGCTTTTGGGCAGTTCCATTGGCAGTGATCCTTGCCATCCCTCTCTATACCGATGCTGTAGGCATACTTCCGATCATTACCACATTGATAGCTAAAGGGGTGCCTATGGGAACAGCTATAGCATTTATGATGGGAGCTATAGGACTGTCATTGCCAGAGTTCTTATTGCTCAAAAAGGTCATGAAAACCAAACTTGTTATCGCATTCTTTGCCACAATAGGTATTGGAATGATCATTTCGGGATACTTGTTCAATATTCTGTTCTAATTGGTCAAAAACAAACACCCAATGCCAAGGTTTTATTGAAGCCTTGGCTATATTCAATTAAACAAATTACTGCATATTATGGCTGAACAAAACTGCTCGCAACCCTTAAATGAAATCATTAGCAACTATTACGATTACTTGAAAGCCTTCGCAATCAAAAACATCAAAGACAAAAATGAAGCGGAAGACATTGTCCAAGAAGTGATGCTCAAACTTGTCGAGTCATGCCATAAGCTTCAAGAAATCGATAACATAAAAGCTTGGCTGTTTAGAGTCGCCAAAAATGAAATCATCGATCAATTTAAAAAACGAGGATTAAACGATTCTTCCATAGATATCCAGAACCTTGAGGAAGATTTTGATAGTAAAGCGGAACAAGATATCGAAGCAGACTTTATCATCCCCATGATCAAACTTCTTCCTGAAGCATATTCAAAACCGTTGATATTGAGCGATATTGAAGGAATCCCTCAAAAAGATATTGCCTCTCAATTAGAGCTTGGACTTTCCACCACTAAAATGAGAATCCAAAGAGGCCGAAAAAAACTTTATGAACTCTATGAAAACTGTTGCGAAATCGAATATGACTCAACTGGAAGCTTTCTAAATTGCCATATAAAAGACAGTTGCAAAACACTCAAGGAAATCGAATCGGAATTAAATAAAGAATACGGCCGATAGGTCCGCTACTCTTCCTTTACTTTCCAACGAACTTCAAAGTGCGGCTCCGATCCCACATTCTTCGGATGTTCCATTTTAGACCTTCTAACAGACATATTAAGGCCTAGCGAATCAAGCATGTTCGAAAGGCCATCAAGTCTCATGCTATCCAGCTCACTGCCGTTCATCAACTGAATTATGCTCGATATTGCCTTGTCTTCGGAATTTGATCCATCTTCTGCCAAACTATCCGTCGTGACAAGCGCTTCCATCTCATTCTGAACAGCTAATGAATCTTGCAATATTGCATTCGCAACACGCTTCTCCTGCAAATATCTATTTTCCAAAACAGTATCCTTGTAGTAAATCAATTCAAACTCTAACTCAGGCCTTTTCTCCAGCACTTTTTTAAGCAAATTAGCCGAACGGGCATGTTTTTTTGTCAAGTCTGCTTCTCCAAGCTCAAAATCAAATGATTTGATATCTTCTGGATCAGCTTTGACTAGATTCGACAACTTTTTGAAAGGAGATTTCACCGCTCTTACGATCAAATTCTTAGCCGTTCCCCAGATCAACTTGTTAATATTGTAATCAGGATCGTTCATATCTCCTCGCATAGGAAGGTCTATTTCTATATTGCCTTTGTCATCCTTTAAAATCGCCAACGCCAGTTTCAATGGCATATCATACAAACTTCCATCTTTTTCTCTTTTGCCTAATTCTACCCGATAGATCTTGATCTTATTATCGCTAACTATTTTCTTGTCTTGAATCGTATTATGTCCGTAATAATATATTTGCCCGTAGAATATTGGGAAGCCTGTATATTTCTTCGAATAAAAATTCAAATCCGAAAGCTCAAAATCTGAAATGGTATACTCTAAGTCCAACTCATAAGGATCTTGAGGATTTATGCTTAACTGAGCGACTACATTTCCTTTGTCATTCAGTTTCGCAGAAGTGTTGATTCGCAATGAGTCCGTTGACTCCGTCAATTTTGAGGTCTCAAACCTTATATCTGATATATTGTATTCATATTCTTTTTCAAACCTCTTGTCGATAAGCTTCAAATATGCGTCTTGAACCATTAACTGCCCAATACTATAAGCCAATTCGACCGCTTCAACATTTTCTTCAACCTGCAATGTATCCCCCTCGTTTTCCTGCATCATTGGACTTGCCAACACATGCAAATTGCTTGTAGAGTCTTCAAATTCAAACCGCATGCGAGGGCCATAGCAATTGATAGATTCTATTTCAAAAGAGCTTTTCAAAGGCTTGACCGTAGACAAGTCTATTAGCAAAGAATCCATTCCCAGCACTTCTTGGTCTGTTAAATCAAGCAGGGAAAATGCTTTCATTCCAGCCTGACCAGAAATACTTGTCAACTCATATTCATTAAGGTTAGACACCAAAGCGATTTCAGTATTCAAGAAGCCTTTCCAGCTTGAAAAATTAAGCAAATCCTTAGCATATCTGGAAAAAGGGCTTAGGTCCACATTGCTAACTACCGACTCGGATTTGATCAAACCCGTATTCAAATTTAAATCTGTTACAGAATGAAACGTTCCCCCAGTTGCTAATTCAAATGAAATTTCCAGATTCGAGATTGCATTAAGCGCGCTAATATACTCCGGCAACTTCAAGGCTATATTTTTCAACTCCAAAGAATCACCTGTCTCCCCGTCGGAATAAGAAAAAACACCTTCTTCTATTTCAATATCTTTCAATTCGATTCGAAAAGGCTCTGTTGTTTCTTGTTTGGCTTCTTCCGAGTTATCTTCATTCAATCGGTCAAATAAATCATCAAAATTAAAACCTGATTTCGAAGCATATACTCGAATAAAAGGCTCTTCCAATTCGATCGAATTAATTATATTCCTTCCATTGATCCACGACATCAAATCCAATTTCACATCAAGCTTGTCAAATGACATGAAGACTGTTTGACTGTCTTGTTCAAACAACTTAAAATCCGATAGCTCTATTTCACCATCCCACAAGTCTAGCTCCACTTTTTCAATGCTTGTTTTTCTGCCTAATGTTTTTTCCAATTGGCCTTCTAAAAACCAAGCCAATTGACTTGAATAGAAAAATGCTTCAACGACAAAGAATAAAAGCACTATTGCGATTAAAATATAGCGACGTTTCATGGCATAAAAAATCTCATTCGATCTTAAGTTATTTTCATTTCCTGCACCGCTAAGTTATGTATTTTTTTGGAATAGAGGGCCCAACTTTTATATGAAAATTCACTAAGAGTCAATAATATTTTACTCACATTCAACTCTATTCTAACCTTCTATTGAAAATCAAACATAAGCTTCAAGGCCTTGTTTCAAAATAAAATACTTGAAAAACTGTGAAAAAAGCACCTATCAAAGTTCTCATTTTGAATCTTATTTTAGCCATTGCAATTCCTAGTTTATTATCGTCTTGCAATAATGACAGCGATTCCGGAACTTCTCCTGAGTCCATCAGTTATTTCATGTCTTACGATTTAGGAAATAGTGAATTTGGAAAACTATTCAAAGAATCCCGCTATATGGAATTGCTTGATAAAAATACAGAAGAAGATTATCTGGTATTCGCTCCATCGGATCAAGCAGTATTAAACGCTTTCGACAAGGATGAAATCTCGAACTTTTCTCAAAATGACATTGACCAATTTGTAGGCATGCATATCGTAGACGCAAAAAGCATCGATGATAATTATACAAAAGAACAGTACCCTACCGAGGCGACAAATCTGGATGGAAGTCATGTATTGATGACGCTTGTTGAAGTCGCCAACTCATTGTATGCGGATGGTGTAAAAGCCAATTTGGCCAAATCGACTAAATCCGGAAAAGTATACAAGGTTGACAAAATTCTAGACCCTGACAATGTATTGGACATACTTTCCATTGACCCTAAGTATTCTTTGTTTGATTATGTACTTAGAAGAGATATAGAGCTTGACCCTTTTGTCAAATCATTGATCAATGACAAAGACAAAAAATACACGTTAATATCGATCAATAACACGGACATGGACCGTTACTTAAAAGCCAAAAATTTAGACAATGTCAAGCAAATGACAGACGAAGACATAAAAGAACTAACTGGCAAAGCATTAGCTCTTGGACATATCGCCGTTAAGTCTGATGATCATGCATACTTCACTAGTTATGGAGGCAACAATTTAAAAGTCGATTATATAGGTGGAAAGTACGAAATCAACTACGCTGATCATGATAAAAATAAATCTGAAACAAGCGACAGTCCTAAGGAAGAGTTACTTAAAGGGCTCGGTAAAAGCCTTGTCAGGTTAGCCCCTTCGCTAATAGGAGATCTTTTCGACTTTTAAAAAATAGCTGAACTCGAATAACAAAAGCCCAAGAGCATCAAACTCTTGGGCTTTTTATTCTTTAAAAACTTTAGAATCTACTCTGATAATTGGTCAATCAAAAAGGCATACTCCAAAGCAGTCTCTTTGTACGACTCAAATCTACCTGAAGCACCTCCATGCCCGGTCTCCATATTCGTTTTCAATATAATTGGCGCGCTTCCTGTATGGTTATCTCTCAGCTTGGCTACCCATTTTGCCGGTTCCCAATACTGTACTTGACTATCATGCAGACCAGTAGTCACCAACATAGCAGGGTAATCCGCTTTTTTCACATTGTCATATGGAGAATAGCTTAACATATACTCATAATATTCTTTATCATTTGGATTGCCCCATTCATCGTATTCCCCGGTTGTCAATGGTATACTCTCATCAAGCATTGTCGTTACCACATCCACAAATGGAACATGAGCCACCACAGCTTTGAACAAGTCCGGACGCATGTTTACAACAGCCCCCATTAAAAGACCTCCAGCGCTACCGCCCATAGCAGCTATTTTATCATTGCTTGTATACTTCTCAGACACCAAATACTCAGCGCAATCAATAAAATCAGTAAACGTATTTTTCTTATTCATTAATTTACCATCCTCATACCAATTTCTGCCTAACTCTTGTCCTCCTCTTATGTGAGCCAATACATACACAAAGCCTCTATCCAATAAACTAAGTCTTGAAGAACTGAAATACGGGTCCATAGACGCTCCATAAGAACCGTACCCATATAACAACAAAGGATTTTTTCCGTCTTTCTTAATGCCTTTTCTATATACTATTGAAGCAGGAATTTTCTTGCCATCTCTTGCTGTAATATAAACTCTCTCGGATACATAATTTTCAACTGAAAATTTCCCTCCAAGAACCTCCTGTTGCTTCAACAACTCTTGCTCTTTGGTATTCATATTAAAATCGTAGATTGATCCTGGTGTAGTAAGAGAAGTATAATAATACCTCAGTACATCCGTATCGAAATCTAAATTCACATTAGAATAAGCCAAATAAGCTGGATCGTTGAATTCCAGGTCATAATCCAGCTTACCATCCCAGCTTTTCACTCTAAGATTCGTAAGCCCATTTTTACGCTCTATCAAGACAAGGTAATTTTTGAAAATTTCAATATTTTCAATAAACACATCCTCTCTATGAGGAATCAAATCAGTCCAATTCTCTACAGAAGTTTTATTCTCAGGAGCTTGCATCACCTTGAAATTCTTAGCCTCATGATTCGTCACTATATAAAACTTATCGCCATAATGATTGATGCCATACTCCAAACCTCTTGTCCTAGGTTGGATGATACGAAACTCTCCTTCCGGATTATCCGCCTCCAACACCCTTTGTTCGGAAGTCATAGTGCTATGAGAACCTATCACAAGGTACTTATCCGATTTAGTTCTATAAATATAAGTGCCAAAAGTCTCATCAGCTTCATGAAATACCATTACATCATCGCTAACATCGGTGCCTATTTTATGCCTGAATATTTTATAGCTTCTTAAAGCGTCGTCTTTTACACTATAAAACACTGTTTTGCCATCCATTGCCCAAGTAATCCCTCCTGAGGTGTTTGGTATTTCATCTTTCAATATTTCTCCAGTCTTCAGATCCTTGAACTTTATGGAATATATTCTTCGGCTTACTGTATCTTCCGAATAAGCGACAATCTTATCTTTAGGTCCAATTTCGTATGTGCCCAAATTATAATATGCGTAGCCTTCAGCTAAATCATTTACATTGAATATAACTTCTTCCTGCCCATCCAAGCTCCCTTTTTTTCGGCAATAAATCGGATACTCCTTCTGATCCTCATACCTTGTATAGTAGTAGTAACCTTTGTACTGATAAGGCACCGACATGTCCGTTTGCTTGATTCTGCCTTTGATTTCCTCAAACAGCTCAGTTTGAAACTCGTCAGTATGCTTCATTACTTTGTCAGCATAGTCGTTTTCAGCTCTCAAATAGCTGAGCACCTTCTCATCCTCTCTCTGATTCAGCCAATAATACTCGTCTACTCTGACATGCCCATGCGCTTCGAGCTCTTTGGGGGATTTTGCGGCATCAGGAGCTTCAATGCTTAGTGATGCTCGCGCTTTTCTTTTACTGGACTTCTCATCATTGCATGAACTTAAAAAAAGAGCCCCCGTAGCAAAAATCAAAAAATTCAGCGAATAAAAATATTTCTTCATTTCCTAATAGTTAACTATAAAAATTAATTCTATTTTTTGATATTAAATAAAATAATTCCATTTTCAAAACTATAATACCTCTTTGCTTAATTCATTTAAAATGAATTGATTCCCTTAAAATATAAAAACAAAATTACAGAACTAAATTGATAATGAAGCTCCTCAATTAACTTGACTTTTTACGACACTCATCATCAACATCTCTCGAATTTGAGCCAGATATGTTTTGGATACTGGAACTCTCATCGTCTCATAATTCTTTATTAAAAGATAGTTTTTCTTCTCCATAACTTTAAGCGAGGCCGTATTCAAAAGATTGACCGCATAAGATCTATGACACTGCAGAACAGGATATTCCTCCAACTCCGAGAGAATTTTTTTCAATTGTGTTCTAACTAACTTTTTTTCAAGGCCTTCGCTACCTATATAATTAACCAGCACATATTGATTTTGAGATTCGAGGGAAATAATATGCTCCAAAGGCAATAACAAGTTGACATTCCCATTTTCATCCAACACTTCAATCATATTATCATGACCTCCCCATCGATCATAATCATCTTGCATAGCTAACAGCTCCTCCTCCAATTCCTTTTTTGCAACTTTGAGCCTGCTGACATAGATATAGAGAATAGTTCCGCCAAATGGATAAATCATCACCAAGGTTTTTGATATATACACATCAAAAAATATCCACGCATATTCTATAAAACTTCTTTGATAATCAAATGGAGAAAAATCATAAAACACTTCTATGCATTTATAAATCAACAGTGTAAATATCTGAAGAAGAAGCACCTCTCCCATAAAATAAAGCAAATGATTTTTCAAAGACCACACTTTGTTTTTCAAAACACGTTTCCTCAAAAACAATTGAGTCGCCAACAAAGTAATAAAAATTTTAACGCCCTCGAGCAATACCAAAAAAAACGCAAAACCATCAACTCTATCAAAATCAAAGACTCCGAAGGGTTCGTAAATAAATATAAACAACATCACAAACAATGAACTGCTGATCACATACAACCACTTCGCTTTATCTTCCGAAAAATAATCGAAAGGCAAGTCTAAAAACTCCTTAACTCTCATTTACACTCTAATTTCCAATCATTGCAAAGCCGGAAAGCATCAACTAAGAGACATTCCGGCTTTAAAAATCACACTTTTAACGAGCGCATTACTCTTTCACTGTGTACACCTCATGAATAAATTGCGATAACCTGAAATAGCCCAACACTTCCTCTTCAGGGTTATTGATATTTTTACAATTGCCTTTCAAAGGAACAGGAACTGTCGCAAATGGACCTCCTCCACCTTCCGACTGCTCTATAAGTATTCCCATAAAGTTGTAATATGTAATTGAAATTCCATAAAGGTTGATTTCCAGTTGATCTCCTGCGACAGCCTCTTCATACTCATATTCTATCAAAACCTGTTTTCCATCGGAAAAAGCGTCATTGCGAACCGTTTGTTCCATATCGCCATCAAGAGGGTAGAACTCGCAATGAAAAAAGTTGTCAACTCCTTCATCATCATCAACATAAACAGTTATTGTCGTCTGCTCCGACCCAAAGATATTTTCCTTTTTCTCTTCGATCTTTTCAATGTTGCTCACACTCTGCATGGTCTCGGTGGCTTCATACACCTCCCCATTATGAACAATTTCAAGTTTATAGCTGGTTCCCAACTCCGGCACAAACTCTTCCGTCATATAATATCCCGCCTCGCCTTCGGTAAACAAAAACTCTGTATTATCATTCAGCTTGATTACTTTCACTTCCGCTCCGGGTACCATTTCGATACTTCCTTGATCATAATACGGAGTGGAATAACTTAATTTCACCACTTGATTATTTCCCAAAGAGCCTTTCTCCCAATTCATTGAGGCTTCAACAACCAAACGTTTTTGGCCATCATTAAGATCAACTTCAATTACTTCAGTACATGCGCTCAATATATATACGATAAAAAGCAGTCTTATTATATTTTTCATGACAATTAAAATTTAAAATTATATGTTACTGAAGGAATAATTCCAAAAATTGAAGTCTTAGTCGCTTCATTCAAGCCTGTGCTTTCATTGGGGCCAAAGGAAATGGAAGCGGCATTTTGACGATTGTATAAGTTATAAATACTGAAAACCCATTCTCCCGACCATTTTCTATCCTTCTTATTCTGAGGTCTCAATGTAGCCGACACATCCATTCTGTGGTAAAATGGCAATCGATTGGCATTTCTATCCGAATATGTTGGTATCGACTGGCCATTGTAATAAAACTGTCCATCCGGATAAGTCACAGGTCTTCCTGTCTGAAACGCGAAATTAGCTCCAAAACTCCATTTGTCACTCAACTTGTATGAGGCGGTAACAGACAAGTCATGCGTTCTATCATAATTTGTGCTGTACCAATTTCCATTATTGATTCCCGGGCCTCCAGCCTCGCCTCCCAAAGTTTGTTGCTCGGACTTTGAAAGCGTATAAGCAATCCAACCTGTTAGCGTTCCTTGGTTTTTCTTCAACAGCATTTCCAAGCCATAAGCTCTGGAATGACCTGCCAATATTTGCGTTTCAATTCTCTCCTGCCCTATCAAATCCGCTCCGTCGATATAATCCACTCGATTATCAACTGTCTTGTAATAAGCCTCCAGCTCCATGGAATATTTCTCATCCTTGAAATTCTTGAAAAACCCTATTGCATACTGGTCTGCCAACTGCGGCTCCACATATTTGCCACTCGGGGCCCATACATCTATTGGCGTCACTGAAGTAGTATTCGATATCAAATGCAAGTACTGAACCATGCGATTATACCCCGCTTTGATCGAAGTCGTTGAGTTCAGTTGATAGGAGATCCCCAGCCTTGGTTCGAAATTCCCATGACTGGATATCATTTCGCCACTGGAGTACGTTTTTTCACTCATTGGCTCCGCGCTTTCATATATTCCCAACTCCTTGTTATATGTCACCGGCAAACCATTTTCATACTCTCCTATAGTCTCCTCTCCAAATCTTAAAAAGTTGCTGTATCTCAAACCATATTGCAAAGAAATTTTATCTGTAAGCTCATGCACCACATTCACAAACACACCATTCTCTAAAGCGTATTTGTGATTGATTTTCATTTCATTTATTTGCGACTCGCTATTCATCGGAGTAATATCTCCCGGCGTAAAATCATGATAAATACTGCTGACTCCATAATCTACTGTTACTTTGTCATTCATCAACCACCCGAAATCATAAGAGAGTTTGTAATTCTTAACTCCTGCCAGCCAATCCACTCCTTGGCCAAAAATTTGAAAATTATATCTATACCTGCTATAGGCAAAAGTTAAATCACTGTACAAGTCATCATTGAAAGAATGCTTCCAAGTCAGTGTCCCCGTTAAATTGCCGTACACGTTTTTGAAAGCATTTTCTATCTCCATATTATCATCGCCATAATAACCCGACAGAAACAAGTTGTTTTTCTCATTGATCTTATAAGTAAACCTTGCATTCAAATCATAAAATCCCGCGTAACTGCCAAAATTCGCCGCTCTAAGAAATAAATTGGCATAGGAGGCTCTCCCTGCCAGCATAAACGAGCCCTTGTCCGATAACATTGGTCCGTCAACCGCCAGCCTACTTGACAAAATCCCAATCCCTCCATTCACTGCGACTCTATCTTCTCCTGACTTGTGATTTACATTCAATACAGAAGACGCTCTTCCTCCATAGCTGGCTGGCGCCGCGCCTTTGAACAACTCAATACTGCTCACAGCATCTGCGTTGAAAACAGAGAAAAAACCGAATAAATGGGAAGTATTGAAAATCGTAGCGTCATCCAACAATACTAAATTTTGATCTCCGGCTCCCCCTCTAACATTGAAACTTCCATCTCCTTCTCCTCCATTTGTCACTCCCGGCAATAATTGTATGGACTTTATAATATCCACTTCTCCCAAGACCGCAGGTATCTCCTTGATCTTCTTTGAAGGGATTTTGCTTACTCCCATCTGGGGAGTTTTGATGTCGACAGCTTTGAATCCCTCATCAGTGACCACCACAGCTTTCAATTTCTTAATGTCGCTTTTCATCGCAACATTTAAAGTCTGATTGCCAGTAAGGCTCACTTCTTGTTCAAATGATTCATACCCTATATAATTCACAATAAGTTTATATTTTCCCTTGGGAGCGAAAATCTTGAATTTCCCATTGACGTCGGTCGTCGCGCCAATAGTCGTACTGTCAAAATAAACCGTCGCGCCGATCAAAGGCTCTCCATTTGCTTGATCTGACAATATACCACTCAATGAAAAATTCTCTTGAGCTCTCGCCAACACTGGAATGATCATAGCCAGCGTCAATAAGTATTTCAGCATAAATAAAGTAATTAATTAGTTATAGATTGTTCACGATTTTCAATAACCGCAGTGATAAATATAATCGCAGATTTGTAGTATTTTAACTCTATTCTTAATTATGGAGCGAAATTCACCGTTTTGGAGTGAAAATTTCGTCTTGCGAGACCACTAACTTAAAGATCAACATTGAAAACATCAACTCTTCATTAGCATTCTTATGATTTCGAACATATCGCATTATTTTCAAAACATTCAAATGATAAAAAATAAATCAAAAAATCAGTTTGACTTCAAACATGATTTGCCAAATATTGAATGCTTGTGTTAAATGAAATTTTCAAATTCAAACCATTTAAAAATATTTTTCGCCATTTCTATAAAAGCCGTAAGATATAATAACAAATAGTCCTATTTTTAGTGAAAATTTTAAACATTCATTTTTTATAACTATAACTTATGCGCAGATTTTGGTTAATAGCAATCGCCGCAGTAATGTCCACATCAATTTTCGCTCAGACGGCCAAGCCAATAGAGTTTGAAAAGTATACTTTGGACAATGGCTTGAAGGTTATCTTGCACGAAGACCACTCAACTCCCATAGTAGCCATCTCAGTGATGTACCATGTGGGGTCTAAAAATGAAGACCCCAACCGTACAGGTTTCGCTCACTTCTTTGAGCATTTGCTCTTTGAAGGTTCTGAAAATATCGATAGAGGCGAATACATGAAAATCGTCCAAAACGAAGGAGGTGTATTGAATGCCAACACAACTCACGATCGAACTTATTATTATGAAATTCTGCCGTCAAACAAATTAGAGCTCGGACTATGGATGGAATCAGAAAGAATGCTCCATGCTAAAATCGATCAAACAGGTGTTGAAACGCAATGCGAAGTCGTAAAAGAAGAAAAAAGAATGCGTATTGACAACCAGCCTTACATGTCGTTCAGCAAGCATATGTTCGAAAGCGCTTTTACAGAACATCCTTATAAATGGACTGTCATTGGAGAAATGGAGCATCTTAACGCAGCCAAGCTTGACGAATTCATGAGCTTCTACCAGACTTTCTATGTTCCCAATAACGCTATCTTGTCAGTGGCTGGGGATATCACCATGGAAGAGACAAAATCTCTCGTGTCAAAATATTTTTCAACAATTCCTAAAGGCAATCACTCCATTCCTCGTCCCGATAAAAACGAGCCAGCTCTAAAGGCAGAAGTTAGAAAAACTGTTTACGACAACATTCAATTGCCGGCAATATTCACTGGTTACCGCATGCCTGGACAAGGAACCCCTGACGCTTATGCTTTGGAAATGCTCGTCCAATACCTGTCAAGCGGAAAAAGCTCAGCTCTGTACAAGGAAATTGTCGACAAAAAGCAACTTGCTCTTCAACTAGGCGCTTTTCCATACAGCCTTGAAGACCATGGCATGTTTATCACTTACGGAATCGCCAACTCGGGAGTCGAGCTTGAAGATTTGGAAGCCGCTGTAAACGAAGAAATCAACAAAGTGAGAAACCAAAAAATCAGCGATAGGGATTTGCAAAAAATTAAAAATCAAATCGAAAACGATTTTGTATCATCTAACGGTCGTGTAGAAGGAATCGCTGAAAGCCTTGCCAATTATGAAATGTATTTTGGCGATGCGAATCTAATCAACACTGAAATCAAAAGATACATGGAAGTCACCACTGATGACATACAACGCGTTGCTCAAAAATACTTAATTGAAAGCAATCGCGTAGTTCTTAACTATCTACCAAAGGAACAGGAGCCCGTTCAATAGGCTACCCATTCAAGAGGAACCAATTAGCTCTAATTAAATCAGAGCTATGTTAAACATGTAAATTTAAATCAGTGAATACCATGAAAAAATATATTTTATCGATATTAATACTTGCCGCTTGTTTTAACAGCTTTGCTCAAGTGGACAGGTCTATTCGCCCGAAAGCCGGTCCCGCGCCTGAAGTAAAAATGGGCGAATCCACTCACTTCCAACTCAAAAATGGGTTAAAGGTATATGTGGTCGAAAATCATAAACTTCCCAAAATTACCGCTAGCCTTATTTTTCATACTGGTCCCATTTATGAAGGCGATATTGCCGGGCTGATGAGTGCCACAGGCAACTTGATGATGGGCGGAACGCAAAATAGAAGCAAAGATGAGCTTAACGAAGAAATCGATTTTCTGGGTGCTCACCTTAATGCAACGTCAGGTAGCGTAAGCACTTCAGGCCTGAGCAAGTATACTGACAAGCTTTTTTCTCTGATGGCCGAAGTTGCTCTCAAGCCTGATTTCAAGCAAGAAGAGCTAGACAAATGGAAAAAACAAATGAATTCAGGCTTGAAAGCAGATGAAAAAGATCCTAATTCGCTATCCAGTAAAATTTCAAGAATCGCATTGCATGGCAAGGATCATGTATACGGTGAATTCATAACTGAAGAATCTATTGAAGCCATCTCAATTGAAGATTGTCAACAATACTACAATCGCTATTTCAAGCCTAGCATCGCTTACTTGGCTATTGTAGGGGATATTACTCCAAAAGAAGCGAAAAAGCTTGTCAAAACATATTTTAACAAATGGGAAGGCGGCGAAGTAAAGAAAGATTCTTTTGAAGCTTCTCAAGCTCCTTCTGAAAACAAAGTAGCTCTATTCGACCTGCCTTCGGCCGTGCAATCAGTAATAAACGTGTCATACCCTATCGACCTAAAGCAAGGACATGCCGATATAATGCCGATGACAGTGCTCAACCACATCCTAGGAGGCGGTTCCGCTGGAAGACTTTTCCAAAATTTACGCGAGGACAAAGCATTCACTTATGGAGCTTATTCCGATTTTGAAACGGATCAGCTCGTAGGTAATTTTTCCGCTTCAGCGAGTGTTAGAACTGAAGTTACCGACAGCGCGGTGCATGAGATTCTATACGAAATGAACAGAATCAACAATGTGAAAATCACTGACGAAGAACTCCAAAACACTAAAAATGCTCTTGCCGGCAGATTTTCCATTGCTTTGCAAAACCCTAGCACTGCTGCGAGGTTCGCATTGAACACAGCCCGTTATAACTTGCCTGAGAACTATTACCAAACCTATTTGCAAAGGCTGGACGCTGTGACTAGCGATGATATACTAAGAGTAGCAAAAAAATATATCAAGCCTTCAAACGCGCATATTATCATCGTAGGAAACACGAAAGAATTCGCTTCAAAATTGGAAAAATTTGGAGAGATAAGCTATTATAATAATGATGGAGAAACTTATGTGCCAAAACTCCCTGAAATTCCAGAAGGATTGACAGCTGAAACAGTAATCAACACCTACTTGCAAAATATCGGAGGTCAGGAAAAAGTCAGCTCGCTTCAAAATATTGAGATGAACCTAAGCGCTGAAATCCAAGGAAGAGAAATCACCATGATTTCATACAATGATCAAAATGGCAGGCTTTATCAAGCTACGGCTATGGGAAGCATGATTTTGCAAAAAACGGTATTTGATGGAAAAAATGGAATTGTGACGATACAAGGTCAAAATAAAAGCATGACAGAAAGTGAAGTCAGCGATGCGAAAATAACATCCTTGCCAGTGCCTCAACTTATGTACGCAAAAGAAGGCGTAAAATCCTCCATCAATGGAGTCGAAAAAGTCATGAGTTCGCCGGCTTATATTGTAAATGTGGAGTATCCGTCAGGAAAAAAAGGAAAAGAATACTATGATATTCAAACAGGCCGCTTGGTAAAGTCCGTACAGTTTCAAGAAACTCCCCAAGGTGTAATTCCGCAGGCGATTATCTTGTCAAATTACAAGGAAGTGGAAGGTGTTAAAATACCACAAACATTCACTGTTCCAATGGGACCACAAGAAATCATATTCAATGTGAATGACATCAAAATCAACCAAGACAAAGTCACTTATTTTGAATCTTTATAATTGCTCGACATATAAGCTTTAGGGAAAGCCCAAAAGCATTGTTTGTTAAGTTGCATCGAGCAAATGAAGGAAGAGCAAGGCGCATCACTGCCGTCTTTGCTTTTCCTTTTTTATTTAAGCAAAATGCTTGGTTATTTGCGTCATAAATCTTAGTCCTAAAAAATGAAAAACGAAGACCTTCACAAAAATATCTTAATAAAAAAAGGAGATTTTTTCATCAAAAACGGTCAACAAAACTTCCAAATTGGTCAAGTGCTTCAAGGTGTTTTGAGAGGCTTCGCCCTTAATAATGACAGCGAAGAAATCACCACACATTTTTTCATTGAAAAAGATCTTGTATCAGGCAACTATGTGCCAAATATTCCATCAACGATGAATATACAAGCTCTTGAAGACTGCAAATTATCCGTAGCCAATTACAAAGATGTATTTTCTCTGGTGAACACCGACTCGGAACTCACTCGAATTATTTTAGCCAACTTTCAAAAGCTAAATCAACAAAACCACTCAAGAATTGAAATGCTCATCTCAGGAGATGCTTTGGAAAAATACAAATGGTTTTTAACAGAATACCCTAGGCTTCTTAATCGAATTCCTCATTATTATATCGCCAGCTTTTTAGGAATGACGCCAACTCAATTAAGCCGAACACGCAAGACTTTTTATCAACAAATGTAAATGCAACTGCCTTGGCATTCGAATAATTTCGCATCATAAACAATATACCAATATTTATGAATGCGCTTAAAAAATTACTCTGCTGCACTATGCTACTCTCAACAGTATCTTGCACGCTTCAAAAAAACGATCATTCGGCTTTACCTTCCGCCCATAATTCCAGCCAACATTCGATTCACAACCATTCTTCATCAAAAAATTCAGCTCCTATGAAAGTCCAAAAGCCCAATAGAAAATCCTACTCTTATCAGCAAGTTATTCATGGATCTATAGATAAGATTATGCCTTTATACTGTCCTGTAAGAGAACTGGATTGGTGTGAAAACTGGCAACCTAATATTGTAATCAGCAATTCTGGCATTGTTGAAAAAGATTGCATATTCACAACAAATCATGGGGACCTAGAAGTTGTTTGGGTTGTAACGGAATATGACATTGCCAAAGGCCTTGTGGAAATGTATTATCATGTGCCAAAAACATTAATCACCAAGCTGTCGATACAAGTCCAATCGATTGATGAACAGACTAGCCAAGCAAGGCTCACTTATACTAAAACTGCACTTAGTCCATCGGGAGACAAAGTTTTGGAAAAATTCACAAAAGAAGGCTATGATATAATGATGGACTCTTGGGAAAAAGCGATGAACCACTATCTAAAAACAGGCGAAATGCTTACTGGATTACCCAATTTTTAATTAGTTAGTTTCCGCAATAGGACAATTACATTTAAATACCATACTTCCTCCCTTTGGAGGAAGATAAGAGGGAAGGTTTATATCAATAATTTTTCTTACTGAATATATACAACCCTCTTATCGCTTTGCATTCATTTTTAATAAAAAGCAATTCTTTCTCACAAATCAAACTTTAGCAGAAAAACTGAATTATTACAACTAAATAAAACTAAATTAAAACATAATGTTAATTTTGAAACATAATAATAACAAAATTAACATTAACCAATAAAAAAACTACTTTCAATTTTATTTATCATCATTACTTTCAAAGCTCACTCGCAGGATGAAAGCATTCTTAAAAGACCAAAAATCGATAAAAGAACAGAACTCTTAAGCATCGTATTTAGACTTGCGGAGGCAAGAGAGTACTCTAGTAATGCTTTTCCATTATATGTTGATAAAATCAATGCTCACTTCATCCCTTACAAAAAACATCCGCTTATACGATTTGTCAAATCCGATGTAATTGGGAAAAATTTCGTCGGATATGACGCTGTAATGAAAATGGCTATTCAAATCACCGACCCTCCAGGCATGGAGCCCATTGTGCCATTTACAAATGAATTGCCGGATAAAAGATGGGGAAAAGAAAACGCTAATAAATTTTTAAAACTGTTGAACCAATTCTACACTGACGCGAAATGCGAAGAATTCTTCCAAAGCAATGAAGCATTGTATGAAGAGGCTTCCAGAAGGTTTGGCCTCGTATACGACGAATTGGATCTCAAATGGTACAAGGACTTTTATGGACAACAACCGAAAGGCGAGTTCAGAATCGTTATCGGACTTGGAAACGGCGGTGGAAATTATGGACCAAACATTGTCATGCCCGACGGAAAAGATATTATCTATGCTATCATGGGAGCTTACACAACGGATTCCACTGGAATGGCTGTTTTTAAAATTCATCAATACTTTCCTACCCTATTGCATGAGTTCAATCATTCGTTTGTCAATCATTTAGTCGAAAAACATCATCCCGAACTTAAGAAAAGCGGCAAAAAGAATTTTAAACCTGTTAAAGATCTAATGATTTCTCAAGCTTATGGTGGCTGGCAGACGATGTATGCAGAGTCGATGGTTAGAGCCTCGGTTATTAAATACTTGGAAGATCACAAGTCAAAAAAACGCGATGAAGAACTTACTGAAGAAATAAGCAGAGGGTTTATCTGGACGGATAAATTAGTAGCAAAACTCAATGAATACGATCAAAATCGCAAGGAATACCCGTCTCTTGAATCATTCATGCCTGAAATCATCAAATTTTTCGACCAAACGGCATTTGAAATTTATGAACTAAATCGACAAGTAAACAACAAAAGGCCTCAAATCCTTGATTTTTATCCATTTGACAATAACGCTAAAAACGTTGATCCATCCATCAAGGAGCTTGTTTTGACTATGGACAAAAATATTTCAGAATTAAACTTATGGATATCAAGGTCTTATAATGACAATAAAACATATCCGGAAGCAGAAAACATAACTTTCGATTCAGAGACAAAAAAGCTTAAGATCGAGTTTAAAAAACTGGAAGCTAATACCTCGTACCAGTTCAAACTGAGACAATGGGCAATCAAGACAGAGGAAGGCTATGGGATCAACGATTATACTGTTTCATTTGATACTAGTAAATAAATCATTGCCTTAATAATCATTCAAGCTGATTTTAATTAAATCTATATCCTAAAATCAGCTTGATCCTTTCTCGAAAAAAACATGCTTGCCAATATTCAATTTTTAAGCATATTGCCTACTCCCTTTCCTTCAAGTAGCGAATCATTTCAATCGTATGATAAGTTGACTTCCCAATACTTCCTTTGAGCTCGTCCTTAATCGGCTGATTATTTTTATCTATGAAAAAATACTCTCCACCATGCTCAAAATCCGGGAAGTTCTTAAAGAAAAACTTCTTCAATTGGCTGATTTGCTCTTCATATTTTCCACCGCATAAAGACATGGCAATGAGCGCCTCGCAATGTTGCCACCAAGTCTTTCGATCATTCAAAACGGCATCAAGCAACGGGTTAACCTCGCTTACAAAGCCCTCGGACAAATCTTCTGCAAAAAACACATAACTCTTTTTCAAGGTACTGTCTATGATCTCAAAGCCCAATTCTTCAAATTCCTTTCGTTCCTGCGGTGAAAAAATATCCATATCCTTGGCCCTCAAAAAAGCCGAAGCCAACTGAAAATTATGTCCGGGAGTAACGGTAAAACATGGATTTTCATCATTCTCAGTTGTGCAAACGCGCCATTGATCGTCGAATTTCACATTCACCCATCCTATTTCCGCATTCCATGCATGTCTTTTGGCCAACAAAAGATTTTCTTTCAATATCGGTTCATATTTCTCTCTATTAGCCGTATCCACTGTCCATAAGTTATACATATAAGCAGTGATCGGATACATCAAAGCTTGCAACGTTTTGCTTCCTGACACTTGCCCTCCTTCAAATGAATACTCGCTGTAGAAACCTCCATACTTGTCATCTTTGAACTTTTCGACAAAATCATGATGATACATATGAATTCGGCTTAGCAAACGTTTGTCAGGCGCATTTCGATACAATTCCGTCAATCCGCACAAACCATATGCTTGCTGCCATATATCCGCTTGAAGCGGTTTCTCTTTCTCTCCCTTCTCAACAAATGAATAAAAAAACGAAGAGGAATCGCTTGAATCAACAAGATTTAGCATTTGAAAATTGGCAGCTTGTTTGGCTTTATCAAGATTCTTCGGAAAAAACTTCGAGCTATATGCCAGACCATAAATCAATCGACTCAAAGCCACATTATAAATTCTCTTGGATATCAAATTGCCTTCATTGTCTAGATCGGAATAATACGCATGCAATGCGGAGTCGTAAGCATTCCTGTCAAAAAAATCAATGAGATTTTCCATAGAGCCCAAATAAATGTCCATCGTCTTATTCTCATTAGCTCCTTCTTTTGAATTTTCAGCCTTTTGGCAAGACATCGCCAATATTGCCATTGTTAAAAATACGATCTTTTTCACCTCACAAAAATTTTTATTATCACTTCCCTTCTTTGAACGCATTAAACTAAATTAATTGAAAAATCAAATGACTTTTGCAAGCTTCGATGCATTTAAATAATAATCACATTATAAAATCAAAAGCTTACTGATACAATAAGAATTTATTTCAATTCATTAACTTTCACAACAAATTTCTCAAGGTTCTCCTCCTTAGTCGCCCAAGAGGTAATAATGCGAATTGCCGACTGATCGTTGTCTAATTTTCTCCAAACATAAAAATCAAAGTCTTTTGCCAAGACCTCTATTTTATCATTATCAAGAATAGGAAAAATCTGATTGGATTGGGTCTCAGCCCAAAATTTACAACCATTTTCCTTGAATGCCTTGCTGATCATTCGCGCATGATCATTAGCAACCTTAGCCAATTCAAAAAACAAATCACCCTCAAACAAAGTCAAAAACTGCAATCCAAGCAACCTGCCCTTGGACAGCAATGCGCCTTTCTGTTTCAATACAAAATCAAAACCTTCATGAAGGGCTGGATTATTGATCACTATAGCCTCTCCTATCAATCCACCATTTTTGGTAGCTCCCAGATAAAATGCATCGGTATATTTTGCCAAGTCGTCGAACTTCAAGTCATTACTCGCTGACATAATCGCCTGTCCCAATCTAGCCCCATCCATGTAAAGGTATAGATGCTTCGACTGACAGTATTCATATAGTTCTTTTAGTTCTGAGGCATTGTAGACAGTGCCAATCTCCGTAGCATTCGAGATATAAACTACCTTGGGCATAAGCTGGTGAGGAATTATCTGATGAGCATCCAACACTTCCTGAACAGTTTCCTTGGTTAATTTCCCATTGACAGATCGAGCGGGATTTACTTTGTGTCCAGTAGCTTCTATGGCACCTGTTTCATTGTCAAAGATATGCCCTGTTTCTGCCGAAATCACACTTTGATAAGGCTTCAAAAACGACGATATCGCCACTAAATTTGCCTGGGTTCCTCCCGAAACGAAAAACACCTTTGAAGCGGGCGACTGTAATTTATCTACAATGATTTGTTTTGCTTTCAGAGAATATTCATCCAAGCCATAACCATCCTGCTGTTCCAGATTAGTGGCCATAAGAGCTTCAAGTATCTTCGGGTGACAACCTTCGGAATAGTCGTTTTTAAAAGAAATTTTCATCGGAAATTGATTAACGCTTTCGGTCGATTAATTAAAGTCATAAAACTAACCTTTACTATTCGTTCACAACAAAGATGATAATATTTTATCTCAAAACACCTTGAAATTAACTCGAAAGATTAAAAAGATTCTTTGACAGATTATAAGATCTTAATCGGGATTATCAATTTTGAATATCCAAACATATATTTAGAGCATAGCTATTCAAAAACCACCGAAATTCATACAAATATTGCTAATTTTAAACTTAGTAAAGTCGAAAACCCTCTGAATATGTTTGATATGTGATTTTTTAAACTTATTTTTTCATTGAAATAAATTTTTAGCCCAATAAATGAGCTCCACACATAGATGAAATATACGGAATTTGTGTTATTGGGGTGTTGGGCGTAATTATAAATGAAAACAACTGAATTAATAAATAAATACGATAAGTCAAAGGGATTAAGTGAGAGTGATTATTCAATAATACTTGAGTCCGACAGAGAAGATACTGTTAAAGAGCTTAGAAAAAATCCAAATCGAAAATTTGCATTAGACTTATTAGCATTTGTCATCGAGAACAGACAAAAAGAAAATTATAATATTGGTGACGGTGAAAATATAATGTTCGCATCCTATCTAGTAGGACTTCACAAACAAGTAGAAGATTGTTTGGTAATTTGGAAGGCAAAAACTATTGATTTTGATGCTTCTTGTTTAGTAGATATTCAATTAGTTGTCTTTGCAGGTGTTGATATTACTCTCGAATATTTAAAAAACTTAAATTCGGACGATAGCTCAGAAGAACTATTTAAATACATTCAAGACTGTAAAAAAGCAGGAGATTTTGATGAAATAGATGAATACTTTTCAAATGAAAATATTCCTTGGTGGGTTTAACGCAAAAAATATAAAATTGAAATTAACAAAATAGAAACGCCCAACACGCGCTAAAAATGCATAGCTCACTACGTTCGCTATTCCATTTTAGCGCCATACGTTGTGAATCACAACAACTATAAGAATATGAGGAGTGGCATTTTAATTTTACTGTTTTTTACGATTATATCATGTTCCTCTAATGAAGAAAATTCTCCTAAAAGTCTTTTACAAAGTTTTCAAAAACACCCTAAACTAGCACAATCATTTGAAGAGTTACATCGGATAAATAGATCATACATTGAAGAAAATTATCAACATGATTTTTGTGATGGAAAATTTGATTATTTAGTTGATTTGGGAAAGTATAGTAATCTTCACTTGATCACATATCATAAAAATTACTGTTGCCTTTGTATTAAAGATGTTGACCGATTTAAAATTTTGATTAATAAGGATGGGAAGTATTTATCAGGTAATAAGCTGATTGATGACAATAATGAAATTGCTATTCAAATTTCAGGCTATCTTAATTTAAAACTGGGGGGATATACAGCGATCGAAATATATTATGATAAAGCCTGTTCTGAAAGATCATTAACGGACGTATTAGAACAGATCGAAAAAGGTTATCAAAATTATCTCAATGATCGAATTAATTCAACAAATTCTTCATTAAAAGAGTTACT
Organism: Aureibacter tunicatorum; assembly: GCF_036492635.1. Taxonomy (GTDB): domain Bacteria; phylum Bacteroidota; class Bacteroidia; order Cytophagales; family Cyclobacteriaceae; genus Aureibacter; species Aureibacter tunicatorum. The sequence goes on from NZ_AP025305.1 coordinate 3,284,438, forward strand.
TGAAACAGAGCCACTAAGATTAAGTATATATTAAAACTAAGCCTTCCTATGGCTCGCAGAGCCCAATATGAAGACCGTGTTGAAAAACATCCGCATCTATGGGCTTTGCGACTGGATAATCTGTATTTCGAATGGCTGGTTTTACATGATTTTTCAAAAAATAAGCTTAGGTTTAGCCGGTTTTTCATTCAATGTTTGCTCCAGTTGATCGTCCATTCTTTAGCAATTCTAGTTTTCAATCCAACTCCAAATTGCAAAGCCATATGAACCAGACATCCACCGTAATTATTGCTCGCGCTTTCTCTATTTTCCACTAGATCATAATAATTTCTTAGCCTAATGAAATAATCATCAAAATCAAGGACTAGTTTAAAAGCTTTTCGCAATATTATTTCTTTTTTTTTCAATATATTAGCGCAATAAAAAACAGAAATTAAAGCTACCCTGAAAGGGTTTAGTGCAACACTATTTAAAAATGCATTAAAATACATTTTACATTAAACGTTATAGTACATTAACAACTATCATGAAAAACGAATTTTTATTACAACAAACTCAGGACAGCTATAACTGGCTAAATAAAATCATCAAAGACATCCCCTTAAACCAATGGGACGAAACGCCTAAAAACATTGAAACAAACATTACCTGGCAAATAGGACATTTAATAATGAGTTTCAATTTTCATACAATCATTGTTATAAAAGGTCAACCAATGCATTTATATCAAAATTTCCCAGTTAAGCTTTACTCGGAACTTTTCACAAATTCACCAGCAAAAGATTGTATTGGAAAAACAATTCCTAAGGAACTACAACAACATTTAGAACTTGTTCAAAATTACTCCCTTGAAACAATCAAGAACCTTCCTGAAGAAGAACTGGTAAATCCTCTAGAGCCATTTGTAGTAAAACACCCTATTGCAAAAACAAAACAAGAAGCCATTGACTGGAATATAAAACATACAATGTGGCATTGTGGACAAATTGGACTATTAAAAAGAGCTTTAGGAAATCAACATAACTTTGGTTTAAATCTATAAAACGTACTACAACAACTAAGTCTTCGTATGGCTCGCAGAGTCCAATATGAAAGCTTAGTTTTTGCCAATAGAACTATCCAGATGCTAAAGATATAATCCAGAAATTTATCTATTTGAAGGTCAAAATGGAGGAATCTACAAAAGCACAAGTACTCAAAAGTTTGTTAAAAAGTATGTAAAAGAAGCAGGTATCGACAATACAATTACACCTCATAGTCTAAGACATAGTTTTGTAACTCATCTTTTGGAGAATGGTGTGAATTTGCGATACATTCAACACATCTTGAGACATCATAGCTCCAAAACAACTGAAATATATACACATATTACCGATTTAGGTTTAGTAAAGTCGAAATCCTCTTAATATGTTTGAAATATGATTTTTTAAACTTAATTTTTAATTGAAATAAATTTTTAGTCCAATAAATGAGTTCCGCGCATAGGTAAAATAAACGGAATTCGTGTTATTGGGGTGTTGTGCCCTATTTATAAAAACCGAAACGCAATGACATGAATAAGGTTTTACCAAAAATTCTTTTAGTGGTTATTATCGGATTGATTCAAACATTTTTAATGACCCGTTATAATCCTAATTTAATTCCAATTGAATTATTTATGGCTTTTGGTTTATCTGCTTTTGGGCTATTATTCGGTTCTATAGTTTTATTGACCGATTTAAAAAATAATCAAGGTAAAAGAAACTCAGGATTGCTAATTATGTTCGCATTTCTGATCGGTAGTGGAATTGGATTTTCAGCAATGAAATATCAAGATTCTGAGAGAAGAGAGAATGCGAATTTTATTATTTATGAATTGAATTTATTCTATGAACAGAATGGATATTACCCCGAGAAACTTGGAGATTTAATTCCTGAGTATCTAGAGGAATTGCCAACAAGTAATTGGGGATTAAAAAGAATCGATTATAAATATGAACTTGATAAATCAAACCAATTTTATTCAATTGACTATAAAACAGGAACCGGTTGCGGTTGGACATATTTTAGTTCAGATGGCTGGCAGTTTTATGATTGAAAAAAGAATAAAAAACAGGGCACAACACTAAATAAAGCCAATGCTTAAATTCACCACAAATACGACAGTTACGACTTTCTACGTCAATATTCTCCTGCGGAGAATCTCGTCTGCGAAAATCGCACTGTCTTTATTTTAAACGTTGGCGGTAATTGAACAAAATGGAACTACTAAAAAACTGCATATCGAATCAAATCAGTATTGACAATCAGTCCTTGTCAAATATCTTGTCAGAGTTTGAAATCATTGAACTAAACAAAGGCGATTTTTTTCTCAATTCTGGTAGTATTAGTAAGAAAATGGCCTTTATTGAATCTGGCTTTCTTCGAATGTATAATATTGCTGATGGAAAAGAAGTTACATTTTGGATTGGAAGTAGTGGAAAATTCATTACGTCTTTATCAAGTTTCGTCTTTCAGACAGTCAACTTTTGGAATATTCAGGCAGTTACTGATTGTAAATTGTATGTAATCAACAGAGAAAAACATTTTGAGTTGTGCACAAAAGAACCCAAATGGCTTGAGTTTGACAATAAACTCTTAGCATATTCTTTTGCCTTGTTGGAGAAAAGTATGTTCGCTCAGTTACATACGACTGCTAACGAACGGTTTCTTGCTTTAATGAAAGAAGAACCAGAACTTTTCCAAAATGTTCCGCTACAATATATTGCTTCTATGCTCGGAATCACTCCAGAGTCATTGAGCAGATTAAGAAAAAACCTTCATCGCTCCATTTCTTAACATTTGTCAAGAGAAAATTGATACAGAGTATCGAATTTTGCTAAAAAGTTTAAGATATGAATCAATTGCAAAAGCCTCTTTTAATTAATGCCCTATTTTCAGGTCTATCGGGTATTCTACTGACAATATTTAATAAGACATTCGCAAAAATATTTGACACCTCAAACACAACAGTTTTCTTGATAATTGGTATTGCTCTTCTCTATTTCACAGCGACTATAATTTATGAGATTAAGAGACAAAAACCAGTGGGAATACTATTCATAATCATTCAGGATTTCTTCTGGGTGATTGGTAGTACAGTAATCTTAATTTTTCAACCTTTTGAAATCTCAAAATCAGGTAATAGTATTATTGTTGTCGTTGCTTTGGTTGTGTTGTTAATGGGAATGGGGCAAGCCAATGCACTTGCTCAAAGTGATAATAAACCAAAAGAAAAAATTAAACAATTAAGCTTTGAAAGAACATTTAAAGGCACAAAAGAAAATGTATGGAATGTAATTTCTGATGTCGCTAATTACCACAAGGTTGCACCCAATATAGATGACGTGAAAATTCTTTCAGGTCATGGAGAGGGAATGGTTCGCAGTTGCAGCCATGCTAATGATAGTTGGACTGAAACTTGTACTTTATGGAAAGAGAATGAAGAGTATTCTTTTGAAGTCAACACCTCTACTCCCGATTATCCATATCCATTTAAATACTTGAAAGGAAATTGGAAAATTCAAGAAATAGACAGTATGAATATTAAAGTTATAATGGCATTTGAATTTGAGTATAAAAGGAAATTTCAGAATTGGTTACTTCACCCTATATTAAAAGGAAAGTTTAGTAAAACCGCAGATGAACTACTTGACAACTGGCAAAAGCAAATTGAGAAAATGTAAATACCGCCAACAATGTATATAAGCCATAGCTGAGTTCATCTTTCGTCTATGGCTTTTATGTATATTTAAGGTCTGTACTAGACCGAAAAGTTAGTGCATTAAAATCCGCTACGGCTCATACACTTGACCGTTAACATGCATTGGAAAATTAAATGGTACTAGGATTTCAATTAGGACAAGGCGGAATAGATGATTTAGGTGAATTCATCGGTCAAATGGGGCTGGATGAAAACAAGCACAAGTACTCAAAAGTTTGTTAAAAAATATGTAAAAGAAGCAGGTATCGACAATACAATTACACCTCATAGTCTAAGACATAGTTTTGCAACTCATCTTTTTTGAGAATGGTGTGAATTTACGATACATTCAACACATCTTGGGACATCATAGCTCCAAAACAATTGAAATATATAAACATATTACCGATTTAGATTTAATAAGGTTAAAAATCCTCTTGATATGTTTGAAATATGATTTTTTAAACTTAATTTTTAATTGAAATAAATTTTCAGCCCAATAAATGAGTTCCCCACATAGATGAAATATACGGAATTCGTGTTATTGGGGTGTTGTGAACAATTACAAAATGGAAGAATATAAAACAGATCAGATAGAACCTGCCAATATTCAAGGACAAATAATAATTTTTGATTTTGGATTAACTCTGGATGGAGGTACTATTTCATTCTATTGTCAAAACAATGGAAAGCTATTTTGGATCAAGTTGGTTCAACATGTTGATTTCACAGAACCATTTGAAGATGGATGGGTTCCTGGAGCTCTATATTTGAATGAGAAAATGATTGATATTGATTCTCTTGATGAAAAAAAGATTATTGAAGGATTAAAGAATTGTAAGATTTCTGAAAAATTATATAAACGAGATAATTCTGAAAATCCACTTTTGAATAATAAGAAGACTATAGTATTTGGAGATAATTTAAACAAGCAATTTGATGCTTGGAGAAAAAGCCCTAGACATGCAGTAGAACAATTTATTAGTGATTCTATTGAGTTTATAGAATCAAAGGAATATAGAGAAGTGGCTATTAGAGTAGGTCGAATAAAATAAAAGTTCACAACAAAACCTAAACTGCATAAAAACGCAGCTTAGCTAGAACGTTGCCAGTTATTTGAACACTAGATACGTATAAAAATACTGAATTTTTTGATAAACTATTAAGAAGAAAAATTGCAATACGAATTTGTAAGAGATTTTAACGGAAAACATCAAATTGGGGGAGAAGTTCCACAAAACTTCAAAATTCCTGATAATGAATTTATAGCTGGTTTTCAATATTTAGGATTTATAGACAATACAGACTCTTTATTTTCTTGGTTACCTTTCAGGGTAAACTTAATTCATCCTATTTACACTGACGAATATTCTGTTTTTCTAGATTATACAAATCCAAACAATCCGATAATTATCCAACCAGATGATACCGCTTCGTCAACAAGTACATTTGAAGAAATCAATAAAAATTCCAAAATAATTTGGGAGGGAGTAAGAGTAAGTTTAGAAGCGAAAGAAGAAATTGATGAGTTTGAAAGTATTGGAATTTGTGGACATCCCGATTGGTTACAAGTAGACGAAACACCAACCTGTCCTAAAAGTGGAAACCGAATGAAATTTTTATGTCAATTAGGTAGTTTTAGCGATATAAAATCGACATTTAGTAATGTGATTGCGACTGAGGGAATGGCTCAGTATTTCGAAAATTTAAATTTTTGGTGTGATGGAAATTTATACATTTTCATAGAACCAACAGCTAGAACAATGTGCTATACAATGCAAAACACATAAATCTTGATATAAAAGGCGGAACAACAATCTGCCAATAATATGTATAAGTAATACGAGCTTTTGTGAGATATTTAGCTTTATATTTTTGAATCCCACTTACTTTAAATTATATTTATTCAATAAATTAATAAATATAATTTGAATCCGTTGGCGGTAGAGCGGAATCTGAAGATTCTACTTTTAACTCCCGTACTACCCATACACTTAACGTTACCAGTCATTTGAAAATCAAAAAACACAATCATTGAAATATATAAAAAACATAATAATCGTAATTACGCTAACGATTCTAGCACAAACAGCTTTTGGTACAACTTGGAGTGCAGCATATCCATACATACAGAAAATAGACGGCCAAAATATAGCAGTTAAAGCATTTCCTTACGCTCCATACTCAGGAAGCCCAATGACAGGAGCTACAAAAGTTTACCAGAATAAGAAATTACTTTACACGATTGATGAATATTATAGAGAAAAAATTTTCACAAGTAATGATGGACAATATTTGGCTGTGGTTCACACTTCAAATTCATTAGGCATCTCTAGCTATACTTCGTTCGGTTTTGAACAATTTAATTTTAATCAAAAAGCCATTGAAATTTTTAAAAATGGACAACCTTTCAAAACGTTTACATTAAAAGATGTAATAGATACCACAAAGCTGGCACATAACGGACAGTTCTTTTATTGGGGATATAATGTAGATTTTGAAGCATTCGATGATGCAATTTGGAATTGTGAATATTGGAGAAAAGATTTGAATCGAAGTGAAAAAAAAGAATGCCTTAATGGTGATACTGCATCATATTGTAAAGAATGGATAAATGGATGTGATTCTATGAAAATATTTGAGATAGAGAAGTTTATTTACGACAACTCTATATATGTTCAAGATAATTATCTATTTGTTTTGACAAATCAAAATACAGCAATAAGACTTGACTTTAATACAATGAAAGTTGAACAAATACCAATTAACAAAATAATCTTAGACAAGAATACTTTCAATCCTCCAAAACTGAACCGTAAATACAAAAAGGTCAAATTGCCGGATAAATTTGACGAACCGAATATGAAAGATGGAAGAACTTTTGAAAAAGGTGTTGCTGATCTCTTCAATTTGTCTATTTCTGATAATACAAATGAAAAATCATTTTGCATTTTCATCAATCCTCTTGTTCTTGACGATAATGGAAAATGTATTGACTATTATGGAAGAGTCTATGATAAACGAATTTCTAATTTTTTTACAAAAGAATCCATAAATAGATCCATGACTGAAAAATTGGATACATGGGTGAAGCAACAGACCTTTGACACAAAACTTATCCCACAAGGATTTGATAGCTATTCATTTCTGTGTATCGTAAATTTAAAATTTGACAACTAAAAGCAAAAATGCCAAACAACAAAACCTAAACTGCATTAAAACGCAGTTCAACTAAACCGTTTAGTGTAATAAAAAAACAGTATGGAAAAATATGTAAATGCAACCCCTGAGTCTGGGAAGAAATTTTATCAGGATTTTCATGATAAAGGGAAGGTGATAATGTTGAACTTATTAAAGTTTCGACCAATGGCTGATTATACTAATTTGGAGCAATTAAAACCCGAAAATGAAATTAGTGGAGAAGAAGCCTATCAATTGTATATGGACAACACTCTGCCAGAATTAAAAAAAGCAGGAAGCCGAATTATATACTATGGAAAGAGTAAAGATTATATAATTGGACCTGATTCTGAGAAATGGGATGCTGTACTATTGGTTGAACATGAATCAGTAATGAAGTTTATGGAGTTTGCTCAAAATGAAGACTATCTGAAAAATGCCGGGCACCGAACCGCAGCATTAGAAGATTCGAGACTATTACCGACAAATGAAATAAAAAACTACACCTAACAAAGCATATATTTTATGGTGATAATCGGCTGACTGACAGATCTTTCACTCCATAGCCAGTTTTGATTACGATGGACAGGAAAATGCTTCGATACCGCCACAAGCCATATAAAAATCGTTGCCATTAATTAAAGATAAATATTACGCTGAATGAAAAAAGTACTAATTATTATAATATCATGTGTTCTAATTACCTCTTGTGGAGTGTTAGGGTTTAAGAGTTATCCGACAACAACATTTTATGTAAAAAACAACTCAAATGAAACAATAAACTTTAGCTCAACAGTTCTAGTTTTTCCAATGTCAAGAGGTCCATTAACTAGGAATTTCTCTGTGGCACCTAATGATAGTATTCTTACTAGACAAGTGGATTTTAAAAAAGAAGCTGAGCCTCAAAAATGGTTTCTCGAATTTAAAATTTTCCCAAACGACAATGTTAAAACTTTTGACCCAAATAAGCCTGAAAATTGGAAGAAATGGATGAATGAAAAAGGGAAACCTTGCTACACTTTTACAATTGCAGAATAAATGAAAAAATCACTTACAATTATTTTAGTTTTCGTCTATGCAATTTCATTTGCTCAAAACGACAGTATTTTTAATAGGCTACAAGCTATTAACAATAATGGGTTGACTTTTTACAATATCGATGGGTATACTATAACCAAACAAACATTAAACTATCCTTTTACCGAAAAAAATTTAAATAAAGTTTATCGTAAATACTCTATAAAAAAAGACGAAAAAAAAAAAAAAGACATACAACTAGGCTTCGATAATTATTTCGTCATAAATAACGACGAAATAACAAAGAATCTAATTCAAAATAATTCTTATTATTTCATAGAAAACCAAGAGAAACGAATCACAGTCATTCAATTCAGTTCTATAAACAAAAGAGATAAAGAATTTGAACGAACAATTGCCAAACTAATAATTGAAAATGCAATACCAAAAGAAAATTATGCCTCAATGACTATTGATAGTATCAATTTTGCTGGCAGAAAAATAAAATTAGGAACGAGCTGTAATTGGACAAACGTAAATACAGTACAATGTCCATATTATGGAGAAATGAATTGGTCAGTTCATAAAGATTTAGAAGATGCAAAAAATACTGTCGAGCAACAATTTAAAATAACGGAATCACGAAAAAGAGGAAAAGTAATTTCGGAAGAAACCGTTGAAATAGAATTCGAGGGAACAGAAACTACCGCCAAAAGAGTGATTTATGACTTTACGGGAATGACTTCTGTTTTAGCAAGTATGTCTGGAGGAAAAACATTAACAATTTACTATGTTGCAACTGAGGTTAGAGGTAATTATGTTAGTTGTGTTTTGAGCTTTTGGAATAACGATACAATAACAGAAAACGGACTTGCTCCTTTATTGGAAAAAGTAATGAAATTAAAAAATAACTAATGCAACAACTAAGTCTTCGTATGGCTCATATGAAGGCTTAGTTGCCTCCGAAAAAACTACAATTTTTAAATATTATCATAAAACACAAGCCTGAAATTTATCTCTTTTAAGGTCAAAATCGAGGGATTTATTCAAGCTCCAGCACTCAAAAACTTGTAAAGAAATACGTTAGAGAATCTCGTGTCAATTAAAACTACATCTCCTCATAGTCTAAGACAAAATCTTACAACTCATCTTTTGGAGAATGGTGTGAATTTACGATACATTCAACACATCTTGGGACATCATAGCTCCAAAACAACTGAAATATATACACATATCACCAATTACGGTATTAATAGAGTAAAGAATCCTCTTGACATGTTTGAAATATGATTTTTTAAACTTAATTTTTCATTGAAATAGATTTTTAGCCCAATAAATGAGTTCCGCACATAGATGAAATATACGGAATTCGTGTTATTGGGGTGTTGTAGGTCACTTAGAATGAGAATTATTCACTGGACTCCGAAAGAAAATAAAGAAAGTATTCTAGAACGTGGAATCAGAGTACAAGACACATGGATTTCGTTCAATTTTTTAACACCATTTCATAGTCTAAATAGATGGTGGCTTGACTTCTCGAACGAGAAACAGGAAGAATGCATTGGTGTTATTATTGAATTAGATGAAAGTGATTTTCCTGCTTACTTTTATCATTGGGGCGGGACACATGACCAAAAATTTAATGACAATGGTGACTTGATTCTGAATAAGAAAAAAAGCCTTGATCAATTTAGACAAGATGGAACTCTATTTGAAAGTCTCGCTGATTTATGGACCGGGTACAAGGAAACGATCTTATGGAGAATAGGTGAGCGGCTAGCAAATCTAGAGACTTCAAGTGCTGACTATATTCCTTTAGCTTTAAAGGCCTTAAAAGGTGATCAGACCCTTTTCGATAAGTATGTAAATGATGAAGAATTTATGACATTTACATTTGAAGATTATGAATTATTACTTTTTACTGATATTGATTCATCAAGAATACTCTCTATTGTGACAGAGGATGAAGTAATCAAATACGATGAATTATTAAAAGAAATAAAAAGCGACCTACAACAAAGGGTATAGCCCATAGCCGCCTGACGGCTTGCTCCGGCCCATACCCTAGGCGTTAACATGCATTGGAAAATTAAATGGTACTAGGATTTCACATAGGACAAGGTGGAATAGATGATTTAGGTGAATTCATCGGTCAAATGGGGCTGGATGAAAACAAGCACAAGTACTCAAAAGTTTGTTAAAAAATATGTAAAAGAAGCAGGTATCGACAATACAATTACACCTCATAATCTAAGACATAGTTTTGCAACTCATCTTTTGGAGAATGGTGTGAATTTGCGATACATTCAACACACCTTGGGGCATCATAGCTCCAAAACAAATGAAATATATAAACATATTACCGATTTAGATTTAATAAGGTTAAAAATCCTCTTGACATGTTTGAAATATGATTTTTTAAACTTAATTTTTAATTGAAATAAATTTTTAGCCCAATAAATGAGTTCCCCACATAGATGAAATATACGGAATTCGTGTTATTGGGGTGTTGTGTGTAATTTGATAAATGACAAATCGAAAAATAAACATCATTATTCTTACAGTATTCAGTTTTACAATTTTGAGCTGTGCTTCATTTTCTAAAAAAAGATTTCGGAAAGAAGTTTCAAATCTTGAAAAAACTGAATTAAATAAACTGACAGGCAACTATTCGTTGAATCCAATAAGAAGATATTTAGGAAAAGAGAAACCGAATGACAGAATTCCAGATTCTTTAAAAAGTAATAATGGATATTACTTTTTAACCAATGAGAGTTACGACAAAAAGATAAAATTTGATTCTTTAAAAAATATTGACAATGATTATATTTTGAGTTTAAACCTTGAAAACACAAATAAAATAAGAGTAGAGTTAGTGGAAAATTCTAAAATAATTAATGACACATTATTTTCAGGTAAATATAAAAATGGAATGTTTTATTTAGACAACAAATATATTGATTGTAATGGAGTTCCTTTTCTATTTGGAGGCTGTCGAAATAACAAAAGAAGAATTGGACTGACTAAAAATGGAAACTTACTTATCAATGAAGCAGTCAGTAATGAAGGAGCTTTATTGTTGATAATCGGAACTGGATATAGTTACAACGTGACATATGAATATGAACGAAAATAAAAACTACACACAACAACTAAGTCTTCGTATGGCTCGCAGAGTCCAATGATGACGGACAGTGCTGAAAAACATCCATATCTATGGATTTTGCGACTAGATAAGCTGTATTTCGGATGCTTGACTTTACGTGATTTTTCAAAAAACAAGCTTAGATTTAGCGGAATCTTTCATTCAATGTTTGCTCCAATTGATCGCCCATTCTTTTGCAATTCTAGTTTTCAATCCAACTCCAGATTGCAATGCCATATGAACCAGACATCCTCCGTAATTATTGTTAGTGCTTTCACCTTTTCCTGCTAAACCATAGTGCCTTGTGAGCTTGAAAAAAGAATCACCAAAGCCAGGGACTACTTTACAAGCTATTCCCAATATTATTTCCTTTTTTTTTCATATATTTAATTGACTATAAAACAGTAATTAAAGTTACCCATAAAGGGTTTAGTTCAACAATGTATATAAATCATAGTCGCCTATCGGCTGGCTAGGCTTTATTATACTAAACGCCGTCTATAATTAAAAACAACCCAATACGATGAAAAGCTTTTTGCCTGCATTATTCCTTATTTACTTTCTTTTTACATTACCATGCAATGCTGAAATGCATAGAAATGCAAATTCAGATACAGTTCGAATTAAGAATGACTTAAGGAAAATTACAAAAACAAAAAGGCCTCGCAACTATAGGAATATACAGACATTAAACTATGTCGCAGAGTATATTTATAATGAGTTTTTAGTTAATTGTGATTCCGTTTATTATCAATGCTATTCTGTAAATGGGCTTGAGTATAAAAACGTTATAGGCATTATTGGAAAACAAAAGAAAGAAAAATTAGTAATTGGCGCACACTATGATGTTGCAGGTAATCAGGAAGGAGCAGATGACAATGCTAGTGGAGTTGTTGGATTATTAGAACTTTCAAGATTGATTTCAACAAATGACTTCGACTATCAAGTTGAATTAGTGGCTTATACTCTAGAGGAGCCACCTTTCTTTAGATCGGACTATATGGGCAGTCATATTCATGCTAAGTCTTTGCATGATAAAAATATTAATATTAAAGGCATGATCTGTCTTGAAATGATTGGGTACTTTAACGATTTGAAAAAATCACAGGATTATCCAATCGGGTTTTTAAAACTTTTTTATGGATCAAGAGGCGATTATATTACTGTAGTTCAAAAAACTGGCAATGGAAAGTTTGGCAGGCAAATCAAACGAGAAATGAAGAGGCAAGACTTAATTAAAACAAAATCATTCAAAGCTCCAGCTATGCTACCGGGGATCGACTTTTCAGATCATTTAAATTATTGGCGCTATAATTATAGTGCTGTCATGATTACGAATACGGCGTTTTATAGAAATAAAAATTATCATGAAACGACGGATAAAATGGAAACATTGGATTTAAACCGAATGGCTTTGGTCATTGACGAGCTATATCTGACATTGAAAGAAATAAAATAACTATTGCAACACGCTAGTTAAAAGCAATTGGCGTTCGTGATCGATTGGATTTAGATTGGGTAATTGACCATCGCTAAACGTTAGCAAATATTAAAATCAACTATGAAATACTTTTATACTTTACTAATAACAATGACTCTAATTGGTTGTAAAGAAAACAAGAAGGAAATGAAAGCTTTTACAAAACTTGAAGACGCTCGAAACTATATAACTGAATCATTTCTTGAAAAAGAAGAAACACTAATGATTTCTGACGAAATAAATGACGCTATGGGAATGAATATGGCAATCATAACGGACGAAATTTTAAAAAAAGGATATATGCCTAACGGATTTGAGCAAAAAGATGGCTATAGAGTTTACAAATATCAAAAAGATTAAAACTAAACTTCAATCAAAATGGGATATGAACTTAGTGAAAATGAAACTTTAACCGTTTCAACGCCAAATCTTGAATTATTGAAACCGAATAAAGATGCAGTTCCTTTTACATTTTATGAAAAATAAACTGACAAGAAATATATTCATATTATTCATTTGGTTAATATGCAACTATAATGCAGTTGGACAATCATCAATAAAAGGACTTGTCAAGTCCTCCGTTACGCAGTTAAGGCCAATCACAAATGTTTATATTGAAATACTCAATATAAAAAGACCTATTCTGGACAGAATGACTATGGCAGACAGTTTGGGGCACTTCTATTTTGAAAATTTAGAGCTTAATAAAACATACAAGCTTAAAATTTCTGCCTTTGGTTATGCTAGTCAGACATTTGAAGTCAGGACAAATAAAATAATCAATGATACGGTTTTAGTTATTGAAGCAGAATGTGATTATAATGAAGAGCAAGCCGAAAAAGACTGGAAGAATGGAACTGCAAAATTATTAATTATTGGGTCAATTGTTCCAATAGCAAATACTCGTCAAGACAATTTATTTGAAAAGAAGTATAATGTTGAGTATTATGACTTTGGTTGCAGTCCTCCAATTTATGAATGCATTAAGCTTTATAATGAACGAATTTTTAAATTAATGGACGCTAAGTATGGACAGAATTGGAGAAATAAAGTCCGAACAGATGTTGAATATCTAGAAAATAATACTTTATAGCAAAAAATAAATTTCCAACCTAATAAACAGCATCCGTATATAGGTAAAATATACGGAATTCGTGTTATTGGGGCATTGCATAATATTCGTAATATTCCTAGAGCATAACATAGATGAAGTTAAAGGATAGATACATAAAAAGGATTGTATGCCCATGTTGTAAAGAAAAAAAATTAGCAGAAGATTTGACTCTATCTTTAGGGAGAAAAGTACACATGTGGGGATCAAGAGAAATAAATATAGATTTTGAATTTCTTTCTAAAACGCAGGCTGTTGATTGGACTTGTGATAAATGTTTAAATGAGAAAAAAGCAATTCAGGCAATTTTCGATAACCAAAAATATATTGACAAGCTCCCAAGACTAGCATATTTTGACAAAGAAATAGTGTGTAGGAGCTGTGGAGTTGAATACAACTTTAGTAAAGAAGAACAAAAATTTTGGTATGAAGATCTACAGTTTTGGACTCAATCTGACTGTACAAATTGTAAAAAATGCAGAATGAAGATTAGAGAAGAAAGGAATCTTAATACTGAACTTTCTGAATTATTAAAGAATAAAACGGACTTAGATAAGCAAAAACTAGTCAGAATATCAGATATCTATAAATTGATGGGAAAAGATGAAAAGTCAAAGGAATATTTGACGAAATCAAGAAGAAAATAAACATTACACAACAAAAACTAATAAATATAGGGCTTTTGTGGGTTTTGTAAGAATAGGTGGTTATTTGGAATCCCGCCTGAATTTAATGAATTTTAAAAGTTTGGCTTATCAAGTTCACAGGGAAGGTGGTAACTTAGTCTCTACATCCTTTAGCCAAGCGTTATAGAGAATATAACTAACCATGAAGGTAATACACTGGACACCAAAAGATAATAAAAGCTCAATTCTAGAAAGAGGTATTTTGCTTAAAGATACTTGGATTTCATGTTCAATGCTTACGCCATTTAAAGGATTAAATAGATGGTGGTTAGATTACATGTTTGAAGATCAGGAATGTATAGGTATAATATTTGAATTGCAAGAATCAGATTTCCCGCTGGTTCATGGTCACTGGATGATAGATACAACTACAGAGTATGATGAAGAATTCGAGCCAATATCTAAACAAAGAAATTCTCTAAAAGACATCCTTGAGCAAAACCCTCAATTTGTATTTCAAAATAAAAAAGAATTGATACGAGATTACACGCAAAACATAATCTGGAGAATTGGAAATACAATTGATAACTCTTCCATTTTAGGTAAAGACAATATATACTGGCCAGACAACAAAAAAATAATTGCTTCAGGACGAAAATTGATAAAAGCCAACTCAAAAAAAGCTAAAGAGAAGTTTATTGATAATGGTGATTTTATGAAATTTGTATTCGAAGATTATGAAGTATTGTTGTTTAAAAACATTGAAGCCAGTCGAATCGAAAGAATAGTAAAACCTAATTCAAGCTTCCCATATCACGATTTACAGGAAAAGGTGAAAAAATCACTATAACATACTGAGATAAAATCATGCTTGGACAATTCCATAGGTTACCTTTCTACATTCTGGCAGTCCCCCCAATTCTGCGAATTGGACTATTTTGACAAGTCAAAACAAACAAAACTCTTGAGCAAAATATGCCGAGAAAACCTTCTGATAAACTCTTGTGAATGCAGACGCAGCGATTCGCTGATACTATTCTTTTGTAGCTTTTGACTTTGAATATGATTCTATCATCTCGAACATCCAGTAATCGATGGTGTTTATTTCCTCATTTCTTTGTCTCTCATATCTGAATCATAGATCTTGCCGTCCTTTGCAAAAGCCCAAACATTTGATACTTCTCTCATCACAGGAAACAAACGCTCTTCATCCGATACTTTTTGTTTGCTGACACGCCTGAATTTACGATTAGCATCTCGCTTATCCTGCTTTTCAGATCTAGCTGTTGTGATGCCATGTATTTTTGTCTTTCTAAATGATCTGCTCATTTAAATTTGGAATACATCAATGATAAAAATTTCAAACTTTACGCTTATTAGAAATGATCAAGAATATTACAAACCATAACGCTAATGGAAAAAGATATGACAGAGAAGCCAAGAAGGAATAATCATTATCTGCGTATGTTAAACCAAATGGAACTGCAAAAAAGAAAAATAAAATTTCACTCAAAAGCGGTACACCCGTTATTCCACCTATTACTATAGTAATCAATATTAAGCTTGTGATAATAAATGACTGAATTAATTTTTTTAGCATAACATTATATTTTTCACAACTAACTCTTATTTATATTGAGAAGGCTTTAATCTAACAATTCTTCAATCAGACTATTCATTATATCAATATAATATAACTCTTCCATCTTGATATCTATCTCTGTTTTTTCTTTTTTTAGAGGAACTTTATACTTACCTACAACTTTTCAATGGCTAATCTCAATTTCAAATAAATTTTCACCTGTTAATAGGCCATCTTTTTCACAAACGAATAATTTTCCTCTATACCAATCAGCAAACACTCTATTATCTTTAAAACCTTCTATAGTATTCATTGCTACAGGATAACCATCACTACAATTGTTCATTGAAACCATAAATAAACTATCATTACAAATAATCCATGTAAATGTATATAATCGCCAACAGTCTGTACTTATTTCTATCTCTTTATTTTCATCTTCAAACCTTTGGAGTCTCATTCGGAAAGCTTTCAAAGGGATAATTGACTGTATGATTTAAATACAGAGTATCTCCTTTCAATACTATTAAATCTGATACTTGAGGAGTTGCCTTTAAAAAACACTAGTCAACAAACAAATACAAAATACAATTAACCTCTCCATAAATACAATCTAATTTCCCTTGATATTCCTTTCTCAAAATATTCATCTTGATAATAAACTGATTCAATAGTTTTATTGATAATATCTGTTGTGATCATATTGATAAAATTCATTCAATCCCAAAATCTTTAACAATCTCATGATCCAACTTTTGCGCATTAACATCTACTCCACAAAGTTCGTCAAGCAAGCCTACGATTATTCTTTGAACTTCATATTCACTGGTGATTTCCTGCGGATTGATGAGCTGAGCATAATTCAATGATATCACCCAATCGACCAGTTTCTTAATAGTAACTCGACTGACAGGTTGAGGGAAAAGAGAAATGTCGGTATAGTATGTAATCCCCCAAACCTTATACTCTTTGCCTTTCACTTCTTCATCATTAAAATCCCAATTATTTAATTGTGGAAGTTTAAATTCAGTAAGCTTTTCTATTTGATTCCAATCTGACTCAAGATTTTCTTTGGATAATAAATGCGAAACCAAACTATTTGGCTCAACCATTTTTTTATCATTCCCTATTTGAATAAAAGCTTTTCTCAATCTATAAAAAACAATCTGTTGCACAGATGTATGATGATCAGCAACTGATAATTTTTGAAAAGTCTCATTAGCAAAATTCCTAACAGTAATAATTCTCTCAGCCTCTTCCTTTGAAAACCGAATTCCAAACTTGTCTTCCACAGACATCAACAATTCTATTGAATCTAAGCCCATAGATTTTAAGCTAAATTTTCTTCCTTTTCATAATTAACAACTTTCTTCTCGTACAAGTATTTGATGTCTGCAGCCATCTCATCCTGATGATCTTCGAGGTATTTTTTATATTTTTCTGCATTCACTATAACTCCATACTTTGTGTTGGAATAGCATAGATAAATAAGTGCAGAAAAATTCCTTGGGTCTATAAAATCAAGATCTAAATTTTTAGCCAATATATCACAGCCTTCTTTAAAATTTTCAGTCTCAATCAATGCTATAGCTCTTGTATTTTGATAATAATCAAAATTCGGGTGATCTTTAACTGCTAACGCTGAATATTTCTCAGCATCCACAAATTCATCATTAAGAATTGAGAACCAAGCTAATGTGTTATAGTAATTTGAAAGTGATGATTCTTCTTTATAATTTTCAAACTCACCTTCAATAGATTTCAGTAATACATAACCATTGCTAAATTTACCCAATCCCATAAGAGCCATTGACTCTAATAACATTAAACTTAATTTATTCTCACCCTTAACTTGCAGTTCCTTAATTTTATCATAGGCCAATTGAAAATCCTTCTTTTCAGACAACAAATAAACAGCATTTAAATAATCCGTCGAGCTGCTTTTAACCTTGCTTTTGCCTCTCAATTCTTCTAATATTAACTTACCATCATGCGCTGTTTTTCCACCAAAAAACTTCGAAGATATAGGTATTAAAGAAAACAGACCTAAAAAGGCACTGGAAATTATTACAAATCCCGCCCATAGAACTTTTCCTTTTTCGAACAATGCATCTTTGAATAATAGATATAAAATAATAATTGAAATAAAATTAAAAATTGATCCGCCAGCAAGGAATAAAATCTTTTTCCATTTCCCATGCATTGAAACATTGGTAGCTAACACATAACCTGAGTTCAACTTATTATTTAGTTGAAATTTTGTATTAAAAAGATTAATAGAACCAACTTTAAAGCCAGAGCCAAAAACAACCAACCCAGCATTCATCTCAAACAATGTTGCAAAAAAGTAATGTCCTAACTCATGTATAATAATTGAAAATTTCAAAGATAATACTAAGGCTACAATATTGAATAAAGTTAGAGTGTAAATTGAATCCTCAAAGCCAATAGAGTACAATAAAAAACCTAGTCCCAATATACTAACCAAGCCATTTGGCAAAAAAGTAGTAATCAAATTCTTAATCAACTGCAACTTTCCCTTCAAGTCTTTCATTCGAATTAATTTTAAAAAACACAATTAAACTAAAATCACATTAGATAATTCACTTAATACATCAATAAAGAAACATAATTCAATGCTGATTCTTAAATTTAATTATTATAATTCAATTCACAACACAAACCCTATAACTTATCTTCAATACAAGATTCATTTATGGCCATGAAAAGCCTCCATGAACAACTAATCTTCCTCTATTAATATCTTTTCGATTTTATGAATGATCAGCCTCTTGTGAACGTAAAACTCTTTTGGAAAGTCGCACTCTGGATCCGAAGAATAATGCTTGTCACTTTTAAAATGATTCAATATAGTTTTCAAGCTATCCAAACCCCTCGCATATAATTTCCTATCCTTGACTTGAAAGGCATAATAATAATCTTTTGAAGTAAAATGATGCTCTTTATTAAAGCCACAATTTAAGCAAACTACTCTCCCATCTTGCGATGGCAACAATTTCCGATAACGCTCTATTTTCCCTGAAAAATAAGAAGCTTTACTCAGACACTTCGGACACTTGACTATCCTTCTTACAAGCTTATCATCAATCATATCCATTAAAAATAATATCCCCAAGTCTTTTAGTGCCCCAGTAACGAATTTGATTTATCTCAAATGATGACAGTTTCAACAAAGCATCTGAAATCTTCAAAACCGTCAGTCAGAACCACAATATCGACACTGTTTGGCAAATGGAGTTCTAGCAATACCTCCGCATTTAGGACATAAATTCCGTTCTAATTCATCGAAATGCTCTTTGTATATCCTTTCCGCAACTCTTCTCCTGAAAGCTAAATCTCCATCCTTCAATAAATCAAGAACCCTCGGATCATCCGAGCTTAACTCATCATATATTTTTCCAGCCCTTAGGCTTTTGTCTTTGAAGCTCAAAAATTTTTCTTGCGCATGATGATGTGAAAAAGCCTTTTTCTCCAATTCTGTGCAAAAGCTTTAACAGTGCTATAAAATATAATCCAGCACATCGCTATGGTTTTGCCCTTTATGCTTATTCATCAACTCTCAATTTCCTGAAAGTAAGACTCATTCTACCATTTTCGGTCTCTGATTTTGGAATCGCGTGTTGCCAATTCTTTTGAATTTCATTTGACATAAATATCAATGTACCGGAAGGCAATTCAAAATCCTTAATTGTCTCCTTATCGTCAATTCGCCTAAATCTTAATACTCTGGTTGCACCAAGCGAAACAATCGCAACACCCGTGCCTTCGTCAAGTATATCCGTCTGATCGGAATGAAAGCCCATTTTGGACTTGCCGTCCAAATAATAATTGACAAGGCAATTGTTTGGCTCAAAACCCAGCTCAGCATGGATGCTTATGATTATATTCTTAAATCTATCTGGAAAGTCCTGATAAGGGTAACTTATCTGCGAGTAATTATAAGCAAGTCCGAAGCTCGCAGTTTTACGAGAGCTCATCCGCTCATCCCAATTCAAATTTACCCTCAGATACTCAAATAGCTCTTCAGACTCGTCAACAAAATTTTCAATATATATTATTCCTTCCATTTAAATCATAAATTTAACCTCAATAAATATAATCAAAAGGTGATAAGATGTCGAAAATTAAGCTCAATAATTCAAGTAAGATGGTAGATTAAAAAATTACAAACCATAGCGCCTGTGGAAAAAGGAATGACAGAAAAGTCAGGAAGAATCGGTATATACCTATTGCCGTCAAGGCTATATAGATGATTAGATATTATCTAAAAAATACAAGCCTGAAATTTATCTCTTTGAAGGTCAAAATGATAGAATGCCTTCAAGCTCCAGCACTCAAATACTTGTAAAGAAATACGTTAGAGAATCTGGGGTCAATAGAACTATAAACATTCATAGCTTAAGACATAATCTGGCACCTCATCTTTAGGAATATGACATGAAACTCAAGTATATTAAACATATATTGAGACATAGCAATTCAAAAAACACCGACACTTACACATATATCACTAATTTCAGACTTAATTAAATAAATAAACCTATCAATATGTTTGAAACATTACTTTTTATACTTATTTTTTTATTGAAATAAATTTATAGCCTAATAAATAAATTCCGCGCATAGGTGATATATACGGAATTCGTGTTATTGGAGTGTTAGCAAATATTACTCTCGAAAGATGACCATCAGAAATATATTCGTTACAACTCTTGTTTTGTTAAGCGCAAGCCTGGCAGTTGCACAAGAAACAAACGTAAGTACCCAAGTAGACTGTGTAAAATACTTGAACAGACAAGACAGTCTTAATAGAATTAAACTGGAATACTTCAAAACCCAGATTTTAGAACCTGCTAAAAAATCCAACTCAATTCCAAAATCGAACATCGAATTTCTTGAAGCTCTGTATAGCCATCAAAACCTCTCATGGGTTGAACGAGAGTCTACTCCTACTCTTGATAAACCAATATTTCCAATTTTTAGACTAGAAGAAGGGCAGTTAGGAATATTCTCTTTTCCAAAATATAACTGCTATAAAAATGAACGTGGTTATACAACTTGTGATAATCTATCTGCCGAAAGAAAAGTAATTTTTAATAATCTTTCCGAAGAGAATGAAGCCGTTTATGATCCTAACCCCGAATTAAAACCAAACCAAGACGCTTTTAATAAAATTGTCTCGAAAGGAGAAGTCATAGTATTTACAAGCAACACCAAATATCTTGATCAAGTAGTTCAGCTTTCAAGTTATGCAGATGAATGTCTAGAATATTATCACTACCAACTCAAAAATCAAACCGCTGAGAAACCATTGTTTGCCACTAGATTTGAACTTAAACTGGATATAAAGCCTAACTCTAAAATTGACAAGAAAATTGAAAGTCAATACGCTAAAGGCTGTTATGACTGCTCGTTCAAATACGAACCTGTAAAGACCTTTGCTACTCTTGAAGGAATCGACAATATATTCTTTACTTATACTGACACATTTCCGCTGAACAACCAATTAAACAATCCTGAGCGTACGATCAGAATGCTTTTGAAAGATGGAACTGTTGTAATTCTATGGTCCGAATCAATCGATTTATTTGGATGTAGCTGTCTTTAAAACACATTTGCTAACAACTAAGCCTCCGTACGGCTCGCCGAACTCAATATGAAGACTTAGTCGCTCCCAATAGAACTATACCGATGCTTAAATATTTCTGGAAAGATATAAGCCTGAAATTTATCTCTCTGAAGGTCAAAATGGCGGAATGTATTCAAGCTCCAGCATTCAAAAAATTGTAAAGAAATACGTTAGAGAATCTGGGGTCAATAAAACTATAAGCACTCATAGCTTAAGACATAATCTTGCTACCCATCTTTTGAAAAATGCCGTGATTCTCAGGTATATTAAACATATACTGAGACATAGAAATTCAAAAACTACCGAGATCCACACATATATAACTAATTTCAGACATAACAATATAAACAACCTTATTAATATATTTGAAATATTATTTTTTATGCTTATTTTTTAATTAAAATAATTTTTTAGCCTAATAAATGAATTCCGTGCATAGGTGAAACAAACGGAATTCGTGTTATTGGGATGTTAGCATCAATTAAAATGAAAAGAATATTCTTCATAATCGTCACCATAATCACTTGGCACTTCTCTATGGCTCAAGACATGAGTGAATTAGTAAAGAAGATTGCGGAGGTGAATGAAGTTCAAGACGCTCATATTGGTTACGCTGGAAGTCCACGTGAACAATATAAAAGATTTGAGCTATTAAAATCAAAGGCGACAGTTAAGGAACTTATCGACCTGACAAATCACAAGAATAAAGTTGTTGCCTGCTATGCAAGTTGGGGGCTTATCGACAAAGAATATGAACATTTAGACCAAATCTTGAATAAATTTCTTGATAATGACCACAATGTTTCAACATTTAGTGGTTGTTTGAAAGGAAGTGACCCAATCTCCTCGGAGTTTTATAACAGATATTGGAATAAATTACGACTTGAGTCTAATGATGAAGAAAAGACACTTCAAAATGATGAACAGCTTTTGAAAATAGACAGTTTAATTTTATTTAAAAAAAATGTTTATTGGTTGATTTTAGATAGAGCTCTCCATAATAGAAAATACCCTGATAATTACTTGAACCAAATCAAATTGCTCGCATTTGAAAAAAAGAATTTAGACGCATTAGAATACATATATAAATATGACCTAGAAGGGAATGAGAAGAGCATTCAAAACGCCTTGACAAAATATTTAGATAGAAAAAAAATTTGGCCAAGTGAGTATGAAGTCATATTTGACATATTACTCTCATTTAAGGATGAAGATTTAACTCAAGTTGTGCTGAACGAATTGAAAGAAATTGATAAGAATAACACCTATCCATCATCAAGTAACTATGATGCAATTTTGAAAAAACATGGAATAAAAAAAGATGCTAACAATGGCTAAAAAATCATAGCTGCCCTACAGGGCTGCAACGCTTTTTAGCCGGAACGTTAACAACAAGTACAATGACTCCAAAGTATTCATACATTTCATCAATTGAATTCATAAACAAACTTGAATTCGAGTATATCGAAACTTATTCCTTGCAACGCGGAACTGAATTTGAAACCGAGTCGAAAGTAGGATTTAAGGAATTTGAAAAACTACAAAAACAACTAGAGAAGAATGGCGATTTATCTGAGATAGAAATGTCTCGTTTGCTGATGTTAAAAAAACTTCATGGATTTACGCAGTATTTAATTAACAATAATGGAGAGTTTCACCCTTCTGCCGAAAAAACAGGAACATTTAAAAGTGATGATCAAATAATTGAAAAACTGAAATCAATATTGAATACACCTATTAAAGAAGTTCCAAGCTGGATGTGTGCTCCAGTTTATCGAGACGCCATTGTCTTCTACGATTTGAACAAAGAAATAATCTCAACTTTGAACGTTTGCTTAAGCTGTGAATACATGGAAACAAGAATGTTCAATCATATAAATGCAGATGCAGAAACATACAATCTAATGCGTGAGTTCTTTATTGAGTTGGGGCATAAAGTTGAAGAAAACTAACCCGCTACTAACAACTAAGTCTTCGTATGGCTCGAAGAGCCCAATGATGACGGACAGAGCTGAAAAACATCCGTATCTATGGGTTTTGCTACTGGATAAGCTGTACTTCGAATGCTTGATTTTACGTGATTTTTCAAAAATAAGGTTAGATTTAGTGACGTTTTTAATTCAATGTTTGCTCCAATTAATCGTCCATACTTCTGCTATTCTAGTTTCAATTCAACTCCAATTGCAAAGCCATATGAGCCAGACATCTTTCGTAATTATTGATTGTACTATCACTTTTGTCTGCTAAATCATAGTGCCTTTTGAGCTTGAAAAAAGAACCACCAAAGCCTGGAACTACTTTACAAGATTTTCCTAATACTGTTTCCTTTTTTTCATATATTTAATTGATTATAAAACAGCATTTAAAGCTACCCTGAAAGGGTTTAGTTCAACACTGCATATGAAATCACAGCCTCTTATCGGCTGAATACGATTCATTTACTATACATTGGCACATATTAAGGGAAACTACATATGAAATTTTATTTAACCATGTTTATTTTAATTTCAACCATCAATTTGTTCGGTCAAAATTCTGAACAAAAGATTATTGAACTTTCAGAGATAAAACTGTGTGAATTAACATTATCCGAATTAAAAAATCAGGATGAAAACTTGAAAGAAATTGAATTAATAGAAATGGCTTTATGCTCCGATGGCTTTGTTAAAGATGCTCGATTTGAGAATAGAAAAGGATATATTTCAAAATTTTACAATGGAATAATTTTCCAAAAAGATCGAGATACTGATTTAATATCGAAGATAAGATTAACGAAAAAGTTTAAAGGGAAATTACCAGATGGAAACTATGTTGACCTTTCATACTTGACAGCGGAAAAAATTCTTGAGAAGTATCCGAAATTTAACACTTGGAGTTCAAGAGGTTGTTCAGATTATTGGAGTCTAACTGATAATTCAATGTATTTCTATGTGGAGATTGACAAAACAAAAGAATCAAGGTATCCAATAGATGAAAAATTTTATCTAACTAAACCAATTGAAGGAATTGATATTGTTTCAAACTGTTATGAAAGTACGCAAAACAATAAAAAACATTGATAATTTTAAACGGAAAAGAAGTTACTAAAGCAGAAATTGAAAAATACGAACCGAAAGATATATAGTCTGTTGAAGTTTTGAAAGAATCTGCGATTAAAAAATATGGAGAAAAAGGATAAAATGGTGTTATTATAATTAAAACAAAATCGGAAAAATAACCAGCTACTAACAACTAATCCTTCGTACGGCTCGAAGAGCCCAATACGAAGGCAACTTTGACTAGACATCACTATCTATGGCTTTTGCGACTGGATAATCTCTATTTTGAAAGGTTAATTTTACGTGATTTATTAAAATATAAGACCGGATTCAGCAAAGGTTTTCAGTAGCCTTTGAGCTTCTCAAGACCTCCTTCCACATTCAATCAACCAAACACTAGGCAATATACCTCCATCAAAGCCCTGTAACATTCGATTTGACCAAAAACAGCTTGTAATCCAAATCCTGGCGATTGTAGCCGGAAACGAGCGAGTCAACCATCTGACAGGTTTCGAATAGATAGTCAGCGTCATTGGAGAACTCTGTGAATTGAATTTTTGAAAATGACTTGAGCATAGCTCTTTTGTCGTGTATGCGGAGCAACGCTTCGATCATCCCTACTTCCAAAGCGGTATAGTCTTCATGCATTCCGCAAACATCCTGCAAAAAATGTATCGGCATGGTATGCCCCAATTGCCCGGACATCAAGTTGTCCAATAATCGAGTGAACATGTCTTTCACAAAAGCCAGCTGCACTTGCAACTGATCCTGGAACTTAAACGGCACTGTGTCGGCTTCAAGCGTGGTTTTCGCGGCTTCCTCAAAGCGCTCATTATTCTTGCGCACTTCATGCATTGTCTTTCCCTGATTAAGGCATTTTCCTTCGGTAAGGTATTTAACCATAATATGCTGGCCATAAGAGCTTAATGTCTGATCAATCGCCTTGATCGGCTTTCCGTGCTGCAGGGTTACTTTTGGCGTTTTCTTTGGATTGTTGTATCGATCAAGCTTAACGTTGAACATCACATTTCCGCCATGGATAGTAATCCAAAAGCGGTCAAAATTACCCAAGATCAGGTCATACACATATAGTTCTCCCATGGAAGCTTGAACATCCGCCCACCTGCTTATTCTCCTTAACTGGGCTCCTCCCGGCGCTTCTCCATATTCCTTATGCAGCTTATTTCGAGTCACTCCTTCCATTCGCTCCATAACCAAACAAGAATATCTATAGCTTTGCTGACCTGTCTTCGTGATATCTTTTTTAAGCTTCTTGCGCACATCTTCATTAGGGCATTTGTCAGCGCTGGCTCCCAAGGAAGCTAAAAACGGATTTTCTTTGCCAATCGCCAACGTCGCCGGAGCATCAACTCTCCTCCCCAAGCTTTTCACAAAATTGGCCGCGAAAGCTTCTTTTTCCGGGTTTCTTGAAAAAGCGAACAAGTAATCATCCTTGATATAAACAAACTTAAGAATCTTGTCTTCCCCTGCCAACGTTTTAAATCCATAAACAGAACCATACACGCCCTGTTCTCCCAATATATGAAACGTCCCCCAATCAATGTCATCCGGTGAAAAATCAAGCTCAGGCTTCAGCTTTTTGAATTCTTGCTGATCTTTCTGCATATGCTTGCCAACAGGAACTCTCAATCCATGATAAGTCATTCTTTGCTTGCGATGAGCGCCTTCCAACCTAGGCAATTCCATTAGCTCGTCTTCTCCCTCGGAAGAATTTGAATCTTGGGAACTGGAATCCACTCCTCCAAATCCAATCGGGTCTATCAACACAAAGTCGCCAACTTCCTTTTCCTCAACGGTCAAAGGCTCTCTGACAGGAAGGTAAACCGGCCTCAAATCCACAGGACATTCTAAGCCAACTTCTTGATACAACTGATGCATATCCTCTCGAAGCAATTCAAAAGCTCGTTTATCCGACATTCCTGACTTTTTGAGCGTAAACTCATCCAAGATTTGGGCTAACTGAAGATAAGGCGTCGTAAAAGTCAAAGGTGCAAATTTCTTTCTTCCAAGCCACGACTCGTTTTTCCCCTCGGATGGAACAAAATAATCAGAACTTTTAAAACTTGGAACTATGCTCAAAGCCGCTTCTTCCACATCAAAAGATGACAATGGCGCTCTGGACGACACTTGCGGAGATAAATCAACCGTTGGTGTATAAAACTCTCTTTGCATGCTATTTGCCAAGCCTGAAAGAATTTTCACGCCCGTCGGAAATGCCATCAACTGCCCAATGCTTGACATCAACTGGTTTTTCAGCGTTTCGACGTGCACAGCTCCGTCTGTTTCAGCGTGCATTGTCATAAACAGAGACTCTCTCTTGGTGCTTGACATTACAGCGTTAAGCGCGTTGGGATATGCCGCTTGTTGAGCCGATGAAAGTCCATATTTATATGTCGGCATCAAGCCCAAACCAAAAAACCTGATATAGTAAGTTACAAAAGCCCTTTCTTCCTGAATTTCATTCAATATTCGAAGATTGACTCCCACATCATCATCCCCCTCGCTTTTAGCCAACGAGGCTTTGGTCATCAGCTGACCTTTCTTCCATCTAAAAATCATCTGCTCCAGATCATGAAGCAACCTCAAAGCCTTGAATATATTATCCTGCAAGCCACTTGGAACGTCCCTGCCATCCTTTTGATCCCCCAGCCTTTGAATCTCTTCTTTCAAGAATGCATAATGATCCAATTGCTCCTCAACCTCTTGTTGAAACCCAGTCTTTGCTCCAGCTCCGGATTTTCGGCATAAATGAGCATAGGCCTCCTTTCCCAACATCGCTTGCAAGGGGGCCTCTTTAGTAACTCCTTCTCTAGACTTGGCTTTAGCAAGTTGAGTTTTATTATTGGATAATAATGGTTCAAACATGTGCATTCCTAACGCTCATCAATTTATCGACCTCTCAAAGGCTACAATTGTTTGAAATTCCAACATTTAATCATTTTCCTATCGCTGAAGACCGAAACTGACGATGCCATTTCATTTCTCCCAATCCATGCTCCCTTCTCAAAGAATTTTCAGCTTGATGAACTTTATACCAAAATTCAGAATCCCATTCCTTCAAATCGCTATCTTGAAGAAAGTTATCCTTAGGAGGAGCAACAATTTTTCTTTGTCCTCCCAAGTCATCCACATCATGCATCAACAATACTTCCGCAAGGTGCAAAAAGGAAGGGTTAGGCAAATATCCGCCCGTTTGATACCTATCCAACATAGGCGCCGCTCCCTGTCGAATAATAGAACCTTCCGCAACATCAATATCCTCCCATTGATAGTCCTTTAGCTCTCTTCGACTAAGCGTTGGCGCTTCTACAACTTGAGTATGCGGCACAATCGACCCCATCTCAAGCCCTGTATCTCTCAAAGTTTCCGTTAATGCCAAAGATTCATCTATTTCCACAGCTTTAAGTTGATCCTCAATCCGGCTTGGCGGAACATGCCCAATCGTGCTTGACTCTACCTTTTGATACCTTTTCCATTTGGAATCCTTGACCATCGCATCGCTGTCCTTTCGTGTAAAATCAATGGACGCATAGCTGAAATTTTTGGATCGATTCATTTCAGGATACGAACGACTATAATCGCTTTGCTTGTAACTCTTGCAAGTCGGGAAAAAATGAGGCTCGTAAGCTTTGCCCGGATAAACAACAATAGGGCTGTGCTTTTTATCCATGATGTTTTGCATAAGATACAAACCCCAAGGTTTGCTCATAATTCGAAATAAATTCGCCATGACTCGCGTCCTAAAACCTACCAACCTTTGATTTTCCGCGCGATCTCCCAATCTCTCCTTGATTACTACTTGCCCGTTTCGCTTATCCATCAGCTGAGCCCAAAGCTTTTGAAACGACTCATGTCTCCATTTATGCTCTCCATCTTTTGGAAAAGGAGACCACATGGGCAAATCCTCCGCCAGAACATGACGCATCAGCGTATAATATTCCTGCTGTATGCTATCAAGAAGCACCTCCAAATCCCGATACTCTTGATATGCATACACTCTTCCCCGGCTTGCTTGATACGTCGGCTGATTAAACCCTGACATGTACTGATAGACCACGTGTTCCATCTCATACAACATCTCAAACTGCCTATGAAGCCCATCCAACGTGATGCGATCCTGGCCTTCATAGTCCATCAACATTCTTTCCAACCGTTGAAATCTCTCTTTATTACTATCCGAAAAGCCTCGATAGCTTTTTACTTGCCGCTTGAATTCGCCGCTAGTCATCAATGCCTGCGCAACGCCATTAGCCAATGGAGGATGCAAAGACATGCCTTCTCTATAGTTGTTGGCGACTTTTCTCAGAGCCGATTTCACCGAACGTTGCAACATTTCACTTTAATCTAATGATTTACTGAAGTTGTGTCCAAGACAGGCGTTGTTTCCTTGTCAGAACATAAGACAACCATCAAGTTGCTGACCATTTTAGCTTTTTGCTCTTCGGACAGTTCGATAATATTCTTTTCCGACAATTCTTTCAATGCCATTTGAACCATGCCGACAGCTCCTTCCACGATCTTCGTTCTGGCAGCAACCACTGCCGTCGCTTGTTGTCTCTTCAACATGGCTCCTGCGATTTCAGAAGCATAAGCCAGATAGCCTATCCTCGCTTCTATCACATTGATACCGGCTATTTGCAATCTTTCTCTTAATTCATTCTCAAGCGCATGGTTAACCTCATGCAAACCCGAACGCAAAGTTATTTCTTTGTTTTTCTCCGAATGATCCGTAACGCTTAAGTTATCATACGGATAAAGGCCAGCCAGCTTTCTTACTGCCGCGTCGCATTGCACTTCCACAAACTGATTGTAATTATCCACATCAAATGCCGCTCTGAACGTTTCCTCCACTTTCCACACCAAGATGACACTGATCAAGATAGGATTCCCCAATTTGTCATTCACCTTCACTCTATCGCTGTCAAAGTTTCTCGCTTTTAAGGAAATCAAGCCTCTCGAATACAAAGGATTCACCCAAAAAAAACCATTCTCTTTGACCGTCCCTACATACTTCCCAAACAATGTCATCACGCTTGCTTCATTTGGATTGATAATCATCAAGCCTTTGAAGGTAATAAAGGCAACCAACACAGCTACCACGCCTCCGAACATCAATTGCTCGTCAAAAAAACTATAAGCTCCAAACCCCAATAAACCCAGTGATATCAACAGCAACAAGTAGCCGCTCATAGGCTTGACTATTTTTTCCTTCGTCTCATTCATACTTTTTTCACTTTGCTTCATTCATTGAACTGTTTGACAGCTAATGAGTTCGAGCAAAAATCTATTGCAACAAATTCATTCGTCGGATTCATATTCCCACTTTTACCTGTCCAATCTTCATTTTTATGCTATATTTGCGCGGTATTAACTTCAGGGCGGGGTGAAATTCCCCACCGGCGGTGATTTTCTTTTGCAAGAAAAAAGCCCGCGAGCGCTCAGGCTTACGCTTGAGGACAGCAGATTTGGTGAGATTCCAAAGCCGACGGTCATAGTCCGGATGGAAGAAGATAGTAAGATTACTCAAAGTTACTCGCTTTGAGACAGACAGCCATTGCCTATAGAAAAGCATTGGCTACCTATCACTTTCTTAGCCCCTCTAACACATTTTATAAATAACATCATTATGAGTTTATTGCAATCATTTGGGATTGACTACAAAGAGAGGACTGAAAAAGCAATCGCCGCATTCAAAGCCGGCAAAGGAATTTTATTGGTGGATGATGAAGATCGTGAAAACGAAGTGGATTTGATCTACTCCGCCGAGCACATGACTGACGAGCAGATGGCTTTCATGATCAGAGAATGCTCGGGCATCGTTTGCTTGTGCATGTCTGAGGATTTGGCGGATCATTTGGAGTTGCCATTGATGGTCAAAGAGAACAAAAGCCAATACGGAACGGCTTTCACCATCAGTATCGAAGCCAAAGAAGGCGTTACCACAGGCGTGTCGGCTCAAGACAGAGTTACGACAATCAAAACAGCCTACCAAGCCAATGCTAAAGCTGAAGACTTGTCGTCTCCGGGGCATATATTCCCATTGAGAGCCAAAAGAGGCGGTGTGCTGGAAAGAAGAGGCCATACGGAAGGGACTGTTGAACTTGCTAAGATGGCTGGATTCAGAGCCATGGGAGTATTGTGCGAAGTGATGCATGCCGACGGCACAATGATGAGATTGCCGGAAGCTGTGAAATTCGCTCAAGAACATGACATTCATTTACTATCCATTGAAGATTTGGCTCACTATAGAGAAAATCAGAAATAAGCAATTACCGAAAGCTTTCTCATTGCGAGGAAGCTTTTTTATATTGTTATTAAATGACAATAAATATGGATACTTACCTTTGCATGCCAAGCGCAGACGTCTTTGCTTTCTACATCAATCTGTTCATTATTCTCCCCTTATCAGCCTTCTGTATCGGCTTATTTTTCTTAATTAAATCTTTAAGAAAAAAAGTTCGCAAGTAAAGCCTGAAACCAATTTATGAGCAACTACTTAGTTTGTGGACCAAATACAAATACAATCCATTTCTTAATCGAAGCCTTCGAGATTTTTAAGGTTATCTTTCTTTCTATAGCCACAATATTTTCACTAGTTTACTTGCGAAAAAGAATTAGACGGATTTTCAACAAATTGTTTAATCCATTTTTTACTCCGACTTTAACAATTATGCAAAAAGAAATTTTAAACTGGCTGAATAATATTGATTCTAAAACAACGGGATCATTCAAAAACGATATCGCTTTTAATTTTGGGATATTTGAAAGCGAAGATGGCTACATGCTATATCTAGCTGGAAGCACAGAATACGATGATGATGATGATGACTGGGCATGTTTAGATATGCCTGAAAACCCAAGCTTGTATTTTGAGATACCTACCAATCACCAAAATACAACATGGGAAGATATTCTAGAATTAGTTTGCGAAGCTCTATCAACATTAGAAAAAAGTCATCATTTCAATAACACTTTTTTGGAAAAAGCAGAAGCGATTACTACTGGTTTCGACTCAGGAGATTTAATAGCCATCAGAACACCAGTAAAATAATAAAAAAGCGGGCAATCAATAACTGCCCGCTCACAAACGAAATTATAAATTGCTTAGATGAAAAAATAATCGTGAATATCCACTTGCATGAATTTAATCATGCAAAAGCTCTTTGATTGGCGAACCTGTGGTTCCGCTTGGAAATTTAATTCCCAACAGAGCGGAAATCGTCGGAGCGATATCAGTGATTTCCTTTTTGTCCCAAGATTTCCCTTGCTTCACGCCATTGCCAAACCAGATCGATGGCACATGAGTGTCATAGACATATGGCGATCCATGCGAAGTTCCTTTTCTACTGCTACGGTATAGCCATCCAGACTGCAAACAATAAAACACGTCGCCTGACCTTTTGGGAAAATAACTTCTCGAAAGCATTCCTTTATATCCTCCAGCGGAATAATCTGTTAAGTTGATCCGATCAGCTGTAAATGCTCTTGCTATCTCTTTTCTTTTTTCCAATAATTCGACAACCTGTTGGTTCACTTCTTCTTTACGCAAGTTCAATTTCTTCAATAAAGCATTATTCAAATTAATCTGAAAAAAATCGATATAATCTATCCATTGTTCCTCCACCGTGTATTGCTGATTTAGAAAATCATTGATTTGCTTTACGCAATTTTCCTTATCAAAATAACCTCCGGGCATCTTCTTTTCCTGCAAATAAGCAGGCACTTCAGAACCGCCATGATCAGCGGTTAGAAAAACCAAATATTCTCCCTCGCCAATTTTCTCATCCAAATACTTTAACAAATCAGCAATATTCTGATCCAATCGAATATAAGCGTCTTCCACCTCCATCGAATACGGTCCAAAAGCATGTCCGATCATATCCGTCGAAGAGAAATTAATGGCCAAGAAATCCGTCACTTCATTGCGACCCAATTGCTCCGCTTCGATACTCTCTTTAGCCAAATCAAAAATCAAATCATTTCCAAAGGGCGTGTCAGAAATGAAGTTTCGTTTGCCATGCTCTTCTTCCACATGATGCGGAAACTTATGTCCATCATACCCATCCTCGTACCAAGCGTCATCCTGACGGCTATTAACATATTTGTCCAAACTCAAAAGCGGTGTCCATTGCTTTTTCGCATACGAATCAGGCAATTTCTTATTATTGAATTTCTTCAGCCACTTCGGCAAGTCCTCCATATAGTATGAACTGCTGACAAATTCTTTCGAGTCTCCATCATACCAATACGCTCCATCCGGATTATGCCCAGCCGAAAGCACAGCGCTTCTATCCTTGATCGCTATTCCGATCACCTTTGATTCAAAGCCAGTGCACATTTCCAATTCATCTGTTATTGTGGTTGTCAACAGATTCACCGGTGAGCGCTTGTATTTCTTTTCATTGCCATTGCCGATCAACCGAACGGTGGAATCCTCCACGCAATATTCCACTTTATTATTATTCCTGTCGTACCACTCATTATAAACAATCCCATGATACGCAGGAGATGTTCCCGTGTAGATAGAAGCATGTCCAGGCCCCGTAGTCGTAGGCATATAATTGTAATGCATATTCTCAACTGAGAAGCCTTCCCTTTGCAATCTCTTGAATCCATCTTCGGAAAAATGCTCCTCAAAACGTTTCAAATATTCGTGTCTCATCTGATCCACAACCACTCCAACAACTAATTTCGTTTTCTTTTCTTGAGCCCAAGTAGCCAAAGGCAACAAAGCGATAAAGGCTCCCGCTATAATTTTCTTCATAATTTTAAAATAAACAGAAGAGCATGCACGCTCTTCACTCAGCGCATTTTCAATGCATTTTCACAAATAATTCCATGAGAAAACAGATGAAATTGTATCCAGTCATGACTTTAAGAAATAAAGTCCGTTGAATATTAATGAAAAGACAAATTGAAATTCACTAGCTACACAACTATAGATCAAACGTTCTATTTGTAGCATTGTAATAGCCTTCGATAGTTATTCCCTTGGATGGGGAAATAGTCAACACATGATAGCAATTTCCATTAAGCCCGGGCAAATCCACCATCCCGTTGAAGCTAAAGTATTGTATGCCATTTATCTCCTCATGCAACTCCTTGTGCACATGTCCATGGAACGAAGCAATCACATCGCCTGATTCTTCCAAGACTTCTCTCACTTCCGATGCATTTATTACCGCATGTTTTCCCTCGCCAAACAACATCTGATGGCAGAATACAACCGTTGGCAAAGTATTCTTTTCAAGGTCTTTTCTCAACCATTTCAATTGTTGCTGAGGAATATAAGATCTATCCCATTGAAAATTACCGGGAGCATAAGATTC
Source organism: Aureibacter tunicatorum (assembly GCF_036492635.1). GTDB lineage: Bacteria > Bacteroidota > Bacteroidia > Cytophagales > Cyclobacteriaceae > Aureibacter > Aureibacter tunicatorum. Next base: position 3,318,338 of record NZ_AP025305.1, read on the forward strand.
TCCATTTTCATTGAAGCAACCATCCAATACGACAAAATGATAACCCGACTGATCGTAAGAATAGTAAGATCGACTGGAGTCAATCCCTGTATTGGCAATATTCTCTAAAAATTGAGTCTTAGTGATGCTATCCACATCGTGATTTCCAATCACGTGATAAGTGTCGCCATCAAACTGTTGATAAGACAATTCCAATTGTCTTAGGTATTTCAAAGTATTATTCTGAACGGGTACTGCGTCTTGATCTTTAAAGTCTCCCAAATGGATCACAAAATCCACTTGAGCTTTATTCATATGCTCGGCAAAGACATTCATTTTAGACAAAGAGTCTTTGTAATATCTCTTTTCAGTGTTTGGCCTTTGCGCGTAATGCGAATCTGTCGCCAAACCAAATCGAACGGTATTTTCATTATCTGATGCCATAGACAATCTTGTCAACAGCAATCCTGAACACAAGGTTACAGTTTTCTTAAAAAATTCTCTTCTTCTCATATCTATGCCGATTTCTTTTCCAAAGCAAGAAAACGGCAACTTGACCCAATTGGCCGAAGCCGCCGTGTAGTGATTTTCTATTTTCTACCCAAATATGTTTATCCAGCCTCTTTAGCTAAGTGGCTATATTTTCATAATTACCAACCTGAATTTTGAGCGATCTTGCCATTGCTATTGGCAATCTCATGCGGAGGAATAGGCCATACGTGATGCACATTAGGATCGAAATTCGTGCGCGCTTGCCAAACTTCTTTCACCTCATAAGGCGAGTTAGGATCTGTCAAATCTTGATGAACCCTTCCGTGCAATGGCTTATGGTAAGCCTCTTTAGCATCTCCCCATCTTACCAAGTCAAAATGGCGATCCGACCATTCTCCCGCCAATTCGCATCTACGCTCATTTTTCAACTGCTCCAATGTCGCTCCAGAAATCGGCTCCAACCCTGCTCTTTGTCTAACTTGATTCAGTGGCTCGTCTCCGTTCAATCCTTGTTGAATCAAAGCTTCAGACTTAAGCAACAATACTTCGGCATATCTCATCAATGGAACATTCAAATCCGTGGAAGGGTCATTAGGATTTAGGTGAATTCCTCCGGGATAACTGTATGGCTCCATGTATTTATTGAACTGAAAGCCGGTTCTATTATTAACAGAGAAATACTGTCTTTCCTCTCCAAAGTAAGTAAACTCATCGCCAAACTTAAGAATAGTAGCTTCTCTTCTCTTATCGCCTTCTTCAAAGGACTCATACAACTCCAATGTAGGATGAAAATATCCCCATCCATTGTACTTGCCCCAGCCTGTATTCTCAAGCATAACTCCCGGCAAGATCGAACCTGCCTCTGTACTCGAAACCACCGACCACAAGTATTCCGAGCTCCAATTGTTTTCTATAAAAAACACGGACTTGAAATCATGATCAGGATTGCCTGTATTCACCAAAGCATGGTTTCCTGAATTAATCACTCGATCGGCAGCTTCCACGGCTTTTGCCCAATACTGATCATCATATTGCGCGTGAAAAACATACGTTTTAGCCAAGTAAGCATTAGCGGCATGCCTGTGCGCTCTTCCCCTGTCAGATTCAGATAATTGATCAAATGCAGGGAGCAATTCAGCCGCTTTTTCAAATAAATCTTCAATGTAAGCATAGTTTTCACCCACATTCGCAGGTCTGGTCAACTCGCTATTTTCCTCTGGATTTTCAATATTCAAAATCGGTATACCAGCATTTTGATCGCCATATCTATAAGCGATTTGAAAATACATCAATCCGCTCATAAAATATGCTTCACCCAATATTCTATTTTTCAATGCTTCATCCATCTCTATGGTTGGCACATTGAGAATAATTTCATTGGCTCTTCGAATTACCTGATAATGCATATTCCAAATTCCTTTGGTGTAAGGCTCGTCTCCCGTGCATGTAAAATCTTTCATCAAGATAGACTGAGCCTTATCTCTACCCACAATCATGTCATCAGACGCGCAAACATACCAGAAGAAACCTCTTCCATACATGTGATTATGCGTTTGATATTCATAAAGACTATTCGAAGCGGCTATCGCATCTTGGGCTGTCATCCAGAAATTGGAAGATTCCGTCTTGCCTTTCGGCTTGATCTCGTAAAACTCGTCATCGCAAGAAAAAAGCGCGAATGACAAGAGCATGGTGATCAACAGTGACTTTCTCATTTTTTTATCAATACAATATTTTACAATCTTTTTAAACAAGCCTCGCTTTATAGAGACTTAACTTTATTCAAGGAGCGACTTTATTCATTCATGACAGGACGCTCCTTATGATTTTAGTAAATATCTTTTTCCAAGAACTCCTTAGAAACTTAAATTCAATCCAAATGTATACACTCTTGACACTGGATACTTTCCTTGATCCATACCATTACCGCCGATCTCAGGATCGATGCCCGAATATTTTGTGAACGTCAAAAGATTATTGCCCGTGAAATACACTCTAAGCTTGCTCAAGCCAACTTTCCCAACAATTCTCTCCGGCAATGTGTATCCAAATGTCAAGTTTTTCAATCTTAGGTAAGACCCGTCTTCCAGATACCAGTCCGAATTCGTTCCAAAATTATTGTTGGGATCTTTGGTTTGCAATCTAGGAATATCGCTGTCGGGATTTTCCGGCGACCAAGCATTCAATGCTTCATCGCTCAAATTATACCCTTGCAAAGCTGCGTTTTGCGTAGAATATTTGAATCCGTTGAAAAGTTTCACTCCTTCGACTCCTTGGAAAAACATGCCCAAATCAAAGCCCTTATAAGTCAAAGTAATATTCGCCCCGTATGTCAGCTTTGGAAAAGCGCTTCCCAAATACACTCTATCTTCATCGCTGATCTTGCCATCCCCATTCGCGTCAATAAATTTCAAATCACCCGCTTTTGCATTAGGCTGAATTCGAGTACCATCCGCATTCACATATGACTCAGCTTCTGCGTCTGTCTTGAATATTCCATCCGACTCTATTAAATGATAAGAGTATATCGGCTCTCCTTCTGTTGTTCTGAATGGTCTTAACTGGCCTCTTACAGCATCGTTATGAATAACATCATTTTCAAGTTGAGTTACTTCGTTTTGAATCATCGCCACATTACCAGAAATATTATATCCAATAGCATGATCCGAATTTCTATAGCCCAATGTCAACTCCAAGCCTTGATTTCTCACACTTCCCAAATTCTCATTTACAGGGCTTGAATAACCTTCATGGCCTTGCAAGTCAACCTGCATGATCATTCTCTTAGTATCTTTGATAAAATAGTCTCCTACGAAATACAACCTATTGTCAAACATCTCCAAGTCAACTCCAAAGTTGGTTTGCTCTGAAATTTCCCATTGAATATCCGGATTAGACGGACGTGCTATAGCGACTCCATCATTCCAAGTCGGCGTGCCTCCGATCAAAGCTCTGCCTGTGGGCTCGTAAATGTTGTAAATGGTATTTTCATCCAAAGAATAAACATTTCCTATTCTACCCCAGCTACCTCTTAGTTTCAAACTGGAAATCATACCAACAGACTGCATAAACTCTTCTTCGCTAACTTTCCACGCTCCAGATATTGCCGGGAACAACTCTCCTCGATTCTTAGGGTCCAACTTTGAACTGGCGTCATATCTGAAATTCAAAGTCATCAAATATTTTCCTTTATAATCATAAGAAAGCCTGCCCAGCCAAGAGCTCATCGACGAAGCTCTCGTCTCATCAAGCGGCTTTTGATAACTCGTAGCATTTGACATATAACGTTGAGACTCTTCTTCAGAAGCAAAGCCTCTTCCTTCATTTCTCAACCAATAGCTTTGCTGTTTTTGAACTGTGTAACCCAACAATGTATTGAAATGATGACCGTTAAAGCTCTTGTCGTAAGCCATGGTATTTTCCCATAGCCATTTGTCCCAATTCGATTTTTCCATAATCAAATAGTTCTCATTAAGCGGCTTGCCCGGCTCGGTGACCTTGGGTCTGAATTCCGTAAAATCCTTTCTATTGTAATTCAATGAAACGGATGTTCTAAACTTCAAGCCTTCCAAAGGTTTTGCTTCCAAATAAACATTTCCAAGCAAATTCACTTCCGGTTGTTTGATATCAAGTCTTTCCAACAAGGCAACTGGGTTTCTCACATCTCCATATGCTCCTGTGTAAGGCGATCCTTCAGGCGCCACACCGGCATAGTTGCCATTTTCATCATACACAGGCGCGCTTGCCGGGAAATAAATCGCGCTAATGATAGCTCCCTCATATCCATTGTCCGTATCCGCTCCATTTCCATCTGTGTATATTGCCGACACATTTTCTCCGAACTTGAAAACATCGTTGATTTCATGATCCAAATTCATTCTGAAGCTATAGCGTTCAGAATTGGTATTGATCAAGGTTCCCTCTCTTTTGTTAATCCCAAACGATGTGAAAAACTTGTTTTTCGCTCCACCGCCACTCATATTTACATCAAAATTGTATACTTTTCCATTGCGGAAAATTTCATCAACCCAATCAGTTCTGGTTACTTGACCATAAGGATAATTGGCTGCGTCATAGGCAGGATTTCTAGGCGACCCTGAATTATCAGCCGCGGTATTGTAAGCTTCAGCTTGTTGCGCAGCATTCAATGCCTTAGGCTTCTTCCATGCTTGTTGCACGCCAGTATAAAAATTCGCGTTGAAGCTGGTCTTTCCTTCGAATCCTTTCTTGGTTGTCACCATAATCACCCCCGAGCCGGCTTGAGATCCGTAAATAGCCGCAGAGGCCGCGTCTTTCAAGACCGATATGCTTTCAATATCATTCGCATTAATAGGAGGGCCATCATAAGGCACTCCATCAACTACCCAAAGAGGTTGTTCGCTATTCAATGTTCCGATACCGCGAATTCTCACCGAGGGATTAGCCATGGGATCTCCTCCCTCACTGACAATGGTAACACCCGCTACATTTCCTTGCATTGCCTCCAGCACATTGCTTGTAGGCCTTTTTTGAATTTCTTCGATATTATCCATCACAGAAACAGCCCCGGTCAAATCGCTTTTCTGCACACTTCCGTAACCGATCACAACTACTTCTGATAATTGTTGAACATCCGCCTGCAATACGATGTCAAAAGTGCTTCTATTTCCAATAGCGATCTCTTGTGTTTGAAAACCTACGCCTGAAACCACTAATATCGCGTCACCTTCATCTACTTTCAAAGTAAAGTTTCCTTCAAAATCAGTCATCGTCCCGCGAGAAGTTCCTTTCACCACGATGTTAATCCCCGGAATCGACTCTCCTGTACTATCCTTGACTTTACCTGAAAGCACTTGCTTTTCTTGAGTTTGAGCAGATCTAATATCCTCTACACCCTTTTGCTCTCGAGAAAAACGATCAGCTTTGGTGGAAGATGCTTTCGTCTTACGACTTTTGACCATCACGCTTTTGCCCGTTTTCATAAACTCCAAATTCGCTTGATCGGAAAGCTGGTCCAACACTTCATCCAAATCGGCATTGTCAACCCTGACGCTTACCTGTTGGGTAATATCAAAATCGCCATCAACAAAACCGAACTTTACTCCCGCTCGTTGCTCCAATATGCCAAAAACCTCCATCAAGCTCTTGCTTTCCACATGAAGCGTTAAGTTTTCCGAACTTGAGAGCTCTTGCTTTTCGCCACCGACACCATTGGCCGCCGCTGGATAGCAGGCATACGAAGCCGTTACGCCAAATAAAATGGCGGCCATTGTTTTAATTTTCATAATAATTTATAAAATTTATGGTTGTATAGAATATTTCGAAAGCCTCAAAGCCATGCTCCAACATGCTTTAAAGAGGCTTTTGATTTCTTATTTTTCGAGCGTGCCTTTTTGGATGCGCACATATCCGTCCTCGATTTCATATTCGAAATCCAACACAAAGGCCAAGCCTTCCATCACCTGATCGACAGACTCGTTTTTAAAACTTGCGTTGATGGTCATCGATCTGTCAAATTGCCTCGCGCCAATAACCTCGACTCCATACCATCTCTCCAACTCAGCAAAAACCTCATGAACCGATTTATGACTAAAAAGCAAAACATTGTCTTTCCATTGGCATACCTCCTTGGCTTTGAAATTCCTCACTTCAAATGAAGATTTATCAATATCCAGAACATACTCTTCCTCAGGCTTCAGTATCACTGGTTTTTCTTTACCATACTCAAGGTTAAGCCTTCCGCTTACCAATGAAGCCTTGAAGGTTTTTTCATCTCCAAAAGCTCTGATATTGAAACTCGTCCCAAGAACTCTCCCCACCACATGCGCTGTATGCACTAAAAAAGGCCTTGTCGAATCGCTCTCCACATCAAAAAATGCTTCTCCCTCCAAATAGACTTCTCGATGGCCTTTATTGAATGCCAATGGATATTTCAACTTGCTCCCAGAATTCAAAACCACCTTGCTGCCATCCTCAAGAATCACTTCTCGCTTTTCGCCAAGCTCTACAGCAATCGTATTCCATAACTTTTCTTCTTGAGAATATTGCAAATAACCTCCAATAGAAGCCATCAAAAGCAAGGCAAATGACGCTGCCACGGCAATCCATCGTCGATTCATTCTTATTGGCCTTGAATTCGTTTCCTGTTCGACAATTTTGCTCAATTCCGTCGACTCGGCCACTTTTTCCATTTCATACATTTTCTCAGCCAACTTCGATCTTCCTGTCGCCAAGTTGAACTTCGGAACATTCAACATATCCGATTGGTTCTCCATTTCCATTATAATACTCAGAGTTTCTCTCAGCTCTTCTTCCTCAAGCAACCTTTCCTCCACTTTTTGGCGCTCTTCAGAAGTCAAGCTCCCTCTGGCAAATTCCATCAAAAGCAAATAATCCTTGTCTTCCATCTTTCATTAAGTATTCATATCTATGACAGAAAAACCTCAAGCCTACCTCAATGACTTTTCATTAAGCATTTGTTATCCGTTCATTTCCCAAAAGTGACTTAAACAGGGTGTTTCAGCTGAATCCAACAGCTTTTCAATCAAATTGAAACACATAACAGTCAATAAAGTATCACTCAAAGTTCTGAAAGTCCGCAAAGCCAATCACACCATCAAATTTTCATATTTAAAAAATCATAAACTTAAGAATGGAATAATTTTGAAATAACCCTCCATGAATACATTTGACTACCGCTAGAACTAAACACTATAAAGATGACTGAAATTGATGATCAAAGGCTTTTCGAAATGCTTAAAAATGATGAAAATGCATATACGGCTTTCGATACGCTTTTCACAAGACATTATGAAAAGCTTTGCCAATTCGCATGGAGATATTGCAACAACAAATATCTTTCAGAAGATTGTGTCACGGATGTATGGTTAAAAATTTGGGAAAAAAGAGAGCTCATCGAAACGCCTGAAAATGTAAGGGCTTATTTGTATAAAATGGTAAGAAATAAATCCATTGACATGATGCAAAGCCATTCTAAAAGATCAGGAATATTAGGCATGCTGGATGAAGCCATGACCATTGCTGACAATACGAACACTGACGACGCTATTCTTCAAGGAGAGCTAAATGCTAAAATAAACAAAGCCTTGAAAAACCTCCCTGAAAAAGCTTCGACAGCATTTACTCTGCACAGATTCGAGCAAATGAGTTATATCCAAATCAGTGAAATATTGGGAGTATCCGTAAGCAGTGTGGAAAAATACCTTATAGCCTGCCTGAAAGAACTTAGAAGCGTGCTCAAAGCTCAAGATTAATTATTTCATACTTTCCATCACAGCGAATCCACTTGTCTTTCAACTCCTCCACTCCTCGCTTCTCTACATATCCAACCTTTGCATCAATGCGTTAGTTATGGCTATGTGAGTTTGTATTCTGCGATTTCCAAAACGAAGCCATTTATCCAGAAAGCTTCTTCTCGAAAAGGCCTCGATCAAATGCCTTTGCAAGCCAAAATCGGTTTCGAATTTGAAGTCGGAAATTGGGAAACGCTCAAAGAAGAAAACAACACGGAAGGAAAACCTCATAAGGTTTCACTGAAAAAAAACGAACAGCTTCTGAAAAACGAATTCTTCGAGCTTAAAGCGGATGAAACCAAAGATGACAGATCCGACTTGGAAATCGCAACCAAAGCCTTTGAGGAAAATGAAGATGGCTTTAGAGAATTAAAACATACAGCAAAACTGCTCAACGAATTCTTCTCTTCATTGGAACCCTTTGACGAAGCTCATCTGCCTGTGGAAAAATTCTCAGGAGTAGGAACGATCACAGGACAGTCCACGCAAATAGTTGTAAGCGGACCTCCGCATATCAAGCCTCAAGTTACTATGGGCATGACTTTCGGAAGTGTCATATCTCTTTTTGAAGATTTGGGCACTCAGCAAGAGGGCGAGGAAAAACAGCTCAAAATAAGACGAGAAAGAGGACGCAGACAGCTTGCCCATCAAAGCGAACATAGTGTGAGAAGCGGCCAAAGATTTGACATTGCGATGCAATATGCTGAAGAAATGATTGAGCAAGCAAGCCTCGAATTCGACACCTGTGAAATCAATTTTTTCAAAAGCAGAGAAAGCTTGTATGCTGTTACGATGATACTGCTCAATTATCTGCTCAAAGGCAAATACGGACTATTGACCTACCCAAAAGCCATAGCCTCGTTGATTTCAAGAACAGACTTCGCGACAGTCATTAACATGCTTCATCCCGACGACCTTGAAGAACTGCGAGATGACCATGGCAAACTATGGTTGCGATACTGGAGTCAATTGGAAAAAATGCTGAATATGAAATTATCGGAGCCAGTGTTCGAAGGAGGGATATATTTGAAAATGGACAACGTAGCTGACAAACACATGCTCAATTGCCTTACACGGGAGAAATGGCTTATGGGCATGCTAAACGGTACTGACTATCTCACCACAAAACATTTTCCAAATCCACAAGTGGCCGAAGAGCTAGAATCACTGGGAGAATGGGGTAGTAAAACTGATGCCCATCCGGAGTTTCACTCTGGCGTTCCAATATTTGAATTGAGAAGCGCTCAAGTGCTCCAAGACCATTATTCCATCCCGCCATTCATGCAAGAAGCCTTTTCCTATATTTATTCCCTCAACAAAGACATGGGGTTCAAATTCGGAGAAATCGTACCTGGCCTACCTCATTAGTTAGATCTTATCTTGGGATAATACGCTTCAAGTTTCCTTCACAAAAATATTTGCCATAAATACTTTTTCATGAAATGATGCTACTTATTAAGCTCCTTTTTTCATAATTTCATCATTGCAAATTCAAGATAACTAATAAACATGGACATACTATCGCATGCCTTTTCGGGAATAGCTTGTGGAACAGTCATTGCTTCTTATGGAAAGAATAATTGGAAAGAAAAAGCCAGCATAATACTAGCGGGAGGATTAGGAGGTGCCATACCCGATATTGACGCTGTGTCCATGTGGTCAAAATTCGATCAAACCATTGGCAAGGCTCTGGGCTTAACAGCATCCGGCAAGAGTATTTATGTAGGTAAGTTTTGGTACTCGCATCATGGCTTCACTCATTCCATTCTGGCATCGATATTATTTACATTGTTTTTCTTGGCTATCATCTCGTTTTTTAAAAAACATTCCATTGAGAATACCCGAAGAAACAGCTGGATGGCGCTTTCTTTTTTGAGCGGCATGTTAGTACATGCAATCGAGGACATGCCTACGCCTTGGGGAGCTTGGGGAGGCGTGAGATTATTCTTCCCAAATGAAATGTATATTGGAGGATTTGGGAACATATGGTGGTGGAATAATTACGATCTATTTCTGATTATTTGCGCCGTAATTTTCATCAATATATCCATCATCAGCCTGCCTATTCGAGTACAAAACCTAAAACGATTCGCATGCAGCTTGACATTTATGCTTGGCTTGGCTTTCGGTGCTCGACAAATTACAACCCGTCCAGTCAATTTTAATGAATTAAACAAAACACAGAATTATATGCAGTTGGAAAAAAAATCCAAAGAAATTCAAAAAGAAATACTTGGTAAAAAAGTGTATAATATCATGCATGACATTGATCAAAAAATTCCTTTTTATTTCTAAACTATCAGAATAACCCAATCAATAAACACATAACTAATCAAACATTAACCTATCTTATTCAAACTTAAAAAATTCAGTTAATTATTTCATAAAACCACTTAATCAACGCTTTACGCTTCAATAACTAGTAGAACTAATGGAATAAATATTTTTGCTTCTTTCAACAAAAAAACATAAAAATGAAGAAGCATTTTCACTCAATACTTTTCATTGCTTTTGCTGTTGTTTCCTTTACCGTTCAAGCTCAAACAACCGTGCTTGTCAATGAAGGGTTCCACAGTGGCTTAGGAGGAATGGATCAATACAGTTTTTCCGGCAGTGCCAAATGGGGAACCACCAGCTACGGACAACCCGCTCCAAGTGCGAAAATGAGCGGATACTCCAGCAGATCCCGCAAAAATGAAGACTGGTTGATCTCTCCAAAATTAGATCTTTCCAACTTTTCGAATGTGGAACTATCATTTGACGAAGCAATCAACTACGAAAACAATGTCGCCAACAATTGCAAAGTAATGATTTCAACCAATTACTCAGGAAGCGGCAATCCTTCCAATGCTAATTGGATACAAGTAAACATGTCTGCAAGAGCCAACGGCAACAGCTGGACTTTCATATCAACAGGCGTATTGGATTTGAGCAATTTCACTGGAAACTCAAACGTGCATATCGCTTTCAAATACACCTCCTCCAATTCATCTGCGGGGACATGGGAAATAGACAATATTTACATTACAGCAAACACCCAGGTTCAAAATGCAGCTCCGACTATTTCAAGCGTCGGCACCACGCCTGAAGGCATAATCACAAATACTGATGCGGTTTACATCAATGCGAATATCATCGATGATAAATCTGTAAGCTCTGCCAAAGTATCTTGGGGATACTCGAGCAGTCAGCTTGCCAACAGCATTGTTATGAACGATTTAGGAAACGATATCTATAAAAGCTCCACAAGCATTCCTCCTCAATCAAGTGGCACAAAAATTTATTATCAAGTCTCCGCTACTGATAATGACAGAAGCACAACTTCCTCGACAGTTAAAAGCTTTTCTATTGAAAGCGAATACCTTGACATCGTCACTTACAATATAGAATGGCTTGGAAAGCCGAGCAAGGCAGGTTTAAGCATTAGCAGAGATTCCCAAATCACTAAAGCAGCAGAAGATATAATCAACATCGATGCTGAAGTTTACGCGCTTCAAGAAATAGTCGTCGATCCTGTAAACGGCGATGCATTAACAGACTTGATAAATAAGCTGAATGCGCTCGACAATGCAAATACATGGTCAGGCGACTACAACACATACTTTTCTTATTGGTGGAACCCCAATTACAATTCGTTCCCTGCCCAAAGGCAAGCTTATGTTTACAAAACTTCAAAAGCGAGCAATGTATCATTCACGACACTGCTAACATCCGAAATCTCTTCAGGAGATTCTCGATTCGGATCTGGGAGATTGCCTTTTATGATGGAAGCTGACATTATGATCAATGGCATTACTCAGAGAATACACCTTGTCAACCTTCATTTGAAATGCTGCACAGGGAGTGCTAACAGACGAAAAAGCTCCATGCAAACTTTAGTCAATGAACTGAATAACAACTACCGCAATGCAAATGTAATCGTGCTCGGTGATCTAAATGTAGCGGACCAAGGAGGAGCTTATGGGGAAATATCGACATGGGGTATTTATGACGACAAAGATTCCGACGGAGCCAATGACTACGAACATGCCGCTGGATCGGTACAAGACTTAAGCTATTATGATATCGACCATATTTTGATTTCTAATGAACTTACAAGCGAATATGCCGCTACTCCTTCAAACCTAAAAAATCAAGAACTTAACACCAGCGTTTCCGATCACAAGCCTATCAAGACTTCATTGACATTCCAAAACACTGGCAGCAGAACTAAAAACACCTCCATCGAATTCAAAGACAATGAAAACTCTGCTGAAAATAGCTTGAGAATTTATCCTAACCCTGTTGAAAATGGGATAATATACCTTGATGGAATTGATTCTGGCAAAACAATTATTGTGAACATTTTTGATGAACAAGGCCGATTGGTTATTTCAAATGAAGTAAATGAATCCAATTCGAAAATCTCTGTGGAGGAATTGCCAAGCGGCATTTACTTTGCGGAGATATCCAACCAAATCGAAGCGATTAAACTCGTCATCAAATAAAAACAAAAAAGCTGGCTATTACAGCCAGCTTTTTCTCATTAAAGGCAAAATATATATTGAATTTAGCTGTGTTTTCCGCTTTTGACAAATACCTTATAGCCCCAAGGAGCCATTTTAACCTTGTCTTTTCCATTAAAAACCTTAGACTCTGAGCTAAACACCTCTTGATAGCTTCCCTCATGAAAATCGCTTTCTATCGTAGCGTCAAGTTTCGAGTCAGAAAAATTAAGCAATACCACTATTTGATCGCCGTTTTTCTCTCTGGTGAATGACAACATCTTCTCAGGAGCTGAATTCTCGATTTTTATCATGCTTCCTCCCCACTTGCCATTCCAAAGAGCTTGATTTTCCTTTTTCAATGCCAGCATGGTCTTATAAAAGTCAGCATATGGATGTTTTTTCCATTCGATCAAATCCTTGTCGAAAAACGCCAACTTTCTATCCAAGCCGGCTTCTTGCCCGCTGTAAATCAAAGGCATTCCTTCCACAGTCGTCGCCATGACCATGCACACTTCCACCGCGTCTCCAAACATGCTGAAAGGCGTTCCTTCCCATGAGTTCTTGTCATGATTATCCACAAATGTCATTCGAATACCGTCTTTTGGGAATGTATTCACATGATGCGCCATATATTCATTCAAAACACCAAGACCAGCTTTGCCTTGAGCGACTTCATGCATTTCTCTGTACAAGCTCCACGCATAAGTCATGTCAAACGATTTCTTGTGCAAATCTCTCGATTCCCATTCCGCCAACATGAAAACTGGCTTAATCTCATCCAATTCCATTCTAGCTTGATCCCAAAAGTCCGTTGGCATGAACCCAGCCACATCGCAACGGTATCCATCGATATTCGCTTCTTTCACCCAAAACTTAAGAGCCTCGGTCATGTATTGTCTTACTTCAGGCTTTTCGTAATCAAAGTCAATAATATCCGACCAATCATACCATGGAGTTGGCTGAAAATTACCCTTTGAGTCTTTAGTATACCAGTCAGGATGCTTTTCCACTAATGGATTATCCCAAGCTGAGTGGTTGCCAACCCAGTCTATGATGACGTGCATGCCCATGCCGTGAATTTTATTCACCAAACGCTTGAAATCATCCATCGATCCAAACTCAGGATTCACAGCATAATAATCTTTAACAGAGTAATAACTTCCTTTTTCTCCTTTTCTATTTTTCTCTCCAATAGGATGAATCGGCATCAACCATAAAATGTCAACGCCCAATTCCTTAAGCCTTGGCAAATGCTCTTCGAAAGCTTTGAAAGTTCCTTCAGGCGTAAACTGCCTGATATTGACTTCATATATTGAAGCGTTTTTGCTCCACTCGGGATGGGAAATCTCTACATAAGGTTTGGGAGCGTAAGGATTGGAAACTTGATTCGTTTGTTGGCTATCCTTCTCTGCCGGACAATTGCATCCAAACATCAAAGCCAAAGCCATTATCATGAAATAATTCTTCATAAGTAGGGGTCTAAAAATAATAACTAAAAATAACTTTGGGATAAAAAAGTATTAATTTAAAACCAAAATCAAGACCTAACCATTACGTTACTAAGTTACTTATAGGTTTCTTTACTGATTATCAACTAATTGCATAGATGTTGAATACTGAAAAAAATAAATCTTATTGCCCACTGGCTCATGCCTTGGAACTTATTGGAGGAAAATGGAAATGCTTGATCTTATTTCATCTTATCGAAGGTCCCAAACGTTCGGGCTCACTTCAAAAAGACGTTCATGGCCTATCCAACAAAGTATTTTCGGAAACTGTAAGAAGTCTTGAAAAAAACGATTTAATCTCAAGAACGGTTTACCCTACTGTCCCTCCAAAAGTGGAATACAAGCTAACGGACTTGGGAATAAGCTTGATTCCCATACTAAAAGCCTTGGACGATTGGGGTAAAAAACTAGATGCTCGAACTTCTTCGAACCTTTAAACCCCTCATATTTTTCAAATTAATGATTGAAAAAGCTCTGTTTAGCATTTCACATGGCAATGCATAATTATCAAAAACTTCTATCTTTCATCCTCTATTAGATCGCATATTAAAATAATTCACTGCATACGCGATATGTAAGCACAAACTTTATAACAAATTGAAGGTTAGATTTTCAAATGGCTAAAATGGAATTCCATCCTCGCAATTCGAAAAACAGCAAAGCTCGCTCCTTGCCAAGAAAAGGAGCCTATATAGCCGATCATCGTAGCGAATCCATTCAGGCTAAATGCATTCAATCTCTTATTGACAAAAAAACTCCCGTCCAAAGGCTTATTACCCCAAAAGCTTTCAAAGAACAAACCTTCGAACCCGATCCAAATCAAAGAGTCTTTCGATATGGCAATTACTTGGAGCTTCAAACCATAGAAAGACTGCTATACACATACAACAATATACTACTGAGAAATATTCGGCATCAAAACTCTTCAAGGCTGGAAGGTTCGCTTTCATTCAGCCGCTTGGAATATCGTAGAGAAGATATGGATGACTTTCATCAAGCCTACGCTCCACCTCAAAATGAAGAAATCGCTCATCAAATGCTTTCATTACTGCAAGAAATGGAAGATAAAATATTCAGCATGATAGGCACAAGAGGTCCAGTGATGTATCCTCAATTTGACAATCCTGAAGGCGCTGTTTTTTATAGAAAAGCATTGCTTGAGCTTTTGGAAGATATTCAAAGAGACCACATCCAAATTATCAAATACATCAGAGCCAATAACCTTAGGCTTTGGGTTCCGGATATTACGAGAATGGGAAGAGGCGAAGCTGATCGCATTCAAGAATTATGGAGAAGCGTTACTGATGGCAAACAAGGCCTAAGATATAAAGACAGGGTAAAAACAGGAGCTCTCCGCTCTGAGCATGTCGAAGGTTTCTTGGATAAAGTGCATGCGATGAACGCTAAGCTAATGTCTGTTCATCAAGGGAGAGACCTTTTAAGCAGAGTAAATGCTATGACAGATTATCCGGTTAAGATCGTTCCTCATAACTTGTCCAATCAAGACAAAAATGAAAGCATCTCATTTAAAAGCGAAGGCCTGATCAGAGCCGACAATCGCAGAAATAGAGGCGTTTCCCCGACTGTATTTCTTCCGCACTCTATTTCGGATATTCATCAAGTGGGAATGGCCACGAATTGGACAACTCAGAGCCAACCTGAAGAATCTGTCGACAGCCCTTTGGAAGGGGCTAGAGCCATTGCCAACTTTATGATGTCCATGGTGCAACAAACAGTACCTAGAGTAACGCAAAGCCATGCGCATGAGAGGAGGCGTTCCGCCGAGTCGGAATCAGATTCAGACTCTTCATTTGATGATATTGAAGAATTTGCCATATCCTTTAAGGAAGGCGACTACGTATTGCATCCATCGTATATTCGCTATGCGAAAATGCTTGGTATGGCTCTAAATGCGCAAGAGGGATCTTCTCGCATCAACAAAGAATTCAGAAGAGAAGAAGATCTTCCTTGGAAAAGCAATGAAGAAAAAGACGTTGTCACTTTTGTGGAAAACCCTATTCGCGAAGACTTCAGCCTTCCAAAAAGAAAATGGGCCACCTTGTTTGACACTGACAAATTAGGTTGGAGATAAATCAGTTTATCCAATATATTCTTTCACTATTTTTTTGATTTGCTCATATGACTTATGGTTTTGCACATGCGGCAATGCTATCAACTCCTCAAATTCGAAATCAATCTCGGAATTATATTTAGCCTCCTCATCAACAACCAAACTTAACAAGCTCATCCATTTTGGATTTTTTATCGCTTCTTCATGCATTAAAAGTTCCACCAATTCCGAAAACCAATTATAGTAATCCCAACCCTGGCATAAATCGCCTTCATCATCCACAAAGGCGACAACCTCGCCATACACCTCCTCCGAAACTTCCTCAAAAGTCAACGAGCATTTCACCAGCCTTTCGAACAAATCCGCCCATTCAGCGCTTGGCATAAAGCTCTCATTCTCCATGATTCCAAAACATACGCTCTTGGCTGCCTCAGGTAATTGGATGACTCGTTCATCAACATCCAAGATCTTAATCCCTTTACGCAACAACTCTTTGGGGTCATGCTTCTTTGCACTATCGAACTCTCTTTTCATGAAAGACAAATACTCTTCTTTCATATCATCATTTATATCAGCGCCATAATCTTTTAATACCGAAAGCATGCTCTGCAAACCTATCAATTCCTCTTTCGACGACTTTCTGGATTGAGCATCATAATCTTCATCCTCATACACTTCAATGTTCTCACGAACTAAAGTCATTCCATAATCGATCAAAGATCCGCTAGCAGTGCTATCCGTCTCATCATCCAACCACTCCACAACACTTTTCACATCGGCTTTGTATGAAATCAAAGTCTCTACAATCTTTTTTTTCACCCCCACTTTCGATATATTATTTTGCAAAGCAAACAGCAAAGCCGGTCCTTTGTAGTAATCATATACTGATGAATAAAGATTTGGGTCAGCGCCTTTGCCCAATACATACTCAAGGGCATTCAAAGCGCCCTCAAAAGCTAATTTTGATAAAATATTGGCGCCTTTTTCTTTAATCAAATTGAAATCCACTCCCTCCAAATCCAGCGGCTCTTTATCAAGGCCATTTCCAAGTTGCTCTAGCAAACTTTTCACTTCATAGTAAGTCAAAGGAACTTTCTCACTCATTGCGATGAAAATTTATTATAGAAAAATATATTTATTAGACATTATTAAAACCCATCAAGCAAACTCCAGATTCGAATCCCAAACAATCTCGATATTCTCTCCCAAAATCCAACCTACAGGAGTGATATATGGCGTTTCTCCAATAACCGGGGCTAGGTTTACTTTTGCGCGACGCTCTTGATCCGCAAAATAAGGAAGCTCGGAACAAGCCAAAGTATCCTCTCCCATTTGAAATCGATCATCGTATTTTTTTCCCTTAAAGGATTTGGCTGTCGGAATAATAACGTCATTGACATAAGCTTGATCCCAATCGCTGCATCTGGCGATTACCGTTCGTGTTGATTGCCTTACCACATCTTCCCAAGTTGATTCTGTATAATCCAAATGCGTCATTTCCAATATCTCCGCTTCCGTGTCAAGCTCCACGCACAATGCTATATGGCTCGGCATAAAATAAGGCGATTTGCCTCCTACCTCCTTGGTCGCGCTGCCAATCACTTTGGAAGAAAACTTTTGATTATCTATCGTGAAAATCAAATCTCCTGGTTTCAGCCTTAAAAAGCCTCTATGCTCCAAAGCTCCCCATTGCGGGAATTCTGTATTTTCCGGCAATGCGTAATAAAGCGAAAATCTTATATAGGGGAAAAAGTGCTTCATTGCCCACAAATAAGGCCTCGTTCCTGTCAGCCAAAACAACAGCCTATACCACAATTTCTTGATCACAATAATTATAATTTCATCAATTAAAAATGCAAATAAGCTTCATTTTTATGAATTAAAAAAATGAAAAATTAGACATATCAATTTTTATTTAGACACTAAACAAAACCTTCAACACAAACCCCAACAATAAGGCAAGTTTCCAAAACCATGTTTTCTTTAAATTATTATAAATTCAACTAAAAATATTTGAAAAAGCACTTTAATAACATTAGTTTCATAGCGCTAAAATTAAAACTAAACATTAACTACAAATTTACACCTACCATGAACAAAACTAAAACTACACTTATTTTAATTATACAAATATTATTTATAATTATAAATACTCAAGCCCAATCTTCAAAATTCAGAGCTCAAGGATATTATTATAAAGCAAAAGAACTATTTGAAGATAAAAGTTATACCTCCAGTATATCCTACATCAAAAAATCTCAAAAAGAACTTAATGGCTCAAATATCCAGCTACAGTACCTTTACATTATGAATCTTGTGAAGCAACGCAATTGGGTGGAGGCTCAAAAGCAAATGGAAATATTCTATAAATACGAGGAAAGGAAGTTGCAAGCAGTCAAATTTTCCAACAGTGTGGACAAGCTAACTGATGATGAAACTTATCAATTGACGAAAGTGCTTGTGGATATCGAAGAAAATGCCAGCTATCAACAATCTCCAGAGTACCGAGAAAAACTTCAAGCCGAGGAGGACAAAAGGAACAAGCAGCAAATGTATAATGAGATCATAAGCATATTTAACAAAATCACCTCAACTTATTCCGCTTATGATGTAACTAATTACTCCATGTCACGACGAGAAACGTCCATTTCAGCGAAAGAAAGCTTCAACTCTGGAGGATATTACGATAGTTACAACTTTGACATATTCGACATATACAGCCTAAAATATACCCGTTTCGGATCATCTGGGAATACATTTATATCTGTCGATCTTAACAAAACCATAAGAAGCGAAAGATATGTCAACAGAGGTTATGAATACTACAATGTGCAATCGGCCAGAATTCCTATCAATCATCGATATAAGAACGATAAATCCAGCTTTAATGAGGAAAGCGAAAAACTTTGCAATCTAATCAAAGAATATAAAGAAAAATATCATTAACAAAATGCTTCAAAGCCAGCCTTATTTCTTTGTGCTGGCTTTGAAGTTGAATGCGCTACCCAACCCTAAATGATGTCATAGAGATAGACCCTCCCACGCATTTATCATTGAAAATATCTATTTCTTCACGATCGCCTTGCAAAGCCAAAGCGTAAAGCATAGGAAAATAATGATCGGGAGTTGGAATGGCCAATCTGGCAGCTTTTCCTAGTTTTTCATAATTGATCAAGCTCTCATGCTCTTTGCTTAAAATCAGCTTTTTGAATTTTTCATCTATTTCCAGTGCCCAATCATAGCCAAACTCGCTATTGATACTGCTCATCGACAATGGCATTCCTTTAGGAGCTCCAGCTTTGCGAAGATTATGAACCATATTTCCACTCCCCAATATCAATACTCCTTTTTTTCGAAGATAGGCCAACTGCTTCCCGAGCTCGTAATGGTACTGAGCAGGCTTATGATAATCTATGCTCATCTGCAAAACAGGTATATCAGCATCAGGGTACATTTGACGAGCTATTGTCCAGCAACCATGGTCCATGCCCCAGTCATGATCCATTCCAATGGAGTAGTCCTCAGCCAAATACGTTTTAATCCGTCCTGCCAATACAGGATCTCCCGGAGCTGAATATTGAACATCATACAATTCCTGCGAAAAATTGCCAAAATCATGGATCGTTTTCGGCTCTTTCATAGCCGTGACAGCAGTTCCTCTAGTCAACCAATGCGCAGAAATACAAAGTATAGCTTTTGGCCGTGGAATTTCTTCAGCTAGTTTTGTCCAGTAATTGCTAAATTCATTGCTTTCTATGCCGTTGGTTGGACTTCCGTGGCCGATAAACAAGGCCGGCATTGCCTTGCCATTTGATTTTAAACTTGTTTTCATATCCGACAAATATTGTGCGGCGGGCATCAATGGAGCTGAAAGGCCCAACATCGACATTTTCGCCATGAACTTTCTTCTCTTCATTGATTACTTATTTTCCTCCAGCACGCAAATGATATTCACATCAACTGTTTTCCCAACCATAAAACCTCCACTGGGACCTAAATCAAAATCCTTTCGTTGGATTGTAAATTTTCCGTTCAAAGTATTTTCATCATAGGCGAATGGAATGGTTACTTGTTTTGTCACCCCTAGCATAGTCAACTCACCGGCAACTTCATAACCATCTCCAGACTTTTCAACTGTAGTCGAACTAAAGCAAATCTCAGGAAACTTCTCAACATAAAAAAAATCCTCCTTCTTCAAATGCTTATCTCTGCCATTGTTTTCAGTATCAACAGAAGCCGCGTCCACGCATACGTTAAAACTCGCATTCTCCAAATTATCTGGACTAAACCTCACCTGCCCATTCATCCCCCCAAAGCTTCCATCCACTGACCCAAAGCCCATATTGGAGACTTCAAACTTTACTTGGGAAGATTCAGAAACTATAGTTTGAGCATTTGCCACCATTAAGCCAGCAACAAAAAATGCCATTGCCAAAATTATTTTTTTCATAACCTAAATGTTTATCTTGATTGAGTATATGCCAAAAGTCCCATAACTTCAGCACTTACGCATTCACCTAGGTTAATAAATAGCTAGTCATTCAAGCTTTTTAGCCGAATTGCTACGAATTCTACTCAATGCTTGCGGTGTGATACCCAAATACGAAGCAATCATTCGTTGAGGCACTCGTTGTGTCAAGCCAGGGTACATTTCTAAAAAATGCTCATATCGTTCCAAAGCGGAAGAGCTCATCTGCATTAAAATACGGTTCTGCAATACGCCGATTCTCTTAAGCAATTTTTCCACGCCTGCTTTAATTTCTTGATTAGAAAATGCGTCTATAGTTTCATCAATCACCAGCACTTCCGACGCTTCTAGAGCATCAATAAAGAGATTCGTTTCCTTAGAGTGATTGATCGCATATACATCTCCAATGATCCATCCCTCAGGCGCCAACAAAAAAATATGCTCTTTGCCTTTAGCGTCAATCACATATGAACGCAACAGACCCTTTTTAACAAAATAACTGCGTAAAGTTTCGTCTCCCTCACGCTGAAGAATATCGCCTTTACTCACTTTCTTTAATGTGAATTCTGAAAAATCCATGCGCGTTTATTTCATAATGCAGTGCTAATATAAAAAATGATTTGAACAAATTACTACAAACTCATTTAACCTATATCCATAATAAGTTCATTATAACTCGATAAAAAATACAGAAAAAATCACACATAAAACAAAACACCTTTTAATTAATAAAAAATTCTCTTAATTTATCTCTAATAACTTACTCACTAGACTGCACAAATATGAATAAAACACTATCACTAATACTAATTCTATCACTGTTTATTTTTCAAGCATGCAATGAGCAAACTAACGAACTTGACAACCAACAACCAAACACTCCTTCCGATGAAGAGTCAATTGCCAATAGAAACTCAATCAATTTGAATATTTATGGACAAATGAATGATGTCTACCTATGGAGAACTGAAATGCCTTTATTGAGCAATTTGGACACAGCTCAAAACCCCAGAAGCTTTTTCGATCATTTGATATACAAAGAAGACGATCGCTGGTCATACATTACCGACGAATATCAAACGTTTGTAAACTCGCTTCAAGGCATTGAAAAATCATTCGGATTTCAAATCTTGCCCTATTTAAAAGCTTCCGACTCGGATGAAATAATCGGGGAAATAGCTTTTGTGGAGCCCAATACCCCTGCCAGCGAAGTGGAAATAAAGAGAGGTGAAAGAATTGTCAAAGTCAATGGCTCAACCATCAATCGAGACAATTACATTGAATTGCTTTATGAGACAGATCCTATGAATCTTACTCTCCAACAAGTCAACGCTCAAGGCCTAGTTCTTTCGGAAAGAGAAGTTAGCATTTCAGGAGTAGAGCTGCAATCCGATCCTTTTTTGATAAATAAAACTATTGAATATGGCGGGCGCAAAATCGGCTACTTGGTATTCAATTCATTTATACATGAAACTTTCGACGAAAAACTTCAAAACATATTCGACGACTTCAAAGGGCAAGGCGTAACGGAATTCATTCTAGACCTAAGATATAATTCAGGAGGAAGCGTAAAAACAGCCAACATGCTCGCGGACTTGTTAGCTCCTAGCATGTACGATGGAGCTTTATTCACTCAAAAAATATGGAATGACCGATACAATGAATATTTCATTCAAGAAGAGGGTGAAAACTCCGAAGCTCTTAAAGATTTTATTTCTCAAAACAGAAACAATTTGGAGCTTAGCAGACTGTACATAATCACTGACAGATACACAGCTTCAGCTAGCGAACTAATCATCAATGGCCTTTCTCCATACTTGAATGTAATATTAGTAGGCAGAACGACAGCAGGCAAATACACTGCTTCTATTACTCTGCAAAACGATGTGGATGAAAATTGGGCAATACAACCAATTGTCTACAAGAGCGCCAATGCGCTTGGCAACACGGATTACGGAGATGGGTTCATTCCTTTATTTGAAGTTAGAGATGATTTTCAGCACCAACTAGGCGATCCTGAAGAGGCAAGACTGGCTACAGCTCTCAGCGATATAACAGGAATCGCTGCCAGAAAAACTTTCGATCAATCAACCATAAGAGAATCTCTTCCTATACCTAAGGACGACAGAATGTTTGATGAATTAAAATAATAAATACTATGCGGTATCATTCCAATCTATGATACCGCATACTTAATAGAATCATTTACACGCATTTTTTTATCGTATTTGATAATATTTTATCATATATTTCATAAGCACTTGCATATCATTTTAAATTCTCCAATATTTTCAGAAAAAAGCTTGGTTGAAAGCCTTTTATTGCAAATATTTGTGTAAGTGAAGAGATACACACACATATCGCCCCTCAATGCAACTGCGCATGCACACGCGCGTCATTTCCATCATTCCCTTTGAGGGGAATTAAGCATCATATTATCTAGACTCAACTGAGGTTCTATTCCTCATGATCTAATGCCCGAAAAGCATTGGAAACACTTTCGTATTTAAAATACTGTACTATAAACATCCTTTTTTTACCATGACTACTATTAGAATCGCCATTCAAAAGAAAGGCAGACTCAGCGATGAATCCATCAAATTGCTTAAAGAATGCGGCATCAAATTCAGCAACGGAACAGGCAAGCTTAAAGCCAAAGCGTCCAACTTTCCTGTCGAGTTTTTATTCCTAAGAGACGATGACATACCAGGCTATGTAGCTGACGGTGTGGCGGATCTGGGAATCGTAGGTTTGAATGAAGCCGTGGAAAAAGACAAAAACACTGATATTGTCAAAGAGCTTGGATTCTCTAAATGCAGACTTTCATTAGCTATTCCAAAAGATAAAGATTATCCTGGCCTGCAATATTTCGAAGGACAAAGTGTCGCAACATCATATCCTAAAATTCTTGAAGACTACTTCAAGGAAAAGGGAATCAACGCCGACATTCACGAAATCAGCGGTTCGGTTGAAATTGCTCCTAGTATTGGTCTAGCCGTAGGTATATGCGATATTGTAAGCACAGGAAGCACGCTTATGAGCAATGGTCTTAAGGAAGTTGAGGAAATCTTCTATTCTCAAGCGGTGCTTTTAGGCCACAAGGATCTTCCTGCGGAGAAACAAGCGATATTGAATAAACTTTTGTTTAGAATTGACGCGGTTCAAGAAGGCAAAACGAAGAAGTATATCATGCTTAATGCTCCAAATCATTCTTTAGATCAAATCATTGAAATCTTGCCGGGCGTTAAAAGCCCTACCATCACTCCGTTGAAGTCAGAAGGATGGAGTTCTGTTCAGGCAGTTATCAACGAAGATGATTTCTGGGAAGTAATCGAAGGCCTTAAAGCCAATGGAGCTGAAGGCATACTTGTTCTTCCAATCGAAAAAATGATTGCCTAATCCTCAACTTTAAGGATATAATTCATGGAAAAATTCATTGAACCCAACATAAATGACTGGCCGGAGCTTATCAGCCGACCAGTCAAAAATTTTGATGACATCAAGAAAATCGTCCAGCCGGTGCTTGACAAAATCAAACATGAAGGTGATTCAGCGCTCAAAGAATTTACGCAAAAATTCGATGGAGCTGAAATAAATGATTTCTTGGTATCAACTGAAGAGTTGGACAAAGCCTCGTCACTCGTTTCTCAAGAGTTGAAAGAAGCTTTGCAACTTGCAAAAAACAATATCGAAAAGTTTCACGCTGCTCAAGCTGATGAAGTTTTGACAGTGGAAACCATGCCCGGAGTTAGTTGCGTTAGAAAAAGCGTTGCTATCCGCAAAGTAGGCTTGTATATTCCAGGAGGCACAGCGCCGCTTTTCTCAACGGTTTTAATGCTAGCTATCCCGGCAAAAATCGCTGGATGCAAAGAAATCGTTCTTTGCACACCTCCTAACAAAGAAGGAAACATACACCCAGCTATTCTTTACGCGGCAAAGCTCACAGGCATAAATACTGTTATCAAGGCCGGTGGAGCGCAAGCGGTTGCGGCGATGGCTTTCGGCACAGAATCCGTGCCTAAAGTGGACAAGATATTCGGGCCGGGCAATCAATACGTTACTGCGGCCAAACAAATCGTCAGCCAGTCTGAAAAAGTAGCGATTGACATGCCGGCAGGACCTTCAGAAGTGGCCGTTTATGCTGATGCTGCTTCGATCCCATCCTTTGTCGCTTCAGATTTGCTTTCACAAGCCGAACACGGTGTAGACAGTCAGGTAATATTAGTAGCGGACACCGAAAAAACCGTAGATGAAATCAATGACGCTGTTGCCGAGCAATTAGAGCTACTTTCTAGAAAAGACATTGCCATTGAAGCTTTGAAAAACAGCCGCGCTTTTGTCATCAACAACAAACAAACTGCTATTGATTTCTTGAATGAATATGCAGCGGAACACTTGATATTAGCAAATGAAGACGCTGATGATGTAGCGGAACAAATCATAAATGCAGGATCTGTATTTATAGGAAACTTCACGCCGGAATCAGCCGGAGACTACGCATCAGGCACAAATCACACACTACCGACAAATGGTTACGCCAATGCGTACAGTGGAGTATCATTGGATAGTTTTGTAAAGAAAATCACTTTCCAAAAGATTACTAAAGAAGGAATAAAAGCCATAGGTCCAAGCATTGAACTCATGGCTGAAGAAGAGCAACTAGATGCTCATAAGAATGCTGTTACTTTGAGACTTAAATATTTACAGGAAAATGTTTAATCCGGAAAATATATTAAGAGCGCATCTCAAGGGTCTTAAGCCTTATACCTCTGCCCGCGACGAGTTTTCCGGGCAGGCCAAGGTATTCGTTGACGCCAATGAGAATGCTGAAGGATCTGTTTGCGACATTGCAGTTAATCGTTATCCCGATCCCTATCAACAGACTGTAAAAGCCAAAATCAGCCAAATTCAAAATGTTCCTGCTGAGAATATTTTCCTCGGCAATGGCAGCGATGAAGCGATAGATTTGCTTTACAGAGCATTTTGCGAACCGGGCAAAGACCATGTGCTTGTACTACCGCCTACGTATGGGATGTACCAAGTTAGCGCTGATATCAATGGCATCGAGACTCGCAAAGTTTCTTTAACTGAAGATTTTCAGATTGATCTTCCGAAGACCTTGGAAGCGATCAACGAGCGTACCAAGATTATTTTCCTTTGCACGCCAAATAACCCAACGGGCAATCTATTGAAAATCGATGACATTGAAGCTGTTCTTCGCGCCAGTCAAAACATAGTGGTGGTCGATGAGGCTTATATCGACTTTGCCGATCAAGAGTCTTGGAACCAAAGACTTGAAGAGTTTCCAAATCTGATCGTCATCCAGACATTTAGCAAATCTTGGGGAATGGCAGGCCTGCGTCTTGGGATGGCTTTCGCCAGCAAAGAGGTTATAGATATTTTGAACAAAATCAAGCCTCCTTACAATATCAATGAGCTTACTCAGCGACATGCCGGTGATGCCCTTGATAATCATGAAGGCATGAAAGCATCAGTTAAAACTGTCCTTGATGAAAGGTCCAAGCTGAAGTCTGCTTTATTGGAGCTTAACGACGTTCAGCATATTTATCCTTCTGACGCTAACTTTCTTTTGATTAAAATCAAACATGCTCGAAAAAAATATGAGCAGCTGCTGAATGAGGGCATAGTCGTTCGTGATCGATCAAAAGTCGAATTGTGTGAAGAATGTTTAAGAATTTCGATAGGAACAGCTTCAGAAAATGAATTAATCATCGAAGCCTTGAAGAAAATAGAGTCAAGCACTCAAGAAGCTTAAACTCAAAAGAAAATACAGCCATGAAAAAGAAAGTATTATTTATAGACAGAGACGGAACGATCATCTTCGAGCCTATCGAAGACCAGCAAGTCGATTCTCTAGAAAAATTGGAGTTTCTGCCTAAAGCAATCAGCGCTTTGAGAAAAATAGCTGAGCAAACTGATTACGAACTGGTCATGGTAACTAATCAGGACGGTTTGGGCACAGACTCTTTTCCGGAAGACACATTTTGGCCTGCTCAGAACAAAATGTTGAAAACCTTGGAAAACGAAGGAATACACTTTGCGAAAATCCATGTTGACAAGACATTCGCTCATGAAAATGCTCCTACGCGCAAGCCGGGGACAGCTCTCTTAACCGAATATTTCTCTGAAGAATATGATCTAGCGAATTCTTATGTGATTGGAGACAGATTGACGGATGTCCAATTAGCCGAAAACTTAGGCTCAAAGAGCATTTACATCAGTGAAGATACTTCAGCCCAAGCGGACTTGATTACTATGGATTGGGATGAAATCTTTAGATTCCTCGCTTCCAATACGCGATCGACAACAATCCAAAGAACAACCAAAGAAACAGATATTCTCATCAAACTGAACTTGGACGGCACTGGCCAATCGGATATCTCTACAGGAATGGGATTCTTTGACCATATGCTGCATCAATTGGCTTATCACTCTGGCGCAGACTTAACGATTCAAGTTAAGGGCGATTTGCACATTGACGAGCACCACACCATCGAGGACACGGCTCTAGCGCTAGGCGAAGCTTACTTGAAAGCTCTTGGAAACAAGAAAGGAATAAATCGCTATGGGTTCTTCATTTTGCCGATGGATGATGTTTTAGCTCAAGTAGCTATCGACTTCAGCGGCAGGCCATGGACAATGTGGGATTGCGAATACAAAAGAGAGAAAGTCGGCCAAATGCCTACAGAAATGTTCTATCATTTCTTCAAGTCATTCTCCGACACTTCCAAATGCAATCTGAATATCAAAGCAGAAGGTCCTAACGAGCATCACAAGATCGAAGGCACATTCAAAGCCTTGGCAAAAGCCATAAAAATGGCAGTAGCCATCGATCCTAAATTCAAAAACGTATTGCCTTCCACTAAGGGGATGCTATAAACAAAACCCCATGCTGAACAATTTAGCATGGGGTTTTCTATGTATAAACAATTTTGCTGAATATAATTCGCAAGAGTTATTCGAAAATAACTTTCGCCACTTCAAACCCATCTTTTGTATATACAAAAACATTGTAAACCCCTGAATACATCCCAGTTATATCAACATCAATGCTATTCCCTTCTGAAATTATTTCATTGATTATTCGCCCGGCAACATCAACAACAATTACTTTTCGAATGTTCGTCGAAGCCTCTACTTTAAATAAGCCTTGATTAGGATTCGGATAAATTTTCAAACCAGAGATTGTTTGAATACCTGTAGGCTTAAGCACGTTAATTGTATGAGACACAGGTTCTGCTTCATTCCATATTCCTTCTTTGCCTGATTGATTCGCAGTAATAGTAACATCTCCTCCATTTATGAACTTCAATTCGTTGCCATTAACGATTTTCACAATGCTTTCATCGCTTGAAGTGTATTCAATTTCGAGCCCCGAACTGGCGATAGCACTCAAGGCATAATTCTCACCTCTGCCTATAAACTCGCCCTCAATAGAGTCAAATGTAATAATTTGATCCATTGGCCCTGTACCTTTATCCCCAGCCAAAATCGGCTCATCAGGCTTTAAATGATACGCAAAATCAATAATTTCAACCTTCTTGCCATCGGAAGCTACCGTAAATTGTGCCCAACCATAATGAACATTTTCATCTATGGTAAAACGAAATCCTGCAAATCCTGACTTACCTACCCAATCTTGGTAATTGTCATTAACCAAATGATGAAGGTTTTGATAGTCTCCTCCTTCTACCCAATTTGAATTTGGACCTATAACATCTCCATTATTTAACAAACTGACATTTTTATAATTATCCGCAATTATTGAATGCCCATAAGCTTCAATCTCAAAGCTTGAGCCATTATGCCAAATTCCATGACCATAATTGGAAGATAAAGGGCCACTATCCATTTCTCTACTAAAAAACCATTTGGCAAAAGTATTAGTATTATCATCTACAACTCCAGAGCTTTTACTATCATTATCACCTCCATATTTAGTATCACCGTAAACAATTATAAATGAATCATAAAAAGAAATAGACAAGTCAACCAATTCTCGTAGAGTTTCAGGAAAATCAGAGGTTAGATCTGTAAATACAGAATTTTCAAACAACACATTAATTCCTGTTATCTTATGACCTTGTTGATGATTAACTGCTTTCCCTTCTAATTTAATTCGTACACTACTCTCAGATATTCTCTCAATGTTTGTTTTAAGTCCTACAGGAAGGCCAGTAATAGTAAAGTCCACATCCTCCTTAAAGTCGATATCAGCAAATGATGCATTCTGAACTTCAACTTCCAATGGATCAACAGTTCCATCATTCAATTCACTATTTTCGAAAAAAGTTGATTCCTGTACGAACACTCTTGGATTGTTATCTTTTGGAACATAGCCTAATGTGTTTTTTAAATTATCTTCCGAAATCAAATTATTCCTACCTATAATATCGCTGCTCAACACACTTCTCATAAAATCAACCTGCCCTGTTGTAAACATGCTTGGGCAATTTGAATAATCCATGTAATTATGAACGTTGAATTTGAAACCACAATCTGGGTGACCCTCAGAATCACAATTGCCATTATTAACTGTCCATGCCGCTGGTGAGGCAGGCGTATCATCAATCCCATCATTGTATGAACATGATCCAGTATCGTTAAAAGTATGAAAAAGCCCAAGCCAATGTCCAACTTCGTGAGTCATCACTCTACGCATATGCGTTTGATTTGAGGTCCAGTTTTCAGGCCCTGTATCTCCTAAGTAATGGTAGTTAAAAACAATCCCATCATACTTAGCGTGATCTGTACCAGTAACCTGTTTTGGACGATAAGCCCATCCCGAATTAGTATCTTTATTTTCATACTCAGCATATTCTGTAATATATACATTCAAGTACATGTTTTGAGGAAATTTTTTTATTGTCACATCTTTCATTTTCATATGCGGAGCATTTTCCCATCCTTGGCCCCCATAATGATTCGATGTGTGATATGTTACTCCTTCAATAGTATTTCCATTTGCATCTGTGACAGACACTGGCTCTCCATCCTTGTCAAATCTAGCCAAGACAAATTCAATATTCATATTTGCTGCCAATGCATAAAATGAAGAATTAACACCTGTTGGCGTATCATTATTTTTCTTTTGAAAATCTTCATTTAGAATTCTTACTGCCGACTCTATTTGTTCTTTAGTAATTTTTGTTGGATCAGTTTTATGATGAACATGAAACATAATCGGAATGTATAATTTTTCCGTATTTGAAATCCTCAAATTAGATAATGATTGCTCTTTTGCTCTTCTTTGGACTTCATCAGGAATTTCAATATTGTGATTACCGCAACTAAAATTCCCTTCCTGTGTGGTTTGCCCAAAACTTTGATACCCAGATAAAAGACTCATCGCAAAGCTCAAACTCAGTAGTTTCCCTTTCATTAATATGTGCATTTTAAGTTCGTTTGACTGCGAAATAACATATAATTTTCTTTATTTAAATAAAAAATATAGCAAATCAACGAATAATTCCATTTTTTAAATATCCTCCTAATTGAGTATAAATTATGTAAGGGAAAATAGAAATGAGAAATAATAAAAAATAAACGCGCATAAAAAAGCCGTCTTCCTCGATCAGAAAACGGCTTATCATTTATTGACAATAACACTCAAAGATTAAATCGAAGACCACTTCGCTATATTCTTTTCATTTCTCTTCACATAAGTTTGATTACCATTCTTATCAGCTAGCTTTTTTGACTCTTCAGCATACTTGATCGCTTGCTTGTATTCGCCATTAGCGGCATACACTTCCGAAATAGTCAACAATTCCCAGTATCTCTGTGTCTCTTCTCCGCTTTGCTTCACATATGCCAAAGCCTCTTTATTTTCACCGATGCTTAGCATGTATGTCGCCATAGACAAATACGAACCTGGTATGCTATTAATTTCTTTGATCTTTTGATCGATATTAGCCAATGCCAATTCTTTCGTTGGAGCTTCAAACGGAAGCTTTACGCTAACATCTCCCCAAGCAATTTGAATCGCGGCGGCATTGTCAGTAATATCCGCGACTTCGATTTGCATAGTCTCGACAAATGTATGTTTCTCCGGTTTCACATCCACTTCAGCTACATTCAACGAAGCGTCATACCTTCCAGAGCCCCATTGCTCAGGATTAGAATTCAAGATCAACTTCCATGAATTCTTTCCAGGAATTGAAAACAAAGCATATGTTCCTGCGGGAACCTCTTTCCCCCCAACAGTAACCGCCGAGCTAAATGTAACTGAGGTAGCTTTATTTGCTCCCGTTCTCCAAACTTCGCCGTATGGAACAAGATCCCCAAACACATCTCTTCCCTTCACCCCAGGTCTTGAGTATGATATCTCCACTTTTGTAAGACCAACAGTATTAATCACTGTCGAAGATGGACTTGGCTGAGGCAAATCTTGAGCGAAAGTAACAGAAGCCGAGAACATCAGGCAAGCTGCCATTGTTAAAAACTTTTTCATTGTGGTTATATGGTTTTAAAAATAGTTAAAATAATCAGAGCTTGCTTTTCTTTCCGCAAAACGCTTTTTCAGCAAGACTCATTCTAAATTTAAAAAAAATGACTCATTTGTCAGTCACATTTCCATTTATTATTTGCCTATTCATTGTTTTGACTTGAACATTTCGAATGAATCGCTAAACTCAATTCAAGCAAATCCTGTTTGGCTCTTGCAAAAAACAAAAATGCACTCAAAAGCAAACATCAAAATAGATCTTGTCTACCCGAGTCAAATTAAATTATAAACCCAACACGGCTATTTTGAATAATAAATTAATGTTAAAATTGACTCAAAGCCCATGTCGTTTTTACCTTTTTTAGTATCTTAACTAAGATATTATCACTTCAGTGCAGGATCATACAATAGGTCCTTACTGTTCATAATCAACAAATCAAATACTACCTATGCGCTACGCTAGCACGTTTATTTTATTTTTAACCTTTGCTATCTGCACTTTTTACGCAAATGCTCAAAAAAGTTCTTCGGAAATTTATCTGGAATTAGAGAAGCTTAAAACCACAGGAAGGGTCCTTTATTTAGCAGCTCATCCCGATGATGAGAACACCCGCATGATCAGCTGGCTTTCCAATGACAGAAAGTTTCGAACAGCTTATCTTTCGCTCACGCGAGGCGATGGAGGCCAGAACCTAATAGGCACGCAAAAAGGCCCTGAAGGTGTTGGAATTATCAGAACCCAAGAACTTCTTGAAGCCCGTAAAATAGATGGTGGTGAGCAATATTTTACTAGAGCGGTGGATTTTGGATACTCCAAGAGTGTCGACGAAACGCTTGAGTTCTGGAATAAAGAAGAAATCTTATATGATGTAGTGTATAGAATTCGCGCTTTTAAGCCTGATGTGATCATCACTAGGTTTCCTCCGGACAAAAGAGCCGGTCATGGGCATCACACAGCATCCGCTGTCATCGCTGAAGAAGCATTTGAACTTGCCGCTGATCCTAACGCCTTTCCCGAACAGCTGAAAACCGTTTCTACTTGGAAAGTCAAAAGACTCTTTTGGAACACTTCGGCATGGTGGGATAAAACTTTGCCTGAAAAAGCAGCAGCATCTCCTCAAGAATATTTAACTGTCAATATCGGCACATACAATCCATTGCTTGGTGAATCTCATAATGAAATCGCCGCCAAAAGCAGAAGCTCTCATCGAAGCCAAGGCTTTGGTGCGGCGCTAAGCAAAGGCAACTCCATCGAATACCTGAAGCTAGTCAAAGGAGATGCTTTCAATTCCGACATTATGGACGGTGTCAAAACTGATTGGAATCGTTTTAATCTTAAAAAAATCGATAAAAAAATCGCAGAAGCCGCCAACAACTTCGACTTCACAGACCCAAGCCAGAATATAAACCAATTGTTTGAAGCAAGGGCAATGCTGCAAAGAAGCACTAACCAGCAAAATAAAAGCTGGACAAACCATGCGATAGCATCTCTCAATTCAATCATTAAACAAAGTCTCGGCTTGCACGTCATCGCTAAAAGCGACGAAAAAATCATTTCCACAGGAGACACACTCAATACTCAAATTGAGATAATCCTTAGAAACATCAATATAAATGCTCCGGTACTGCAAAGCATCACTGCCAACGGCGACAAACAGCTTCTGGACAAAAAAATAGAGATCAATGAAACAACGACACTGGAAATGCCATTCATTATCGATCGACAATCAACTCAGCCATATTGGCTGGAGAAGGGATATGATTATTTATTCGATGTAAATGACAAGAGTTCCGTAGGCCTTCCGGAATCATCCGAAGCTTTTCCATTATTTGCAACATTAAATATAAATGGCAACCTATTGACTGTTCCAGTGCCAGTCCGATACGTCTGGGTGGACCCAGCGCAGGGAGAGCTTCAAACCAGAGTAACAGTCAGCGACGGAGCTTCGATTGCTCTTGACAAAAAAGTTTACTTAAGCTCAGGCGAATCCTTCGAAGTCTTGGCGACAGTAACATCCCATATGGACAATTTAAACGGAAGTCTGCGACTCGAAGCCAATGACGAATGGTTGATCGAACCCAATAACATCAACATTGAAAACTTAAAAAAACTAAAAGGCAATACTTTGAAGTTCAAAATCACGCCTCCTGAAGGCGCTTCTGAAAGTCATTTAAAAGCTTCATTAGTTTTGTCCAATACTACTATTGATACTGAATTGGCTGAAATCACCTTTCCGCATATCACTCAACAGCATCTGACCATTCCTGCAACTTCGAAACTAGTGCATTTGCCCTACAATAACCTGGTCACCAAAGTAGCTTATATACCAGGGGCAGGAGATGAGATTCCCAGCGCGCTTAAAGCTATTGGAATTAAAACGGAATTGATCTCTCCTGAAAACTTGGGAACTGTGAATTTGAATCAATATGAAACAATCATCCTTGGCATCAGAGCGTTCAATACTCAACAGTCGCTATCTATTCATCAAGACAGATTGATGGCTTATGTAAAACAAGGCGGGAACTTAATTGTCCAATACAACACAAGCCACAGGCTTAAAGTGGATAACATCGGGCCTTATGATATCAAGTTATCTCGAAAGAGAGTAACTGAAGAAAACGCTGAAGTTACTTTCATCGCGCCAAACCACAAATCCCTTAATTTTCCAAACAAAATAACGCAACAAGACTTTGCTCATTGGATTCAGGAAAGAGGTTTGTACTTCGCAGAAACATGGGACGACCACTTCGAGCCAGTGATTTCTTGGCATGATCAAGGCGAAAGCGACCTGCAAGGAGGGCTATTAACCTGCGCATACGGTGAAGGCACATTCACATACA
Source organism: Aureibacter tunicatorum (assembly GCF_036492635.1). Lineage (GTDB taxonomy): Bacteria > Bacteroidota > Bacteroidia > Cytophagales > Cyclobacteriaceae > Aureibacter > Aureibacter tunicatorum. Next base: position 3,351,944 of record NZ_AP025305.1, read on the forward strand.
CGGGCATCTCTTTTTTCAGACAATTGCCTGCCGGCATTCCCGGAGCTTATAAATTATTCATCAACCTAATTAACCTAAATGCCGACCATGAAGAATCAAGTATTGACAGACAAGGAGGAAACCGAGCTACCAACTGATTTACAAAACGATGACGAGAAAGTCTGGAGCGATAAAAAGTGGAAAAACATTTATCTAGGCGTATTCTTGTCACTCGTATTCATGCTTTGCCTATTGGCATGGATCACTATCACTTATTAAATCAGCCTCGACTAATAAATCAACTTACATGAATCAATTAGATTGGATAGTGCTATTCTCAACGCTGCTTGGCATAGTGGCTTATGGCACTTGGAAAACATATAGACAAAAAAATATAAGCAAATATCTCGGAGCAAAAGAAGAGAATTGGTCTACGATCGGACTTTCTGTAATGGCGACCCAAGCCAGCGCGATCACCTTCCTTTCAACTCCCGGTTTAGGCTTTGAGGAAGGGCTAGGCTTTGTCCAATTTTACTTAGGCTTGCCAATAGCCATGATTGTACTCTGCGCTACCTTTTTGCCAGTATTTTACAAGCTTAATGTAATCACTGCTTACGAGTATCTTGAACAACGTTTCAATCCTCAGACCAGAACACTAACAGCCTTTTTGTTTCTAATTCAAAGAGGACTGGCGGCAGGAATAACTATTTACGCTCCTTCTATTATCATTTCAACCGCGGCTGGTTGGGATTTGAATATGACTAACTTCTTAGTCGGCATATTAGTGATTATTTACACAGTTTCAGGCGGCACCAAAGCTGTTAGCATCACTCAAAAATGGCAAATGACTGTCATCTTTCTTGGCATGTTCGTCGCATTCTTCATTTTGCTCAATCATATCAGCGACAAAATGAATATGAATGAAGCTATGAGCATCGCTGGCGTTTTGGGAAAAACCAAAGCATTGAATCTTGATTTCGACGTAAATAGCAAATACACCCTATGGTCTGGATTAACTGGCGGTTTTTTTCTGGCTTTATCATACTTTGGCACTGATCAGTCACAAGTTCAAAGATACTTATCCGGCAAAAGCTTGAGAGAAAGCCGACTTGGCTTGTTATTCAACGGTGTCATGAAAATACCTATGCAATTATTTATCTTATTGATAGGCGTGATGCTTTTTGTCTTCTATCAATTCGAAAAACCACCTATTTATTTCGATCAAACAGCCATTGAAAATCTAAGAAATAATGGCTATCATGAAGAAGTGGATCAACTTCAAAACCAGCATCATCAGCTGTTCGAAACCCGCAAAGGGAAAACCGAAAACTATTTGGAAGCATTAAGAAGCCAAGAGAGCAGCAAAATTGAACACGCCGCTACTGAATTAAAAAAAGCTGACGAGTCAATCATGGATGTCAGACAAAATGCGAAAAAGCTACTCGCTTCCGCTGATGTGGAGGTTAGATCCAAAGAATCCGATTATGTATTCATTTCTTTTGTAATGAAATATTTACCCAATGGAATCATTGGATTGCTTTTGGCTGTAATTCTATCCGCCGCTATGTCATCGACTGCCAGCGAGCTTAATGCTTTAGGCTCCACAACAACGATCGATATTTATAAAAGGTGGTTTAAAGAAGAAGCCAGCGAAGACCATTACCTCAAAGCCTCTAAAGTCATTACAATCTGCTGGGGAATGATCGCCTTGGCTTTTGCCTCGTTCGCGCATATGGTTGATAATTTAATCGAAGCAGTGAATATACTAGGATCGCTTTTCTACGGAACAATATTGGGAATATTTTTAGTTGCTTTTTTCCTGAAAAGAGTAACTGGAAAGACGATATTCATTTCCGCCTTGATCTCTGAAATTCTAGTGCTCATCCTGCACTTCACTACAGATATTGGCTATCTATGGTTCAACTTCATAGGCTGTGCTATGGTGCTTACAATATCATCGGTATTAAGCTTCGTTACAAAGAAAGCATAATGATAAAAAAAGCCTGCGATTTTGATATAATTGCAGGCCTTTTTTTATTTATCATTGACCACTAGTGTTTTCGACCATTTATCATGAATGCCATAAGCATCATCATTCAAAAAAGAAAAGGCTTCAAAAGGCACAAATCTGCATAAAGTTCTTAATGCAACCTCTTTTGGCGATGGCTTTTTGCCATCTTCATTTACTACTGTCGTTTTTGTAATAGCTTTACCAATAGTCTTTGCAAATAGAACTTCAGACAAATAATAAATAATCAAACCAAATAATTTCGTTGAAGGTAATCCAAATATTTATGCATAAAATTTTTCACTTTCTCCAGATCATGCCCATCCGACATAAATGCTCTTCTTCTCGCCAATCGATCCATCTCTTGGTATAAATCATCAAGTCGATCTTGCTCCCCTAGCCTTTCTTTCAAACACTCGCTATATAATAATTGCAAACTATCATACAATTGCCTGAAGAAATACACTGAAGACAAATTCACTGACACTACAAAACCTTCCTTAATCTCCTTCAAGCCTTCTACGCTCTTCTCCAACTTCAATAACTGTCTGTGTCGGTCCAAACTTTCTCTCAACCCTTCCCTTTGCCTGCTCACCAAAGTCGAGACTTCCATAAAGGAAACATTCAATTCAGGGCAAATTTTCAGATAAGCATTCAACGCTTTTTCCATTTCCGATTCTTCGGAAATCTTCCATTTCTCCATAGAATCTCTTACAACCAATGTAAATGCTGGGGAAGCAATTTGATCTTCATAAAGCTCATGAAATGAATGTCCTTCCTCTTTCCCATACATATTTACAAAAAACAGTTTGTGAGGAGGGGCCTTGCATAGTGAAATCTTCTTAGCCCACATAGTCTCTAATTCGCCAACAGCTGAAGGCGACAACCTACTATCTATCAAATACGGAATCAATTTTTCCAAATAAGAAAACAAATCTCCTTTCCATTTCCGAACACCCAATGGTCCCATGCCTCCTGTCAACTTTTTGACTTTCATCTTCAACAAACGATTGTTTTCGTAAAGCTTAAAGAAATCCACGCTTACTTTTGACATCATTTCTGAATATTGATGCACATTCTCTATCGTGATAAAGTCTTCTCCGCTTTTCGCCACCACAGCTCCAAACTGAAATTGCCAAGGGAAAAACAACACTTCCAAGCGATTCTTTGCTGTTCCCGCCTCCATATGATATCGATACATGGATTCAAAGTCGGTGTATTTCGGTGGCTTTGCTCTGAAAAACGAAGATTCAAACTCGTCACCTGAGTAGGTAGCTATTCCTTCCCCTACTATAGGGCTCGCATGTCTGTCAATACCTAAATTTTCAGCGACTCGCTCTCTCTGAGACGAAGACAAGCTTTCAAGGCTTTGCTTAAGTTCGGGTGCACACTCGCCATACTCACCGGCTATTTTTCGTTTTCTGTGAATAAAATCAGGGTTTTCAGCCTCTCCCTTGGCTATACTTTTGCATAATCCCGCCACCAATCGATCCGCTGGTTCTCTATCATGGAACTCGAACTCCCTATCCACATCATTCCGATCCGCCAATCTTGCGACCAAATGCTTGCCATGCTTAATACCCAACACATCGTGCATGAAAAAGATACATTCCGACTCCACACTAAGCTCTCCTCCTCCCACCCTTTCAGGCTCAACAAGCATTAGTTCATGTTCGACCCCTTCAACATCCCTTACCAAAAGTCCGCCGTTCTTCACCACTAGCTTCACATTAGCATGCATATCCTCCAAAACTCGATTGCTTTTCATTATCATCTCAGAACTTGCAAAAAAATTGTGAGCGAATGGCGGCAGAGCCACTGCTAAATCATAGCTGTCTGACACTTTCAACTCAGGCTTGGTTGCTTTTGGCTGTTCGCTAATTTGAATATCTCCAGCTAGATGGAAATGCTTCTCAAAAGATTGCGACTCTGAAGAAAAAAATTCTTTATGACAAGCTACATACTCCTGGTCATAAAAACCATGAGACTTAAAATTCACATCTCCGAAGACTCTATAACTATCCGGAGGCATAACTCGATAGCATTGAATAGCTTCTTCACTTTGGACTCCATTCGATTTATTTCGTGAAAGCTTATTTCCGCAGTATTGAAACATTAAAGCAGACTCTTTTCATTTCAACCTTCGTAAATCATCAATTGTTGTCCGAATTAAAAAGCGACAAAATATATAAAGCACCTTCAACTATTTAAACGCTACAAAAACTATTGCCTCTAAAGCTGATCCATTTTTAAACAAATTTTACTTTCTTTACAGCTTATTGCAATGAATGAGGCATATTCAATAATATTACGATGTCTTCGGCATTGCAATCCAAGGAAAGCCCAAATTCTTCGTTGTAAAAAAGACTAAACACTCAAATACTAAATCGATGGCTAACAAATTTAAAATGCTCCTAATTTTAATTTTATTATCTCAGCAAGCCTTTGCCCTGACAGAGCTTTCGGATAAAGCCAAACTAAGCATACTTACATGCGAATCAGGCCCAGCTCTATATGAAGCGTTTGGGCATAGCACATTCAGAATCAAAGATCCGAAACTGGGCATAGACAAAATATACAACTATGGAGTATTTGATTTCAATGCCCCCAATTTTTACGTGAAATTTTGCCAAGGGAAAATGGATTATATGCTAGGCACTTCAGCCACAAGCAGATATTTCAGAATGTACAAATACCATAACCAAGGAATTCGTGAGCAGATTTTAAATCTTGGCCATGATGATGTTAAGAAGGTTTACGCATATTTGGAAAACAATGCCAAAGATGAAAACAAGTTTTACAGATACGATTTCTTTTTTGACAATTGCGCAACAAAGCTAAAAGTCGTATTGGAAGAAGCTATTCCCGACAAAAAGTTCATTTTTCCTCAAGAGAACAATGAATTGACATTCCGCGATCTTATAGACAGTCAACTGGCTTACAACTCATGGGGTGATTTTGGCATAGACATCGCGCTTGGAAGCGTCATTGACACATTAGCTTTACCGGAAAATTACGCTTTCCTACCACTGCATCTTGAAGCGACTATAGCTCAAGCCAGTATTATCGATAATAATCAACCCCAAGCCCTTGTTGCTTCATCAAAAACACTCCTTCCATACAATCAATTCGAAAGAAAAGACGCTTTTTTCAAGCCTATACATTTGACTTTAATCATCTTGATCATTACTTGTTTAGTATTTTACTTCGAAGCAAAAAAAGAAAAATACTTCGCTTGGTATGATCGTATTTTCTTTTCCATCATTGGATTGGTAGGTTTGCTTGTTACCGTTCTTTGGTTTGGCACTGAGCATACAGCGACTTACTGGAATTATAATATTCTTTGGGCAAACCCAACTCATTTGCTAGTCATCCCTATTCTAACCAATAAAAAATTCGCTCGTATAGTTCGCCTGCATTTTATCTTTTGGGGACTTGTAGCCGTAGCTGTATTGGCATTCGGTTGGTTGATGCCTCAAAATTTCCATATTGCTTTCTATCCACTAATATTAGCCATTGCTCTGCGATCTTATCAGATCATATTTCAAAATATCAAGCGCAATGTCAACGAGCAATTGGAAGAGCATTTGAATGAAATGAAAAAATAATTTTAGGCTTACGGCATTTTTGAAATTCAATCCAAACTTGAACTTCCCATGCTAGCTAAATACATAATTTTAATCGCCGGCGGATTTATAGCCGGCATAGTCAATACTGTCGCTGGAAGCGGATCGGTTTTTTCGCTTTCAGCTTTGATATTTTTTGGTTTGCCTCCTTCCGTTGCCAATGCCACCAACAGAGTCGGCGTTGTGTTTCAAAACCTCTTTGGCTTGGGGACTTACGCTAAGCAAGGCGAATTCAAATTCAAAAATTTAGACCCCAAACTTCTTATCGCCTCAGTAATTGGGGCTTTAACCGGTAGCTATAATGCCGTAAAAATACCTGATGATCAACTAAAACCCGTTCTAGCAGGAGTAATGATATTCATGCTCATCATTACTCTCCTCAATCCCAAGAAACTTATGGACAGAAGCATGTCCAAGAATTCATCAAAAGGCAAATCATTGCTAAAATATGCCGTATTCTTCGCTGTCGGTTTTTATGGTTCTTTCTTGCAAGTAGGAATAGGCGTTCTACTTTTATTATCGCTGCATGCATTCACAGATCTTAACTTCAAACACGCCAATATTATAAAGCTTGTTTTTGCCTTCATATTTGTCATTCCCGCTTTGGCAATGATGAGCATAAATGGTCTTGTGGATTGGAAACTAGGAATCATCATGTCAACAGGGCAATCCATAGGTGCTTATGTTGGCGCTAACTTCATATCAAAAACTCCAAGCGCCGAAAAAATAATCAAATGGAGCTTAGTGCTTGTTTTAAGCCTTGTGCTCTTAAAAATCATCTTCTTTTAAACCAAAAAAGCCATCCTTTGCAGAATGGCTCTTAAATATTCTTAATGAAGCTTTATTATTTAGCCTCAAGTGTTTTCAAAGCTTCAACAACTGTTGCGCCCAAGTCAGCAGGAGATTCAACCACGTGAATGCCGCAATCTCTCATGATCGCCATCTTAGCAGCTGCAGTGTCATCAGAACCACCAATGATAGCACCAGCATGTCCCATACGACGTCCCGGAGGCGCTGTTTGTCCAGCGATAAAACCTACAACAGGCTTAGTACCGAATTCCTTAACATATCTTGCAGCTTCAGCTTCCATTCCGCCACCAATCTCACCGATCATCACGATAGCGTCAGTTTCAGGATCTTCCATCAAAAGTTGAACAGCTTCTTTAGTTGTCGTTCCAATGATTGGATCTCCTCCGATACCGATACAAGTAGACTGGCCAAGACCAGCTTTAGTGATTTGATCCACAGCTTCGTAAGTCAATGTTCCAGAACGAGAAACGATACCAATACGACCTGGGTTGTGAATGAAAGCCGGCATGATACCTACTTTTGCTTCACCTGGAGTAATCACACCTGGACAGTTCGGACCAATAAGACGAACATCCTTGCCTTGAAGATACTCTTTAGCAGCGATCATATCTTTTGTTGGGATTCCCTCAGTGATGCAAATAACCACTTTAATTCCCGCGTCAGCAGCTTCCATGATTGCATCCGCAGCAAATGCAGGCGGAACGAAAATCACAGACACATCAGCACCAGCTTGCTCCACAGCTTCAGCTACTGTGTTGAATACTGGCTTATCCAAATGCTTTTGTCCACCTTTTCCTGGAGTAACACCACCTACTACGTTTGTACCGTAATCGATCATTTGTCCAGCATGGAAAGTTCCTTCAGAACCCGTAAAGCCTTGAACAATAACTTTAGAGTTTTTATTAACTAATACGCTCATCCTATTTGATTTTTTTACACAAAAATAGGACTATGAACGGCTTTTGCAATAGCAATATCAAAGAATCCTGTTTTTTTTTTTTAAGGCTTGGATTCTTGGTAATAATAGGTTTTTCTATTGTATTATTAGTATTGAAATTTTAGCAAATTTCTACAAAACAAATTGCAGTTGAAAAATAAACTGTCCTTTATGCTCAGTGACTATCGCCGACTTGGTAGGCAATTCAGCATCCAAATCTTGAACTTCAAACAAAGGTCTTAACGTATATTGAGCTGTCATCTTGATCTTTTGTTTGTAAAACAAATAATTCACGCCAATATCGTACATAGTCCCCAAATCATTGAGCCCTTCAAAATTCTGCAATGTAAAAGCGGCAAAGGGCTGCAACTTCCCAAGCCAACCATTGATATTGTCAGGGAGCTTGTATGCGGCGGAAGTATACCATACATCTCCTGTTCCGATCACATAATACCTGTGTCCACTGCCCTGAGGATACAGATTGCCCGCTTCACTATCCTGCCCGCCATCAACAGGAATAATCCCCGCTGATCTCAAATAATTTGGTCCAAAATCATAATGATACCATACAGAGTACACATCCAAAGCGGCTCCTCCTTTCAAAGGCTCGGACAAGAATAAGTCCACTCCCAAAAACACCTGATCATGGTATTTCAACTCTTTATTGTCGTCAAAAGAGGCCATTGACCTCGGATGAAAGGTAAATCCAGCTCCTAAGTTCAGCACCCTTTTCGATCCAATATAAGACATGGGAAAAAACGACGAAGTAGATTTAACGACATCCTGAAACTGCCAGAAAAAATAACCATTTCCTGAGAAGGTATTATTTTGAATCTCGGTAGACAAATTCGACACACGATCATCCACCGGCAAATCCTCCAACTCATCGCGCGTTCTCGCCAAACTATAAACATAAGGCTTATTCAAAGCCATACGGTAGCCTAGTCGCCCAATCGTACCAATCGCGAAAATACCCAACTGTCTACCAAAATCATCTTCTCTGTTAATCATCGGAAAATTGACCAACGGGTTATCCAATGTCATATAAGAAAAACTACTCGTGCTTGACATTCTTGAAATGCCATTGAAATAATGCTTACCTGCTCCTATGTATAATTTATCATCCCAAACCCTGAACATGGTCCAGAAGTCATGTATAAACATCTGATAATGGGGATCTGTATTGAACGCCTGATTATTAGTCCCTAACTGAGTGTAAAAAAACACATTGTTCTTCAAGTTCACAGATGCATTGAATCGCATCCTTCTCATGCTTAAGTCAAAAAATTGGCTGACTTGATCGCCATTTTCATTCAATGTCCCGGGATTATTTTCCAAATACCTCGCCCAAAACTGCAATGCGAGACCGAACTTCACTGAAGATTGCTTTTCCTTGTCCAAGAATACTTTCACTCCCTTATCCAAAAAGGAATAATCTGTCTTTTGAGTTGCGCTTTTCTTATCCAAACTCTCGGACCCGTCAGCCAATGCCATCAATGGAATTGATAATAACATTGCTAACAACGAAAAGTATTTTTTAACCATTTAGCTTATTTATTTAAAAAAAATATCGTTTTTCACCTGAATAAATTCAACAGCAAGATTTATGCTCAAGCTCTGGATCATTCTTGATGCAAATTTTTATTCAATTATAACCGCAAAATTAGCTTTAGTCCCTCTTGGAATACTCTATTTTGTTTCAGAAGATTTGGTGATATTAGTCATAAAAAGTATCATCAAATATCACTATTGAAAAAAATTGTATTTATAATCAAAATTATACATAAATTAGTTTTAGTCAAAAATCATGAAAAAATATACGAAAAGCCAACTCGCACTAAGAAATGGTCAAGATAAACCAGAAATATGGTGCGCATATCAATCAATAATCTATGATGTTACCAATTCAAGACTATGGAAAAATGGCAAACACTATGAGCATTGGGCAGGGCAAGACTTGACAGAGGAATTAAAAGACGCTCCACATACTGAAAAAGTTTTCGAAAAATTCGAAAAAGTAGGCATGCTTTCCTCCTGACCGACTAATGAAACACTTCTTTCAGCACATGTATTGATTTCAAATTGGAAATATTATCGTAATGATATTGATAATACTTCAATAACAAATCGAACAGTGAACTTCGGATGCCGTTGCTAATTCGGCATTCCCCTCCCAGCTCCATGTCAAGAAACGATTTCAAAGCTTCTTTCTCTTCTTGCGAAACCAGAACAGGGAAATGGCTTTCTACCAATCTTGAGAATTCCTCAGCCGTTTCAAAAGCAATGCCTAACCGGCTAGACAATTTCACCATAAACTGCAAATGAAAATTGTCTTTGCCTGTTTCCAAGTTATCGAACAGTTCCATGCTCGCTTCCAAATAATTATATAGCGGAGGATTGCTCTCTTCGTGAAAGAGCACTTTAGCGCAAAACTCTGTCAAAAAGATCGTAATCGCGCTTTTATGGACATCATAAGGAATCGAGAAAAATGGCTTGCCTATATGCAGTTCGGAGATTCTATTGATATCCGCATTGGGTTTGTGATAAACTTGCATATCCAGCAATGTAAATGGCTGAAACATTGCCATTTTGCCTTTAGCTTTGGAAGATCTCACTCCATTGACGATATAGGATTGTGTTCCAAACTTTTCAGTGAACAACTTCACGATTATCGACGTTTCCTTGAATTTGACAAAGTTAAGAACAATCCCTTTCGTATGATGCACCATACTCCTCGAATAAGTTAATTGATTACGATAAGCTTATCTACTGTCGTTTCCTTGCCTTCAAAATCGGACACATAAACTACATAAACTCCTGAAACGACTTTGTTTCCACTATCATCGGTCAAATCCCACTGAATCGTGCCTCCATTAGCCTCGCCCTCAAACACCAACTTGCCTGAAGCAGTGGCAATCTTGACAGTGGCGTCCTCCACCAAATTAGATATAGTCACAGGACCCGCAAATGAACTAGTCTCCACTGGGTTGGGATAAATCTTCAATCTCGAAGCTTGGCTTTTGGACCCTCTGGTTGCATCCGTTCTCACTGACACCAAGCCAGCGCTTGTGTAAACAAACATCTCCCCCGTCTCATGGTTCATCTCCAAATTCAACACAATATTTGAAAGCAAAGGAGAATTATCCGTTGTAAATTTCTGAATCAACGCATCCGCATTATCATTAAAAAGCCATAAGCCATCATTCTTGCCAACCCACTTTCGATTTCCTCCATCAATAGCAATTGTATTAACTAGCTCATTATTAAATAAATATTTCCCTTCATGAATTGGCCGTTCATAAAAAACACCCCCATCCAAAGCAGAATAATAATTCGGGAAATAGCCAATTCCATTGCTGCTTACAATCCAAGGAATTCCTTCCCTGTCAATCACTAATTTATTGATGCCATTTGTCGGCATATCAGGCACTGTAGCACCGCTTAAATAAATCGATCTTGCTTCTTCCTCATTAAACACGATAATTCCTCCACCTTTCTGTCTTGAAATCTGAAGCCATTTATCTCCATTAAAGGACATTTTTAAATCAACAGCATATTTACCCAAAGAATTATTTGTGGAGAATGCCTGCCAAGCAGACTCATAAGGATCATATAAATGCAATGTTTGATCATTGCCATAATTCACAGCCCACAATCTACCAGCATAATCCTCTTCAATACACGATATATTAGTATTTCCATAAGAGTCCGTTTGAAATAAAGCTCCATTTGTTCCAGCATTAATCAAATCATATGAAAGATTTTCCTTATCAAAAAACAATACTCCATTGCTAAACGAAGCCAAAACCTCTGTATTCATTGTCGTGCTATATAACACATCTGTCAAATCTGTTATATAATCACTCTCAAAGGAAGGAATATTCTCTTGATTGTAATTCATCCATTCTCCTTTTGAAAACATCGATAGATTCGGCTTGTTGCCTTTGGGCACATCTTGGAAAATTTCGCCATTCACTATATAAATTTTATTCTCATGATAGCCAAACCCTGTCACATTATCCACAAGCGGGCCTGATGGGTAATAATGTTTGGATTTCCCTTCCACATTTGTCACTAGACCATTTAGATCATCAGCAACCCAAAAAACATTTCCTTCAAACCACAACTCATTAGGCGACTGTACCAATTCATCGTTAAAAGCTTGTAATTGGCCATTATCGCTTACTTCCCAAGCCTTGTCTTCTTCGATCATTGTCAGCTTCCCATCATTGGATATCAATGATGAAATTTCAGCATCTACTGTTGTGTAAACTATTTCTGATTGATTTCCATCAAAAGAGCTCAAGTGATTAACACTTGCAACATAAATCTTATTTTGGTGAAAAGCCATATGCCTTTGAACTCCTCTCAACGAGATATGGTCTTCACCTAGCCTGCTCCAACTTTCAAAATCTTTCAAGTTAACGTTATCTGAGATTTCTCCGGCAATCACCCCATCCTCAGTCGCGGCATACAATATTCCATTCCAAATTTGAAGTGAATTAACTCTTAATAAATCACCTTGATCTGACAAGTTTGTGTAAGTGTCTTTCAACAAACCTTGTTCACAATCAATGACTACTATGCCGAAATCCGCTGACAGATATGCGATGCCTTGATCAAAAATCACATGGTGAATCTTCTTTGAATCAAATAGAGTCGAATTCATCAAATCCGGCATATTCGTGATTCTATTATCACGAATCAAATCAATATTCCCATTGGCATAGGCAATCAACAAAAATTCAGAATGACTATCATAAGCCAAAGCTGATATTCCGGCATCAGAGAGGCCTTCATTTTTTCCTATCTTTTGAAGATAAAGATCTTCTTTGCCGATTCTGAATAATCCATTCTGAGACGCGCAATACACATCCTCGGGAGTAAGAGCAATTCTTTTGGCTTCATGATATGAAAAGTGAGTTCTCCAAGCTCCAGCCGGTATTTCACCTTCTTGAGCCCAAAGTGCTTCATTCATTCCAAATACAAAACCGAAAACAAATAGTATCGCTGCTTGCCAACTTTTTTTGATCATCATGATTGGTTTAGGTATTTATTCCTTTTTCTCTTTTGATTTCATTCCATCATTAAAACATGTTCTGCACCTAGCTTCATAAGAATCAGTCTCACCCAACAACACTTTTTCATCTGATGCCACAGATCTATATGAAAAGTTCGCTACCCCTCCGCATTGCATGCAAACCGCGTGAACCTTAGTCACAAATTCCGCCATAGCCATCAATTGAGGCATTGGTCCAAAGGGTCTTCCCTTGAAGTCCATATCCAAGCCGGCCAAAATCACTCTTTTGCCACTTCGAGCCAACTTCTCAACAACATCCACAATACCGTCGTCAAAAAATTGAGCTTCGTCTATGCCTACTACGTCGCTATCCAAAGCCAACAATAATATATCACCCGCGAAATCCACTGGGGTGGAACGAATCGCATTATTATTGTGCGAAACGATATTTTCCTCATGATATCTTTTATCAATACCCGGCTTGAAAATCTCCACATGCTGTTTCGCCAACTTCGCCCTCTTCAATCTTCTGATCAACTCTTCTGTCTTACCTGAAAACATCGACCCGCAAATCACTTCTATCCAACCATTTATAGGCTTTTTCTCCTCTGTAGCGCCATTGAGATTCGGTTCTATAAACATATCCTTGGGAATATATAAAATTCTTTAATGAAACAAAATAATTAAAACAATACAATTTCTTTTTCCTCAGAAAAATGAATTCGCAAGATAGCAGATTTTTTTCAAATCGATAATCGCTATCGAATCATTCCTCGTAAACTAAATGTTTCATTTGAGTATCTCTCGGCACGGATATCACTAGATTACCATCATTTTCAAAATGGCATGAGCAGGCCAATCGCTGGGAATCAATCAGCAAGCCCCTGCTCAAGCATTTTATTTCAAAATCCGTAGGGGGATTCAAAAGCTCTTTTCCTTCCAAAACATTCATTTTGCAACTAGTGCATTTACCCTTTCCTCCACATGAATGCAACCAATCAATAAAATTTTCATGAATAATCCTCAAAATTTTCATATCTTTTCGGTTCGTATTAATTTTACGTTTTTTCAGATTTTGGATAACGATTTGCGACATTGTAAATTGGACAAAGGAATTTAGAACAATTTTATGGAAACGAAAGTTAACTTATCCGCTATAGAGGAATATAGCGAAATATTTGCAGAAAAAATATCCGAAGACTTTTTTTCGCAGGCGAGTTATATCAAAGGAGAAGATATACTCAAATTAACAGGCATCAAGCAAATTAACATTTTTGTGGTAAAAGCGCTTTTTGATCAATGGCAAAAAGAAATTGAAAATCAAAAAAGCCCTTACTTCGACTATGAAAACGAGCAAGTGCGCGAAGCTCTTGGTGATTACATGAATGTAGTGTCAAGGCATATCAAAATGAAGAAGGACTCTTTCAAGCCTTTATTGAAAACTGCTGTTTTCGATACTATCAGATTGATCTTCTCTCCTTTTGAATACCTGACAACAGTCACTTTGCCAACAGAAAGCCCTAGCAAAGTATTCACGCTTGACGACTTGAAGACTGCTAAAAAATACACTAAGATTTATCCTGAAGTAATCGATAGCGTAATCAACAAAGCGTCGGAATACAATGACGCCACAATATCAGCTTTTGAAATCGGACAAATTCTTGAGCGCTCTTGCAAAGATGTATACAATTCGGACATCACTGTTGAATTTTTGGAAGAATTCTCGCAAACGATACCTCTAAGCCTGCAAACAATTTACGGTTATGAGAAGTCGTACGACCAGCATGAATACGATAAGCAGGATTCAAATGCTACAAGCCAAAATATCAAAGAACCTGTTGTTACTACACCAGTAAATGATAATGAGCCTCATTTTGCTCAGCAACAGCAAGCAAACGGATCAGAATACACTGTTAATAACAATGAAGAAACTGCTATAGCTGAGCCAGTAAAACAACAACAGACGCAAGACGAAACGAATACAGCAACAATCAACGACACTTGGGCAGGCGAGCAAAAATCCAAGACTTTAGCGGATATGCATACTGAACAACCTGTCACCAGCTTAAACAGCGTAATCAATTTGAATCAAAAATTCAGATTCATCAACGAGCTATTCGAAGGCAATAACGAAATTTATTCTGAAGCAATTGACAAAATTGAGTCTTACAACGACTATTCTTCTGTCATACAATTCATTAAAACAGAATATTTATTGAAATACAACTGGCAAATGGACAATGAAACTGTCATTGACTTCCTAAATCTTGTCAGCAAAAGATTCAACAAATAAGCGAAACAGCAAATAAGCTTTCATCCAAACATTGTCCAAAAATAAAAAGGTTCCCGTTTTTAGTCGCCTACTAAGAGCGGGAGCTATTGTCCATTCCTTTCTTCTTAGACGAAAATATCCTTCCCGTCGCGAAACCTAATCCAAACGGCAACACAATAATTAAAACCAATCCCAAAATCACATAGAGCAAAATCGAGCTTATCGTCTTTCTAAGTTCTGAAATCGCTGTTTGAGTAACATCGACCGAAATCACTTTCAAATCGTTCATTACCTTTTCTCTTTCCGAACTTATCATTTTTTCAAATGATTTTCCTTGAGCCTCAAGTCGGTCAAATGCTCCCATCATTTGAAAATCAAGCCTATCCATAAGCATAAACATGTCATTTCTGAACGATTCCGATACATGATCTATCAACTCTGGGGCTTCCTTGGCCAAAACAATAAAGCTATCGATACGAGCAGTCACACTATCTTTCAATGCATTGATGTTCAATGAATCCAAACCAGAGCTTCGATATGCAAGTTCCGTCTTCCATATAGCTCTTTTGGCCGCTTGAGAAGACATCGTGGTTACCTTATCTCCAAGATCGTTTATAGCTTCCGGCAAATTGCCAACAGCAACCGTGGCCAATGAATCAGGAATATTATTATACTTGAGCCAAAGCAATCTAACAGATGGAATTGCAAATGGAAACTCCTCAAGTTTCAAATCCTCCTTTTGCGTGTCAATAAACTGCTTAGCATGTTCGTACTCCATATTATCGTACAAGCCCAAAACAATACTGTCCAGCCTATTTTGCAAATAGCTAGTCGCCGAATCCGTCCAATACTGATACTCTCCATAATATTCTTGCCCAACTTCTCCATCCATAAAGTCATGAATCAGCTCTACAGTCAACCACGTTTGAAGCAAAGACATATTTGGATCCGTCATCAAAGTGGCTCTTTCAACGGATTCATTCGCGTTGATTTTCCATAAAATGCTGTTTACTTGAATTTTTTCCTCATCAGACCATGATAAAATACTATCCGCCACCGTCTCTGTAACTTGATAATATACATCTGCATATTCTCGAACTGAGATTCGAATATTCTGCTCTTTTTTTGTCAATGGAACTGAATTCCCCTCCAAATTGACTTTCAATAAAGAACATGAAAAATGAGTGAAAGCTATAGCCAAGGCTACCGCCATATTAAAAGACAACTTTCCCAACCTAAATCGTAGTGATCTCTCCATGCCACAAGAAATTTTCTTTCTCTGTTATGACATAGATTAGTTAGGAAAGTTTGAATAAATCAAGAATTTTAAAAGTATGCGTCTACTTTTTCACTTCGCCTATCCGATTCTCCACAGATTGGGTTTTCGACTTTATCAGAGAGCTTTTATGTTTTTTATAATCTAAATTAACCACGCAATAAACACGATCGGAAATCGGATCGAGAATTTGATACGCGTCTTCGACTACTTTCAGCACTTCGGCCACTGTATCAGCCTCCACTATGGTTCCCATGGGAGTAAACTGATAATCGTGTCCTGACTTTTTGATATGGTCAACCACCTTGCTTACATATTCGCCTATATGGTCTCCTTTATCCATCGGGATGATGGCAAAATTCATTATAGCACTCATTACTACTTTTATTTTGGATCAATATTCTAACTTAAGCGAAAATAGCCAAAATACAAGAAACACTAAGTCACAGACAGCCGTATTTTGATAAATTATCAAGTCGAGCTCATTTTTGTTTTTCTCTCCAGAGCGTTAAGGCGTTTTTGAAATTGGAATATCCAAAAGAATGGCAAGATTGAGGCAATTTGTTGCCCATTAGATTTGAGATAATGTAAAATTACATTCATAAAAGGTTTATTTTTTTCCCACAGTTCAACTTCACTTTGCGAGCATGGATGAGTCTGAAACCTTGAAATATGATCGAACCCGCAATTCATCACAAAGATAAACCATCTCTTTTCCGAATCAAAGAGATGGAAATAATCTCATCTAAGAACACAAATAGATATCTCTATTTTATAGTTCAAGAAAAAAAGCCTCGCAATACTGCGAAGCTTTTCATAAATATTTTTGAAGCTAGGATTATTTATCCTCGCCTAAGAATGGATATCTGTAATCTGTTGGAGAAACAAAAGTTTCTTTAATCAATCTTGGAGACACCCATCTTTGCAAGTTAAGCGCTGAACCAGCTTTATCGTTAGTACCAGAAGCTCTAGCTCCACCGAATGGCTGTTGTCCTACTACCGCGCCTGTTGGCTTGTCATTGATATAGAAGTTACCTGCAGCGTTTCTTAGCTTTCTCACGCCGAATTCCAAAGCGTATCTATCTTGAGAGAAGATCGCACCTGTTAAAGCGTATGGAGAAGTGCTGTCAACTAGCTCTAGCATTTCTTCGTATCTGCTGCCTTCGTAAGTGTAAATAGTAATCACTGGGCCGAAGATTTCCTCTTGCATTGTTTCATACATTGGATCCTCAGTCAAGATTACTGTAGGCTCTACGAAATAACCAACCGATTTATCATAGTTACCACCAGCGATGATAGTACACTTGTCGCTTGCCTTAGCTCTGTCTATGTAACCAGCGATCTTATCAAATGATCTCTCGTCGATAACAGCGTTCACAAAGTTAGTGAAATCTTCTACTGGACCCATTTTGATAGAAGCCAAATCTTCCTTCACCTTAGCCTCTACTTCCGACCACATTGACTTAGGAATATAAGCTCTAGAAGCCGCAGAACATTTTTGTCCTTGGTATTCGAAAGCACCTCTTGTGATAGCTGTTGCTACTTGAATTGGGTTAGCTGACTCGTGAACAGCGATAAAATCCTTACCACCAGTCTCACCAACTACTCTTGGGTATGACTTGTACTTTTGGATATTCTCTCCGATTGTTTTCCAGATATGCTGGAATACACCAGTACTACCTGTAAAGTGGATACCAGCGAAATCAGGATGATTGAAAACCACATCACCGATAACTGGACCAGAACCATGAACCAAGTTGATCACACCGTCAGGAACACCAGCTTCTTTGAATACATCCATCAATACTTTAGCAGAATAAATCTGAGTATTAGATGCTTTCCAAACGATAGTGTTCCCCATCATCGCGCAACTTGCAGGAAGGTTACCAGCGATAGCTGTGAAGTTGAACGGAGTCAAAGCGAAGATAAATCCTTCTAATGGTCTTTGCTCAACTTTATTCCAGATACCAGGAGCTGATTCCGGCTGTTGCTTGTAGATATCAACCATATACTGAACGTTGAATCTCAAGAAATCAGCAAACTCACATGCCGCATCAATCTCTGCTTGGAAAGCATTCTTAGATTGAGCTAACATAGTAGCCGCGTTGATCTTCGCTCTGTAAGGACCAGCGATCAAATCAGCCGCTTTCAAGAAGATAGCTGCTCTGTGTTCCCAAGCTAGATCTTCCCACATTCTCTTCGCACCCAAAGCTGCATTGATCGCATCTTCTACGTGAGAAGCGTCTCCCTCGTGAAAATGACCTAAGATGTGCTGATGATCGTGAGGACAAACCATTGGCTTAAGGTTACCAGTTGTCACTTCATCACCACCAATATACATAGGAACTTCTACTTGAGTAGCTCTCATCTCAGCAAGTGTATCCTGAAGTCTTATTCTCTCTGGTGAACCTGGCGCATAGCTCAAAACCGGCTCGTTCTTAGCAACAGGAACGTTATATACTCCTTTAGGCATTTTGTTTGAATTAATAGTTTATAAATATTGACTTTATTTCCTTTTGAAATCGAAATTTCCTTATAAATATCGCAAAAAATTTTCAGCCTTTAGCAGAAAATCAGGCTAAAAAATGCAATTGAAGCTCAGATAAAGCATTATTGCTTGGATTCTGACTTCAATTTCTCATTGTTGCGATGGCGATCCTTATCTCTAATATTTTTCTTGTCAAAGTTTCTTTCCAAAGCTTCAGTAAGATCTACTCCTGTTTGGTTGGCCAAACACATCAAAACCCACAATACATCAGCCATCTCATCAGCCATGTCATACTTTTCATCCGACTTTTTAAATGACTGGTCGCCATATTTTCTTGCCATGATTCTGGCTAGTTCCCCGACTTCCTCTGTCAAAACCGCCATATTCGTAAGTTCGCTAAAGTACCTTACGCCTACAGTCTTGATCCAATGGTCGACTTTTTTTTGAGCTTCTTCGATAGTCATGATAAATATTATTTTACTTCTTCGCCTGTTTTCTCATCTTTGAAATAAAAACCGCGCGCTTCATTGCTTTCGTGAAAATCTATTTCTTTTCCTATCAAATACATCGCGTGCCTTTTCTCTACAAATACGCTAATTCCCTCAACCGTAAAACTGTCATCTCCTTCTTTTTCCTTGTCAAAACCCAACATGAAGGACATTCCCGAACAGCCTCCGCCTTTCACTCCTACTCGAAGTCCATAGCCCTCCGGCACTTTCTTGCTTTGCAATAATTGCTTAATTTCCCTAATAGCTACTTCGCTGATTTTGATCGGTACAAACATATGTTCGCATTTATTTTGTGAAATAATTCCTCGTACTTGAGCAAAATTATAATTTATATTTAATTTTAAGGTACGTTGAAGAGAAAGTTTGTGTTGAAATTAAACAAGAAGAGAAATGGAAACAGCCCTAGACATTATAAAAACCATCATACCCGCAGCCATAGTCGTATATGCTATGTATCTTACAGTCAAGCAATTTCTAAACAAGGATTTCGAAAAAAAGCTTGCCGACTTGAAAATCAAATCCACTGAACAAGTTATTACCAACAGACTTCAGGCGTATGAGCGAATGTGCTTGTACCTTGAGCGCATCAGCCCTTCCAATATCATCAGTAGATCGAACAAACCCAACATGAGCGTTCAAGAATTGCAATTCGCGCTTATCAATGATATCAGGGAGGAGTTCAACTACAACCTTTCCCAACAATTGTATATCAGCGATGAAGCTTGGGAAGCTATCAGAAATGTTACCGAGGAAGTTATATTGGAAATCAACCACTCAGGACAAAGCCTCGATAAAAAAGCTTCGGGCATAGAGCTTGCTAAAAAGCTAATTGAAAACTGGACTTCAAAAGAAATAGATCCGATTCATCAAGTATTGATGGCTGTGAAAGCAGAAGTAAGAACAATATTTTAAGCGCAATATCTCATTGCCCTGCATCGTTACCACAATTTTAAACGCAACATGCTATGGGGAAAAAATTCACATTTGACAAAGCCGAAAAAAAAGCCAAAGGTGTAATCAACAATCCTAAAAAGCTCAATAACCTGATTCAAAGCGCGCTTGCGAAACTTGCGAATAAAAAAGACCGCGAGAAATTCATCAATGAAGCGAAGACCATGCTTATGATGCTTAAAGCCTATGCAAAAGGTGATTACAGACAGGTTCCTTGGAGATCCATAACATTGATTACCGCCGCTTTGATTTATTTTGTCGCGCCTCTGGACGCTATACCTGATTTCGTACCTGTCGTTGGATTTATGGATGATGCAACCATATTATTAGCAGTTTACAAATCTTTGCATGTTGATATTGCTAATTTCAAAAACTGGATAACCAAAGATTCCGTAGAAGATTTAGATATTGAGGAAGATCACTCCTCATAATATATTACACGGATATATAATACCTAATAAAATGCTAAACTTGGACATTATCAACGAAAATGGATTATCGTACGTAGAGTACCTTGAATTGACAAAAACCAGTGTCGAAAACAAGAATCCAAGAGGCGGAGAAAATATGCTTGGATATACTGAGCTGAATGAGAGACGAATGGCCCGCATAGAAAAGACGCTTGAGATAAATGACAAAATCATAGAAGCGCTTAATAACCTGAATGAAGAATATGTTTGGATGCTGATTTCCGAGCCATGGTGCGGAGATGCCGCTCAAAACCTTCCCGTAATTGCTAAAATCGCTGAATCCAGCAATGGCAAAATAGATCTTAAAATCATATTGAGGGACGATCATCCTGAAATCATGGATTTGTACCTGACCAATGGAGGAAAATCTGTCCCCAAAATGGCTTGTTTCAAAAAAAGCGATTTCAGCGAGCAATTTGTATGGGGTCCAAGGCCTGCTGTCTGCCAGCAAATCGTCATTGACTGGAAAGCCGCTGGTGGTGAAAACAAAGAGCAAATGCTCAAGGATGTTCAAACATGGTATGCGAAAGACAAATCGCAATCGCTTCAAATAGAATTAGCTGAAAAAATCAAAGCATTAAATTAGAAAAAGCCGGAAGTATCCGGCTTTTTCTTTTTCCCAATAACCAAATCAACCATTTTTTCTTTCTCTTCTCTGAGCCCTCTTTTCCTTCATCTCATCCTGCAACTCCAAGTATTGAGCATATTGCTCTTCTGTAAGCACTTCTTTCATCTCCTGTTCTTTCTCATCTTTCAGCTTGGAAGCCTTTTCTTTTTTTTCAGCCTTGTCCGAAATAGACTTCAAGCTTTGTCGTTCCTTGATAGTTTCAAGAGTAATTTCTTCAACCTTTTGAGCTTGCTCAGAGCTTAACTCAAGCTTTTTGGTTAATCTTGCAGCTATTTTCTCAGCTTTTTGCTCTGGTGTCAAATCTCTTTTTTGGGCTACAGAAACAAATGCTATAGATAAAGCCAACAAACATGTGATCACTAAACTTCTCATCTCTTATTTATTTTGGTATGCCACAAATCTATAAATTCCAAATCAATCTATAAACTTTATTCTACGAATAGATGTAATAACTCAATTGAAGAGCTAAATTTTTAAACGAAACGCATTTAGTTATATTTGAAACCTTTCATTAACCGCATGTCTTTTAAACAAATAGATGTTGTATTCAATTAATTCAATACATCATCTATCTCGATATGAAAACTTATATATGCTGTTTCAAAATTTTAATTATACCTTTTCTATTCCTTTTCAGTTGCAAGTCAGACGAGTCAGCTCCTATGCCTTTAGAATTTGTATTAAGCGGTCCAATTCAAATTGAAGATGTTACCGCGGGAATTTCAATGCCCAACGGAGACATTATGAATATGAACTCAATGCTAGGCTTTGAAGGCGTAATGGATGAAATCGAATCAAACTTGGTTTACTTCACTCCTGATGGCGAGTTTTACGGCAATGGATTTGCAGGAAGTTGGAATTACAACCAAAATGACAAAACTCTAACACTTACCCCTCATGAGATGAACATGAGCAAGAACTTCCAAAACATGCAATTGGGCTCTATATTCAAAACCGGAATGCCAAGAACGCTTGATTTAATAGAACAAAATAACGAATACATAAACTTTAAAATGAAAATGGATTATGCGAACTCCAATATCGCTCAAGACATGATGCCTATGAATGCAAAACTCACTTTCAGAAAGTATAAAACTATCAAATAATAAAAGGAGTGAAACACTCCTTTTGATCACATGCTTTTCACAACTTTATCAAATTCCTTTCTAACTTTGGGAACTCTATCCAATTGATTGAAATCATCCTCATGCCTCTCGCCTATAGCCACAGCTACCAAAGTAGCAAATTCGTCATTCCCCAAAGCCTGATCATACTTATCCACTTCGATGCCTTCCATTGGTGTAGAATCTATTCCCATTTCAGCGCATGCGCCCAGCAATACCCCAATTGACAAATACACCTGCTTGTCAAACCATGATTTTATCTGATCATCCGGTAGTGGCTTTAAAAACTGCTGATAATATGTATTTGTCCTTTCAGGAAGCCTCTCCTGAATATCCTTTTCAAATGCCTCAATATTATTTACTCGACGAAACACAACCAATGTATCACAGTTTCTAACTTTTTCATCATTGAAATACGATGCTTCCGCTAGTTTATTTTTCAATTCTTGATCTTGCACAAAAACAAACTGCCAAGGTTGGCTATTAATCGACGATGGGCTCATATGAAGAATATTCTTCAACTCCTCCACTTTCTTAGGATCCAACTGCTTGCTTTTATCATAAACTTTTGTCGTATAGCGATTTTTCATCGACTCGAAAAAACTCATATGCTCTAGCTTTAATTTCACACATTAATTTATCAAAAATAATCAAACTCATATAGCTAAAGAGAATTTCTAACACAAATTTACATTTAAACCTCATAGAAAATACATCCTTGAAATATTCCAACCCACTAACACAAGTGGATGCATAGAAAGAAATTCCATTAAATCAATTCATCATGAATCTTAATATGGGCAAATTCAGTTAACAAATACAAAGAAAATCGTGGAACATCATTAGTTTAGCTATTCATTCTAGGATTTAACCTATTTGATTTTCATTCTCAAAACAAACAACTATGAATATAGACAACTGGACATCAAAATTAAACGAGAACACTAACAGTATTTTAAATTTGTTAAAAGATTCCAGCGAGGAAGAATGCTCTTTTAAAACCAAAGGCTCTTGGTGCATCTTGGAAATATTAGAACATCTTGAGCGAACGGACTTGGCGATCTTAAAATTTCTTTCTTCTCCATCTAATAAAAAAAATGAAACCTCGGAAAAATTCGGCGACAGCAAGATGTCGCATGTAGTCTATGATAAAAAAGACATCAAAAATCCATCTCCGGAAATAGTAAAACCCTTAGGCAAATATAAAACACTTTCCGAAGCTATTGAAGGGCTAATACAATCACGAAACGCTATCAAACAAGCCATAAAAAACAACAAACTCCATTTGGATTTTGAAATGTACTTGCATCCTGTCTTTGGTTATATTACGGGCAACGATTGGCTGTATTTTCTTTATCATCATAGCAGAAGGCATCTGGATCAGATCATAAAAACCCAAAACCAATACCTTCACGGCATTTCATAATGCGATTTAATGCATTTGATTCCAAAACAAATTGTATTATATTAAAATATGTTCATTAAATTTTAGATAAACATTTTTTTAATGAGAAAAAACGAAATTATTAACAGCTATTTTTATACAATTATATGTTTTTGCTTTATCTGCTTGGTTGCAAGTTCATGCGCTTCCAGAAAGAAAGCCAATATAAGACAACAAAAAGTAAATACGCTGGTAAAAACAGCTCGTTCATATACCGGCACACCTTATAGGTACGGGGGGACTAGTCGCAACGGCATGGATTGTTCAGCTTTATTAGTAAACTCATTTGATATTATTGGGATCAATTTGCCAAGAACTTCCAAAGAGCAAAGCGAACAAGGCCAAAAAGTCAAGCTTAAAGATTTACAACCTGGTGATTTAGTATTTTTTGGATCAAAGAAAAATAAAAGAAGAATATCTCATGCTGGTCTAGTTACTGAAGTTGTCAATGACGATCATGTTAAATTCATCCATGCGACTACAAGTCTGGGAGTTACCGAAAGCAATGTTCATTCTAAATACTACAAGAAACTCTTCAGAGAAGCTAGAAGAATATTCTAGCTTCCAATTTAGATATTGACTTATTAAAACTTGATCCCTATCAACAAGATATCATCAACTTGTTCCCAATTTCCTTTCCAATAGTTTAACGTCTTTTGCACTTGTTCATGCTGCTTATCCATTGGCAGATCTTTGATTTTATACAATAACTCGCGAATTCTTCTATTCAAGAATTTTTTGCCTTTTGTGCCTCCGAACTGATCCCTCAATCCATCAGTAGAAAGGTAAAACTGCTCAACTTCATTCATATCCAACTCATGCTCTGTCATCAAATAATCTTTATTGCCAGATACATCGCCTATAGAAATTCTATCAGCTTTTATCTCGTTAAGCTTTCTATTC
The DNA here is from genome assembly GCF_036492635.1 of Aureibacter tunicatorum. Classification (GTDB taxonomy): domain Bacteria; phylum Bacteroidota; class Bacteroidia; order Cytophagales; family Cyclobacteriaceae; genus Aureibacter; species Aureibacter tunicatorum. Next base: position 3,376,389 of record NZ_AP025305.1, read on the forward strand.
TTAAAATACATCAAATTCACCTTGGCTCCTGCATAATGCATTTTCATGGTCTCATAATCCCAACAAACTAGACCAATATCCATTCCCTCATTATTATGGTACTTATGGTCTTGGCGCATGATATTTCTCAAATTGGAATCTATCTTCTCGATTTTCTGAACAAGAGAAAGCCTTTTATTTCTAATAGCTTCGCTCAAAAACACATTGGTCATTACCGCCAATAAAGCGCCCGACACTCCATGTCCAGTGCAATCAATGCAAGCCAAATAAAACTTGCCATTTTCCCTGCCCATCCAATATATATCGCCACTGACGGTATCTTTCGGCCTAAAAAACACAAAAGCGTCATCGCATGATTCTTTAAGCTTTTCAAGTTCAGGAAGCAATGTACTCTGAAGTTGCGCCGCAGCGATAAGGCCTTGAGAGATTTCATTGTTTTTTGAAAGAATCTGAGTATTGGCAGACTTCAACAAATTCGTTTTCTGCTTCAACACTTCCTTCTGAAACTCCAACTCAGAGGTTCTAATGCTAACCTGCTTTTCCAGACGCTCTTTATCCATTTTCAACTTGTAGCTATACAAATAAGCTACTGTCACCATGAATATAATTGCTATTATAAAATACAATAATATCGCTAAAGCCGACCTCGAAGAAGGCGGTGTAATGGTAATCGGAATCGTCACAATTTCAGAAACGTCGCCGTAAGAACTTACAGCTTTGACTTTAAATAGATAATCTCCCTCAAATAAGTTGGCATAAAGCACTTCAGGATTTTCATTCATTTCTTGCCATGTATGCTCATGACCGACAAGTTGAGTATAGTATCTGAATTGCTTCGGATCATTAAATGGAAACGCGGTATATTTAATCGTAAACTTATTTTCTTCTATCGGCAATGTCAATCTCTCTCCAAATTCTTGATAATTGGCTAATGCTGTCTCTATGCTTTTGATCTTCAAATTAACTGCGTTTTTCACAGTTCGTTGCACAGGTCTGTAATCACCTGTATCAACTTGCATTTTTAAAATATCAAAACCTCCATGGCCCATTACATACAGTCCGCCCTTATTAGTCAAATTAATCTGCCTGATTACTCCAACTTGGCTATTTGGGATTTCAGCAATGACGCTCATTTTTTGAGAAACAAAGTCGTAGGCCAATACTCCGCTTAGTTGATCATCATAGTTTTTCACCAAAATCAATTTGTCTCCATCCTGAGAAACTGAAGCCAATCTGATTTTATCCGACAGGTACCTATTCAACAAAAACTTGTTGTATTGCTCATTAAACTCGCAAATTTTCTCATTATTGTAAAGCAATATTTGCCCTTTGGCATTCAAAAGTTTATAACTCTCATTCTTTTTCACACCTTCATCTTCGCCAAAGAACTCGAACTTAGGAACTTTCACCTCATGAATAGTCTCCAAGTCAATATTCATTTTCTTCACTCTGGTATTGCTTACAAACCAGCATTCAACAGTATTGTCCTCAAGCACTCTAACTACAGGAAAATCAAAGTCCCCCTGCATATAACTCGACTCCCAAAGATTCTCCCACTCTGACTTTTTTCGGTTAAAATGAAGCAATAAAACTCTATTAGGGTCACTCCCCAAAATATACAGTTCACCGTCAACCTCAAAATCAACCAAGTACTCCACATATAATTTTGAAATTCGCTTGGGTTGCTCACCTTTACGATAAATATGAGTATTTTTTCCAGAAAATATCAGGCCTTCAGGAGTCACTTTCATAGAGTAGCCTCTATCACCTAGCTCATCCACCTTCACAAAGCTCACCCTTTGATCTTGTCGACTCGTATCTTTTAAAAATAATCCTTCAGAAGTAACCACATACAAATCATTGTCATAGCCTTCAGCCATGTCATAAATCAATCCATATAGCCCGGAAGATGTATCAAGAATTTGAAAATTAGCATCCATATCATAGCACATAACACCTTTGGATGTCAAAACCCATACATTGAATGATTCGTCCTGAAACAAATCAAACACAACTTCACTAGGCAATCCTTCCTCTCTGCCAAGACGCTCTATCAGCTGGCCATTTCTATCGAACCTAAAGACCCCTTCATTTTCAGACGAAACCATAAAAGTTCCATCCATCAGCTTCATGCCTTTATTCAAGGAAGCCTTCTTCATTTCTTTTTTGAAGTTATAATCGAAAGGCTCATATGTGCCATCAAGAGTATTGATCAGAAACATCTCAAGTCTCATATTGACTGTCAAGACCCTGTGAGCATCGTATGCCATGATAGCTATAGGCGTATGCCTTAGAAAAAACGGCTTGACATCTTCCAAAATATAATTCATATTGACGCCATCCATTCTAAAAACACCTTTGAGAACATCTGTTCCCCAGACTTCCCCATCCATTTTAAAGAATTGATGAATAAAACGTCCCTTTAAAAGAGTCATTTCTTTTTCCTGCTCATCCCATACAGCTACATGACCTATAAGATTGAAATAAACATATCTCCCTGTGGATTCGACAGAAGTGATCGGCTCTAAATTTTCAGTAATCGATTCTGGAATATGATGCAATAAAGACACAAAGTAGGGCTTGCCATTTTTATCAAAATCCATATAGCCAAAATCATGCGATGCTCCTATGAAGCATTTTCCTTGATCATTGAATACAATAGATCTTACTTTCTGATTATCCGGCATTTCCATAAATAAATTCCACCGGTGGCCGTCAAAAGATATAATGCCATCATGATTAGCCATGTAAATTTCACCCGAAAGAGCTTGGTTTACTTCATAACTCTGTGGATTAAATTTATTATCCTTAAAGTCATAAAAAACACTTGGCCTGTTTGTTCCCGCTGGATTTGCGAACAAGACAGACGCGAAATCACAACAAAACACAAATAGTAATATAAACAGGCTTCTCAGAATCATATCAATTAATATTCCCTAATCTACACAAATATCGGCTCTCAGACAAAGTTAAAGGTATTATTTCAGGTTTCAACTCCATTCATCATGCCAAAATAATCATATAGTCATTCTTAAATTGAACGCAATGATATCTGAATAATTGCATTCAATCTCAACGACTATCAAAAGAAATTTCGTTTATTTTGATTTCATGATTTCGATGATCTGGTCATCGGTTTTAGCCATTCCTATAGAAGCTATTTTTGAGAGATGCACTATAGTTTCCTCGACATCATTATCCAGAATTCCATCGCCATTTGGAGTAATACAATTTTGAGTCGAGAAAATAGCTGCTTGAATCGCCGCGCTTATGCCCGTTGAGGATTTTAACGCGCAAGAAGGCTTAGCTCCATCACAAAACACTCCGGATGTATTGCCCAAAACATATTGCACTGCACTTTTAATTTGCTCCACATCACCTCCCAATAAATAGGATGCGCCAGCAGCGACGCCAGCTGAAGCAGGAACTATACCGCATAGTGCGGATAGCGGTCCAATACTATGCTTGATATGGATTGGAATGGCATTAGCGATAATCAATGCTCTGGCTAAAATATCCTCTCTTGCTTTTAGTTTTTCCGCTAAATCGATAATAGGCACATAAATAGTGATTCCTTGATTTCCTGATCCGGAATTAGTCATTACAGGCATCATTGAACCCGACATTCTGGCATCCACGCCTGCCGCCGCTTTTGACATTGCCGAAACCATGATTTCATTGCCCAACAAACTATTAACATATGTGGCATGAAGCTTTTTGCCAACTTGAAGCCCATATTCGCCATTCAAACCCTCATGAGCAATACTCCAGTTGCAGTCAACTCCTTGCATAATGAATGATATAGAATCAAATGAGGTGCTTTTAGCAAACTCAACAATAGATGCAACACTCAATTTTGCATAAGAACTTTCATCGCTTGCCTCCAACTTCTCAATATCAGAATCCTTTTCAAAAACCAACTCGCCATTCAATCTACCCGAAATGATATTCGTATGACTTTTAGCGATTTCTGTTATCGCGCAATCTTCTCCTGCATAAGCCTTAGCTTTGATATAAAGCTTGTCTACATTATCTATAATTTGAACGCTAATTCTCTCATCGGACACAAAAGACTCTGCAGCTTCTGCAATTTCTGAATTAACATTCTTAAGCACTTCGAGCAAATCACTGGAACTCCCTGTATAAATGCCTAATGCTCCCGCCACCAACAAGCCTTTCATTTTTGTGCCGGGAATACCAACACCAAGCCCATTCTTATAAATATTGCCGCTAACATGCAATTCCACTCTATCAGGCTCTTTGCCTAAGATTTCTCTTGCTTTAACGACTGCCAAGCATGCGGCGATAGGCTCAGTGCAACCCAAAGCCATCGCTACATTCTTCTTTAATATTCGTATTATTTCTTCATTCAATCTCATTACGACTACCTAAATTCAACCCTACATTAGCGCAACAATATAACATTATTCACTATCAATAAAGTATCATTAAGTCATTTTTTCATCATTATAATGAAAATATTATATTATCAATTACATGCTTAATATTCTGAAACAGTAATCGTTTTAAGATTGGTAAACTCTCTGATTCCGTGGGAAGCCAGTTCCCTACCATAACCGGATTTTTTCACTCCTCCAAACGGCAATCGTGGATCGGAAATCACCATGCCATTGATAGCTACAGTTCCCGAATCAATGGAAACTGCTATTTTTTCAGCTCTTTCAATATCTCTTGACCAAATACTCGCTCCTAAGCCATAATCACTTATATTCACCATCTCAATCACCTCTTCTTCATCAGCAAATGTCGACACTGCCGCAACAGGTCCGAATACCTCCTCTTTGAAAACTATATTTTCCGCGCCAACATCAACAAGTAAAGCTGGAGATATGAAGTTTCCTTTTCTTTCACCGCCTGATACTAGTTTCGCCCCCATTTCAATCGCCTTTTTCATTTGACATTCTACTTTATCCGCCAAATCCTTTCTAGCCATGCACCCCAAGTCAGTAGACCCAAGTTTCGGATCGCCAATCCGCATAGCCTTCATTTCCTTCACGAATTCTTCAATAAAAACTTCTTGCAGATCAATATGAACAAAAAATCTTTTGGCTGATATGCATGTTTGTCCCGTATTGAACATTCTTGATTTAACAGCGATCTTTGCAGCCATTTCAACATCGGCATCTTTCAAAACGACAAATGGGTCGCTTCCTCCCATTTCAAGCATGCATTTTTTAAGATACTTGCCTGACAATTCCGCCACTTTAGCTCCAGCAACATCACTTCCTGTAAATGTCACTCCTTGAACATATGGATGGCCAATTACTGATTCTACTTGTGGAATATCAATTACTAATGACTGAAAAACACCCTTGGGAATGCCAGCTTCCTCCATAAGATTTTGAATCTTCAAGCCGCAGCCCATTGTATTCGGGGCATGCTTCAATACAGTAGCATTTCCAGCCAAAATAGTGGGCACTGCATACCTCAATACTTGCCAAAATGGAAAATTCCATGGCATAATTCCCAATATCACCCCTAATGGATCATACCTTATATAAGACTTAGCAAATGAGGATGCTATCAACTCAGGTTTGAGAAACTCTTCCGCATGCTCTGCGTAATACTGGCAAAGCATCGCGCATTTAGAAACTTCAGCTATCGATTGTGAAATAGGCTTCCCCATTTCCTCAGTTATCAAATGAGCTAAATCTCTCTTTTTTTCCTCCAATAACAAAGCTAGCTTTTCCACTAACTTTACTCTCTCAGGCAAACCTACATTCTTCCATTGACGATAACTGTCATTCGAAATTTTAAGAGCATTTTCGATCTGCGAATCGCTAAGCATATTATATTCGGCAATACTATTTCCTGTGGCTGGGTTAAATGTCGTAATCTGAGTCATTTTTCATTCTATGGTTTCCTGACTCAATATAAATAAAATGAAATACCCAATTCGCATACGCATAAAAAAATACTTAATATTCCTTCCTTCACGGCTTCTCTCATATTACTGCTTAACACTTTTCACTAAATAAAAAGGCTGTCGAAAGAAGCGAATTTACATTCACTCCTTTCGACAGCCTTCTAAAAGCCAGCAATGTACTTATAAACTAGTTTGCTTTCTTGACTTTAAAAGTAATATACAAATCCTCAGCTTTATTGATTTTCACGAAACTAGATCGCATTTCCTCGTATGCCGAAGCTGGAAAAGTCTCATCATAACTTTCAATAGTTCTTGTTATCTTAACTTTATTCGCTCCTACTTTTTCAATATTCAAAACATACTTCATGAACTGGTTTGAAATCTCAATCCCTTCGGGAAGCTCCAACATTTCACTGCCTTCCGGCAAATTAACTTCTATCTCAAAATCATAATTTCTCACAGATTCAAAATCGCCAAAAACAATCGGATACTTTCTCTTTTCATCCGGGAAATTATCGATATAAGCGAATTCCTCAAACATTGGAACTTTCAATGCCTTGATGCCTCCCAAGTTTTTAATTTCATCCAGCACCTCATATTCGCTCGACCAAACTACATCTTTTTCATAATCTTCAAGATTTGCAAGGTCACTGCTTATGATATTAAGCTCATTTTCAAAATGCGTCCCCAAAAGATACGCTTCATCTTCTTTTTGCTTTTCCTTTGTCATACCATCAAAGTAATGTCTATAATTACCTGACAAATTTCCAAAAGCCTGCAAATGACTGTTTATTTTTATATCTCCGGTACCATTTATCTGAATTTTTATTTTTCTCTGTAATTTCTCCTCGCTTAACCTTGGATTAGGGATGCTGATAAGCTCATTTCCAACATTTTCATCTTCAGAATTAGGAATAACTAATGCTTGTGATTTATAAAGCGTATAAGGCACTATACCAAAAGGCAATTTGCTATCCGTCAATTCTTGATACATCGTTTGGCCTTCCAAATTGATCTTAATAATACAATGATTAAAATCCAATGAAGGAAGTTTCAATACATCTTCTCCGTTATCACGGGTATTCACCAAAACCAAATTTGTGCTAATTCCGGCTTTCTTAGCCAACGTATGATAAAGCGTTGATAAATCTTTGCAATCTCCCAGCTTTGTGCTTATGGTCTTGAGTGGTTTTTGAGGCACATAGTTACTTTGACGAAACGAAACCGAACTGTAATTGATATTTTTAGCTATATAATCATAAATAGCTTTTGCCTTTTCATATTCTGACATATCCTTTTCATGACTGAAAATCTCATTGTAAACCTCCTCAATGTTGTAATCCTCTTTAGCCATTGGCAATGCGATATCCCTATACCAATCGGAAATAACTTTCCATTCTTTTATTGTCGAAATCTCCAATGATTGTCCTATTTCAAAATACGATGGCGTATAACTCTCGCTTTCTATCTTTTCAGGGTTTTTCACTTCCCATGTATACAAATCAAACTCATCCAGTGTTGACTTTTCAGGCTGAATAGAGTTATTAACATACACAGAATCAAACTCATACCCTTTAGGAGTCAATAATCTTAACCTGCTTATTCCTGTAGGCAAGTTAGTATTGAATGTATGAGACATCCAAAACTCTTTGCTAAGCTTACCTCCTGTGTAATTCTCAATTCTATACGAAACATAAATAGCATCGCCAGGCTCAAGAGAAGTAAACACCAACTTTCCACCACTACGCTCCGCTTGAGTTTTCTGACCATTCGCTTTTATAGCCTCGGATTTATTTATCACAAGATTCTGGCGACTCCAAACAACAGGTATATTTATCTCGCTCCAATCTTCAATCGCCGATTGATTAAATAATTGCAAAGCAACTTCATAATTCTCCACATATGCTCCTTCAGGAAAAACCACAAAATCCATTCTATCAAATATATACTCAGCTGATTCATCAGACTCTGTCTTAGCATTCAACCTATCGATAACTTCCTGCTCATAATCCTCATTTTTAAGAATAGATGTCAAAGCCTCCTTACCATTAAGCTCTCTCATTTTATCACGAACATCAAACAAGTTCGGGTTTATTTTTATAGCCTTTTCAAAACTTGCCAAAGCCTCATCATTTTTATACAGCTGCTCCAACAAATAACCCTTGTCTTTCCAATAAGTAGATGTGAATGGCCTATTCGCTAGATTCTTCTCTGTGAAATCAAGTGCCTTTTCATATTTTTTCTGATTGTAATAATGCTTGACCAATGCTTGAGTATAAGTTTCTTCCAAAGGGAAATTCTTATGCATTTCCAAAAGAGCTTTTTCTTTCTCTTTGGACATGCCATGCTCGTCATACTCATTCACTAAGAACCTAAAAATATTGTAGTTGAAATTATCATCTAAATACTCAGTCAAAAAATTCAAATAATAATTTCCTCTTTGAGAAGTGCTCTTTAGGATATTGTATGTGTAAAATAAGAAAGTAGTATTATCCGGATGCTTCTTGTAAGCTTTATCAATAATTTCATACATTTTCTGATATTCCTTTTTAGCCACAAGATATCTAATCTTATATTGATAATACAATTCTCCATCATAGCCTTCTATTTTAGCTATGCTTTCCAAAGATTTCTCCGCAAACTCGTAATCTTTGTTTTGCATTGACCTTTCAAAATCATACGCGGCCACTAAATAAGAATCTGGGTAAATTTTTCGAAAACCTTCTATTTCCTTTGTAAGTGTAGTGTAATCCTCTATTTCAGCATGATTCAATAACAACTCTCCTTTCACGATTATTGTCTCAGCGTATTTCTCATCAATATTTTTAAGAACCTTGATCGCGTCATTATACCTTGACATTCTATTGTAAAGTTTCGCCAACATTATTTCATTCACAAAACCTTTTTTCCCTGTAAAATACTCTACTGCGAAATGCTCAATACTTTTCGATTCAAGATCTATTGTTTTGGAATAGTTTCTATTTCGAAGGTTAACAGTCAGATTTGGAATCAAATTCATATTTTCATCCAATACTCTTAAGATAAAATTCGGATAATTCACCTCTTCAGTGGCTCCAATTTGAACCAAAATTCTATTCGCTCCCTTTTTTAATTCAAATGAGCTCAAATAAGTATCCTGCTCCGTTTTATATTCTTCCTCTTCGGTAATGATCAATTTATCATTAACCCACAATTTCAAACTTCCTTCTCCACCTAACGCAAAAACAACTTTCTGATCGGTTTCCGATTCAACAAAAGTCTGCGCATACACAACACCTTGACTCACTGGGATAAAAGATCTTATGGACATCCAAGGATCTCTATCCTGATCCTTAGGCTCATACCAGTGTATCTCCGAATTTTTTTTAGATAAAAATATCTCAGACTTGCTCGGCTTCTCGATAGGACCATAATCTTTATTAAATCCCGACCCTGAAGTATTGTCGAATGGTCCAACGTATTCCCACTTTCTCAAACCTCCAACCAAATCATATTTTTTGAAAGCTTGATCAAATTTATTCGACAATAAATGATGCGTTCCTTGCGTATATTCCAAAGACTTTTTAATACTCGGGTGAATATCCTGTCGCCCTAGCAAGTTCTTATAAAAAGCAAGCTCATCCTTGCTCCTTTTTTTATGTTCACCAATTAGAGCCTCATTTTTCCATAATGCGAATATATAAGGCGAGGGGTTTTTCGACTCTTTTATAAAGTCACGGACATGTTGCTCAGAATCAGTCTCGACTCCTTTGATGGTATTCAAGAATAACATCATCAAATTCGCCTCGCTTCTTTGCGCATGATCACCAGAATGAAGTTGCCTTTCCAAAGCAGCCTCTATCTTGTCCAGATCATTTGAAATCAATGCCTCATCCAACTCAGGGCTTAAACTTTGACCTTTTGCCATCTCTGTGCCCAAAAATGCAAACAAGACAAAGATCATAAAGTAGATTTTTTTCATATTAGCTTAGTTCATTATTGTTTATTAGCATTAACAATAATAAGTATAATCAAAAAATATTAAAATATATACTTCAAATTCAAAATATAACACGAAAACACATAGCACGCCTTCATATTTTTGCACATTTTATATTTAATATATACTACATAAACAAAGCTATCCGAAACAAATGCATTTTATTCAAAAAAATCGAACAAATAATATAAGACAATTAATATCTTCTAAATACAGCCTATTTGCATTATACTTATTATATTAAACAACAATCTCCCAGATGAATCAACCATTCATAAGGATTATGTAAACTCATAAATAGCCAGACGAATAAAACTGCATTCATAAAAAAGCCACCCTAAACAAGGTGGCTTGAAATTATTCATTTTCAATTTTCCAATTATTTCAATTCGAGGATATAAGTTCTATTGGCTAAATCAAATGTAAGCTCATACGTTCCAGCATTAGGGACCGCTATATTATCACCTGAAAGGTTCCCACTACTATCTCCGCCCCAATTATAAGCCCAATCATCAAAAGCCCTGAATTTCAAATCGCCAGCAACTAAATCAAGTGTAGCTTTCCAACTATTAGAAACATCATCATAGGTCATATCTATATCGGAATCCAAACCATTTGGCGCAGCACTGCCAATTACTCCTATTGAAGGTCTGATCAATTCATAAGTCAAATCTTGAAAGTTAGCGCTAATAAAAACTGTGCCTTGCATATTTGAAATACAATCATCTTGTCCATTTATTTTCAGAGTATTTAAATTATGACCCATGCCCCATACTTTCTCTTTTTCCCAATTTCGTTCTTGGACAAACTTGAATTCTTCCTGATCCAGCTCTGTAATCAAATCAAATATGCCAACTTCTGGATTTCTATTATTCATGGCTAATGCTTCTTCCACAATCCAATCAATAGTAGTAGCGCTACCTACCAAGTGCATTGTAGAAGGAGCTATATATGGATCACCTAATTGGTAAGTCATCTCATTCAAATCAACTGTAATTTTATATACCTGCGATTCTGGTGCTCTAACAGTATAAATTCCATCAACTACCAAATCACCTTCAGTCATTCCTTCAGTAATCACAGGAGAACGATAAGTAGTCTCATGCGTAATACCATCTGTTGAAATGACAAACTCAAATCCTCCATTGCCTCTCAAGGTAACGTTGCCTTCGAATACATTTGAACCTTCTTTTGTCTCCAACAATATATCTCTAATATTCAAATCCCAGAAATTGTGATCGCCAGATATCCATAAGGCATTCTCTTCTGGCAATTCTATTTGCATTGGTTCAAAAGACAATACTTCAAATTTCCCTCTATGCAAGTCAAATTTCAACTCATACAAGCCTGGCCCATAGAAATCGTCAACGTCAAAGTTGTCAGCTTCATACGCAGTATCAAGTCCTCCATTTGGAGTCTTTTTACCATACTTTACAAAATTCCAATCAGGAGCATTAGTGAACTTGAATTCATCAATCAACCAAACCTTGCCAAGATAAATCCCATTATTATAATCCGACACTAAAACAACTCGATTGTAAGTTGTAGGGTCATTATAATTTGGATCTTCAAGATCAAAACTCCAACCGTTATGACTTCCTGGAATCCACAAATATTGACTTAATTTCTCGATCAACACTCTTCTGTTATTCATATTGATTGATACTACATAATATCCAGTTTCATCAACACTAAATGCTTGCTCATCACCATCAACCAAGGTATTTTCTTCTATATTTATAGAATAAAACCGAGCCTCTTCATTTTCATCAGCTTCTTCAAATAAATATGTTGCATCCGACTCAAGATACACGGCGCCTAAAAACTTGCCGCTTACATCAAAATCACTAATATAATTGCCAGACTTTCTTTCCTTATCCTCTCCATATATCAAATACATGCGACTGACAACTTCAAAGCCCTTTAGCTCAAATGAAAAAACACCTTCGAAAATATATGGCTCACCAATCAATGTCCCACTTGGCCCTGCATCATAGCCATAAACACCTATAAAGATCTTCGAATATGATTTCGGATCCAATTTCAAATCATTAGCAACCTGATTTAAATCCTCCACAGAAAGACTTAATGAAACATTTTTTGTTTCATCAACAACAACGGTATCTCCATCAGTAGACCAAGCCATAACCTTGTATACTTTATCTCCATCAAGTTCATCCCAATTAAAACTAAAAACAATGCTTTCTTTTTCATCATTGGAAATATCAAGCTGTTTTCCTTCCACGCTGGGAGTTTCGATTTTTTTATTCAAGATAGGCTCTTGGGGTTCATCGACAACCCCACTCTCATCACAAGAAATTAAAATAAGGTTAATTAACAATAAAAAACATGTATTTAGTGCTTTCATAGTAATATTGTGTTTTAGGTTTTACCACAATGGGTTTTGTTTTAGGTTAGTGTTATCCATCAACTCATTATCAGGAATCGGCAATACATTATATCGATATGGGATAGAAGGGGCTCCTAGGCTGCTTCCACCCTTAAAAGGCCAACTGTAGTCTTTCACAAACTTTCCAAATCGTATCAAATCAGTTCTTCTGTGCCCTTCCCAATAAAGCTCTCTAGCTCTTTCATCCAGTATAAAGCTCAACGCATCGATATCTGCTTCTTGCTTATAATCATTTTGAACTTCTAAAGGCAAACTCGCTCGACTCCAAAGCTCCTCCAAATGAGACCAATCACTTATTTTCCCATCCACTCTAGCTTCTATTTCTGCTAACATAAGATAAACATCGGCCAGCCTAAACATCGGAAAATCGGTATCTGGATATACCATCTTTGAATCAGATCCTGAATAGCCTAAGCTTGTAATATTCTTGAACTTGGACACTCCATATCCATCTTTGAAATCAAACAGTGAAGTATTTTCCCTATTATGGCCTCTATAAAACACTCCCCTTGGATCAATTTGAGCCTGAAGATGGTCTTCAAACTTTTCGACCAACTGAACAGTTGCTCTATTACCTCCCCATCCGCCAGAAATACCATAATAACTTGATTCCATATCTCCTCCAAAAGAAGCATGTAATATATATGTCATTCCCCCATAAGTGCTTGTGCTCTCGCCTTCATAGGGTATCGAAAAAATAATCTCCTTTGACAAATGGTTATCCGCCAAAAAATTATGTTCATACGACCTTTCCAATTCATATCCAGTGGACATGATTTGATTCAACGCGATTTTCGCATCATTCCATCTTGATTGATTTGTATAAACCTCTGCATTCATGTATAATTTAACCAAAAGCATGTAAGCGGCAGCTTTATTGGCTTTACCCACCAAAGTTGCGTTAGCAGGTCTTAATTGGACATCTGATTCTTCAGAAAGGACTTCCTGCAATTCCTTTTCTATAAAATCAAATATTTCCGTCCCTCCAAATCCATTAACTGGAGGCATGGAATCATTAGGTTCTCCCAAATCATCATCATCTGAATAAAAAGGCACTCCATTGCCAAAGAAATCCAAAAAATGCCAATAGGTCAATGCCCGTAAAAATCTTGCTTCAGCCTTAATTTCGTTTAGCCTTTGCAAGTCTTCAACAGAATCCAAATCTGCATTTTCAGCTTTTTTCAAAAAGTCATGACACTGCCTGATTTGAAAATCAAGTCTCAAGTATAAAATCCAAATGAAGATATTTGAAGACTCCCAAGTCGCTTTACTCATGCTTGGTTGATCAGGATCCATCCAAGCGTTCAAAGCTTCGTCAGTTGGCAATTCTTGAAACTCCCAAAACTTCCTCAAATATTGGCTAGCTCCAATGTCAATATTATCAAGCTTATGCCCGACACCTTCCGGAGGGTCGGATAAAGAAAATCCTTCATATAGTTTCTGCAAACCGGTCTCAAACTCCTCAATTTGATTCTTCGGTTCATGAATCTCATTTTCATCTCCAGAGTCCGTAGAGATAAAACTACTACATCCCGCCAAGGAGCTAAAAATTAAAATAATTAAACAAAAGGGAATACACTTCATTCTAATCACAACTTTACTTTAAACTCATCTCTTGAAAAATTACGAAAAGAAATCTAAGAAATACACAATTATACAAATACACAAACTTAAACACCCATAATCAGAATTTAAAAATACAATTTTTAAATATAAAAAAACAATAAAAAAATAATATCAGTAGAAAAAGACAAATTAAGTCAAGGATTTAATTAAATAAACAAAAAAAGCCACCTTAAAAAAGGTGGCTTTTTAAATTGCTATAATATACTTTCAGATTATTTCATCTCAAGCGAGTAAGCTTCATTAGCCAAATCAAGTGTAACTTCATACGTTCCAGCAGTAGGAACCGCTATATTATCACCTGAAAGGTTTCCACTTCCATCTCCACCCCAATTATAAGCCCAGTCATCAAAAGCTCTGAACTTCAATTCTCCTGCTGATAAATCTAGAGTTAGTTTCCATGTATTTGAAGCTGCATCATAAGCCATATCAGTATCAGCGTCCCAAGCTCCTGGTGTAGCATCGCCTATAACACCTACAGAAGGTCTTGTCAACTCATATGTCAGGTCTTGGAAATTAGCGTTTACAAATACTGTTCCTGTAATATCCGCAGGGCAGTTTGTTTGGCTATTAAATGCCAAAGTATTGCTTTCATCACCTAAGCCCCAGCTTGTCTCCCAAGTTTGCTCTTGAATAAACTTAAATTCTCCATCTTTAAACTCGGTTATTAAATCGAATATACCAACTTCTGGATTTCTATTATTCATAGCCAATGCCTCAGTTTCAGTCCAGTCAATTGTAGTAGCGTTACCCACCAAGTGCATTGTAGGAGGAGCGATATATGGATCACCCAGCACATAAGTCATTTCATTTAAATCAACTGTGATTTTATATACCTGCGATTCCGGCACTCTAACCGTGTAAGTTCCATCAACTACCAAATCACCTTCAGACATTCCTTCAGTTATCACAGGAGAACGATAAGTAGTCTCATGTGTAAAGCCATCAGGAGAAACAACAAACTCTAAACCTCCATTCCCTCTCAAACTAACATTGCCTTCGAAGATATTGGAACCTTCTTCCGTCTCCAATAACACGTCTCTGATATTCAACATCCAGGCATTATGATCACCAGATACCCATAAAGCATTTCCTTCTGGCAATACCACTTCAGCAGCCTCGAATGAAAGAATTTCAAAAGACAATGTATTAACATTTACTAAAAACTCATACAAACCAGCTCCATTGTATGCATCTACATTATGATTGCTTCCTTCAGGGTCAGTAGTCAACTTATACGCTCCAGCATCTCCGTAATTAGTGCCATCCCAATTAGGTGCATCTGAAAACTTAAATTCGCCAGTTAACCAAACTTTACCTGTATAAATTCCATCATTATTCTCAGAAACCAGATTTACTCTGTTATAGGAACTTGGATCACCCTCTACTGGATCTTCCAAATCATGGCTCCATCCATTATGCGATCCAGGAACCCATAATAATGGCTGAGCTTTAGTCATTTCTATTGATCCATCAGCTAGGTCAACCTCAATCTTGTATTTACCTGTTTCATCTACAGTAATATCAGTCGCTCCACCTTCCACAACTTTTCCTTGGGAATCCAAAGCATAAACTCTAGCTGTCCCATCTTCAAAATCATTGGATTTCAGTCTATAAGTCTTCTCGGCTTCCATATCCAAAGTACCAATATATTTAGTTCCAGCGTCAGCGGAAATAATATATCTTTCTTTGTCTTCCACTGTATAATTAGGTCCTTCGACTACAAATAATTTAAAATGAGAAGGGTATGGTTTAATTACAGTATTAAACTGATCTTCAGACACAAGCCCTCCAGTAGTAGGCTGGTCTCCACTATTCGCAATATACGACACCAATCTAAATTGATAAGTATTATAACTCAACGTATCAGCTTCAATGCCTTCCAAAGCTTTGTTCATTTCACTGATCTTAACAGTTGCTTTAAGATCCTTTGTAGTCACCACAGGTGTGAAATTGTTTAGCTCATCTCCAACTTCAAGCACGTAAACATTGGAAGTAGGCATGCCAAAGTCTACCTCTGACCAAGAAAATTCAGCGAATTCATTTTCACCATTAGCTTTTTCAAAAGTATATGTAGACTCTAAACTTGGGTCGTTAAAAACAGCTGGCGTTGCCTTATCAGGGTCGAATGTCACGTATTCCTCATCTTTACAAGCGAAAAACACAAGCGACATCAACATGAAAAAGGAATATCTAAATAATTTACTTTTCATTTCAATGCAATTTTAAAATTTCAAAAAAACATGGACTAAACATTATTCTCTTATGAAAGCCCATGTTGTCCTCTTTACCACATTGGGTTTTGCTTAAGATTTGGATTAGCCACAAGCTCAGTGCCTGGTATTGGCAATACATTATAGCGCTCGGCTATGCTTGCATTCCCAGTAGGCGAACCACCTTTGAACGGCCAATTGTAATCTTTCACAAACTTGCCAAAGCGAACCAAGTCAGTTCTTCTATGACCTTCCCAATACAACTCTCTAGCTCTTTCATCCAAAAGGAATTGAGCAGGGTCAACACTTGCAGCTGCCTTGTATTGCGATTGAATATTTTGAGGCACACCAGCTCTGTCCCATAAAGACTCTATTCTCGACCAGTCAGAAATACTTCCTCCCATTCTAAATTCAACTTCAGCCAACATCAAATACGCGTCAGCTAATCTAAACATCGGGAAATTAGTATCCATGAAGCTTAAGTTAGGGTCTGAACCTGGATAACCTAAGCTTGTCACATTCTTGTATTTACCAACAGCGTAGCCATCTTTGAATTCCGGCAATGTTGTGTTCTCTCTATTATGCTCTTTGAAAAATATTCCTCTAGGGTCTACTTGATTTTCAAATTGATCCTCGAATTTTTTCACTAACTCAATGGTCGAACGATTACCACCCCATCCGCCTGAAGTACCATATTCCTTAGCAGACATATCACCACCTACAGCCGCATTGATCAAATATGTCATACCACCGTAAGTTTGAGTATTTACGCCATCAAAAGCAATAGGAAAAATAATCTCTCTTGACAAATAATTATCCGCTAGGAAATTGTATTCATATCTATCTTCCAATCTATAACCAGCTGCAACTACTTTGTCCAACGATGTTTTCGCCTCTGCCCATTTTGATTGCCCAATGTATACTTCAGCATTCAAATACAGTTTTGACAATAACATATGCGCAGCTGCTTTATCCGCTTGTCCAACAAAAGCTGTATTCTCTGCTTTCAACTGCTCATCAGAATCATTTGATGTGATATCCATCAACTCGCTTTCGATGTAATCAAAGATCTCCGTTCCGCCAAAACCACTTGCAGGAGGCGAAGGAGGCGTTGATCCTACCAAAGTTTCCTCAGTTGTAAAAGGTATTCCATTGCCAAACAAATCCAAACCATGCCAGTATGCTAAAGCTCTAACAAATCTAGCCTCCGCTTTCATTTGTCTGATCCTTGCCATATCCTCTTCTGAAGAAAGGCTCGCCTCGCTCAAGTCTCTGATAAACTGATTACAAAGCGTCACTTGAAAAGTAACTCTATAATAAAGAATTCTTACCAACTCATTGGAAGGGTTCCAAGTAATCTCGCTCAAAGCCGGCTGTCCCGGGTCAGCCCAACCATTCAACGCCTCATCAGTAGGAAGCTCTTGAAATTCCCAATATTTTCTCAAATACTGGCTAGCACCTTCATCCAAGCCTCCCAAATCGGGATTACCGGCAGGTCCCTGCTGTCCTGATACTGCAAAACCTGCGTACAGTTTTGCCAATCCTTGCTCATAATCATATAGATCCTTATACGTATTGTCCTTATCGCTAATATTCGGATCTATAGGAGTTGTATCCAAGTCATTCACGCAACCGCCAAAGCCAAATGCGAATATGACAAGTGCGAAGCAAAAAATTCTATTGATATTCTTGTATGTACTCATGATAATTTAGATTAAAATGACAGGTTAACGCCCAACATGTAAGATCTTGGTCTTGGATAAACGTTATTGTCTATCCCGTTAGGAATTTCTGGATCAAGTCCGTCATATGACGAGATTACAAAAGCATTATTAACTGTCGCGAAAACTCTTGCTTTAACTTTTCCATTCCAAAATTCCTCGAAATCATAACTCAACATGATATTATCCATTCTGAAGAAGCTCCCTTTTTCAAGATAATGATCAGACAAGTACTGAGCATCGTTGAATCCTACTTCGGTTACATCTGTCATTCTGTTCGAGTTGAAACCTGACACATTCATGTTTCCATAAAATGTATTCTGAGAAGCTACGTTGTTGTAAACATACTGTCCAAATGATCCGTGCCCTGAACCACTCAAAGTCCATCTCTTGTAGTTCACCATGAAGTTAAGACCTGCTATCCACTTAGGCACTGAAGACCCAGCGATATATCTATCTTCATCGTCGATCTTGCCATCCCCGTTACGATCAACGTAAGCGCCTTCGATAGGCTTTCCATTATCATCATATACTTGCTCATACAAATAGAATGAAGATGGTGCGTATCCAACACTATGAATCTGAACCATGTTACCAGTACCTCCTTGGATGCCTCCTGTAAGAATGCTACCGTCATTGTCTGGATCATCCACTAGCGTAAGCTTAGTGATTTCAGAATGGTTATAAGTCACGTTACCACCTAAATGAATATTCAAATCCTGCGACTCTACGATCTTAGTATTCAATGAAAACTCTATCCCCTTGTTCACCATGCTACCAACATTCGTGAAAAGCATATTTGTCAAGTTACTTCCTGACGCTACAGGCACTTCACTTAGCATATCGTTAGTCTCACGGTAGTAAGCGTCAATCTTACCATATATTTTGTCATTGAAGAAACCATAATCAATACCTACGTTATAAGTAGTTGTCTCTTCCCATTTCAAATTCTCGTCATATCCATCAGGACGAATTGTTCTGTACATCATTCTTCCTGTATTAGGATCATAATACACATACTGAGAACGAACATCACTTTCTACATAAGTTGGCATAAATCCGTAGTTAGATCCGATATCCTGCTGTCCAGTAACACCCCAACCTGCTCTAAGTTTTAATTGGCTTATGGAATTTGAATTAACCAAGAATGACTCCTTGTCAACATTCCATGCCATAGCTACTGACGGGAATAGTCCCCAACGGTTTTCCTTACCAAATTTCGAAGTTCCATCGTATCTCAATGTCGCAGTCAACAAGTACTTTTCGTCAAACGTATAATTGAATCTTCCAAAGAATGACACTAAGTAATGCTCAAAAGCATATGGTCTCTCAGTATAATACTCATCGTCTGTGCTTCTTGCAAAGTTGGAATCAAATCCATTTTGTTCTGTTTTGAAATGTTGCCAAGAGTAACCTCCCATCACATCAAACTTCGACTTTAATGAAGGAACTTCTTTAACATATTGAGTATAGAAGTCCAACAATTTGTTTGTTTGCGTTTGATCATACTCTGTATAGTAACCACCCTGAGTTGGGTCCTGAACATTGTATTGCCAAGCGGCAGTTGTTGGGTTGATTGTGCTACCCGTACCATTAGCATAGTCCATACCGACATTCAAATTGAATCTCAAGTCAGGCAAAAAATGTAAACGATAATCAAACTGAGCGTTACCGATAAATCTATTCACATCAGATGTATTCTCTGTTTGATGCAACATCGCCACTGGATTTGATGGAGCAATTGTAATTGGATTTCCATCTCCGTCCACCCAAGTTGTATAACCGCCAAATCTTCCCATATTGCTGTCATATACTGACTGAGTTGGGTCAAAAGCGATTGCTGAACCTAAAGCTCCAGTATCAGCGAAACGGTTTTTAACATTCATACCTTTGGCATTCAAATTCACAGCTAAATGATCATCGAAAAACTTAGGACTTAAGTTCAAGTTCGCTGTAATTCTTTCCAAGCTGGACGTTTCTAGAATACCATTGTTTTGATTATAACCTACCGACGCTCTATAAGGCAATATCGTCTTTTCACCGACTGTTCCTGACAAACTAATATTATGATCAGTACTAATACTTGTTCTTAATACTTCCTCTTGCCAATTTGTATTTGAATTGCCTAGAGTTTGGTAAGCCGCATGATCTCTACCATACTGTTGTTCAATCACTTGACGATACTGATCAGCATCCAACACATCAACTGTTTTAGTTGGCGTGTTCACTGACACATTACCTGAGTAATCAACTTTTAGATTTCCTTTGGTTCCTTTTTTAGTAGTGATGATAATCACACCATTCGACGCTCTTGAACCATAAATAGCCGTAGCCGAAGCGTCTTTCAATACAGTAAAACTTTCTATATCATTTGGATTAACTGAGTTTAATGGGTTACGCATACCCGCAATTGTTGAATTATCTATCGGAAAGCCATCGATAATAATCAATGGATCATTGCTGGCATTCAGAGACGATCCTGCTCTAATTCTAATTTGTTGAGCCGACCCTGGAGCACCACCTGCCGAAGTAATATTAACACCTGCTATTTTACCTGTAATCAAATCCTGAGGTGAAGAAATCGGTCCGGCATTGAAATCCGCAGTGCTGATCGCTTCCACAGATCCTGTCAAGTCTTTCTTCTTAACTTCGCCATAACCAATTACAACAATCTCTTCAAGTCCCATCATGTCCTCTGCCAAGCTTATGCTCAACTGAGTTTGATTTGACAACTTAACTTCCTGTGTTTGGTAACCCACAAAAGACATTACTAAAACATCTCCCGCATTGGCATCCAAACTAAACTTACCGTCGAAGTCCGTAACCGTACCTTTCGACGTACCTTTGATTAAAACGTTTACCCCTGGAATAGGCAAACCATCCGACTGCCCCACTACTGTTCCTTGATACCAAGTGGCTTGCGCCAAAGCTTCTGTACCAAGCATGCCTAAAAGCATTGCCAGCATCATTGTAAAAAGAAATCTTCTACTTCTCATTTAGAAAAAATGTTTTGTAAAACTAAATCATTTCATAAGCCATCCTTATAAAAATAATTCCTCCCCCCACAGAAGATTATTCCCCACGGCCTTCATTCTAGCGATGTGATAATTTTCACATACCCAATTTTAAATATTTTTCATATATGCAGATATTTTTTTAACTCTAATTTCATACTATTTTAACGCAAACGTTTTCGAAATAACATTTATGCAATTACAACGCTTTCTCTGGGACGTTTTGTATAAGCTAAAATCCGCAAGGGGAAAATATAAAAATTAGTTAACGCCTAATTTTTAACCTTCAAGTCATATTGAAAACAAACGAATAAAAATATGATATTATTTTATCATAAAAAATATGTTATCATATCCAAAAACAAGGATTTTAGTTTTTTTTAACATTCTTGTTATACTACAAATCAAAAAATGAGTTTCCAGCAAAATTGGTTATATTTAACAAACTAGACGATAATTTAGTATAGTAAACAAAGCAATGGTTCCATTTTTTAATATTCATAATTGAATTGGTGAATAATGAGCGAAAAAAGACACACTACAATCAAAGATATTGCTAATGAATTGGGAGTTTCAGCTTCCACTGTTTCCAGAGCGCTGAACGAAAACTCTGAGATCAGCAAAAAAACCATTAAACTGGTAAAAGAAACCGCTGAAAGACTTAACTATCAACCCAATGAAATTGCCAGAAACCTACGCAAAAAGCATTCAAAAACCATAGGGGTGATTGTCCCTGAACTTGTGCATCACTTTTTCTCCGCTGTAATCAGCGGAATAGAATCCATCGCTTATCAAAACGGATATCAGGTTATCATTTGCCAATCCAACGAATCTGAAGAAAAAGAGAAGAAAAGCGTGGAGGCTTTGCTTGGCAGCCACGTCGCGGGAATCATCGCCTCCATATCAAAAAACACAACGGATTTCGAGCATTTCAAGCTGATACAAAAAAGAAACATACCGCTTGTATTCTACGATCGTATTTGCTACGAAGTAAAAGCACCCAGCATAGTATGTCAAGACTATGAAGGAGGCGTGCTTGCGGCTGAGCACTTTATAAAGCATGGAAAAAAGAATATAGCACACTTAACAGGACCTGAAAACCTAATCATCAGCAAGCAAAGAAAAAATGGCTTTTTAGACACGCTAAAGAAGCATCATATGCATATCAGGCCTGAGCTCATCGTCAAAGCTGACAACTTTCAGGAAGGCATAGCCAAAACCAACGAACTACTAAATCTTGAAACTCCACCGGATGCTATTTTCACCATAAATGACCAAACGGCGGCAGGAGCCATCCATGCTATACACAACTCAAGCTTTAAAGTGCCCGAGGATATATCTGTAATCGGTTTTGAGGATGATCCGGGAGTTACCCAACTAACAGAGCCCCCTCTTAGCAGCGTTTACCAGCCGAGCTTTGAGATGGGTGTGGAGGCTACCAAATTATTCATTGAAGAACTTGAAACGCCATCTGACTTTAAAAGGCCTAAAATCAAAGTATTGAAAACAAGCCTTAGCTTAAGAGGCACGACACTAGGATCTGAAAATGAAAAAAGCTGACTTATAAAGCCAGCTTTCAACCATTCAACAATATAATCACTCAATATCACAAGATTATTTCCATCTTTTCAGAAGCTTTCCAATCCACTTTCAATGTCAATGAATTCTTCTTCTCATTCCATTCCAACACATCACTGTTCAGCTTATGCTTTTTGCCATTGATGCGTATGTATTTAGGTGAATTTTTCAATGCATGAATCTCCAATGTCAAAATTCTATCAGTTGGCATTCCCTCGTATTCTCCAATTACATTTCTCGCAACAGTAATATGCCTTTTGCCCTTTATCATTTCCGAATTGAAGCTTAGCAGTTCATACTCCCCATTCTTTCTTGACAATGCGGACTTGCCATCGTCTTCATACATTTCATAATGAGACGATTTTGTCCCCTGCGGATAAAAATCCACTTTCAAATCAGCAGAAGAGTACTCCCCAGCATTTCCATAGGAATTCACTGTAGGTATAAAACTGCCTCCTTTCACAAACACAGGAATATCATCTATATCCACTGGCATAGTAATCCATTGTCCTCCAGCGTAAACTTTATCATTATGATAATCAATCCAATCAGTTCCTTCAGGCAAAAAGACATCCTTATATTTTTGTCCTGATTCCATAACAGGGGCGACCAAAAAGCTTTCTCCCCACATATACTGACTCTGATTCTCCAACATGTCTTCGTGATTGGAAACATTAAACATAGGCTTAACCAACGGTTCTCCGCTTACCTCTTGCTCCCAAGCCATAGTATAAATATAAGGCATCAGCCTATATCTCATGTCAATATAATTCTTAACAACTTCTTGAGTCTTTTCATCAAAAAAGATCGGTTCTGATGGAATACCGTCCAAAGCGCCTCCATGTGGACGAAAAATAGGGTTAAAAGCCCCAAACTGCAACCACCTTGCATACAGCTCGGAATCCTTCTGACCTCCGGCAAATCCTCCCAAATCCGAAGACATGTAAGGTATGCCGCTCATGCTCATTGTCAACATTATTGGCATCTGAGCTCTAAAGCCTCCCCAAGTCCTCGCTACATCGCCCGACCATGGCAAAATTCCATATCTAGCAGAACCTACATAACCAGATCTATTGATATGAAACAATCGCTCGTTAGGATATTTTTCCTCATACTTTTCAAAAAGCATTCTTTCCCACTCATGCGCGTAGTAATTATGCATTTCATCAGCCGAGCCTGTTGCATGCTGTATCCATTCAGGGTGAACTTCCGGCTCGCACAAATCAGTCCACCAGCCTCCTACGCCTCTTTCGATCTGAGCATCGTATTTTTCCCATACCCAATCCTTGGCTTCCGGAGTAAAAATATCCAATAATCCCGACCTGGCGAAAAACATATCAAACACACCTGATTTTTCTCCTGTAGAATCCTTAGCAAGCAAACCTAAAGAATCCGCTTCGGCAAAACCTTTCGTTTCGATACCAAAAAACGGCTCTGTAATCAATACAGTCTTCACTCCCATAGACTCCAATGAATCTATCATTAAATCAGGGTTTGGCCAGTTTGGCTCATACCAATCCAACTCTCCCATATAATTCTTGACTTCTGGACCGAACCAAAACAAATCAATGATTATCCCATCCAATGGGTAACCGCTTTCTTTCATTTGCGTCGCTACGTCGAGCACCTCGTCTTGGGTTTTATATCCAAATCTAGATTGAATATTGCCTAATGTCCATCTGGCCGGCATAGGCTGAGTGCCTACTAACTCTGACAATCTGTTGGTCACTTTCGACAAATGATCTTCTGCAATAACATAATACACCATTCGCCCTCCAACAGCATTGAATTCCAAGGTATTGTCATTATCGCTATCAATATCGATATTTCCTTTAGCGCCATTATCAAAAAAGATCGCATAAGCATCCGATGAAAACACCAAAGGCATCCCATAATTCATCAACGAAGAATTTTCCTCATAAGAATAATGAGCCTTGTTGTATAGTTCCAGATTATGACCTCTTCTATCCATGGCTAGAGATCTTTCTCCTCCACCAAATATCTTTTCATTTTCATCAATCGCAAACTTGTATCCCCTGTTTCCTTCCTTGTTTTTCAAGAAATAAGAATCTTGGGAAAACAGTTCTTCTCCTTTCCATCGAAAAGAGATAGCGCCCTCATTATCCATTACAGCTGAAAGCCCGTCAGTCATAATGCTAATCTCTTCATCCGACTCTTGAAATACAGCATTCAAATCCGTTTCTCTTTCCTTGATTACGGCAAATGAAGGCCTCATCACCTCTCCATCTGGCAAAAAACTAACTTCGAATATTTCTTGGCTTAAAGGAGTGATTTTCATTTCCCCATTTTCCAAATCCAATCTCAACGAACCGTCTTTCCATTCAGATTTCTGTTGCCCCAACACTGGCCAACCAGCGAATGTCAATAATATCGACATTGCAATGCTCACAATCTTGCCTCTAAAATTCATGGACTAAAAATTATAATTGAAACTTTATTACGCCTCAGCTTTGTAACGATGCTTTTGCTATTTCCTGTTACATCAACTGTATTGATTGAAACAAAAAAGCAAAGCATCGAAAATTCCGATGCTTTTGCCTTTTTCAAATCAAAAATATTACCTATGTACTACTATGCTTGTGTTTGCTTTTATATTAATCTCTTCATCATAAAGCTTGATCTGAAGTCCCTGACCTTCTTCATGCGTTACTTCAACTCCACTATCCGTTACTTTCACTAATATTGTATTGCCTTTGAAGCTGACTTTGAAAGAATATGACTTCCACTGCTTTGGAAGCATTGGGCTCAATGTCAATTGCCCATCCACCACTCTTTTGCCACCGAAACCTTCAACTACTGACATCCAAGTTCCAGCCATTGACGTGATATGCAGTCCATCTTTAGTGTCCGAATTATAGTCATCCAAGTCCAGTCTGGATGTTCTCAGATAAAATTCATAAGCCCTGTCTTCATCACCAAGCTTTGCTG
The DNA here is from genome assembly GCF_036492635.1 of Aureibacter tunicatorum. Taxonomy (GTDB): domain Bacteria; phylum Bacteroidota; class Bacteroidia; order Cytophagales; family Cyclobacteriaceae; genus Aureibacter; species Aureibacter tunicatorum. The sequence continues at coordinate 3,401,763 of NZ_AP025305.1, forward strand.
CGATAATCGAATGCACGCATGGCGAAAGCGACGATTCATGAACCGTTCTTGGCTCATAGAAATCATAATTGCTTTTTAAAGTTTCTAGATCAAACTCTTCCTCAAACATATAAAGGCCTTGCAAGACATCCGCCTGTTTTATAAAGTTCGATCTTAATATTCTATCCCAAGACCAGTGATGCACTAACGGAAGGTGCTTAGGATCAAGATCCTTGACAAGAATTTGTTCTTTATTGAAAAAGCCATCAGCCTGAATGAAGATATTTCTCTTTTCATCATAACCCAAGTACATCTTCTCTCTGATTTCCCTCCATTTAGCCACCTCGGCAGAAGCATCAAAAGAAGCATTTTGAACAATCTCCTCATATCTCTTCGGGTGATTCTCCTTGACATATGCAAGCGACTCTTCCGTATATTTCAAACACCACATCGCAATGTAGGAAGTATACCAGTTATTATCCACATTATTATCAAACTCATTAGGACCTGTCACGCCAAGCATAACATATTTTTCCAAACCTTCGGACCAATTGACTCTTTGCGCCCAGAATCTTGAAATACCCATCAATACTTCCAAACCATATTCAGCCAAATATTCCTTATCGTCGGTATGTCTGATATAATTGAATATCGCATAGGCAATAGCTCCATTTCTATGAATCTCCTCGAATGTGATCTCCCACTCGTTATGGCATTCCTCTCCATTCATAGTCACCATCGGGTACAATGCAGCTCCTTTGTCAAAACCAAGCTTCTCTGCATTTTCAATAGCTCTTCCCAATTGATTATGCCTGTAAATCAAAAGCTTGCGAGTCACCTCCTGAGGAGCAGTGCATAAATAAAACGGCACGCAATACGCTTCTGTATCCCAGTAAGTTACACCTCCATATTTCTCACCTGTAAATCCTTTTGGTCCAATATTTAACCTTGCGTCTTCGCCCGTATATGTCTGATTCAAATGGAAAATATTGAATCGGATACCTTGTTGAGCAGCGTCATCTCCTTCAACTACGATATCAGAATGCTGCCACTTGTCAGCCCAAGCTTTAGCTTGATCTTCAAGCATATTGTCAAAACCAATGCTATGCGCTCTATTAACAGCTTCTTCAGCTTTTTCCAACAACTGATCAGCAGCATAATACCTAGAAGACACATTGCAAGCATATTTATATACGACTATCTGATCTCCCTCTACTACATCTAGTTTAGAAGAGCCAGAAACATACATTTTCAACGCTTCGTTCGCATAGTCCAAATCTTGAAGCTCGTCATTCTTGAAAATCTCGAACTTCATCCCTATCGCCACTTGATAAGCTGTCTTTTTTGTTTCGCTGACGATAACACCTGCATTGCCCTCAACACTCTTGGCAATCTCAACCCAAAACTGTTCATCGTAATTGGAATCCTCGTTAACCACATCTCCATTAAGGAAAGACTTCACTTCAATGTCTCCGGAAAAATTAACCGCTTTGACAGAATATCTTAAAGCCCCGCATTCATCATCTGCTATAGAAAGGAATCTCAATGCTTCTACTTCTACAATATTGCCATTCAGCAATCTTGCCTTGAAAGTTCTCTTCAGCCATCCTTCTCTCATATCCAGCTCACGCCTGAAATCAAGTATTTCAGCTGTATGCAAGTCGAGTCTTTCTCCATTGACATGCACATCCAAGCCTATCCACGAAGCTGCATTCAATACTTTGGCAAAGTACTCAGGGTAGCCGTTTTTCCACCAGCCAACTCTAGTTTTATCCGGATAGTAAACACCAGCGACATAATTCCCAGGCATGCTATCTCCAGAATAATGTTCCTCGAAGTTGCCCCTTTGCCCCATCTTGCCATTGCCGATGCTAAAAATACTTTCTGATATTCTATTATCTTCTTTGTGAAATCCTTGCTCGATAATCTTCCAAGGATCATGCTGTATATAATCTTTCATAATTAAAATCTTTTAAGCCCGGGCGGAGGCATAGCCATCCACCCGGATTAAGACTTGTTCGCACTTATCTTGGGGGTCAAAGATTCAACAAGTCCAAAGCCCATTTATGTAATTTGGCAGTTGCCATCACCGCGGAAAAAATTATTGCGGCGCTTTAATATCATGTCCTAATTCTAAAACAATAATTGTATTCGAGTAATTTCTTAAGCTTCTTGTCCAATATCAACAAGCATATCCAAGCTTACTTTTGCCATCGAAGGAAGCACAATATCCGCCAACCTCAATGTCTCAGGCTCTCCGATTCCAACGGACCTCATTCCCGCTCTTCTAGCCGCCTCTACGCCTGCCTCAGCGTCTTCAAACACGACACAGTTTTGAGGTTCGACACCCAAAGCAATCGCTCCATTCAAGAACACTTCAGGATCCGGCTTTGCCTTTGAGACCATATTTCCATCAATGACAACATCGAAAATCCTATCTATCTTAACCTTTTCAAGTATCTTCTGAGCATTTTTACTCGCTGAGCCCAAGCCGATCAAAATATTTTTGGATTTCAATTCTTCCAAAAAAGGAATAACTCCATCCAACACTTCATCAGCCCCCATAGCGTCCACATATTCAACATACCATTCATTCTTACGGTATGCCGCAAGCTCTTTTTCCTTATCGGTCAATTCCTTGCCTCCAATCTCCAACAAAATCTCCAATGACCTTACTCTGCTTACGCCTTTCAAGCGTTCGTTGTCTTGCTCTGTAAAGTCAAAGCCCATCTCATTGGCTAATCTTTTCCAAGCTAGGTAATGGTACTTGGCAGTATCCACCAACACTCCATCCAAATCAAATAAGCAAGCTTTTATATCCATTTCCCTAAAATTTTTTCATCAACCGAAAGAAACTACCATCAAACGGTCTATATTATTATCCCTATTTACTTTCTCTCACAAAATTCACTGACAAACCTGCCAAAAGCATGAAAGCTCCCGCAAGCATCAAAGAATAAATCGCTTCTCCATGGAATACATATTTCAGTATCAAGCCCGCAACTAAACCACTGACAATTTGAGGCACAACTACTGTAATATTAAACAGCCCCATATAAACTCCCATTTTAGAAGAAGGAAGCTCTTTTGATAAAATCGCATAAGGCATAGCGAGTATTGCAGCCCAAGCAATTCCAACTCCAGCCATGGAAATGATCAATGCATATTCATTTTGTATAAAATATATCGATATATAACCTAAGCCTCCTGCAATCAGCGCGTACATATATGTTCTTTTTCTGCCGATAGTATTGGCGATTTTGTCCATTACCAATGAAAACAGAGCAGCGAAAACACTATAAGCCGCAAATAAAATTCCAACCCAGTTGCCCGCTTCATTATATGCTTCCGAAGAAGAATCGCCTATCGCCGTATTCCAAATGTGCTGGGAAATAGCCGGCGTGGAATAAACCCACATCAAAAACAAAGCAAACCAAGAAAAGAACTGAACAATAGCCAACTGGAACATCACCTTTGGCATGCTCATCAGAGTTTGCCAAAAACTCATTTTTTCTTCTTCAGATGACTCTTCTTCCACTTTATTGTATTTGTTGTATTGCTCTGGCGGGTATTCTTTTGTTTTGAACACAGTCCACAGCACCGACAATAACAATGTAGCTCCTCCTATGTAAAATGACCAAATTACCGAATCGGCAACCTCACCGTCGGGAGCGACATTAGCCACTCCCAACCAATTAGTAAGTATGTACGGCAAGGCGGACCCTAGGACCGCTCCTATATTAATCAAAAAAGATTGAATCGAATAACCTGCATTTCTTTGCTCGTCAGGCAGCATGTCTGCGACCAAAGATCTAAAGGGCTGAAATGTCACATTGAAGGAAGTATCCATCAAAGCGAACATCAATGCTCCAAACAATAATGGAGGCATGATCTTCACAGCCAAAGAAGCATTAGGCAAAAGCATCATGCCCAATGTCGCCGCGATAGCACCAAAAAATATAAAGGGGCTTCTTCTTCCCATTCTATTCCAAGTCTTATCGCTGGAGGCTCCCACCAACGGTTGAACAATTAATCCAACCGTTGGGGCTACCAACCAAAATATGGACAAAGAATGTAAATCCGCTCCAAAGTTTGACAGGATTCTCGAGATGTTGGCATTTTGCAATGCAAATCCGAATTGAACTCCCAAGAAACCAAAACTTAAATTCCACATCTGCCAAAAACTCAATTTCGGCTTATTCACTGTATCACTCATCTCAAATTCTTTTAATCATTTCAATACCTCCGCTTCCCTTGTTAAGTGTCAGCGGAGAATAACCTACTTTTATTAAAACTTAAGCACCACGGATTGCAATGGTTTCAAAGCCAACTTTACTTGCGACTCCTGCAACTGATAAATATCACCGGTCATCAAGTCTACAGTTTTAACACCTTGTTGAGCATTCCACTTATTAATCAAGTCAGAATCAACCTCAACAGTTCCTTCATAGCCTTCATCTTTGCTAAAATTACAGATTACCAATGCTCTGTCAGCTCCGTTATCTCTTACAAAGGCATACAAATGCTCAGAATAACCCTTGTTGTTTTTTCTATTGAATCGTTGCAAGTCTATCAAATCGCCATCAGCGAAGACTTGCTCATCTTTAGCTATATTCAAAAGTTTCGAATAATATTGTCTCAAAGCTTTTTGCTCATCGCTCAACATTCCTCCATCAAACTTCCCATCATTCATCCACTTCTGATGATCAGGCACTCCCCAATAATCAAATATCGTTGTGCGACCATCTTCGCCTCCGAATCCTTCGCTGCCAGCTCCCGGTTCGCCAACTTCCTGACCGAAATAAACCATCACAGGACCTTTCTCCCACAATGCGCTAACAACCATACCCGGCAAGGCTACTTTCGCATCGCCTACAAAATCAGGCGAAGCAATTCTTTGCTCATCGTGGTTCTCCAAAAATCTCAACATATTGGGTTGAACTGATTCTAGTCTGTCCGCAATTTCCGGCAAATAGTCAGTCTTTGACTTCCCTTGCATGATATGCTTTAATGTATCGTACAAGTCGACTTTGTCATACAAGTAATCAAACTTGCCTGTTTCTATATAATTAGAATACTCAGCAGGATTGTAAATTTCAGCTATAAAAACAATCTCAGGATTGATCTTTTTAATTTCAGGAATGATCCAGTTCCAAAACTCCACTGGAACCATCTCTGCCATATCGCATCTAAATCCATCCACTCCTTTATCTGCCCAGAAAGTCAATATGCCCTTCACTTTAAGCCAAGTATCAGGCACGCCTCCTTTTCCATCTTCAAAATAGCCTTTGCGCTCATTTTGATAATCAACTCCATAATTCAATTTGATCGTTTCAAACCAGTCATGTATGCTTGGAGAAGAAGTGAATACATCATTGCCTGTGGCTTTAGCTGGAAACTCATCAAACTTGCCATCTTTGCCAATAAAATGCCTATCTCCTAATGGCTGGTATCCTTCCGGCGCCTGAAAATGTTCTCCTAATATATAATAGAAATTGTTGTCCACGTCAAACGCTTTCGTCAAATCATCATTCACTCCGAAATCTTCATACCCTTCAGGGCACGCATCCGACTTATAACTTCTTGCCACATGGTTAGGCACAAAATCTATCAATACTCTCAAACCTGCGTCATGAGTTCTTGCCACCAAATTCTCAAATTCACCCATTCGGTTTTTCACATCATTGGCAAGCATAGGATCCACATCAAAATAATCCTTGATAGCATAAGGAGATCCCGCGCGGCCTTTAACTACATCGGGGTCGTCAACAGCAATTCCAAATTCAGACAAATCTTCCATTTGCGCATGCTCGATCACTCCAGTATACCATACATCTGTGATCCCCATTTCTCTCAATGAATCCAAAGCTACAGATGTAATGTCATCGAACTTGCCGATGCCATTCTCCTCCACTGTGCCATTTTCCACATTGGCTGTTTCTTTGTTTCCAAAAAGTCTAGTCATCATCTGATAGATAACTCTCTTTTGGGCTTTATGCTCTACTTGACTCTGCTCTTTCATTTTGTCTTCTTTAGCAACATTGCTATTACAACTCATGAACACTAGCAACAGTCCTGAAATGAATAAAATTTTCTTGCTCTGGCTCAACATCTCCCCTATTATTTTACAGTTTAAAAATGTTCTGTATTTCAAAAATTTGAATTTACATACCCAATTTTAAGACTTAGAGCAAAAATTTGCTGGAAATAGGCAGGATTTATTGCGATTTTAACACGCAAACGTTTACGTAAACAGATACAATATTAACATTGTTTATCAAAATAGAATATCAAAAAAGATAATCGAGAGCTCAGCAAAAGATAATTTGAAAGCTCAACTAATAGATATTATCCTTAAATAATCATTCATTAAATCATTTTCTTCAAAATTTCTACAAATCCTGCCAAATCATCAACTTCATAATCTGGGTTAACCTTCGACGCAGACAATAATGATTTATCAGTCTTGCCTGTAAATGCCAATACTCCAATTCCTCCTAATTTTTGAGCGGATTCTATGTCCACTTCAAGATCATCACCAATCATCACAAATCCATCAGAAGGTTCTTTGCCCAACTTTTTCAAAGCGTACTCGAAATACAAGCTTGACGGCTTCCCTATCAATTTTGCTTTTACTCCTGAGGCATATTCAATCGCAGCGACATAAGCGCCGGCGTCAATATACATTTTCCCTTTTTCGTCTTTGCCATATTTGTTTTTTTGAATAGCCAACAAGTCCGCGCCGTCCATCACAAATTTGAACATTTCGTCCAACACCGCTTTGGACCATCCATTGATCAAATCTCCAACGATAATCACTTCAGGCTTGTCGCTCTCCAATTTTTTAAAATAAGCTTTCATTTCATCCACAACGTATGCTCTGGCTGAAGAATAATGATCCTGCGCATAGGTTCGAGCTACATTTATAGCCGTTTGAACAGGAATGCCTTCCAAATTCACTCCCTTGCTTTCGAAAAATTCAATCACCATTTCAGGGCTCATTTTAGTTGAATTACTCAATATGCAAGCGGGAATCTTATTGATTCTCAAAAAATCGATCAACTGATTCGCATCATCGGCGACTTCGCCTCTAAGCTTCAAAACACCATCCATATCGATCAAAACAGCCAAAGATTTACACTTATTGGATTTTAAATTTCCCATTTTCAAGTTATTAAAGTTGTTAACACAATATTAACCTATTATCAAAAAAAAAGATGGAAATAAAAGATAATTTGCCTTGAGATAATGAATACCTTTAACACTACCAAAATGAAAAAAACATCGATTTTTAGCATCATTTTTTTGCTGGCAATCACACAAGCTTTCGCTCAAGAGAAAAAGCCTAAACTTGTCGTAGGAATCATCGTTGATCAAATGCGACAAGAATACTTGTATAGATACGAGGAGCACTTAAGCGAAGACGGGTTCAAGAGATTAATCAAAGATGGATTCGAGCTGAAAAACACACATTACAACTACGTACCAACTTCCACAGGCCCTGGGCATGCTTCTGTGTATTCAGGCACAACGCCAACTATGCACGGAATTGTTGCCAATGATTGGTATTCAAGACAATTGCAAGGCGATGAGTATTGCGCTTACGATCCCAAGCAAAAAGCTGTCGGAACAGATGCTAAAGGTGGCGATAGATCTCCTGAGAATCTGATGACAACCACTATCACCGATGAGCTGAAGATCAGCACTCTTTTCGAATCAAAAGTTATCGGTGTTTCTTTAAAAGACAGGGGCGCTATACTTCCTGCGGGACATTCCGCAGACGCGGCGTATTGGTACGACACAAAATCCGGCAACTTTATAACCAGCACATATTACATGGATGAGCTGCCAAAGTGGGTGCAAGATTTCAACAAGAAAAAGCTCGCTGAAAAATATCTTCAAAAAACTTGGAACACGGTATTGCCAATCAGCGAGTATACAGCTTCCCTTGAAGACAACAATCCATATGAACATATTTTCAAAGGTAAATCAGAGCCCGTATTTCCCTATAATCTTAAGAAATTAAGCAAGGAAAATGGCGGAACAAAAATGCTTCCTCTAACACCTTATGGAAATGACATCGTCAATGACATGGCTATTGCCACTATTGAAAATGAAAAAATGGGCCAAGGGAAAGTAACCGACTTCTTGGCTGTAAGCTATTCTTCAACAGACAAAATCGGCCATGCATTTGGGCCTCAATCCATCGAAGTGCAAGACACTTATCTTAGATTGGACCAAAACATCGCTGATCTATTAAAGAAGTTGGATGAAAAAGTGGGCAAAGGAAATTACTTGGTATTCTTAACTGCTGACCACGCGGCTGTAGAAGTTCCTCAATTTCTTGTCGATCACAAAATGCCCGGCGGGTATTTCGACGACAGCAATTTAATCAACGACCTTAACATTTATGTAAGCCAAAGAGTAGGCAAAGGCGATTGGATCGAGGCTGTATCGGAACGCAATGTTTTCATCAACTATTTGGAAACAGATCATAAAAAAGTGGATCGCAAAAGAATTCAAGATTTGGTTTCTGAATACTTGATAAGCCTTGAAGGAATTGATTCGGCTTATCCTGCCTATATTCTCAAAGGCCTGCCTTATGACGAACATAGCTTGAAAGGACATATCAACAGAGGCTACAATCAAAAAAGAAGCGGAGATGTGATTTATTCTTTGCAATCCGGTTGGTTGGCTTCCGACAAAAGAACAGGGACATCTCATGGATGCGGATTTACATATGACACTCATGTGCCTTTAATATGGTATGGATGGAATGTTCCTCAAGGCAGCAGCAATAGATTATACAAGATTACTCAAATCGCTCCAACACTTTCTCAAATGCTTGAAATAAAAGTGCCAAGCGGTTGCACCTTCGAGCCTATCTATGAAATCACTGAATAAGTCCTGAAATTAGCGCTTTTATTCAACAAAAAAATACAGCCTCGGTTACATTGAAAACCGAGGCTTTTTTAATGTATCAATCTCAAATAAATAGCAAAAGCAAATCAAGTCAAAATACCAGCAAGCAGCCAAACCTTTCCAACGGTTTGTCCAGAATGCCTGTGCAACGCACATCAGAATCTCAACTAAATGAAAAAACGCCTATACAAGCGATATTAAGCAAAAAAGCGTTTCAAGGCCTGACGGGTACCGATCATTATGATCATGCTAAAAAAGATGCCAAAGCGACAAGAGAAAGAGATAAAAAAGAGCCAATTCTCTCGCTCATTGACGGGTTATTAGACTCGTTTCAGAGAACAAAATCCATAATGGAAGTAACACTGGTGGATTATTATGAAGCTGGAGAAGTTGCTTTTCCTGTATGGGAAGAAAAGATTAGGCGTGAAAAAGAACTAAACCAATACACCGAAAAAGCAGACAGAGCTCCCTATCTTGAAGGAGTATCAGAAATAAACAAAGTCTTAAGGCCACTTAGAACAGCTGTAAAAAATGAATGGGAAAAGCTGGAGCCTCTTGTGCATAAATTATTAAAAATAATATTCCATATTGAAAAACATGCGCTAAGCTGGGTTGCTATGCATCCGCAAAAATTTGAAGATCGCCCTCATCCATACATGGCTGGGGTTGTGACTCTACTGCGAGAGGCAGATTTGGAGCATCAAGAACTCATTGCCCTAAGCTTGAAAGAGCGCTTTTTCTTTTGGCACCCTGGCGACGAGTATATGTTTGTAATGGAAAATCCACAATTTGAAGATGAGGATAAAACATATGCGGTTCACGAGGAAGAAATCAGCAGCATCTGGGAAAAAGTCAGCCAAAATGCCACACCTTTGATCGCATTTGACACAAAGGAACAAGCTCTGAAAGACAAGCAAGAAAAACCATCTCATTCCAAAGCTTCCGCTGTTTTAGAATTAATAACTGAAAATGTAACCAATGTTAGTAATGAAATAAACCTAGGGTTCTCTGAAAAAATCAACTCCATGGTCGCTAAAATTCTTTATACATTCCATGGCAGAGATTTATTAAGAAAAATCTCAGGGCATTTGTTTGTTCCGGGCAGAGTAATCATTGATCCTGTTTACAACAAATCCAGATTCGGAACACAAATCAGAGGCGATGGATTTCAACAAAAAGACCATACCGACGGAGTTGATCACGATGTCGATGATGATAGCGATGTTCAATTTAGAGGAACTTTCAGCGATTTTCTACGATCCACGTTTGTTGGAAGTACTATGCAAACCGGAGAGCCATTCACATTTGATGCAACTGGCGACTACACTGTCATAAGTGAAAATCCAAGAATCAGAGAACGAAGAAGCCCTGATGACATGAAGACAACGCTAGGCGTGGAACATGCGGATCCTGAGCTAAGCGTGAAAAGAAGCGTATTCTCAGGCATCGATATCAGACCAATGACCAGCAAATCAGGGAAAAAAGCTTTACCTCACACAATTAAATTCCCTGAAGAAGCATACAAGCCAGAACACGTTGCTCCAACAGAAGGAACTGCCGCAACTCCTAAAAGCAGTCTTCATAATCCGGTTATTGCTTTTGTACCTACAGACATGCAGTATGGAGATTTTTATGTAGAGCTCAACCCTAGCACTCTACAAAGCGCTAAAAAACTAGGAAGCCATCGATTAGCATCTCTTCAACCTCCTTTTGTACACTTCGCAGGCGTGCTTGGCACTTCCATACATGCATGGGAAGGAGAATTGAGCAGAAAAGGCGATGAAACGCTCATGGAAAACTTTATCAGAGGAGAAATTGGACTTCCTAGGCAAGTAGGCAAAAAAATGTATGTGCGCTTGCCTAATAAGTCTAAAGAAGGCGTTCGGTTTGTGCCAAGTACTCGTTCAAACTTTCAAGCAGAAACAAGCTTGAGCGATGAAGTGTTATCTCGCGGAGCATCTCAATTAGAACAATCATTAGTCATCAGAGGTTCTGATGACGATGAAACTCCAAAGCTCAAACCTAAGCACTTAAAAAAATTAGGTCATTAAAAATAACAACCTAAGCTTAAGTAAACATTTCTTCCAGGTCTATTTATTCCACCCCAGTCCAAATGCGTTCTGTAATTTCTATCCAAAATATTATCAACTCCTGCCTGTAAATTCAAACGAGATTTTCTTAATAAGAAATCATATCCAGCACTTACGTTGAAAACTGCATAAAATGATGTTGACTGCTCTTCCGCTGTTGCGCTGACTGAATTTTGGGCAAAACTTGATTCATTTTCCAGCTGAATGAATAGCTTTTTCTTCGCATAACGAAGTGAATTGTTCAATCTCAAAGGAAGCATCATCGGTATATTATCCTTTTCGCCTTCATGTTCAAATTCTCCTCTTGTGTACTGAGCCGTGCCCTTCCATACCAAAGCCTCTAAAAGCTGAAGTGAGTAACTGGCATTAAATCCCATTTGATAGGCTCTTTCAGCATTCTGAAAGACTTTTACCCCTAAAGCGCCAATAGTCATTCTATCGATATTCGGATCATAAATGCCAACTATGTAATCTTGCATGTGATAGTAAAAACCTTCTAGCGAGAGTTGAAATTTATCCGTTACGTGTTCGAATCCAACCTTAGCTTGCAAAGCTTTTTCATTATCAATATCAGGCTTGCCAACATAATCATAATTGTCAAATCTATTGAATAAAAAATAGCCAAACTGCTCTGTTACATTAGGCAACCTTTCCGAATAACCTACACCAAATGTTAGTCTAGACAATAAATTAAATTGATAACCAGCATCCATACCCATAGAATACGCAGCTCTTTGATCAGGCTTATCAAGTTGATAACCAAAAATCTCAAACTGCTTCCTGCCAAACTCACTCTTAGCATCAGTATTCGCAAACTCCACACGAACCGAACCCATAATATCCAAAGAGCCATGTTTGTATTGGTCCTCCAAATACAATCCAACTGAGGATCTGTGAACATCCGGCCAAGTTTCCATATATGAAGGAATAACTCCCTCTGGATACATCGTCATCTCAGCATTTGAGGCATTGTAATAATAATCTAGCTTCCCTTTGAACTGATGACGCCCAAACTCAGACTTTAACACTCCAAAAGCTCCATAAGTATCACTCCAACCCGGCATATCCATCCTAATCGGCACATCGGGACGTTTAGAATCATCCATGATATGTTCGATATTATTCCCATAGAGCTTTAATTCGACTTCTTTTACCCAAGAATTCTCTGGAAACGCTAAATATCCAAGACCATAAATCAAAGCTACCGCCGTACCAACATCCATAGTCAAGGCTGGATAACCAACATCCTTTGCCAGATCATAAATCATTGTAAAGGTTAGCAACTGATTTTCAGCCAACCTATAACTTGATTTCAAAGAATGATTCATCTTGGCAAACTGAGAATAATTCACCTCTTCGCCTCCACCTTCTTTGTAATTTCCATGTTTTCTGTATCCTCCGGTATAAACCAAGGCTAGCTTCTCAGTCGAATAGTTTAATTGTCCTTGCAAATCATAACCAGAGCTATTGGAATTATAACGGCTTATCAACGCGCCTCCAACCTTTTTATCAACATCAAACGAAGGTATTCTCGTTTTCATGTCAAGATTACCTCCTACAGAGCAGCCATTTTCAGCGGAACAACCTCCTGTTCTGATATCCGCCTGCTTCATATTGATTGATTCCACATACGAAGTCGCAGGATCCATTCTGTCTGTACAGGCTCCAAATATTCTCATTCCATCAATAGTAACATTAATCTGTCCTGACTGAAAACCATTGATGACAGGCTCCATAGCGTAATTTCCTCTTTTGACCAAACTGATAGAGGGGCTGCGATCAAGCAACTCCTCTATACCTGTAATTTGATTTTTTTGCGCATATCCTTTGTCTGAGACAGAGTCCGCGATTCCTACTTGGTCCAAGTACAAAGTATATGAAGCCGTATCGCTCTGAGAATAACTTTCAACAGCCGCGATCAACAATATTATTAATACTCTGAGTAACTGCTTCATTGAATGCAATGCTTAACGAAGAAAACTAAAATTCTAAATAAAATTTCTTTTCCTTAAGCTCAATAGTCTTAGCCTCATTTTCGCCATCAAAAATTATCTGCCAATCACCAGTCATAGAAAAGTGAACAATCCCTTCATAATGTCCATTTGCCACATGCTTTGGAGCAACATCTGTTTCACTTGTGCCATGATCCATTGAAGGCATGTATGTGCTTACATTCATGAATTCGAAATCTGTCGTTGGCATAAATTCAGGCATATCATCCATTTCTGTTTGAGCTGACCTCATATTCATAGCCATTTTCATTTTCTCATATACCACAAACACTACATCATTAGCTCCCACAGTTGGCTCATTCTTAAAATAATATGAAATGAAATAAGACTTGTTCATATCGCTAGCTCTCACAATCGTCTCTCCCAAGCCATTGGAAACAGCATTAGGATATCTTTCAACCACTTGCAAATCAAAATCAACAGAATGAGATTTTTCATCTCCGTCAACAACATTGATTTTCATGCTCCATTTGCCATGATCCCCGTTGGAAGGCATCGTGAACATAACAGCTCCTGCATAATAACCATTTCCAACTGCTATAGGTTGCTCTGTAGGTGCTCCATGAGACATCATGCCATCGTCCATCATCATATGCATCATTGGAGCTAAAGTTACTTTTGCGTCTTTGATCATAAGTCCCTTTTCATCCAAAACGGCCACTTCCATATGATTGTAACCAGAATACAAATCCTCTTTAGCGTACAACCTCACTTTCATCTCAGAATTATCGACAGCCTTTTCCCCAATCAATATCATTCCATTATCAGGATACTCCGGGCTTTCATTCAAAGAGTCATCACTATTGCATGAAAACATTAACAAACCTTGAACTAAAACTAATAAAAATATAAAATTCCTTTTCATTTCTTATAACGTTAAAACCTATCTCAAAAATTGTTTTATTCTGCCAAATAAGGCCATTGCTATTTGTTCCTCTTCGGCAAGATTCCTAAAAAATGTTGTATATCATATACTCACCTTATTGAAAAAATGAGCTAATCAGAATCAACAAATTCCACGAATTAATTTAACCTACAAGCCAATCGCTCTTTAAAATACGCATTTATAAAGCTAGACTAAGGTATGGATTTCTAGAAATGGTTATGAAATACAAGGAGGTCTAAAAAGAGAAAAAGAATTATCAGAAGTATAAAAGTTCAAATAATATCCTTTATGAAGAATGTTATCTACAAAAATAGGTGAAATAGAATAATCCTGAGGCATTTCGCAAATAGCATGTCCCACAAAAACCTGTACTTCCATTTTATTGCTTTCCTCTTGGCCTTTAGCTTTCTTGAGTTGCTTCATTAGAAAACACTGGCCATTGCAATTCAACTCTGGTTTATTCTTATTTTCACAAAAATTTTCAATCACAAACTCTTGAAATACCTTATAGGAAAGGTATACTCCCGAACGGCTTACCGAAGCCAAGCATAGAGAGAAGAGAATAATAGCGATTAAAGAGTTTTTCATATGCGGGCAAAGATACTTAGTAGTTCTCATTTTTTCAATGCTAATACTTCATTTAGTTGAATATTATAATTCTCAAAACCTCAACAATGAACACTTACCCTTAAGTAGTATTAATTTAACCCAAAATTACTCTTAAAAATACCATCCCTTAGTTTTTAGTCAAAAATTTATTACCTTATATACTTAAAGTAAAAATTATTAAGCTAAAAATACATGAGGAAACTACTACTTATCCTTTTACTTTTATGGGGAGCAAATCGAGTCGCTTTGGCGCAATATAGCCCCAACTACAACCAGTACCTTCAACAACGATTTCTGTTCAACCCAGCACTAGCAGGGTATGAAGGCTACAGCACTGTCATGCTATTGTACAGAAATCAATGGGTAGGAGTCCAGGACGGGCCTATTTCATACACGGCAACCTTTGACAGTCCCTTAGGAAAAAACATGGCGATTGGAGCCAAAGTCGTAAGGGAAGAAGAAAGCATTTTGAATACTTATTCCGGAGAAATTGATTTTGTATACATTGTTAGGATTTCAAATACAAATCGTATTAGATTCGGATTGGGAGCTGGGATCAGCCAAAACCAAATTGATCAAGATTATGAAGATCCTGCCCTTTCCAATACCCAAAACATGAATATCATAGGACGATTTGGAATGTTCTATGAAAATAAATATTTCCAAGCAGGGGTCATCTTGCCGCAATTATTGCAAAACAATCCTTTTTCTCAAGAAAGCCTCAATCCTATAGAATTCGATCCGCTACAAACTGTTGGGATTTCTGTAGAGTCGCGCATCAACTTGAACCCATATCATGCGATCACACCTTATGGTTTGTATTATCACAATCAAAACACAGAAGATCAATATGAAGCAGGTATTTCTTATCAATTCAAGCAAATCTTCTCTATAGGCGGCGCATATCGTCAAAACGAAGGAATCAATGGATTCACAGAGGTTCAAGTCAAAGAAAGAATCGCTGTTGGTTTTGCCTATGGAGTACCGCAATCCAACAGTCCTATCAACAATCACCCAACGTATTCCGCACATCTGAAGATAAGAATTGGCAAAAGAAAGAATCTTCCAATAGCTGAAACAAAAGGAGTTGAATTGGACGAAAGTTTAGAGGAAGACAACGAACTAGCAGAAGCAACCGAAGAAGCTAATGAAAACGAAGAATCTAACACTGAACAAGAAGCAACGCTTGCCAATAACACGGACAACATCAATGCCATTGAGCTATCTGGAGGGCACTATGTAGTTTCCAAAGCCAGCAAAAATCCAAGCATAGCTCAAAAGCAAGCAGACCTTTTGCTTGGCAAGGGATATAGTGAAGCTGGTTGGGGATATTGGTCAGAAACCGGCATGTATTACACATACTTGCTGAGATTTGACAATGAATCTAAAGCTCACACTATGATTCAAGGGTTGAGCGATAGCGATGAAAAAGAAGTAAAAGGCATATGGTATCTTTACATTCCAATGGAAGAAATCGTTTACGATCCTGATAGAGAACTTGAAAAGCTTCAAGATCAAACTATAGCTGAAAACACAGGAGACACTGAAACGATAGATAATTTTAACGAAGAGCCTAAATTCACGCCAGAAAATGATATAGCATATGACGACATCATTGACAATCACAGTTCAGGAGAATACCTTCCCGACGGAAATTATGTAGTAGTTGGAACATATAAAAATGAGAATTACGCAAGAAGGCATGTTGATGAACTAAAACATGCAGGTGAAAACGCTTCTTATGGAGACACTCCAAACAAAGATTACCAATACGTATTCATCTCTTCTCATGACACGCCTGACAAAGCATATGCGAAATTGAAAAAAGTTCATAAAAAAGGCGATTACCCTGGAGCTTGGGTGCTTACGGTAAATCCTTCAACAACGAAAACATATGTAGCTTACAGAGAAGCGCCTACAGAGGATTCTGCAGACTTCAATGATGGAAATTATAGTCCATTGGAAAGCAAGCATTATATGATAGCAGGCGTATTTTCTGCATTAGGCAATGCGCAACGCATGGCTGCCAAATTCCAATCTGAATTCCCAAATGCAAACGTAGGTCAAAATCCATCTAATGGACTCTTCTATGTTTTCTTGACTTCATCTGATGATCAAAATGAGATCCTGGAAACAATAGAAGACTACAAAAGCCAATCAGGCAATGAAGATCTTTGGTACTACTTCCACAAATAAAATTGAGAAAAATGAACAAATTTATATATAAAACTCTTTGGATGGTAATTTGCCTGGCATTGGCAAATTGCTTGATTCCATCATCCTTGCTAGCAAGTCAAAATAACATTACAAGTGTAAATCTTCTTTCTACTACGATACCTGAAAACTCTGATTTTAGCACACAATTCAACATCAAAAACTCAGATGCATTCTATGCAGGCGGGTATACTATTACGTTCGTTTCTGGAACTGGCGGAGAAGACAATAATTCCTTTGAGGTCAACGAAAATTTTGGCACATACAATTTAGCCAGCAAGTCTGGTGTTTCTTTTAATTTCGAAAGCGGCAAAACTGAATACAAAGTTAAAGTTAAAGTAACCGACGACAATGGCGGAAGTGTAACAGAATCATTCGTATTGAATGTTACAAATATGAATGATGCACCAACTAAGATAAACTATGATCAATCCATAACATCCGTTGTTGAAAACGATGCAACTATTAGGGATAAAGTAGTTCTTTTTGTCACGGGGTTTGAAGATGAAGATGCTAGCGGATTGCCTCCGGTTTATAGTATTCAAAATGATCCCAACAATCAATTTAAAGTTGTAGTGGATCCTATCTTTGGTGATATCATGGTCCAATTCACAGGAGTGCCTTTCGACTACGAAGCAGGGACACCTGTTACATTTACCTTAAGAATCTCTGAACAAAATGACGCGGATCTTTACCATGACGAAACGATTACCTTGCAAATCACTAACGACCCATCTGATGATGGAGGCGGAAGCAACGAAGCTCCTACTAATATAACCTTGTCAAAAAATAGTGTGAATGAAAACTCGGCTGTAAACAAGGATATAGGAAATTTAAGCACAACTGATCCTGACGCTGGAGATACTCATACTTACTCTCTTACCAGCAATCCTAATGATTTATTAAAAATTTCGGGCAATAAGCTTCAAGTTAAAAACAATATAAACTTTGAAGTTCACTCGCCTTTGAATATTGAAATCACAACCACTGATCAAGGTGGAGAAAAATTTTCAAAATCATTCGAAATCAGAATCAATGACATCAATGAAGCGCCAACCAACATCTCATTGGACAACAATAGTGTCAATGAAGATGAAAATACTGGATTTGTGATTGGCAGCTTTACAACAACCGATGAAGATTCTCCGGAAGCACATGTGTATGCTTTTGTTACTGGTACTGGAAGCGACGACAATGCTTCATTTTCAATTACCGATGACAAACTAAAATTAAACACAACGCTTGATTTCGAAACTAAAACAAGTTACAAAATCAGAATAAAATCCACAGATAAAGGTGGCGCTGGTCTTTCACTTGAAAAAAGCTTTACGATAAATGTTAATAATGTCGTAGAGAATACCTCGCCAACAAATATTAATTTATCCACAGTCAGTGGAGAACCAAAAGAAAACTCTCCATTTAATACAACTGTAGGTAATTTCTCAGTAATAGATGCTGATGCTGGAGACACTCATACACTTGCTTTAGTTTCAGGTTCAGGAAGCACACACAACAATTTGTTCAAAATAGAAGGCAAAGCTCTTAAAATCAATGGAAATATTGATTTCGAAAATAACGAGACATTGTCAATCAGAGTAAAAGCAACTGATGCGGCTGGTGCTTCTTTTGAAAAAACATTCTCATTGAATGTTGTAGATCAAAATGAAGAACCTACCAATATCGTTTTTTCCAAATCCGCTAACCAGCCAATGGAAAATGCAAATACCGGCACTACAGTTGGCACTTTCAGTGTATCGGATCCTGACAATGATGATTCTCATACTTTGACTCTTGTTTCAGGTGCGGGTAGCGATCATAACAATCTATTTATAATTGATGGAAAAACGCTCAAAGTTAATGGAAATATAGACTTTGAAACAAACCCAACATTAAGGATAAGAGTAAAAGCAACTGATCAAAACAACCTTGCTTTTCAAAAATCATTTACCCTTGATGTGACAAATGTCGCTGAATCTCCAACAGATATTTCATTAGATCAACAAGGAAGCGACTTGAAGGAAAACAGTCCTCAAGGAACTCAAGTTGGTGTATTCACCATAACTGATCCAGATAATGGAGAGTCGCATACCATTACACTCGTAAGCGGAACTGGCGACGATCACAATAATTTATTCTTGATTGACGGTAAAAATCTAAAGGTAAACGGAAATATCGATTTTGAGACCACTCCTGTAGCTAAAATTAGAGTCAGTGTCACTGACGGAACAAGTACTCCACTTGAAAAACAGATAACAATCACAATTGAAGATGTTGTAGAAAATAGCGACCCTACGGATATTACCCTTGATAAACAAGGTGTGGAACTCAAAGAAAACAGCCCTAGCAACACGCTAGTGGGAATATTCTCAGCAACTGATGTGGATAATGGCGATACACATACTTTCACTCTAGTATCCGGCGCTGGCGACACTAATAATAATCTATTTTCTATTCAAAATAAAAATGAGCTGAAAGTCAATGGCGCTATAGACTTTGAAACGACACAAACAGTAAGCATTCGTGTCAAAGTCGTTGACAACAATGGAGGAGCTTTCGAAAAAGCAATTTCTATAAGTGTAGAAGACGTAACTGAAAATACTGGAGGCCAAGCGCCAACAGATATAACACTGAGTAATCAAACAGTGGCAGAAAATTCAGGAGTTGGAAAAATCATAGGTAATTTAGGTGCTACAGATGCTGACACAGCCATTGACGATCTTTCTTTCTTTATGGGTACAGGTGCAGGAGACCAAGATAACTCAAAATTTTATATCGACGGAAAAAAATTGCGAGCGAATGTTTCCTTCAATTTTGAGAATGAAAATAGATTTCAAAAAATTCTTCTCAAAGTTGTTGACCCTGAAGGAAATTCATTTGACAAAATCTTTGATATCGAAATTCTAAATGTGCAAGAAGCTCCAACTGAGATTACTCTTGATAATAACACAGTAAATGAAACGGAATCCAGTGGTTTTGCAATTGGCAATTTAGATGTAGTTGACGATGACCGCAATGAGCCATATACATTTAATTTGACTGCAGACACTGACAACGGCAACAATGAATACGACAATGCTCTATTTCTAGTTGATGGAGCGCAATTGAAATTGAATGGCAACTTGGATTTCGACTCAAAACCAACATTAAAGATTCATATCCAAACTCAAGGCAACAATGATGGGCTGACTTTCAGTCAAATACTTACTATTAATGTTGAAAAGGCTGTAAATACAGCTCCTACAAATATTGATTTATCAAATCAAACGATTATTGAAAATGCTTTGGCAGACCAATTAGTAGGAACAATATCAAGCACAGATGCTGATGCCGGAGACACTCACACATATGTATTGATCGCTGGAAGTGGAGACACAGATAACAATTTATTCAAAATAGATGGCAATGAGCTTAAAGTAAAAGCGTCCAATACCATTGATTTCGAACAAAAAGATATGTTGTCTATCCGTTTAAAAACAACTGACAACGGTGGCGCCAGCTTTGAAAAAGTGTTCTCCATTTCTGTCGAAGATGTGGATGAGAACACCAATACCGCTCCTACGAATATTGATTTATCAAATCAAACAATTGTCGAAAATGCTGTGGCAGACCAGCTAGTGGGTGAAATCACAACCACAGATGCTGACGCGGGAAACACTCATACTTACTTACTAATTGCAGGAAGCGGTGACACAGACAATAATTTATTCAAAATAGATGGCAATGAGCTTAAAGTAAAAGCATCGAACACAATTGACTTCGAGCAAAAAGACTTGTTGTCTATTCGTTTGAAAACAACTGATAATAATGGTGCTAGCTTTGAGAAAGTGTTCTCCATCACTGTGGAAGATGTGGACGAAAATAGCAACAATGCTCCTACAGACATTGCCTTGAGCAATAACAGCATATTGGAAAATCAAGCTATCGGCACTATTGTCGGTTCTCTGACAGCATCTGACCCTGACAACGGTCAAACGCATACATTCAGCTTGGTGGCGGGACAAGGAGATACAGACAACGTTTCATTCAAAATAGTGGGTGACAAACTCCAAAGCGATGAAATATTCGATTTTGAAGCTATTAAAAATCAATACAGCATACGCATTGAAGTAAACGACGGAGCAGGAGGATCATTTTCAAAAGTATTCAAAATTAACATTACAGATATTATTCAAGAACAAAACACTGAGCCTTCAGATATTTTGCTTTCTAATAACTCTATCTCTGAAAACGAACCTTCAGGAACAACTATTGGAACATTATCCACAGTAGACCCAGATCCTTTGCAAACTCATATTTTTAGTCTTGTAAACGGTGATGGAAGCGATGACAATTCATCAGTAACTATTGAAGACAATATATTGAAAAGTGCCGCTTCTTTCGATTTCGAATCGAAAAACAGTTTGAATATCAGAATAAAAGTCGCAGACAATCAAGGCGGTTCATTTGAAAAGGCTCTTATTATCGATATTATTGATGAAGAGTTAACCATTTCACTTTCCAACACAACTGTGAAAGAAAATGAGTCAACTGATATTCTAGTGGGAGAACTATCTATTGGCAACGGCAACACTGCCACTTTTGAGCTTGTAGCTGGAGAGGGAGATACTAACAACAACTTGTTTATAATAGATGGAGGTAAACTAATGACTGCAGCTGGATTGGACTATGAAGACCAGAACAGTTTAAGCATTAGAATTAAAGCTACAGACAGCAATGGAGAAGTGTCTGAGCAAAGCTTCAACATAGAGGTAATAGATATACCAACCATCACATCCGAATCAATCACGTTAGATGAAATTAGCTTAAGCAACAATTCTCAAACAGGCGATATTAGCGCAACGATAATGGTCGATGATAATCAAGGAAATTTGGACATTACCTTTGTCAACGGTGAAGGAGATGATGACAATGATCTTTTCATCATTGAAGACAACAAAATCATCTTGGATGAAAACTTAATCGACTATATCGACGAAAATGCCACTACATTGAGCATTAGAATAGCAGTGACTAACGAAGCGGGAGAAACTGTTGAGAAAACATTTGAAATGCCTATATCCAAAGAAATCGAATGGGCTAAAGTATTTTCTCCAAATGGGGATGGCATAAATGACGAGTTTTCGATCACTTACCCTAACTCCAGCGAACCCGTTAAAGTGATGATTATGAATAAAAGAAGCCAGATTTTCTTTGAAACCGATGATTACAGAAATGCAAGCTGGAACGGAGGCTCTGCTCCTTCAGGCATTTATTATATTTCTGTGACAAATGGCGATGATGAAAAAATCGGATCTTTTACACTTGCCCGATAAAATTAAACATTGACATATTGCTAAAGCCAAATGCATTTCGCATTTGGCTTTTTTTGTTGCAAAATATTCACAATAAAAAAGCCCGCGAAACTATCGCAGGCTCATTTATACTTCTTCAAAACTCTATCGTTTCAAATTCAATCTCATTATACACCTTCAGCTTCAACCGACTCGACTTCAGGCACCATTCTTTTTAGCAAATTTTCTATGCCAGCTTTAAGAGTTACTGTTGAAGAAGGACATCCACTGCAAGATCCCTGCAATAACACTTTCACAACACCTCCCTCAAATGAATGAAATGTAATAGCTCCTCCATCTTGCTCCACAGCAGGCTTGATATACTCGTCTAGTATTCCCTTGATCTTAGCAACGATCTCAGAATCCTCTCCTTCTTGCGGCAATGCGGAAGCAGCAGCAGGATCGATCACCGCTTTACCTGTACTTAAATAAGTCTTGATTTCTTCCTTGATTACATTTTGCACTTCAGCCCACTCTTCAGACTCAGCTTTAGTAACTGTAACAAAATTGCTCGCAAAAAACACTCTCTCCACATAAGGCAAATCAAATAAGACCTTCGCCAATGGAGAATCAGCAGCGCTTTCTTTGGTTGGGAAATCATAACTTTCTCCTTGCGGCACCAACATAAAGTTCGCCACAAATTTCAACGAATTCGGGTTTGGATTAGCCTCCAAATATAACTGAACCAGTCTAGAATTTTGAGCTTGTTCCTGTACAGACATATGTTTAGTATTTATTTTCTTCTTTTCTACAACGTAAAGATTGGAAATTTACGCCAATTTTCCCACATAAAGGATTAACGAATGACAATTTAAGCTATTATTCCTGCACCAATTCCTCCGTGTCTATTTCTGAAAAATCCTGTCCTTCCGTACTTGCCACAGCCATTGAAACCGTCGCATCGCCCGTAACATTCACAACCGTCCTACACATATCAAGAATTCTGTCAGGCGCAATGATCAATGCTAATCCTGCCGCAGGAATATTCACAGACTCCAACACAATCACAAGCATCACCATGCCTGCGCCAGGAACTCCCGCTGAACCTATCGAAGCAAGGGTAGCAGTTAATACGATCATGATTTGTTGAGTTATGGTCAAATCAAGACCTAAAGCCTGCGCGATGAACACCGCCGCAACCCCTTGATACAAACTAGTTCCATCCATGTTAATTGTAGCCCCTAAAGGCAAAACAAAACTTGAAACTTCCTCGGAAACTTTCAGCTTCTTCTCAACACATTCCATCGTCACCGGCAAGGTAGCAGAACTTGAACTTGTACTAAAGGCCAACAATTGAGCAGGCCTAATGCCTCTGAAAAAATCAAAATAATTAAAACTTGTGAAAATCTTCAAAAACATTGGATATACCAACATAATCATAATACCCAAGCCTAATAGAACGGTCAATGAATAGGCTAACAAAGCCCCCAATATTTCTAAAGCGCTACTTGGATCATCTCCAGCCAGCTCAACAATCATCGTTGTAATTAATGCAAATACACCGAATGGCGCGATCCTCATGATAAAATCAATAATCTTCAAAATAATCTCATTGATTCCATCAAAAAACTTCACAACTCCTTCGCCTTTCTCCTTTGGGATTTTTAATAGCGCAATCCCCATCAAAACCGCAAAAAATACGATTTTAAGCATGCTGCCATTATCCGAAGCCGCTTGAACGATATTCGTCGGCACCATATTCACCAAAGGTTGCAATGGACCGCTTTCTCTCAACTCTTTGGCTTGATCCGCTTTAGCAGCTACTTTACCAGCGTACATTTCCAGCAAATCCATCCTCGTTTGCGTTGAGATAAATTTCCCCGGCTCGATCAAATTCACCACAGCCAAGCCAATGGTAATCGATATTACTGTCGTTAATATATATATTCCAATAGTTTTGCCTCCCATTCGCGACAATTTGGAAACATCCCCTAAATTAGCTATACCAATAATCAAGGAAGCCAATACCAAAGGCGCGGCAATCATCTTGAGGGAATTAACGAAAATCGTCCCTATAGGCTTGATATAATTCAAAGTAAACTCCTTTGGCACGCCTAAATAGGAGAACAACAATCCAACTGCTAATCCAGCCAAAAGGCCAATGACAATCTTTAAATGCAATGGAATCTTTTTCTTAGCCATTCTAAATTGTATTATTGAATGAAAATTAAAAGTTTATAAATGTAGTCTTTCTAACACAATTAACCAATCTAATAAAAAAGATTGAATTTCACAGAATATCCGTTTTTTTTGGAAAAAAATAATTTTATCAAAAAACAGTTATAATAAAAATAACACAACCAACGCAAAGGTTTTTGGCTAATCACCACATAACTCTAGTTGAAAAATACAAAACCAAGGTCAATATCGAGTTAAAGTAGTTAATTCCATTCATTAAGCAACAATTGGGTATTTCAGAGACAATTCCACCCCAACCTAGATTTTGCTAAAATTATCTTTTACCAATACTATATTGAGAGAATAAAAAAAGCCTCACCTTTGAGTTAAAGATGAGGCTCATATAACCTTTCTTAGAAATTATATCTTTGAGGATTTATTTCTTAAATGCATATCAGCCAATACTAAAGCAGTCATAGCCTCAACAATAGGCACAGCTCTTGAAACAACGCAAGGATCATGTCTTCCCTTGCCACTCACTGTTACTGCTTCTCCACTTTCGTTAACACTATCTTGATCTTTCATGATCGTAGCAACTGGTTTGAACGCTACTCTGAAATAAATATCCTGTCCATTGGAAATTCCACCTTGAATGCCTCCGGAGAAATTGGTTTTTGTTTTCACACGACCGTCTTCCACATAAAACTCGTCATTGTGTTCCGACCCGTACATCTCAACGCCATCAAACCCGCTTCCATACTCAAAGCCTTTTACCGCGTTGATACTCAACATTGCTTTCCCCAATTCGGCATGAAGCTTGTCGAAAACAGGTTCCCCTAAGCCTACAGGCACGTGAAAAGCCAATCCTGTCACAATACCTCCAATAGTGTCTTGCTTTTTGCGAGTTTGGTCGATTAGCTCTATCATCTCCGCGGCTTTGTCTTGATCAGGGCATCTCAGTATATTGTCCTCGATCGTATTCAAATCAAGCTCCTTATAGCTTTTGTCCAGCTTAATAGGACCAACCTGCGACACATAAGCTTTCACATCAATCCCTAAAGTCTTAAGATAAAGCTTAGCCAAAGCTCCTGCGGCTACTCTAGCAGCTGTTTCTCTTGCCGAACTTCTTCCTCCGCCTCGGTAATCTCTTATGCCGTACTTTTCAGTATAGGTAAAGTCCGCATGCGATGGTCTGTACTTGTCCGCGATATGCGAATAATCCTTACTTCGTTGATCTTCATTGAAAATCACTAAAGCGATTGGCGTTCCAGTGGTCTTGCCTTCAAACACACCGGAAAGAACTTGAAAGCTATCAGCTTCCTTTCTATGAGTTGTTATCTTGGATTGTCCGGGCTTTCTTCTCTCAAGCTCTTGTTGTATGAACAGCTCGTCGAAGTCTATTCCCGCTGGACATCCATCCACCACTACTCCCAAGGCCTTTCCATGAGACTCGCCGAATGTCGATATTTTAAATATATTTCCGTATGTATTACTCATCACCAAATATTTACTGTAGAAATCCCTTTAACCTTCTAATGCCGCAAGTTAATACTCGCATAAGCAAAATTAACCATGTTTTTTGGAAAATTTCCTCTTGACAGGAAGTTTATCCCAGAAAATGAAGCCCAATGATGACAACAACATCACGCATAGAAGTATGCTTGCTATTATTTTAAATGTCCCCACTCTATTGACTGAACGAAGCCTATTGCTAGCCAAATCTATACGGTCATAGAATGATCCAAGATCATTTGACATGATATCAGAATTTTGCAAACTTTCTCCGTACACGTTCAAAACCACATTCGGCCTCAGCGTGTCATACTCGGCTGTAGCCGTGTTAAAATAAATCCAATAGAAATAATCTCCCAAATTATACTCTCCCGGTTCTTTCGGAATCACATAATAGTCAAATGATTTATTACCCAAAACGACACTATTGGATCGTTGTATGTTTTGCCTTACATTAGGCGGATAAATATCCAAGGAATCGGAATTAACCACTGTTGGATCATCAATAGCAGCGATATTTCCTTTGCCTGTAATATTGAAGTCAAAGCTGAAACTGTTTCCTGTTTTAACCGATTTCTGGCTAATCTTGCTATTTAGCCTATACTGTCCCACAGCCACTTGATTCTTAAGAGGATAATCCGGCAATTCTTTTACTTTGATTTCAATTGCTTTGGAATAAAACGTTTTGAAATCTTCCTGTCTATTTTGACCAAAGAAGCTTGGATTCTTTGCCACCTTGTATTTGATCATCTTCAAAGGCATCGCCGGTATCTCAATTGGATTCGTATTCAGTGGAAAGTAAGAGGCTTGAAACAAATTATACCTTTGATACACCTTATTGTTGATTTCAACTCGGTCCGGCCCCAATCGATTATCAAAAGTCTCTTCCCAGCAATTTGTCGGCTTGATTTGCTTTAATATTTCCGATAATTGATTATTGATATCATAAAAGTCCAAAGGAGCTTTATTTTCCAAAGCTACATAAAAAGCCGCTCTCAGGTTAAACCCCTGCCCAACGTAGACTTCCTTTTTATCAGTAGTAATAGCGAAAAACGCATCCTCCTTCACATCCACAAATTCTGTAGGCTGCCTCTGCTGAGTTCTATTGCCAAAAAAATCAGCGAAAGGGTCGTAATAGTTACGTTGTTGCTGCGCAGCGGCAGGCCCTACCACTATCCTAGCTCCTTGGGATTTCACCTTCTTTCCATTTACATCCATTTCAAAAGGATGCAATACAAATGTCCCTTCCTTTTGCGGCAAATAAGATTGGGAAATACTTTGCGTAAATGACATCTGTCCATTGACAATATTGGTCGAAGAGGAAGAAGAAGTTCCTCTTTTCATAAAACCAGCGATATCCGGAAATTCGGAATAATTCTGTATTTGCCCATTGGAAACAGTAATCGTGACTTTGTAAGTCTGGTTTTTAGCGATTTTATTTGGCCCCAAGGAAATGTTCACTTCCTGCGCTGTAGCTCTTGCAGAGCCTAAAAACATCGCCAATATAAATACACATGCAAAAAATCCCTGAAATTTCGTTTTAGAGTTTATTTTCAAGCTTTCTAATTCCATTCTTTATTTTAAGTAAGAAAGATTCCTCTTAATAATGGGCCCATAACCAAGCCACATGTTAACTTCGGTTAAATATCTCAAAATCCCTCTATTTTATCAAATGAATAGCCCCTAGTTACGTTAAAAATTCAAAAAGTAATTTTGGGCATTTGTTAAAAATATCAAAAAGAAGAAACTATGTTTTTGACAATACGTAAAAATATATACAAATTTACCGTTAATAATTGCGAACAAACACAAACTAAAGAAATATATGCCGAAGTTTTAAATTTTAAAAATTTATCAGTAACCTTTCAAATGGATTCACGTTGATGAAAAAAGAAATCAGCATGAATATTGTTAATTATTTACTTAACAGACCAAATCATTTTTTTTAAAACTATGCTTAAATATTCAAAATTGATCTTATCGAAGGTAAGTTTTAATTACAGACTCTTCGAAAAAGAATTGCTGAAAGCTATAATTAATTTAATGCCTAACGAAGTGGATGACTTGAAAAGATGGTGCTACGAGCAATTCGGACACAATCAAAATCACCAAAAAATCTTGCTTCGTAACTTTCTGTAATTCAGATTTAATGCGAAAGCGATTATTTCAAAGATAAATATTTCAAAAGGCTCACTTCGGTGAGCCTTTCTTTTTGGCAAACGCTATGTTCCTCGCCAATCCCTCTATTTTTGTTCTTTTAACCGCCGATTTCCTGAATATTTCATTGAATACATCTCTGGTCAACTCTTCCCAATCATTTTTACGCATACTCACTAAATTTTCATGAGGCTTGAACATTGGTTCATTATGCGGTTTGGAAAATCGATTCCAAGGGCAAACGTCTTGGCAAATATCACATCCAAAAACCCAATCTTCCATTTGACCTTCAAACTCATTAGGAATGGAATCCTTAAGCTCTATGGTCAAGTAAGAAATGCATTTGCTCGCATCCATTACTCCATTGCCGACCAAAGCGTCAGTTGGGCAAGCTTCCACGCACTTATTGCATGTTCCACAATAATCCTTGATAGGTCCATCAGGCTCAAGCTCCAGATCGATAATCATTTCGCATAAAAAAAAGAAACTTCCAGCACTTTTATTGATAAGCAGCGTATTTTTACCAACCCAGCCTACGCCGCTCTTTTTCGCCCAACTCCTCTCCATGACAGGGGCTGAATCCACGAACACTCTTCCATCCACTTCTCCCACATTTTCATGAATCAACTCCATGAACTCCTTAAGCTTATCTTTGATCACAAAATGATAATCCTTGCCATAGGCATATTTGGCAATTTTATAATTATCCTGATCCGAAATGACATCATGCGGATAATAATTATACATCAATGTCACCACAGACCTTGCCCCTTCAACCAATTTTGTAGGGTCAAGCCTCTTGTCAAAATGATTTTCCATGTAAGACATCTTACCATGACTGCCATTTTTCAACCATTGCTCCAATCCTGCCGCATCTTCTTCCAAAAACTCCGCCTTGGAAATACCGCAAAATTGAAAGCCCAAGTCCAAAGCTGTTCTTTTCACAAAGGCTGTGCGATCTTCAACAGAAGACAAATATTTATTCATGCAATTAACTTCTATACTCAAACTTAATCAAACAAACTGCCTTGTTGAGTAGGTGGTTTTATCTTCAAATGGTCATAAGCTGTTGGCGTGGCCTCCCTGCCTCTAGATGTACGCTTGATATAACCTTCCTTGATCAAAAAAGGCTCATAAACTTCTTCTATCGTTTCAGCTTCTTCGCTACATGCTGTAGCTATTGTGCTCAAGCCTACAGGGCCACCATTGAATTTGCCAATAATAGTATTCAGTATCCTATTATCCATCTCATCCAGACCGTTCTTATCCACATCCAAAGCATTAAGAGCAACTTCAGCAATATCAAGCTTTATTGTACCATCACCTTTGACTTGGGCAAAGTCTCGTGTCCTTCTCAGTAAATTATTCGCGATACGAGGAGTTCCGCGACTTCTTCTTGCGATCTCGAAAGCCGCGTCAGCATGTATTGGAGTACCCAGTATCTTAGATGACCTTTCAATAATCGTAGACAACAATTTTGCGTCATAATACTCCAATCGAGAGTTAATCCCAAAACGAGCTCTTAAAGGAGCCGTCAATAAACCTGATCGAGTTGTCGCGCCAATCAATGTAAATGGATTCAAACCTATCTGAACTGTTCTTGCGTTAGGCCCTGAATCAATCATAATATCAATCTTAAAATCCTCCATGGCCGAATATAAATACTCTTCCACAATCGGATTCAAACGATGTATTTCATCTATAAAAAGAACATCATGCTCCTCAAGATTTGTCAGTAAGCCCGCCAAATCGCTAGGTTTGTCTAATACAGGCCCTGAGGTTACCTTTATATTTGACCCTAACTCGTTGGCAATAATATGCGACAGTGTTGTTTTTCCCAATCCAGGAGGACCATGCAGTAAGACATGATCCAAAGGTTCATTTCTTTGAGATGCCGCTATCACAAATATCTTAAGGTTTTCAAGCACTTTTTCCTGACCTGTAAAATCGTTAAAAGACAAAGGTCGCAAAGCTCTTTCAAACTCTTTTTCAGCATTGGACATATGCTCATTGCTTCCCGTTAAATAATCCTCTCGCATATTTTCTTATTGAAATCTATAGATCAAATATATTTCGCTCCACACTTCGTTCATTTTTAATTCCTAACACAAAGATAAAGCCTTCCAACAAATGTAATTCAAAAAAAAACTTCTTGAAACTTAAGAAGGATATTGAGTCAAAAACAGGTAAAAAAGAAAAGAACCATCCTATCAAACATACTTTTTTGCAATTTATCGTTAAATTGCAACCTGATTGCAGCGCCTAATAAGCTAGCAATTTAAATAGGCTAAAGCCGTTCTTAAGACATCATGAGCACTATCAAAGATAAAATACTTCACAAAAGCAAAATTTACCCAATTGTACTCATCTTGATCATCTTGGTCGTTAGAAATTATCGAGAAAAAAATGCGCAAGAAGAGACCTCTGAGTTTACGCAAATTCAAGGCACAACTATGGGGACAACATATTCTATCAAATATGAAAATGAATTGCAAAGCAATTTGAAAAACAGTGTTGACTCGATTCTAGCAGACTTCAACAATAGCCTGTCAACATATATAGAGCAATCCGAAATTTCGAAATTCAATCGTCAGGACTCTATATCCTTAAGTTATCCATATCTGCGATACATGTTCAATGAAAGCCAGAGAATTTATGAAAATACTCAAGGAGCTTTCAACCCTACAGTGATGCCGCTTGTTAGAGCATGGGGTTTCGGACCAGGAGAAGCAACTTATCCGGACTCTTCAAAAGTAGATTCAATCATGCAATACATCGATTTTGAATCTATTCAACTGAAAGGCAACCAACTTCACAAAATTAAGGAAGGTGTTGAATTGGATTTCTCAGCCATTGCCAAAGGATATGGAGTTGATGTTGTCGCTCAATACCTGACATCCTTAGGAATCAATAACTACATGGTAGAAATAGGCGGCGAAATTGTTTGCAAAGGCCATAACCCTGCAGGGAAATCTTGGACTATAGGCGTTGAAGACCCTCAATCCAACGGCTTGTCTCAAAGTGCGATAGCATCGCTTACTTTGAACAATCAAGCAATCGCTACTTCTGGAAATTACAAGAATTTTAAAATAAAAGACGGAGTAAAATACGCTCATACAATTAATCCATTTACTGGATATCCGCAAATGCAAACCTTGTTAAGCGCTTCGGTAATCGCTCCCACTTGCGCTGAGGCAGATGCATATGCTACAGCTTTCATGGTATTGGGCTTCGACAAATCCAAAGATCTTATTGAAAATTTAGACAATGTGCATGCTTATCTGATCTACAGCGATGAAGAAGGCAATGTGAAAAGTTTTATCAGCGATGATAAGCTGAAAAAACAATTTGTGACGCTTCAATAAGCTCTGCTTTGAATTAACAAATCAAAGCTTCATAAAACAATACAGAACAAAAGGCAAAAACTCAATAATAGAATATGTCATCTGACAGTAAAAAAGAATGGTTTGGAGAATGGTTTGATTCTCCTTATTATCATATATTATATAAAAACAGAGATTATTCAGAAGCCGAAACATTCATTAACAATGTCATTCATAAATTAGAGATGGCTTCTGGCGACAAGGTTCTAGACATTGCCTGTGGCAAAGGGCGCCATTCTATTTTTTTGAACAAAAATGGAATGAACGTAACTGGAATTGATCTTTCTGTGCAAAGCATTGAGTTTGCGAAGCAATTTGAAAACGACAAACTTCACTTTGCGAATCATGACATGCGCGAGACATTCCAAGAAAGTCAATTTGACTTTGTCGTAAATCTATTTACAAGTTTTGGCTACTTCTCGGATGAAAAAGATAACCAAAAAGCGATAAACTCCGCGATTGACAACCTTAAGCCTAATGGCAAAATGCTTTTGGATTTTCTAAATCCAACCAAAGTCATTAATCAGCTTAAAAAAGATGAAAAGAAAACCATTGATGGCATTAGCTTCGATATACACAAAAGAGTAGATGAAAATAACTTCATAGTCAAAACCATTGAATTCAATGATAATGAAATAGATTTCAAATTTGAAGAAAAAGTAAAAGCCCTTAAACAAACAGATTTTATAACGTATTTCAATAACGCTGGTGCTAAAATTATCGGCACTTATGGCAGCTACGAGTTTGACAAATTCGATATGGATAATTCTGATCGAATGATTTTTATTGCTGAAAAAAAATAAATAGAGCATGATAGATGCAATCATTCTTTTCTTATCAGCTATGGCTGGTGGCTCTCTGGTATTCTTTATTTCAAAAAAAAGAACAAAGGAGATGCAAATGGCGATCACATTCAGTGGAGCCTACTTGTTTTCACTTACAATATTGCATATACTTCCAGAGCTATATGAAGATAGCCATACCGATGGGCATATAGTAAGCCTTTTCATTTTATTGGGATTTTTCTTTCAGGTGCTTCTTGAGCCGCTCACCAGCGGAGTGGAACATGGCCATTTGGACGAACACCACAGTCATAAGCACCATCATCCCGTAACGCCTTTGATTATTGGCATGCTAATTCACGCGACCTTTGATGGCGCAATACTATCCGGAAATTTTCTCAACCATGGGCATGGTCAGAACAATCTAATGATCGGTTTGGTGTTGCATAAAATTCCCGCAGCCTTTGCACTAGTATCAGTAATCAGCCAAAGCTTAAGCAGCAAGAAGAAAGTGTTTACATTGCTTATTATTTTCGCGTTAGCTTCCCCATTTGGAATATTTGCCAGCAATTTCTTATTTCAGAAAATGGCTGTTGACCACATGTATTATAATTTGTTAATCGCAGTTGTGGCAGGAAATTTCCTACATATTTCAACGACAATATTCTTCGAAACTTCTCCTGAGCATCAGTTCAATTTCAGGAAAATGTTCATTACTCTTCTTGGAGTCTTGCTAGCTATAGCCGTTGAATTCATTTTATAAAATAGATTAAAAATCATAATAAAAAAGAGCCGCGACACGACTGGCATTTCCAAATGCCAGATTCTTATTGAACCTTTTCCCATAAACATATTCCAAGCCCACCTTGGACCCCTCTATGACATTCCAGAAAAAATCGACGGTAACACCGATACCGTTCCGGTACGAATTCTCAGGTTGAAAAGAAAAATTCTCAACTCCAGTCGCTCCTATGGAAGCCGTGGAAAAAAACTCATTGGTCCAATTATGAGTCACTGCCACAAACCCTCCATATGAGTAAATTGGTTGAAATCTTCCGCTGGAAGGATCATAAATAATGTCTTGAGAATTGCCGCTCAAAGCCGCAATATAATGGGCTACAGCTCTCCCTCCTGCCATTTGGTAGTCTATTTTTGTTTGCTTGCTGAGCTTGACAGTTCCAAATACTCCAAACCCCGTTACAAGTCTTGTAAAAAGGTTATTCATTGTATCTTTGGCTGTAAGAGTTGTTGCTAAAAAAGAAAGCTGAATATTTCCAAAATCAAACTTCTTTTCTATTTTCATAGTAAAATCAGGAGTCAAATTCACCAGTATAAGATTAGAGGAATCCTCTTCCTGATAATCCTCGATGGAATACTCCAAAGCAGCGTAAATCGCCAAGTCTTTAGTCAATGGAAATTCATATCTCACTTGAGGGGTTCTAGTCATAGCAACTCCCGTAGGTCCATTGAAGTCAACCGTAGCCGGCACTGCCGTCACATTGGTAAACAAAGACCAAGTTTGGCCTATCAATAATCTACCAAAACTTCCATATGCATGCCGTATTCTAAATCCATTCTGCCCGGCGAAATCAGTCTCCAGCCTTATAAACACATCGCCTTTCACCGTCTTTCGAGTGACTTCAAAACCCAAGCGAGTTTGGCTAAGCGTACTATTATAATTCGGAATATTTCTCTCAGATTTGCTTACTGGAATTTGAGCTGTGATAAACGCATTCTTATTGGCTAGCAACCTGTCGTCATATAATGTCAATAACCTCACAGATCCTAATATACGCATCTGCATGGTCTTATCCGATGTGAGTATATAGAGTCCTCTATCTCTAGGAATATCTAAAGGCTCAAGCTGATGTTGATTGGGACTTACGGCAAACCTGCCTGTCAAGGTATCGTTTTTAGGCAACAATTTTATCAGTGTAGAATCCGAAACACCTTGGGAATATGCCACCCAAGGCGCCAAGCTGATAATAAAAATAAAAAAATGTTTCAAGCCCATATCAGACGAAGTATTGTATCGTCTTTAGCTTGATTCAAAACTTAGACCAAGTTATAAAAAGCCACGTCAAATTTTATAAATCAACTTCTTCCCAAAGTGGATATTTGTCTGCTATTTTTTTCATGCTTTTCTTATCCATTGAGTACAAAGCGATAAAGTAATCGCATATCAAATTTCTCATTTCAAGCTCTGTCAATTCTTCGCCATAATTGTCCTGCAATGATTCAAACTCGATAAATACAGCATCGTCAATTCTTGGATTCAGATTTTTCAGCAAAGTCCACATTTCAGTAGACTCAAAAGCTTTCATTGGCATATAAAACCAATCCACATAATCCAAGTCAAAGACCTCATTTTGTTCTGCAACGCATTGCCAAGCTTCAAGGTACTTCTCCAGATCATTCTTAGCTCCATATACTCTTGCCGCAATCAACCAATGAAACAACTCAAGTTCTTCTTCCTCTATATTTTCAAAAGCTGAAAGAATTTGCTCAAAATCTCCTTTAGCCAGCATCTCATTCCATTGCCAAGCTTGATCTTCCTTATCAAAAAGGGGCCTCTCATCATAATTGACAGCATCAGTGATCATCTGCTTGTCATTCCAATATGACTCATTATCGCTATCGAGATCTATCGCCAAAGAAATGTTTTTCAAAGCTTCCGAATACTCACCCAATTGATATTGAGCATGAGCCATGTCTGCTATAGCCTCGGAACTCTTAGGATCTAGTTTCACTGCTTTGAAATACGCCCTTTTAGCTTCTTCTGGAGCTAAATTCAATAAATGTATTTCGCCTATCATGCTCCAGCATTGTGACAATAACAATCTTTGCGATGAGATCTTTTCATCCAATAACTCCACAGCTGGAATCAATTGAGAGGCAAACCAATCATAACCTTTCCAATAAGCCCATGACACGCCTTTTTCTAGCAATTCACTGACAACCTTGTTTTCCATATCTTTCGAATTCTTTCGAGATGCAATTCGCTATGTAAAAAAAGCATTTTCATTTGAATAATCAAATTCCTGCAATAAATATAACTTTTTCTACTTCAAAAATAAAAATAAACACTCAGCAAGCGTTCAACCCAAAATATAAGCATATATTGCAGTCTATCTAACTGATTTTCGATATTAATAATAATTATCATGCCTGAAGAAGCCATACTCGCTTGGTCGCAAGAGCCAATGCCTAATGGAAAAATCTACCAAATATCAGACCTGAACAAACTTTCTGAAATTTCATCACTTTTCGGATTTTGCAAAAATAACACAGCCCATATCACTCCTGATGGATGGAGACACCTGATTATCAACTTCAAGCTTGAAGATCTTCAATCCGCTGACGCAAACATTCATTGGCTAATGGAAGAGAAAGAAAATGATATCGGAGAATTTTGCTGTTCATTGTATTTCAAGGCGATGATTTCAGGCTATTATCCGCCTACAAACGATTTTGGCGACTTTGATCAAGAAAATAATACGTTTCTTTTTCTAGACGGATCAAAATCCAAAATCGATTGGTCCTTGATTTACGACAATGCTTCCATCAACTCTTAAAAGCAAACATGCAACTGATTTAAATAGGCTGTTTGGACAATCTCCTTGTGATAATACGTTTTATTTTATGATCTTTGCAGATTGAAAATAGAATGACGATGGAAAAAGAAGCTTTTGAGATAAAAAAACTGACAAAAAAAATTCGCAAATCCGTATGGAAAGCTCATGAAGATTTCCAAATGATTGAGAAGGGAGACAAAGTGATGGTCTGTCTGTCAGGTGGAAAAGACAGTTACACTATGCTTGACGCGCTGATGCATATGCAACTAGTTCGCAAGGATTTCGAAATTGTAGCGGTCAACCTTGATCAAAAGCAACCTGGCTTTCCCGAAGAAGTATTGCCCAATTATTTGGAGGGCTTGGGTGTCGATTTTAAAATCATAGAGCGAGACACTTACAGCATAGTCAAGGAAAAGGTCCCTGAGGGCAAAACCACATGCAGCCTTTGCTCAAGACTAAGAAGAGGCACTCTTTACACTGCCGCGGAGGAATTAGGTTGCACAAAAATCGCTTTGGGACACCACAGGGAAGATATTCTGGAAACGTTTTTCCTTAATTTGTTTTTTAGCGGCAAGCTTGAGTCAATGCCTCCAAAATACAAAACCGATGATGGAAAACATGTAGTCATTAGGCCTTTGGCTTACTGCAAAGAAGCTGATATTATTGAATATTCAAACCATATGCAATTCCCAATTATCCCTTGCAACCTTTGCGGATCTCAACCGAATCTCCAAAGACAAGTAGTCAAACAGATGCTCAAAAAATGGGAAGAAACATACAATGATCGAAACGAAATCATGATGAATGCCTTGAGCAATATCTCTCCTTCTCACTTGCTCGACCATGATCTTTACGACTTTGTCAACTACGAAATGAAAAAGAAAGAACTGCATGTCGATGACAAGCAACAAATAGAACTTTAAATATTAAAAGCCATTCATCAACCTTTGAATGGCTTTTTTTCATACAAACGCATTTTATTTCCCAATCAAATAAATCGCCAGCAACGCCATTACTATCCCTAGCCAATTCAGTTTCGAATATTTTTCCTTAAAAAAAGCGAATCCAGCTATCACGGAAAATGCGACAACACTCATATTCCTTACAGGAAAAATAGTGCTGCTATCCCAATCAGGAACACCCAAAGCTTTGATTAAAAAGTATATTGAGCCAAAATTAAACATCCCCAACAACAAACCTCCAATCACATTTTTCAACTTCACTTTCTTGGCTTTCCAAAAAATGTTATAAGCCTCCACTGCTACACCTATCATACCCGCCACTAAGAATGTGCTGGCTAAAAAATATTCATTATGTCCTTCATTAATATGAAGCTTTTTCGCAACATTGAATGTCGTATCCAAAACACCCGCCAAAAGAAACAGTAAAAATGGCAAATATGTATATTTTCGATCAAAGCCACTGCTTTTTGAGGAAATAGAACTCAATATCACCCCTAATACAGCTAATACGATCCCCAAACCTTTAAGCCATGGAATACTCTCGCCAAAGTAAAATACCGCATGGATCACGACTACTATTACAGCCATCTTGCTCGCAACCTGCGTCACGCTGATTCCCACTTTTTGAGCCGTTAAGCCCATGATGAAAAAAGTGCCTATAAGCATTGCTCCAATAGCGACCGAATACAAAGCCCATTGCGGCTGCATAAAATGGGACGGACTAAATTCATTGCTGGACAGCATTACACCCAAGAAAAGAGCCATGAAATAATTGACTACTATTGCCTGAAAAGTATCGATTTCCTGTTTCTTAAAAACCTTGAAAGTCGCCCCATTTACTACCGAGAACATTACGCTCAACCACAAAAATTCCATGCTAATTATTAATAAAGTTATGACTTCTCAAAATTAGCACCTTATATCTTATTTCCGCAACAAGTCATTCCAATTAAAACATAAAATTCACCCTTTCACAGCTTTCCGTAAGTTTAAAACAACCATCCAGTATGTAATGAAAACACTTCCCACTACCGTTGGGGCAAACCAATTCCATAAATTCGGCAAAATATTATTTACAACCAAAAAAGCGGTACAAGCTGCAATATACCCTCCCATCATTTTACCCAGATGAAGTTTCAGCCAATTTCTGCGAGCCAAAGCCCTTCTTTTGAACACCTTCAAATCCCTCATACCAAAAGAGAAACCAATTCCTCCAAAAGCTGCTAATACCACATTTACCTTTCCAGAAAAAATAAATGGAACAAAAACCATGGCCAACCCCATCGCGACAATAAAGTAGGCCATTATCTTGTCAAAAAAGAAATCATGCGAAATACTTCTAAACCATAAACTCCGATAACCGCTAATCAAAAAATAAATGGAAAATAAACCTATCGCAAAAAGAAACATGCTCTCATGGCCCGGAATTACTGAAACTGCCAAAGCCAATAAAGCAGAGGACAGCATCGTGTAAAAAAACATGCTTCCGGACTTTCTGTGAACCTTTTTTCCTTTGTTAGAAACTATCGCTAGGCTTCCTGATATCAATGCCAAAACTCCTAAAAATGCGTGAATCATTATCAGCGGTTTTGCTAATGTTTCCCAATTCATAAAAAATCTTTTAAATAAAATTCAATAGCAAAATAATAAACTAAGATTAACCAACCATTAAATCAAATAGGCAATAATTTACATTCTTGACTTTTTAGCTTCTTCAAGAACCATACTTCTTTATCAATATCAGAATGCTTTTACAGCGCTATTTTACGGAATTGAAAATTTTTCGATTATGATTTTATTAATGTAGAATTTCAAACGTTTGCGTAGAAATTTAGTCCAAATCAAATCATAAGGTTTCTATCTAATACTTTTCTGCCATATACTTATATAAACATCATCACTACTTAACTTTTAACCAATTTTTTTAACATGAAAAGACGATTTTTACTCTTATTGATTTGCTTTGCATTAGGGCAGCTAACACCTATCAAAGCACAAGACTATTGGTTTGAACCTTCAAATGCAACAGTTAATGATGAATTAACAATATACTTAAGAGCCAGCAATCGCTCTTCAGTGAATATGTACGCAGGGGTACGTGTAGGATCAAGCACATTTCAATATATTAATAACAATGACTGGAATAGCACTCCTTCGCATTCATTTTTTGAGGAAGATCCCAACCAAACAAATGTTTGGAAAAAAACCATCAAACCATCTTCATACTTCGGCGTTCCTGAAGGAACAGTTGTAAAGGGCATAGATATCATATTTAGAGAAGGCTCATCTAAAATCATCGACGCTGATTTATTCCTTGATTTGGACGACGCTCAAGTAAACGCTCCTTCAATTTGGTTGGAATCATCTCCTGAAAAGCCATTAATCGACCAAGAGGTCACCATTACATTCAGGCCTTCAGAAGCACCTGGCGGAAGCTTAAGAAATGCTGAAAGAATTTTTGCGCATACCTGGGCTATAACATCTGGACCTGACAGCAATAATGCCGACTATGAAGGGCAAGCTCATTGGGGGGACAACACCAAAGGCGAATTCAAAAACAAAGGAGACGGCGTTTGGGAATTGACTTTCACACCTCGTGATCATTATAATATTTCAGATCCTTACGCTTCCTTGTTTAAGATAGGTTTCGTCTTTAGAGATGAGACAGGTGCAAATCAACAAAAAACAGCTGAAGGCGAAGATATCTATTTGCAAGCAGATCCTGGTTTCTACATTACACAAAACGAACCCCTGAAAAATAAAGTCAGTATAAAAAAAGGTGAAACGGTTGACTTAAAATTCACAGCTATCGAAAATAGCAATTGGGAGGTCATTTTAAATGGAGAAAGTGAACATACTGTTGATAATGCTACAAGTCTAAGTCATTCCATAACCTTTTCAGAAAAAGAAGATACAGAAATCATAGTAAAAGCATCAACATTAGAAGGCGAATACACACAAAAAACAATCGCAGTCAATGTTTTCGAAGAAAAGATCGCTGAATTACCTGCTTGGGCATACTACGGCAACCAACCTCGCATGGGCATTATTTATCACAATGGACTTAATTCAACAGAAAACGACCCAAGTAAAACAACTCTTGTTCTTCATACACCTACAAACGTAACTTATAAAAGTGGCACAGGAGAAGTATATGGAGTTCAAAGCATTCCAAATAAAGAAGTCGTCAATGTTATTGGAGATTTTAATAATTGGATGGTAACCGAAGAGTATCAAATGTACAACACCCCTGATGGCAATTATTTCTGGATAACCATCGAAAATCTTGAAGCTCAGAAACCTTATGTTTTTCAATATTTAATTGATGGAGATCTTCATATAGCAGATCCTTATGCAGAACACATCGTTGACAGCGATGACAGTTATATCCCTGAAAGCACATTTCCTTCTTTGCCTGAATACCCTCATGGAAAAGCCTCTGACAGAGCATCCTTGATTCAAACAGGAATGGGAAATTACGCATGGCAAATATCAAACTTCCAACCTGTAAGCCACAATTTGCTGAATATTTACGAACTCCACTTTAGGGATTTTACGGAAGAAGGCACTTACAAGGCTGCTATGGCTAAATTGCCATACCTCAAAGACATGGGAATCAATTGCATTCACGTTATGCCTATCAGCGAATTTGAAGGAAATGACAGCTGGGGTTATAATCCTAATTTTTATTTCGCTCCTGATAAAGCTTACGGGACAAAACAGGATCTTAAACAATTCATCGACGAAGCTCACAAAATGGATATTGCGGTGATAAATGACTTGGTATTAAACCATTCATTCCATTCAAGTCCATTCTCAAGAATGTATTATAACGACATTGACAACAAACCTGCTCCATACAACCCTTGGTATAATGAAGATCACAACTTTGATGAACCAGCTGCTCATTGGGGAGTTGATTTCAACCATACCAGTGAGCACACTCAAGCATTAGTCGACAGTGTCACAAACTTTTGGATGAGCGAATACAAGTTTGACGGATTTAGATTTGACTTCACCAAAGGTTTCAGCAATACCCATTGGGTTGGCGAAGGCAATTGGGGAAGCGACTATGATCAAGATCGTGTAGATATTCTAAAAAGAATGGCTAATAAAGTCTGGAGCAATCATCCGGGCAGCATTGTATGCTTCGAGCATTTGGCTAATCAGACTGAAGATTCCGAGCTTGCAAATCATGGTATTTTGATGTGGAGCGGAGCAGGCCTTAATTACAACTATTCAGAAATGGCTAAAAACAATTTCAAGAATATAGATATTTCTTCTGCCTATTATAAAAATGTCGGATTTAATTTACAAAATTGGATGTCCTATA
The DNA here is from genome assembly GCF_036492635.1 of Aureibacter tunicatorum. Taxonomy (GTDB): domain Bacteria; phylum Bacteroidota; class Bacteroidia; order Cytophagales; family Cyclobacteriaceae; genus Aureibacter; species Aureibacter tunicatorum. Next base: position 3,442,627 of record NZ_AP025305.1, read on the forward strand.
TGGAAAGTCATGATGAAGAAAGGTTGGCCTTCAGAGCTGTAAATGAGGGAAGAAACCTAAATTCGTCTAACAACTTCAATGGTGGAGCAAATGACAATCAACTGCAAATTATCATTCCAAGGCTTCAGGCCACTGCCACATTCAACCTCTTGTTACCAGGACCAAGAATGATTTGGCAATTTGGAGAGTTAGCCTATGATTATTCAATAAATTATAATGGAAGAACTGGCAGAAAACCCGTGAAATGGGAATATTTCGAACACCCCGAAAGAAAAAAACTATACAGAACCTATGCTGACTTGCTTAGCTTAAGAAACAACTACGATCTTTACGTAACAGCTGATCAAAATCAAGATTTTGACCTAGCCCAAGGGCATAAACGAACTACACTCAATTCAAGAGACAAAGGCGAAAGCGGAAACGCTACCTTCCAAGTCATAGCAGTCGGAAACTTCATGGAGGAAACTCAAGATATTACTCCTTACTTTGGCTCTACTGGCACCTGGTATGACTTTGAAACGGGAGATAGCTATGAAGTAACTTCCACTGACCAAACTGTTCGCTTGGAAGCAGGAAGAGCTAGAGTATTCATCAGCAAAAAGCTTAAAAAAGCCAATCTACACAACCCTGTGATCGTTGATCATCAAGAAGATATGATGCTAACCGAAAGAGGCCAATCTTTTGATATCGACCCTTCATGGTTTACTGTCGAAGATGAAGACAATGACTTAACCACCGCTTTTAATCTCACAATTCTTAACGGCGAGGGCTATACATATGATAATTTCACTATCACTCCTGATAATGAGTATTTTGTTGGTGATTTGAACGTAAATATCGTAGCTAGCGATGGCGAAAGGCTTAGTGATCCATATACATTCAGTCTTACATATGATGGCGAAAATGTTCTTTTCATAAGAGTAAAAGATCAAACATATACATATGGCGATCCTGAGCTTGTTCACGAGGTTGCTTTTGAAGGATTTGTGGATGATGATGATGAATCCATTTTAGAGGGAGAATTAGTTTATATGATTGAAAACGATAAAATAAAGGCTTCCGGACTAACCAGCGACAAATACGAACTTGCATATGTGGATGGCAAATATACTTTTGTCAAAAAGCTCCTAAATGTTAAAGCGGAAGATATTACAGCTATCGAGAATGGAGAACATCCTCCATTAGCAATCACCTATGACGGTTTTGTCAATGGTGAAAATGAAAATGACCTTGACAGAAAGCCTGAAATATACTTTGATGGAGTTTGGCCACTTGCAAAAGGAGTATATACCCTCACAGTCGCAGGAGCTGAGTCTGAAAATTATGACTTTGAGTATGAAGACGGCAAGTTAATCGTCCAAGGAGCAACTCCAATTATAGTGACTGAATGGCCTATCATTTCGAAAGGAGTTTACGGACAAAAATTATCGGAAATATCGTTTACAGGAGGCGAAGCGAATATGGATGGTTCATTTGAATTTGTAGACAAAGACGAGATACTCAATGCTGGAATTTATTCAAATGTGACTATGCAATTCATAGCAGACGATGAAAGTGCTGGAAGTCTTAAAGGCTTCGTTGCCCTTGAAATCGAAAAAGCTACTCAAACTATTGAGATCACAGATACTCCTCAAAGCTTAAGAATTGGCGAGTCGTTTGAATTATTCGCGAATACTAACAGCGGGCTGGCTGTAAGCTATGAATCTTCTGATGAAAGCATCATTAGTGTTGACGGCAATATTATCATAGCTCATCAAGAAGGAGAAGCTACGATTACTGCTCTGCAAGAGGGCAATGACAACTACCTTGAGTCAAGACTTGACTTTACTGTAGATGTCGAAAAACTGACAAATATAGAAAGCCCTGATCAAATGTTCATCTATCCTAACCCTGCGAACAATATAATCTTCGCGAAAGGGATAAAAACAAATATGGAATATGTGATTTATGACATGAATGGAAGAAGCTTGATAACAGGCCTACTAAAGAGCAATCAAGGCATCAGCATTTCATCACTAAGAGCAGGAGTTTATATGCTTAAACTTTCAGACAATAGCGTACATAAAATAATAAAAAAGTAGATTAACCAATAAGTAAGCCTAAAGCCCGAGAACTCAAATTATAGAGCTCGGGCTTTTTTAATTTCAACCCTATCATTTTATCTTTTAACATCCAAATAAATTAAATCCCGTATACCAAAAAACTAAAAGCAAACTGATGATTATTGAATCCACCAACCAATTATTCGAAATAAGCACAGAAGAGCTCTCTGTATGGGAAAAAAGACCTCACAAGCAAAACTTCTTTGAAATAGTATATATAGAAAAAGGATCAGGCCTCCAATGCGTCAACGAACATGAATTTGAATACCATGGAGGAAATATCTTTTTACTGCCACCGCTGGACTGCCATTCTTTTATTATCAAGCAAACTTCTATTTTTCATTTCATTCGCTTCACTGATCACTTCTTCATGTCTGACAGTGGATTTACAGACTATAAAATTTGGTTTGATCAGATGGCTCACATTCTAGCCAACTACAACAAGATTCCCGGAGATATCATCTCAACTCCAAGAGAGCGCGACTACATTGTCAACAGCATCAATTTTATCCAAAATGAATATTCGAATATCGACAGCTACTCGAATTCTATCATAATGGAAATCATGGCTTCAATTGTCAACATATTGGCTCGTAGCATAGAGAAAAAGTATATTGAACAAAACGATCAATTGGACAAGCGATTCGGAGAAATACTCAGATTTATCAATTCTAACATATTGGAAAATGACAAGCTTCGCGTATCATCATTAGCCGAAAATTTTAATATTTCCAAAACCTATTTTTCCGAATATTTCAAGAAGCAAGCCGGCATCAGCCTTGCGGAATACATTTTGAATTCAAAACTCAAAATCGCGGAAACGAAAATACTTCACACAAAACTGTCTCTCAAAGAAATCGCCTATCAATTGAATTTTACAGACAGCAGCCATTTATCCAAAGCATTCAAAAAGAAAAATGGCGTCACCATCAAAATGTTCAAGGCTAATCCTCACAGCATTTATCAAACTAACTTAAATCAATAAAGCACCTGCTTGTAATCAAATGCAAATCTCTGGTTTCCAATAGGTATATATAGCTTGTAATACTCAGCTTTTATATTTCGTTTGATAAAAATCTGTCCTTTAATCGTATAGCCAGACTCGACATCCGTTCTCCTAAGGGTGGAATTTACCCAAAAACTTTTTTGAGAATTCAATGAATACACATGTTCTTCTCTCCGGTCACTTTCATCATTCAAAAACTCCAAATGTTCTTGACGCTCGTTGAATTCCTTGTCTCTTTGTTCTTCTGTCTTTTCTTCAGTAAGAGTCGCTGCATCCTCCACTATGTCCAAAGTCACTGAAAATAAACTGTAAAGCACATGATTTGCTTGAGCAGCCTTTCCCGCTTCGATTTTTTTATCCAATTCCAATATTTTCACTTCAGGGTCAATAGCAAACCGCAAAGCTCCTATATCTGTAGTGTCCTTGTCCAAAGCAACATAATAGCATTGATTTGGAGAGATGCATACTGATTTATCAGAATTGTTTATCAACTCAATATCAAAAACCAAAGTCTCTCCATAACTTTCGGTATAAGCAACTCTTAATTCTATTCCATTTTTATTCTGAGATGAGACTTCATTGCCAAAATACCAACTTGTCGTTCTATTCAATGCTTTTAATCTGGAAACTGGCTGAGCAGAAAAACATGAAGACACGCTCATGCTTATCAAAGAAAAAATCAAAAAACTATATATTATTCTCATATATAAACGCTAAAAGACTTAACCAACAACCCTAAGTTACATTATAAATTCATAAAATTAAATTATAGCCATTTTTTTTATTAAGTATTTTTTCTTGCTTTCAACAAATTAAACCTATCCAACAATGAATAATATCTTTTTTGAAAATTGCATAATTTCTTCAAATCAGCTTGTTTAGAATCATTTAAAACTAGATATTCGTGGCATCAAAAGAATATTAATTCTAATCAATAAATGCTCAAAGGCTCAATTAAATATCAAATAATCTATTTGATGGCAATCACATTTGCCTTGGCCTTGTCATATCTTAACAAATCAAGCTTTCATTACCATGAATCTGAAAGCGGCATTGTAATACACACTCACTTTTACATTGCGGATGGCGATGAAAACCCCGGGGAACCTGCTGACCATGAACACAGCAATGAGCTTCTTCATTATTTAGAGTTTTCGGAAAGCGCAATATCATCAATTACCTGTGTCAATTATACTATCGAATTTATAGAGCATTTCCATGCTCATACAAAATCGCTTTATAACACAGCGATCTATTTTTCAAAGCTTTTTCACGTCCTCCACTATCACGGACCTCCTCAAAGCGCGAAATAATTTTCATTTAAACTACAGGACAATTACCGTCCAGTAACACACTATACTTTTACTTACCACTTTTTGTCGCAATAACTGGATAATTTTCAGATTTACTTAGCGTCAATTAAACATTCTAATTTCTATCACTAATGCAATACAAAAAACTAATTTGCATGTTGGTTGCATTTGCGTATGCTTTTACTTCATATGCAGACGGCAATCTAAAAGGACATATTGTGTCAAAAAATGAGCAAGAACATGTTTCTTACGCCTCCGTATTAATCAAAGACCTGAATATCGGTGGATCTACCGATGAGCAAGGGCATTTCACCATCAACAACATTCCAGAAGGTACGTACACAATTATCATCTCCGCTTTAGGATATAAAACCATCGAAAAAAGCGTCACAATAAAAGATGATAATACTGCTGACATACATTTTAACCTCGAAGAGGATTTATTCAAAATGGAAGATGTCGTTGTATCCGCAACTAAAACCAGCAGAAGCCGAAAGGATATCTCAGCAGTGGTCAATGTACTGGATATGAGCACATTTGAAAACACTTCTTCTGTCAATCTCGCCGAGGGACTTAACTTTGTACCGGGAGTTAGAACTGAAACCACATGCGGAAATTGCGGTTCCACTTCATTGAGGTTAAATGGCCTTGAAGGTTCATACACTCAGATCTTGATGGACAGCAGGCCTGTTTTCAGTGGCTTGGCCGGCGTATACGGACTTGAGCAAATTCCTGCTTCCATGATCGAAAGAGTCGAAGTTGTCAGAGGCGGAGGTTCAGTACTTTTTGGCAGCAACGCCATAGGTGGCACAGTCAATGTCATCACCAAAGAGCCGCAACACAACGGCTATATGATCGGCGGAAAAGTAGGAACGATTGACGGCAAGTCCTTTGATCGAAATATGAATTTCAACACATCAATTGTCGGAGAAGAAGGCAATTCAGGACTATACCTGTACGGGTCTTATCGATCTCGCGACCCTTGGAATGCAAACCCGGACGATATATATTACGATGAAGACGATGTCAATCAAGAAAATCCAAAAAAAGACGATTTCACAGAAATTACTCAACTTGAAAGCTTGACAGCAGGGTTCAAATCCTTTTACAAATTTGGCGAGAGAAAAAGCTTGAAAATCGGAGCTACAGTTACCAACGAAAAAAGAAGAGGCGGAAACAAACTGGATATGGCTCCGCATTTATCCGATATCACTGAACAGCTAGAGCACAACATCATAGGCGGAGATATCAATTATGACTGGACTTCTGCAGACAACAAAACTTCCATCAATGCCTACACCGCCGGCCGTCTAGTGGAACGAGACAGTTACTATGGCGCCGAAATGCAAAAAGACGCTTATGGAGATTCGAAAAGCACCAACATCGTAAGCGGAGTTCAAATGAACAACAAAATCGGCAAAGTCCTTTTCGGACAGTCCACACTTACTTCCGGTGTTGAGCATTCATACGAAGATATACTGGATAGAAAAAAATCTTACTATGACGAGGATGAAAATGCTTATGTCCCTGCGCTTATCGTATCTCAGCAACATATTAATACATTTGGCGCATTCATTCAAAATGAATGGACCAGTGAAAAGTTCAATTTATTAGCTGGTGTGAGATTGGATCATGTTCGAATCAGAGACGAAGTAAATGCTGACAGCCCTGAAAAAACAGTGACATCATTCAATCCAAGGATTAATGGTAAATACAAAATCACTCCCGACATGCAACTAAGAGCGGGCTTTTCAACAGGGTTTAGAGCGCCGCAAATCTTCGATGAAGATCTTCACATAGAAATGGCCGGAGCGAGAGCTATAAGAAATGTATTGGATCCTAACCTGCAACAAGAAAGATCATTTTCTTACACTTTCGCTTGGGACTGGGAAACATACATAGGTTCATGGCAAGCTTACTTCTTAGTAGAAGGATTCCATACAATCATTAAAGACCCTTTTTACTCTCAATTCATGGAGACGGAAGAAGGAAGCGGCGAGTACATTTTCTGGAAATCCAATTCGGAATTTGATCAAAGAGTAAGCGGAGTAAATATGGAGTGGAGACTTTCTCCTGATCCAAGATTCAATTTGCAAGGTGATTTGACCATACAAGAGGCTAAATTCACTGGCGCCAATCCTTGGGGAGAAGAAGACCAAAGCGTATCCGATAGAATTCTAAGAACGCCAAACACTTATGGTTCTATCAGTGCCAATTACTCTCCATATAAAAAGCTAATGTTCAGCGTATCTGGTATCTACACAGGTGAAATGCTTGTGCCTCATTTGCCGGGTGGTTATATGAATGGAAAATTGAATGAAAATGAAAGACTTGTGGAAACAGATCCATTTTTTGATATGTCTATCAAAGCGACATACGACTTCTCTTTATTAAACGACTTAACACTTCAAGTTGGCGGAGGAGTAAAGAACGTTTTCAACAGCTATCAAAAATCCTTTGACGCTGGTCCGGGAAAAGACGCTGGATTCGTTTATGGTCCAGCTAATCCGACCATGTACTTCCTTGAAGTCAAGCTAGGCAATCTTTGGTAAAAGAAAATCCCGCTTTGAAATCAGCAAAGCGGGATTCTACTCTATTCATCAATCATCAAACAACTCGACAATAGACTCTCCAGTAGCCGCGCTCGGAAATTTGATTCCCATCATTAAGGATAATGTGGTAGCAATATCGGTAATTTCACACCTTCTTACAGACTTCCCTTTAGGCACATTTCCATAAAAGATTATCGGCACATGCGTGTCATAAGTATAAAATGTGCCATGCGTAGTGCCCTTCTTTGAAAACCAATCCAGCCAACCCGATTTTAATCCAAACAACACATCTCCCGACTCTTGCGCCATATAACCTCTAACCATAAAACCAAGTCCTCCACCAGAATTGTAATCAGACTCTCCCAACAAATATCCTGAATAAGACAATAGTATTTCATCATTTTCCAAAAGAAAATCTGCCACTTGTTGCCTCACAAGCCTTAAGCTCAGTTCTCTCTTCGCTATCAGGTCTTGATTCAAGTACACTTGAAAATAATCGATATCCTCTACCCATTCAGCTTCGCCATACTTCGAAGTTAAAAATCCATTGATCTGATCAAATGCTTTGTCTTTATGAAAAAAACCTGCTGGAAAGTTTCTATCCATTAAAAATTGAGGATTATCTGCTCCCGCATGATCAGCTGTCAAAAACATCACATATTTGTCTTTCCCCACTTTCTCATCCAAATAACTGATCAACTCCGCAATATTCTTATCCAGTCGAATGTAAGTATCTTCTATTTCAACAGCTTCAGGACCATATGAATGCCCGATAATATCCGTTGAAGAAAAACTAACCGCCAGAAAATCAAGCTTGTCATTTTTCCCCAACCCTTCTCCGTCGATAGCCGCCTTGGCCACCTCCAAGGTCAGATCATTCCCAAAAGGTGTAAATGGAATAACTTCATAGCCTTTATCTTCTCGTTCGATACTTATCTTTTTCAAATCATAAGGAAAACGCCCATTTTCACTCAAGGAAATAACATACTTGTCATCATTTCTTGTGCTTTCAGTATACTGATCTATGGGAAATACTGTGGTCCATTGCTGGTTAAGATACGTCTTAGGAAGCTTTCGGTTGTTAAAGACTCTTAGCCAACCGGGAAGCTCATCCATATAATATGTGCTAGTAACAAAATTTCCGCTTTCGGCATCAAACCAAAAAGCTCCATCCGGCTTATGTCCGGCTGGCAATATCGCGCTTCGATCTTTTATAGCGACGCTTATTACCTTGGACTCAAATTGAGAAAAAAGTTTCAACTCATCAGTAATCGTTGTCGACAATAAATTTTGTGGAGAAGCCATCCCCGCTTTCGTCTTGCTCCCAACCGTTCGTTCCGTTGAATCATAGACGCAATAAATGGATTTTTTCAAATCCCGGTCATACCAGTTATTGCTGACAATTCCATGAAAAGCAGGCGTTGTGCCTGTGTAGATAGATGCATGTCCGGGACCTGTTGCTGTTGGGACATAATTATAATGAGCATTTTGCATTTCAAACCCCTCTTCAAGCAGCTTCTTGAATCCTTCATCCCCAAACTTGTCATAAAAACGGGTCAAGTATTCTTGACGCATCTGATCAACTACTACACCAACTATCAGCTTGGTTTCATCATCTCGATCTTGAGATACCGCTTGACAAAAGGAAGCAGCTACTATCCAGATGGTAAAAAACACTCTGCTTAAATTTTTAGAAAACTCTTTCATATGATAAAATAATCTTGGACTTCATCGATTCACTATTTATTAACCTTATCCAAAACCTCTACCAAAATCTATGATTCTCCTTTTTTTCTATCGCATAAATGGAGTTGACGAATTTTCCTCCACAAAATCCTTAAGGCTATACATCAATCTGCCCCAATCAGTATTGCATCGTGTGAAATTTGGAACATCTTTTTCCCATCCGCCATGATTGAAATTCAATTGAAAAAAATCCGGCTGCTTTTCAAGCATTTGAAAATGAAGATAAGTATTCAACCATTCCTCAGGGCCATCTTCGCAAACTAAATGCACTGATTCATTAGTTTTCATCTCTACCATTTTCATTCGCATGACTATCTCTCCTCCATTAAATCCAAATGAGATAATGCTTGAGCTTTCATCCAGCTCAACATGAGGAGTCCACCAAGAAGCAAAGCCTTTGGCTGTGCTAATCGCAAAATACACTCTTTCAATTTCACCCTTGATATTAATTTGATGCTCTATTTTCTTCATCATTATTAGTCTAAACCTACTAAACATCAAATTCTATAATCTCACAATTGTTTAAAAATCTCCTATTTAATTAAATATTCAAATATTAAGCATAACTAATAAATAAAAACACAATCATACTATCTATAAAAAAACTAAAACCATCTAAATCCTTGACTTTACAAAGACAAAACATTAAAACAACATTAAATATAAATTAATACAACACAAATTATACAATACCAATAAGTATTCATAAAAATATAATTTAGACAACTTTAAACTATAAAATTCAATTTACATATATTCAAAAAAGTAACATTTTAATAAATAATCAGATTACATACTTAAAAATTTAAATTTTTAGATTAGCATATTCATATCAATAATATTTCATTAATAATATCATAACAAGACTATGCTTTTTTTCACTAACAAAAATGTGGACATCAATTATCTGGAAGAAGATAATTTGATTTCAGTCAACTGGAAAGGCTATCAAACTCTCGAAACCATTCAAAATGGAATGGAAGAATTAATCAAGTGTTTTCAAGAATTTTCAACAGGTTGCTTATTGATTGACAATCGACAAATCAAAGGCACTTGGACTATGGCTAATGATTGGATCGTGACTGATTGGACTCCAAGAGCTAAAAAGTTCGGTTATCATAGCGCTGCATTTATCTTTTCCGACGATGTATTCTCAAGATTCTCTATCAAAAGATATATCGAAGAGTACAATGACGGAATCTATATGCAATCATTTAGTGAAGAAGAAAATGCCATAAAATGGCTTAATGAAAAACAGAGCGTGGAAGCTTAAAACCAGTGCGGCATCCGGATATTAACGGATGCCGCAAATTCTTATTTCAATTTGTACTTTGTGATCTCGAACTGGCTTTGAGATTGCCCTGCGAACAACTTGCTGCCTATATATGACTGAACCACCAATAAATTATCATTAATAACTTCAGTATTAGTAGGCCCATTCATTCCTTTTGTAGTTTTGAATGTCATCGAAGCCGAAGACCAATCATTATCCGTCTCCAACATCTTAAGAGCGCCTAATGACCAAGATCCATCTTCCTGCACCTCATATGCTTGAGCCACTATCAATTGATTCTCATTGATCAAGTTGATGCCATCTCCTCCTCTCAAATCAGTATCATGCGCTACTTCAGCCACTGAGCCTGTTTCTGTATCTATTTTAAACAAAATGCCACTTCCCATCTGCACAGTCAGTATGAATCCATCAGGATGATAAGTAATACCATTCAAATTAAATGGAAATCCTGAAAATTGATCGCTTTGAGCAAGCACTTCAGCTTCTCCTTCTTTTGAAATTTTATATACAACAGGACGCTGGCTATCTGTCATATACACATTGCCATATTGGTCAAGGCAGATATCGTTGCCATAACAAGGCAGTTCGCCCAGACTCGTTAGATCTATCCAGTTGACTTGTTCTTTTGTTTTCAAATCATAAACTGCCAAAGCCGTAAGCGCTCCGTTTTCCGCATTTGCGTATTTATCAGAAACGCCGATAGCTCCTACAGCCACATACATAAGATTTCTTTTTTGATCAATCTTCACACCTCCAGGAGAGATCATTAAATCCGACTCAAAAACTTTGACTAATTGTCCTTTATGATCATATGAATAAATAGCACCTTCCTTATAAGCAGACAAAAATACTTGCTTGGACTCCAAGTCATATGCAATTCCTTCCGGAAATAGATTTTCTTTTTCTAAAACAATTTGCTGAACATCCACAGTGTCTATGCTTACATTTTGAGTAGGGTGGCCCCCATTCCAAGGATCACCCACATGCCAGCATGAAGACATTGAACCCAACAAAAAGACTGAAGCTAATCCTAATAACTTTTTTCTCATGATAAAAATAATTTAATTGTTGACAAAAAATTCATCACCGTCATATTGCTTAATTACTAACTCAAAAAATATTGCAAAAATGACGACAGAGGTAAGTAGTTGAAGGTGAATCAAATAGAATATAAAAATAGCCCACCTCAAAAAACTAGATTTATTACAAATAAACCTAATCAAATTTAAATAATAAAACACAAAAAAACTGACTGAAAATTATCTTAAAACAATACTATAAAACCATTATTTACTTTCATCATCAGAAGAATTATAAGGAGAATAAGCGTGAAAATACTTGTCATCGAAATATAAATTCTCCTCACTATCCAATGAAGAAGTCAGCGATGCTGATCCCGGTCTTTTGGTTGTCCAAGGGCAAACTTTATGATCATTGCATCTTTCACTTAAATTCATATCCTTGCGAAAATCTTTCTCAAAGCTTAAAATATTTCTTTTATCCTCCTCTGATGTCCAGCTTTTCACCGCTCCTTTTTTACTTTCCGGCATTACTTCTCCTTCCATCATATGCAAAGCTTTAGTCAGCTCCAAGCCATATTCGATGTACTCTGGATGCGGTGTCAATACAAACTTCGTTTCTCCATTCAACTTGCTTACTCCTGAATAATCCGCATTAGATCTCATATTTGGATTAAACCTTAGAGATACAGAACTTCCTTTCCCCCTTCTCAGCGAACCTGTAAAAGGACTTATCTTATAAACAATGTCCAAAGGATTATCCGCTTCACTTCGAGCTGTTTCATGAATTTTGGAATCGCTTACGAATTTTAATGCCTTGCCCTCACCAGAAACTCTCACAAAATTTTGCAATAACATTCTGCCTGTTTGCGTCATAAACAACCTTGCGTTAAAAGCATTAAACCTCTTAAGCATTTGTCTCCTCATTTGATCTTCCTGTTTGTCGAAGCTCAAATGACTAAGCTTTTCCATTGCTCTCAAGACATTTCTCCATAATTTATTATTTGCCTCCACTTCATGCATATCCATCATCATCATATCCGGCATCCAAACATCATTGGCATTATGCACAATATGATCGATAACTGACTCAAACTCCTCATCCAACAAATCCATTAACAATAATATAGAAAAGTACAGCCTGTTATCTTCAGGTTTTGCGACTCCTTTATTATGAGAATATTCTATTGCGTTTCGATCGATCCACAAGTGCATGTCTTTTTGGAGCAATACTAACAATTGCATTCTTTTACGCATGTCAACTGGATCATAACTCGAAGACAACCTATCATAATCATACAAATACGCCATGAATTTCATGCAATCTTGAGTTTCCTCTTTCGTTGGCAAAGGACAAAACTCATTCAGTATATTTCTAAAAGCCCTCGACCCAAAAACTTTAAGTGACGGCATCTTTAATTCTCTTGCTTGATAAGCTCCTGATAGTTCTTTGCCTGAACTCACAGACACTGTCAATAACGGAGCGTATTCCTTATTTCCTTCCATCAGCTTATCATGAAATGTTTGCCCATCTCTGGTCCCATGCATATCCATATACCAAGCCCTTTGATTTTCATCGTCAGAGGCTTTCATTTTTTTAACAGCCTCCAACCAAAAATCAGTATGTTCCTCTTGAAAACCACCTAGCCCCATATGCACCTCCTCATCAGTCATCTTGCCAAATCTAGAATCAACACTGGCAAGCAATAATCTAAGCCTCTCCACATTCAAGGCTTCCCTGCTTCGTTGCTCTAATGAAATAAAATCGCTACCATCCAAGCTCACCGCCATGACCGGGGCAAATAGATTATTAGCAATCGTCATATTGTTACCGGAAGCTTCTCCTTTGAAATACATACCAACCAAAGCTCCTCCCAATTCTGGACGGGCATAACTATTCACTCCATATGATTTATTCTGCTTTTCATTAAGCGAGCTAGCCTCAATCAAAGAATACTTCTCGGCCATTTCCACCATGGCCTCTTTACCCAAGTCTTTGGTAAATTCTTGATTGAAATCTTCCGGATTCAGTACCCTTTCATCAGTTAAAATAACCATCAACTTTTTCATCTCTTCAGAAAAATCATCCGACAGGGAGACAGCTCCAGGTCTTGGTTCATATGGTCTCGCCGGTTTAAATTCCGAACGTCTAGCAATCTGATCATAACCAAAAAGCATGGATGCAGTATCACACGAAGCCCCTCTAAACGGCAGCATTTCAAAGGGTTCAGGACGATTAGCTCTTACACATTCCCTGCATTTAGGCGTTGCTTCATAAAGCTGATTTCGTCCAACCATCATTTTGCTTCCAGTCAATTCCAACACGACTAAACTACCTTGTTTTTGCAACATTTCCATTGTCACCCTTACTACCTCCTCGACTCCAAAAAAGCTCTTTGCTTGCATCCCCTCTTTCATCGGAACAGCTAAAGTCATGTCGTCAGAAATCAGATACTCCAAGCTTTCACTTGGCACAGTTACTTTCTCTATTTCTATATATGGGAAGCCCTCATCACTATGGGATATTTTCTGCTTTTGCATAAAAACATGAGAAGCCATTAACTCAACTCTGGAAGCATCTTCCTTTTCCGTAGAAAAAAAAGCTTGCAAAGGAGGACTTTTATAAGCCAAACAATCAGCTCTCTCAGATTTATTGACGCCTAATCGGCTTTTGACATTATCATGTTTGATAACATTGTAAGGCATAGACTAATATTTTCCCACTATATTATAATGATTTCTGTATAATTTTGTTAATCGATTCTCACCTTCATCTTACTCTAGCTTCATTAATTCAAACACAAGGAAAAAGAATCCCCAACGCATCAATTTTTATAAAAAATGAATGACAATGTAATTCTACTTTATTAATTTCGAATGTATTTTTTTAAGCCAAGAAATGGTAAAGGCATTTTGGATAAATCAAATCCTAATGATAAAATCCCTTTACGCTTAATTTTGAATAGAAATTAAATATTAGCATTATGATAATAAAACCATTAACAAGAGGCTTTATCTGCCTTACAGCTCATCCTACTGGATGCGAGAAGAATGTTCAAAATCAAATTGAATATATCAAAAGCAAAGGCAGTATCGAAGGTCCTAAAAAAGTATTGGTAATCGGTGCTTCTACGGGTTTTGGTTTAGCGTCTAGAATCACAAGCGCATTTGGTTCTGATGCTTCTACTATTGGAGTATTTTTCGAAAAAGCTCCTAGAGAAAGAAAACCAGCAAGCCCAGGATGGTATAACAGCGCTGCTTTCGAAAAATTCGCTAACGAAGAAGGCTTGTACGCTAAAAGTATCAATGGCGACGCATTCTCCAATGAGATCAAGCAACAAACTATTGATATGATCAAAGAAGATTTAGGTCAAATCGACATGCTTGTTTACAGTCTTGCTTCTCCAGTAAGAACGGACCCTGCCACAGGAACTAGACATAAATCTGTTCTTAAGCCAATAGGCGATGTTTACAAAAATAAAACTGTCGACTTCCACACTGGCAATGTAAGCGACATTTCGATCGATCCTTGCAATGATGAAGATATTGCAAACACAGTAAAAGTAATGGGCGGTGAAGACTGGCAACTATGGATTGACGCTTTGAAAGAAGCTGATGTTCTTAGCGAAGGATTTACGACTATGGCTTATTCTTATATCGGCCCTGAACTTACAGAGCCTGTATATCGCAAAGGAACTATTGGCAAAGCCAAGGAAGATCTTGAGAAAACTGCCAAGACTATCGATGCTGACCTTTCAGCAATCAAAGGTCATGCGTATGTTTCTGTAAACAAAGCATTGGTTACTCAAGCGAGCTCTGCTATTCCTGTGATTCCACTTTACATTTCATTGCTTTATAAAACAATGAAGGAAGAAGGTATCCACGAAGGATGCATCGAGCAAATCCAAAGACTTTATGCAGATAAACTATTCGTTGACCAAGTTCAATTAGATGAAGAAGGAAGACTAAGAGTTGATGACTGGGAAATGAGAGATGATGTGCAAGCGAAAGTTACTGAATTATGGAAAGAAGCGACTACAGAGACATTGCCTGCTATCGGAGACTTGAATGGCTACAAAACGGACTTCTTCAACCTATTTGGCTTTGAAGTAGAAGGTGTAGATTACGAAGCTGACGTGAACGAAGTAGTTAATATTCCGAGCATCAATGCTTAATAAGAAAAACTCATAGTTCTTACCCTTATATTTTGGAATAGCTTACTGCAAGCTATTCCTTTTTTTTTGATCAAGAATCGAAGCATGCTTTGTATCGAAAGAAACAGACACAAGCTCACCCTGCTTATAGCTTTGCATTTCTTTCATCTCGATTTTTTGGCCACTAAGCTCAAGCTCTACGATAAAATAATCCTCATACGCTTTGCAATTGATCACTGTTGCCCATGCTTTCAGTTCTTTTTGAGTAGAATAAGGAAAAAAGTATTCTGAAGGACTACCTTTATCTTCAACCTTGCCATTGTCAACAACAAACAATCGAGACGACATCTTTAATAATTCATTCTTTTCATGACTCACCATGATAGCAGTGAAAGCAAGCTTCTTATGCAACATCAAAACATAGTCTTGCATTTTGGAGCGCATACCCGAATCCAAAGCGGAAAAAGGCTCATCCAATAGCAATAATTTTGGTTTTCTCACCATTGCCCTTGCCAATGCGACTCTTTGTTTTTGGCCTCCGGAAAGTTTATCGGGATAAGAACTCTTCAAATGATCCAAATCCATGATATCCAACATTTCATTTAAATGAATATCCGACTCTCCTCTTTCCAATCCATAACTTATATTATTATAAACTGTCATATGAGGAAACAAAGCATAATCCTGAAATAAATAACCTATGGCTCTATTTTGAACCGAAATAAATTGACCGCTCTGGCTATCATTCCACACTTGGTCATTGAAACTAATGCCTCCTTTATCCGGCTTTGACAAACCGGATACTATCCTCAAAAAACTAGTCTTGCCGGCTCCAGAAGCACCATACAAACCAACGATTTCTCCTTCAGGAATGTCCACATCGGCATTTAACAAGAAATCACCATTCCGCAAAGCCTTTTCTACTTTTACTTTCATCGATTCCAAATTTTAGAGAATGACTTTCCATTAAGCATGTAAATCACAAATAATATGGCGAATGAAATCCCAAACAACACTGCCGAATAAAAATTCGCCGATGAATAATTCAATGATTCCACTTCATTGTAAATAGCAATGGAAGCTACTCTAGTCTCTCCGGGAATATTGCCTCCAATCATCAAAATAACTCCAAACTCTCCGATAGTATGAGCAAATGTCAAAACCAAGCCTGTTAATAATGAAGGCTTTATCATCGGCAATACCACCCTTCTAAAAGTTTGAATCTTGGACTTGCCCAATACATAAGAAGCATCAAGCAAATTTTGAGGGAAATTCGTAATCGCGGATTGTATAGGATGTACCATAAACGGCAAGCTGTATATCATAGAACCTATTACAAGTCCCTCAAAGGTAAAAACAAGCTTGACATCAAACCAATTTTCCAACCAGCTCCCCAATACACTTCTTGGACTTAACAGCAACAATAGATAAAAGCCAATCACTGAAGGAGGCAAAACCAAAGGCATGCTTACCAGTGCCTCCCAGAAAGGCTTAAGTTTGCTCTTGGTTTGCCCCAGCCATAGAGCCAAAGGAACTGCAAAGACAAAAAGCATCAAAGTGCTAACCAAAGCAAGCTTCAATGTAAGCCAGATAGGCTCCCAGTCATTAATAATTATATCACCTAAAATCATGTCAATAATCCTCTGACCATCTCTTTTTTACCGGGAGGGCCAGGAATGGACTCAACCTCAAAACCAAGACTCCTCAAGTCTCTTTTCAACTGTCCTTTAGCACAGTAAGTGGTCAATATCCCCGGCATAGACATGTTTTTTCTCACTTTTCCAAGAACTTCCAAATCCCACATTTCAGCTTGCTTACTTGGCGCGAAAGCATCAAAGTAAATCAAATTGAACAACTTGTCATTGAATTCAGCGTCTTGAATTTTAGCTTCCATCTTATGCAAAGAGAAGTTTTCACTTAATGACACCTCCTGATCCCATTCCGCCTCATGCATGTTCAAAAACTCATTCTGAGCAGTCTCTCCTCCCAGCTTTTCTCCATAATTTAATTGGCGAGTTATATTTGCATCCAAAGGAAATGGCTCCAAAGTAGTATAGTTTATTTGAATGGATAAATTTTCATTCGCCCAAAGCTTGGTCAGCAAAGCATTCAAGCCCGTCCCGAAGCCTATTTCCAATATATTGACTTGTGTTACTCCAAACTTGTTGATCAATTCATCCAAACCTTCTTTGATGAAAACGTGCTTGGATTCATTGACAGCTCCATGAAATGAATGATATGTTTCGTTCAAGGAAGGCACAAACAAAGAATGCGACCCATCCTCAGTCTCAATTAATTTGACTTCAGGCATAATTTTAATTAATTTTTATCCATACAGTTCAAACAACACATTTATGATTAAAAATGTATTGATCTCGCCTGACAAATTTAAAGAATGTCTTTCAGCTTTGGAAGTTTCAGAGGCCATTGCTGAAGGGATTAAAAGATTTGACTCTTCCATTCACACAATAATCAAGCCTATGGCTGATGGAGGAGACGGAACATTATCCGTCCTAGCGCAAGCTTATAATGCCAGCTATAAATATTTTGACGTATCGGATCCGCTTAACAGAAAGATTTCAGTTCCAATGGCTATCCTAAACAAAAGCCATAGAAAAATAGGCGTCATAGAAATGGCAAAAGCATCAGGCCTTGCTCTGCTAAAACAAAATGAAAGAGACCCCAACATAACATCCACGTTAGGCACAGGTGAGCTCATAGCAAAAGCATTGCATGAGAACTGCGACGAAATAATTGTAGGAATTGGAGGGAGCGCTACCAATGATGCAGGAGCTGGCGCTTTGCATGCTCTTGGCGTACAATTCATCAATAGAGACGATAAATTATTTATTCCAACTGGAAGGACTCTTGACCAAATCAAGTCCATCCATTTTGAAAACCTTAATCCTAAACTTGAAAATACTCAGCTCAAAATTGCTTGCGATGTCTCAAACCCATTTTACGGACCTCAAGGAGCAACTTATACCTTCGCACCTCAAAAAGGAGCTCCGAACACTGGCTTGGCGAAATTAGACAAAGGCATGCAACACTTCGCCGACTTGCTTAAAGAAAAAAATCATGATCTTCAATCTATAAAAGGATCCGGCGCAGGAGGAGGAATAGCAGGAGGTTTATTTGTCATTGGAGGCGAACTGCAAAAAGGCTTTGATTTAATTTCCAAAGCTGTTGATCTTGAAAATGATGTTCATCAAGCGGACTTGGTTTTTACTGGAGAAGGAAAGGTAGATGCCTCATCCGCTAAAGGCAAAGTAATATCGGGCATTGGCAAGCTTTGCCAAAAATACGACAAAACCGCGGTCGCATTAACCGGAAAACTTGAAGATGGGTATGAAGAAATTTTCAATCATGGCATCAGCTCCGCATTTAGCATTCAAAACCAACCAATGTCTCTAAATGATTCATTTCAACAATCAAGTAAGCTTCTGTCTAATGTCAGCGAGAATATTATCAGGCTTTTAAGCAAAAAATAAGGTCATGCTAAAAAACATGACCTTATAACTTAATCGTTATTTTATGTTAAGCACTAACGGCTTCTTTCTCTTTCACTTGCGGCCTCAACAAAAACTTATCATAGAAGAACAAGCACGTCACTGTAAATATCGCTAAAGCAAAAATGATATACGTGATAGACCCTGGGTTATAAGTATCCCATAATGTTTGCGTCAATTGCGCATCAGTCATTCCCATTGACTCGGCTACCTTATTGAAAAACACATCATTTGGCAAGTCTGTAGAAATTTCCAGTCCCTTTTCAGCGGCGAATTTTTGCGTCAGTTTCACTTTATCTGAAAGCACCTCGTATAGGTCTCCTGAAATAAACCCTGCGAAAATATTTCCTACAAAGTGAGGCAAAAACGATGTTCCCATATAAAGGCCTTTTTTCTCATTAGGAGCCAAACTTCCCACGTATTCAGTAAATTTTGGAGAAGAAGCCATTTCACCTATAGAGAAGAAAATGATACCAACAACCACATAATATGGGTTATTCGTTAACATGCTAAATCCAATACCAACACCGCACACCAAAATGCCAGATATCATAGAATTAATCGCTCTCATTCTAGCCACAGCTGAAGAAATTATTAACTGTAGCAAAATAATTGCTAATGAATTCATATTCGTAAACAACTGAAAAGCAACTTGCCCATTTTTATCAGTCATCCATTCCGCTAACCAAGGACTAAAACCTTCAACTGAAGTAATAATCGATCTTGTATCAATCCATTGCACGATAAAGTTAGGAAGCGTATAATAAATCTGATTAAAAACCGTCCAGAAGAATACAAATATCACCAACAAAATTGTCAGTTTAATATCGGACAAAGCCTCAAATATGTTTTTAAAACTTTTGCTGATCAGCTCTCCCAAAGGTTCTTGAGCTGCATTTTCATCTCTTTCCGGCTCTTTAAAGAAAAACAATACCAAAATAATATTAATTGAAATTGATATAGCACTCGCAATAAACATCATCGTCCATCCTCCGTCTCCTTTGATCAAAGACATCGTAGCAATTGGTCCTAGGAAACCTCCAATATTCACAATCATATAGAATATTCCGAAACCAATGGATGAATTTTCCGTCGTCGTAGTCTTCGAAATCGTCG
Organism: Aureibacter tunicatorum; assembly: GCF_036492635.1. GTDB lineage: Bacteria > Bacteroidota > Bacteroidia > Cytophagales > Cyclobacteriaceae > Aureibacter > Aureibacter tunicatorum. The sequence goes on from NZ_AP025305.1 coordinate 3,462,438, forward strand.
CAGAAATCACAGGCTTAAACAAAGCGGCTCCAAATGCCATAAACCCAAAAGCCATCACAAATGGCCAAAAATCCGTGATATAAGCCATTGAATAATAACCTACACACATAATTGCATATGATGCGATCAAAACCTTCTTGTAACCTATCCGGTCCGCCAGAGTACCTGTAATGATTGGCAAAAAGTATAAAGCTCCAGTAATAATCGAGATAACCCTCGATTTTTCAACTTGCGACCATTCCAAACCACCTTGTGAAACAGGAGTCACCATGTAAACCGCCAAACTGGCGAAAATACCATACCAAGCCCATCTTTCAAATAGCTCCATAACGTTAGCTACCCAAAATGTTCTTGGAAATTTCTTAAAAACGCTCATTTAAATCTTTATTAAAATAGAAAATTCTGAATTGAAATCGAATTACAAAATAATCATTTAAAATCAATAAATCAAAAATTTATCTATGAGCGAACGGTTCAAAAAAACTACTCTTCTATCATACTTTGATCTGTTTTCCTTAACTGAAAAATATCAAAATTCATTGCCTGCAACTCCCTTAACAATTCCTGATAAACTCCTTCATCCATTACTTTTTCTCTAGACAATATCCAAAGGTACTTGTAATCCGGACTCGCCACGGCAGCATAAGCGTAATCTTCCTCATCCAAAGCAACAATCCAATAATCTCCTAAAAACGGCCAAAAGAAACGGACTTTAAGTTTTGAGTTACCCGAATCTTCCACAGGAAAAGCTCTGCCTCGTATACTTTTCCACTTGTTCTTGGAAGCTAAGTAGCATTTATTCTCAACAGTCACATAGCCTTTTTCCATATTCAATGTATATTCGGCTGACACGTTCGAGCAACCTTTTTCAAATCTAGCGGGAAAGGAAGCTATTTCGTACCAAACACCTTGATATTTTTCTAAATCCACATAAGGAACGGTCTCCAAATCTGTCTCTAGCTTCTTTGCTTTCTTGCGAAATGCCACTAAAACAAAACCAGCTAAAAGCAATATTGCCCAACGGATAATTTTCATGTTTTTTACTTTCTCAACAACAAAAACTGGAAAATTGATTGCTCCATTGAATAAAATTATGAAGTTCGAAGAAGATCCGATAAATTGCTCGACTTATCACATACACTAATATGAATCAAGAATTTAACACACTTCGAGAATCCATTCAGGAAATAAATAATGCTTTAGCAACTATCAACAAGCAAGAATTAAAAAATATTGAAACCTGCATATTCTTGGAGAATGAAATAACTCTACTTAAATCCAGCATAATTTTTCGAAAGATTATAGCTTTCATTTCCCAACAACCCAACCTTCAATATCAAGGGCTAATAAACAAGAAAAGAAATTTTCAAAATATTAAGGGACACTCTCAATTTCATGAACTCAAAGAATTAAATATATGCTTAAGAAATTATAATGGCATAGTCCATGAGGAACTGGAAGCAAGCTACCCAAGATGGGGAAAAAAAGGATCTGAAATCTCAATTAACCTAATCGTTGAAAGTTTGAATGAAATCGTACTTGGCGCGATCAATTTCATTGAAGGCGTTCAAAAAATCATGAACGCCAAGGAAGACTCCAATTAAAAGACTCTCTTTTTTAAAGCAAAAAAGCCAAACACTGCTCCGCATACGCCTCCAATAATATGAGCGAATTGAGAAACTTGATCATTTTTAAAAATATCAAACACCTCTTTCCCTAAAAATAATACCGCTACCAAAATAAATGTCAGAGGGATGGTATGTTCTTGCGCATTGACTATCGAACTCAGAAGTATCATCATAAACACGATTCCACTCGCTCCCAAAAGTCCATGGTCAAACAACAAGATGTTCAAAATACCAGTAATCAAAGCGGTAAACAATATCATTACCAACAACTGCTTTGATCCATACTTTTCTTCCAACAAAGGGCCCAACAATAAAATAAAGGTGAAGTTGCCTAACAAATGGCTCCAGTTGGAATGCCCCAATACATGTGAAAATAATCTGAAATAATCCAAGGGATTCAAAAAATCCATATGACTGCCGACCATAAAATAGCTCATAGACCTAAAACCTGTCATATAGCCAAGAATCATTACTATCACACTTAAAAATGCATATGTAAGCACTACAGGAGAGTTATAAGTTACTTTCATTTCAAAAAATTTCCAGTACGTAATTATTTACTTGTTAATATACATCCCAAAAGCCTGCTTCATAATACCTAGGAAGCACGGGATTGTGTATCGCGTTAATTTCCACTTTTGATTCAACACCTTCAAAGACAGTTTTCCCAAATGAGCATATCATTTTCAAGCCATCTTCATTCAACCACTTCGTATTTATATTTTTCAATGATATATTTTTTATATCATTTATCAAATCCTTTCTGGAAATGTTTTTAGCTCCCAAAATCCATCCCCATTCCCCTAACGTTACAACTTGATTATGCAAAGGCACGGAAGTAAAACCAGCATGACTTACAGTAGCTTCAATGCACTTAAACGCACGCTCTGCATAATATGGACTTCCAGCTTGAGTAATCATCACACCATGCTCTTCAAGTCTGCTATAACATAATCGATAAAATTCTCGGGAATACAATCTCGACAGTTCAACAGATTTAGGATCAGGAAGGTCGATAATTATAGCGTCAAACTTTCTGCGCATTTTTTCTAAATAAGCAAAACCATCATCGTTAACAACTTCCAGTCTATCGCTGAAAAAAGCACTCTGATTCAAATTTCTTAACAAGGGATTTTCTTTGCCTAAGTCTGTCATCGCTGGATCTAAATCCACCAAAATGATCTCTTCAACACTGGGATACTTCAGCACTTCTCTAATAGCGCATCCATCTCCTCCACCCATAATCAAAATACTCTTAGGCTGGTCGATCAAACCCATTACTGGATGCACTAAAGGCTCGTGATACATTACTTCATCCACAGAACTTAATTGCTGATTCCCATTTATAAACAACCAAAAACCTTCATCCGATGCGGTCATTACAATTCTCTGATAAGCGCTTTGTTCAGAATACACCAAAGGATCCTTATATCTTCTTGATTCGCCGTATTCGACAATATCCTTAGCGAAGATTAAGCCTCCTAATAAAGAAACCGCGATAGCCATCCCTCCAAAGACAATTTTCACTCTTTTAGCCTGTCCGAAAGACTGCCAGACTACATAGGTCAAAGCCAAAGCCACTATGAAGTTCACGCTCCCCAATACAAAAGGCGTATATGTCAAACCTAGATACGGCAAGCCGACAAATGCGAAAAATACACCACCAAGCAATGAACCATAATAATCTTTCTCCATCACGGATGAAATATTCACCTTCAATTCTTCAAATTTTTCATTAAGGCGAATTACCAGCGGAATCTCCATGCCTATCAACAACCCAATCACTATGCTCATAAAATATATTATAAAGCCCACCAGGTCAGGAATAAAAGCGGAAAATAAATAAGTTATGATGGAAGCGAAAGAGCAGATAATTGACAAAATAAACTCAATGGAAATAAAAGCAATCATCAAGTCATCATTAATCAATTTGCTTAACCGGCTTCCCAAGCCCATTGAAAACAACATGATCGATACGATCATTGTAAACTGCAAAACCGAATCACCCAAAAAATATGTCGCCAAAGTTGACAAAGTGTATTCCGCTACTATCCCTGCCAAACCTGTAGCAAATAAAGCAAGCTTCAAAATTCCCGACTTATACCTCATCGCTCTTCATCAAAAAAGGAACGACTATTCGCCGTTCCCATATTATTTTAAATCTCTTCTTAATACGTTGACTAAATTGCCCAGCAAATTAACGTTGAACCTCCTATATATGAAAATGCTTCAATCAAAGCCGCTCCAACATTAGGTTTGTCTTGATTAACAATTTCATCTGTCAGATTTCGACCCGGCAAGAGGATCTTATCCGTCATCAATCTTGCCAAAGGCAAAAATATCAGTCCCAACAACACTTCAAAACCTAAAAGCATCAAACTCTCTTGCCAACTATAAAACTCAGTAGCAAGACCATTTCTAATCAAATTGGCAATTGCGATCAAAGCCCCTCCAAATCCGATTCCCACAGCTATATTATTTTTTTCAATATGCTCATGAATATCATAAGGGGTAATCAGATTATAAACAAAGCTTGTCAATATTAATATCGCTTGACCTATCAACCAAAAGTATATCGCTGTTAAGATATCTCCTCCATCTCCAATGATGGCACCCATGATAATTAAACCAGTAGAAATTGAAATAGCCGCATCTACTGCCCCAGTTCCTACATTCTGATCTGTAATTATTTCCTTCTTGATATCGAATTTGCTCAAGATAATTTTATCATTAATATAGACAGATAAATTCAAGAGCACAATAGCTACTATTCCGTACAGCTCTATTTGTATAAAGTCATTCAACAACCCATTTGACTCGCCAGAAATAGCCGCTCCTATAGCCAGCAAAAGTCCAACGAAATAACCAACATGGGCAACAGAAAAAGCTAAATTGTCTTTTTCCACTAATTCATGCTTGACGCTGATATTAGGATGGAAAATTTGATAAGCGATCTTACCCAAAACCACTAAGACAAAGCTTGCTCCCAAATAAACCAAGGAAGCCAAAATACCATTCAATAGATTAGAGATATCCATTTTATATAGTTGTGTTGTTAATTGCTGAAAAAATTCCTGTTATTTACCAAAACCACCGCCTCTCGACCTATAAGACGATCCGCTGTATCTAGAACTTGACCTTGAGGAAGACCTGGAAGTACGGCTATTCACTCTGTTTTTAAAAGTGTTTTGTTTTTTAGACCATACCGAGTTGCTCTTCTGATTAGTCGTTCCATAAGTTCCGTAATACGTCCTGCCATTTTGTGTAGGACCATAATAAGATCTTCCGCTCGAGTAATAATTATTTCTATAGTCATTCCAATAGCTTCTTCTGGCCGGGTATGCCAGCAAGTTAAACATGGAATTCATAAATGCATATCGTCCATAAAATTCCCAGAATGAACTACCATTGCTACCTTGTCTCCATTGTCCATATTGAGAGTTCCCTATATAATTAGAGTACCCTGCAGGACTAATTTCTTTTTTAAGTTTTCCATCAGTCTTGGAAACGATTGTCATCCCCAAGGCATCTTCATATTTCAAAAACTCTCTCTCCGAGACTTCGTAAAACGGAGTAGTTGTCTCCGTAGGAAGCCCGTTCACAGGCTTGATGATTTTGAATTGTTGCTTGTAAGTATTAGAAAAAATCCCTTCAGCATCCATATCTTGCAAGATAATAGAATAAGTCGGCACTGAATCCAATGACACTATCAGTTTATCCAGAGCAGATTTCTTGTATCCTCCACCACCGCATGAATACAGGGATGCTATCAATACAAATGCTAAAGAAATATGCAATAATCTTTTCATTGAGGTAATTTATGCAAATTTAAGCTTTATTCGAAGGAATAATATTAGAAAATTGAAACTCCTTCACCACAGTTCCAATTGAAGCTTCAAACTCCTTTTCTCCCCACTGAGTTATGGAAAGTATTTTCTCTTCCGATTTATCGTAAAAGTCCCAATTGATCAGCTCAGCCCAACTACCTTCATCTTCGCCAAACTCTTTGCAATATCCAGCGCTGTCTTCATCAAGAAAGTAAGTAACACCCTCATAGCTGATCTTGGAAGGCGGAGTTTCTCTGCTGACAATATACTCTGGAAGATCTTCTTCAATATGTCTAATCTTCACTGGCCTCGTCACTGATAATTCCATTTCGGTATTATCATCCACTGACAAATAAATATATTCTTTGCCATCAAACAACTGAAACTCCTTTGTGAAGCAATTATTCCCCCAGTCATACTCAAAGGCCTTCTTCACTTCCCAATTTTGCATGTCGTACTCCACGATAAAACCAACGTTCAAATCACTCAACTTTAAATTTGTCGGATCATATGAAGGCTCATCTTTCTTTTTATTAAAAAAATCAAATAATCCCATACCTTTAATAATTTTGCACATGAAATCTTGCCAAGCAAGATAGTAATAGTTTATTACAATTTTAACACCTCAATGTATAAATTGCATAAACTTTTTAATCATCTAATTAAGAATATTAAACACCTTGCCCAACACCCATAAGGTTAGAAAAGATGCGATCAAAACAACAACTATCCAAAAAGCCAATTTCAGCATAAATGAAAAAACCAAAATCGCCAATAAAATAATCAATACAAGCTTTAATATTTCCATGATATTCAATTAGATGATTAAAAAAACCTTATGATAACTCATAAGGTCAAAAATAGATTAATGCGGGTCAAAAGGTCTATTTTATGAATTTCCTTTAAGTTTAGCTTTCAACGCAGCCAACTCGTCTGATGCAGCGCTACTGGAAGAAGACTCCAATGCCTTGTCGATTTCATCGTCTACAGATTTGCTCTCGTTGGCAATTTCTCCATATGACTCAGCCAAAGCTTCATCTTCAGCAACTTTGTCTTTCATTTTTTCCAACATAGACACAGTGCTTGATGAATCGATCTGAGCCAATTGCTTGTTAAGTTTTTGAGTCGCGTTGCTTACTTTGACTCTAGCCTTCAAAGTCTTTAACTCATTTTCCCACTTGGAAATGTTCTGGCGCAATGTGCGAACATTTTGCTCAAGTTGAGTCACAGAAAGCTCAAATTTGTCTCTTTCCGCCTTCGATCTTGTAGCGTGTTGCTCGTTTTCACCTTTCTTTACCAAAGCTTGGCTAGCCAATCTATCCGCTTCGTCAGCAGCCATATCGCCTGTTTCAGCTCTTTTAATTAATTGTACGGCTTTAGACTCATAATCTTTTGCCTTGTTGTTATAAGTCTCGAAGTCATTGCGGGCTCTTATAGCCATTGCTTTTACTTCAGCCAAAGACTTAAGACTAGAGTCAAGATCCTTTTTCATATCTCTGATTCCTTGCTCTGTCAATTTAATTGGATCTTCCAATTTGTCCACCGCTGCATGGGCTTCCGATTGTCCTATCTTGAATAACCTTTTGAAAATGTTCATAATATGCCTATTTATAATTTTCTTGAAATAACTATTGTACTAATATTTGCCTTTAGAGAATAATATCAAATCATCCGAATACTCGCTTAAAAGAAGTCCTAAAGAATTTAACGTGGCTTCAATCTCATTGAGATCCAAATTCTCGATTTGCAAAGTATCTCTAAAAATCGCTTTTCTTCCTGAATCATCAAGAACAAAGGCTCCATGAATTATATCTCTATTCTTTTGAAGCAATTTTTTCCAAATCTCGGCGTTGTCTTCTGGCAACTCAAAAATAAACTGTTCAAAAATCAAAATCGGGTCGGCAACACCTATCATCATATTTTTAACGCCATTGGACTCATGCTCGATAATAAATACATCATCTTCTTCGCTTTCGAAATTGATGATATAGCCCAACTCATTCAAATAATTCTTAACTTTTTGAAAATGGTTTTCCATTGGTTTTAGTTATTTTTGTCTTAAAAAATTCATCTCCATAAAGATAAATTTTATCTCCTAATAAAGCTAACATTAGCTCGTCTCGTGCGACATAATATACTATACGGAAGCTTTTGCTCATAGTTTCAGCATTGCTCATAAAAATAGAAATTTTTGGAAAAATTTTTTTTCTTCTCCAAGAGACTTTATTTTAGCTAAGAATTTATACAACTTCTTCATTCATTGTAGAATCAGAAGCCCTGCAACAATACTTTAAAACAAGAAAATTTCAGACATGTCAAAAATAGGCAAGAATATCAAAAAAATCAGAGGAGTGAAGAAAATGAGCCAAGCGGTATTTGCCGATCTTTTTAATCTCGCTCGTCCTAGCATTGGCGCTTATGAAGAAGGCCGATCTGAACCAAAGATTGAAACTATCATACAAATTTCAACTTATTTTGGCTTATCTATCGACGCATTACTAACAAGAGAGCTGACTGTCAATGAAATGTATAATTTTGACATCTTTGAAGACCTTCCTGAAAGCAATAGTTTGTTTAAATCCGCAAGCCAATACCCATCTATTCCCCTAGTTCCGATCGAAGCCCACAAAAGCTACTCACTTAAATATAAAGACAAAACCTATATCAAGGGACTTCCCAAAATAAACATTCCAACGAACAGCAAAAGTTTAAAGTTCAGGGCATTTGAAGTTCATCATGCCATTGCATTCAATTCAATAAACCTTGAGAAAAGGGATATTCTTATCTGTTGCAATATCAACTTGGAAGCTTTGGATAGAAACGATTTGATTGTCAAAATCAATAAAGGCCACTTGTCTTTTCTAAAATACATTAGAAACGAGAGCAACACCCACTTCGCTATAGATTTAACAAACAACAGAAAAACTACTTCATTTGACGAAATAGACATGATTGATAAAGTATGGAAATGTTCTTCTTTCATTTCGACACATAAAAAAATAAGCCTTCAAAACACCAACAGACTTGAACAAAGGATTGAAAATCTCGAAATTGAAATACTCAAATCAAAACAACAATGATTTTGCATTAATCTTCAAGATAATTTACTACAATCTAATTTGATTTCTTACTATAACTATTTTTATACATTCTTTCTATACATGTTGACAAAGCGATATTAACCCGTTTTTTTTATCTGAATATCCATAGTAATTACATTGCAAACACTTTAGTTTCAATAAAACTCAGACCTTGCTGGCGGTTCTAGTCAAACCGAAAGCTGCCTTCTCAGTTATTTATTTAATTCTTTCATTTCATGAATTAAATACAGGAGGGGCACATGAAAAAGCACTTTATAGTAATTTTATCATTAATATGTTTAATTTTTTCAACAAGATCACACTGCTTTGCTCAGTCCTTTTATAGAGTAAATACTTCCTACAAATATAATCCATACACCCCTATTCATTTCAATTACAAAATTGAGAAACAAGGGAAGCAATATATAATTCACACTCTAATCAAACTGAACTGGGATGGCAATTTTGACAATTCCTACAAGCTGTCTTATTCCACAACGAAATCATATAAAACTCTGATTGATTTTCAGCAAACTCCTCTTATTTCTGAAAATTCAACTAAACAAAACTTGAAAGATGGAATGTATTTAAAATTCGCCTTGCCTAAAAACGAAATAAATAAACTGGTCATACTACACGTTAAAACACTTGATGGAAGGCATCAATATTTATATGACATTAATTTGAATGACAAGTCGAAGCAAATTGATATGGAAAACTTTGAATTCGACTTTTTAAAATCATATATATCACTTAACAAAATCGATGCAATCAACACTCCTAGCCTAAATCATCAACATGTAAGATTGGCTATACCTGAAAAAGAATTGAAAGAAGCTCTTCCAGCCATCGAAGCGACGCATAATAAACAAAACTATGAAGACTCAACATACTTCATCCCTCTTATTGAAGCCTCTACTTCTAGCCAAGAGGGATTGTATATATTGCAAAGTGACTTTCAACCCAACAACAAACAATATTTAGTAAAAGGCGTTGAAAATGATTTTCCTAAATACAATGAAATCGAAGACTTAATAGGTCCAATCAAATATATTGCTACTAAGAAGGAGTATGAAAAAATCAGCAAATCCATTGATCCTAAAAAAAGCTTCGACAAATTCTGGATTTCATTAACACGTTCGGAAAAAAGAGCTCAATACCATGTAAAAAAATTCTACAAGCAAGTGACCAATGCCAATAAACTCTTTACTAATCTCAAAGATGGCTGGAAAACAGATAGAGGAATGGTCTATATCATTTTTGGACCGCCAAATGAAGTCTATAAAAATGGAAAAAAAGAGGAATGGACTTATTTGACCGTGGATAACTTCAAAATAAAGTTTACTTTTGTGAACAAAAAAAGTTTGTTGTCAGGCTCTGAATACAAACTCAAAAGAAGAAAGCGATATAAAAGAGTCTGGTTGAGAGAAAAAGACTTATGGAGAAACGACCGAAAAGAAATATAGCATTCCCTAAAAATAAGAAAGACAATATTGAAATGGTGTTCGGAATACGAGCTATTCTTGAATCCATCAATTCAGGCAAAGAAATCGAAAAGCTTTTCATACAAACAGGAATCAACAACGAACTAATCAAAGAATTGATTCAAACTGCGAAAAATCGTAAAATTCCTTTTGTCAAAGTACCTCAAGAAAAGCTCAATAGAATCACTAAAAAGAATCACCAAGGTGCGATAGCCTACCTTTCTGCAATTAAATATTTACCTCTCGAAAATATTATTTACCAAATATTTGAAAAGGGAGAGGACCCATTTCTACTAATACTTGACAGAATCACAGACGTAAGAAACTTCGGAGCTATCGCAAGAACCGCAGAATGCTTAGGTGTTCACGCTATAATAATTCCTTCCAGAGGCGCAGCACAAGCAAATAGCGATGCTATTAAAACTTCCGCAGGAGCGTTGAACTATATTCCTGTATGCAGAGAAGACAATTTGAAAGAAACCATCCAATACCTTAAAGATAGCGGGATCAATATTGTGGCTTCTACGGAAAAAACCGATACATCAATATTGGATGTTGAAATGAACGGTCCTGTTGCTATTATTATGGGCTCTGAAGAAAATGGCATATCCAACGAATACCTGAAACTTGCAGATCAAAGAGCTAAAATTCCTATGACAGGAAAAATAGAATCCTTAAACGTATCAGTTGCAGCAGGAATGATGTTGTATGAAGCGGTTAAACAACGATCTAAAAATTAATTCCTTAGGATATCAGCAGAAAAATCACAAAAAAGCTCTGCATGAAATTACAGAGCTTTTTATCATAATTTACAGTTTAACTATCTTGTCAACTCAATTGTAGCTTCTAAAGTGTAATGTATTGTAGCTCCCCCCATCTCATACTCTACTATTTCTTCTGTATGCAACTTTAACATTTTCTCAGTTAATTCAAGAATATGAGCTTGCTGAGTCAATCCGCTCTCGGTAACTTCTAATATATTTCCATTAACAATCTTCCATTCCCCATCAAAATTCGCGCTTTCAATTTCATAAAGCCCATCAGCAGTCGTTCCAGATGTCAATTCTATTTCATAATCTCCTTCTGAAGATACATTATTAGGATTTGATTCAAATACAACTACCTGATCAAAGTTTTTTCCAACACCAGTATAGTTTATTTTAGGGCTAGTCACTCCATTTACTACAGAATAAGATGAACCCGCATAATTAAATGCTGAGGTGTTCCAAGTGCCCGCTAACAAATCTTCAGAAAATGAAAGATTATCATCTTCATCTTTCGAACATGACATTAGCATTACAGCCAAAACAAATACAAATAGTGATCTTAATTTTAACATAGCTTTGTTTAGTTTATTTATTATGTAGAATAAATATATAATATTAAAATCATTTTTTTATCAAAAAATACTAATTAAAACTCATTCAAAATTAGTAGTAGTAAAAAATTAAAATAAAAACACAGATTAAATCTATCAAATCATTCTATAATATTAATCCGTGCAGCATTCAACTTAGGGACAAGCTCATAAGCATGCTCTTTTTGTTACGGTGTGTAACAGATAGTTACTTATCTGGCGAGGCATAAAGCGCCACCTTGCAGACATATTCAAAAACACAAAGAGTTAAGATCATGAAAAAGTTAGCAATTTTAGCATTGGCGGCAATGTCTTTTGCCTCATGCAGCAACAATGAAAATGTCAAGCCTAAAAATGACGATATAAAAGTCATTCAAAGCAACATGTGGAAAGTTCAAGCTGAAGACAAAGAAATCGGACTTTCCCTTGAAACAACTGTCAACTTTCCTACAGATTGTCCTCAAGTACTCTTCTATGCTTCTGTTGACAGTGTAGAGCCTTACAATAATAGACCTCCTCTTCCTCTTTTGGCAGCAAACTGTGTTCTTTCTGAAGGTGGTTTCATACATATCGGAGACACAAGAACAAGTTTCAAGCTTAATGAAAAGAAAACACAACTTACTATAGGAGAAGCTGTACTAACAAAAACAATGAAATTCGAAACTACAGTTAAGAATCCTATGGAAAATGCCAAAGATAAAAATTGGGAGCAAATTGTAGGAAAATCCTGGACTGTAGTAGCTTCTCATGACAAAGAGAAAGAAAACTGTGTAATGACCTTTTCCAAGTCAAAAGCACTTGTTATTATACAAGCTCCAAACTTTGATTTCCTTGGAATCACTCCATTAATTTCCGGTTTTAAATTCAACACCAAAGGAGAGTTTGTTTTCACAAATGACGAAATGCCAAACTTCAAATTGGTCAAGTATACACCTTCTAAAGTAGAACTATCAACAAGTGACGGAACTGGTAAAATGGTTTTAACTCCAATAAAATTATAGCATCCGTTCGCTTACTCTGAAAAGCGCTAATCCTATATTGGATTAGCCTTTTCACCTTTTCATAAATCAACTTTCAATTTAATTATTTCATAAGTAGTTAAGTGGTTTCAACTAGAGTCGGCTCTGATTTTTCAGAGCTGGCTTTTTTGTTTACAGCAATACATCCTCTTTTCCACAGTCTAATAGTTCAAAACAGTGTGTTACAGATAATTACTTACATCACTGCAATTTTTTCAAGATCTTGCAACTATAATCAAAGACTATATACAGAAAGTTATAATAGTCAATTTAGAACATATCGCTATATTTTTTCATCATGATAAAGTGAATCCGCTCTATCGATCAGCTCTAATTCATTAGAGCTGATTTTTTATTTCTACATGCCTCTTACCAATCTAAATATGAAACAGTATGTAACCGCAAGACACTTATCTCGCTATGCTTTTTCTTCGATCTTGCGCACATGTTGAAACACAAAGAGTTTAAATCATGAAAAAATTATCGGTCTTATATATTCTGATGTTATCGTTGTTCTCTTGCGTGAATAATGAAAACCCTCACCCTGTCAGCAAGGACATAAAAACGATACAAAACAATATGTGGGAAGTGGAAGTGGAAGATCCCGTATTTGGGATTTCCTTCAATACGACAATGACTTTTCCAGAGGATTGTCCACAAGCGTTCTTTTACAAAACAAAAGTTATAAACGAATTTTGCGATGGATGCAGACCTCCAGTTCCTGATCTTGCGATCAACTGTGTGCTATTCAATGAAGGAGATATTTTCATCGGAGATATAAAAACCAACTATCAGCTCAACAAAGAAAAAAATCAGCTTAAAATTGGAGAAGCTGTGCTTAAAAAAACAAATAAATTCAACACCAAAGTCAAGAACCCTTACCAAAATGTCAAAAACATTAATTGGCTAAGAATATTGAACAAATCTTGGAATGCAATTGGAAGCGACGAAACTCTTTCAAACATAGAATTTAAAATGCACTTTTCTCCTTCAAGAGCTTTGGCGATAATGCAATTTGACTCAAAAATCACTAAAGGATTCACTCCGGGAGTAACTGGGTTCAAATTCGATAAAAAAGGAAATCTAATTTTCCTAAGCGAAAAAACAACCTCGTTCAAATTAGCGAAATACTTGCCTGAGAAAGTCGAACTTGAAGCAGTGAACAGCGATGAGAAAATAACATTAACGCCTATCAAGTTATAATTTCCACATTAACATTTCTCTATATCACTGTCACTCTACAAAATCATTCAACAATCAAATACCAGCTTTTGCTGACAAAACTCTAAACAACTATTGCCATGAAAAATCTAAAAATAATATTGGGTTTGGGATTAGTTCTTTCCTTTATCAATCTATGCATGAGCATGCCGGAAAATCAAGCCGATAAAATATACATAAATGGAGTCATTCATACCGTAAACGGCAAAAATGAAATCGTAAACGCTTTAGCCATTAAAAATGAGAAATTCTTAGCTCTAGGAGACAACGATGCTGTGTTAACCTTCAAAGGTCCTGACACAGAAATCATTGACCTAAAAGGAAAAATGGTAATGCCAGGAATCATTGACGCCCATATTCACCCTGATTGCGATGCTGACAATCGGGTAAATATAAGTTTTAAGCACAATGCGAATTGGGAGAAAATTAGCAATACCATCATTGAATTCTCGAAAAAAAATCCCTCTCAGGAATGGATGATCGGAGGAACCTTGGGCTGGCTTCAAGATGATTCCGGTCTCATTCCTGATCTTAATCAACCTTCTCACAAATCCATCCTAGACAAAATAGAATCTCAAAAAGCAATCGCTCTTTATGATATAGGCTATCATGCGATGCTTCTCAACTCGAAAGCTTTGGAGATGCTTGGAATAAACAAAGACACCCCTAACCCTGAAGGAGGTATGATCATCAAAGACCAACATGGAGAACCAACAGGTGTGCTAAGAGAAACGGCCATCAATATTCTACTTGAAAAGGCTGAAATTGACAGAGGAGACAATTGGATTTTCAATGGACTAAAACCATTCATGAGTGAATTAAGCTCTATGGGAGTAACTTCGATAGCTGACGCTTACACAAGATCTTGGACAGCGGAAGGTTACTTTGAGCTTGATCAAAACAATGACCTTCATTGCAATGTCTTTGGATTCATGGCTTCGCCTATCGATTTGGGCAAAGAAGATGCTAAAATTGAGCAAAATGCTTTCATCAAATTCAGAGAGTATTATGAGTGCGACAAAATAAGAATGAATGGAATCAAATACATTATGGACGGCTCAGCCGCTGGTCAAACTGCTTGCATGACGGAGCCTTTCAAAGGCACATCGCACTGCGGACATTTTAGAAATCCAGCTAAAGATGTTGAGAAAGATATTGAAAAAAGAGATAAAGAAAATATAGTAGTTAAAGGCCATGCAATTGGCGATAGATCTGTCAGAGTATTGCTTGACGCTATAGAGAAAGTTCGAAATGACAATCCGGACGGACCCAGACATAGTATTGCTCACTGCACATTTGCCAATCCAAAAGACCTGCATCGATTCGCTAAGCTTGATGTGGTTTATGAAGCATCTCCGGCTCTATGGTTTCCCAATCCCGGCTGCAATGTCATTGAAAACGATATCGGCAAAGAACGCCTTAGTTGGGCTTGGGCTATAAAACAAGTGGATGAGCTGGGCGGAACAGTTTGCTACGGATCAGACTGGCCCGTATCGCCAACACCAAATCCTTGGTACGCCTTAGAGACCATGATAACAAGGGAAAAACCAGGTGGTTCAAAAGAATCATTAAATCCAGAATATGCCGTAGACTTAGAAACAGCCTTGAGAATATTCACAATCAACGGAGCTTACTCAATACATATGGATGACAACACGGGTTCCATTGAAATCGGCAAATACGCGGATATGATTGTTCTTGACAGAAATTTATTCAAAACGCCTGTAAGAGAAATTCATAAAACTAATGTGCTTGAAACCATCTATCGAGGCAACTCAGTTTATCAACTTAAACAATGAAGATTATGAAATTCACTCTAGTTGTTCTTGGACTCTTAATATTGTCATTATTAATCTTAGATTCAAAAGCTGAATCTTATACAGCAAGTGAAACTGCATCAAATAAATTCATCAGCCCAAACGAAATCTCTTTAGATAATTCATCGTCTAATTTTTTTGCTATCACTGTAAAAGGAAGCCCTTATGAAAGGGGCTTCCAACACGGCAAGCAACTGCGAAAAATTATTCGTCCGTCAGTGAACCGTTTCAAATACGACCTTGTTGTACCTTTGATGAACCAATTGGGTCTGGAAGGAAAGTATGACAATTATAAAAATTACTTTCTCAATCACACAAAACTTCTGCAAACCGCATCAAACCTAGTTCCAGAATTAGTGGAAGAAATCAAAGGAATCGCTGATGGTGCCCAACTAGACTTTGAAGATCTTTTCATTTACAACTTGAACTTTGATGAAACTTTTTGGGTGCTGGAAAAAATGTCGGGCATAGATCCGATACTAGCTATGGAAAAGAAAAACAACCATCATATTGATGGCCACTGTTCTCATGGATCTGTCTGGAACAATGACAAAGCCTCAGTTGCCTACACGCTAGATTGGGTCAGAACATTTGAAGGGACACAAACGCTGATCAAACATGAAAAAGAAAACGGAGAAGTATTGCTTATGACAACTTACGCAGGAACATTGATAGGTCATGGGATCAATGCAAGCAAAGGCTATACTTTCACCCCGCATAGCAAGTTCCAACTTGAACATGATGTAGACAATGGCTTAGCGCAAATATTTATTTACAGAAAAATCATTGAAGCAGGAAGCGTCGAGAAAGCTATTTACTTTCTTCACAAAATCAAACCCGCGGCCGGGTTAGCTTATACGCTTACCGACTATCGCGGCACCAGAACGTATGAAATCTCCAGTTCCAAAATCGTTGAATTCCATTCGGAAGAAAACTTCATGGTAGTTTGCAATGCGGCAAGAGTCAATGACAATCTTTCCCAATCCAATATCAAAGAATATAAATTAATCGGTGAAAACATTGATATGAACAATCTACCTGCCGTTTATTGGCAAAACAATAAAGATAGTCAAGAGAGGTATGATAAAATAAAACAAGGCATAAAGAAATGTTCTTCAAAAAACATGTCTCCTGAAAAATGGCAAAAGATTTTCATTCAAAAACCGATCAATAAGCCTGTCAACGAAGAACTTGCCACATCAAATCTCTGGCATGTTGTGGAAATAGACAAGAGGCATATCATTTATCATGTTTCTCCAGGGAACCCCGGAAGCCTTCCATTGGAAACATTTAAAATCAAATACAAATAAACTTTTGTTCGCCATTATTATCGCTAATGGCGAACTCTTTGATTATTTATGAATCTTGATATGCATTACTACAGTATATGTAATGGATTACCATTTTTTATTATCAAAGGTTCTTATCTATGAAAAACTGGATCAAATCAACCGATAGCTTAACGGAAGCCCTCAAAAAAGAAATTCTCAACTCTACTGAAAAAATCATGGAATCCGATATTTTCAGAAATTCCGAGAGGATGAAATCTCTGCTTAAATATCTGATAAATCATAACTTGGAAAATCCGGAAGCCTATCTCTCATCATATCAAATTGCACAAGATGTTTTTGACCGTGGAGATGATTTCGATCCATCAGTAGACCCCATCTTAAGAGTCCAGATGTCTCGAATGAGAATAGCTTTGGAAAGATACTATACACAAAATGACAACGATCTAGAATTAAAAATAGAAATCCCTAAAGGCCAATACAAATTCGAAATTTACAAGCCAGAAACTATTCAGTCAGATACAAAGCAATCTTCAAAAACAAAAGAAAAATTATCTCCCTTAAGGATATGGCTGGAACCCTTAGAAGATCTTAAGCTAACAAATTTAATCGCCAATACACTGAAAAATAATTCAATTTTCAATGTTTGCGGCCTTAGAAAAATTGAACAAAAATACACAGATCAATGCGACTTGGTGCTTTGTCCTTCTTTATCCGTAGATCAAACACACTTCAAGCTTGACATACTTCGCCCAAGCGATCTATGTTTATTGTCTTCCGATGAATTTCCTATCAATTCTGAACATAAAACTGAATCTATACTGTCCATCCTCATCGACAATTATTGTGGAGCAATGAGTATTCCTACTCAAATCTGCAGAAATTATCGTCTTATAAGTTGGGTCACCACACTATATGATCTATTTATGAATGAATCTTTCGCTGACAATATTGAAAGCTTAGAGAAAACACTGGAATTATTCAAATTTGGAAATAGAATCGAAAATCAAGATCCCAGTATCATAGCCGTTTACCTTGGGACATCCATTTTTCAAAAAAGTCTACTAGACTATTCATGTCAAGAGGAAAAACAATTACTTAATCTTTCCAAAGACATGTTATCCAGACATCCCAAAAGCATTCGGTTTCAAGTACTCAATCACATAATACAAGACACAAATGATGAAAATTGGGATCAAAACATCATGCATCATGCTCCGCTTGATCTAGTCGAAATTTATGCTAGTTATCAAATTAGAAAGAAGAATTGGTCAATATATTGGGAGCTGGTAACTGTCAGTATACATGACCCTTCAAATCAAGTGTCTTCCTATTTTGACTCTTTCGGTATTTTCGACTACCTTCTCCAAGGAAATAAATCCAAAGCTAAAGAGCTTCTAGATTCCAGCTATAAAGACAATGGATTTTACCTCAAAGATATTTTGAGGGTCATTTTACTTGATAAAAAAAGTAGTGATTACGCTTCTTCTTTATCCAGAATTCAATCCATTTCCGATGGCAGCGAAATTGAAAATCAACCACTTCTAAATGCATACTTCCATCAAGACGATATAAAATCAATTATCGAAATGCTTGTCAAAAAAACAAAAAAATAGCCTTGTTCAATCACAAGGCTTTATCTCATTTGTCAATAAATCACTAATGAACGTTGCAGATCTGTCCCAAAAAGCTTTGGAACTTGATCCACACCATGCAGCCTTCTTGCATAATAAGGAACACCGTTTGTCTCATCCGAAACATACTTGTACAACTCTTCCACCGTTAAAATTCCATTCTTATCCGCATCCGCATTAGCGCTATGAATGCCTTTCAAAAAGAAATAAGTGAAAAGACCATGTCTCTGGGCATTATACCATGAAGACACCTGATCATCCGAAGAGGAAGCGAACACCACACCATTATTAATCACGTGGCTGGTATTGGATTTTATTGTAATCGGCGAAATATCTTTGAAAACATTGGCACCCGAAAAGCAAGCATCCATAACAACAGTTACATCTTTGGCTGGCAATTGTGATACATTTTTGTAAAAAACATCAAGAGGATATCCCGTAATTTCCAAATATTGAGGATCTGCTTCCGTGGGAACAAAATAACCTTTGTGGTCTTTCAATCCCGGCGCACCATGCCCTGAATAATAAATAAATACTTCAGACTCTCCTTTCTTGATCGCATTGTACAGCTTGCCTTTTTCATTTATAAATGTCCCGAAATACAGTTCAAAATCGCTTTTCTTGGCATCATTCAACAAAAAGATATTTCCCTCTCTATAACCTAAAACATCCACAAGGTATTTTTTCATGGTTTTAGCATCATTTTGAGCGTATTTCACATCGCTGCATTTTTGATACTTTTTATTTCCAATGACAACAGCTATGGCATTTGGATTTTGCATGGTTGAAACGGGCAAGTTCAAATCCACGCTAATATCTGAATCCGACAATGATTTCGCTTTCGATTTATGGCTCTCATACATAGAAGGCAAATCCGAGCTTACTTTGAATGCCAATGGCTCAAAGTCATAGCTAATCGTCTCAGCATTATATGTCAAAGCATCATTAATATCATAGGTATAAGCGCCTACCATAGTAGTGTCTTTATCGCTGTAATCATATGCTTTGACATTTGCATAAGTTAAAATGAAATCATCTCCGTTTAATGTGTATTGAGGTGATTCGAACTTCTTTTCATTGCTTAGTTCAAAGGCTTCCGCTTCAGCTATTGGCACTGATAAATACATTGGATAAGGCAAGCCCTTTTCAAAGGAAATCTTAAAAACCTCATTTTCCGTATCATATTCATACTTGGCCTTTCCCGCTAAAGCGTGTTCCAAATGTCTTGATCCATATAATTGAGTCAATGAATCAGACAAACTCTCGATCAAATCATTTCGCGTATCTTCATTAACTCTATCTTTATACGACTGAAGGTTTTCATATTTCCCTTTTTTCTGCCATTTCGCTAACTCGGAAACAATTTGATGCCTGATCTTAGCTTCATTGGCTTGAAGCAACATCATATCATAAACATTGACTTGATCAGGTTGATCATCTTTCCAATACAGCTTGCTTTTGTCTTCGCTCAACACTGCCAAACTGCTTTTCAAGTGTGCGGATTGGGCATTATTCAGTTCAGCTTTTCTAGTTCCTCCCTGTTCCAAATCAATACTCAACACTTCTCCTGTATCCATTCGTTGAAGCAAAACCAACTCTTCATCCACTGTAAAACCTAAAAACCTGTAATCTCTTGTCTCTCCATCCTGCAGATTAATCTGGCGCATATTCTTGATATTCACCAACTGTCTCAGCTTTTGTTGATTATCAACATAGACCACATACTTTCCTTCTTCACTGAACTTAGGTTGCCCTATAAACTCCTTTCCAAAAGGATACGCTTTCATTCCTCCTGATAAACTAAGCACCCAACCCTTGTCTTCGGCGTTGGCCAATACTGACCTGCCATCCTGGCTAAATATCAAATTTTCAAACTTTGATGACTTCGTGAAATCATCCGCTTCAATAGCATTTAAATTGAGTACTCTCAAATGTGTTTTGCTTCCTTTAGCAGGAACGGTAAAAGCAACATGAGTGCCAGAAGGCGAAATCACTAAAGGGTTATCTTTCCAGATATGTGTCAAATCTCCATATTCCCCATACGTCCAGTCAATATGGTAACGATCATAATTCTCTAATTCACCTGTTTCTATTTGATATTTTGCCCACTTTACATTCGCCTTTGGGCTAGAATTCTTATCCTTCGAATATTTTTGAGAACTTTTCCAAAATCCAGATTCCACCAATAGAACTTGATTACCCTCCAAAACTTCATAAGCTCTGTCTGACAATCTGTAATTGCTTTTTTCAAAAGCGTGCATTTCTTCATAAGAATTTTTGATTTTTTTAAGCACCTCTCCTGTTCCTGTCTTTCCAATCACTACAGAGCCGTCCCTAACATTATCACCTTCCAATCCAACGAAATATCTAGAATCTGAAGTAAATTCAAGATTTGTCAAACTGCCAAGCGGCTTGGTTTGCTTTTTTTCTATATCTATAAGAAATGCTTCGCAACTTTCGCTATATCCAGTAAGTATATAGTTTTCATCCCTGCTAAAAATCAACTTGCTATTGACCATTGACTCATTGCATTGTTTTGGCATTGGAATTTCCACCATATCGCCTTCATCCAAGCTTTCAACAACCAACATCAATCCGCTGTCGCTTCGCTGGTCAATGAAGGCTACTTTATCACCTGAGTATGAAACACAAAGCGGAACATTGCCATCCCAAAGGCTTGAAATAGACTTGACAGAATTAGAATACCCTGTCAAAGCTAGAAATACGCTAAAAATGGATAAATATATCTTTCTCATAAGAACTTAAATAGATTCATCAAACGATTTTATCAACATTGGAAGCATATATTTAGTTTGCACACTTGCTGAGCAAACAAAGCTCCGTCAATTTGATTCATTCACCATCTTGCCACAGCCCTACTTTTAAAAATACTATGCTTTAATTTACTGAAAGAGAGATACTTTTGTTGCAGTATTAACCATCTCCTTTTCTTCAAAAAAATAAAAGCCAGACTTGACGTCTGGCTTTCTATGAAAATTTGTCAAGATTCAAGCTCATCATTATCCCCCTAAAACAAATGAATGAGTTTTAACAAATCCGTTTTCAATATAAATATTTTAAAATTAATATTATATTTTTATCTGAAAAAATTTACCTCTTTTTTTAAATTCTCTAATTCAGGTTTAAAAAAACTCATTTTCAAGCCTTTATTTAAAAAAACACCTTGATAAGGGTGATTCATAATATCAAAAATTGCAAATATTAAACTTCACAAAATTCTCGTTATGAGCGTCTAAAAAACAATCTTTATATAATTATTTACGGCAATAATTGATTAAATTGCTTATTAAACTAGCTGAATTAAATTAAGAAAAAATAAACGACAACTAAATTATTCGCAATGAGTAAATTTGTAGAAAGCGTAAAGTCCTATCCAGGAACATTTTGGACGGCAAACACCATGGAACTTTTCGAGAGATGGGCATGGTACGGACTTTTTTCTGTCATGGCTGTATACCTGACAGGGTCAACAGACGAAGGAGCATTAGGCTTCTCCCATGAAGAAAAAGGATTTGTAATGGGGGGAATCACCTTCATCTTATACTTATTGCCACTTGTTTCCGGGCCACTTTCCGATAAATTTGGATACAAAAAAACACTAATAGTTTCGTACCTTATAATGGGAGCTTCTTATCTGGCTCTAGGACAGTTTGCAACCGTTAACAGCTTTTTTGTTGGTTTCTTGTTTGTCGCTTTCGGAGCTGCTTTATTCAAACCTGTAATCTCAGCTACCGTTGCTAGAACTACCTCTGAGGAAACTAGATCTATTGGCTTTGGACTTTTCTATATGACAGTGAATATAGGTGGTTTTATCGGACCATTAGTAGCATCAAAACTTAGAGAGATAAGCTGGGATTATGTATTTTACATGTCAGCCGCGGCAATGGTTGTCAACCTTTTGTTGATTGTCTTCTTCTACAAAGAACCTGAGAGAGAGAAAAACAACGAACCTTTACTGAATAGCATTGGCAAAGCTTTTTACAACATTGTGCTAGCTCTTAAAGATCTTAAGCTATTATTCCTTTTGATCATTATCACAGGGTTCTGGACTATGTTCAACCAGATTTTCTATACATTGCCTAACTTTATCGAGCAATGGGTAAACACATCTGAACTATACAACTTCCTTAAAGAAAATGCAGCTCCTCTAGCCACTATCTTCGGTACAGAAGACGGCACAGTCAACCCTGAGACTATGGGATCGGTAAACTTTGGATCTATTGTAATATTCCAGTTGCTTGTTTCTACGTTTGTAATGCGATTCAAGCCGCTTTACGCTATGATGGGTGGTATCTTAGTTTGCGCATTGGGTGTTGGAATTGCATTTTACACTAGCAACCCATTCTTTGTTCTTTTAGGAATTCTTATCTTCTCGTTTGGAGAAATGGGAAGTTCTCCAAAATTCACAGAATATATCGGTTCAATGGCTCCTCCAGAAAAAACCGCATTATATATGGGAACTTCATACTTGCCTAATGCAGTAGGAAACCTTATCACAGGTTGGTTGTCTGGATCTTACTATCAAGAAAACTCTGACAAAATTGAGCTATTGAAAAAAGAAATGAGCTCAAAAAACATTACAATGCCTGAAATCAATGATGACTTTTCATCAAACGAATATTTCAACTTGGCTGCGGAAAAACTGCAAATGACCAATGAGCAGTTAACTCAATACCTTTGGAATACATATGACCCTGCAAAAATCTGGCTTACATTCGCAGCTATAGGTGTTGCGACAGTAATCCTTCTTTTTGGATATGACATTCTTATGAAAAAGCTTGGTTTGGTTAAAGCTGAAACTAAAAAAGAAACAGCTGAGGTTGCTTAATAACAACTTCACAAGTAATAAGACAACAAGTCCTGTCATAAATTGGCAGGACTTTTTTATGCTCTTACGCCAAGCTGGCTGGATTTGAACTTTTTAAACGCATATGCACCCATTACATTCATCAGGACAAAAATACCCAATACCAAGTAAGCCAACCTGTAATCTCCAGCAAACAAATCAGTGGCAAAAATCCAAAATAGCAATACCTTAAAAAACACAGCCTGATTTCTAAAAATACTATGAACTCTTCCTAAATTTTTTTTAGGTATGGACGATATAATGACTTGATCTTTGGCTACCATTACGTAAACAAATTGAAAGCCCAGCATAAACGTCATAAAGAACAGGTAAAACTCGCCTATGTCAAATGAAAACAACATTAATCCTAGCGTTATGGTAATCACCATTACAAAAGCAACTTTCCGCAATATGAATTTTCTAAAAAATAAAAGAAGAACAAGCATGCATATTTCCCCTAATGAGATCAAGCTCCAAGAGTATTCATACAATACAATGGATTCTGGGAAATACTCCTTTAAATATCTAGGATAAAGACTGCTCAAGTGAACGCTATACAATATGATAGCAAATTCGGCGAGATAAATATAAATCATCGTATTCGGGTCGCTATCAAATGATTCTTTGATGACTTTTACATACTTTCCAAATGTAGCATGTTCCTTTGATCTCTTTTTGTTTTCAATATGACTATTATCAATGTGCATAAAAGCAGACAAAAAATACATCAATATATAAATTGCGCTTATTCCCACTAAAATAAAAGGGATAAAAGTTCTGCCATCAAGTGGCTCTAGGTATTCAGACTTATGGATCTTATAACCTAAAAAATCATACACTTTTTCGCCTGATAAAAATATAGCCAAAGCCATACCGCAGACAATGCTAGCAACCTCGGAAAACAACTGATTCAATGTATTCACAAGATTATATTCATCTTGTTTATAATGGTCTTGAATATAAGTGTAATTAACAGAGTAAAAAAAGCCTCCATTGCACAGCAAAACAAGCTTCCCTATCACCAGCAAATAAGAACTAACAACATTATCCTTCAAATAAAAAAAATACAAGCCTCCCAAAGCTAAATTTATAAACCCTGAAATTAAAAAACTGACTTTGTAAAGTTTCCTCTTATTGAAACGGTCGATCGCAATGCCTACCATGTAATTAACCGCCAATGATAAAATCATGATAAAGCTTAAAGCCAAGTTGTAAAACTCGGCCCTGTTCAGATATCTTGAAAAAATAATTGGGATGGATTCGGCTATGAGCGAATAGCATAAGCCATATAAAAAATATTGCAGGCATATGAAAAAACGAATATTCCTCATAAAGTTTTTACATTGCCTAAAGCAAATAATTTACCAAGAAAAAGCCTCTGCTTAACTTAAACAGAGGCTTAAATTATTATTTAACGATCACCACATGCTTTAGGCCTTTGCCTACTATTTGATCATCATTGCTGTATTTGCTTAACTTCTCTCCACTCAAATTTGAATAGTATATTTCTCCCTCCAAAGATTCTAAATTCAATTCAACATCTTCTGAAGAAGCATTGTAAATTGAATAAACATTAATATCTCCAATTTGATGTATTGCTTCCAGTGTAATAGAATTGTTATTAACTTTCAAAGGAAATGCTTTCCATTCAAACGAAGCAGGCATAGATACAATAGGATGAGCGATTTCCTTAGCTCTTTTCTTTGCAACTACTGGATCAAACTCTCCATGAGACTCAACGATAAATCTAAATTGATGAACGCCACTTTGAGAAGCTCTGTAATTTGTCTCCCAATAATTATTCATCAAATAAGGAATAAGAACCGGCTTGTCCACACTATTCTCCAACCACCCATAAGCAATAGGATCCGAGGTAATTTCCCCTATTTCCAACAGCGGGTTGTCAGGCATAAACAACGTCACCCCATGCTCGTCATTTGAAATATCCGCATAATTCTCTGCCGTAAAATAATTTTTATTAGATGCCGGAATTTGCTCTTTATCCACTTCATACTCGCCAAATGGTTGCTCTATTCTTACAGAGTAATTTTCGACATCAAAAGGGAACTGCACATGCACGCCTTCCGGACTCAATACATCTTCTTTATCCATGACATGAATAATTTCAATGTTTCTAGAATCATTATAGAGTCTATACTGAACCTTATGAGAGTCTTGCCCCGGAGATTCCAAAGTCGCAGTGATTTCTTTCAATACTGGCCCATTCTCTGTAATCATCAAGCTTTCAAAAGAACTAAACTGCTGATTCTTCTTAGGCTCTCTACCATTTACATACGTGTATTTGTTTGCTTGATTTTCTATTGAAATCAATTCTTTCTCATTCACTTTATCAAATATGCTGGAAATATTTCCTGTTTTGGCATCTATCTCCACCTTCAAATGCTGATTTTCCAACACATTTTCTTTTGAACCTCTGGTAAGCTTCGTTTTTGATTTTTTGAATTTCACACTATACTCCGAAAATCCATCCAGCTCTGGAAGGGATATTAGCAGATCTCCATTGCTTAATCTTTGAGTAGTCAAAGTATTGCCATCTTCGCCAATTACTTTATCTCCGGCCAAATTCATGCTCGCAGGCAATACTGCATGCCCTTTTCTTCCCCAGGCCAATGTATTGTAAAATTTCAACAACTTTACTTTGTCTTCATTAGAATTGGATGAATTCTCATTCCAAATCTTATGCAATTCATTCTGAGCTGTCAATGCATATCCTTGCTTCACAGACCATTGATCAGCAACAAATTGATGGTCAGGCTCCGTGATGGAATTGTAAGCTCCCCAAGTATGCTCATTGTATCTCATGACATGCAACCAAGATTCTGTAAAATTGTCCGTATATAAATTCGCTTGGTCATGAAACAGTACCGCCGCTTGATACAAGCTATCCGAAACATGTCTCACCAATGTCGTTTCCCTTGATGATGAAGCCGCGCCATCTTCCCAATATGGTGTAAAATCCCCTTTGTAAACCGGCAATTCTTCACCATACTTTTGTTCAAACTGTTCGAAAGCTTCTGTCATAGTGCTCATCACGATCTTAGGCGATGAATATTTTTCATTCCAATTAGCAATCGCATCAGACAATGTTGGATCCACAGGCCCATTATCCGAACCTATATTATACCTTAATGTCACAATATCATAAGGATAAGGCCTTTTCTCAAGCTCCAAAATGTAATCAAAAACAGTAGATTCGGTCAAGCTAACTTTCAATTCCTTAAATCCCAAACCTGTATGAAAGTAGCTATAGCCCTTTTCATGCAACCAACAAAGAACTCTCTCCTCACCCGAGGCTGACTCCCAATAAAATGGCCTATCCCCATGCTTGACAATTGAAGAACCAATACGATGAAAAACATTAGTACCCATAGAAAAATATTTGATTCCTGATTGCGCTAATGTGTTCACCATACTCCAACTGTACCCCGGCACATCCGTAATCATAGCCGATTCTATCGGCACATCTGTAATATCAGTAATCTCGCGAGCAGTTTGTGTAAATCGCAACATTTCTCCACCTCTAGCCAAAGACGTCAATTGGTTAGCGTACAAACCTCCTACTTCTATTGAGCCTTCTTGTATGGCATTCATCAATCTGTCAATATCTTCCTGGGGCTTTTCTTTGATATAGCTTTCAAGCGCCCAAGTCACCTCAGTATTCCAAATGAATTTGCTCCCCTCTGGGTAATCCTTTGTTTTTTCTATTAAATCCAATGCGTCTTCAAGGTTTTCCCACTGAATATGCTTTACTTCCTCTTGAGTATGCGTATAGCCCACATCAACATGCGAATGATGCATTAGATACACAGTGTAAGGTCTAACGGGTTGCACTTCAAATTCTCCTTTGTGTAAATCCTGGTCCTTGGAACTGATTAAAAGAGGCAAGCTGTAAGCTTCTTTAGCCTTAGGCACAGGCACTCTTATTATGTTAGCTCCCAATTTTAAGGTAAATGGTGTTTTCTCCTTGCCCGTTTGAACAACTATCGGCAAGTCTTGATCATAATGCAAAACTCTAATTCTAAGCATTTGAGACTCTCCGCTTCCATCAACATCTGCCATAACCGCAGGCTCTTGGCTGATTTCAACATCGCCCTCTACCCCATATTTAAAAACCATAAACCAACTATTGGACTGAGCATCCTCAGCTTCAATAGAGAACTTAATTTTTTCACCTTTAGGCAATTCGCTCACAGGCAATGTGATAAACATATACCCAAACAAATCACTATATTGATCAATCATAGTTCCTTTAAACTCCAAACTGCTCCCTTGAGGGCCAGTTGCATTTATATCCTGCAAAATGCTTTCTTCCGGTGCTTTCATGGTAAAATACTTCTTACCATTCACTTTTAAATAGTAGTCATATTGTGCCCTATTAACATCCACACCAGCAATAACAATGAAAGTCGCCATGTCTTCCTTGTAGTCCAAAGGCAAAGCTTCTGCTTCCCATGTTATTTCATTATTGCCTTCATAATTTCTCGCTATCATAGCCTTATTAGCATCAGGCTGGGGAGAATTATAAGGCATCAATTCGCCTTTGACATGGTTTGAATAACCTTTGAAATATTTCGCGCTTTGTTGCGCTTTTAAATGAAATACCGACAACACAGCCAGCAAAAGCAACATACATTTTTTCATAATAGCTTTATTTTAACTTAAAAAGCAGAGCTCAGCTGAAATAAATCTCTTTGTAATCCTAATAAACACTCAACGTTAAATCAGCCTGTATAATGCAAAAACATGCGTTTTATAGTA
This sequence comes from Aureibacter tunicatorum, assembly GCF_036492635.1. Classification (GTDB taxonomy): domain Bacteria; phylum Bacteroidota; class Bacteroidia; order Cytophagales; family Cyclobacteriaceae; genus Aureibacter; species Aureibacter tunicatorum. The sequence goes on from NZ_AP025305.1 coordinate 3,490,440, forward strand.
ATTCAATGTGATCAAGTGCGTTATAAATCAAGAGTAATCGTCAGCTCTTGATACAATTCTAGCTATGTATGCATAAAAATTCTTCGAATTATTGATTACATGGGAATTACATGGCGAAAATTTTCAAATAAAAATGGCTTAAATGGCCTCATAATTAAAAAATCGTTTCTAAAAGCAGACTTTTGATATGAAACTTGAAAAACATGCGATTTCTATTTTCTATAATATTCCAAAAGCTATTTTTTTACTTTTAGTAGCATTAATGCCTTCCGCTGTTTCCGCTCAGGCTCTATCTGAAAAAATTGGAGGACTTGAATTTTACTCCTCTGAAGAATCCATTGACAAATTATCTTCTCTGGAACTCCCTGCAAAAGGGTTGATCCCTATTTCAAATCAGTTTGAATTAAGCTTTGAGTTGAACCTTCAAAAAAGCCAAGTTCTGGGGAATATACTTAGAATAATACTAGATGATGATCAAGTTATCGACTTAAAATACGAACCTAAAATAAATGCGCATAACCCTCACCTTGTCTGCATCATAAATAAAGATGAAAACTTCGCCAGTTTGCCCATAGCTAAAAGCAATCTTAAGGATAATAAATGGGTATCCGTACATCTAAGCGTCAACCTAGAAAGTCAAAACATGCGTATTGAATATGGCGAAAAGGTTATCGATAAAAATATTTCACTTTCCCATTCTAAAAATTTAAAGCTCATTTTCGGAGTAAGTCAAGAAGTTGGATTCAGAACCAAAGATGTCCCAAAGTTCGCAGTAAGAGACATTAATTTAAAATCTAAATCGACATCACTTCAATGGCCTCTACGACAATACCATGGTGATATAGCGGTTGAGAGATCGAAAAAGATCAACGGAAAAATAACCACTCCTCTTTGGACTGCCACCAAGCATCATCTCTGGGAAAACATAGCGAATTTTGAAAACTCTTACCATCCAGCAGTTCTGCATGATCCTGTTCATAGAAAAATAATCGTCGTTGGCACCAAATCCACTCTGACTTTCTGCATAGAAAATGAAACTGTAAAAAAAATTCCTCATAAAAAATCAATCGATAACATCACTTATTGGGAAGGCCTTTATGTGCCCGTTTTAGACAAAATCGGAATATTTGACTTCAGAGGTAGCAAGATCAAACTTAATAATTTTGATGAGCTTCTTGATTCATTGGAATCCATTAGTCAAATTGATCAACAATTAACAAACTGGAGACAATGCACGCTTTTAGACTTGAATAAGGGCAATATATTTCGATTTGGAGGGTATGGACATTATACCTTTAAGAATGATTTTACAAGATACGATTTAACTACTGAAAGCTGGGAAACAGTCGATTTCTCAGGAAACACAATCGCTCCTAGATATTTGTCGTCATCAGGACATCTTACAGAAAACGCTTACCTTGTTTATGGTGGAATGGGCAATAAAACAGGAAATCAAGTTCTCGGAACAAATGCCTATCATGATCTTTACTTAGTCAATTTAGACAGCATGTCTGTCCAAAAGCTTTGGAGTCAAAAACATCCTCTGAAGGGCTATACTTGCGGGTCCAATCTCATTTTAGACAAATCAAAAAAATATTTCTACACGCTATTATTTCCATATAATAGTTTCGACGCACAGATAAAACTTGCAAAAATATCAATCGCGGACGGAACAATAGAGTGGGCAAGCGAAACCCTTGACATGCCTTACAAAGATATTGAAAGCAGGTTATTTTTGTTTCAAGATCAAAAAAATGAAGATTTCTACGCAGTAGCCAGCCAAAGCGATTTTCAATCCGACAAGTCTCAAACGCATATTTACAAGCTTAGAGGAACTCCGCTATCAATTTCAGACTTGGAAAATATGAAATTAGAAGCTGAGATACCAGATGCTGATTATACTTTAGCTTATCTGGCGCTATTAATCATTTTGGCTATTACGAGTTTATTATATTTCAAAAAATATCGTTCAAAAAGAATAAAGCCTGAAACGGAAGCTTCTAACAAAGACATAGACACAATGCTAGCTCAACCTTTTCAGAGCCGGAAATTGATAAAAATTGACTATCCTAAAAAGAATGCCATATACATATTCGATGGACTTAAAATCTATGACCATGCTGGAAATGAAATCAGCGATCAATTTACGGAAAAGCCAAGACAGCTGTTTTTAATCATACTATTCTTCCCTTATTTGCATGGCAGAAACATTAGTTCCCAAGAAATCGTCGATATTCTTTGGCCTAACGCTGAGAAAAGTAAATCTAGAAACAATCGCTCTATCACAATAAAACGTTTAAGGTTATTACTAAGCCCTATTGAAGGTGTGGAAATTGAGTTCAAAAACGGCACTTGGGAAATTGAATTCAACAAAGACTCTTTTTGCGATTTCAAATTATACACTCAGCTTGAAAACCAACTAAAAACAAATATTTCTTCTCAAGAAATAATGAATGGCATTTATTCATTAACAAGAAGCGCTGAGATCAACAATAATCAATTAGAATGGCTTGCAGAGGCTATAAGTGATATAAAATCGAAGATAATAGAAACCCTATTGCTTTGCGCTAGCTTATCCAAAGATGCTAATCTAACTGTCAAATGGGCAAGTCTGGTCCTTAAATACGATGAACTTGAAGAGCAAGGCATGAAACTCAAACTGCACGGCTTAATCAAAATGGGGAAATTAGTGCTAGCTAGAAATGAATTTGAAAAGTTTTCCAAGCAATTCGAATCACTCTTTGGAGAAGCCTATGAATCAAGCTTTAATGAGATAAAAGAAGAGATAGAAAATAATCAATTAACTACTTAAAGCTTTGAAAAGAAACTATGCAGACGATTCAATTCAGGCAACAACTTGGTTTCATTGTCATTATACAAGACAAAGTCAGCCTTATCTTTAATTAATTGGTCTGAAACCTGCTTATCCATAATACCTTGAACCTGGCTCTGATTTCGTTGCGGATCTCTTTTTAAAATTCTCAGAATTCTATCCTGTACAGGAGCAATCACTCCAATGACATAATCCAATGCCTGATCTTTCTTTTCAAGCATAATTGCGGCCTCTTTGATGATATATGGTTGGTCTTTATGTATTTGACACCATTCATCAAAATCACTATACACTACGGGATGCACAATTTCGTTAAGCTTTGTCAATAAGGACTGATCATAAAAAGCTTTTTCCGCAATCATTTGACGATTCAATGCTCCATCGCTATTATACGCTTCATCGCCAAACAAACCTTCAACTCCTTCAATGATTTTCGGATTTGAAATCATCAAAACTTTTGCTCTGTCGTCAGCATAATAAACAGGAACGCCTTTCAACTCAAAATACTGGCAAACTGTTGACTTCCCAGAACCTATACCTCCAGTAACTCCTATCTTTTTCATTAATGATATACAGGAATTTTCTTTTTAAACCTGCTTCTATTGATAACTCTCAATCTCAACGAATCCAACTGTATGTCCTGAGCAATAGAAGGGTATAGCATCAATCTTGGATAAACCAAAGAATCACGACTCATATTGTAATAATTAGCTGTAACTTTAAAGTCGCTAGGGCTAAGCTCCTTCATTTGATGCTTTTGAATTGTAAAGCTAACTGTCGTCGAGCTATCTAGCAGAGTCAACTCTGGTGGGAAATTCATTTTTTCCACATCAACCTTCTGAGAAAGCCTGATGAGCTTGTCCACATCAATCTTCAAATGCACATTCAAAGGAGTTATTTCCATCAAATTTGTTTGGAATTTTTTCAAAGATAAAGGCTCATCAACAGTCTTGTCCAGCTCCTTTTTTTCATTAAAAACCGCCATAGAATCAGGCAATTTTTTAATAAAATTCTCTGGGCCTGTATAAGTCACGATATTAGGCTCAATGACAATATCTGAAAAAACCTTGAACCCCGGCGCCAGATTCAAACTATCTTTTTCAACATATAGCTTAACTTCCTTGCTTACCCTATTCTGAATATCCAAATACAAAGAATCCGGTCTAGCATTGATAAATTGGTAATCACTGAAGAAGTTTCTAAAGATAGGCCCTAATGAAGCCGTGGCTATTACTTTTGTTCCAACAGGATTTTCAACCTCAATCGGCACAGGCGTCAAATCATATCCCAAAGAAAGGCTCAACAGCTTCCAACCTGTTCCATTCAATTCCACTGAAATATCCTTCGGCAACGGGGACACTATGCTAATATTCTGAGTAGTGTCAAAAACGAAACTGACAGGGTAACTTATTTCGGATGTGTACTTTTTATTCAAGGCATTCAAAAACCAAAAAATCGTGGCCGTAATAAAGCATAAGATCATGATTTTGAGCTGCTCGTTGTTCGACACAGTCATGAACTTCCTCGCTCTAACAAGAAACGCCTTTACCTTACTGAACAATCTGACCAAAGCAAAACAATTTGTAATTATAAAAAAGAATCACAGCTGCGGACATCAAACGCATATCCAAGTAACCATCAGCAACGATTCTGCCTGAATATCATAAATCAATAAGACCTTGCTTAATGATGCTTTGCAACATAATCAAGCAAGATCTGCTTATCTGAATTATTTCTTTTCTTCTGACAAGCTTTTGGAATTTTCCATAGAAATCGCGGATTTTTCAAAAGTAATCTTCGTTCCTCTATCCACGTCCAAAATTACTTTAGTGTCATTGATTTCAACTATTTTCCCATATATACCGCCGATCGTCACAACTTGATCGCCTTTCTTAATTCCTTCAGTGAAAGCTTTTTGAGCTTTTTGTTTTTTCTGCTGAGGTCTGATCATGAAAAAATACATAACCAAAAATACCGCCCCCATCATAATGAAAGTGCTCACCATGGAATTGCCACCCTGAGCCGCAGCTTGCAATAATACTAAATTTTCCATCTTTTAAATTCGTAAACATTTATCGGGATACCATTCCCATGAACAATTACTTGGACTTACTCATTCCAAGCCAAAATTGAGTCCAAATTTACCTTAAGAATAGCAATTGCCAAATCCTTTTCGAAAATATAAAACAAAAATGACCGGAAAAATTTCCCGGCCATCTTCAGTTATATTTTATCTTCTATTGTCTCACTGGACCATTGGCCAAATCCGGACCGGCGTTAACCTCTCCTTTGATTTTCAACTTCGTAACTTTAGGCACTGTGTTCGCTGTGATGGTTACAGTCTTTGATTGAACACCGCGACGATTCTTACTGTTGAATTTAACTGTGATCTTTCCATCAGCACCAGGAGCTATTGGCTCTTTAGAATACTCAGGCACTGTGCAACCGCATGAAGCCGATGCATTTTGAATGATCAAAGGCTCTTTACCTGTGTTTGTGAATTTGAAGACATGCTCAACGATATCGCCCGCATCCACAGTTCCAAAATCATAAATATCCTCCTCGAAATTGAATCTCGGAGCATTTTCGGGGTCAACAGCCTCAGCCGATACAACCGAAGGATCGTTAGCTACCGCAGCTTCAACTTTATGAGCTCCATGGTCATGATTGTGGCCATCATGACTATGACCGTGATCATGCCCTGCATGACTTGAATGATCATGAGCTTGCTCCGCTTTCGCCGGCTTACTAGTTTCAGTAGACTTTGATTCGCTTTTTTCACCTGAACAACTGAACAAAAACATTCCCAAAGCAACCACTAAACCAGATTTCACTATATTTTTCATATATTATCAGGGTTTAATTGTTTACAGAATTTTGCTCGCTGCTTTGATCTCCTTTGATTTGAGAAATCAAATCATCAACGTCTCCAAGCAATCTTTCAGCCTTTTCTCTTGTTTGATTCACCACTTGATCTCCTTGAGTTTTAGCCAAAGAGTTAGGAGAATCAATGTCCGATATCAATTCATCAATCAAAGCTTTAAGCTTGTCTCTGGTTTTAGACAATTTATATGATAATTTGTCTCTAGTGCTTGATCCTTCTTCAGGAGCGTAAAGCACACCTAGAATGGCTCCCGCCGCTGCTCCTGTAAGAAACGCTAATAGGGCATTGGTCTTTTTGCTCATTGTATATTCGGGTTTTATTTGTTGTCAATCAATCCTCTACCGCTCTTCTTGATCATGCCTTTGTCGCTCAAAGACACGGCCATCACATCGAGGATACCATTAATAAATTTCTTACTCTTTGGAGTGCTGTATTTTTTAGCCAACTCCAAATATTCATTGATCGTCACCTTGATCGGAATACTTTTAAAATGAACCATCTCACTGATCGCCATTTTCAAAATAATCATATCCAGATTAGTGATTCTCTCAGCTGTCCAATTCTGGCTATTTTGAGCGATCATTTCCTCATACTCCAAGCCATTTTCGTATGTCATCTCAAAAAGATTCTTGAAAAAAGCTTTGTCATCTTCCCAGTTCAACGAAAGTTCCGCCAACTCGTCCGATCCAAGATTTTCCTCAGTGATCAATTTGATCGATTTCAACGACATGCTCTTGATGATCGCATTGTTTTCCGTCCAAGCGATATCAATACTATCCATGTATCCTACAAAGGCCTCATTCTTAAACAATATCGCTTTGATAATATGAAGAAGAATGTCTTTGTCCTCATCAAAACTTGGACTTTCGATGGAGATGTACTTTTGGTACTCTTCATCCTTTTTGAGAACTTTCTTGTAAATTTCTCTGCAATCCGCTTTTTCATCATCGGACAACTCGGCGTTTTTCGTTTTTATTCTGCTTCTCAGCTCTGAAAGCACCTTGTTGTTCGGTAAATTAAACGCGCTTTTGGAAACCAATTGATTTTTTCTGGTAAAGCTATTCTTTCTTTCCTCCTCCTCAATCAGAACCAATTCTGAAAAATGAATAACAAAAGATAATACTTTTAAAGAATTATTAAAAATCTTTTCAGCTTCTTCCACCATATGGTCCTTGAAAAAACGAAAGTCGTTTTCATATTTGCTATGATATAAATTCAATGCCGATTGCACTGAAGCAAGCACCTCTTCTCTTGCCGCTGAAATATGCGACACGCTTCTTCCCTGATAGTTTTCACGAAAAATCTTCAGCGCCTCATCTGTTTTCTTCTTCAACAAATCAGGATCCTGAAAATCCATCGTATTCAAATTAGGCTGAAAATTTTCCTTAATCTGATCTTCGGCCAAGCCCAAATCCGATTTTCTGCATTGCTCTAGCGAGTAGAGGGTCTGCATTGCTTTTACTCTTAGTAATCTCCTGTTAAGCATTTACAGTTTCTATAAAGAACGTTTGACTAATATTTTCCAAAATTGATCATGCCTCGCAGCATATCCAGCATGGCTAAACAAAATTATGTAGAAGCCACTACCATGCATCCTCATATCACTAAACAATAATGATGCTTACGAAAGCAAGCATCATTATGTTAGTCTATCGGACTAATTTCATTTCAAAGCGCAATAAGAAAGTTTAATTACATTCTTCCTTGTCTTTCCTTTGCGTCATTGATTCGCTTGATAGCCGCATCCATCGCAGCTTCTTGCGCAGTTATATTTCTTGTTTGAGCGTCTTTCAAGATATCCAAACATGTATCATAAATTCCTTGTGTATGCTCAAATACTCTGTCTCTGTTGTAAGGCCCTAAGTAGTCCATTCCAACATTGATCAAACCACCGGCATTAATCAAGAAGTCCGGAGCATATGTGATTCCTTTTTCAATCAGTTTCAAGCCATGCTTATTCTCATCAGCCAGCTGATTGTTCGCAGCACCAGCGATCACCGAACACTTCAATCTGGAAAGCGTATCATCATTGATAGTAGCTCCCAATGCGCATGGCGCGTAGATATCCATATCCAAATCATACACTTCATCCATACCAACTACATCAACGCCATATTGCAAAGCAACTTTTTGCAATTTATCGTCATAGATATCAGTGATATACACTTTAGCGTTTTCCTTCACCAAGTACTCCACTAAGTGCGTGCCTACATTTCCTACACCCTGTACAGCGATTTTTTTATCCTTCAAGTCGTCATTGCCAAATGCGAACTTGGCAGCTGCTTTCATACCCATGTAAGAGCCATAAGCTGTTACCGGAGAAGGATCTCCACCACCTCCAAGACTTTCTGAAAGACCTGTCACATGACTTGTTTCCATGGAAATATACTCCATATCCTTTGTCGTCATATTCACATCTTCAGCGGTAATATATTTACCTGACAAGCTGTCAACGAATTTCCCGAACCTTCTCAACAAAGCCTCGGATTTCAATGCTTTCGCATCACCGATAATCACAGCTTTTCCTCCACCAAGATTCAATCCTGATATCGCCGCTTTGAAAGTCATTCCTCTGGAAAGTCTAAGCACGTCATTCAATGCTTCTTGCTCAGTAGCGTAATGCCACATTCTTGTTCCGCCCAATGCAGGTCCCAAGCTTGTATTATGGATGCCAATGATGGCTTTAAGTCCTGTGTATTCATCATGGCAATAGACCACTTGTTCATGCCCCATTTCGCCGGCTAACTCAAAAACAGAAATATTTTCAGTATTCATAATGCTTTATCCGAGATTAAAAGTCTTTTATCCTATCTTTGCAAAAAATTGACTGACAGGACTTCAATTAAGTTCATGCTCCGCAAAGCTAATTGTTTTTATGTAGTATTGCAATGAGGTTAAAATGAAATTGAGCATCACTTTTTAGCCATATTTTGCGTAATAAGCTCTAGTGAGTGGCTTAGTCCCCTCTGTTTGGCACAAAAGAGAATAGTATAAGTGAAAGATTTAAAGTTTTTAAACAAATATTTTTGGAAATACAAATACAGATTTGGTCTTGGAATATTTTTCATCATCATATCCACATATTTTCAAATCCTTCCCGGCCAATTAATCCGAAACGCCTTGAATTTGGTTGTCGACAATATCACTATGTTCAAGATGTTCGAGGGCCTGAACCTGCAAACGTCGTTTGAAGACATTATAAAATCAAGCATTGTTCTCTATGGATTTATGATCTTGGGAGTGGCTTTATTAAGAGGTTTTTTCTTGTTTCTTGTTCGACAAACCATCATTATCATGTCTCGCCATGTAGAATATGACATGAAAAACGACATTTACGAACACTATCAGCAATTGCCTACCAGTTTTTTCAAAATGAATTCAACGGGAGATCTTATGGCAAGAATTTCCGAAGATGTCAGTAGAGTAAGGATGTACATAGGACCAGCGGTGATGTATGGAATCAGCCTTATCGTATTATTTGGCATGTTGATTCCCTACATGTTTTCCATCAATACCACGTTGACTTTATACGCTTTGAGTCCTTTGCCTATTTTGTCTGTCGCTATTTATTTTGTTAATAATCAAGTAAACAAACGATCCGAGGAAATTCAAAGACAGCTATCCAAGTTATCGACATTCACCCAAGAAGCTTTTTCTGGCATTAGAGTTATCAAGTCATTCTCAAGAGAAAAAAATTCCGTCGAAAACTTTGAACAAGAAAGCAATGAATACAAAGATCGTTCGCTTAAGCTTACCTTCGTTCAAGCCATGTTTTTCCCGCTTATCGTGGGTTTGATCGGCGTCAGTACGATCTTAACGATCTACGTAGGAGGAATGGAGGTAATCGAAGGAACTCTTTCATTTGGAAACATAGCCGAGTTCGTCATTTATGTAAACCTGCTGACTTGGCCTGTGGCTTCATTAGGGTGGGTTACTAGTATTATGCAGCGCGCGGCCGCCTCGCAAAAAAGAATCAATGAATTCCTAAACGTCAAAAATGACATCTTATCAGAAAAGAACTTGACCAATGATATTGAAGGAAGCGTAGAATTCAAAAATGTCAGTTTGAAATACGATGATTCAGGCATTAATGCGTTGAAAAATATCAGTTTTTCATTAGAATCTGGAAAATCTCTTGCCATCATAGGCACTACAGGATCAGGTAAAAGCACCATAGCTAATCTTATCATGAGGCTATACGATGCTTCCGAAGGAGAGATCGCCATCGACGGAACAAATATTAAAGACTATCAAGTCCAACATATTCGAAACCAGATGGGCTATGTGCCGCAAGATGTCTTTTTATTCTCCGACAGCATCAAAAACAATATAGCCTTCAGCGACAACAGTTTGCCGATGGAAAAGATCATTGAAGCATCCAAAGTCGCCGATTTGCATCATAATATCGAGCACTTCAAAGAAGGTTACGACACTGTATTAGGCGAAAGAGGCATTACCCTATCTGGCGGGCAAAAACAAAGGCTATCGATTGCCCGAGCTATAATCAAAAATCCAAAAATACTCATTCTCGATGACGCTTTATCTGCTGTAGACACCAAAACTGAGCATAATATTTTATCTCAGTTGAGCAAAATCATGGAAAATAGAACCAGTATCATCATATCCCACAGAGTCTCCAGCGCGCAGCTTGCCGACACCATACTTGTTCTTAAAAATGGCGAAATCATAGAAGAAGGCACTCATAATTCGCTTATAGACAAACAAGGCGCTTATCATAAACTGTATCAAAAACAAATCAAAAAAGGTGATATGGATGATTAACATTAAGGTTTGCTAAAACAAATCAATTGCCGCCTAGATTATGTTTTAGTGCGTCAACTCATTAATCATCATACAAAAAAACAGGCTCAAAGCTTTTGCGGAATTGCGGCTCAAGGCAAACTGGTGAATAGTGACGCTCCAGTTGTACAAGCAAAGATGTTGGAATTTCCGCAAGAACTTTGGTATCAATCTTTTATTCCAAGAAGCGACATACACCAACCTTTTGTCAGAGCTCGTGTCAGAAAAAGCATCATACTACCTGTAAGAAAGCAAAGATACCCTCATTTGACATTAGACATCGATAGCACATCGTTTTTACGAAAAAAGAAAACCGTGCAAGTTCTTATCACAGAATTTCACTATTCTCCCTCACAGCACTCTCCAAGATTTTACTTCAAAGAAGTTTTTGGTCAAAATGAATTCCACCCTGTCCAAGATTATGGACCTGAAATAGAAGCCATAGTCGTGCAGGCTAACAGATGGCTATCCGAAGCAAATTTGGATATCAAAGTCCGAAATCCTTTTTCTAGCAGTAAAGAACCCATTGAAAAGCCAGAAGGAATAGACATGGGCTCCTTAGCTTCAGCGCTAGACCTTGAAAAGCCAACGTTGCATAAAGAGCCTCAATTACTGCTTTCAGAAGCAACGATTCCTTCCGATATGGTCGAAGAAGTTGACACGACAAATCCAACGAAGAAAAAAAAGAAAAAGAAAAAAAAGAAGGTCAGCCCTCCCCCCTCAGCATCTGAGCTTCCCGAAGAGATACCCGCACCTTTGCTTGAAATGCAAGCAACTGCTACTGAAGCCTCTCATAAAAAAGGGAAGAAAAGACGCAAAAAAAAATCTGCGGACGAAGAAATGGTCGATGCGAGCCTTAGCATGGATTATTCACAATTCATGGTTGAGAACGACTTTGAAGAACTTTTTGGCAAACTTGGTGCTTTGACAGTCAGGGATTTGCCATTGGAAAAATATCAATTTTTGAAAAGACTGTTTTTAGAAATGGAAGTTTTTCAATGCCAGCATTTTTTCAATCCAATTGTCAAAAGACGTAGAATTCGCAAAGAAAATGTTGAACGAGAGATCGAACGGTTTTCCACACGATGCAAAATCAAAAAAGGAAAAGCATCATGGACTGAAGCTTGTCAAAAATGGGAATGGTATAAACAAGAATGCGAGGAAGTTATCATTCCTGAGTACAGCGAAAGTATTCTTCAACATGTAATTCCTCCGGGAATGCTTGATAAAATTCAAGAACCCGTTGACAAATTCTTATTTCACATAGCTTTAAAAGCTGTTACGACAACTACACAAATTCGATTAAGAGAGCTAAAAGCTACTGACGACTATGATTTAGGCATTTTAGCATTGGTATATTTGCAAACCACTAGCCCTCATCTCATCGAATCTAATGGATTCGAAAGGCTATTAAGAAACTATGGCGAAGAGTTTAGAATACTATGGGATGATGGCGCACCTGAAGAACTATTACTATGCATTGGCGAACCGAGAGAATTTTCCATGAGTGAGCTGAGCGATGCATTTGTAAAGTATGAACAACTTTGGGATGAAATTGGCAAGCCTCTTGAATCAGCCAGAGGAAAATCATTTCAACTTGTAGACTATTACTTCCATTCAAGTGGACAAACCAAAAGAGAAATGCATACACTGTCATCTGAGAATCTTGGCAAACTTGAAGCATTAGCTGAAAGTTTCCGTAAAGAACAAGAATACTTTCAGGAAACTAAGAGAGCAAACCCTTAAATAAAAAGCAAGAATCCATTACAAACACCATAAACATTTCATTCCAAAGTTCATGATATATTCTATTGATTACGAGCCCTCAATATGAAGCAAGAAACAATAAACGCTCAAAGCCAATATTTTCAAAATATATTTTCATTTCCAACTCATTTTTAGCACATTAGAGCACCTAATACAATCTAAACAAGTCAATAATTCTTAAAAAATTTCATTATTCCTATTTATGAATTATTGGCAAACCCGAAGAAAAACAACTATAGCAACAAACAATCAAGCGAAAACTATGGCTACTTATACGATATTCAAACAAATCTCCAAAGGTTTGAAATACAAAGAACTCAGCGATATCATTGGCAAAGAAATCCATCTAAGTGCTACAAGTGAAAACACGATCAAAGAGATTGATGAAACCTTGGCCAGTTCCCTAGATTTCGATATCAAGAAGACAAATAAAGCCAAATGGAGCAATGCATTGGCGGAATATGGGAAAATAGATATTCAGTACGAGTTAAATGAAAAGGACGATTTCGAAAGTTTGTCAGGACTAGACACCTTGAGATTAAACAAATGGCTGGACAATAATCTAAGTGAAAACAGCAGTTCTCAGGAGCTCATTCAAAACATCTATGACAATATGCGAGAGGAAGTTAGCTCCGACAAAACTTACTTGAAGCTTTCAGCCAAAGTATGCGAAAAGCGCTTAAATGCCTCCGATGAAGAGCAAATCATAAAAACCATCGATGAAAAACACCCTATAAGAGTAGAAATCACCGATGCTTGCTTGACAAACTACAGCGGAGTTTGGATGTGGAAACATTTCTATTTATAAAATAAAAAGCCATTCACAACATCTATCGTGAATGGCTTTTTTCTTAATGCACAATGTGCTACTTATCAATATGACACTTTTTTGCCTTCTCCGATCAAAGGTGTATTGTCAAGTATGCTCATCTTTATAATAGTTCCTAAATACTCATCTAATTGGTAAAACCTAGCGGCTATTTCAGGGGAAATTTCCTTTCTCATTTTGTTGTAAAACTTCTTTTTCATCTTCAAAGTCTTTTTCTGAAGTTCAAAAAGCTTATTCATATCGTATTCAGGCGTTTTTCCTTCTTCTGTTACTTTCACAAACTCCTCAAGTTGCCCATTCAAAATTTTGATTTTTTCATTAGCCACTTGATTACGCTCAGCTTCGTATTCTTCATAAATTTTCCAAAAAACCTCCGATTCTCCTTCTTTTAGTTTCATGTTCTCTTTTATAACAGCTTTCTTCTCCATATTGAGAATGGACTTGTACATTTCCAATTCGGATGCCGAGGCATTTTGAGCTCTCAATCCATTGAACATTCCACTGATAAAAATAACTGTTATGGCAAAAAATAAATTTTTCATCTTAGTAGTTTTAAGGTTTTATATATTTAATAGGTGTATTACAAACTTAATCAATCATCCCCTACAATTTAGTCATTAAAATAAAAAAGCGCATTTGAAATGAATCAAATGCGCTGAATATAATTTTTATGGAATTCCCTTAATTTTGAGGAACAGTCGCTTTGTATAAAATAGAATCTTGAGACGCTTGAATAGTGTATTGTTGATCAGACTTCACAACAAATGCTTCTCCTTTGCCTAATTCAATTTCATCCGACACGCTCGACGCTTTCACATCTCCTTCAAGCACAAATACAATATCAGTAGAATGGGCATCTTTATTCTTATACTCCTCTCCATTGCTAAGCTTGATAACGCTCAACTCAAAATCAGCTGCTGGCGATTTGAAAGCCAATTCATGAGCTCTTACTTTTTCTCCTGCAATGATATTTGGAATAGTTCTCTCGAATTTAGTATGCTTAAGCAACTCCGACACATCAATATGCTTAGGGGTCAATCCTCCTCTCAACACATTATCGGAATTCGCCATCAATTCCATATTTTGGCCTTCCATATACGCATGAGGAACACCAGCATCTTGGAAAATAGCATCTCCTTTTTCTGCCTTAACAATATTGAACAAATAAATTGAAAAGATTCCTCTATCCAAACCTTCGTTCAAATCTGTTTGTCCAGAAACCGCTTTCGATGCCCAGTAATCAGGCGATGACTTTTCTACTTTGCCTTGCTTGTAATTTGGATAAATTCTCAACATCAAAGGAGATAAAATCCTATCTACTTCGGATTGAGGAAGTTCCATAATGTGTTGGTAAAGCTTCTTGTAATCATTTCCTTCAAAATAAGTAAGCAATTCATTGAACTCAGGCACAGATTTCAATGTTTCAACAACTTCTTCCTCTGACTTGAATCCATGCAACAACCAGAATTCGCTTAAAGCCACCATAATCTCTGGCTTATGATTGTCATCCTTATAGTTGCGGTTTGAAGCGCTTAACGAAATGCCTTCTTCATTTTCTCTAGCGAAGCCTTTGACAGCCTCTTCCTTGGTAGGGTGAACTTGAATGGACAACATATCCTTAACATCAAGAACCTTGAACAAGTAAGGCAATTTATTCGCAAACTGATTCGCTACTTTCTCTCCCAAGAATGAATTCGGATCCTCGGCAATGAGCTTATTCAACGGCACTTCGCCACCAACCATAGAAGGCGCATTGTCATGAGCTCCCAACCAATACTCAGCCGTTGGCTGCCCTTTGACATCCACGCCTAATAACTGGCCAATATAACTTTCCCCTCCCCAAGCATAATGCTGGATCTTTCCTTCTATTTTCGCTAAATTCTTCATTTTACTCACAAAAAGTTATGCAATAGTATGATAATTTAGGAGCAAGTCCTAAAGTAGATATAGATAAAACTGCTTCGAGAGCATTTTGATATGCAATCGAAGCAAAAATGATTATTTAATATTTTCACCCACCAAATAAGCTGAGACCAGCCAATGATTCATTTCATTTTTCTTCGTTGGTTGGGCATTTGGAATACTTATCGTTATTACGTGCTTTCCTGCTGTTACGCTTGAAAGATCAATAACCTCAGGATCAACTACAGATCCGGGACACCAATTGGAGCGAGAATAATCCGATGAGGCAATTCGCTCGTCAATTTCCTTGCCTTTCCACTCAGCCTTTTCCGTCCACACGCCTGAATGAGGATTGAATCTTCTAAACGAAGCGCAATCATCCCTCCATGGATAAAAATCCAAAATTGTCTGGCCATCAAGAGACACTATATTTTGATTCTTCACAAACTCGTCTCCTCCGCTATGACCTCCATGACCTGTGACAAGGTACTTCAATTGAACATTTTTCACATGTTTAGGAATATCAATCTCAAATGACAGATCTCCACGAGAAAAGGCATCATAAGCTTTTTGAGGCCCTGTGTAAACGACAGTATTCAAAACAGGCTCTACCCACTTTTGAGTTCGCTTGTCGCAAGCAAGCTCGCTTTCTTCGATATTGATATCCATACTCAGGTTATATCCCTCCTTTGTCCATGTATCTATCCAAGCACCGACATAATACTCTCCAGCTGTCAATCTATCCGCAAAGTCGGAAATATCTTGAGTCCAAACGACCTCCTTTTCCCAGTGAGGCACATAAACAGGTCTTCTATTTTCCATAGAATCACTATAATACCCCACGCCAAAAGGAGTCATAAATCGCATGATCTCCAAATTCGGCTTATAGCCAGCTTCTTGTTTGATTCCATAAAACTTCTCTTCAAGATTTGTAGGCTCCGGAAATTGTTGGTTCTTATTTAAAATATCTAAAAGATTGATCTCTGATTCCGCAGGAATAATAAACGCCGAACCAGATTTATCCCAAGCATCGCCATTGGAAGTCACGGTAACCTTTGCTGTGATATTTACCGATCGTTCATATTCCTCATCTATTCTTATCTTTTTCATGATCACCCGTCCATTATCCAAATGCATAACACCTTTAGCATTCGGCTTCGATGGAACCGCATATTTATTCGGCTCGAAATGAATATTCTCATGATCAAAGACTTTAATCACTTGATCCCCGTTGGCAGGCAACTCCTTATGGTTGGAGCAACTATAAAAAATTAAGCCTGCGATAAATGCATATAAAACTCTCTTCATACTAGTAAAATTTAAACCACCCGATATAATCAGGTGGCCCATATCACTTGTTAAAATGTATCCACAACACTAAAGCTGGAAATATCTTCAGACTTCAATTGCTTATCTGTCTCCAACCTAATTTTCGAAAGCTGTCCAGGCACGACATCAAAATAATTGTCAGACCAGAACCCTTTGCCTTCAATCTCCAAATACAAATTCTTGATCAGAGTCTCTGAAGAGATTGTTACATCATATCCTCCGTCAACTTGCTCTATTTGTATATCCGATGAAGATTTTTTCAGTTTCAAGTCTTTTACAGGCACAAAGTAATGCGTATTCTTAGTCAATACTTTTCCTTCACTAATTACTTCAGCGACCAATACCACACTCTTCTTATCCTGTCCTTTCAAGAAATCACTAACATCCTTATGCCAGTACACTTCGCTGCTATTGGAAGGGATTTCAACTTTTTGACTATGCGTCGAAATTTGGTTGCCTTTGAAATCGTAAAGTTCCAATTTCAAATCAGCAGACCTATCCGCAAGCTCATCAGAAATAATTTTCACCTCCAACTGACCATTTTTTTCTTCCATAGTTGTCAACACAGGTGTAAATGCATCTCTGACGAAATATTGCATGGCTTTCCAGTTGCCATAATAATCCATCCCTGACCATGAAGCTACCGGCCAACAATCATTAAGTTGCCAGTATAATGTACCCATACAAAATGGCTTTGCGCCTCTTTGGGCTTCAAAGGCCATTCTCATGCCTTCAGCTTGCAGTATTTGACTTAAATAAACAAATGAAGGAAAATCTTTTGGCTCGCGGTAATACATATCCATGTATTCCTTAATAGTAATATTGCCTATGGAGCTTTTTTGATGCGTTTTCATCACATCCGAATCAATATTCCAATCCTCTTCAGTGGCGAATTTCTTAATCGTTCTCATCTCTGGGAATGACTGAAAGCCAAACTCGCTCATAAATCTTGGAATATATTCTCTAAAGCTTTCAAAAGGCTTCTTGCCCCACCAAACTCCCCAATAATGGTTGTCGCCATATTTAAAATCCTCAAGTTCACCCCAATTGCTGATTGGCGAAGACGGATAATAAAAACGTCCGGGATCATGTTCTTCAACCATTTGCGGAAGCAATTCCTTAAACAGCTTGGTATAATAATCATACAGCAACACTGAGTCTTGAACAGAATAATTTCTGGACTCCTGCCAGCCCCAATTCTCCCAGCCCATTTGAATTTCATTATTGCCGCACCATAGAGCCAAACTTGGGTGATTTCTTAATCTTCTAATATTGTCTACAGCTTCGTTTTTGACATTCTCCAAAAAGGCTTCATCACCAGGGTACATCGTACAAGCAAACATGAAGTCTTGCCACAACAAAAGACCTTTTTCATCCGCCAACTCATAGAAGTAGTCATTTTCATAAATACCACCACCCCATAAGCGAATCATATTCATGTTCGATGCCACTGCTGTATTCATAAGATGCTCATATCTAGAGCTGTCCACTCTTGGCAACAAATTGTCCTGAGGAATGTAATTCGTTCCTTTCATGAAAACCGGATGTCCATTGACTTTCATGTAAAATGACTCTCCGATGCTATCAGGTTCATTTATCACTTCAAAAGTTCTCAAGCCTATGCGACGATCCAATTCATCCAAAATTTTATTATCACTCATCAACTGATAATGCACAGGATACAAATGAGGCTCACCAAAACCATTAGGCCACCATAATTCAGGGTCGATAATATCAAAACTTAAATCCAATGTATTCAAGCCCTTCTTAAGGTCAAAAGTCTTTTGGATTGACTCAAAGCTATTGTCTTGAGAATTAATGACAAATTGAACTTGTCCGTCCTCAAAAGATTCAACTTCTATAGTATGTTGAAGTTCTACTCGGTCTTCCTTATGATTCTGTCTTACCCACACATCCACAAGCTTAGCTTCGTCCCATGCTTTAAGTGTAATAGGTCTGTATATTCCGCTTGTAACTAATCGAATTCCCCAATCCCAACCATAGTGATAGGGAGCTTTACGAGTAAATACGCTTAATTTTTTCTCATGAGCATCATTGTCTGCAGGGTACTCAAAGCCAGTGGATTCATATTGATCCATGACTTCATTGATTGGAGATCTAAATGTGATTTTCATCTCATTTTCTCCGAGCTTCAAATATTGCTTGACATCTTTATTCCATCTCACGAACATATTATTCGCTGATAAAACTTTAATGCCATTGATCACAACATCAGCATATGTATCAAGTCCTTCAAATTCAATCTCGATTCGGTCCTTGTTCATCAAATCTTCAGAAACGTCAAAAGAAGTCTTATACTCCCAATCCTCTTCTTCGATCCATTGAACTTTCTTCTCATTGCTTCTATAAAATGGGTCCTCAATATCTCCATGACGCATCAGGTCCATATGAACAACACCAGGAACTATAGCTTCCTTCCATTCATTTTTGGAGGCTTGCTTAAACTGCCAACCATCATGGAGGCTGCTTTCAACATACACCTTTGACTGTTCTTGAGCACATGAGAACAAGCTCGTAGTAGCCAAGAATAGCATTATCACATTCCAAATTCTACTTTGCTTCACTTTCAAGTCGGTTTAAAATGTTCCTTACCTCTTTCACTTTTTGCTCGTCGGAATAACTGATGTAATTCTCATCCACACCCGCGCAACTATAGCTAACTCTTTCATTTTGAATCAGCATATTGTTCTTTCTTGTGTTTTTTGCTGAAAAATGCAATTCTTTGACAAAAGGCAATTCAGCGAGCAAATGAACATTGCTTGCATTCACACCGCTTCCAGGCATTATTGAAATATCTTCCTTAGCGTATTCAGCAATTTTATTAAGCATTTCGATGCCTTCCAAAGCCGTAGGTTCAAGTCCTGAAGACAAAACTCTTTTTATTCCTAAAGACTTAAGTGTATCCAATGCTTTGAATGGATCAATTACTTTATCAAAAGCTCTGTGGAAAGTAATATCCATTCCATCCGCAGCTTCTATTAATTTAGAAGAACCATCAATATCTATTTCAGCATTTTCAGTCAATAAACCGATAACCACTCCATCAGCGTCTCTTTCCTTAAAATGCTTAATATCGATAGCCATTTGCTCCACTTCGTAGGCATCAAACAGAAAATCTCCACCTCGTGGCCTGATAATCGGATAAACATCTATTTCCAAATGTTTTCTCACCACTTCCATCAGTCCTAGCGTTGGCGTAGTTCCACCCAATGGCAAGTTAGCGCACAACTCCACTCTTTGCGCTCCGCCATTTTGAGCATTGATTGCCGACTCCACAGAGTCAATGCATATTTCCAAATTATATTTTTTCGACATGCTATGAATAGTATTTATGTATAAGAAATGGCAACCCTAAAGTCGCCATTCTATTTTTCGCTTATTTATTAATCAATAATTCCAAACTGTCCACCATTGCCAGTTCCGTTCTGCCACCTTGCTTTCTAGCATTGGCAACAGCCAAAGAAGCTTTTCTTTTCCATGAATCCGTCTTGTTTACTCCGTTCAAGCTTTCTATGGCATATTGAGAAACGATGCTTAAATTTTCAGATAGTTCTTTGATCTCTCCCAGTATCGGAGACTGTTGGATTACAGGCAATAGTTGCTCATGGTTAGCTTCCCATGTTTTTAAGTAAGATCTAATCTCCTTTTCAGCAATAGCATCGCCTGTTTTCATATAATCCTTAACCAGATAATTGAATTTGCGAGCATCAGGAGCATCGGCAGTAGCCGCATCAGCAAATTTCTTGAACGTATAGTAATTATGGTTCATCTTGCCTCCCGGATTCCTTGTATATACTTTCATAGGCTCCGCCACATTCACAAGATTACGCAAAGGAGCTATATCTTCACCATTGGACAAGCTTTTCATAATACTCTCTCTTGAAGAGTTATGCGCCAAACCATCTTGCTCTAAATACAAGCTAACCCTGTCAAGCCTTCTGTACATATCCTCAACATCTCTTACATCCTCGGCAGACCAAAATCTTTCGGCAATAGCAGCTGTTCTTGGCCAAATTCTTGAATCTATATTGAACTCAGTCACAAGCTCCGACCACATTGGAGCCTCTGCGCCGATAATTAGTTCCTTAGCCTTTGGAGACAACTCAGGATCTACAGGATCCACTAAATAATGTACATCTGCATTGTGCATCAAGTCAATATAATAACCTTCAGAAATGATCATTTCATAACCATCCTTAGCCGCAGCATATACATCCAAGCCTTCCCAATCTCTCCAACCATGAACAATCGCTTTCTTAGACAACTTTGGATTGTAAATCTCGTCCCAGCCGACCATCTTTTTGCCCATGCCTTCGACAATTTCAAGCACCCTATTGCTGAAGTATGTTTGCAAAGCGGAATTATCTTCCAATCCATTTTGCTTCATGAATGCTTGAATATTTTCATTAGCGTCCCAATGATGGCCTTCATTTTCATCGCCGCCAATATGGAAATACTCATCAGGGAATAATGCGGAAACTTCTGTAAAAATATCCTTCAGAATCTCGTAAGTCTTTTCATTAGTTGGATCCAAGGTAGGGTCAAATACACCAGACCATGTTTCCAGTACATATTCGTAATCACCTGTATGGCTGCCAATTTCAGGAAATACTTTCAATATCGGCGTCGCATGTCCCGGCACATCTATTTCCGGAATTACTCTAATGCCTCTTAAAGCGGCATAAGCTACAATATCCTTAATATCATCTTGTGTGTAAAACTCTCCGCGACTCGATCCCAACTGATGCAATTGCGGATACAATTTGCTCTCTATTCTAAAACCTTGGTTGTCGCTCAAATGAAAATGCATAACATTCATTTTCATCGAAGCCATGGCGTCAAGTTGTTTTTTAACCGCTGAAACTGACAAAAAATGCCTAGCAGGATCAAGCATCAATCCTCTCCATGTAAATCTAGGTGAATCCTCGATTTTCATAGCCGGGAAATAATATCCGTCTTCATCAACCGACAACGTTTGCACCAATGTTTCCAAAGCATACATCGCTCCCAAATCAGTTGGCGCATTAATGCTAATCCCCAAAGTATCGATCAAAAGCGTATAACTTTCGTCTTCGTGAATTTTCAATTCGCCTTCTCTTTGAGCTTGAATTACTAATGATGAAGCTGTATCAACTTTGAAGTCATTATTTTGATAAAAGAAAAAACCTGTTCTATCATCCAGTCTTCTCAAGAATCTATAAGAACCGTTAATCAGCCTTTCATTCTCAAGCCCTTCTATTTGGATATTGAAATTTCTGTCTATACGAAACTTGCCTTCATTGATCTCCAAAGACTGCGGCAATGGCATTAATGCCAGCTCTTGAGCATTGAGAATCGATTGAAATCCAAAAACCATCAAAAAAATTATTATCGCCTTTTTCATATTTTAATGTCTTTATGCTTAATGATCTAAAAGAATCATCTTGCTCTTAATCCCACTTAAGTTTATATCCAGCGTCTTCTAGTCGATTTCCTTTATCATTATCGCAAATCGCGTAATTGAATCCTGATCTCACGCCAAACCCGCCATATTCGCCATTTTTATTAAGCGCTAAAATTCCAACCTGAAGATTAGGCATGTCTGGATGATTCTTATGCTTATCGCAAATTCTTTCGATAGCTTTCTTGGCAGCTTCCTGAGGATGCATTCCCATTCTCATATATTCCACGCAGATTGTCGTCGCGGCAGTTCTAATAACCGCTTCTCCCAAACCTGTGGCCACAGCACCTCCAACTTCATTATCCAAGAACAACCCAGCTCCAATGATCGGGGAATCGCCTACTCTTCCCGGCATCTTCCAAGCAGCGCCGCTTGTTGTGCATGAACCGGAAATATTACCGTTCTCGTCAAGCGCCAGCATTCCGATAGTATCATGATTCTCAATATTGATTACCGGCTTGTAATTCGATTTTTTCAGCCATTCTTTCCATTCTTTCTCAGACTCGGGAGTCAATAGGTTCTCATGCTTGAATCCCTGATCCATCGCAAAGCGATAAGCTCCATCACCAACGATCATGGCATGCGGAGTCTCTTCCATCACTTTTCTTGCTACAGAAATAGCATGTTTTACATTCTTCAAATAAGCCACAGCGCCAACATTGCTCATGTGGTCCATGATGCATGCATCCAAAGTCACATTGCCTTCCTTGTCAGGACGGCCACCATACCCTACGCTTCTATCCTTAGGATCAGCCTCCACAACCATCACGCCTTGCTCCACCGCATCAAGCGACTCGCCTTTCGCTGAAAGCACTTTCCATGCGGCTTCATTCGCTTGTATGCCATTGCGCCATGTCGATATCACAACCGGCTTTTTGACGCCTTTAGATCTTTTCTTTGTTGCCGCTTCCACTATTGAAGATTGAAAAATGGAAGTTCCCAATAACGGCACTCCTATGGATGATAGTTTGAGAAATTTTCTTCTGCTACTCATAAAATGACAAATCGTAATTGATGACAAGCAGGCCTTTTTAATGAACCAAACACAATCAGCCCGCATTAAAACAACGAAGTTATTCGCTCTTATATTTCTTCTGATATTGCAAAATTGATGAAAAAATTTTATCAGAAATTAAAACTTTGTTTTTCAAGAAAAAACGAAGAAATAACAGTCTAAAAAAGATATTAAAAGCAAACCTACTCCTTAAAAACAAATCAAGCACTCCCAGTGGAAGTGCTTGACAAAAAAATTGAACTTTAAATAATTCTATTAATTTTTCTTAGAAATCCATTGACGAATTACTAATGAACCTGTTCCTCCATTGCTAATACCATTTTGGCTAATTTGTCTGTCCATAGCCTCTTGAAGATTAGCTCCGTTCATGTTAGTCTCAGAAGAAGGATAAGCAAGACGAGAAGGTCTAACATAGTTAGTGTTACCACCATTGTGTCTCAAGATATCCACATACTTAATTGGATTAGAGAAATCGCCTTTTTCAATATCAGCAGCATTGTACGCTGGCAACTGAACTCTTTTTGCATCTTCAGCAATCGTTGAAGTCACCATTGAAGGGTAATGCGTTCTGTTCCAAAGAGCGAATGCATCATAACCGTTATCAAATTTAGACAACCAGTGCTGAGTGATCACCAACTCCATTTGATTTGGAGATGAGTTGAATTCAGTTTCTAGCTCACTAGCCAATCTCGACACTTCTGAGTTATAATCATAACCGCTTTCATAAGCTCTCATGTAAGCTGTTGCCACATCAGAACCTGGCAAGAATGCAGGATACTTCAAACATGCATCCTCAATTCCTCTTTTGTATGCTTGAGCCGCAGAAAATCCACGAGCATTCCATCCTCTCAATGCCGCCTCAGCTAGCAAGAAGTATGACTCGTCTGAAGAGAACAATAACGTAGGCGCATCCTGAGCACCGATAGTATGAGGGTTAACTCTTGCTAACGTTCTCAACTGCATGTTTTTATCCTCATCATATTCTCCTTGCATGATATCAGTGATCATGAAGTTATACTGAAGAATACTTTCTCCGCCATTCTGATCGATAGAAACAAAAACTCCATTTCTACCATTTGATTCAGAAGCTTCTCTAGCGCCTCTATAGTGAACAGGCTTGAATGATTCACCTGCTTCCTCAGACATCTCGAATGGATCAAAATCAACAAAACGGTTAGGATCTATTGCTGAATAACCTCCACCTTCTTGTTGCAACTGGCATAGCAACCAGAAAACTCTAGGATCTTCATTCTCTTGAAGCAGCTTCAAGGTCTTATCTTCAATAGTCACGTGACCGTTACCACCTACTTGACCATTAACTACCACACCGTAACCACTTCTGTTTTGTCCCCAAGAACCACCGTTCATCGAGTGAGGAACTGTAGCAGATTGGCTTACTTCTTCAATAAAACCATAAGGGTGGCTTACTGCCTCTTCAAAAGCTTGTTTAGCCAAAGCAGACTCATCAGTTTCAGCCATCAACATAGCTACTTTCATGATCATTGAGTTCGCTAACCTTCTCCAGCTATTCATGTCGCCTCTATAATAGAAGTCGCCATCCTCGCCGAACAATTCTTCTCCGTCAGCCAATTGATCTCTTGCCTCTTGAAGCTCGTTGATCATGTCTGTCAAGATGAACTTTTGATCATCATACTTTGGAAACAAAAACTCTTGTCCTTCCATGCCTCTACCACCTTCAGTATAAGGAATATCTCCATACAACTGAGTCAGTCTCAAGAAGTTGATCACTCGAACAATACGAGTTTGACCTATTTTTCCTTGTGCATCTTCAGCTTCAAGCTTACGAAGTATATCAGGGAAGTTTTTAATAGCATCTTTGTACAATGTTCTCCAAGTAGCTCCATGGTAGTCATCGCTTAATCCAAAAGCTTGACCTGTACCCAAAAGACATGCTCCAACCCCAGAAATAGGTCCTGTCATGATGATATTACCTCTCCATGCCTCATATCCATTTGAAACCATTTTGGATTGAGTCATAGCAAACTGGTGCTTAGGATCCATGTCATTGTTTTTCCATGGATCTTTATTCATGTCCTCGTCAATACAACTTGAAAGGAGAGCCGTAGCTGCCACGGCACTCATTGCGATATATTTTCTGAATTTCATTGGTCTAGTCAATTAATAATTAAAGATTTGCCGATAACTTAATTGAATAAGTTCTTGGTAAAGGAATAGCTGTTGCTTCAACACCTTGACCATTTCCAACAGTGTATGCACTCTCAGGGTCAAAGTTGTCTGTATTCTTCCACAGGTAGCCAACATTATTAATAACACCAGATATAGCCAAGTTACGAATACCCATTTTTTCGTTAAGCTCTTTTGGCAATCTGTAAGTAATCATCACCTCTCTCAATTTGATGAATGAAGCATCGTAAATGAAAGCCTCGTCCGGTTGGTTTCTGAACCACTGCTCTACAGACTCATGAGAGTTGTAAACATATGGGTTTCCATCAGGACCAACTGCGTTTCCAGGATTCCATGTTCCTCCACCCGCTACAGCAAGTCTTGGATCAACCGTGTCCTCATGCTTACCAGAAGCATACATAGATCTATTAGTATTCGAGTAAACATCCGCTCCAAACTTACCGTCAATCAAGAATGAGAATGATAGGTTTTTGTAAGAGAATGAGTTTCTCAAACCAGCCATCCACTTAGGAACACCATTACCCAAAACCTCTACTTCATTACCATTGATAATCGGCGCACCTTGGTCATTCACCATGATATTGCCATTATCATCTCTTTGGTAAGCAGTACCAGTAATCACACCGTAAGGCTGCCCAGGTCTAGCTTGAACACTTACTGAACCATAGTTCAACAATGGCAACTGATCGATACCTTCCGACAACGAAACCACTTCGTTTTTGTTGTATGACATGTTAGCATTCACATCCCAAGAAAAGTTATCAGTCTTAACAGGCGTACCATAAAGGGCAACTTCAAAACCTTTGTTAACAATCTCACCAGCGTTGATCAAAGCTCTTTCGAAACCTGACGCCTCACTTACACCTACTTGGATAATTTGGTCAACAGCAGATTGGTGATAGTAAGCAACATCTAAACCTAATCTGTCATCAAAGAATCTCAAGTCAGCACCAAATTCATAAGAAGTTGAAATCGACGGCTTCAAGTTTTCGTTCAATACAACGTTTCCATCGATACCACCTACGTTAATTCCGTTATTATCAGTACCTTCCAAGAAGTATGTTTGATAAAGATTATAAGGATCAGTATCAGAACCTACTTGCGCCCATGACGCTCTCAATTTACCCAAAGACAACCACGAAGGCATTTCCCAATCCATATCCGAGAATACCCAGCTACCACTTACAGAAGGGTAGAAATATGAATTATTGTTTGAAGGCAATGTCGAAGACCAGTCATTACGAGCTGAAACATCTAAGTAATAAATACCTTTGTATCCTAAAGTAGCTGTAGCAAAAAGTGAATTCAATTCCTTCTCATATGTGCTGTAGAATACACGTCTGTCAGAACCAGCGCCAGGATGCTGCAAATCATCAGAAGGGAAATCTCTTGAACCAGTTTCGCTAAACTCTCTGATTACGTACATTCTTGCCGCACCAGCATTAACTGTCAAATCAAAATCTCCATATTGCTTCGTGAAAGTAGCCATGAAATCCATGTTATCTTCTCTTTCAGTAGCATTTCTAATATATCCTTGACCAGACTCAAAATAAGGAGTGTACATAGGGTTAAGCTCATATTGTCTAAAAGCTCTAAAGTCAGTACCTGCACGACCCATAATAGACCAGTTGTCATTGAACTTGTAAGTCAAAGTCGTCATCCCCATGAATCTATTTTCCTCATCGTCTCTTTCCACTTCATGAGCAGTCCAATAAGGGTTGCTATTCAATTGATCATAACCTAAAGGTCTTCCATCAGGACCTTTGTAATCTTTCATCCATCTTACATCAGTGGAAGAAGGCATACCCAACAAATAGCTTTGATAATTTTGAGTCGATCCACCCAACTGCATTCTGTTGTCAGCTTTTTCATTAATATATGTAGCTCTAGCATCAACTGTCAACTTATCATTCATCATTTTAGTAGTACCTCTAAAGTTGAATGAGTTTCTTTGATAACCCGAGTTATCAACCATGGCATTGTTGTTCACATTCGAGTAAGACAATCTGAACGACCCTTTGTCAGTATTGTTAGTCAATGCAATGTTGTTCGTGAAAGTTTGACCTACACCGAAAAAGTTCTTGTAGTTGTCATGATACCTTACTTCTCTAGATTTACCATCATAGAAAGCATTGTGCGTTCCAGAAACATCTTTGTACTGAGGTCCCCACATAGAAGTATTCTCACGAGCATTACTTGGATCAGACGCACTACTGTTTATTGGCAAATACTGACCTTGCGTACCCACAGCGAAAGTACTCTGTTCTTGTGGAGTGATGTTAGCAACATCGAATGACGCAGTGAAGTTATAATCGATACCCAATCCTTGCTGAGCGCCCTTACCTGATTTTGTAGTAATCAAAATCACACCGTTGATCGCTCTAGAACCATACAAAGCCGTCGCTGCAGGACCTTTCAATACTGACATTGACTCTACATCCTCAGGGTTGATCGAAGACATACCATCACCAGAGTCAGTACCACCATTTTCACTATCAGAATCCTGGAATTGAGAATTTGAAATAGGAATACCATCAACTACATACAATGGTTGGTTGCTACCTTCCAAAACCGCGGATCCACGAATAATAACTCTAGCAGAAGAACCAGCACCACCTGAAGATGGAGTTACTTGAACACCGGCTACCTTACCGTTCAATGAATTCATCACGTTATTGTTGGCACTTTGCGTCAACTCAGCCCCACCTACTTCAGAAACCGCATAACCCAATGAACGCTCTTCACGCTCAATACCTAGTGCGGTCACCACAACATCTTGTAATTGTTTTACAGATTCTCCTAGTTTTACATTGATAACAGACTGATTACCCACAGTCACCATTTTTGTTTCGTATCCAATAAATGAGAATGAAACAACAGCATCCGCTCCAGGAACATCCATTGTATAGTTACCGTCAAAATCAGTAACCGTACCGTCCGTAGTACCTTCTATTACTACGTTTACTCCCGGAACCGGCATTCCGTCATTAGCGTCAGTTACCTGACCTGAGATTTGTCGGCTTTGTGCCCAAGAAACCATAGGACACAAAACTGCTAGAATAAGCCAAACGGCCAACTTTCTAAAGTCCATATTTTAAAAGTTTATCATTAAAGATGAATTTGTAAGAATATGAAAAAGCATTACCTCCAGCTCTTGCCCTCGCCTAGCGAAAGCACCTGCCTAAAGCATGCGTTAACAAGTTCACTACCTAGGGGTCGGCGTGACTTGACGGGATTTAAGAAAGGGATCATTTTATTAACGGATCAAAAGTATACATTTGTATTTTAACCACCAAATAAAAAAGCATAAGTTTTTATAATTTATTAAAAATGAAATCACTATAAATAGCCTCAATTTAAAAAAACATAATTCAAAGAGGGGTATTTTAAAATATTTTCAAAAACACAACAACATCTTTAAGACAAAAAAAAAGGCTGCGAATATAAATATTCACAGCCTTTTTATACAAAATTAAAAATATCACTCATTAAAAAACAAGACAATATTGTATTTATCTTCGCTAATATTTAACTCCTCAACCTTAAGCTTTCCAGAGCTATTTTTGTATCTTAAATTATAAATTTTATTTTTCGCTAAATACATGGTTAAAATTTTATTCATGTCCTCTTCCGGAGCGCTTGTCACTCCCTCTCCTTGCAAATTCCCATCCTTATCGAAAACTTGAACTTCCTCGCTCACTCTATTATCGCCAATCTGGCTGCAAACATTATCTTTGAACATTTTGATCTCAACCTTTGCCTTGCCATCAAGCTTAGCTTTCTCCTCTTCATTTTTCTCCTTATATATAGATATGTACCTGTCAGTCACATTTTCCGCATTCACATATTGTATATCAAGATCCCAAACCAAAGGAAAATGCACACTATCACTTGTAGGCTTGAATGAAGTCGCGTAAATCCAGTATTTCTTATCGTTTGGATTCGCCTGTCCAGCATCATTCAAAAACCAAGCTTGATCAAGATCATCGAAATAATACTCCGTGAAATACCAAACGCCATCTATCCAAACCTCCACCCAATTGTGATTTCCTTGTTTTTGAGTCCAATTTGGCGTCCCAGCTATACGAGCAGGAATACCTACAGACCTAAAAGCATCCACCAACAATACTGAAAGTCCTGTGCATGAAGCTAATCCACAACTCATAGACTCTTGAGGCGCTTGATCCGGCTTAGGCCTTTCCGTCGAGTATATCACTTCCAATTCCTCTTTGGCATTTTCATTAATCGCCCTAACTGCCTCTTCTAAAGTCTGAGAATTGTTTACATATTTAGAAAACCTGTCGCGAAAGTCCCTTCTCCAGCTTTCTCTTTTCTCATTGAAGCTGGCATACGGAAGCACATCATTTAAAAATATCTCCTCTGGAATGTTTTTAGCCCAATCATGAGCGTTTCTGGCTTCATAAGCTAGATTCACATGCTCCAGCAAATAATCAGCACTCAATTCCTCTCTATCTCGATCAGGCATATATTTAATTAAAAACTCCATACCTGCTCTTCTGTCTTGCGACACTTGCTCCAGAGCCTTTTTATGTTCAGGGCTCAAAGAACTATTCTCGTTATTTTTCTTGTCGCAAGAAGGCAAAATAATACCAACAACAAATAATGCGACAAACATCTTCATTATGTTTTTCATGAAATTCAAAAAGGTTTAATAAGACATATATATATGTAACGCAAATTACTTCACTATCAACACGCGCAGACTCGCTTCCTAAGAAAAAATCGAATTATCGACTCCCAATTTTAATCATTTTTCAAAAAAAGACCTCAAAGCAACAACTTTTTTAAGAAAAAAATAAAATGTAACCCGAATGTCACCCATTTTTACAATCCAGTGTCAACATCGATCCCTATCATTGCATCACAATCACGGATCAAAAGGGTCTATGGTTGGGTTGTTATTTGATGGGAAAAGGGAAATTAACAAATTAACAATCAGGGAAAGGGCCGCACTGGTTTATGAAAGGGGTAATCAAGGCGCAACCCTTTCCCCACTGCTAAAAAAATACAGTCTTTCAAAAAACAATTACTGTATTTTATTTTATCTTTGATTACGAGGCTTTCCTTGCTTGGGGATTCTCGTTTTTTAACAATATAAAGGTAAATTAAATCTTATTTTGATGAGAAAAGTTGCAATTGGTATAGACATTGGCGGCACAAATTCCGTGATCGGAATTGTTGACGAGAAAGGCGAAGTACTTTCGAGAGGGAATATACCTACAGACAAGTACGACGACATCAATTTGTATGTCAACGAACTTTCAAGCGCCGTAAAGGATTGTTTGAAAACAATAGAAGAAGATATTGAAGTTAACGGTATAGGTATAGGAGCCCCTAATGGGAACCACTATTCCGGCACTATAGAATACGCACCTAACTTGAAATTCAAAGGAGTGGTGCCTTTGGTTGAACTGCTTAAAGAGAAGTTCGACTACCCTGTTATCACATTAACCAATGACGCGAACGCTGCAGCTATCGGAGAAATGATC
Source organism: Aureibacter tunicatorum (assembly GCF_036492635.1). Taxonomy (GTDB): domain Bacteria; phylum Bacteroidota; class Bacteroidia; order Cytophagales; family Cyclobacteriaceae; genus Aureibacter; species Aureibacter tunicatorum. Next base: position 3,520,936 of record NZ_AP025305.1, read on the forward strand.
TACGGTGGAGCAAAATGGATGAAAAATTTCATTATGATCACCTTAGGCACTGGCCTTGGAAGCGGCATCGTCATCAACGAGGAAATGGTTTATGGCCATGATGGATTCGCTGGCGAACTTGGACACGTGATCGTGGAAAAAGGCGGCAGAAAATGCGGATGCGGAAGAAGAGGATGTTTAGAGACATATTGCTCAGCTACAGGAATCGTAAGAACTATTTACGATTTGTTGGGAGACACTATGGAGCCTAGCGTTCTTAGAGAGCAAGTAAGCTCAGGCACGCTTTCATCCAAGTCGATTTATGACGCGGCGGTAGCAGGCGACAAACTTGCTTTGGAAGCATTCGACTTCACTGCTGAAAAGCTTGGCGAAGCGCTTGCAAACGCGGTGGCATTCTCTAGTCCCGAGGCTATCTTCCTATTCGGTGGATTAGCTAACGCTGGAGACATGATCATCAAGCCAACTAAAAAATACATGGAGGAAAACCTCCTGAAAATCTACCAAAACAAGGTGGATATCATCAAATCAGAACTTCCAGGTGCAGACGCGGCCGTTCTAGGAGCTAGCTCTCTAGTATGGCAAGAATTGCGCAAGTAATTCACGCATCTCATTGTCAGCATCATAGAATATAAAAGCCAGCTTTTGGCTGGCTTTTCTCACAACCCCATCTTTATAGTCGTTACAATACCCCGCTCCCCGTCCTTGGGAGATTTGCTAAATATTTAAATTTTCACATTATGTCAAATAGACTGCTCTTATTGTCTTTGACACTTTTGGCTATTGTATCATGCAAAAGCCCCCAAAGCGTCGAAAAATCCCAGCCTAGGGATCTGACAAAGTATGTCAATCCTCTTGTAGGCACAGATGGGCACGGCCATACGCATCCTTCTGCCATGATTCCATTTGGGGCAGTGCAAGTAGGGCCGTCAAATTTCAACAATGGTTGGGATTGGTGTTCTGGTTACCATTACACTGACAGCTCTATCGCTGGCTTCAGCCATTTGCACCTTAGCGGCACCGGCATCGGAGACCTTGGCGATGTGCTTATTATGCCTACTGTAGGCGATAATGGCATGAACAAAGGAGAAATCGCCAACCCAGATACTGGATTCAGATCTCGATTCACTCATGACAGAGAAGTCGCTGAGCCTGGTTATTATTCTGTAGACTTGCTGGACTACAACATCAAAGCTGAAATGACTGCCACGCAAAGAGTGGCTTACCATAAATACACATTCCCTAAATCCGACGAGTCCAATATCATCATCGATTTGAGAGATGGAATTGGTTGGGATTTAGCCAAAGACACTTATATCAAAGTATTGGACGATAAAACTATCGAAGGCTACAGACATTCTACAGGATGGGCCAACGAGCAAAATGTTTACTTTGTCGCTCAATTTTCGAAATCGTTTGAAAAAGCCAATCTATATAGCGACACCGTTTTTCAAAATAATCACGAATTAAAGGATCAATTCGTAAAAGCGAAATTTGATTTCAATACACAAGATGGAGAAACTATCGACATCAAAGTTGGTATATCCGCTGTAAGCATTGAAAATGCTCGCAAAAACATTGACGCTGAAATTCCTCACTGGAGTTTCGAGCAAACAAGACAAGAAGCCAAAGACATATGGAATGAAGAGCTTTCCAGAATAGAAGCTACTCACAGCGATGAGGAAAGATTAAGAACCTTCTACACTGCCATGTATCATGCTTTTCTTGCTCCAATGACTTTCAATGATATCGATGGTAAGTACAGAGGATCAGACAGAGAAATTCATAACGGAGAATTCACGAACTACACGACATTCTCGCTTTGGGATACATACAGAGCGTCTCATCCTCTATTTACAATCGTGCAAAGAGAAAAAGTGGATGATTTCATCAACTCTATGCTGGCGCAATACGACGAGACAGGACTATTGCCAGTATGGTCGCTTATGGGCAACGAAACCAACACAATGATCGGATACCACGCAGTGCCCGTAATTGTCGACGCTTACCTTAAAGGATTCAGAGGCTTTGATGTAGATAAAGCATACAAAGCGATCAAAGCAAGCGCTCTTCAAGATGAAAGAGGCTTGAAATACATCAAGGAAATAGGCTATATCCCTGCGGAAAAAGAAATCGAATCCGTAGCAAAAGCCTTGGAGTACGCTATCGACGACTTTGGAATCGCTCAAATGGCTAAAGCCCTAGGCGAAGAAGAAGATTATAAAATATTCAGTCAAAGAGCAAAAGCTTATCAGCATTACTTTGATGAAAACACAGGCTTCATGAGAGGCAAGATGGCAGATGGCTCATGGAGAACCCCATTTGATCCAGTAAAATCATCTCACAGAGACGATGATTATTGCGAAGGAAACGCTTGGCAATACACTTGGTTGGTTCCTCATGACGTCAAAGGATTGATCGAATTGTTTGGAAGCGACGAAGCTTTTGTCACAAAGCTAGACTCTCTTTTCATCATTGATTCGGGATTACTAGAAGGTTCGTCTCCTGATATCACAGGATTGATCGGACAATACGCCCAAGGAAACGAGCCTAGCCATCACGTAGCTTACCTTTACAACTACGCTGGCAAAGCTTATAAAACTCAGGAAATGACCAGACGTATCATGAGCACTTTCTTTGACGATACTCCTCATGGACTTCCTGGCAACGAAGACTGTGGACAGATGTCCGCTTGGTATGTGTTCTCTTCCATGGGATTCTATCCTGTGAATCCAATGAGCGGAATATATGCTTTGGGTAGCCCTGAGATGGAGCATGTAAGCATTCCTTTGGAAAATGGAAACACTTTCGAAATGACTGCTCATGACAACTCAGCGAAAAACATCTACATCCAATCAGCGAAGCTGAACGGAGTAGAGTACAACAATTCCTTCATTACTCATGAGCAAATCATGAATGGAGGCAAACTAGAACTGTTCATGGGTCCTAAGCCAAATACGGCATGGGCTACGAACACTGAAAACAGACCTTTTTTTAATCAAAAATAAGTTTAGTAGTGGTTACAGGGGCGAGGAGAAATCCTTGCCTTTGTTACTTCAAAAAAGCAGCTCAGCACATGCGAACTGCAATTTGAAGCCGTTGAATTAACAAGTCTCCTAACATATTAGATCATGAAGAAACTACTGATCCTGCCATTTTTACTTTCCGCCTGGATGAGCCAAGCATTCTCGCAGAGCCTTCCAGCTGATTACGTAGATCCATTCATAGGCACGCTCAATTATGGAGCGACAAATCCGGGAGCTATAGCTCCTAGAGGAATGGTATCCGTATCTCCTTTCAATGTTGCCGGCGGAGGCAATAAGCATGAAAAGGACAGCGACTGGAACTCCACTCCTTACTGGAATGACAATCATTTCATGACTGGCTTCAGCCATGTCAACTTAAGCGGCGTGGGTTGTCCCGATTTAGGCGCTATATTATTGATGCCAACTACGGGAGAATTAAATTTCGATCCATACACTTACGGTTCTACATATTCTGAAGAAACTGCCAAAGCGGGCTACTATTCTGTCAAGCTTGACAAGTACAATACGACTGCGGAAATGACTTCCACGATTAGATCAGGAGTTTCAAAATATCATTTCCCAAAAGGTCAAGCCAATGTCTTGTTGAATTTGGGGCTTAACCTGACCAATATCGAAGGTGGAATGTTAAAAATCAACTCCTCCACAGAATTGGAAGGTTTTAAAATGGTTGGAGGATTTTGCTACAACGACCCTAGCACGACATACCCCGTGTATTTCGTAATGGAATTGTCGCAACCTGCCGATGAATACGGCACATGGAAAGAGTTCAAAGAAATCACAGGTTTTGAGAAAAGCTTCGCTCCCTACAATGGAGACTTGATCCAGTCAAAATTCAACAAAATGCATGTAGCTGGAGACAGTATTGGCGCCTACTTCACTTACAACCTTGAAGAAGCTACCGATATTGAAGTAAAAGTCGGCGTATCGTATGTGAGCATAGAAAACGCTAGAGAAAACCTTAAGGCGGAGACTGCTGACAAAGATTTCGCGGATATCAGAACAGAATCAAAAGCAACTTGGAACAACCTTCTTTCAACGATAGAAGTAGAAGGCGGAACTCACGATGATAAAGTAAAATTCTACACAGCACTTTACCATACGCTGATTCACCCTAATACTCTCAATGATGTAAATGGAGAATATCCTGAGGTAGGAACAGGCAATATAGGCAAATTGGAAGCGGGCAAATCAAGATATACAGTTTTCTCACTTTGGGATACGTACAGAAACTTGCACCCATTAATGTCGCTAATCTTCCCCCAACAACAATCTGACATGGCTTCAAGCATGGTGGACATGTATTATGAAAATGGATGGTTGCCTAAATGGGAACTTAACTCTACTGAGACATTCACAATGGTGGGCGATCCAGCAGCGGTTGTAATCGCAGATACTTACTTAAGAGGTATTCAAGACTTTGATGTGGATGGAGCTTACGAAGCTATAATGAAGAGCGCGGAAGCTGGCAGAGATGAAGACTCATTCAATCCTATCAGACCGGGCAATGAAGATTACCTTAGCAAAGGGTATATTTCCACTGAGGCTGAGAGCAAAAGACATAATGTTTGGGGATCTGTTTCCACTACCTTGGAATACAATATCGCAGACTACTCAACTGCCCAGCTTGCCATGGAATTAGGCAAAAAAGATGATTACAAGCGATTCATGAAGCAATCGAAAAGCTATAAGAATTTATTCGACAAGAAAATGAATATGATCCGTCCTAAAAACGCTGACGGAAGCTGGTATGAGCCTTTTGATCCACTATCAGGTGCCAATTTCCAACATACTGTTGGTTACGTGGAAGGAACAGCTTGGCAATACGCCTTCATGGTGCCTCATGACATCAGAAATCTGGCAAAAATGACTGGAGGAAATAAAACATTCATTTCTCAACTGCAAAATATCTTCGACAATGACTTGTTCGATATGGCAAATGAGCCGGATATCGCATATCCTTACTTCTTCAATATTGTGAAAGGCGAAGAATGGAGAACGCAAAAGACTGTTAACGACCTTGTAAATGAGCACTACACGACAAAGCCTGAAGGTCTTCCAGGCAACGACGACACAGGCACAATGTCTGCTTGGCTAGTATACTCAATGATGGGATTCTACCCTTACTGTCCTGCGGATATGGATTACGCTATCACTAGCCCTATATTCGACAAAGTGACAATACACCTTGACAACAAGTACTATAGCGGAGAAAAGATAGAAATCACAGCTGAAAGGGATTCTGAGAACTCGATTTACATTGATCAACTTAATGTGAATGGCAAGGCTCACAACTCTTACTTCATAGATCATTCTAAACTAGTAAATGGCGCCAAGCTGGAATTCAAACTGAAAGACAGCAAATAGCGAAACATACGAGCTTCAGAGCTTATAAAATGAAACTTTGAAGAAGCATTGAGTGATAAAAATCACTTGTCGCTCAATGCCAACCGTAATTACCCGTTATCATAGCAATGCGACCTATTCGATTTTGTGTCTCATTGCGCAAGAGTCGAAATTTATAACCGAACAACATGAATAAGTCATTAAAAAAAATATTTCTATCTCTCGGCCTAGCAGGAGCTTTAATGTCCTGCGCTACCAAGCAAGAGAGCAAGCAAATCATCGAGAAAGAAGATCCGACATCTTTTGTTGATCCTTTTGTAGGAACAGGAAGCTGGGGGCATACGTACCCTGGAGCTACAGTGCCTCACGGAATGGTCCAATTAAGTCCCGACAATGGCACTAGTGGTTGGGATCGTATCTCAGGATACCATTACGATGACAGCACGATTGCAAGCTTCAGCCATACACACTTCAGCGGAACAGGTGTTGGAGACCTTTATGATGTAGCTTTCATGCCTTATACCAAGCCTGCCCAAACAGGAAAAAAGGAACTTGGCGTATACTCTATTTTCAGCCATGACAAAGAATCCGCTAAGCCAGGCTACTACAAAGTACACTTGGACGACTACAATATTGATGTGGAATTAACAGCTACTGAAAGAGTTGGCCTTCAAAGATATACTTTCCCAGAATCTAATCAAGCTCAAATTAAATTGGATTTGAAAAGAGCGATGAACTGGGACGCGACGATGGATACCGACATTCAAATCATCGATAATCAAACGATCGCAGGAAAAAGATTCTCCAAAGGATGGGCTCCTGACCAAAGAGTGTATTTTTACACAGTATTTTCAAAGCCTTTCGATGCTTATGAAGTTGAAGAATTCGATATCAATGGAAAGAAAAGAAACGGCATCGCTCACTTTAGCTACAAGACTAAAAAAGGCGAGCAAATTCTAGTAAAAACGGCTATTTCCTCTGTCAGCATAGAGAACGCTAAGCAAAATATGGAAGCTGAACTTTCAGGTTTTGACTTCGAGCAAGTTGCTTTGGACGCTCATAAACTTTGGGAAAAAGCATTGTCTAAAATCACGATCAAAACCGATGATGAAGAAGCGAAAATCGCTTTCTATACAGGAATGTACCAGACAATGATGGCTCCTACCACATTCAGCGATGTGAATGGAGAATACAAAGGCGTTGACGGGAATACTCAAAAAGCTGAAGGCTTCAAAAGATATGACACTTTCTCGCTTTGGGATACTTTCAGGGCTTTACACCCACTATTCACTATCACTCAGCCTGATAATGTGAATGACATGATCAACTCCATGTTGGCTCATTACAAAGAATCCGGACTTTTGCCTGTATGGTCATTTGCCGGCAACGAAACCAATTGCATGCTTGGTTACCATACAGCTCCTGTGATTCTTGACGCTTACATGAAAGGAATCAGAAACTTCGACGCTGAATTGGCTTTGGAAGCTTTAGTAAAATCGGCAATGCAAGATCAACTTGGCCTTAAGTCTTACAAAGAGCTTGGGTACACAGCGCAAGACGAGCAAGAAACTTCTGTTTCTTATACATTGGAATACGCTTACGATGACTGGTGTATCGCTCAATTGGCAAAAGAACTTGGCAAGCAAGATATCTACGAGCAATTCACAAAGAGAGCTAATAATTATAAAAATACTTTCGATCCAAGCTCAAACTTCATGAGAGCAAGAGATTTGGATGGCAACTGGTCTGAAGGATTCGACCCAATCGATTACAAGAACCATCACTACATGGAAGGAAACGCTTGGCAATACACTTGGTTCGTTCCTCAAGATGTGAAAGGGATGATCGAATTGATGGGAGGAAATGAGAAATTCTCAAACCAACTTGACGAATTGTTCAACACTGAGCATCCTGTTCCGGAAGGCGGATTCCCTGAGTGGATCAGCGGTCTAAAAGGAATTTATGTACACGGCAATGAGCCTAGCCATCACGTTGCGTATCTATACAACTATGCTCAAAAGCCTTGGAAAACGCAAGAAATCATTAGATACATTCTTTCTAACTTGCACAAGCCAACACCTGAAGGCATCGTAGGCAATGAAGATTGCGGTCAAATGTCAGCTTGGTATGTTTTCTCTAGTCTTGGATTCTACCCGGTTAACCCAGCGGATCAAAGCTATGTGATCGGAACGCCTATTTTCGAAGAAGCAACGATCAATCTGGACAATGGCAAATCATTTGTCATCAAAGCAAACAACGTATCCAAAGAGAATTTCTACATTCAATCAGTGACTCTAAACGGCCAGCCATTGAATAAGAGCTTTATCACACATCAACAACTTGCCAATGGAGGCGAAATCGTATTTGAGATGGGATCAAAGCCTAACAAGAATTGGGGAGCGGACGCCAATGCGGTTCCTCCTTCGATGACTAAATAAATCCGAGTTTAATTAAACTACTCATAAATTACATCATCATAAGGGAAGCTTTTCAATAAGCTTCCCTTTTTTATTTCCTTCAAAAATCTGACGGCTCTTTAAAGCATTTTTATCCCTAATGCGTTATTCTTCTTATATGATCGCATCAAAAGCTTTGCTCCAAAACACCAGCCACCAATCCAATGCCCGAAAAGCACGTTTCGGAGGAGCTCAAGCTGTTCAAAAATCCCCCCCGGCGATTCAAATGATGAAAAGCCAACCCAAAGACTCGCTTGAAATGCTCAGCTTTTATCTAAACGCCATGGGCTTCATGCCGGGATCATTGTTGAAAATGGATATTGACCGCCAAGAGAAAATGAGATTATGCTGGGAAAGCGCTGTCTCAACTTATCAAAAAAATCTCGCTAACGGCAAGAGGTATTGCCAACCATTGGAAAGCAACTTAAAAACTTTACAGACCGATCCTAAAAACAAAGATTGGCTCGATAGTCAAACCGAAAAGAGAAAAACCTATACAGAAAAATTCCACAAAAACTATTTCACCAGAGAACTGGAAAAAGCTAATGAAAGTACTTATAGAATAGGAAGTGTTGGGCTTGATTCACATGATCCTGCTTCGAGATCCAAAGCTCAAGCGCTGCCAGAGGAAAAAATGAACTACAGAAATACGGTAGATCTAGACAAAGGAGAACTAACTGGAGGACATAACTTCGCGGTCACCCTCAGTCCTTTGACATTAGAGCCGGATTATTCCGACGGAAATTTGTTTGATATTGCCAGAAAGAGAGGCGAAGGACTGAACAATTCAGAAATTTTCTGGCAACAATATCAATGGGCCTTAAAGCAACATCCTCATGCCAGTACCGCGTCGGCTTTTCCTCAAAAACTCATCCTAGCGGATATTACCAACAAAGAAACGCTACTTACCATGCTAATGGCATTAGAGGGAGAATCTTCTTTTAACTCCTTTACACAAGAAGAATTTCAATATGGAACAGAAGAATGTTACGCCTTATTGGGTTCGACCATTGGCAGAGCCAGCGTGTTTATGCTTAACGATCACCTTGATGAAATGGGCATGCGAATCAAGTCCATCACCATCAAAGGCAATAATTGCCTGATAGTTGAATACGTTGACTAAAAATAGATGATAAAAAAGTCTCGCAAGAAGAGAATTCGCCCAACTTACCCCTTGCTAAATCGTTAATATGACTCTAACCAATTACTAATATGCCATGGGGCTACTGATTTTTTATCTTTGCATTGCCTTATTCACATCATTTCTATGCTCTATACTAGAAGCCATTTTACTCTCAACTCCGATTCATTATCTTAAAATACAAAAAGAGAAAGGCGAGAAATCCGCCTCAAGCATTTTGCATTACAAAGAAAACATCGACGAGCCTCTCTCGGCTATACTATCGCTCAACACAGTGGCTCACACCATCGGAGCGGCTGGGGTTGGCGCTCAAGCGACAATTGTCTTCGGAGAGGCTTATTTCGGCATTGTCTCGGCTATACTGACTATTCTAATACTTGTATTGACAGAAATCATCCCTAAAACCATCGGCGCTCGCTATTGGAAGCAACTCATATTGACATCCGCTCCCGTACTCAAAATATTGATTTTCATCACATATCCTCTAGTCAAGTTATCGGCGATCATCACAAAACTTATCTCCGGCGATACTTCGGACAAAACCACCAGCAGGGAAGAAATCTCCGCTCTTGCCCATATTGGCAAAGAAGAAGGCATCTTTGAGGAGAAAGAAAACAAGATCATTCAAAACCTGATCAAGCTAAAAAATGTGAAAGTCAAGGACATCATGACGCCAAGAGTAGTCGTATCAGTGTCAGACCAAAACATGTCCTTGAAAAAGTTCATGAAGAGCAAAGCCAGCTTGAGATTCTCAAGGATTCCTATTTATTCGGAAAATGAAGAAAATATCACCGGTTATATCTTCAGATATGAAGTCTTTGAGAAACTTGCGGAAAATCAAAACGAACTGCAACTCAAGGATATCAAAAGAGAAATCATCGTGATGCCCAATTCTGTCCCGATCTATGATGCTTGGGAACTTATGCTCAGTAAAAAAGAACATATCGCCCTCATCATCGATGAATACGGCGGAATGGATGGCATAGTAACTCTTGAAGACATCATAGAAACCCTTTTAGGCTTTGAAATTATCGATGAAAAAGACACGGTCACAGACATGCAGGAATACGCCCGCTCAAGATGGAAAGCTAAGCAAAAAGAGTACAAATGGATCAAAGAGTTCGGAGAATCTGAAGATTGATAATCTTCAAACTTTTTATTCAACGATGAAAGCATAGACTAAAAACATTGAATAACTATTGAAAACTTGTTAGCAAGTTTCAACAAGATGAATCAATTAACAAAAAAAGCACTGCTCAAAGAGCAGTGCCACAATCCTACTTTTACAAATTATCAAACACCAAATATGCACATGAAATCTTTAATACTGAGTAAAGTAGATTGAATCCCCTAATTTATATACTACTATTTATTTTGGATTAATCATCAATGAGCATCCTCCTCGCTAGTCTCAGCTCCCAATGTTATCAAACTATATGGAACATGATCCAATTCATGTACCATTACATCGTCTGGATGCTCCAAATCTATTTGCAAAAGTTCCTTACTTGCCGGATCGGAAATGTAGGCATACTTAGCTGAAAGCGCCAGCTGAGGGCTCGTGTTCCCATGTCCTTCTTGAACAGGAATCGCTCCTATCACTTGCTCATTAAACACTTCCGATTTGCTTTCCAAATCAAAATAAATCAATGAACCATCCTGCAACAATAAAGCAATCGTCTTCTTGTCAGTGCTAACCGCAGTTTTCAATATATTGTCATGCATCAAAAGCTCGCTTATGCTTTTAGCCTCCACATCGACAATATACATTCCTTTGCCTCTCACAGCACCCAAGAATTTATTTGCATCATACGTGCTTATCAAAGAGCCAATCCAAGATTCAGCGAAATCTTCCGGATATTCTATAATGTCTTGTTTTCCATCATCGTGCACGATCAAAACACCCGCAACTGAGCCAAAAACAGCCAAATCGTTATTAGACGCGCTACCATGAATGCCCGGTGTTGCAATAGACTCGAAATCCTCAACTCTCTGGCCATCGCCATTTATCAAAATAACTTGTTCAGGAAGGCCTCCCGGATCACCAAGTTTTTCTGTCACAGCATAATTGCCATTCTTGAAGGCTGCCATCGCTCCATGATGAGCTGTCAAGCCCAAATCAAGTTCTCTCATTTCCTCATCCCTGCCAATTCTAGACTCTTTTCCTACAGACAAAGTTCCCGAGCCGTCATTGAAAACCAAAAACTCTCCTAACTTGGATTTCACATGCGTAGGCTTGCTCGCATGCGAATGCATTCCTCCTATTTTAGCCGTTCCTGAATGAGCATGATCTCCATGAGCTTCTATGCCAGAATCAAACGACTCCACATAATCATTTTCCCTATGGGTTATCACCGCATATCTTTTGGAAGATGATGCGTACAAACTGCCTTTGACATACTTGGCATTAAATTCCTCAAACTCTCCAGTTGAAGGATTGAAAAACGACAAGTTTGAATCATCTTCATTACTAATCAATAATCTGACAAATGCATGTTCCCCTTCTTCAACGTGGTCATCATGTTCAACTTCCAACGGATCCTCACTCTTATCGCATCCCCATACCAACAAAGCTATAAATAGCACCTTAAATACATTTAAATGTGTCCGAATCATTTCGTAGTGATTTAGTTATTATTTGAGTGCAATATATAGCCTTAAAAACTTAAATGCAACATTGTTGCATTTAAGTTTTTCTTTTAATTTTGTTTTTTGAAAATCACATCGTTCCAAAAAGAGAATATAAGCAACTGAAAAATAACAAATTACACAAAATCCTATTTCATTGAGCATAAAAAAGCCGTTCTGAACCCAGAACGGCTTTATCAAATATTCTTATAAGTGCCAATTATTATTTAGCCGGGTGAAGATCAAATTTTTTAGCTTTGAATCTACCATCCACTATTTTACCCTTAATATCTGCTTTGCGAATCGCCATGCAATAGCCATGTTCTCCATGAGAATTGCCATGTTGATTGATTCCCACATTATCCACAAAGTAAGCCTTCCCATCTATTTTGACAGCAAGATTGCAGCCTTTGCCTTCCAAGCCAAAATTGCATTGTCCGCAAGAAGCTTCTACATTTTTCAATTCAATTTTCTCATCTTCACTTTGAGCCATCGCGAAAGTCGCAAATAGACTCAAAATCAAAATACTGAATAAATTTTTCATAGTTATAATTATTTGGATTGCTAATAATCTTTTAATGCCTCCAATTTAATCAATCAAGATGTTATAGTCATTTCTTTCATTGAAAAATATTGTTCATATTTCCCTTGACATTTGATTTGCAACCAAGTTGAAAATTCCCTTGCTTGACACTCCAACATAAGCAAATCAACAGGCCTCTGATTTGTTGAGCATATTCTGATCATTAGCACTTGACCCACCCCATTTTATAAATACTTTTGGAGAGGTAACAGTGATAAAAACAGAGAAAATTAAACATTATTTGAAGCAAAAACACTTTTGCCACTTTTCGACTCTGAGCATTGCATCAGATATTTGTATCATAAATAGTTTTATACATGTAAGAAAAATCGATTGTAAGTGTCAGACTACAAATTTGCTTTCTCATTTATTATCTAAAGAAGTAAGCTATTACTCAATATTGCACACTATCAAAGAATTTAATTACAAGAATCAATTAGCTCTCTTGTTGACTCACATTCATAGTCATGAGCAAAAAGAGGAGGGACAGCAAGATAAGCATTGATCTCCTTTTTCATACTTGCATTTTTGATTAGATGATCTGAAATTTGATGAACGGGCTGTTGAATATTTAGTAACTTTTCGGCACCTTTTTTACTTATTCCATAAGCATAGGTTCCATTGCTGCACCCTGCAATTTTTAAGTGTTTTGAAAATGGTTTTGCATACCTGTTCCAGACATTTTTAGGTTTCATTTTTTTTAGACCTACTGAAGCGAAAATAAAATCAAATATTGTTTTTGCCTGTGTCTTCATATTCCACATGTGAAAATCATGATAACCTAAATATATTAAATCCCAGTCGCTAGGAAGCTCTGCAAACACTTTTTCTATAAAATTACTATTTTCAGGCAACAAGATAGAATCATCCTCAAGAATAACAGCACTTTCTCTACTATTACTAATAATATCTAAATAAACATTTTTATGAGCCATAGCTATGCCTATCTCCCCCATCGTCATGTCTTTTTTACTGATGCGAACTTTTTTAGCTAGCTTGCTATCAAACAGTCCCTTTTTCTCCAAATCTTTGACATTTAATTTTCTGCCATCTACTCCAGGGAATCTTTCAAAGTCAAATTTATGATTACTTTTCCTTGAACCATGTATATCAAGAGTAATTATATAAATATGATCAACTACTTTATTTATTGCATGCATCACTTTACAACTAAATTATTTAAGGTTTCTTATTTTAGAGATAGCTCATAAAGCAAAATGTATCTTAAAAGACATCGCTATCTAACTAAACATTGTTTTATGCTTATACTATAAAAAAATAAAATCCACATCACTTTTTATACCACAAAATGCAATTTCAACAAAAAAAAACACTATTAAAAGGTGATTAAATCTTCCCGAAAGGCACCCCAACAAATCCAAACATCAGCGGTTCAATTATTAAGCGAAGGCCTGAATTTATTACCCTAAAGATGCCATTTGAATCAAAAGCAGTCAATCGATCCAAATCCTTAAACAGAAAAGGCCTCAAATCCACATTTGCCAGCGATCATCCCAAAATGATCAAAGCACAATCTCCCCATTGGAACCCAAAGCAAAATAATCATCCCATCCAAAGAATTATCGAGATCGACTCAAGCATTTATGATTCCGAAGACGATCTCCCGTTTTTGATTGAAGAATTAACACCTTTCAACCAAGGAAAAGTACTGAATGAAGAAGAAGTCGCTCTATTAAGAAAGTGGGTGACAAGCCATGGTCCTTATCATTTGCTAGGCGTACAACTATCTACAGGTTTTCATAAAAAATATGAAAGTTTGGAAGAGCTCATGATGGCCATCAAAGGAGACGTATCTTTTACCGAAAACTTAGACTCTGAATCCATGCTGGCTGAAAAAATTTCCAAAAACTTCAAAGTGAATAACCATCTAAAAAAGCTTGCCCGAAAAATATATACGTTTATAGAAAAAGAAAAACATCATTTGGACGAATTAAAAGGCAATAAGAAAGAGTCGGGGAACTTTTGGGAAGTCGCAGGAAGGTCTTATCGAGGGCTTTGGAGATACATTGGCACTCCTTACAATGTCAACTACTGGCTTAGTGGAATCGGCGCCTTATCCAATATGCACGCTTTATTATTTCCAGATCAATCTCCTGCAACCTGCTACAAAGCCACTCTTGCAGATCCTTGCGGCGGCAATGACGATATTTTCACAAGCATCAAACAAGCTTCTCAGCTATACAGCGATCGAGTAGGCAAGCGAAAGTTTCAAACTCCGTATCTGAGGCAAAACGAAGAAGGCAGATTATTTCCGGTGGAAGGGCTCTTTGAAGAATCCGAGCAAAAAAGATACAACACACAATCTCTCAGAGAAAAAGAAAAGTGGACGCTTTTCGCCAGAGAAAACTGTATTCCGATAAGCGCCGGGCCATCCGGAACGATGGATCGCATGTACCGCTTGGCCAGCGAAGCTGATGCTTCAACTGATGAATTATTCGCACTCGCTCTCGCAGGGCATTATGTTTTTAATCTGGTTTACACGAAATTTTCCAGCGACACGCATACTTTCCATGAAGTGATGGATACTCTCCAAGTATATTTAGGAGGCTACTTGCCACTCGATTATTTTACAAGACTTGATTTTGCCCATGCTTGGATATCAGAAGGGTAAGATATCTTATATCTTAAAATAAAATGAAGCCGACAAGCTAATGCCCGCCGACTCAACCTCATCATATCAAACAATAAACTAATTCACATTTATATTTATCACGATTAGTTTTTATGATTTTCTTAATCATTCTCCTTTGTATTTCCTCCAGAGGAAAATAAAATGGTATAAAAAAATCGTGACAATGTCTATTTTCATTTATTAAAAACTTGCATTCAGTGTCACTTTCACGCCATTAAAGGCAGGCTCCAACCTGCAAACTCCTCCACTGCAAACCACTGATTCGGGCTGTTGCACATAAGCCAAGCTCAAACGATGCCTACCCGTATTCCATCCAGCAAAAGCACTCCAATACGCCAATTTTTCTTCCTGATTGCCATAATTGTACATATTGCTTGCTGAAAATGAAAGACCATGCGGCAAGCTTATCTCATAATTCACCCAAGTCCAGCTACCCATATCTTGCTCGGTTTGCATATGGGACAACTCCAATCTCATGGATTTTCTTTTGGCAAATTTCCAAATAGCCTCAGCAAATGGTGTTGTGGCGTCAACTATCCCCAAGTTTTCTTTATTTTCATAAACTCGCTGATTGTATTTTTGAATCTGAAGTCCTCCAATAACGGTAAAGCGCTTGCTTACTTTAAACTTATGCTCGACATACATCTCCTGATACAATCTCAAATTATTGAAATTCCTAATGTCGGAATAATTACCTGATGTCAAATGCTGCTTGTTCCATTTATAATTCACGTCCACTTGCCATGCATTCTCTTCTCTATATTGAGGCGGCGGTGAATAGCGAGCTGTCAGACGATATGAATTGGCTCTGCTAAACGAAGGAATATAACTCAACAAACCATTGTTTTGGCTCTCCAACGGAGATGTTCTAAATTCAAAATTCTCCATCCTACGATATTGAGCAATGATCCCCAAGCCATTGCCAGCCCATGAAAGCGAAGCTAAAAAAAGATCGCCAGACTTGTTCACCACTTCCACTCTAGCATCATCAGTAAACGATGCTTCCTTTGTCTTGAAATTATACTCCAAATTCAAATCGAAGGCGTCTAAAGAAAAACCACTATACATTGAATACACGGACGTATTCGATTTCACATCAAAGGCTTGAATGTCCGTTTGAGCATTTGCAATATCCTGCAATATGCGTTGAGAATCCCCATCAAGCGTTCTGGTTACAACCGAAGCCCCCGGAGAAGCTATCAATTTTCCTTTTTGAAAACTTCCTTCTATGTTAAGGCCTCGAATCGGTGAATCATATACATCCTTAGTCTCCTCAAACTGCAAAGGATCCGCCTTTTGCTTCCCAATAAATCCTTTGGCTATCCAGCCTGGAGCAAATTCGTACTTAAGCTGCAATCCTTGCACCGCGTAATCCAAATGCTGGGCTCGCTCTTCATAGGCTCTAAAAGCCGCGCCGCTTCCAAACTGGTCATAAAAATAACCGACCGCAAACGCAAACTTCTCAAAATCACCCTTCACATACCATGAGCCTATTCCCTGCTGTTCAAGACTTTGATAAGGATCTCTAAGGCCTGAATTGTAAAAAGCGTCATACCTTATTCCCGCAGTAAGAAATTTGTATTGGTAATTAAGTCTTACCCAAGCTTCCGTCGACATCTTTGAGCCTTCATACTGAGGAGGCAATGGGTCAGGAAGCAAAGCGCTATCCTTAACATAAAAATTTTGCCTCACATCGATATCTCCAAAAAAATTGCCCTGCCCTTTCAAGCTCGTTACATTAATGGAAAACATCAATAGCATGAATAGTTTGACAACTAAATACTTATTATTCATAAATCCTTTTCTTATCACATATTTCCTTATTGAACATTTGAAAGCGCCGCAATTTTGCTTTCCAGCTCTTCCTCGTCTCCAGGCACATAACCATTGTGCTGATACACGATTTCTCCTTTAGCATCCACAATCACAACATAAGGCACATTCACAAAATTAAAGGCTCGTTTAGTATCCTCATTGGGGTCCAAATAAACTTCAAACGGCCAACCTTTAGACCTTGATATCGACTTCACCTTTGCCGAATTTCTGCTATTATCAGTGGAAATCGCTATAAATCTGACATTGTAATCCTCCTCCCATTCTTCATACACATCAGAAACGGCACCCAACTCCTGCAAACAAGGCTTGCACCAAGTTGCCCAAAAACTAAAAACAGTTACCTGTCCGTCCTGCGTCAATTCTTTGATATCAATGGTTTGCCCATTCATTGTTTTCACCTTCACGCTTGGCATCTGCTTTTGGGAAAACTGGGCATGGGAATAGCATGAGATGCTTAGCATTAAAGCCAAGCATCCTATTATCTTTTTCATCATATTTCAATAATTACAAACCTACACTTGCTACTTGATGAACATATTTACTGCCTGATTCATGAACAAACACCACTATTGACAAATCTGAAGCGCTCACTCCCGAAGGTTTTTCATAAGTCATCGATTTCATTACTTTATGTCCTAAATCTGTAGATGATGAAGTCAACATATCGCCTTCGGCTTCTGTAAAAATCGCTCTTAAGACATTCTTATGATTATAATCGCTCCCTCCATTAGCTTGGTAGGCACTTGCGCTTTGCTCCACCAACATCACTGTAAAATTCAAGGCCGAACCAATATTCACAAAGTTGTATGTTTCAATGTCCACATTGATTGAGCTCCCATTCATCTCAGCACTCAACTTGATATTGATCGTAGGATCTTTAGCCAATTCCTCATTGATGCGTGTTCTCCATGCGCTGTGTGAAATATCATATCGACTTCCACCAAATTTATTTCGGTTCACCATCCCTTGTGGCACATGCCCAATTTTATAATCCGAATAAATCTGCGCTCCTTTGGATACTGTAAAATCATTTCCAGACAATGATCCCGCATATATTGCCACCGGCACCAAGTCAGCATATTCCATTTCCAGCTGATTCAACACTTGATGCGCGCCTGGACATAGGGGGCAATTCTGTCCCGTAAACTCTTCAAGCAAAACCATTTTCCTTGCTTCGGACTGCAATGGAACATCCGCATCTTCATTGCCTGTATTATCCTCTGTTTCGGAATTATCTTCATTTTCCGTCGTCTCATCCGTTTCGGTTTCGTTCACCTCCTCGGATTCTGTATTGTCTTCAGCATTTTCGTTTTCCTCGTCATTTGCATTCATGTCATCCACGACTTCGGTATTAGGCTGGGCCAATTCTTCGGAATCCTCACTTGCGCAAGAACTTAAAGAAATAGTGAAAGCCAATAAAACCACCCAGAGTAATGTAAAATGTTTTTTCATATCAATGTACTGTATAAATTAAAAATCAATTAGACATTTCACTACTTTGGACAGTAGAATCTTGAATACCTTACACTTTGAAAATATTTTTTTTTCATAAAAAAAGCAGCTGCCAAGAGCAACTGCTATTTATTAATCATATCAATTCGCTATAAGCTTAGTTCTTCAGATCAGTCGAACTCTCAGCGTTTTCCTTTTCTTCCCAATCACCCGGCAGCCAGCTAATATTAAGACTTTTCCATTCACTCATGCTAGGATAAGACCCATCGGGATTCAAAATTTGATATCCTTTATCCATGGCTTCCAAATCCTCCTTAAGCTTCAGCATGTCTTCATAGCAAGTGTGTAGGTCATTATCAAAATCACTATAGCTATTATCTCGCTGATGTTTAAGCACTCCTTCACTCAACAGCAAATTAATATACTGGAAAGTCTTGAATGTCCAAAACACTAAATCAACCATCTCCACATTTCCAAACTTTGCGCTTACTCCCCTGACAAATTCAGTGTATTTGAACACTGGATCGTCTAATTCAGAATCATATACTTTATTTGGAAAAACAGTAAAATGATAAGCCAGAAGCTCTCTTTTGGCTCTTTTAACTTGGTTTTCTTTGATTTCAAATCCACAATCCCTGCCTCCCTGCTTGCTGCTATCTATAAGGTTTTGATGAGCATGAATATATTCATGAGCCAGCATGATTTCCAAGCGATTGAAGTAATAAAAATTAGGATAAACTGCATTGAAAAAACTATTCGTCCCTGAATTATCACCAGGGAAGCCTATTTGATGTACAGATTCAGTATATGGAAAATTAACAGCAATCTCCAATATGAACATGACAAAAGGCTTCTCTGCCTCAGACACTGAATTAGCATCATACAACGGAGTCAATTTATTACTATCAGTTTCAAAAAGTGTGAAAAATTGAGCTCCCCCCTTAACGTCGAGATTTCTCACACTTATATTTGGTATTGAAGGTAAAGATCCAGATCCAATAAAAATACGCTGTGAATTATTTTGTATTTGTGAAGGGTCAAAAATCAAGTTCAAATTCTTTTCTAATACAAATTTTCTCAAAAGGAAATTTGCTTTTTCCTTATCGTTCCATCCTGAGTTTAATATACCTCTATGCCAATCTTCAGCTAACTGATTATACTCATAATATCTCAACATTTGAGAATCAGGAACTATGTCAACATCATTAACAAATCCGGTTACCATACCCAAAGATCTACCATCAAAATCATAAGCCTCCCCTTTGACATTATAGTTGAAGTTTGTATCCTTCAATCGCAGTTTAGAATCTCCTGCGGGAATATCCAAATGCCAAGCATGTCTGATGTATTGCAACTTCTGATTAGGTTTAAAGAACTTCCCTGTAGGAATAGCTCCGATACTACTCTCATTGGAATGAATTATTATCTCATCCTTATTATTTATGGTCTTAACATATAAATTAAGATCTATTTCTCCTTCATCATCAGCAGGAGCTTCATAGTCGAGAATATTATTCCAAGTATGGTCCAAGTCACTCGACATCACTGCTTCCACTCCCACATTAGTCAACAATTTATCCGCGAATACAGAGTGAATACCTTCCTCATCCACGACGACTCCAAGCCTGCCATCCAAGGATTTGATTCTATTCGTCGGTTGATCCGAAGCTGATAACGAAATCCCCTCCACATGACCAAACTTGCTCTGCGCAGGATGCAGCAATATTAATGAATGATCATCTTTCCATTTGACAGAAACGATTTGATCCGTAAGATTCAACACAAAAGGAATCTCCAACTGAGCGGAGGTATTGATCGCTTCTCTTACAGCAAAAGTGGTAAACAATATTTCCTCATCCGTAGGATTATATGAACTTTGGTTCCAATGATTTATTTGGCTCATGACTTTAAACTCTTGTTAAATTGAAAATTCTATCCTCGATTAAATCAGCTCTTTCATTGAATTTATCCACATCAGTTATAGAACCGTCGCTTGCCAACAAATCTTCACCAAAAGCCGCTTTGGAAAACTCATTGATATATTCTCTTCCGCCTATCAAATCATTTTTAGAAACTGTATCCAATAAGCCATAATACGACAACAACAATGAGGTTGACGTCATCCAAGTACCCGTTGTTCCTGTAAAGCTCTCCTGTTGTCCGCTTAAAGAAATACCTTGGTAATTCGCATATTCAACCAACATGCTTTCTATGCTATTTCTTACCAAAAGAATCGATTGTTCGCCTTCTTTCAAAGCCTCGACAGGAGCTTTTGTCTGTGCAGCGGCATGCGCGCACTCATGCAATAATACCAAGGCTCTGCCCACATCATTATACGCTCTGCCATTTTCAATCTCTTTGGTTGGATTAATATAGATAACAGTATGCAAATCATCCAAAAACTTCATCTGAGGAGGCAGTCCTGGTCTGGATACCTCAATATAATCCCGAGCGTGCGTCACTCCCAATGCCTTGTCATGACTCACATCAAAATCGCCTCCCGCACTAGGTACTTGATAACTCATTTCCAACACAAACCTTTCCGAAGCATAAAATCTATCCAAAAACTCTCTTGCCAATGAGGTATTCTTAAGCAAATCATCAAATACACCTTTGAATGTATTCGCTGACTTTTTCCATGATTTGCTGTATATGATATCTTTTGGCTTTTTATAGCTTGCAAATACCGCTGATCCGTCCTCTTGAGAGGACTCACCGTTTCCCAATGTCGTAAAGCTTACAGAATCGCCTGAATCCCCACTACTAGCTGTATAGGATGCATATTCTTTAGGGTTTGAAGGCAACAAACTGCTTCCTCCAGTTTTTTTCCCGCCACCATCAGTGTCTTTGCCGCTATCCTCTTTACCTCCTGATGAATTTCCTTTAATCTGGCTATCAAGTACTTCCTGCCTTTTTTTCTTAGCTTCTTCAGAAGAAAGTTTACCATCTTTTTCCATCTTATCGACCTTTCTAAGCACCTTGTCTCCCTGCTTCAACATCTGCTGTTGAGTCACAAGCTCTTTAGCCATTTTAGCATATTCCTGCGCCGCATCGACATTCATCTTCATGGCGTCAATCGCCCCGGCTTGATTCAACTCAAGCGCTTTGATCGCATTTTTCTGATTTTGATCCAACCCTGCCATGTCAGCAAATATACCCGGCGTTGATAAAGCTGTTATCGCCTGCCCATAACCTTGAGGAGCTGGAGCAGTCTGAGGGTTCTGGAAATTGATAATGTTTGTCGCCAAGTCCTTAGCGGTAAGATCCGCAGGTTCAGAACGGCGAGTATCCGTGCTTATGGTTCCTATTGCCGTAGGAGTATCTCCGCAAGGCACTTCGCTGAATCTCCAATGCCTGCTTTCGTCAATTACCTCACAACTGTTGCAAGATCCCATCACCGCCTCGGCATAAACGCCTCTCGTAGGAACACTGATTCTGAATGGATCAACAGGAGTAGTCGGAGCGTATTGAGCAAACAAATCCACTGGCTCATCAGCGTCCTGAGCATAAGTAGGATCCAAATGCATGCCTCTCACCACTGGAAAAACCAGATTGTTACCCACGATAGCCACCAAATTATTCTCAACCACGGAAGCTACGCTTCTACTGCCCGAATTAGGCGCCACGAATCCGTCAAGCATCATAAAACGTTTGTCTTTATCCATCTGCCACCAAATGACTTTATGATAATACTCTAAATTATCATTCAAGTGAGTGATTAAGTTGTTGGCCAATTCGTAATTCTTAGCGACTGGATTAATCAGCTCTCTTGCGTTCAAATTAGTGGAGAACATCACCGGATCATTTGACTTGATATCATCAAAGTAACCATTCTTGCTAAACAATCTTTCTTTCAAGCTTGTCGTCTCGTAATTGATATATCCACCATTGAACAAAATACTTGATCTTGCCGGCAAGGCTTTAGGGTTTTTGATGTAAAATCTGGAAATATCGGAACGCCTCACCGTATTATAACCTCCGCTTCTTGGCGCCAGATATCTAAGGTAAAGTCTCAGAGGAGCTCCTTGCGGATTGGACTTAATCGCATCTTTGATAAACCTTCTTCTGCTGACCACGCTTCTTCTGGACATATACCTTACAGGATCTTCATATCCCGGCACGACTGTGATATCAAAAGGCAAAGGCTCCTGCGTGCCTGACGGAGTTTCATAACCAAATTCCAACACATCCAAATATCCGGCAATAATCCCCGGCAATATTTCTTCCCTGTAAATTTCCTCTCTTTGAGCCTGAGTTCTCATTTCAAACAAAGACCTGATCTCATTGAGCATTCTTACTCCGGGCAAATGACTCATAAAGCTCCAAGCTGTCTCATCCACAGCGGACTTGAGAATATCATCGGGAGACAATATGTCCAAAGGCCGGTCAATATTGATCTGAAACTCAAGCATACCGCTCATTTCCTGAATAAATTCATCCGCCTGAATATCCATAGGGCCGGTTCCCTGCACCATGTATTTATTTTTGATCGTATCAAGAGCTTCGAAACCTTTAGCCAACTCAGAGCCTCTCAAGGCGTCAAACAACTCATCTCTCCATCTGAGTATTTTGTGAATGTTGAATGGAGTCATTTCCAACGGCACAAACAAACATTCCTGCACATCCGCCAAATTCTGCTCAATGGCAAAGTGTCTCAACACTTCAAAGTACTCCACGGTCATCGAATGGCAATGATTATGATTGGCAATGACTTCAGTCTGCGCTGACATGGATTCGCTTTGATTGACAGCTTGCACAACCGTGATTCTCTGGCTTCTTACCGAACTTGCGCTCTGCATCACATTGTCCCGCAACGAATTCAAGCTATTGGCGGACATATTGCGCGCAGAATTTTGCCAAGCGCTTGAGCTGCTGCTCCCTGAAGAAGTCTGGAAACCTATGCCTAAAGAAGATCCTCCAGCCGCTCCCAAGGAAAAAGGTCCATAGCTTCCACTACCCGCAACACCTGCTCCGGAGCCATATCCGATTCCAAAAGATTTGCCCTTTGACTTTGACTTGGATCCTCCGCTTGTGTTTTCAGTCAATGAAGTGCTGATGATATCCGTCACATCTCTGTCGCGACCCAAAAATGCATTCATACTTTCAGCAACATCCACACCTTCGCTTCTTGATCCCTGCTCGCCTCTATCCCAATCAAAAACGGCGATTTGCTTTTTCTGGCAAGGCGCTAAAGGCAGACTGTATAATAAATCTCCCAATGAATATCCATCAGCTTTCCATACCTGCTTGAATTTCAAGATATGGCCATGCGCTATCGTCGTGTTTTGATAAAGCGTCGGCGTCTCGTCCCAATCGATGGCATGATGTCCATTCAGCTCCCTTCTGCTTTTCGCATCGCCGGAAAATGTCGCTAAAATATAGCTGATAATTTCCTCAGGCGTATTCGGGATCCTGTCGTAGTCTTCCTTGAAATAGCTGATGGCTAGTTTTAAAAACTCAAGCAATTCCGCTTCAATCTGAGCCGTTCTCTGGTTGACTTGAATAAATGTGGTGCTAAGCTCGTTTTTTAAATATTCAAGCGGTGTCAATCCATTTGGCGCCACATAGGCATTGTAATCGATATAAAACATCCACCATTCAGCAGCTCCCAAACCTTGCGTTTTCGTCAATACGTGATCAATGTACGACTTCAAGGTGTCTGGATTTTCAGGCATTTCATTATAAAACTCAAAATACTTGCTTACAGCAAAATACCAAAAGGCAAATGTCTCATTGTCATTTTGAGGCGCTTTGCCATAAAAATCACGGTACTCATTTTCGGCCATCCTCACACAATATGATCTAATAAATGCGCTTCCGCTATTCATCATCACTGCAATATTATCATTAGCGCTTGGCCCCTTATCTCCCGGAAAATATACCGACTTGGAGCGCGCATAAGATTGAATAGTAAATTCAAACATCCACCATTTCAACATGCCGTCATCCAGCACATCTTTGAGAGGATGTATCTTCGGTATTTGAGATTGTCCTTCCCCTGACGAGCTTGTTGAACCTCCTCCTTTGGTTCCCCCGTCAATATTGCTATTGCTTTCGGCGTCATTCGATCTATAATTGAATAGTTCTGTTGTGTCGATTACAGTATTAAGCTCTCTCTCATGTCGGTCCAAAAGTTTTTTCAACTCCTTCTCAAACCTCATATTATTGGTAGAAACAGGAGTCGTCTGAGCTTGCTCCATATCCCCGATCATCAATAGAGGCGGTTTTTTGTACGGCATTCTTTTGATTTCAGGCTCGGTAGTTCTTACAACACTATAATAAGTGAACTCTTCAAGACTCCTGTTCGGTGTTGTAAAGTCAACACAAGTCCCGCCAAGATCATCCGAGTAAGCACTTGAATTGACCAAATCCTCCGCATCTGGCAGAGCCGGTGTCGTATTGCTGTTGCATGCGCAATCAGGGTCATCCTGATCGATATCATCCAGGCTGCTGAATACGACAATCTGATTATCTTGCAACAAACTGTCGGAAGTCAACGCCAAAGGAAATGTGCTGTCATTAAGGCCTGCGATCTTCGCATGTCCTCCAACAAGTTTGCCCGCAGGAGTGTAAAAGGAAAAATATCCATTGCTGTCAGTTTTGATCGCTGCGATGATCTGGGGGATTGTTGAATTATTTCCGTCAAAGTTCACATGAAAAAATACCGTCCAGTTTTTCAAAGGCTTGCCAGTGTCAAAAGCAATGATGCGGCCCTTAACCTTATAAGGCTGTGGATTTTGAGCATCAGGCAATACCTGCGGTTCAAAAGGCTCAACGTCCATCGTCATTTCGACCGATTGATCAGAAACCGCGCCTGTATCCTGACTGGTTTTCAACTCGTGGTATGTGAAATCTTTGGCATGAAGGACACTGCCGCTAGGGCTTATGGCTTTTAAATTGATCATGCCATCGATCATCGATTCCTCAGGAATCAAAAACTGGAAAGCTCCATCCGCACCAACACCGACAGACAATTCTCTTTTCGCCACTGTCATATTGATCGTTGTTGATTGACTTGCATGCGTCTGTCCTGCGGTCGTCTGATGCGAGCTTGCATTGTCCACTGTTTTAGGCGATTGAGGAACTTTAGGCAAACTTTTGGGGATATCAAGCGATTCCCTGCTTAGCTCTTCTGTTCTTCCGTATACGCTTTTGTCTTGTCCTGCGGTTGCTGTGGCTTGGGTATCATCTTTCGATGAAGCTTTTTCAAAAAAAGTCACCAAAAGCACATGATTCTCATAGTTTGGCTTTTCTTTCGTAGCGGATAAAAAACGGCCGTTCACCGACCTTTTAATATTTCCCATGATTAAAAAAGAATAAAATTTGAATAAAACTAAAATATTCGACAAGTATAAAAAAATCTTACTTAGTTAAAAAATTAAAACATCGAAAATGGATTATTTTTTGATTAAAATTATTTAAAATAATATTTTAAGAAAAATAGAGATCAGACAAAGTCAAAATAAATAAACATTCCACTAAACTTTTTAATTTAAATTAGATTAGAATCACAACAAAATAATCTTATTTAAATCCATAGAAACCAGACATTCTAATTTTCACAACCGTATATTTTTACTTCATGTAAATAATTAGACTTTCCCATGAACACATCAGCAAAAAAAGAATTATAATTTGCTTGGTTCCAGAGCTATTAATCCCTAATTTGGTCAATCTCCTACTCGATTAATCTTATTCTTAAATCATTTAAATCCCTTCTAATGGATTCTATTATTATGAACAAGCCTCAAAAGCTTGAAAAAATCGAGAAAAAATGCGCGGAGACCGGCTTCAATATGCCCTCGGACTTATATGTTGGCTCATTGCTTAAAACATTGATCGCTTCAAAGCCTAAATCCAACTTGCTGGAGCTGGGCACAGGCATTGGCTTGTCACTGGCTTGGATGGTCGAAGGAATGGATCAACAATCGAAGCTGACGACGATCGACAATGACTCGAGCCTTATCGATATTGCCAAGAACTACTTCGGACAAGACGAGCGTGTCAATATCATCTGCGATGATGGTGGAAAATGGCTTGAAAATTACGAAGGCGAGAAATTTGACTTAATCTTCGCTGACGCTTGGCCCGGCAAATACAGCCATCTGAACGAAGCCTTGGAAATTCTTAAGATCGGAGGCTTGTATATCATCGACGATATGACTCAGCAGCCAAACTGGCCGGAAGATCATCAAAAAACAGTGGACCAACTTATCGATAATTTGGATAACAGACCCAATCTGTCCATTACCAAAATGAATTGGTCGACCGGATTGATTATCGCTGTTAAAACTAGCTAGTCAAGTCTCTAAGCTATTTAAAGCTCTAGCTACCAAATCTCCTTACTCTTCTCTCCGCTCTTTCTTCTGTTGCAAGCACTCTTCATCACATCATAAGCTTATATTTAACTATGACAATAAAAATAACAACTATGATGTAATTAGAGCAATTATACGCGTTGAAAATATAATTAAATTTCAGTATTTTAGCATAAAATTAATTTACAAACTATACATTTCAACACCATGAATATACTATCCAAGCTATTCAGCAAGGGAGCTTCCGAGATACTATCCAAAAGCAATGATATCATCGACGGACTCTCAACCACAGACCACGAAAAACTCAAAGCGAAGAACGAGCTATCCCAAATCGTACTAGGCTCTTTGAATGAAGTGCAAAACGCCCAAAAGGAAATCATCGTCACCGAAGCGCAAGGAAATTGGCTTCAAAGATCATGGAGACCATTAGTCATGCTCAGCTTTACCTTCATCGTCATCTACACTTACTTCATCCAACACCTATTCTCTATCGCTCCTCAGATCGAATTGCCGGATAAATTCTGGGGATTACTGGAAGTCGGACTAGGAGGATATGTTATTGGCCGTTCGGTGGAAAAAGTCGCTACCAGCGTAACTCAAAATGTTGATTTGACATTTTTGAAAAAGAAAGAACGCAAAAACAACATATACGGATAAGACATGCTAACAATCGAAAACCATAAATTCGAAGAGCAAGTCAGCGACATCACGCATATGTCTTGTCCCAAAAACACCAAAAAACTAAACGGTGGAAAACCGGACTGCATCGTGATCCATTACACTGCGAGCCCTTCAGCAAAGCAAGCAGCCGAATATCTTCGAAGAAATGACGTAAAGGCTTCGGCACACATAGTGCTTGGCCGCAAAGGACATGTGTACCAACTTGTCCCATTCGATACAGTCTCTTGGCATGCCGGAGCGAGTTCTCTTAATGGAAGAAGCGGATTCAATGACTTCTCAATCGGGATAGAAATCGACAACGCGGGAGTTCTCAACAAAGTGGGCGAAAAATACCAAGCTTGGTTTGGCAAATCAATTCCTGAAAACGAAGTGATAAAAGCCACGCATCGCAATGAAAGCAATCCAAGGTATTGGCATGCCTACACCGAGGCTCAGATAGATAAAATATTTGAAATCTGCGAAGCGCTTATCAAAGCATATCCTAGCATCAAAAGCATTCACGGACACGAAGAAATCTCTCCGGGCAGAAAATCGGATCCCGGCCCCGCATTTCCACTGGACAGGCTTCGCGACAGATTCTTCAGCAACCGCAAAAGCAATACTGAATCGCTTGAGATCAATGAACATACCGGAGGCAGAGTCAATGTATCCAAACTGAATGTCAGAAGCTTGCCCTCTTATAGCGCTTCCACAGTATCCGCGCCATTGTCATTTGGCACAGAACTCAAGATACTCGATGAGCATAACGGATGGCTCAAAGTAGAAACCAGATCAGAAGGATGGGTTGCGGGAGAGTTCGTCTCCCTAGACAAATCTTGATATGTCTACCAGCGAAATTCATTTTCATTCACCTCGCAATTGCACTGAACAAAAAACAATAAATTCAATTTTTCAAGCTAAAACACATAGTTCCGTTTATTTGTCCTAGGGTAAAATAAACGGAACTTCATGATCCAACCCGAAGAGATCTCTTAGAACAGCAAAATGATTACTCAATAAATATTAATAAAGACAATATTCGAATCACGAAACTTCAACTTTACTCTCATTCACGATAAAGCAATTAATTTCAGATCTGGGTTTTCAATAAAATGAGGATAATCGTGTATTTACAAGAAGTTTGGTAAAATCAAAATGCGAGAAAAATAAATATAGGACCCAATAATTTCCAATTATATCATCAACAATCCTCGTAAACAGAAGGAAGACAGGCCCTACCAATAATTGTATTAATCACATATTCCACACAACAAAATGTATACTGGAGTAAAAAAGTTTATAATCGACTGATATCTCTGCACATATAACTGATTTTAGAGTTGATAAAGTAAATAATTCCTTAAATATATTTGAAATGTAATTTTTTTAATTTAATTTTTCATTGAAATGATTTTTTTAACTCTATTTATAAATTCCACGCATAAGTAAAAAAGAATTCATCTTATTGAAATGTTATAAACAATAATTATGATTATGAAAAAAATTATACTATCAATTATATGTTTTACAATCTTGTTAGGTTGCTCAGATAATAACCTTAATATAGAAGAAAACATAATTGATGAGGATTCTATAATCTGCGAGAACTCTAATACCAAAAAATTACTTACTATTCAAAGCACTGGTAGTGTAATCCTTCGATATTCTTATAACAACCAAGACTATTTAGATGAAATCAATATTGATGCGCCTGGATATCAAAAGAGCATTTATTATACGTATAATGAAGAGAACCTACTTGCTACAAAAACTAGTAAATTCAATACTAGAGCGGTATCTTTAACAGAAATTGATTCTTTTCAATATAACACAGGTGGTGAGTTAATAAAACACCAGTTTAAAGATAAATCATACTTCGCCCCTGATCCATATTCCGAAATTATTGAAGACTCTTCCTCCTATGAAAATAATTTTGTTTATGATGCGAACTTAATAAAAATAAATTCATCTGATTATATCAGATTGAATGAAGATAAAAAAATTGAAACCATAATTTTAGATAAAGCCATATTAACATTTCAATATGATTTAAACGGTAACATTATTTCTGGCACAGGTAATTTAAATGGCAAAGATATAAATATTAGAGTTTCTTATGAATGTTTTATTAAGCACCCTATTTTTCAAGTCCATACTTTTAATCATATTCTAATAAGCGAATACCGAAAATTAAAGCCATACAAAATATTGCAATCACACGAAACACGTGCATTTTTGGAAGTTCTAGTTAATCTTGGTTTTCACTATCCTTCCTCTATTGAATGGGAAATTACAGGAGAAGGAAATTATAAGATGTCTTATGAATATGATTTTGACTTGGAAGGATACCCAGAAAAAAAAGAAACTATTATTTATTCAAGCAACTCAGATACTGGTTCATATTCAGTCTATTACCATTGGGAAGATTAAATCAACAGAGTATATAATGAGAGTTAGGTCTTTTCCCTATGAGGTGATTTTTGTGCTTGAAAAATCGTCTTTAGCTATAATTTAAAGCGATATTTCATTCCCACAAATTTACAACTTAGTATATTACCCTGCAGTGGTTATGCTCTCATACCACTAGCAAGACTTCATTTCAACTTGCATCTCAGTTTTAACAAAAAAATATAAACCAATAATTTACAAGATGCTTGAAAGGAAAATTTGATCCTTTTGAAGAAAAAAATAGAGCTTGCAAGCAAAAGGTTAAAGCTTATAAAAGGCTATAAAGCATATGGCGGGCTACTTGCTAAATCAACAAAAATCTTCGGATGGAAAACTGATTCTCGCCAAAAACCACCATCAAAAGTCAAAGGATTTATTCATCAATCTAGCAGATGGAAAGTGGAACGAAATTTTGCATGGATAAACTTTTACCGCAAGCTATCAAAGGATTATGAAAAAGATCCAGAATCGGAAGAGTTCTTTATTAGTTTATTGTAATAAGATATTAGCAAAAATATTGATTCAAACAAGTTCTTAAAAAAAACAAAATTGGTTTATAAACGGAGTGCCTCGTATTTTATACCTATTTTATACCTATCCGCACAGAAAACTGACAGCATTTTTTTAGTAGCGCTTTGATTGAAAAATGATATTATAAGATATAAGGGTAATTGTCAACACGCAAAGGCACAGAGCATTTTATATTCGGCCTGATATGAATTTGTCAATGGATGATTATGTTGTCATGCCATTATTACCATTGACGATAATCAATATAATGATGTGACAACATAGAGACTCCATGCTTACGTTTCCACAACACAAACAACAAATTAAGTCCGGAACCCAATCAAAAATCTGGGCTCTATTACTCGCGGATTAAATCAACTATTAATCTCGATGCCCGGAAAATCGATAATGACTTTTCTTGGCAATCCGAAATCACGATCACATCATCCGCAACACCCAATCCCATCATAAGATTTCCAATTTCATCACCAACAATCTTTGTAAATAATCGAAAGATTGAATCTCACATAAAAACCCAAGTTCAACATCAAAAAAATCAATTAAAAAAATACCAATCTAAAACCACTAAAAAGAAGAGACAAGATTTATTTCAAAATTAAATCCAAGCTTCAAACGCAAGCCATATTTCATCAAAATAAACTGATTATCAGACACATTCACAACATACCAAAGCATAGTAATTCAAAAACCACAGAAATCAAACAAACATATCACCAACATTAAATTAACAATAAAATATAATTCAACTTTTTGAATTGTAATTTTTTAAGCCTACTTTTCATTGAAATAAATTTTTAGGATAATAAACGGAATTCGATTTATTGGGGTGTTGTCTGCAATTGGAAAATTAAAATGGAGCTATTTAATATTGACAACATAAGCTTTCATTGAGTGAAAATTATGACGAAATGGATATCGTTTCCGAAGTTTCGATTAGAATAAGTGACTTAAAAGAACTTGATGAAACACTAATAAAAATCAAGAACTGGGAAGAACTAAGAGTTCGCAAATATGCGACTCAAACTCCATTTGATAATGGAGTTAGTTTTAAAATAGATTGAACTGATAACTTTTGACTTTAAAACGTTTCAAGCAAAAAAACAGAACTAATCATAATTTTTAAAAACAGCGGCATCCGAAAAGCTATACGAGTAGGAAAAAAATAACTAACTAAAAAAATGGGATCAGAAACAACAGCAATCAATTTTACAAACTTGGGGTATATCGGTAATTGGCATTTAGCCTCTTTAGTATTAGACAATACGCAAACAACATGGTACTGCACTGGAGAAAAAACAGATGCAGCTGTAATGAAAAATATTGCATTGCAGCCTTGGACTAAGTGTGAAAACTTAGGAAGTTCATTGAAAATGATCACTTTTGACAATCAAGGAAACATGTGGTCTGTAGATACTGAATACAGCCATGCCAGTAAATGGGATGGACAAAATTGGGTAAAACAAGCAGCTTACAACACATGGCAATTAAAAATGATTGCCTTTGATCAAAATGGAGATATGTGGTGCGTAGGTACAGAAGGAAACATTGGTAAATGGGTCAATAGTGCTTGGCAAGACCAAAATGTAGATGGAGGTACAAAAAGTTGGATCGCTTTTCAGGAAGGTTTAGGTTTAAATACGTCTATTTATTTCGTAACAACAGAAGGCGAACTAGAGCTTTACAACGAAGAAACCGGTCATGTATCCAGCGTAGATTCTAACTGGTTGCTTCGTATGATTACTTTCGTTGACCAAGGAAATGTAGCATACGGTGTTGGCAAAGAAGGAAATACTGGATTTTCATATGTAGGAAGCAATCCTCCAACTTCAATTGGAAACTGTACGATATAATCAACAATTAGAGTATTGATAAAATGGAATGGTAGAGTGTTATATCATTTAGATGATATACAATGTTCTACCATTTTTTTAGTTAAGTAAAAGCATTTACCCTTGTCAGTTTAGCTCTAATTAAATTAACTCGATGAATTTCGACTAGGGAACTCTAATTTGCTTTGGATTGATCCCATTGTGGATATTTCGGAATTTGTGCTATTGGGATGTTAACTTCAATTATATGAGGGGACAGATTATTGAAGTAATTATGAAGGAAAGCTTTAATCCTATTTTAAACGGGGTAATTTCCTAGAAGCTATAAGGAATCCGTTTATTAAACATTTATCATCTCTAATTCTTTTAATACTGTGTGCTGATATAGCATAATCATCATTTTAATAAAAAAACATGACCTTGATTACAATATGCGTTTTGATTTCAAGTTTGTCTTTTTTTTTCTATAGTTATTCATATTTTAGAGCACCTCATATGAAAGACGAATTTAAACGATTTGGACTCGAAAAAATGGGGTTAACAATCATAATATTGGAGACTTTAGGAGCTCTAGGTTTGTTGGTGGGGCTTAAATTCAATTTCATTTTAATGATTTCATCTCTAGGTCTTGCATTACTTATGTTCGCTGGCCTTATTGTAAGAATAAAAATAAAAGACAGTATTTGGGTTTCATTACCAGCTTTTTCTTATATGGTTTTAAATGCATTTATCTTTTGGAAATCAATAAATTCATCTATATAAATAGTTGAAATTCAGAATCTATAGCCCAAAAAGGCTTAAGAAATATGTAAATATTAATGATAATCTAAAAAACAGAGCTAACAACTAAATCTTCGAACGGCTCGAATAGCCCAATGCTGACCAACAGTGCTGAAAACATCCTCACTTGTGGGTTTTACGAATAAATAGGTTATTATTTTGATGCTGATTTACAGTAATTTTCAAATAATATAGTCCAATATGATGATGTTTTTTAGCAACCTTGCTTCCATATGATTTTCAAGCTTCTTATAGTCTTTGCCTTATTTATTGATTTTGCATCGATGATATTTTCATGAATTTTCTCCAACCCCGTTTTAATTGGTATAATATATTTATATCTTGAATAAGTATTAAAACTAAATATAACACCAGTTAATCACTATAAAAAACGAGCTTGTAAATTTTTTCGGCTAGTTTTACTGTGATTAGAAAGTTACTTGCAATAATAAAAATGAAACTATTCTTTCTATTAGCCTTAATTTTAACAGTTTCCTTTGAAGCTTTATCTCAACAATTAAACTTTAACGAAAGTCAAATCGACTCCGTGATAATTCATTCATGTTTAGGAAGCGGCTTCTATAATAAAAAAGGAAAGTCAATTTTTAAGAAAAACAAAATTTGTATCGGTTATGATTCGTTAAATAATACATATAAGTACGATTACTACAAAGACATAAAGACAATTCACTATAAAGGACAAAAAGCATCTGAAGATATTGTAAAAAAGAATAGAAAGTACTCAAACAAAAAAGTAGATACAGGAAACCTTAATTCTCTATTTTATTCATTCAGTAAAGAGAAACCTGCAAATCAATTTTTTGCAGATTTAAAAAAGGATTTTGAGACAAACGTCAGTAAAACTAAAATTTTAGATGTAGCGAAAAATTATAGAAAAGACTGGAAATTCAATCTGAATTATACCACTAAGTCTGAAAAAAAGTCTTTCTTTAATAACTGTGCTTCATTAGACACCTTTCAGCTGTATTTAAATACAAGGTTTCTTAACAAAGGAGAAATTTATGTTATTGATTATACAAATATGTTTGGTGTTACGATATATACAAAAGACTCAACTCATAATTTTGAAGGATTATACCCATATCCTTTCAAACAGCCTTGGTTTAAAGAAGAAAATATCATCATCCCTACAGACACATTAGCAAATGGTGAAATAATTGGACTTTTAGGAAGAAAATCTGTGTTAAATTTAAATATTAACAAATACCTTACATTACTTTTACCAAAAGATTTCTTACTTAGAAAATCAATCTCATCCGATGAGCTATTTTATGATTATATTGAATGGTATTTAAAAAGAAGAAAAATAATATACTAATTGCGAACAACACAGTCTTCATATGGCCCTCATAGCCCAATATGAAGGCTATGCTAAAAAACATCCGTATCTATGGATTTTTCAACTGGATAGGATATTATTTTGATGCTGATTTTAAGTAGTTTTCAAAGAATATGATCCGATATGATAATGATTTTTAGCGACCTCGTCTCTATATGATTTTCAAGTTCCTTATAGTCTTTGCCTTATTTATTGACTATGCATCGATAATATTTTCATGAATTTTCACCGACTCCATTTTAATTAATACAATACATTTTTATCTTTAAAAGGCACTAAAATCAAATATAACATTATATAAGAACCACAGACACTGACTTAATGATTATTTAGGCTGGTTTTTCGGAAATTAGTAAGCGTTTTAATAACATGAAAATTATACTCACATCCGTTCTTGTATTGATCATCATACCGCAGTTATTTGCTCAAAATACTGCCATGAAGAAAACATTCACTGAATTTCAAACGGCTATTTTAAACCAGGACTGTGAGAAACTAACAGAAATATCAAGTTTCCCAATTGAAGGAGATGCGGGATTAGCTCGTCTTGTAGAATCAAGCCCTCCAAGAATTGATATGGAAAAGCATAATTATGAAATTTCGAAAGAACTTCTAGAACAAAAATGCGCGCTATTGGATTCAATTGAAGTGAAAGTCCTAGAGCAATTCTCTGTAAATAATGAATCCAAAAGCTCGGAAATTGAATACAACGGATGCATATACAAGGCTCATCTATATGTCGCAGAAGATAAAAATTATTTTCAGTGGAGTGTTGGTTGTGTTGAATTGCTGAAGGAATCAATTAGTGAGTATGCTTTGATATTTACTTTTAAACTAATTGATGGAGAATATAAACTAAAGCAAATTCAGGGCGCAGGATAAAAAACACACCCTTGGACTATGCATATCGCATACTTACACTTGAGGAGGCCAAGCTTCAAACTGACATAATGTTTAATAAATAATATTACTAATAACATCAAGCCTTCCTATTTCTCACAACCCCTTATAAACAGCGTTGAAAAATATCCATATCTATGGGGTTTTAGGTTAGACAAGCTTTCCTACAGTATTAGGCATTATCAAGATTGATTTTTATACCATCTATTTTCCTTAGAGAAAATACAACGGAGGACGGTCATTAAACTCTTAAAAAACTAATTGAGGCAAACATTAATAAATAGCCAACAAGCAAGAACTTCACTCAATGCAAAAATTCTTCACTCAGCACTATTTCTCCTTTACCCAATAAAATACAATTGATTATCCATTTTTTAAGATTCATCTTTGAAATGTGAAAGGAATTATTCAAAGGTTTTTAATGATTTAATCTTAACATTATGCGAAAGTCAATTATATTTTTAAAATTTTATGCTATATCAAGCAGTTTGTTAATAGCTCTATTAATATTCAGTGGATTCAAAAAAAGCGCTGTAAATCAAAAATTTGACGAAATAACCGTCGAAAGAATCAATGTAGTTGAAGCTGATGGCTCACTCAAAATGGTTATCAGTAACTCGGATAGACAACACAATGGATTAATCAATGGAAAAGAATTTCCTGATAGAGTGAGACCTTCGGGTATTATATTCTTCAGTGAAGAAGACGAAATAGGCGGATTAATCTTCGGAGGTGACCCTGAAAATGGCAATTCACTTAGCCTTACCACTGACAAGTTCAAGAATGATCAAGTAATGCAACTTTCTCAATCCGAATATAATCATGGTGAGAAAAGTTCGTATGGCTTGACAATAACCGAAAGGCCTTCGAACCCTGGTCTTGAGCGACAGATAGAGTTTTTTGACTCTCTTAGGAGAGCGAATGCTAATCCTGACTATAAAACAGAAGCAAAAAAATTATTCGGTGATCAGCCTTCTGTAATGAACAGAGTTTTCCTGGGTAAATCCTTCGATGATGCAGGTGGACTTTGGTTATATGACAGAAATAACAAGCCAAGATTGTTGATCTATGTTGATGCGGATAATAATCCACATATGGAAGTATGGAATGAAAATGGAGAAAAAGTGAAGGATTTTATTCAGGATTAAATTTTTTAAAGAGAAGAGGGAAATTATTTAAAATAAATTTCCTCTATTCATTTTCTCAAAAGGCGAATATATAGTACTTTTCTCATTAGTAGTATTCTTGTATAGTTATACACTCTAAAGGTTAAGCTCATTTTCGGGATAAAACAAGCTGATCATATGGTGACTTAAGTTTATAAAATGAAAAATTCAAAAAAAGAATATATTAAATTATATGCGCTGTTACTTATCTATTCCTTTATAGATATGCTGTTCTTAAGATTCACACTATTCAATGGAAATCTTAATGGACTAATATCAGAAGCATTTTTATGGGTGTTTTTGGTATTGGTAATTATGACATTAATTTATGAGTTTTTATTCAGAGTACTTTCTGATTGGAGGTTTATCAATATCTGTCTTATCGGTTTTATTCCATTGACTGTAATTACTCTGAGTTTACAGTATGCTGTGATGAACTATTTTCATTCAGAATCTATTAATCATAATTATTTGCCTGATTTCGGCCTTTTTATACGCTCGATCTACCTTGGCACATTGATTTATTTGACCTATCTAGGAGGAAAACGCGATAAACTAAAAACAGAACAAATCAATGCTCTAAAAAACCAACAAGCTGAGCTGAAAATAGACTTACTGGAACAACAGATCAACCCCCACTTCTTGTTCAATAATTTATCTATTCTAACGACTTTGATTGACAACAATAATAAATTAAAAGCAACAAGGTTTTTAGAGTCGTTTTCCAATGTTTATCGCTATGTTATTGAACACCGAAGTCAGGATTTTATTCCATTGTCGATGGAGCTAAAAATGGCGGATGATTACCTTTTATTAATGAAAGAACGCTTCGAAAATCAGTTCATCTTTGAAATGGATCTAGGTAATCAAGTGAATAATTATTTTATCATACCTAATACACTCCATATTCTGTTTGAAAATATATTTAAGCACAATATGATGAATGCGAAAAATCCTTTATTAATTACCATGGTTTTGAAAGATGGATCTTTAAGGATTGAAAATCAAAAAAAAGCTAAAAAACATAAATCAGTTTCTACCGGTGTCGGATTGAAAAATCTAAGCGGTAGATATCAATTATTAATGGGAGAAACCACTGAAGTCAAAGACAAGGAGGACAGTTTCCAAGTAAATATCCCACTTATACAAAACTATTAAACATACAGCATGAAACTTTTAGTAATAGAAGATGAACCGAAAACACAACATCAAATTATTCAATTTTTGATGGAATATAATGATTCTTGGATCATAGAAGATGAATGCGACAATATAGAAGAGGCTATTTACTTGCTAAAAACAAAGAGCAAATACGATTTGGTATTGGCTGATATAGAATTGACTGATGGTAATTTGATGAACGTACTCGATCAATTTCCGCTTACTGTCCCGATCATCTTCATTACAGCTTATAATCAATACATGCAGAGAGCATTTGAGGTAAATAGCATTTCTTACTTAACCAAACCGATCAAAAAAATCGAGCTGTTTAAGGCATTGGATAAATTCCAAAAAATAAGCAAAGACGTTACAAGCAATGACCTCAAAGATCTACTTGTATATATCAAACAACAAAAGGAGTACAAACAAAAGTTTTTAGCTCAACTCAGTAATAAATTGGTAATAGTGGACATAAAAGACATCGCTTTTTTTGAGATCGAAGACGGCGTCATTTTTATCAACACTTTAAAAGACAGGCTTATGCTAAAAGAACGAAGCTTGGATGATATTGAAGAAGTATTGGATCCAAATAGCTTCATGCGCGTCAATAGAAGCAGCATAGTCAACAAAGAACATATAATTGAAATCAAGCCGTATGATAAAAATTCAATCATGATTAATACATCCAATAAATGGATTAAGTCGAGTCAAAAAAAGACGGTTGAATTTAGAAAATGGATAACGCAGTAGTAATGAATAGCTAAATCAATCACCTGCAATGTGACTTATTTTTTACTTTAAAATTTGAAAGCATAACAACGGAATTTGAGTGTAAGCAATCAATTAAAATAAATTTCCTATTTTCAAGTATCATACATATTCAAGTCTAAAAATAGCAAAATCGCCCTTGGAAGGGAGACTCAGAGGGATGTTCTATCAAATATCTCTAAGGTTAGAAATATGAAAATAATTTTGGATTGGTACTTATATCCATAGAAGAAAATTTAATTTCAAAAGGGGAAATATCATTTTGATCCTCTTTTAGAATTGGTAAAGGGAGAGTTTTTTTTATACCATTTTCTTTTTGAGTATGCCCTTCTTCATCATCTAGTCAAATAAATAAACCCTTTTTAAAACATAACAAAATCACAAATGAACAAATTCAATTTCACTTCAATCCTTTTGATAATTTTCCTATTATCATGTCAATCTGAAAAGAAGAAAAAAGCAACTACTCATGCTTCAATTAGTGAAAACTACTCTTTGCTAGATAAAGTTGAGAACAATATCTACCGAATAGATGAAAATGGAACAAACGACTCTCTGCCTATAGCTATTGAAACTCGGATGAAAGAATTAAATATTCCGGGCGTCAGCATAGCTGTTTTTGATAATAATGAAATCATCTGGGCAAAAGGGTATGGATTGAAGTATAAAGCTAATAAGGAGAAAGTTGATAAAAGAACTTTGTTTCAAGCCGCCTCAATTTCCAAGCCAGTGACAAGCGTAATGGCGTTTAAACTAATAGAGCAAGGAAAAATCTCATTGGACGAAAATGTAAACACAAAATTAAAGAGCTGGCAAGTTCCTGAAAACGAATTCACGACAACAGAAAAAGTAACTCCAAGAAGAATCATGAGCCACACATCTGGATTGGGCACATCAGGATTTCAAGGGTATAATAAACAAGATTCCATACCATCCTTAGTGCAAATCTTGGAGGGTAGTGAAATAACAAATTCAGCCCCTGTAAGAGTGATTCAAGAACCAGGAACATCTGAGATCTATTCTGGTGGCGGCATGCAGGTATTGCAATTATTGATGGAAGATGTTAGCGGACAAAAATTCGAAGAGCTGACTGAAGAGTTCATTTTTAAGCCATTAGGAATGAAAAGCAGTACTTTTGATCAACATTTGCCTCAAGAATTGAATGAAATAGCGTCAAATGGATTTGATACTTATGGAAATACAGTAGAAGGCGGTTATCATTTGTACCCAGAAAAAGCCGCGGCAGGTTTATGGACTACACCATCCGATCTGGCTAAATTCATGATAGCCTTAGGCAAATCTTACCGAGGCGAAGAAGGTGGCGTATTAGAACAAAGTTCAGCCCAGTTAATGATGGAAAGAGTGCCTAGAGCAGGTGGAACAGGCATTGGAATAGATGGAGAAGGAGATGCATTTCGATTCAGACATGACGGAGGGAATACAGGTTTTAATTGCTATGCCGTCTCTTTTGCTAATAAAGGAAGAGGATTTGTCATTATGATGAATTCTGACAATGGTTCTCAATTAAGCCACGAAGTAGCCAGAGCAATATCAAAAGCATATAACTGGCCAGCTACGTGGATACATGAGTAAAGGTAACTGATACAATGGTTTGCAGAATTAAAAAGTATCACTTCAGCGACAATGAGTCCATTGTCGCTATTTTGGTTTTATAATATTCTTCTTACAGCTTTTAAATGTGTTTTTTTTAGCCTATTTTCTATTCAAATAAATTTTAACCTAATTCATCAAATCTGCATATAGTTGAAATAAACGGAATTCGTGGTAATAGGGTGTTGGGCACAATCAAAAATTACATTATGGAAGACTTCCTAAAATATATCAAAGATTTTAACGCATTAATTAGATCAGGACTATTTAGTTTAGAAGATTTACTTAACAAATTAGAAGATTTAGATTTCGCATCAACTGAAAAAGACATTATTCGCGAAAATTACACATCTCATAATAGGCAAAACAAAACATCTAACGATTTTATTGGCCTATCGGAAGTTTTTGATCAAGTCAGCCGTGAAGGTTACATAGCATTGCACTCAGCTGGATACACATCTTCAGATATCTTTGATACTATAGATCAAGTTTTAGAAGAATCTAATATTAAACCATTTGGCTACATCGCATATCACGAGCAGGACTTGTTAAGAGCGGTTGAACTGAATCAATTGACTTTATCATTTGGTGCTTTTAAGAACTCAGAAATGACGAGATCTAATGGAAGAAGTAAAGTTGAAACTAGTTTATATTTTAAGGGCTTGCTAGAGGAAAAAGGGCTGAAAGTTGAATGGAATGGAGACCCAGGTCAAAAGCTTTACGTTACAAACTTTAACTTCACAAAAACATTTGATGATCTTGATTGGACATATAAAAGGTCTTTAACAATTCTTGAAAATGAAAGCACCTAACAACTAAGTCTTCGTATGGCTCGCAGAGCCCAATATGAAGACCGTGTTGAAAAACATCCATATCTATGAGTTTTACGGCTGGATAAGCTGTATTCCGAATGCTTGACTTTCCGTGATTTCTCAAAAAACGAGGTTAGATTTAGTGCTTTTTTTCATTGAATATTTGCTCCAGTTGATCTTCCACACCCTTGCATTCGATTATCAAAAAAATGAAGCGATACAATCCTATTACGCTTTAGCGCTTGCTTTTTTAATCTCTTCATATTTTTCAATTCTAATTTTATCGCCAAACTCATAAAGACAAATTCAAGACAAGAGTACTCAAGCATCTTCAGTAATTATTGATCGTACTTCTTTTTCCATATATTTAATCGAGTGTGGAAAAATAATTAAAGCTAGCCTTAAAGGACTTAGTTCAACAATGTATAATCTGTTTCAAAAAGAAGAATATACTCAACGTTTGCCATAAGTAAAAAACACTAAAAATGATTATAAGAAAAGCAACAAGTAATGATATCGATGATATAAGTAGCTTAATTATTGAAGTGACTGATAAAAATCCAAACCATTATTCTCCCGAACAAATAACTGCTTGGAAAAAATATAACACGCCTTCAGAAATAAAAAAACAGATGAATGATAGGCTAATGTTTTGCGCAATAAAAAACAATAAAATAATCGGAACCATTGCGTTAAAAGATGACTTTATTCTTGGATTCTATGTATGTTATTCTGTTCGAAAAATGGGAATTGGGACAAAGCTACTAGATTATTTAGAGAAATATGCTTCCGAAAAAAACATAACAAAATTAAAACTGACTTCTACTCCATCCGCTTTTAAATTTTACAAAAATCGAGGGTATGCAATCAAAGCAAATGTGACTTTATCAATATATGGAATTGACTACCCTGAAACAGAAATGGAAAAAAAGATACCTGATAAAATCTATTCCTAACACATAAGCCTTTGTATGGTCCGAAGAACTCAATGTAAAAAACTAATTGACGAAACAATTCTATTATGGATTTTTCAGCTGCTTCCTCATCCCAGATATGAACCTTATGCAGCCCTAGTGTCTCAGATACATAACTTCATACTTGCATCTGAAATGCAACTTAAATTGTAATTCTAAACGAAATCATGAACCATTTTAGTCCACAGCTACAGTCAGTATATGCATTAATTCACGATAATTCAAAACCATCGAGACTTACACACATCCTCCTTTCTTTACAGTTTATAAAGCAAAGAATCCTTTGGGTATATTTGAAATGTAATTTTTTAAACTTACTTTTTATTGAAATGAATTACCAGTCTTATAAACAAGTTCCGCACATAGGTGAAATATACGGAATTCGTGTTATTGGGACGTTAACTATAATTGAATGAAAAAAAACTCAATAATAATAATAATATTACAACTTGTTTTTTTCTCATGTTCTGGAAACATAAAAGACAACTCAAATAACAATATAGGAATGCCTTTTAACGAAATAGAAATACTTAAGCAATTAGACTTAGCTTTTAATCAAACACCGAGTGAATTCTATCCTCAAGGACAACCTGAAGATATCAAATACAACTTTTTCCTTGACTTGGAACATGGTTATTTTGAAACAGCAGGCAGCAGAATTCACTTATTTGCTGACTCAACAAGATGGGCTATTGTATTTGAGAAAAGTGGGTACAAAAATCGCGGAACATCTGCCGAAATAGAATTGAACTATGTAGGAAATTGTATTGAATATCCGATTGACAAATATCCTGAAAGAAACTACATCACTAACTCAGGTTGTGTAATCCTAATCGATCCGACTGAATTTGAAAGGATTGAAAATAAGGAAGGTGCTGATATGGAAATATTTGAGCTAATCGGACAAGATATTAAAGAAATTAAAATCCGTGACAAATTTGTTCCTTTTGATAACAACTACGCAAACTATGAAAAAGTAGGGATTGAAATACGAGATTATGACAACCCTAAAAAACTGATTGGATTTGGAGACTTGATAAGATATTTACACGAAACAAATCCTTCGCTAATAAGTGCGACAGAAGATGAAATACGTAAACATATTCCAAAAGACATTCCTAAACTTATGACAATTGACAAGTTTCATTTTGTTAGTGCGTACGAGACAACAAATCCACCAAGTCAACAAGAGACATTCAAGCTAATTGCAAAAGTACTGACCACTAAAGATTCAATAAATTGGAAACCAACACAAAAAATTAACAATAGCTGGAAAAATTGGGAGTCAGGAAATTTATAAAAAGAAAAACAGCTAACAACTAAGTCTTCGTGTGACTCGCAGAGCCCAATGATGATCGACATTGCTGAAAAACACCCGTATCTAAGGGCTTTGCTACTCGGTAATCTGTATTTCGAATGTTTGATTTTGCCTACTGTTTTTTTAATTAAAAAAGTGTTTGAGATAACCGAAAATGAACTTAAAAATAGACTCTGAATTTAGAAATATATGTTCTGAAATATTGGAGCATAATCTGAACTTGGAAAACTGGGCTGAAATTGAAAGTGATGATATGTTTCAAACTGAAAATTATGCTGGTGGCTTTGATGGAACAGAATTGGAATTTTGCTTCAGTTATTTTAACGAAAAAAAAGATGAGTTTTGGTTTCAATTTCCTCTATCAGAAGTCTCATTGATCGTTAAGGGACAAATTGAAACGTTAAACATAAGGCCCGCTGATGTTTAAAATTCATCGCTACTAGTTCCCCCCCTTTACGAATCTATATAACAACAATCCATAATAGACACTCACAAGCGAATACAACAATTTGTTATAAGAGCCTTGACAGAAGGAATATAATTTAATGAAACCTTGAATCTCCCCTAACCTCATACTTGTAATTATTATAAGCAATCATATTACTATAAATATTTATAGCATTTATTTCAATTGGTAAAATATATTTATATCTTAAAATGAAACAAAAAAAACTATCATTTTGAAAAATATTTTTTTACCCATACTGACTGTTTCCATCGTCTTTTTATTTAGCTGCAAGGAAAGCAAATCCTCCTTATCCAAAGGAGAAAAAACGGAGGAAAACAGGAACACTTATGTTATTGAAAATGTAAACATAATCCCAATGACTGAAGACAACAAAGTCATTGAAAATAGCACTGTCGTTATAAAGGGAAATAAAATTCACTCAATCAATGAATCAACACCTAAAAACTCAA
Organism: Aureibacter tunicatorum; assembly: GCF_036492635.1. Classification (GTDB taxonomy): domain Bacteria; phylum Bacteroidota; class Bacteroidia; order Cytophagales; family Cyclobacteriaceae; genus Aureibacter; species Aureibacter tunicatorum. The sequence continues at coordinate 3,564,629 of NZ_AP025305.1, forward strand.
CGATAATTGACGGCAAAGGCAAGTGGCTAATTCCCGGGTTAATTGACATGCACGTTCACAACCTTTCAAATGGAAGTTTCTCCAAAGGCTATCCTACCAGAGGCGCGACTTTGTCATTTAACACCCAAAACCTAATGACGCCTTATATAGCGAGTGGAGTTACGACAGTATTTGAGTTGAGCGGGAGACTTGGACACTTTTCGCAAAGGGATAAAATAGCAAGCGGAGACATAATTGGGCCTCGCATAGCAATAGCGGCTGTAATCGATGGAGAAGGAAATGAAATAGTCGCCAGATCTCCATTGGAAGGAAGACAATCGGTAAGAAATGCCAAAGGCATGGGATATAGATTCATAAAAGTATACACTTGGCTAAATGAAGCAACCTATAAAGCAATTATAGACGAAGCGGAAAAACAAAACATGAAAGTAGTAGGCCATATCCCTTCCGCTTTCGAAGGGAAGCAAGCTGAAGAATTCTTTGTTCCGCATTTTGGATTAATCGCTCATGCGGAAGAGCTGTCTAAGCAAACCGATGACTACAGTTACGAGACGGCTCAAAATTTTGCGCGTTTGGCGAAAGAAAACAACACTTGGCTAATCCCGAACTTAACCAATTTGGTTTCAATCAGAAAACAAGCTGAATCATTAGAAAGCATTGAAACCTTGCCAAGCTTAAAATACGCACACCCGCTAATGCAAGACAAATGGTTAACTTCAAATGGTTATTATGGGGCTTCGGACGAGTCAATAGAGTATTATCAACGACAGGTTGATTTTCATAAATTGATTGTCAAAGCATTTAAAGAAGCCGACGTTCCTATGCTTGCGGGAACAGATGCGGGAATTTCCGGTGTCGTTTGGGGCTTTTCGCTTCATGACGAACTTGAATTATTAGTGGATGCCGGCTTGACTAATGAAGAAGCTTTGGCCACTGCGACCCGACTAGGCGCTGAATGGCTTGAGATTGATGATAAAATCGGAACAATTGAAACAGGCAAATTCGCGGATTTAGTGCTTTTAAATGAAAACCCTCTGGAAAATATTAGCAATACAACTGAGATATCAGCTGTTTTTGTAAATGGCCAATGGTTAAATAAAAATAAGATTAACAACATGCTTGCTGAACTAGAAGCATGGAATGAAGCAAATAAAGAAAACTTCAAATGGAAAAACAGGAAAAGCTTATAAAAGAATGGCTCTACTTGCCAGCTTTTCCAGCTGGTTCGCTATCTCCGATGGTAGCCGAGGTTGCGTTTCAATTTAAAACTTAGTTAGAAATACCTCCGAAAAAGGAAAATGATTGAACAAAGATAGTTTCTAAAATCATATTCCTTTTTCAACATAATGCTAGCATTATCTTGATGATTCATCAAAATTATCAGTATTGGTTATATTTTTATGAATTTATCACGACACTATTTTAATTTTTCATTCTTAAAAATTCACAATGAATCTATCTTTAGAATACTTAAATGGCTTGGCTAATCAAATTTTGTTAATCTCATCATTATTAGGTGGCTTTTCCATCGCTATTGTTTCAAATTTATTAACTGATAAAACTAAAGGTCAAATAACCAATCGCATTTTCCAGGTTACAACACTTGCCGCAGGTTCTTTTTTAGTATCAGTTTTTGCGATGACTAAAATTGTTATGATGACTACTAAAGGTTATCCAGAAAATATTTCATCAGAAACATTAGAAACATCAAACATCATCGGTTCAATATCATTTTTACTTGGAATAACTTTCTTATGCTTTGTAATTGTTTTATCAGGATGGACTAAATCAAAACAATTAGGAATATTCACAACCATCGTGGGAATTATTACTTTCACATTTATTTTTATGACTATAACCAATATCGCTTAGCACTCACCATCCCTTTCAAAATTTGAATCTTGATGGAGTAGCATTGAAAACACGCTCATATTGCCTAGATGAAAATGATACATCAATTGAAGCAAATTATAAAATGAAAAATACAGAGAATGCAATGAGTTTGCTGACATGGCGTGCATGTTAACAGTAGAATTTAAGAACTTTAAAATCGAATAAAAAATGAGCGTGTCTCGCGAAATCAATATCAGACTATTGAGCAACAAGATATTTTCTGATCTAATCGATGGATTAGTAGGCCAAAGATGGATCTTTGGAGTAAACAATGAAATAACTACTTTAAAATCAGATGACACCGATGATTTTGATTTTGTCGGCTTTAGAAACTTTATAGATGCTAAACAAATATGGGACAAACGTGAACGTAATGGTGTATTCAATAATCTAGCTTTATGGGACTCTAAATCCAAAGAGACATTAAACATCATCTGTACAGTCCTTTCAGAAAAGCACCCTGAGTATAATTATCATTATGATCTATCGATTATGATCGGCATAGGCCAAAGAATTGTAGGAGCCAATAGATCTACAGACTTTAGATTTTATTTGAATGAATTGCTTCCAAAGCTTATTAGCTTAGACTGCTATATCTGCGAAGTAAAATGTCATGATTTCGATTGTTAATCTAAAGACAAATCGTATGTTACCACTCTTCTCCCTCTAGTTAGCCACCTTCCAAGCGAGCCGAAATCATACTTAGACCTCGATATATTGGAAATTCACTAACGTTTAATACGAATAACGAACGTCTCATCCCTTTTTGCACTACTTTAATATTAATCGTCAAAACGCTACGAAAAATTTTTGATCACATAAAATTAAACTTATTTGTTTTTTTATTATTTTTTTAACCAAAATTAAGAAATATTATATAGCTAAAATAAAAATATTTTGATTTATTAGACAATCAAACGCTATAACTAGGACATGATGAAGATTAAATTCAAACCTTCAAGCACTGACTTTTTTAATGAATTAAATGACAAAGTTCAAAAATCATTATCTTCAGAAGTTATCTACAAGAATAAAAGATTAATGAAAGTGAAATTCTTTTTGTATTTCACACTATACCTCATGCTTTATGGACTTTTATTCATTGATGCAGTATCAAACAATTTCCTGTTGTTGAATATTTCTTATTCAATATTTGGATTTTCAGGAATTTTACTGGCATTCAACTCTTCACATGACGCAGTCCATAATACATTATTTAAAAGTGAAAGATTAAACAGCATAGCACATTATTTAATATTCAATCTTCAAGGTGTAAATGCAACACTTTGGAAAAAAAGGCATATTTCTTCACACCATATCTTTCCAAATGTGGACGGATGCGATGCAGACATCGACAATAATCCTTTTATCAGACTTTCCAAAACTCATGAACGCAAATGGAACCATAAGTATCAACACCTTTATGCTCCATTTCTTTACTGCGCTTACACATTGCATTGGATCTTGATAAAAGATTTTATTTACCTTTCTAAAAAAGACGTTGCAAATATGAAAAACCTATCGTACTCTTGGCTTTTTAAATTTGAAGTGGTCTTATTGAAAGCTATATATTTCTCATTTATACTGTTCATTCCTTGCTATTTTTCCAATTTACCCTTTTACAATTGGCTCATAGCTTTTATCATAATGCATTCAATCATTTCAATTTTTTTCGTATTAACATTAATTATCTCTCACCTCACAACTGAAACCTGCTTTCCCACACCTGATAGTAAAGGCATGTTGCCAACTTGCTATCACGAACATCAGTTGTCTGTTTCTTTAGACTATCACCCTACAAACAAATTGGCCAACTGGATATTTGGCGGCTTTAATTCCCACGCTGCGCATCACCTATTCCCTAAGCTTCCCCATACTTTATACACCTATATAACACCAATAATAAAAGAAACAGCTATAAAACATTCAATGCCTTACAATGAATTATCTATTATAAAAGCTGTGAAATCACACTTTAAATACTTGAAAGAATTAGGAAATAATTAAATACTCACAAATACGCCTTTCGACGCTAAGTAAGTATATAAAACACTAATAACTAGCAAAATTTAATTAATCAATTCTCTCAAATCATTGGCTCATTATCTCCGATGCGGGCTTAATTAACACAGAAATGACAAAAAACAACTCAATATCATTTATTGTACACGAAACGAATCCGCCTTTAGAAATTCAGCTAGAACCTGAAGCATTTACTTTCATTGCATATCCAAATGAAGAACTCACCTTCGCTGTTGTCAACCCCACTCATGATTTCTCTTGGGCAATTCGACATAAAAAGAATAGAATACAATTATTTCCTGAAACTTATGGCGACTATGAGAAAATTGAGCTTTATCGAAATGGAAAACAAACAGACGAGCTAGAATTTCTTTTTAAAAATCTCCAAGAACCATCATCCTTGTTAAAAACCTAAAAAATCACTGTTGGAACACCTAAAATCCTATCAAGACCTTTTAAGTTTAATTTTTTTGACTTATATTTTCATTGAAAAGTATTTATAATTCAATTTAAAAGCTCTATAAAACTAAAATACACAAAGTTGTATTTATTTAGCACCTTGTAGCCAATGGATATTACGCAAATGACAAAATTTCAAAATAAGAAAGAACAAACCGTTATACTCTACAAAACGTTTAGATGGGAAAATTTCACATGCATGTTTTATATTAGTTAGAAAAGAAAGTTTTTCGAATGATTGTTCGATTGCAAAAAGATCAAAAAGATATTCATCCTGAAAAATTAAACCTTGATCTCCATAGATTTTTTCAACTAACTAACAACGTAAACAAAATAAAAATACATGACTCAAGACACTAGCTACAACATTTCAACACTATAACCAACAAACACTAATAATACTATTTTTCGTCTATCTAAAAAAACATAATGAAAAATCTATATCTAACCCTAACACTATTTCTTGTCTCTATAAACTCCTACAGCCAATCGGAATTGAATGAAATTGTCAAAGCAAACAAAGACACTATTGAATACGAGCAAAATCAATTTAAAGGAAAAGGCTGGGAAAAAATATTATCTGAAATAGCTTCGCATAACAACACGCTCATAGGAGAAGCCCACTTTTTCAATGAAATTCCACTATTTGTTTCTGAAATCTCATCTGAAATAAAATTCGACAATTTCTTCTGCGAGATCGACAATTATTCCGGCGAGTTTATTTCTCAAAAAATTCGAACATTGCCCCAAAGCGAGTTTGATCAATTTATTGCCGACTATAATCACGCATTTTCCTTTTACGCCTTGACTCCTGAATTCAATCTACTTGAGAAATTGGCCACACAAGGAACAAATATCATCGGCACAGATCAAATCGTGTTAACCGCCGACGGACTCATGGCTTCCAGACTTAAGGAAACAACTAAAAACAGGAAAGCCAAGGAAATCTACTCAAACATAGAAATAAACTCCAAAAAGCATTTTGAGCTATTCTCCACCGGCAAAGGACGTCCTTATTTTCTAACGGATGAATTTGAGCAAAACCTAAATAAGCTTGCCGAGCTAAAATTGAGCACGGACGAGCAAGAGGTGATCTCTGATCTGAAGATATCGCGAAAAATCTATCTCTCCCAAAATCACCACCTCAGAATTCAGCTAATGAAAAATACGGTGTTAAAAAATATAGAAGCACTGCATAAAGACAAGAACTTATTCAAATACGGAGCGCTGCACATTAACAAAGCTGAGAGCTCATTGGGTGGCTACGACATTGGCAATTTTGTTTCTAATATATCAGACGCGAACTTCAATTCTTCTCTGCACATTATGATAATTGGGAAAAATGGCATGCAAGGCGTTCCCTTCAAAGGAATGCAACCTCAAAAAATCGATCCTTCCATTAGCCAGTTAAAGCATTTTGCTCCATTTTATGAAGCTTCAGATAATGAAAACTGGAGCATGTTCGACATCAATGCCATTCAGAAAGCAATTAAATCAAATAACCTCCAGGTGGATAATAAATCACTGCTGAATGTATTGACAGGATATGATTATTTGATTGTTATTCCTAACGTTACTCCAGCGCCGCTTATGAACTAATTCAAGCTAGCAAGATGTAAAAGCAATAGTGATTTTAAGTGAAACTCTTTAGGTTCCGACCTCCGAAACGAAGCTAAAATCACTATTCTATCATCTGAATGCTCGCTTTCATAAATACTAACTACATCCAAATTCCATCAATTGCAAAGCCAATAACTTAAAATCACCTTGACAACTTTAAAGCATGATTTTTTAAACTTAACTGTTCAGTGAAAATGAGTAAAACATAAATCTGGGATGTGATGATTCTAAAAAACTGGTTTTATGACACATAATGAAATTATTAGAAAAGTAGATTGGAGAGACTTAAGATCGCTTTCCATAAAAGAAATGTTTATTTAAAAGAACCTTACAATACCTTGAGTGCTTTCTTCGTGGGTTCATGCGTATATCGTACCTAGTTCATGTTTGCAACTTGGACTTCGAATCAATATCAAAAGACTAAACATGAGCCTTGACTTTTGAATTTAAAACTGCATGAATGACTAAATCAAACACATGTACAAGTTGAAAACTTACGCAAGAAAATTCATAAAAAATTTAACCTGATCTATATCCAATCGAGATCTGCCTGTTCAGTATCTCCGATACGAATCTAAAGCGTCTAGCAAACATAAAGATTTAATAGAACACCTGAGATAGTTGAAATAAGCTAAATTCGGTATATTAGAACTTGTTATTCAATCAAATAATAAAAATGAAAAAAATATTTTTCTATTAGTCATGATTTTATCAGGATTATATATACTGCTATGCATATCACTTTATTTTTATCAAGAAGAATTAAAATCTGTTTTAAATTGATTTAATGAGCCAATAATCACTATAAACAACATATTGAAAAAAGAAATAATTAATTTAACAAAAAAATCAAATAACGAAATACCATTACATGCTCATGCTAAAATGCACAGCTCACTAGCTTGCTTGATTATTTTAACAACATTGTAATGGCCTACTTACTGAGAAAATGATAACATCAATAATTCCAATAGTTTTCGGTGGACTGATATTTTATGTCCTATTTAAATTCAAAGGCGCTTCGAAAGCACCAATTGATAAAAATGCATTAACTAAAAAATTCAAACCCTTTGACATAAAGATATTCGTGAGTTTTTTGGTACTGCTTCCTTTAAACACAATAATCTTCACATACCTACTAACACAACTTTCAAGTTTCGGATACACAAATAAACCTGAAACCGAATTTTTAATTCGACCTGATGCGGGAACCTGGTTCGGCATCGCATTATCCTTTTCAATGGGAACCTCTTTAGCATTATTAATACTTATTATCAAAAAAATCAAACATGAAGAGGAAGGCCAATACTGGCAATATTACAACTTGAAATATGGTTTTAATGCAGCTTTGCTAGTGAAATACCTGACAATGGTTATAACTATTTTTGCAACTGTTTTCTGTGTTAGCCAATTAAACTCGTTTGTTAGATTTAACTCCAACTCGATTTCAATCAATAAGCCATTTGAAACATCCGAACGGTCATATTCACTTAAAGATATATCTGAGATAACCTACTACTTAAAAACTGTCGCTCCAAACGGTAATATAATTGATAAACCACACTATTCGATTGAATTTTCTGATGGATTCCAATGGAGAACGAATGACGATTTTCGCACTCCAAACGCAAAAGATGTTGAGATAATTAATTGGCTCATTAATAAAACAGGGCTAAAATTAGAGGAAATTGAAATTGACAAAAACTAACCATGGCAATGCTAAAAACAATATTTCCTCATAACTAATATTCGAACCAACACTATAGCTGCTTGCCTAATTGTTATCAATAATTTATTATACTAAATACTGGAAATTAAAAAATACGAGTTCAATTTTCTGAACATCTTTAAAACACTGCCTTTTGACCTTATTTTATTATTGAAAATGATTTTTTAACACAACTCACGAACGCCGCGCTTTGCTGAAACTTGGTTTTTCGAGGTGTTTTAGCTAGTTAAGCACAGAGAATAATTATGAAAAAACTTAAGCTGATTTTTATACTTTCAATAATACTAACGATATCAGGCTGTTTTCCTTTTGAATTTAAAGAACAAGCCAATCGACAATTCGGAGACCAACATTTCAAAACAGCCATAGCATTAATAGAACTGCATAAACTTCGTGAAGGAGAATATCCTGAAGAATTAGATAGTTTGAACTATATTGGAGGTTGGGATCAAATTGCTTTCAATTCAGTAAAATATAAGAAATTAGATGGAGGGTATGAATTGAATTTAACAAATGGATGGTTAGGAAAACCTGAAGATATTAGTTATCCTGATGATTTTTGGAAAGGACTAGGGTTAATAAAATCTAATTAAAAAAAATAGGCTAACTACAACAAACAAGCATTCGTATGGCCCTCAGAACACAATATAAAATCAGTGTTGCTAAACTCAAACTATTCCCCCTGCACATACCCCAGCACTCACACTAATATTCCAAGAACTTTTCTAACGCCTTTGAAACGCTGCCTTTTTATCTTACTTTACTATTGAAAATGATTTTTTAAAGACCGATTTACGAACTCCAAGCAAAGCTGACGTATACTGTATTTCTTTTATTAGCGTGTTTCAATTATTTTAAAAATGAATAATAGGTCAATACATATATTATTATTTCTGTCAATTCTTTTCTCTTGCAGTAAAGAAGATATAGACGAGCCTAGCATAAATAATGAGAATTCGGATTTTATTTCTGGAGTTGACATCTCAGGATACCCTGAAGTCTCAAGTTATGATCATAAATTTTATGACTTGAATGGGGATCAGAATGACTTTTTAACTATACTTAAAAATAACGGAGTTAATACAATTAGGCTGAGACTTTGGGTAAACCCAAGCAATGAGCATTCTGGATTTAATGAAGTACAACGGTTTTCCCAAGTTCTAAAATCCAAAGGCTTTAAAATATGGATTACGCCCCATTACTCTGACTCATGGGCGCATCCTGGTCAACAAGAAACTCCGTCTCAATGGCAAGGCTTAAGTTTTTCAGAGCTAAAAGACAGTGTTTATGAATACACGGAAAGAATAATAAACGAAATACAACCTGAATATATTCAAATTGGCAATGAAGTAAACACAGGGATGCTTTTTCCGCATGGAGAGATAATAAACGGCAATTTTGAAAAGTTTATAGAACTTTCGAATACCGTTTCATCCGCAGTAAAAACAAATTCTGAAAGCGCTAAAGTAATTTTACACTTTGCCGGCATTGAAGGCTCTGATTGGTTTTTCAATAACATAAATAACACAATAGATTATGATATCATTGGTTTATCCTATTATCCAATTCATCATGGCAAATCCATAAACAACCTAAAAGCCCGTCTGAAAAGCTTAAGTGAAACCCATAATAAAAAAATAGTAATAGCAGAAACAGCCTACCCTTTTACGCTTGAATGGCGTGATTTGACTAATAACATAGTGGGATCGAAAGAACAACTAATTTTGCCTGAATACCCCGCGACTCAGGAAGGCCAGAGAAAATTTATCAAGCAGATAAAAAACTCAATTAAAGACACCGAAAATGGCATTGGCTTTTGCTATTGGGGCGCTGAGTTAATTGCTTGGAAAGGAAGTCAGTCTACAGACGCATCCCCTTGGGAAAATCAAGCATTATTCAACTTTGACAACAAAGCCTTGCCAGTATTGAAAGAATTCAAAAAAGAATGAAAGGTTTGCAACAATCAATATGGATAAGTTATTCTTCTGCTGGTTCGTAATCTCCGATACGAACTTTACCTCACTCCCCAGTGACCTAAACAAGCCTTATACAAACGTCAGCTTTCACTCTAATATTCCAAGAACATTCTAAACGCCTTTGAAGCACAGCCTGATTTACCTACTCCATGCATAACTTTAACAAATAAAGTTCGGTTTATTGGAGTGTAATAGATATAAAAAACCGCAAGAATCGGGTTAAATAATTTTTTGGGAATTCAGAATTTTGTCAAAACATCTAAAATGAATTAACATGCAATTTGATTTTGACCTTAAACAAAGAAAAAGAATACTCGAAACAGTATTTGAAAAGATAGAAAACTATTATAGTTCAACAAAAGATTTTAAAACCAATCCTGATTTGAATATAAAAGAAATCAGAGAATCTATCCTTACCAAAGAATTGGCTATCGGCATTAACCCTGTTAAAGCTATCCAACATGTAATAAAAGGTCTTGAGAACTTTTCGGTGCACACACCACACCCTAAATATTTTGGACTTTTCAACCCACGTTCTAATTATGCTGGAATTATCGCTGACCTAATTACAGCTACTTATAACCCTCAATTAGCCGCATGGAGCCATGCTCCATTTGCCGTTGAAGTAGAAGAGTTATTAATTAAAGAATTTGCAAATAAATTTGGATATAATAGAAATGCAGATGGTGTTTTTACAACAGGAGGAGCTGAAGCTAATCTAACAGCTATTCTTTGTGCTTTAAACCATAAATATTCAAAATTTGCTAGAGATGGGGCATTTGGATTAGACAAAAAACCTGTTATCTTTTGTTCCGCAGAAGCTCATCACTCCATTCAAAAAGCTGCAAAAGTTGTAGGATTAGGATATAATCTAGTAAAATCAATTCCAACTACAAATGATTTAAAACTGGACACGGAAGTTTTACTGCAAGAAATAAAAAACCTAGACACATCAGTATATTCTCCTTTGATGATCATCGGGACAGCGGGTACTACCGGAACTGGCACAATTGACCAACTGAATCAACTAAATTACATTTGTAAAAAGTATAACATTTGGTTTCACGTTGATGCTGCGTATGGTGGTGGAGCAATTTTAAGTCAGGATTTAAAGCACAATTTATCTGGTATTGAAAAATCCGATTCCATTACTTTTGATGCTCATAAATGGATGTCTGTTCCAATGGGCACAAGTATCTTTTTAACTTCAAAAGATGACATTCTTGGAAAAACATTCAGGATTACAACTGAATATATGCCCAAAGAAGCGGATAAACTAACAGTAACCGAACCATTTACTCATTCAATACAATGGTCGAGAAGATTCATTGGTTTAAAAGTATACCTTTCACTTCTTTTTTACGGTTGGCAAGGCTATGAACAAACCATCAATCATCAGGCAAAAATAGGTAGATATCTAAAAAGCCAATTATTAAAGAATGGTTGGGTTATTAAAAACAATACTAACTTGCCTGTTGTCTGTTTTACAAAAAATGAATTTGAAACTGACTCAAATTTCACAAAAAAAATATTAAATAATATATTGGCTAATGGAAAATCATGGCTATCTATTTACCCAATAAAAGGAATTTCTACATTTAGGGCCTGTATTACAAATTACAACACTACCGAAAAAGAAATAGACGAATTGATTGATGAACTAAACAAGGAAGCTACTCTTTATGCAAAACAGTAAAGCTTACCAATATGACTTGATAGCAAAAGCTATTGCATATATAGAGGACAACTTTAAAGAACAGCCATCTTTAGATGCAATAGCAAAACATGTAAACTTAAGTTCTTTCCATTTTCAGCGTTTATTTAAAGATTGGGTTGGAATTAGTCCAAAACAATATTTAAAATATATCAGCTCTAAATACGCCAAAAGCATATTGAAGAAAAAAGAAGTTAGTTTGTTTGACACGGCTTTTAATATGGGCTTGTCAGGTACAAGTAGGCTTCATGACATGTTTATCACAATTGAGGGTATGACTCCTGGTGAATATAAAAATGGTGGTTCAACATTAAAAATTAATTATAGTTTTGCAGAATGCCCATTTGGGAAAATCATAGTCGCAGCAACTAACAAAGGAATATGCCATATGGCTTTTTGTGATGACGAGAGTCTAGCATTTGAAGAATTACAGTCCGTCTTCCCAAAGGCAACATTCACTCAAAAATCAGATAAAATTCAACAGGAAGCCTTGCTTATTTTCCGTAATGACTGGACTAATCTAAAAAAAATAAAACTACACTTAAAAGGAACAAAGTTTCAATTGAAAGTTTGGGAAACATTATTGTCAATACCTTATGGAAGCCTTTCTACTTATGGCGAAATAGCACAAGCTATTGAGCACCCTAAAGCATCGAGAGCTGTGGGAACAGCTATTGGAAACAATCCTATAGCCTATCTAATTCCTTGCCATAGAGTAATCCAAAAATCAGGAAACATTGGTGGATATCATTGGAATCCAATAAGAAAAAAAGCTATAATTGGTTGGGAAGCTTCAAATTTGGAAAATGAATAAATATACCGATGAAAATCAAGCATTTCAGCTAGTTCCTCATCTCCGATGCGAACCTTACCACACTCTCCAGTTACCTAAACAAGCCTTATACATACTCCAGCTTCCGCACTAATATTCCAAGAACATTCTGAGAGCCTTTGAAACGCTGCTTTTTTATCATACTTTATTATTGAAAGCACTTTTTTAAAGCCCTATTTACGAACTCCGCACAAAGCTTAAATAAACTGAATTTAGTTGATTGAGGTGTTACTTCTTACCAAGAGGGACAATCATATCGCAATAAATATCAAAAACAAGAATAGCGTTATACTTACTTTTACAATGCAAGAACAAGTTAAAAATGATTACTATGAACGAATTGAAAAAGCAGTGAACTTCATGGAGGACAACTTGATGAAAAAGCTTACAATTGAGATGATTTCAGAAAAAGCATCTTTTTCAAAATTTCATTTCATAAGAGTTTTTACAGCAATGACAGGAGAAACAGCTGGAAGTTATCTTAGAAGAAGACGAATCTCAAGGTCTTCAAAGCAATTGATAAATACCAACCACTCCATATTAAACATTGCTTTTGATTATCAATTTGAGTCTCAGGAAGCTTACACTCGTTCATTCAAGAAAGTTTACAATACTAGTCCCGGAAAGTATCGTAAACTAAATAATAATCAGAGAGCTTTTGGTCGTGCAAGATTAACAGTTGAAAGATTAAGTCATTTAAAAAGCAATGTAACGATGAAGCCCAAAATTATAGAAATTGAAAAGAGAAATTTCATTGGAATGAATGTGTTAACCTCGCTTGCTAATAATAAAATTCCGCAGTTGTGGAGGGATTTTATGCCAAGAAAAAAAGAAATAGAGAATAATATAAATACAGGTTGCTATGAAATACACCCATTTGATACAGGTTTCAAAATGGAAAATTTCACAGAAGACATGAAGTTTGAAAAATGGGCTGCAGTAGAAGTTAATGAGATTAAGAATATACCCAAAGAACTCAATAGCTTAACGATTGAAGGTGGAAAGTATGCCGTTTTCGAGCATAAAGGAACAATGAGCAATATTCAAATGTCATTTGATTATGCTTATGGCACTTGGCTGTCAAACTCAGAGTATGAAATAGACAGGCGAGCTAGTTTTGAAAGATATGGAGAACAATATTTTGGACCAGAGCACCCTGAGTCGATTACTGAGTTATGGATTCCAATAAAGTAGATAGTTATGGAAAAAATAATAGAGTTGAATGCGAAAAATATTCAAAAGGAACATATTTGTTGTGCTATTTCAGACAAAAAATGTAAAGAAAGCTATGAGTTGAAAAAGAAGTGGCTGACTAATGAATTTGAAAATGGATATAAATTTTATCGCTTAGATACACGGGCTAAAGTATTTATTGAATATTGTGATGCGGAAAAATCTTGGGTTCCGATAGATGCATCAAACTACATATTTGTAGGTTGCATGTGGGTATCAGGAAAATATAAAGGTAATGGTTACGCAAAAGCTTTACTGCAAAAAGCAGAGGACGAAGCAAAACAACGTGGAAAATCAGGTCTTGTGACAATCGTTGGCACAAAAAAGTTTCATTTTATGAACGATACAAAATGGCTGTTAAAACAGGGGTTTGAAGAAGCCGATAGATTACCTTATGGTTTTAGCCTTTTGGTGAAAAAGTTCGACAATAAAGCAGAACAACCTAAGTTTAAAAAGAGTGTTGAGAAAGGAGAATGTGAAAATACGGATGGCTTGACAGTTTATTTCTCAAATCGCTGTCCATTCTCTGAATACCACGTTACAAATTCACTTGTAGAAACAGTTAAGAATAGAAATTTAAACCTAGAAGTAGTAAAATTTGAAACTTTAGAAGAAGCTCAAAACTCTCCTACACCAGCAACAATTTTTAGTTTGTATTATAATGGAAAATTCATAACCACTGATATTAGTGTATGCATGGACAGCAGATTTGATAAAATCATCAAAAAAGCGATAGAAAAATAGAGTTCACAATCCTGTTTCAAATGTAATAGCCTAGTCATAGACACAACACAAGGCTATTACATTCAAAAAAACCATTTCTCCACAATGGCACGAGATAAGATGGAATTAGATGGAGAATTTTCTGCTTCTGCTGGTTCATAATCTCCGATACGAACTTTACCTCACTCTCCAGTTACCTAAACAAGCCTTATACATACTCCAGCTTTCACTCTAATATTCCAAGAACTTTCTGAGAGCCTTTGAAACGCTGCCTTTTTATCTTATTTTATTACTGAAAATAATTTTTTAGTTTGGTTTACAATCTCCAAACATAGCTGAGGTAAACGGAATTCATTTTAGTGAGGCGTTAAAGCAAACTAAAATGCAAAACACAATAGTTCTTTGCTCGGTCTTCTTTTTATAATATATTTACACTAAACCTTTAATAGGAATAAAACCTTCTTCGCTCCATATTTTACAATCATGCCAACAAAATAAAGGAGCATATAGAATTTCTATTGAGTTTTAAACTCGCCAAAATTTCACAAGAAACGAAATTGGAATCAATTACCTAAAAAACTCATAGCTCATGGAGAAAATTAAAATATTGGAATTAAAAAAAATGGCTTCTTCGATTATATTCACAATTGGCATATGTGGATTATTGTATAGTCTCCCCTCCATGAAGCATCCTATGTATACTCACATAATGGGAATTAGTATACTTGCATTAACCTCAATTGTGGTATTTTTTATAGGCATATCATTAAAATTAATATATCTACGTAAAGAAGACAATAAGACTCTAAACTATGATCTATTCATTCCATCAGAAATAAAATGGAAAAAATCAATCAAGCTAACAATAATCTCGCTTACGTTATTTGGAACACTGCTGATTTTCACAAATCCGACACCTGGCTATGCAGCTCACTCTTTTGCCTACACGATAGGCTATATGATTCCTGTTTTACTGACTTCATTTGCGTTTAGTTTTTCAGGAGTAATCGTATATTTAAACATTAATGAAGAGGTTAAAAAAAAATTAAAATTAATTTATAAAGTACTCCCATTTATATCATTCATTCCGCTTCTTACTATTATTTTAATAATTACAATTAACGTACTAATTAGATATTCTTAAAAAGAAAGCATAGTTTCAACCCATTGATCTTTCATCTACGATACAAACCTAATCACTCGCATTCCAAACATCTAAAGCACTCTATATATACTCATTCCAATATTTTAGCAAAGCACCTTAAGCAATAAGTTAATTCACAAACAAGCCGAGTCTATCGAATGCTAAGAAATTTTTGAATAATAATCGTAACGCAATAGTCTATAAACCACATTAAACTGTATTTTGTATTCAAGAATCAAAGACTTGCAAAATGGATAACCTAAAAGGAATATGGACTGAACTTGCTTCAAGGTATTCAAATGATGAAAATTTAATTTCTGATCTTTGGAGCGAGATAGAAAGCCATTACAATAAAAAAGACCGCTTTTACCATAATACTGAGCATATCAAATCCATGATTCAACTTGCTTTTGAATATCAGGTTAAAATAGAAGACTTTGATACTCTATTGTTTTCGGTGTTTTATCATGATATCGTATACAACTCATCTAGAAGCGATAATGAAAAGAAAAGCGCTTTGGTCGCAAGTCAAAACTTAGAGCGCCTTGGAGTAAACGCTGAAAAAACATCCAAATGCTACAATCAAATTATCGATACAAAAAAGCATGAAAATGATACTGAAAATGACATCAAGTATCTGCTAGATTTTGATCTGGCGATATTGGGAAGCTCTTGGAGCGACTACAGTATCTATATGAAAAACATACGTAAAGAATACACACTGTATCCAGACTTTATTTACAATAAGGGAAGAAAGCAAGTATTGAAATCGTTTTTAGAATTGCCTCAAATTTACAAAACGACTGAGTTTCAAAACAAGCATGAAGAACAAGCGATTCAGAATATCACCAAAGAAATCGAGCTGTTATAAAGTTTCAAGCTGTTATGTTACATCAATTGCAAATTGCAAGCTTTAAATATTCATCGTAACCCACGATTTCAATTGATTTTTGAATACTTTCTCCTAGACTCAATACAAGGTAGATGATTAATTCATAGATTTTTCTAAGGTAGGCTATTTGAATTTATAAATCAGTATATTAACAGTTTATCAGAGCATAAAAAATGCTATTGTAGTTTTTTAAAATCTATTATATGCAAGTACTAGAAAGGCTTCAAAATTGGTATAAGAATCAATGCGATGGAGACTGGGAGCATTATCATGGTGTAAAAATTGAAACAATAGACAATCCTGGTTGGGCTATAACTATTGATTTAAATGAGACTCCACTTGAAGGAGTTCAATTTGTAATATCTAATGATATATCGGAATTTGATTGGTTTCATATTAAAATTATTGACAACAAATATATTGCATGTGGAGATCCAAGCAAACTCAATTTTTTACTTGAATATTTTCTAGATGATCTTTTTTTAAAAGCCAGTAAAAATGAATTAGACTATAATCTATTAATTCCTCTATACGGCGCATAAGTAAAATTATGGGTTACTGGAAAAGGCTCTTTGATAAATGAATCCGTATTTAAAATAACTGACATCAATGATATTGATGCTAAAACAATACTTTCTGAGAATTTAGAAAATACCAATTGCTGGATAAACGATATTAAAAAAATCAAAGTATTCCATAAAATAGGAGACTTGATAGAGACGGAACTAGTAACAACATTCGAAGGAACTCGATTAGCCGTAAAATATAAGGATAACAATAATTAAAAGATCTAAACTTAAAAGCATTCAAACCAAAAGTAGAACACAAATTAAAATATTTAGCATCTAAGTATCAACTCAATACTCTTCAAGCAACAAAACAGTTGTTTTTAAATAAAAATTCATATACAATCCTTTCCTATCATTGCACATCATCCTGCATTTCGTCCTCTCAAGAACCCCTTCCATAGAGGCATTTCCCTAACCCATCCATTTATAAGAATATTTTTATTTAAGCATAATTTTTGAACTATTCCCACAAGTGTTTAATCTCAATTTTATAAACTTAAAACTCGCAATTATTTAAATCTCAAAATTATGAAACGCATTTTTTTAATTCCCATCTTATTCCTATTCTTCGCAGCTGGTTGTGATGATAGCTCCAAGATTCTTAAACAAAACGAAATTGAACCTTCCCAAATTCTTCTTGAAGGATCGAATGAAATCATC
Organism: Aureibacter tunicatorum; assembly: GCF_036492635.1. Taxonomy (GTDB): domain Bacteria; phylum Bacteroidota; class Bacteroidia; order Cytophagales; family Cyclobacteriaceae; genus Aureibacter; species Aureibacter tunicatorum. The sequence continues at coordinate 3,582,095 of NZ_AP025305.1, forward strand.
CCTTCCCAAGAAAACACGACCAAGCTTTGGTTCGAGCATGGGAACAGAGGCCTTCCTAACGCTCTTTCTTACGATTTTCATGACATGTTTACTACAGAAAAATCGAGACTTGTCAATGCTTTGAGAGGAATGGACTACTTCATGTTAAGACTGAATTTGTACGACTCAATTCGACACGAATTCTTCAGAGATAGCATTGCTCCTATGCTGATTGCCCACAACGTGCCTCTTGTAATAGATGTCGGCAGCGCTGTTTGGCTTGAATGCAGATGCGAGCAACAAAGAGTAAATATTCTCAATCGAGACATAAGCTTGATAAGAAGGATTAAAAACACAGGGGTAGATGTCAAATATGTTGCTCTTCAAAGCATATTGTCCAAACCTGTTCCTCCGCAATTAGAAGAATCATGCGAAACTGGTGAGACTTGCGATTATACCTTGGGTGAAAGAGTCGCTGACGCATTGAGATACGCTTATAAAGTGGATTATGAATTCGATGGTGAAATAGGAATTGGAATTCTCGACGCATTGGTTGTCAAAGGAAGCCATGGCGAAAATCAACTAGGATTTAATTACAGAACTGCATACACTGCATTGGATAGAGCATTCAAGTTAAAAGACATCAAGCTTGCTTTTATTGTTTTCGACCATCCTGAAGAGTATTTATATAGCCTTAGCTCTTGGGATAGACTATTGGAAGCTCAGCGATATGTGTCAGACACTATTAAAACCGATGTTGGAATACTTTTCACCTCTTCTGAGTCTAAAGATCATGACAGTTTTAGAAGTACAGTCTTGGCATTCATGGATGAATTCATCAACAGAGGCGGGAAAATGGATCATGCCGTTCTTGCGTACTGGTACAAGGAAATAGACAATGACATACCTCAACTTAGAACGATTATCGAGATGGCTGAAAGATTGTATGGAGATTCATTTTATGAAAAATGCACCGATGAGTCATACCTTGAACAACGACCTGATGTCGCTCAAGATTCGTACTATGGAACAAAACCTGACCAACATTTCGTCGACCATGGCAGATTTGAGGGAATGAGCAAGCCTTCATTAGACTGATATCGAAGCAAAGTTTAATTTCTATTTATCAAGAGACCAAGCAAAATTATTATGATATTTTGCTCCTTGAAATAATTGGGGAAACACTTTTCATCTAGCTGGTTCTTTTGAGCCAGCTATTTTTCAAATAGTTCATTTCAAACAATTTTTTATTAATTCTTAGCCTCTGACTCAGACTTATTCATGAAACTTAGGCTCCAATAAATAAGATTTTAGAAAATTTTATTTATATTTCCAGTAAATTAAATGCAACTGCGATTGAAAAAGTTATATGCCATACTGCTTTTATTTGGCACGCTAACCATCATCTTCGGATCGATTATCGTTAGCGGAACGCATATGCTTGTTCATTATATCAATGAGCCTGAGTCAATTGCGAAACAAGCAGATGTCAATGAAAGCGAACATCTTCATGATTATTCATACGCTCATGAACACGATCATTGCCAACACGGCTCCACTTTAACTTTTTTGATTGAGTCTTTCGATTATAAAGCAATAGCTCCAATATTAGACGATATCGGACATTTGCTCCAATGGATTTTCGTTTTCCCTTGGTTGATCGAAAAGCAATATTCTCTTCTGGAGACCAATCACCCCATTGTGAACAATAATTCCACAATGCATTTTGGTGATTTTTACGGTTCTGCCCACATAGACAAACCGACTCCTCCTCCTAAATTTCATCTTTCCTAGTCATTTGATTCTGTAGCTATTTTCAAAATTCACTCGCTGTCATGGAGCTGCATTTGTTTCGTCAATGATGTACTTCATCAACGTGAAATAATTCGGATATGAATTACACGTGTTCATAGCGATATAAACTCTCTCCATATAAAAAACTTGAAATACTTAGCTCCAGAACTCCCAATGCATTAGACCGTAAAAAACCTATTCCTTCGATCTTATTCTAACCAGCTTTTGAATATCAAATGGCTCTTTAGCCCTTTGCATCAAAATATGCTGCAAATCAGAAACAGGAATAGTCGCACTTGTAAAATCACACGATTTACGAAGCTCAAACATACGCTTTAAATGCAAATGTCATTGTCAGAGTTTCTTTCATCACTTTTTATTTCCCAATAAAGGAAATACCATGAAGATGATAAGAAAATCAGAAGAAACTGTTCTTGTAAAATATTAATGCTTGAACTTTTTTCATGCTGTCCATGAACATGCACAATTAAGGCTGCAATGCAAAATACTGGACTTAACAAAGCTTACCCTATGCTTGGAATTTGATTGGACAAATCATCCTCCATGCTTAAAGCTGTAACAAAAAACTGCGCGCCAAGCACAGTTAGAGAACCCAAATATTATCAACATTCAATTTCAAAAACCATAAATCTAAAACAACAAAAAATGAAAAAGTTATTCAAACTATCCATGGCGCTAATCTTTAGCGCGGCAGTGTTATCCTCTTGTGAAAGCGAAGAAGAGGAAGCGCTCGCAAAGAAGCTCAGCATTTCAAATTTGGTCGCTGAAAACCACGACGGAGGAAATGAAGTGTCACTCGGCGGAACTATCCATATAGACTTCGAAGCCCAAGCCGGGGACGAAGCCAATCTGGATTATTACCATATTGAACTTCACGACCATCCTGAATCAGGATTAATAGAAGATGAATACCGAATTATAGATAAGACATTTATGGAAAAAAGCACTTTCAAAGGGCTAAAAAATGCCAGTGTGCACGAACATATCAAAGTAGCTGACACAGCTAATTTAGGCGCTTATCATGTCGTGATCGTTGTTGTCGATGAAGCTGGAAACTCGGTTGACACAGAGGATGGAGATGTGGAAATCGTAGTGGTAAAATAGCAACCTTAAAAACGGGCTGGCCTACTATTTTTTCAAGTCAGCCCATTTTTTCAAAAATCATCTCACTAAGTCAAGATATCAAATAAGGTCTATCCCTATCTTCAAAAAAGTCGTAAATAAACTATTTCCATGAGGTCAAGATTCAATTTTACACAGCTGGTTTATAATATTCATATTTTTAAACTTTAAAGATTAGTTATTTTCAGAACTCATATGAAATATGAATTTTTAAATTTATTTTAGATTTTAATAAAAATATTTTTCAAGCTGAAGTTTTATAAATAAATGAGATTCCTAATATCAAACAATAGGTTTCATAAACAATATCAAGCCCTGCTTATGAAAACCAAGAAATTAACAATTCCATTGATATTATTGGTCATTAGCTTAGTAGCTTGCAATCAAAATCAAAGTCCTAAAGCTTGGAAGGAAATATTTCAAGCCAATAATGCAACCGGCACATTTGTATTAAAAAACTTAAATACGAATACGAGTCAATACTACAATAAAGAAAGAAGCAAGAAAGAATTTGTCCCTGCCTCCACATTCAAGATCCTTAACTCCATGATAGCCTTGCAGGCTTCATCAATTAATAGCATTAATGACACAATCAAATGGGATGGCGTGGATAGAGGCTATAAACCTTGGAACCAAAACCAAACGATGCAAACAGCCTTTCCTATTTCTTGTGTATGGTTTTATCAAGAATTAGCTCGCAAAACCGGACATAAGCGAATGCAGGAATGGATCACCAAGGCAGATTACGGAAATAAAAAAATTGGCAATAAAATCGATAATTTTTGGCTCGAAGGAGAACTTGCTATTTCAGCAACTGGCCAAATTGACTTTCTGGAAAAACTAGTAAAACATGAACTGCCATTTGACACGAAAATTCAAGAAACAGCCAAAGACTTGATGATTACAGACTCAACAGAAAACTATGTTATCCATTCTAAGACAGGTTGGAGTGAAAATATTGGTTGGAATGTCGGCTACATTGAATCAGAAAGCAATATTTGGCTTTTTGCTTTAAACATGGATCTTCATGACATCAAAATGGCCAAAAGCAGAAAGTCAATTACCTACGACATATTGAAAGAACAAAAAATAATTGACTAAAATATCTATTAACTGAATTTCAAAACATCCTCATACCCCTGTTCTAGCTTCGCGAAATCAATAAAGGCATCAACACTCTAAAACGAAAATGCAACAAAGTTGCATTTAAGGTTGATAAATGATACTTTTGAAGTATCCTAAAATTGCCGAATCGTCCAAAAAATAAGCAAGACTTAATTGGATAGCCAATCATCAACGATCTAAAAAATCGATAGATCATAAAATTCGAAGATGATTGCTCTGCAATTTGAAGGCACGTTTAAAGACTAATAAATACTCAGTCAAACACTTTAACAAGTTGGAGATGTTGGATAAATCACTACACAACGACAAAGTAACTCAAAAAAAAAAATTGAATTCTTCAATAATTGAACTGGAAGAAGGGACGTCTCTAAATCTTCAGTTCGAAAAAAGAGGCGGATTATTGCCTGTAGCGGTACAAGAGACTTCAACAGGACAACTTTTGATGATCGCTTCCATCAATGAAGAGGCTTTTGCAAAGACTCTAAGAACAAGAAAAGCTACATTTTGGAGCACTTCTCGAAATCAACTTTGGACAAAAGGAGAAACCTCCGGAGACATTCTTCAAGTAGACAACATACTCATTGACTGTGATCAAGATGCTCTTGTCTACCAAGTTACGCTACTCGGAAGCGGAGTCTGCCACACATATGATCAACAGAGCAAACATAGAAAAGCTTGTTTTTACAGAGAGTTGAATTTAGAAAGCTCAAAACTTCAATTCATCAAAGGCATGGAGTAATTTAATCACCATGCCAGTCATTCTCTAGCTCAAAATACAGTCGCAAACAGTTTTTATCAAAGACCTAAATTACGCAAAGTTGAACTACAAGGAATCAAAAATCTATCTTAAGAATACCCTAACGGGTAAAAAAGAACTTTTCACACCACTAGTTGAAGGCAAAATAGGCATGTACGTTTGCGGGCCAACAGTTTATGGAGAACCGCATCTCGGCCATGCGCGTTCAGCGATTACTTTTGATATTGTGTACCGTTACCTAAAGCACCTCGGCTATAAAATACGCTATGTCAGAAATATCACAGATGTCGGCCATCTCGAAAACGAGCTAAGTGGAGACGGCGAAGACAAAATCGCTAAAAAAGCTCGTATTGAACAACTTGAGCCTATGGAAGTAGCACAGCACTACACAAACCTATATCGCGATACCATGGCCAAGCTTAATGTCTTGCCACCATCTATAGAACCTACCGCTTCGGGACACATCATTGAACAAATTGGCATCATTGAAAAAATTATAGCTAATGACTTAGCCTACGAAAAAAACGGCTCGGTATATCTTGATGTAATCAATTATTCTGAAAAACACCACTATGGAGAACTTTCCGGAAGAGTGTTGGACGAACTCATGGCGGGAAGTCGATCGCTGGATGGACAAGATGAGAAAAATCACCCAGCGGATTTCGCCCTGTGGAAAAAAGCCGACCCAAGCCATATTATGCAATGGCCATCTCCTTGGGGCATGGGATTTCCGGGATGGCATATAGAATGCACAGCGATGAGCAGCAAATACCTAGGCATTCCTTTTGACATTCATGGCGGAGGCATGGATCTCAAATTTCCTCATCATGAAGCAGAAATCGCTCAAAGCTATGGCGCTTTTGGCTGTCCGCCGGTAAATTATTGGATGCACAACAATATGATGACTTTGGATGGACAAAAAATGGCCAAGTCAAAAGGCAATTTTATTTCTCTCAGCCAGATGTTCAGCGGCAATCACGATCTGCTTGACAAATCGTATGATCCGATGACAATTCGTTTTCTAATGCTTCAAGCTCATTATGGAAGCTCTATAGACTTTTCAAACAAAGCTCTTCAATCAGCTGAAATCGCCTGCAAAAAGCTCCAAAAAGGTTTGAATGTCATTGATAAGCTACAAACAAATGAAAGCCAGAATATCGATGAGGCTTTAGCATCGCAGATAATGAAAATTTGCGCGGACTGTTACAACAAAATGAATGACGACTTCAATACAGCCGAAACTATCGCTTGCCTGTTTGACTTGCTCACCATAGTCCACAAATTGAATCATAACGGAAGCAACCTTCCCATGGATGTCTCAACTACTCTCAAAAGTACTTACAAAGGTATGCTCGTTGATGTGCTGGGCATTAACGAAGAGTCAACTGACCATAAAAACACCCCCTTGTTAACTGACATATTGGATATAATGATGGAAATAAGGCAACAATCCAGAGCAAAAAAAGACTTTGAACTTTCTGATTATATACGCGATCAATTGTCAACGCTCGACATACAAGTGAAAGACAACAAGGATAAAGCTACATATGAACTGAACTAGCGTTAAACAAAAAATCACCCGTAATCTTTAAGGTAATTTTCACAAACCATTGCTTATATCTACTTTTTAAAAATGAACTTAGTAGATTGCGGGCTAATGACATCCAAAGACAAAAGGATTTTGTCAAGCAAAAGAAACGACTAATAGCAATCTGAATGAATAAGAAATAAAAAACACTCACAATTCGTTAAGTATACTTTAAATCATCCTTTCTATTTATTCACTTAACAAATAAAAGCATGAGTCGAAATAAATGGTTTTTAATCGCCTCAATATTAATCGCAATAATAGGTTTAGGATTTTCGAATTACGCAAACATTAGACTTGAACAAAAAATAGATAGTCTAGGGAAAATCGCTAATCTAGTTTCATTTTTTAAATATTCTAAAACTGAATCCACAATATTAATTTTTATGAACTCCACTGGGGTCGTTTGCGGATTAATTGCTTTTATAAAAAGGAAAAATGCGATGGTCAATTATTAGAATACTTCTTTGTTTTCGAAATCTCGTAGAATTCATTTCGCATTGATAAAAAAATCAATGCAAAATGTCCAAATATAATTTCATTACAAATTAATTAACTTTTGCTCTTTGTTTTTTTCTTCTTCTTTTTTGGTGGTTTGCATGTTTTGCAATAATCGGAAAGCTCTTGTATTTCAATTCTTACTTTACGTCTTTCCTCCGCTAATATTTCAGCATTTCTACCTAGATCTGTTTTTTTCCCAAGCTGGCTAAGCCTCTCCGATTGCTCAGCCATAATTTCATCATACAGAGGCTTGAAAAAATCGGTATTTGAAAATGCACCTTTAGCTTCATAAAGCCTTTTTCTAAATTTCCTCGCAGAAAGTTCCGCAAGGTCAAATTCCAGTTTTCCAAATTCAACCAAATGATCCGCAAGATCTTGAGACGTGGCAACTATATAGCTACTTTTTCTATCAAATACAGTATTGACCTTGTTATTAAAGTTCTTTGTAAACATGAACTCATACGTAGTCATTTGAAAAAAAAATTCAAAACCTGCTTGTGAACCAATCGAATACACACTCAACTCCGGATTGATTTCACTGGATGAAGATTGATAATCAGCAAAAGTCAACTCGACATCTGGCGACCATTCTATTTTATCCTGAGCCTTCAAAAAATTAATATTGAGTATTAGTAAAGTTGCAACTAAAGCTGATTTCATAAGTGTTTATTTTAATAATTTTTAAAGGTAAACAAATAATCAAAAAGCAATACATCAAATAAAATATTACTCATAAAAAAAATAATTTTTACATAAAAAATTGATTTCACCCCCCATCAGAACTAAAAATAACTTAATAAATAACAAATATTAATCTAAAAATTAGATGAGTTTAACACCTCTAAATAACCGGCAACTATCAATAAAAAAATGCCACTCTTATCTATCCTCGAAAATTTAAGCCAACCAATTTCAATTAGTAAATTATATTAATATCTTTAATTAATATTAAAAATCACCCTTTTTCACCCCTACTGCAAAAGCTGAATCAACAATTTCAACATGAAAGAAACTACTAGAAAACTCGAACAATTGATCAATAGCGGACAAGCATATCTCTCACATGCTTCTGAAGAGGAACTATGCAAAAAATCATCCACTGAAAAGTGGTCGAAAAAAGAGATCTTAGGCCACCTGATAGACTCCGGCATAAATAACCTGCAACGATTCACGGAAATTCAATTTGAAAATAAACCCTACAAAATCAAAAAGTACAATCAAGACGCATTAGTCATAGCCAACAACTATCAAAATGCCTCCCCTCAAGAACTCGCTGAATTTTGGCTGTCGGTAAATAACAGAATCAAAAATATAATTGAAAGTCAAACAGAAGTCACATTGAATTACGCTATAGAATTGGGTGACGAGAACTTCTCCGACCTAAGGTTTTTGATCAATGACTATGTGGAACATCTGGAGCATCATCTTAATCAAATCAAAAACACTAACTACAGCGAAAATACACTAGCAAGTGCTAATTAGGCAAACCATTTAATAACATAAAATATTTCCAGAAAATATACAAATCGACACTCATAGTCTAAATGTAATAATATATCACAGCATGAAAGCATAAGAAGAGCAACCAATAAATCCTCGAATTCTTAATTCACCAGCTTCCCCCTGTATCATCCTTTAAATCAGAAAACAAACAATGAAAACTACATTACTATTCTTTTTTTTGGCATCAATATTCTTTTTTGATAATACACAAACAATCAAACCAGCGCCAAAAGGCAAAGCCGTCGTTTATTTTGTAAGATCTTCTTCGCTTGGCTCTGCTATAAACTTCACCTACTTTGATAGTACAAAAGTTATTGGCCGATTTAATGGACCAAAATACTTAAGATATGAATGTCAACCAGGCAAACACCTTTTTTGGGTAAGGTCTGAAAATAAAGACTACATAAAGGCAGACTTAGAATCAGGAAAAATTTATGTCATCGATGTAGTACCACAAATGGGAGCTATTAAGGCTAGTGTGAGATTAATTCCGGTTAATTCTGAAGACTACAGAATGAAAAAAATTAAAAAATTAATCAGCAAAAAAGATTCAGAGTCATTTAGCCAAAAAGAATTGACAACCTTACAGATTAAAATGGAGGATGTTATAAATCGAAGTTTAAAAAAATACAAAAACCTAAAAATACCTGTAAAAAAACTAGGTACATTCACCTTCAAGCCTGAAGATCTATTATTTGTTAAAAAGAAAAAAGAATAATAATAGGGTATTCTAAAAATAATAACAAAAAATCAACTGTTTCGAGAAACAACCGACAGTGCTAATATATTGAAACTAACACAAAAGCCTTCCACATTTAAATTCTATCAAAACAAGAGGTATAATGCAAAAAAAGAAGTGATACTGACTATATTTGGTATTGATTACTATAAAATATTAATAGGAAAAATCTAGAAATTCAGCATAAGAAATGGAAGATCATCAAACAGCCAAAATAGGCATCATAACCGTAAGCGACAGAGCAAGCGCTGGAATATATGAAGACAAAAGCGGAAAAGCGATCATAGATACTTTAAACGAGTATTTGAACTCCGAGTGGACTGAATGTTACGAAATCATACCTGACGAGCAAACTGTGATCGAGAAAACAATCATTGATATGGTTGACAAGCAAAATTGTTGCTTGGTGATCACAACTGGCGGAACAGGACCGGCTAAAAGAGACGTAACGCCAGAAGCCACTGAAGCTGTATGCGATCGAATGATGCCCGGCTTTGGCGAGCTTATGAGAGCAGAGTCATTAAAGTATGTTCCAACAGCCATTCTTTCCAGACAAACCGCTGGCCTTAGAGGCGAGAGCTTGATATTGAACCTTCCGGGCAAGCCTAAGTCGATTAGAGAGTGCCTAGACGCTGTATTCCCGGCTATACCATATTGCATAGATCTTATGGAAGGCCCATTTTTGGAATGCGATGAGGATGTTATAAAACCCTTCAGGCCCAAGCAAAAATAAACCTAAAGTCTAGCATTCAAGAATTATGTTTATCACAATTAGTTTTTTATGATCTTAATAATCCACCAATGTATTTCCTCCAAAGGAAAATAAATTGGTATAAAATATCAATCGTGATACTGTCTAATAGTCACTTTAAATGACGAAAAACACATTCATTGCCCAATCAGCATACCCTTTTCGTATGCTGATTTTTTTTTGCTCTCACAATTTAACTTTCATTTTGCAAGTAAAACAAATAATTATTACTTTTGTTTTGCAAGCAATAAACAATACCGCAATGAAAGATTTTTTTAGATCGAAATGCCCCATAACATCAGGCTTGGACATTTTTGGAGACAAATGGACGCTGGTCATCATCAAGCAAATGCTCTTTGAGGAAAAAAGCACTTTCAAAGATTTTACCGACAGTCAAGAAGCTATTGCCACCAACATACTGTCTTCAAGATTGAAACAACTGGAAACATTCGAAATCATCAACAAGAACACTCATCCCGATAATAAGAAAACGAAGATATACACGCTAACGGACAAGGGCCTATCGTTCACTCCTATTTTAATCGAATTAATGCTTTGGAGCAAAAACAACATCCATGAAATTCACCCGAGCATGAACATTCATCCCGACCTCGACGAAATTAAAAAACACAAGAAACAATCTGTCAAGCGCATTATCGAATCATATAATAAATTCAAGGAATCACTTTTCAAATAATACGACAATGAGCCAATCAATTAATAATAAAACTCCTCAAATCACTTTTGACAACCACGTTCAAAAGCATTGGACAAAACAAGAAACAGAAAACGTAAAAGTTGTTATCGACTTTTTTCAACACTTAATGAATGATCATGATTTTGACTATACGACAAAAAAATTCGGTGGCCGTTCTTATATCCAACACAATCGTGCGATTCCGAATGAAATCGAAGGTGTTGTTGGCTATGTGAAGACGATGATTAATCGGTTTCCAGAATATTCGTTTGACGTAAAAAAAGTATTCGCTGACGGAAATTATGTTGTCCTACATAGCCATGCCACAATGCAGGCTAAACATAGAGGCAATGAAAAGAAAGGCTTCATTATAACAGATACTTTTAAATTGATCGATGGAAAACTAGCGGAACATTGGGATGCGATCCAGCCTATTGATTTTATCTCTCGTCTATTAATGCTAGCAACAGGCGGTGCGATTGGCAACAACAACCCAACGTTTTAACAAACAAGAATTTCAATGCTTACAAAGCAGGTCTATCGATTTTATTCAAGCACAAACCCTATATATTAGTTTGAAATATAATTTTTAAACTTTATTTTTTTAGTAAAACATCAACTTTTCGAAAATTATCCGATCAATCATGTTAATCGCATAATAAATTTGCCTAGAGACTAAAAACACAAAGATCAATAATTATGAAATTTCTATACACTACCGCATTACTCTTAATATTTTACAACTCTTGTCAATCTCAAACCCAAAAGATTGACAACACATTACCAATGTATGGCGAAATCCAGAAAAGCGAAAAACATAAAGAAATAGATCAACAGTTTATTGAAGAATGCCTTCAACGCTTTAACAGCATTGACAGCTCGGTAAATGTACACGTTGATCTCGCTTGGAAATATTTTTATAATGATGATTTAAAAACAGCTATGAAAAGGTTCAACCAAGCTTGGTTGTTAAATCCTGATTTTCCTGATTCGTATTTCGGTTTTGCAGCATTGATGGAAATGCAAAATAAGCCTGAAGCTGCCGAAAAATTTTACAAATTAGGCATTGAAAAAGATCTCGACAATAATCGGTCTGAAATCTGTTTCCAAAGAATCGCTGACTGCAAGGAACAACTTGGAGACTTAAAAGGCACAGTATCAGCTTATGAAAAGATTGTATCGATAAATCCGAACAACTCTTTCGCCTTCAAAAAAATAGGCTACTTCGAAATGCAGTCCAACAATTCGAAAAAAGCCCTATCGGCATACAATCAAGCAATTAGACTTGACCCAAATGATCCTCTAACCTATAATAACCGCGCATACTTGAACCAGACATTACAGAATTATCAATCAGCGGTGGATGACTATTCCAAAGCAATCGAGCTGAACCCAAAATACATTGGCGCTTTAGTGAACAGAGGCATTACACTTATGCAGATCAATCAATTTCAAGAAGCAAAACAAGACTTTGAAGCATGCGTTTCTATGGCTCCAAATGAAGGAGAGTTGAGAAGATATTTAGGAATTGTCAAACTAAACTTAAAAGAATTTTCAGAAGCCTGCGATCAGTTCAAATTAGCGAAAAAATTAGGCGATGAAGTTTCAGCTCAATTTTTACAAGACAATTGCAAATAACAAAGGCAAATATTTATTCACTTTAAACAACAGACATGGACTATTTATCAATAGAAGTTAATGATCGCAAAAGCTTTTCAGAGTTTCTAAGCTTACTACACGCCGAATACATAACAAATGGCAAAAACTGGGAAAACAACAATTTAGAATTATTTCTAGAAGCTTTGCAAAGCTACACTGAAGATATAGACGGATACTATAAAAATACAGAACCTAATATAAATCCTGAAAAAGCATCATGGAAACTATTTTCCGATTTACTGAAAGGAGCGACAGTATATGAATAATGACCGCCTACCCTATCAAGAAAGACTAAACCATCCGGAAGACTTTAAGGTGAAATACCGTTTTTACAGCGAAAGTGAAGGCGGCAGAAAAGAAATGCCTATTCAAGGCTTGCGTTCCGACTTTTGGTACGAAGATAAAAACCATACGATGAAAGGCAACTTTATCATTTGGCCTGAATTTGAAAATGAAGATGGAGAATTGATCGTATCGGGAAAAGTACTAAAGGAAGGAGTTGCCCGAATGTGGATCATCAATAATGAATCAAGACCTTATCATCAAGAGAGAATAAAAATAGGCACCAAAGGCTACTTCATGGAAGGTATAAGAACGGGCGAATGCGAGGTCATCGAAATTGTTGGACTGGAAAGCAACCCCATCATAAATAAAGCAAAAGCATAATTTCAATCATCTCCACAAAGGCTGAACAAAAACACACTCTAGCTGTCCTACAACTAAACAACTTCAAAGCTACTATAAAATTATGATAACACTTGAATGAACAGCTAAACTAAAAAAGTATGATAAAAGCAGTTTTTTTCGACATGAACGAAACCTTGTTGAATCTTAGCTTGCTTCAAGCTCAATTTGACAAATACTTTGATGATAAATACTCCCTAAAGTATTGGTTTACAAAACTGCTGTATAGTTCAAGCATAATAGGAATTATGAACGAATACAGAAACTTTGGAGAATTAGCGAATGTTGCTTTGGAAAATCTATTCTTTGAAAACAACAAGCCTTTGAGCGCTAAGTTAAAAAATGAAATTCTCGGAAAGTTCAAAAACTTGCCAGCCTATGAAGATGTTCCTCCAACTCTTGACTTGCTCAGAAAGAAAGGAATACGTGTCATCGCAGTATCCAATTCTTCATTGGAAATGATTAAAGAACAATTATCAAATGCAGGAATAATCGACAAGTTTAATGCTTATTACTCAGTGGACAGTGTTAAGAAATACAAGCCTTTCGAAGATATTTATCAATATTCCGCCAAGCAAGAAGGATTGAAAATGGAAGAAATAATTATGGTCGCCACTCACGATTGGGATTTATTTGGCGCTAAAAAAGCAGGGTTGAAAACCGCGTATATAAGCCGAAATAAGGAAATTTATCATCCATATTACTTGCAAGCGAACTTTTCGGACTCCAGTTTACCTGATCTGATAAAGCAAATTATAGACTCGAACCACGCATGAAACAACTGATCTTCATTAAAAATCAATATCATAAATCGAAAATAAATTAATGTTTATCGATAATTTTTTAATTATTAAAAATATTTCAATTACCTTTATCATAAATAAAAAGATAATTGAACTATGAAAAACAAAATATCCTTGACCTTTATTTTTCTTTTCACGGCATTATGGCTGGGCAGCAACTACTATTTCATAAGCTTGAAGCCTGAATTTGCAGATCAGTACACTGCTATTTCCCTGCCTATCGCTTTGATATTTTTTGGTTTGCTGCTATTCAATTTCGCAATCCGAAAAAACCTAAAATTCGAATCTTATTTTAAAAGCCCTTTCAACATATTAACGCTCGCTTTTTACAAAAACTATCAAATAGACTTGCCTAAAGACTTGCTCTATATAAAAATGGATGAAGTGTTGAGAACGAATGGTTTTGAATTGGTGGAGAAAGATGAACAAAAGCAAAAACTATTGGCCATCACAAAATTTAATTTTTTGTCATGGGGAGAAAATCTTTATGTCAAAATCAACGAGCAAAATGGCAATACTGAAATTGAGTTTTGTTCGGCGTCGGTATTTTCCATCACATGGGGAAGAAATAAAAGAAATTTCGACAAACTAGTAAAAGGATTGGATAACGCTTTAATCATATAATCATGGCTATAATAGTAAATCTTGATGTAATGCTCGCTAAGAGAAAAATGAGGCTTAAAGACTTATCTGAAAAAGTAGGCGTTTCCGTTGTCAATCTCTCGATACTCAAACAAGGAAAAGTAAAAGCTATTCGATTTTCGACCCTGGAAGCCATTTGCGAGGTTCTCGATTGTCAACCCGGCGATCTGCTTGAATATAAGAAGTAAATAGTTTTGCTTCTTATTTCATCTCATTTTTTGGAAATATACACATGACCAACCGTTATTTTCAATTATCAGTAAAAAACTCTAATAAAAACTCTCTCATACCCCTAATTCTCATAACCAATAAACGAAACAATAAAATGAAAAAATCCATCTTAACTCTTATTTTAACAGCTTTTGCTTATTTCTCATTTGCCCAAGACATTTCCGGCAGTTGGAATGGTTCTATCGAATATCTAGGAAGCAATCTTACAATTGTTTTCAATATTCAAAAAACCGATTCCGCTTATATATCAACCATGGATAGTCCGGATCAAGGCATATACGGAATCAAGGTCGATTCAACCTCTTTCGAAAATTCCATTTTGAAGATCAAAAGCATAGCCCTTGGCTTCAAATACAATGGCATGCTAACTAAGACGGGAACTATCGATGGAACATATTTAGAAATGAGTCAATCTTTCCCTTTAACTCTGACGAAAGGAAAAGCCAACAAAAAGGAAATCGTCAGATTTCAAGAACCTCAACAGCCTTATCCTTACTATACTGAAGAAGTTGAATTTGAAAATGCGAAGGATAATGTCACTCTGGCCGGAACGCTTACATTACCCCAAAAAACAGGCAAATACCCCATTGTTATTCTCATATCAGGAAGCGGTCCTCAAAACAGAGATGAGGAAATATTAGGCCATAAACCATTTCTGGTTCTTGCAGACCACCTGACACGGCAAGGCATTGGAGTCCTAAGGTATGATGACAGAGGTGTTTATCAGTCTACTGGAGACTTTCCCTCCTCTACTTCTGCGGACTTTTCAACTGATGTCGAAAGCGCTGTCAAATATCTAAAAAAAAGAAAGGAAGTAAACAAAAAGCAAATTGGCTTGATAGGCCACAGCGAAGGCGGATTAATCGCCCCTATGGTAGCTGCAAGGTCTAAAGATATCAATTACATCGTTCTGATGGCAGGTCCGGGAATGCCTGGCGATGAATTAATGATTCATAGAGAAGAACTAATTCTTAAAAAAACAGGGCTGGATGAACATTCTATTTCAGAATCTATCAAGCAAAGAAAGGAAATATACGATGCCATAATAAAAGCAAATGACCTGAAAAGCTTGGAAATAACACTAACTCGCATTTACAATAAGAGGTTTGAAATATCGCCTGAACCTTTACCGGAGGGAATGACAAAAGAAGACTATATTGCCTCAAAAGCAAAGATTTGGGCAAACCCATGGATGTCATACTTTATCAAATACGATCCATCAGAGAACCTGAAAAAGGTAAAATGCCCAGTATTAGCCGTCAATGGCGAGAAGGATGTGCAAGTGCCTTCAGAAAAGAACCTGAAAGAAATCAAAACGCATATTGAAAGCGGAGGGAATTACAAAGTCACAGTTGAGGAATTTCCAAATTTAAACCATCTATTTCAAAATTGCGAAACCGGATTTCCCGATGAATACAGTCAAATAGAAGAAACCTTTTCACCGATTGCCTTAGATAAAATTTCTACTTGGATTTTATCGAAAATTAACCAAAATAAATAGAGCAACGATTAAAATAATGATAGCTATACTATAATATGTTATTGGCAAGAATTTAAAAATAATGGTTCAAACAAATTCAAATTAAGACGAATCAGAAAAAATACATGTAAGAGCCTGCCCAGTATAATTTCTCATTTGAGATGCTAGAATAAAAAAACATATTAAACAATTACAGCACCTCTTTTAACCCTATATTTGTAAAGATCTCATGTACTGGTTATTATATGCAAATAGAATTCATTTTCAAAACACCAAACAAGCTTAATAAAACTTCATTCATTACTTGACAGAAGCATGAAATACTATTACAAATTTATAGATGAAAATAAAACAGAATGTTTTTTAGAAATGGATAGCGAATTCTATTGCGAAAGAGCTATTTTCAAAACTCAAGATCTTTTGGTAAATACTTATCTAACCATCGAAAAAAAATCCTGCTTTTTACCTGAAGGCTGTTTGAAAGAATGTTTAAAGTTCATGAATCCTAGTTCTATAGCGGAGTTTGATACGCTTTGGAATGAATCCATGAAGGCATCTGAATCCGATTGGAATAAGCTGAAGAAGAAATATAAAATTGGCGATGTGGTTGATTCCAAGATCCTATGCTTTTACCCTCAAGGAGTTATTTCCAACTTTGGAGAAGGCTTTAACGCCTTGTCTGATTATGAGTCGTGCAAGGAAAAATTTGGAGATGAGCACATGTCCCTAGGTTACATCATGAAATTAATCATCGCTGAATTTGACGACACAAATAAAATCATCCATTTGAATACGAATGCAGAGCACACTCTACCCGACGATTTTAAAAAATGATAAGCACATTGAATAAAGTACGCTCTGCATAATACCTTCAAAGGTTATTCTATTCTCACCAATTTAAAATTAATTTCCATTTTCACATCCTCCATATCCATCTGGCTATTCGTATACATTTGTTCGGCTTGTATCTCCATATACTTGTCTGTAGACTCCAATACTTTAAAATCCACAGGAACGTTTTCTCTAAAGATTGAATTAGACGCAAAATCCTTCATCATCTTGCCATCATTAAGTTTGGTCGGTGTAATTTTTATCACTCTTCTATCATCATAGTAATCCCATCTTCCGCTATAGTTCAAGCCTTCAAAAGTATTGTTCCTTTTGAAATTAATCGTATTGGCGCTTATCTCTTTGTAAAGAGCATCAGTATCGGTCATCATCTCCAAAGGCATCATCATGCCTGTGGTCGGTTCCACCTCCATACGAATAGCAGGCTCTTCAAATCTATAATTTCCAGCGATATTATTTTCAAGACTATTCCCCGGGCTTGAATTGTTATCATCTTTGCACGCTACGAATACTACAGAAGCCATAAAAGCAAAAAGAGCAACCTTAATGAGTTTAATATTTTTCATAATTCAAATATCTGTTTGCCTGAAAAACATGCGAACAAATTACTTTGTTGTTTCTGATTAAATTTTGCCTCAAAAAAAACTTTTTTCTCACCTCATAATTAAGCATAACCTTATAGGCAAGCGAATTAAAAAACTGCTCAAATAAGAATTCATATACGTAATTAAAACACCTCTTTCGTATATTTCTTTAAATTTCAATTTTTTAGAATTAACATATCATTATTCATCGACCTATATTCACTAAATAAAAAATATATGAGCTTAAATAAAAATCTCTGGGAAGAGCTTAAACAGAAATCGAGCAATGGAGACCCTGATGCTCAAAATGACTTGGCAATGTGGTATGAAGAAGGCTATAATAATAAAGAATTTATAATTGAGAAAAATCTGGTAAAAGCCGCCTATTGGTATTTGC